>JARKPO010000065.1 GCA_029975215.1 Levilinea sp.
TATAATTGCAGGAAAACAATATCTACAAGAGTCAAAACTTGACCCTTTCATTTTTTTTGTTACCTCGGAAGTTGCGAGAGTAAGTAATTCATTACCTACCTTGAAGAAATTTGGTGAAAGTAAATCCATTCCGCAATGAAGTGACGAGTCTATATTTTTAAGATGAGGAGGAGTGAAGTGTTTTGATCTTTTCATTTTAGTTAAAGTTAATAATAATGAGGGTTGATATGTAACGCTTCCGCTTTGTATATGATTTTTAAATAAGGACAAAAATTTTCGGTTTTTAATTTTTTTATGGAATTCTCTTGTCTTTACCGGACTTGTATTGTACGTGTATCAATCTATATTGATTTATAAATATATCATACATTAGTTTTACTCGAACAATCCCAACAGTATTTGCATCTGGATCTGTTTTAAGAAAATTTTCAACTTTTTTAAGGCCTTCATACACCAATTGTTCTTTTAAGCACTTTTCCTCATTGCCTCTATCTGGAATGAATTGTATTTGTATTAATTCTCCCTTGAAATCGCCAGCTTGTTGAATGAAATCTATTGATAATCCTTTACTTTTTAAGTTTTGAGTTTTTGAGAAAAGTTTTTTTATCATTGGTGCAACGTGGTTGTTGTAAACGTTTGTCCAGAGCGGAGCAAACATGAAGATGGCCACATTGTAAATTAAGCCTACAGTGTCGGGGTCAACAGTTTTTTTTCGCCATTTTCCTACAGCCAAATCTTTATCTTCGCTTAACAACTCGTCAATAAGGTCTTGATTATTATAATGCGGCCAAGGGAGATAAATTTGGTACTTTGCAACATCAAAATTATCCGAGATAGGTTCTGTAATTGAATAACTGAAACCACCTAATGCTTCATCTATGGTTTCGCAGGAAAAATAAACATCTGCTTTTAAAAGCCATTCTCCTGAAGACTCCTCATCTGGAACAACTTTAAAATTTTTTAGATACCCAAGGGTTTCAAGCCGCATGTCGTGATGTTGGTGAAGAGGGATTCTTTCACCGAATCTTTCTGCTAAAGCTAGCAGAAACTCTTTGGTATTTTTCTCCCCCTGGGAGTCTTCGTGAGTGCTCGAAATTGTTTGATTTAAAATGTATTTCATCGTCGTCTTTTTCGTTAATTATTGAAATTCAATGAGTTATGTATTGTGGATAACGAAAATCCAATATTGTCTAACAGAGACAATATTGCCAATTTCCGAAAAAATAAAACATAATTCCTATAATAATATTAGGTGGTTAACTCCAGTCCTTACTTAACTCCTTTTAAGCAAGAACTTTTAAATAACGATAAAAATAAACCAGGGTAAATGTAGACAGATTAAATGAAAAGGTCAAGGTTGAGTTAGGGGTATAGTAATTGCTAATATGTTGGGGCATGCTACCAATTGCATCTAACGGGCTTTTTGTGTCAGGTAGGTCCTAAATTATGATTTTTGATCGAATAGATCCTTTAGGTCATCTGATTCTAAGCTCTAAGACAATCGCCTTAGGAAAGGATTATTCTATTGGAAAAAATGGTACCTAGAAACATTACGTGAGATATTTCTGGAGCCAATTTGATTCCGGTAGGTCGGAATCGAATCAAGGTGAAGGAGACGGTCTGTAGTTGGAAGAAACTGGTTTGCCTTCTCTCGTTATTCCCGCTAGTATATCCAAATAAGGTGGTACATTTGGGTGGTACATTTGGTACAAAATTGACTAGATAACTCCACCACTATAGGCTTGCATCAAATGATATAAGTGTCCAAAACCATTTAGAAAACAAGTTAGGCAAAATGATTTCTCGGCTGCTGAAATTGAGGAGATGGCGATTCCCGCCACCTCCACCATTTAAAAAAGACAGACCCGTCCACTAACCGCGTCCGGTTATTGGACGGGTTTTGTTTTTCTGCGTATTGTCAGCGATTTACGTCGATTTTAAGGTGCCGGCGTTGCCGCCCCGATCACTCCCTTTTCGGGAAGCTTGTCATATCCCGCTTCTCTTTCGCCTCGAAATTCTCCGCATTCTTACCCTCATTCTCCGGACCTCGTCCGGTTTCCTGCATTTTTTCCTGCAACCTCTGTTCGGCGATTTCGTCGGCAAACTGGTTGATACTCTTCATGATTCCGTCAAACAGGTCGTTGATGTCCATGGTCGGTCGCTCCTCGTTGTGAATTCTGATTGCTTCCCCGCTTACTTACCGGAGAGACGGAGAAAGTGTCGGGCATCGGCTGAATTTTTTGCGTGCTGGCCTTCTGAGGGCTTACTTACCGGGTGGCGGCGGGATGTGTCGGCGGGAATTTCAAATTGCCGTGTCGCAGAGAGATTTCCGTAAGGATTTCAAGGTCGCGCTTGACATTTGCGGCCCCATGGATGATATATCAAGTGATAAATCGGGCGTTATGAATGGTGCGCCAGTACATCACATAGATTCAGCAAGGAGAAATCCATTGGACGAGCAACACAGCATGGCGAGGCTGGTCCGTGATCTTCGGGAACTTACCGGTCTGACTCAGGAAAAGTTCGCAGCCAAGCTCGGGGTGACCTTTCCCACGATCAACCGCTGGGAGAACGACCGTGCCAAGCCGTCGCCGCTGGCGCTGGAGAAGATCGAGAGCCTGCTGCGCAGCCTGGGGGACAAGGGCGAGACCCTGCATAAAGCGTATTTTGGGAAGGAAGCCTAAGCATGGCCCAGCTTGAACACATCGAAGCCATTGAAAAGCGGCTCTGGAGCGCGGCGGACACCCTGCGGGCCAATTCCAACTACGCCAGCAACGAATATTTCCTGCCGGTCATGGGCCTGGTCTTCCTGCGCCATGCCTACAGCCGCTTTCTCGGCGTCAAGGATGCCATCGAAGCGGGCCTGCCCACCCGAGGCGGCAAGACCCGGCCGCTGACCAAGGAGGATTTCTCGCAGAAAAGCGCCATCTTCCTGCAGCCCAAGGCCCAGTTCGACACCCTGGTGGCTCTGCCCGACAGCGCCGACCGCGCCAAGGCGATCATCGACGCCATGGAGTCCATCGAGGCCGACTACGAGAACCTGCGCGGCGTGCTGCCCAAGAGCGAATATCAGGAGCTTGACAACGCGGTGCTCGGTCAACTGCTGCGCACCCTCAACCCCGAGGAGCTCAAGCGGGTCTCCGGCGATGTGTTCGGCCGCATCTACGAATACTTCCTGACCCAGTTCGCCGACCAGAAGGCCCACGACGGCGGCGAGTTCTTCACCCCGGTGACGCTGGTCTCGCTGATCGCCAACGTGATCGAACCGGCGGGCGGCACGGTGCTCGACCCGGCCTGCGGTTCCGGTGGCATGTTCGTGCAGAGCGCCCGGGTGGTGGAGCGGCGGCATGAAAACCCCACCGAGAAGCTCACCTTCTACGGCCTGGAAAAAAACGCCACCACCATCCGCCTGGCCAAGATGAACCTGGCGGTGCATGGTCTCGAAGGCGACATCCAGAAATCGATCACCTACTACGAAGACCCGCACGAACTGCTGCGCAAGGCCGACTTCGTCATGGCCAATCCGCCCTTCAACGTCGACGAGATAGACGCCGACAAGGTCAAGAGCGATCCACGCCTGCCTTTCGGCCTGCCCGGCGTCAACAAGAAGGGCAAGGTCAGCAACGGCAACTATGTCTGGATCAGCTACTTCTACAGCTACCTGAATGAAAAGGGCCGGGCCGGGTTCGTCATGTCCTCCCAGGCCTCCAGCGCCGGGCGCGACGAGGCCAAGGTGCGGCAAAAGCTGGTGGAGACCGGCGACGTGGATGTCATGGTCGCCATACGCTCCAACTTCTTCTACACCCGCACTGTCCCCTGCGAGCTCTGGTTCCTCAATCGCGCCAAGCCGCAAGCGCACCGCGACAAGGTGCTGATGATCGACGCCCGCAATATCTACCGCAAGGTGACGCGCAAGATTTTCGATTTTTCCCCCGAGCAGGAGCAGAACCTGCTGGCCATCGTCTGGCTCTACCGGGGCGAGACCGGGCGCTATCTGGAGCTGGTCGCGGGCTACTGCCAGCGCATGCTGGCCGAGGGCGCGGCCTGCTTCACCATGAAAGACGACGAAGGTGAAGAGGTCGAACCGCTGCCGGATTTCATCGCTGCGCTGGCGACCCTGCGCAGCAGTATTGAACCCTTTCTCAAGACCCTGGCCAAGGACGCGCCCCACACTGAACCGCTCAAGGAACTGGATGACGCCATCCCGCTGTTCAAGGCGGACGTGGAGACGTTCCAGAAGACCGTCAGCGAGCAGCAGGCGTCATGGGGAACCCAGAAAACGACCAACGGCGAACTCAAGAAGGCCGTGGACCGTCTCGCCACCCTGGCTGAGACCAGCCGTGACCTGGTCAAGCAGACCGACCTGCTCTACAAGCTCGCCTGCCGCCTGATCGAAACCTGCGAGAACGAATGCGACGCACGCGACAGCGACGCCTGGGCCGGTCGCGACATCACCCGCGCCCGCAAGGCCGCAGATGAGGCCCGCGCCCTGGCTGTGGAGCAGCTCAAGCAGGTGCGCTACTTCTGGAAGCAGGCCCACTGGCTCACCGAACGCTTCCCCGAAGCAAAACTGCGCGACGTGGAAGGGCTGGTCAAGCTGGTGGACCGGGCCGAGATCGCGGCCAACGACTGGAGCCTCACTCCTGGCCGCTACGTGGGTGTCGCACCAGAGGAGGTGGACGAGGATTTCGATTTCGAGGAGGCCCTGCGCGAGATCCATGTGGAGTTGGAGGACCTGAGCGCCGAGGCGGTGCAACTGGCCGCGACGATCAAGAGGAATTTTGAGGAGCTGGGGGTATGAGCACTTCTACGCTTAGCGAAATCGTCGAATCATGGGGTGGCTTGATTCAGACTGGTCCATTTGGCTCCCAGCTTCATCAGCATGACTATTCGGAACAAGGCATTCCAGTGGTGATGCCAAAGGATATTCGCAATGGCCGAATTGACGAAAGCGGCATAGCCCGCATTCCAGAAGGCAAGGCCAGTCAGCTGTCACGCCATTTCCTGAAAGCCGGGTCCGTAGTTTTTCCACGGAGAGGCGAGATCAGCAAGTGCGCATACATCAACGAAGAGCAGGCTGGGTTCCTTTGTGGAACCGGGTGCATCAAAATTGAGCCGCCTGAGGAGAAACTACGTTCGAAGTTTCTTTTCTATTTTCTTGGGCTTCGTCAAAGCGTTGAATGGCTTGAGCGTAATGCCGTTGGCACAACAATGCTCAACCTCAACACAAAGATTCTTGGCGGGCTGAAGGTTCCTCTCTTTGCCCCTAAGAAGCAGGATGAAATCGTCGAAATCCTCTCCGCCTACGACGACCTGATCGAGAACAACCGGCGGCGGATTCAGTTGCTGGAGCAGGCGGCGCGGCTGCTCTACAAGGAATGGTTCGTCCACCTCCGCTTCCCCGGCCACGAACACACCCCAATCATCGACGGTGTGCCGGAGGGGTGGGAGAAGAAAAAGATTGCTGAGGTCTGCGAAACGATAGGAGGCGGCACTCCCTCAACCAAAGTTTCAGAATACTGGGACGGCGATATTACGTGGGTCGTTCCATCGGATATTACGAATAACAATAGCCTCATATTGCTGAAATCAGAGCGCAAGATTACAGAAAAGGGCTTGCGGGAGTCGTCAGCCAAGATGGTTCCGGCCGAGACAATTCTCATGACTAGCCGTGCGTCAGTTGGATTTTTTGCTCTAATGGATCATGAGGTTTGCACAAACCAAGGCTTCATCAACATCGTTCCACACGACGACCATTCGCGCATGTACCTGTTGTTTAACCTGCTCAGCCGGGTCAATGAGATTCGCAGCAATGCCAAGGGCACGACCTATCCCGAAATCAGCAAAGGCCGGTTTCGCGAAATGGACATAACCATTCCCAGCAAAACGCTTATGTACCAGTTTGGAGAGATTGCATACGACACCATTCGGCAAGTTCGGTGTTTGATGCGATCCAACATGAATCTCGCCAAAGCCCGTGACCTCCTCCTGCCCAAACTTATGAACGGTGAGGTGGCGGTATGAGCAGTCTCAAGGCAATCGAGAAAAGAGTCTTTGAAGACCTGTTCGGGATGGCGAGCGGCTATGTGCTCGATTTCTCCAACAACACGTTTGCCGAGTTTTTCCGTGAAACCGTCAATATCGACATTTACGCGCCAAAATACGATTTCAACGGCGATTCCAAGGCCAAGCGGTTGCGGGCGTTCTGGGAGACCGAACCGGATGCCTTGATCGGCAAGGTCCTTACCGGATTGCTGGAGGTCTGGCAATACAACGCCGCCCGGAACGGGCAGACAAACGACTCTCCACAATACAAGCAGGCGGCGGCTATTGTGGCCTGGCTGACTGGCAAACGACCTGATCCGGTGACCACCAAGCAGGAATTTCTGCATCGGCACTATCAGAACATCTCCATCAAGAACCTTGCTATCGACCCTAACCTGGTGCCGGTGCTGGAGTCCCGTTTGGCGGAAGCACAGCATTGCCTCGCATCCGCTTCGCTGGCGACCATCTTTTTGAGCGGCAGCATCCTGGAAGGTATCCTGCTGGGCGTTGCCTTGCAAAAGCCAAAAGAGTTCAACCAGGCCGCCAAGTCGCCAAAAGACAAAGACGGAAGAGTTAAACAATTCCACGACTGGTCGCTGGCGCAGTTTATCGATGTCGCCCACGGATTGGGGGCGTTGAAACTGGATGTCAAAAAGTTCAGCCATGAACTGCGGGATTTCCGTAATTACATTCATCCCTATCAGCAGCTCGCATCCAAATTCACACCCGACAAGCATACGGCCGAGATCTGCCTGCAAGTACTCAAGGCAGCCATCGCCGATTTATCAGGAGGCCGGAAATGAGCAAATTCAATGAATACGACGAGGTGCTGCCATGAGCTCTACCGGAATTCTGCCTCATTGGAACGGAGTCGGCGTCTTGCCGCCGGTCAGGCCGGAGGTGCCGGGCAACAGTCCGGAGCGTTCCCCCTATCGGGTGCCCTTGGCAGGCTTTGTGGATCGGTTCGCAACCTCGCCGGAACGGATGTCGATTCTGAACGGCCTGTTGCGGTTTCGCGGGAAATTGCACGAACTGGGCATTGTCTCAGGTTTTCAGTGGTTGGATGGCAGTTTCCTTGAGCAGATCGAGATTCTGGAAAGTCGTCATCCACGCGACATGGATGTGGTGACGTTTTTCGACATGCCGTTAGGAGAAAATCAACGGTCGCTGCTCCAGAAGGCCGGACAGGTATTCGATCAGAAACACCTGAAAGAAAATTATTCGATTGACGGCTATTTCAGCGTGCTCGGACAACCCGTCGATGCCCGACAGGTTCAAAGCATTGCCTATTGGTACAGCATGTGGTCGCATCGTCGTGACGGTCTGTGGAAGGGGTTTGTTCAGGTTGACCTGGACCCGTCCCAGGATGCCGACGCGCGAGCGGTCCTCAATATAAGCGGGGGTGCGCAACATGAATAAACAACATCTTTCCGTTGTCGCCGAAATCCGTGAACTGGAAGAACTGCTTGTTGCTATTCCTGAAGAGAACGTGATTGAGCGGATGAGCCTGGAAGCGCGTTTGCAAACCGCCAAGGATCTTTTGGCCACGTTGCCGCAAACCAGGGAAGCGCCCAAAGCGCGGCTTACCTTCAGGGGCAGACCGGTTTTCGGCAGTCACGGCATATCGGCGGATTTTGGGGCAAAGGCAGCAGGCGCTTTTTCCGATGCGTTTGCCGTGGTCGCGGCGGGCCTGAGCGAAGGCTTGCGGCATATCGGGCCGATCCCCAACCGGGACAGAAACCAGTTGCTGATTACCGGCACCGCTATCGGCTCCTTCGGTTTTGAATTTGAGTTGCCCGCTCAACCTGCAACATTATTCCCTGAGCTTGAAAAAGCCGAAGAGGCCATGAAAAAAATCGAGAATCTCTTCCGGCTTGCGGCCGAGGGCAGCGACGACGATATCGCCGAGGTGATTGACGAGATCCACCCAAGGGCGGTCAAAAAAGTGTTCGAATTCCTCGACCTTCTGGTTCAGCAGCAGGCCTGGTGCGGATTGGAATTCGGCGATCGGAGTTTTCGCTATGCGGATTATGAGCAACTCAAGGCATCATCCGCCCGGCTGCGTGATGACAATATCCAGGAGCGTGAAGAAAACTATCGGGGCGAGTTCCAAGGCGTTCTTCCTGCGGGAAGAACCTTTGAATTCAAGTTATTGGACCAGGAGGGGTTGATTCGCGGAAAAGTCGATGCTGCCATTACCGATCCCGACATCCTGAATCGCGAATGGCTCCATAAGCCGGTAACAATAAAGCTGAATGTTATGCAGGTGGGCCAGGGACGACCGCGATTTACATTGATGTCTTTAGACGATTTGACGATAGACGGCTCTGTATCGTCATAAGCTGGGAGGAGACGTATGCTGAATAAAATCAAACTCAATAATTTCGGCCCGCTCGCCAAACTGGACTGGCCGAAGCTCGGGCCGATCAATCTGGTGATCGGCGGCAACGGTAGCGGGAAGACATTCCTCCTGAAAGCCCTCTACAGTGCCATGCGAACGCTGGAGGAGTACAAGCGCGGTGATGACCAGCGCACGGCGGCGGAGATTTTGGCTGAAAAGCTGTACTGGACCTTCCAGCCGGACAAGATCGGCGATCTGGTGACCAAGGGCGCGGACGGAGCCTTGTCGTGTAGCGTGCAGTTTGACAACCGGAATTTCATCTACAGTTTCGGCAAAGACACGACCAAGCAGATTTCTTCGCTGGAAAACCATGTTCAACCCAGAGCGAACAACTCCATCTTCCTTCCCGCGAAAGAAGTCTTGTCCCTGCACCAGATCATTCTCAAATCCCGTGAGCAGGACAAGGCTTTCGGTTTTGACGACACCTATCTGGATCTCGCCCGGGCACTGCGCCAGTCACCCAAGATGGGCAAGAATTACGCGGAATTCGCCAAGTCTCGCCAGAGCCTGGAGGATATTCTCGGCGGCCGTGTGGAATATGACGAGACGTCGGGGCGCTGGCAGTTCAAAAAGGGCAACCAGAAGTTCCCCATTGGCGTAACGGCGGAAGGGATCAAGAAAATCGCCATCCTCGATACGCTGCTGGGCAACCGGTATCTCGACACCAGCTCAATCGTTTTTATCGATGAGCCGGAATCGGCCCTGCATCCCGTGGCGGTTTCCAAGCTGCTCGATATCGTGGCCGTACTGGCCGAGCGTGGCATCCAGTTCTTTCTGGCCAGTCATTCCTACTTTGTAGTGAAGAAGCTGTTCCTGATCGCGCAGGAACAGAATTTGTCCATTCCAGTGATTTCTGCCCATGACAGCCAGTGGACTACGGCGAACCTCAAGGACGGGATGCCGGAAAACACAATCATCGATGAGTCGATCCGGCTGTACAAGGAAGAAGTGGGGTTGGCGCTCAAATGACCACACAGCCAATCGTCGAATCCGGGATGACATTCGGCCCATATGCCGATGGTCAGTGCTTTTATATAGAACAGAGCACCACCTATGCTGGCATTCAGCAGGGTGTGAAAATGGCGGAATTCCTGCTGTTGCGTATCGACAATGGGAAGCCACCTGTCCTTTGGGTGGTGGAGGCCAAGTCAGGTACGCCGCGCCCGGAGACCCAACCGAGTTTCGATGAGTTCATCGCGGATATCCGGGAAAAACTGGTCAATGCATTTTCCCTTGGCTGGGCCTCCTGTTTGAAACGGCACCAACAGGCCGAGGCGGAACTGCCCGCTCCTTTCAAAGCGCTTGATTTGTCGCAGGCCGGTGTGCGGTTCGTCTTGGTGATTAACGGTCATCAGGAGGCATGGCTGCCTCCGATCCAGGAGGCGTTGAAAAAAGCGCTTCATTCCACCGTCAAAACCTGGTGTTTCGCCCCGACCTCTGTGGCGGTCATCAATGAGGAACTTGCCAGACAACACGGCCTGATCCTTCCTGCGCAGGGAGGTGCGGCATGATCGAAGTTGCCCATATTGAACATTCTCGAGGAAGGGGGAACCAGAGGTGACGCCCAGCGCCTACTCCGAAGACACCCTCGTTCAGCAGACCACCGCCGAGTACTTGGAGCAGGAGCTTGGCTGGGAGTCGGTGTACGCCTATAACAACGAGGATTTTGGGCCGGACAGCCTGCTGGGTCGTGACTCGGACCGTGAGGTTGTGTTGACCCGCACCCTGCGGGCCAAGATCGAGGAACTGAATCCCGGACTGCCCGTCACGGCCTATGACGATGCCGTCCGCCAGATCGTCACGGTCTCCGCCTCGCAGACCATGGCCGCCACCAATCGCGAGAAGTATGAACTTATCAAGGACGGGGTGCAGGTCACCTTCCGCAACGCCAAGGGCGAACGGGTGCGCCAGCGGCTGCGGGTGTTTGATTTCGATGCTCCCGAGAACAACCATTTCCTCTGTGTGCGGGAACTGTGGGTGCGCGGCGATCTCTACCGCCGCCGGGCGGACATCGTCGGCTTCGTCAACGGTCTGCCGCTGCTGTTCATGGAGTTGAAGAACGTCAGCAAGGATATCCGCGCCGCCTACGAGCAGAACTTTCTGGACTACAAGGAAACCGTCCCCCATCTGTTTCATCACAATGCCATGGTGGTGCTGGCCAATGGGGTGGATGCCAAGCTCGGCTCGCTCACCAGCCGTTTCGAACATTTTCACGAGTGGAAGCGTTTGGCCGAGAATCAGCCGGGTGTGGTGGCCATGGAGACGCTGCTCAAGGGGGTATGCGCGAAAGCAAATTTCCTCGACCTGGTGGAGAACTTCATCGTTTTCGATGACTCGGCCGGGGAATCAAGAAAGATTCTGGCCCGCAACCACCAGTTCCTCGGCGTCAACCGGGCCATCGAGGCGGTCCGCGACCGCAAACTCAGGAACGGCAAGCTGGGGGTGTTCTGGCATACTCAGGGTTCGGGCAAGAGCTATTCCATGGTGCTCTTCACCCGCAAGGTGCATCGCAAGCTGGGCGGCAACTTCACCTTTTTGATCCTCACCGACCGCGACGACCTGGACACGCAGATCTACAAGACCTTTGCCGGTTGCGGCGTGGTGGACAACGATCGTGACCCGTGCCGGGCCGCAAGCGGCGAGCATCTCGCGCAGCTGCTGGCCCAGCACAAGTCGCATGTCTTCTCGCTGATCCAGAAATTCAACCAGACCGTGGTCGAAGGGGATGCCTACTCCCGGCGCGACGATCTCATCGTCATCACCGACGAGGCTCACCGCACCCAGTACGGCACCCTGGCGCTCAACATGCGCAATGCCCTGCCCAACGCCAGCTATATCGGCTTTACCGGCACGCCGCTCTTTAAGGACGACGAGATCACCCGGCGGGTGTTCGGCGATTACGTCTCCACCTACGATTTCCAGCGAGCCGTGGAGGATAAGGCCACGGTGCCGCTTTATTACGATGCGCGTGGCGACAAGCTCGGTGTGGCGGTCGGTGATCTGAACGAGCGGATCGCCGAAAAGCTGGAGGAGCTGGAAACCGGCAATATCGATGTGGAGCAGCGCCTGGAGCAGGAACTCAAGCGCGACTACCACATCATCACGGCCGGGAAACGCCTCGATCAGGTGGCCCGCGATTTTGTGCAGCACTACTCCACAGCGTGGGAAACCGGCAAGGCGATGCTGGTCTGCATCGACAAGATCACCTGCGTCCGCATGCACAAGCTGATCGAGTTCTACTGGAACGAGAGAATCGGCGAGTTGGAAGCGCAGTTGCCCCAGGCCACGGACGAGCAGGACGAACAGTACCGGCGACGCCAAATCGAGTGGATGCGGCAGACGCAGATGGCGGTGGTGGTCAGCGAGGAACAGGGCGAGGTCGAAAAGTTCCGCAAATGGGAGCTGGACATCACTCCGCATCGCCGCCTGATCAAGGAGGGCATCGATCTGCCCGAGGCGATGCGGAAAAAGCCGCAGTTCCAGAATATGCAGCGGCTGTCGCTGGACGATGCCTTCAAGGCCGAGGAGCACCCGTTTCGCGTTGCCATCGTCTGTGCCATGTGGCTGACCGGCTTTGATGTTCCCAGCCTCTCCACCCTGTATCTGGACAAGCCGCTTAAGGCACACACGCTGATGCAGGCCATTGCCCGGGCGAACCGGGTAAGCGAAGGAAAGAACAACGGGATGATCGTCGATTACTGCGGCATCCTCAAGAACCTGCGCAAGGCACTGGCGACCTTTGCTGGAACCGGCGATGACGGGCGCGGCGGCGATGGGGGCGAGACCGAACCGGCCAAGCCCGATGAGGAACTGCTGGCCGATCTTCGTGAAGCGATTGCCTTTGTCCGGGCCTTTCTCGACGAGCGAAGCGCGTCGTTGGATGGGATTATCGGGCAGACCGGATTTGCTCGAAATGCGGCGATTCTTGCCGCCAAGGAGGCGGCGAACGAAAACGACGAGACGCGCAAACGCTTCGAGGTGATGTGCCGGGCGGTGTTCTCGAAATTCAAGGCCTGCATCACCATCGAAGGCGTCAATGCTTGCCGGGGCGACTTCGACGCGATCAACATCGTCTACAAGAGCTTGCAGCAAGACCGTGAGCAGGCGGACATCACCGATATCATCCGTCAGTTGCATCAGGTGGTCGATGAGGCGATTGAGACCCAGACCCAACCGGCTGTTGCTGAAGAGTCACCACCCTACGATATCAGCAAAATCGATTTTGACCGGTTGCGCCGAGAGTTCGAGCGCAGCCCGGCCAAGCGTACCACCGTGCAAAATCTGAAGACTGCCATAGAACAACGCCTGCAGCGTCTGCTCCAGCAGAATCCCTTGCGCACCGATTTCCAAAGGCATTACGAGGAGATCGTCGCTGAGTACAACCGCGAGAAGGATCGGGTGACCATCGAGAAGACCTTTGAAGCGCTTTTGCAGATCATGGATGAGATGGACGATGAGGAGAGCCGCGCCGTGCGGGAAGGGCTCGATGAGGAGAGTCTCGCCGTATTCGACCTGCTGAGAAAGCCAGACCTGACGCCCGGTGACATCAAACGCATCAAGGCCGTGGCCGTTGACCTGTTGGAAACACTTAAGGCGGAAAAACTTCGTATCAATCACTGGCGCGACAAGGAATCCACCCGGGACGCGGTCCGTCTGACGATTCAGGATTATCTCTGGAGCGAGCAAACCGGGTTGCCGGAAACCTATTCAGAGGAGGACGTGCGGGACAAGACAGAGGCGGTTTTCGTGCATGTGTTCCGGGCGTACCCAACGGTGCCGTCACCCTACTACGCCAGCATGGCGTCGTAGAAAGTAGCGAAGGACGATATGAGCTTTAACCCGAACTTCACCATCACCAACCGCATGACCCAGGCGATCACCCGCATCGAGCGGGCGCGGGGCTTTCTCGAGGCGGCGCAGCTCTCTGCTGACTGGGTGCGCGAAGTGGGCGAGCAGGCGCTGATCCGGGAGGCGCACCACACCACCCACATCGAAGGCACCCGGCTGACGCTGGATCAGGCCGAGCGGCTGTGGAAGGGCGAAGCGGTACCGGAGGCCGATCCGGACGATGCGCGGGAGCTGCTCAACTACCGCACCGCCTTCGAGTTTGTCTCCGAGTGTCTTGACAGCGGCGACCCGATCACCTGTAGCGGAAACGGTTCTTTGGACACAAGTTTAGACTATGCTGCCATCCGATTTTCCAGCCAGTTATGGCGGATTTCGTCAGGTGACGTGAAGGCGTTTTTCTCGACTCGCCATTCGCTGTTATAAAGGCTCACGAAGGTCTTTACGGCCTTGCGAACATCATCGACGGTACGGAAAACTCGGCCATAAATGGCTTGCTCTTTCAAGGTGCGGTTAAAACGTTCGGCAACTCCGTTGGTTTGAGGCTCGGCAACGAAGGCAAAGCTGGGAGTGATCCCCCAGAACTTGATCTGGTTCTGAAAATGGTCTGAGAGGTACTGGGTGCCATGGTCCATGCGCAGGGACAGCCCCCGGGCAATTCCTTTCTCTACGCTGCCGTAAAGGCGGCTTAAGGCCATGGAAAGGGGCTGCAGGGCTGCATAGCGGTCGCCGGTTTTGCACACATGCCAGCCGACGCATTCGGCGTTCCAATGCTCCACAGCCGCAAAGATCCAGACCCAGCCCTCGTCAAGAGTGAAGACGCGGGTGCCATCGGTGCCCCACATCAAGTTCGGTGCCATGGTGATGATCTTGCCCTCATGCGCCTTGGCAGCTTTGGGCCGTCCTCGGTGCGGAGAAAGTAGGTGGTTTTCGCGCATGATCCGCAGAATCCGCTTGCGTGACACACGGTGGCCATCACGGAACCGTAACCGTCCCCAGACCTTACGGTGTCCCTCTCCTACGAACGGTGAGGTTGCCAGGTCGTGACGGATCAAGCCCAATAGGTCCTCGTCACTTATCAATGGACGCGGACCACGACGTTTAGGCACCGCTGGTGGACTTTGGCGCGAGGCATGATAGAACGAGGAGCGAGCCTGTTCCCAGACAGTGCAAACCCGCTGGACGCCGTAGGGCTTGTCTGCTCCCGGGGAGATCGTTTGGCTCATTTCGACGATCTCCGCTTGGCTAAAGGGCCGGGTTTTTTAACCCGTTCCCAAAGGAGTTCGTTCTCCATGGTCAATTCGCCGATCCGGCGCATGGCCTGATTGAGTTCGGCCTGAACCGGATCTTTTGGCCGCTTTTTTAACGACTCATCGATCCCGGCAAGGGCATTCTCCCGCCACTGCTCCAGACGGTAGATTTCGATACTCAGCTCGCGGGACAGGGCGTCAACGGATTCGCCCCGAAGCATGCGTAGGACAACCTCACGCTTGCGGGAGGCACTCCAACGCTGTCCTTCGGCTAAGGGGCCTTTGACGGTTTCGTTCTTGTTCTTTGTAGTCATATTCTCTCTCCTTGGACACGGGGACTTTACCCCAAATCAGTGTCCAAGAAAACTG
>JARKPO010000078.1 GCA_029975215.1 Levilinea sp.
TCAGGTAGATTTGGATACCTGGTTGGTCCATTACAACACCGAGCGACCACACCAGGGTTATCGCAACATGGGACGCCGTCCCATCGATACGATCAATTTATTCGCTGATCAAAGTGTTAGGAATGAGTCCTAAGAATACAATTAAGTATTTGATGAGAATCGCTTGACTTTCTTGTTCTACGCTGTTATTATTTTGATATCAAAATATTTGATGTGAAAGGATTTTATGCCCACGCATTTCCGCGGTGATCCGCAAACCGTACTGGCCCTGGATACCTTCATCAAGTTCACCCGTGCAGCCTCTGCCCTGGAGAACCGCCTCTTTGCCCGCGGCATTTTAGACCACCTCACCCCCAGCCAGTTCGGTGTTCTCGAAGCTCTCTTTCACCTCGGCCCGCTTTGCCAGGGGGTGCTCAGCAGCAAACTGCTCAAATCCACCGGCAATATGACCCTGGTGCTCGACAACCTCGAGAAACGCAGCCTCATCCGCCGAGACCGCGATCCTCAAGACCGGCGCATGGTCACCATCTCCCTCACCCCCGCCGGGCAGGAACTCATTCAAGAGCTGTTTCCGTTGCAAGCCCAGGCCATTGCCCAAGAAATGGCCGTTCTCAGCTCAGAAGAACAGCGCACTCTCAGCGACCTGTGTCGTAAACTCGGAAAAGGTCAGATAGCCTGATCTTTTTTTGAGATAATTGTTTGATATCAAATTACTTGTAACCCTAAGGAGCATAACCATGTCTTGGACTGCTGATCTAGCCCATACCGCCATCGAATTTTCTGTTCGCCACATGATGATTTCCAAAGTGCGCGGCTCGTTCGAACAGTTTGAAATCTCCGTTCAGGCGGACGAAGATAACCCATCCGCTTCTGTGGTCGAAGCCAAAATCGCCACGGCCAGCATTAACACTCGTGAAGCCCAGCGCGATGCGCATTTGCGCTCCGCCGATTTTTTCAACGCTGAAGCCTTCCCGTACATGGTCTTCCGCTCCAAGAGTTTCACCATGCAAGGCAGCTCGCGCGGCGTTCTCATCGGCGACCTCACCATCCGTGATGTAACCCGAGAAGTGACCCTGGATGTTGAATACCTGGGACAGGCCAAAAGCCCCTGGGGTGCTGTCAGCGCCGGTTTCAACGCCTCTACCAAAATCAACCGCAAGGATTGGGGGCTTGAATGGAATGTCGCCCTGGAAACAGGCGGCTTCCTGGTGGGAGAAGAGGTGGAAATTCACATCGAAACCGAGCTTGTCAAACAGCCCGAAGCTCAGACTGCGGCCTGATCATCCCCCCACATCCTCCCCCTCACCGCCTTAGATCCGAAACTTCGGGAGCGGTGAGGGGTTTTCTTTTTCTCTGAGTGCTTATGCTATAATCCAAAGATATTCTAGACTCCTAAGCCCAAAGAGGAAAAAACGCATGAGCCGTTATCAATTGATCTTGAACCCCCTGGCCGGCAAAGGAGCAGCCGCCGAAGCCATCCCAGAAATTGAAGCCGCCTTTCGCCGCCTGGGACTAGAATACGACATCGCCCTCACCGAATACCCCTTCCACGCTGCTGAGCTGGCCCAAAACGCCGTGGAGGCAGGCTGTGAAATCCTCGTGGCGGTGGGCGGGGACGGAACCGTCAATGAAGTGCTCAACGGCATCATGCTTGCCCGTCAGGTGGGCGCTAACGGCGTCAAACTTGGCGTCCTCCCCATTGGCCGCGGCAACGACTTCGCCTCCAGCATGGGCATCCCTACGGAATTTGAAGCCGCCTGTCAGAATCTGGCAGCCGCTGAGGCCCATCCCATCGACGCTGGTTTCATTAAAGGCGGGCTGTATCCTCAGGGCCGCTATTTCTGCAACGGCGTCGGCATTGGTTTTGATGCGGTGGTGGGTTTTGTGGCCGCCGAAAGTCGCCTGACCGGCTTCATTGCCTATCTGGTGGCTGCCCTCAAAACCATGTTCCTCTATTTCAAAGCCCCCACCATCGAGATTCAACTGGATGACGAAACCATCACCCAGCCCTGCCTGATGGTTTCCATCATGAACGGGCGCCGCATGGGCGGGGGCTTCTTTATGGCTCCCCAGAGCGCCCGCGACGACGGCCAATTTGACCTGTGCATCGCTTCTCAGGTGGGGCGTCTGCGCATGCTCGAGCTGATTGGCAAGATCACCAAAGGCGCGCAGATCCACGATCCCGCCATCAAAATGCGCCGCACCACGCGCCTCATCACCAAAGCGGTGGTAGGCAGCCTGCCCGCCCACGCCGATGGTGAAACCATCTGCACCCAGGGTGATATCCTCGAGATGTCCATCGTCCCCAACGCTATCCAGCTCATTTGCCCGCCCCAACCACCGGCCCTGGTATGACGCTTACCGCCTCGCTGGTCAATTCAGGGATCAAAAGTTTGGCTCGTCTGCTCTGCCGCGTGCACGACCAGCCCCTGGCGCGCGTCCCCCACCACGGCCCATTGATCCTGGTGGCCAATCACGTCAACTTCCTGGATGCCCCCATCATCGTCACTCACCTGCAGCCGCGTACCGTCACTGCCCTGGTCAAAGAAGAGACCTGGGATTCACCCCTCATGAGCTTCCTGTTTAATACATGGAAAGGCATCCCCATCCGCCGCGGTGAAGCCGATTTGCAAGCCTTCCAAAAAGCCCTCCAGGCGCTTCAGGAAGGACAAATCCTCGGCGTCTCGCCCGAAGGCACCCGCTCAGGCACGGGCGTGCTGGGCAAGGGGCACCCGGGTGTGGTGCTCTTAGCCCTGCGCTCCGGCGCGCCCATCCTGCCCATGGTATATTACGGTGGCGAGCGCTTCCATCACAATATCCGCCGTCTGCGCCGCACCGACTTTTTCATTAAAGTGGGCAATCCCTTCACTCTCCGCCCTGTCCCCAGCCCCGTCTCGCGCGAAGTGCGCCAGCGCATGGTGGATGAGATCATGTATCAAATGGCCGCCCTGCTGCCGCCTGCGTACCGCGGGGTCTATTCTGACCTCGAGGCCGCCACCCAGGATTACCTGGTTTTTGCCCCCGGCGTTGAAAGCAACCTGCCTCCACTGCCGCTCCGCTGACCCTGACGCTCTCCTTAAAGGTACTGCCGTCATGTTTGAGAAAAAATACACTCGCCGCGAATTCATCCGCCTGGCCGCCGCCGGTATCATCGGTTTGGCCTTTCGCCCCCTCTTCAAACGCTGGGAATCCTTCGCCGGTGAAGATGTGCTGCGCATCTGCACCCAATCGGTTTCGGTTTACAGCCAGCCGGATGACACCAGCGAGATCCGTTTCCAACGCTTTCGCGACGATTTGGTGCATGTCTACCGCGAGGTCATCTCCGACCGCTCCCCCAAATACAACCCCCGTTGGTACCGCGTGTGGGGCGGCTACATCCACAGCGCTCACACCTACCGCGTCACCCCGCGCTTAAACCCCGTCCTGCCGCGCATCCCTGAAAGCGGCCTGCTGGCCCAGATCACCGTTCCCTACACGCAAGCCATGCGCAAAGATGGGCGCGGCGGCTGGCGGCCCGTGTACCGCCTGTACGCCGACTCAAACCATTGGATCACCGGCGTGGAGGAAGGCCCTGACGGCGAACCCTGGTACAAGATCATTGATGAACTGCTCGAAGTGGATTATCACGTCCCTGCCGCCCACATGCGCGCCTTCACCTCGGCTGATTTCGCCCCCATCTCGCCGGATGTGCCCCCCGAAAAGAAGCGCATCCTGGTGTCCATCGCCGACCAAACCCTGACGGCCTACGAGGGCGATCAGGTGGTGCTGCACACTGAGGTATCCACAGGCATCCCTTCACCCAAAGTTCCCGGGCGCATTCCCACCAGCACTCCGCGCGGCACCTTCCATATCCAGGTCAAAATGCCCTCCAAGCACATGGGCGACGGCAACCTCACCGATAACATCGAAGCCTATGAGCTGCCCGGTGTGCCCTGGACAGGCTTCTTTGAGCCGAAAACCGGCGTCGCCTTCCACGGAGCCTTCTGGCACAATAATTTTGGCCGTATGATGAGCCACGGCTGTGTCAACATGCGCGTTCACGAAGCCCAGTGGCTCTACCGCTGGACCACCCCCGTGGCTGAAATGGATCATTGGGATAAAAAAGGCTACGGCACGGTCGTGATCGTGGACTAATCTTCACCCAAAAAAGCAGCGAACACGCGGTTGCCCAACAGTCGCCCCCGACGGGTCAGGCGCAGGCGGTCCTCCGTAAGCTCCACCAGCCCCTCGCGCGTCAGCTGCTCAATTTGCCGCGGATAGCGATCTTCCAGTTTTTCGCCAAAGCGGTCCCCAAAAGCCTGCCGCCCCACCCCCTCTTCGGTCAGGCGCAGTCCCACCATCATTGTCTCTTCGATTTCGGTCTCGCGGTCAATCTCCACCACTTCCACCGTCGCCGGCCCGCGCGGATAGGCCTGGCTTTTGCCCGCGGCGCAGCGCGTGATGTAATCCGCCATCTCCGCCGCGTTTATCAGGCGCAGCCCATTCAGACTGCCGTGCGCCCCCGCCCCAAAGCCGTAATACGGCTGATTGCGCCAGTACTGCAAATTGTGCAGGCTGCCCCAATGCCCGCCCTGCGCCCGCCGCCGCGCCCAGTTAGAAATCTCATAATGGACATACCCCGCCGCTTCCAACCGCTCCATAGCCCATTCGTACTGCTCTGCTGCGCTGTCGTCGTCGGGCGCTTCCACTTTGCCGCTCTCCACCCAGCGGGCCAGCGGTGTGCCCTCTTCCACAATTAGTGAGTACAGGGATAAATGTTCCACATCCAACGCCAACGCTTCTTCCAGGGTGGCCTTCCATCGGTCCAGGCTCAGGCGCGGCAGGCCGAAGATCAAATCCACGCTCAAGTTCTCAAACCCAACCTCACGCGCCCAGCGCACCGCCTGGCGCACATCCTCGGCCGTGTGGCCGCGCTGCAAAAACTGCAAATCCTCTGCATGCGCCGACTGCATCCCCAAACTCAGCCGGTTCACCCCTGCCGCGTGCAGAGCAGCTAGCCCTTCGCGGCTCACCGTGCCGGGGTTCGCTTCCAGGGTGATTTCGGCTTCCGGCTGCACGGCAAACACCTCGCGTGCTGTCGCCAATATACGCTCAACTGACTTGGGCGGCAGCAGCGAAGGTGTGCCCCCGCCAAAGTAAAGGGTATGCGCCCTCACCTTTTCACCGCTGCGCCCCCCCACGCTGCGGATCTCGCGCGTCAAGGCTTCCACATACGCGGGAATATGCAGCATCATCCCTGCGGTTGTGTTAAAATCACAGTAGCCGCACCGTGTGCGGCAAAATGGAATGTGGAGATAAATGCTGTGGTTTTCCATCTCCTCATAGAATATCACACTCTGGCCAAAAAACCAGCCAGACCTTGACCCTCCAAAGGATATGGTATAATCCCACCGACCGGGGGCAGCACCCCGGTTCCTGAATCCTATGAGTCCTGAAAACACTTCTGCTACCAAAATTTGTCCAACCTGCGGCACCCGCCTGACCGAGAATGCCACGCGTTGCCTCGTTTGCGGCCGCAATTTTGTCCCCGCGCCCTCTGCCAAATCTCCTGCAAAAGCGATCAAAGGCCCCAAAATGCCGGAAGTCACCATCAGCCTGCCGGTTGCGCTGGGTCTCCTCCTGCTGGTTTTGGCCATTGGTGCGGCTGTGGTGTACTTTGTCCTCCAGGGAACCGGTCGGGTCGTGGAACCCACCGTCACCCCCACGGTCACCGCCACTGCCACCGCTACCCCCACCCCCACCACCAGCCCCACCGGAACGCCCGTTCCCACCTTTACACCGCTGCCCACATTGGAATACATCGTCAAATCCGGGGACTACTGCTCCACCATTGCGGCGTTTTTCAACGTTTCGATCAACAGCATCATCCTGATGAACAATCTGCCCACCGACTGCAGCAACCTGGTTGTCGGTCAAAAATTGTTCATCCCGCAGCCCACGCCCACCGCTTCGCCTCAGCCGACTTCAACCCTCTCCGGTGTGCAAGCCACAGATGCGGCCTGTGAAAAGATAGAGTACACCGTGGCTGAAAATGATACCCTGGGCGGCATTGCACGCAATTACAACGTATCGATGGAAGCCATCAAGGAATACAACGGCATGACCAGCGATATTGTGTACCAGGGCCAGCCGCTTACCATTCCCCTGTGCGAACGGCTGCCAACCCCCGGCCCCACTTCCACCCCCACACCGCCGCCGCCTTATTCCGCACCGAACCTGCTTTTGCCCGCGGACGGTACCGCCTTCGCCAATTCGGCCGATTCCATTACCTTGCAGTGGGCCTCGGTCGGCACCCTGCGCGATAACGAATCCTACATGGTCACGGTGGAAGATATCACCGAGGGCACAGGCCGCCGGTTGACCCAGTATGTCACCGACACCAAGCTCATCATCCCCGCCACCTTCCGGCCCATCGATACCGTTCCGCATGTCATCCGCTGGACGGTGACCACCGTGCGCCAGACCAGCACCGATAAAGAAGGCCAGCCGGTATGGGTGTCTGCAGGTGCCGTCAGCACCCCGCGGGTTTTCACCTGGTGGGGCACAGGCAGCGCGCCAGCCAACACCCCCGCGCCCTAACCAACAGCGTTCTCAAGAACAATCAACGCCCTGGCACATGCCAGGGCGTTTTTTTGGTTTTTCGTCCGCTGCATCCGCACGGATTATTCTTCGGCTTCCAGGAAACGTGTGGCCGAAATGGCCGCCGCCGCCCCCATTCCCGCCGAGGTGATCACCTGGCGAAAATGCGGGTCGTTCACCTCTCCTGCCGCGTACACGCCCGGCACGCTGGTGCGCATCTCCATATCCGTCACGACATACCCCGCCGGGGTCATTTCCACCTGCCCCTGGTACAGCTGTGTGTTAGGGGTGTGCCCCACGAAGATGAACAAGCCGTCCGTTTCCAGTGTGCTCTCTTCGCCAGTTTTTACGTTCTTCAAACGCAGTCGCTCCACCGCTTTTTGGCCTTCCACCGCGGTCACTACCGTATCCAACACAAAGCGGATCTTAGGGTTTTCCTGCGCCCGCCGCTGCAAAATGGCCCCCGCGCGCAGTTGATCGCGCCGGTGGATGATGGTTACTTCGCTGGCGAAACGGGTCAAAAACAAACCTTCTTCCAAGGCACTGTCTCCGCCGCCCACCACCACTACTTTCTTATCCTTAAAGAACCACCCATCGCAGGTGGCGCAGTACGAAACACCCTTGCCGGTCAGCTCTGTTTCCCCTGGAATCTGCAAATGGTTGGGGCTGGCTCCTGTGGTCAAAATCACCACATCTGCCAGGTATTCTTTCGAATAGGTTTTCACCGAAAAAGGCCGCTTGGAAAAGTCCACACTGGCGGCCGTGTCAAACTCAAACCGCGCCCCAAAACGCTCGGCCTGCTTTTGGAACAATTCGCCCAATTCCAGTCCGCCCACGCCTTCGGGGAAGCCAGGGTAATTTTCAATCACATGTGTCAGCGAGGCCTGCCCGCCCAAAGCCGTGCCCGTCAGCACCACCGGCGCCAGCTCAGCCCGCGCTGCGTACAGCGCCGCCGACATCCCCGCCGGGCCGGCCCCCAGAATCAGCACCTTCACCCGCTCGCTTTCCAGGCTGCGCTTGGCGCTCGATAATCCGCTCAGGTTAAAATCCATGTTCGATGCTCCTCATCGCAAATTTGTTCATTTATTGGACGCGGTGCGGCCCGAAAAGTGACATTAACGTGCGGCCTGATCGGTGATCTCCAAAGCCTGATCCAACACCGAGAAGCCTTCCATCAGCTGCTCGGTGGTAATCGGCAGCGGCGGGATAATCAGCGCTGTGTGCCAGTGGGTGTACAGGAAAACGCCATGATCCAGCATATATTTGCGGAAGGCGGTCATCTCTGGGCTGCTCCCGTTGAAAGGCGCCATCGGCTCCTTGGTTTTGCGGTCGCGCACCAGTTCCAAAATGCCAAACAGGCCGATCGAGCGCACTTCACCCACCGAGGGGTGTCGTTCCTTCAGCTCCGCCAGCATATCCGCCATCGCCTCACCGGTAGCGGCAGCCTTCTCCACCAGTTTATCCTCTTGCATCACCCGGATGGTGGCAATCGCCGCCGCCAGGGAAATGGGATGTCCGTTATAGGTCAGCCCGCCCTCATAGGTGCGCTCGCGGTAAGCATCGGCAATTTCGGGTTTCATCGCCACCGCCCCCAGCGGCGCGTAACCGCTGGTCAGCCCCTTGGCCATGGTCATGATATCCGGGGTCACATCCCAATGGTTCACCGCGAACCACTTGCCCGTGCGTCCAAACCCGCTCATCACCTCATCCGCAATCATCACAATGCCGTAGCGGTCACACAGCGCACGCACGCCCTGCATATAGCCCTGAGGCGGGATGATGATCCCGTTGGTACCCGTCACCGATTCCATCATAATCGCCGCGATGGTCTCCGGACGCTCATACAGGATGATCTCTTCCAGATGGTTGAGGTAATCCTGGGTGAATTCTTCCTCGCTGATGTCCGGGTTGTGCCGGTGGAAGGTGGAGCGGTAGCGGTATGGATCCAGAAAATGCACCACCCCCGGCATCACCGCCGGTTCCCAGGGCGCGCGCCGCGGGTCACCCGTGGCGGCAATGGCCCCGTAGGTGGCCCCATGATACGAGCGGTAACGCGTCAGAATCTTGAACTTGCCCGTCTTGCCTCGAGCCAGCTTGATGGCGTTCTCGTTGGCATCGGCCCCGCCCAGGGTGTACAGGTAGCGAGTCAGCCCAGCGGGCACAATTTCGCTCAGAGCCTGACCCAGCAGTGCCCGCGGCTTGGTGGCCATCCCCGGCCCGGCAAACGGCAGCTCACGCGCCTGCTCCACCATCGCCTCAATCACGCGTTCTTCCCCATGGCCGATGTTGACACACATCACCATCGAGTTGAAATCCAGATAGCGCTTGTCATTCACATCCCAAAAATACACGCCCTTGGCGCGCTTGACCGGAATGGGGTTGACCTTGCCTTGAGCAGACCAGGTCCAGAAGTTATGTTCCAACGAAAGCGGAAGAATATCCTGATCGTCCAGTTCGAACATGGGTTCCTCGAAAGGTGAAATAGGTTGCTTCCCGTTAATCGTATCATAGAACCGCGCTTTTGGCCCGCCCTCCCCTCGCCCTTTTCCAGCCCGCGCCCCATGCTATAATCAAACCACGATGAACCCGTCCGACCCGCAGCCTTTCACCCTCACCCCCACCGAAAAGCGCGCCGCCTGTCAGGGGGCGCTGCCAGAGGAAGTGCTCCTCGGCCTGCGCCTCTTTAACGCCGGCGAGTATTTTGAGGCCCACGAAGCCCTGGAAACCGCCTGGCGCGCCGAAACAGGCCCGGTACGCGAGCTGTACCGCGGCATCCTCCAGGTAGGCGTCGCCTATTACAAAATTCAGCAAGGCAAGTTTGCCGGCGCTTGCAAACTCTTCGCCCGCGCCCAGGGCTGGCTGGCCCCCTTCCCAGATGTGTGCCGCGGTATCCAGGTGCAGCGTCTTCGTCAGGATGCCGCCGCTGCCGAACAGGAACTGCTGCGCCTCGGTCCCCAGGGGATGACCCTTTTCTCCACAGCCCTCATTCGCCCCATAGAATACACCCACCAGGAGACAACCGCATGAGTCTCTCCCCCCTCCAAGGCAAAATCGCCCTCGTCACGGGTTCCAGCCGCGGCATCGGCCAGGCCATCGCTCTGCGTCTGGCCGCGGACGGCGCGGATGTGGTGGTGAATTTCCACCGCAACCAGGCCCCCGCCGAAGAAACCGCCGCGCAGATTCGCGCCCTGGGCCGTCAGGCCCTGGTGGTGCAGGCCAACCTCTCCAAACCGGAAGACATCGAGTATCTCTTTGCCCAAATCCAACAGCACTTCGCCGGTTTAGACATCTTCATCAGCAACGCCGCTTCCGGCTTCAACCGACCTGCCATGCAGCAAAAAATCAGCGGCTGGGATTGGACTCTCAACGTCAACACCCGCGCCTTTCTGTTTGCCGCCCAGCAAGCCCTGCCGCTGCTGCGCGCCCGCGGCGGCGGCCACATGGTGGCCATTTCCAGCCCCGGCAGCCAGCGTGTGCTGCCCGATTACGTGGCGGTGGGCGCCTCCAAAGCTGCTCTCGAAGCCCTCACGCGCTATCTGGCGGTGGAACTGGCCCCCGAACATATCAGCGTCAACGCCGTCAGCCCCGGCATCGTGGAAACGGACGCCCTCAAGCATTTCGCCGCCCTCAGCGACCCGCAGACCATCACCCGTGCGGTGGCCAACACCCCCGCCGGGCGCCTGGTGACCCCTCAGGACGTGGCCGGCGTGGTGGCCTTTTTATGCTCGCCGGATGCGAGCATGATCCGCGGGCAGGTGATCGTGGTGGATGGCGGCTACACCCTGCCCGTCCCGCGCTAGGCCAACAGAATCGCCCGCGCGGGCGCGCCTTCCACACTCAGTAGCTTCAGCGGCAGGCACATCAGGGTGTACTCACCCGGCGCCACCGCACTCAGGTCAATCCCCTCTAAGGCCATGATGCCCGCTCCCAGCAGAATCTGGTGTGTGGGGACAGGTGCGTCAAACGGGGCCACCGAGTAGTAATCAATCCCCACCAGCTTCAGCCCGCGCTGCGCCAGGGCCTGCGCCCCATCCGCCGTGATGGCCGTAAATTCTGGATGAAAGCGCAGCGGCTCTTCCCGCCACCAGCGAGAATTGCGCGTCTTAAACAGCACGCGCTCCACCCCAGGGCGCAGACCGCAGCCCGCCACCACCCCTGCATCCACCGCCCCCACCGCATCGCTCACTTCCACCACCTGCACCGGCCCCACTAGCGGTTCCAGGCCCATCGCATCCACTGTGGCCGCCCCGTCCACAAAGTGCAGCGGCGCGTCCACGTGCGTGCCGGTGTGCGCTCCAAAGGCCAGCCGTGAAATGTTGGCCACCGATCCATCCGCGATGCGGTCCGGCATGCTGATCTCAATCACCGGATCCCCCGGCCAGGTGGGCAGGCTGGGGCTGACCGGCACAGAAATATCAAAGATTTTCATGGTTGATTCTCCTCACCAAAGGGCCAAAGGCTGATCCGAAAGGCTTCCTGCAAAAATACACGCCGTTCCGCCGCGCTCATCGGACGCGGTTGCGCGTAATCTTCCAGCACGGCAGTTAAAATCTCACTGCCCACATAGCGACCGTCGTAAAAAACATGCCGGTCAATGAATTCCAACCGCGTGCCGGGGATGGGCAGATCGGGATGAAACGACTGTCCCCCAAAACCCTCCGGCACATACATCTGGTCAAAAAACAAATTGCCCAGGCCGTAGTGGATCAGGCTGCTGCCCACAAAGCCAAAGCCTTGCGGATAATGTGCCTGGCTGCCCTGCACAATCACGGCCCCGGCTTCGGCCAGTGGCGGAAAATCGCGCTGCTGGAAAGGGGTGATCGTCATGGCGTAATGCTCAAAATACTGTACAGTGGCAATCACCAGATAACCCTTGTCGCGCAGTTCGCGAATCTTGGCCGTCATCCAATCGTCATCGCAGTTGGCCACCCCTGGCCGCGTTTCGGTGGCCCAAACCGTCGGCGGGCCAGCCGGGTTGCAGCCCACAAAAGCGATCTTGTTGCCGTTATGCTCCAGCAGCAGCGGTTCGCGCGCCTCCGCCTGGTTCATCCCCGCCGCGTAATAGCGCATGTTTCGCTGCCGGTACTGCTCCAGAGAATAAGGCAGCGACCCGACCTCGTAATCCATCACATGGTTGCCGGTCAGTTCCACAATGTCCACCCCCACATAGCTGAGCAAATCCAAGTACTCCGGGCGGCTGCAAAACATCAGGCTGGTTTGGTGCGGGTTGGCGGGTGGGCAGCGCGGATCAAAACTCACTTCATTGGACACATGCGTAAAATCCGCATCTCGCAGCCAGTCCTTGATCTCCTCGCCGGGGTAGCGCATGCCCAGGGATTCCATCTTCGCCCCCGTCGAGCGCACCAGGGCGGTCACCCCGCTCATCACCACCACCGTCAGGCGCTGGCTGTCGCGGTTAGTAGCCGGAAGCTGCACCCACCCCGCCGGGTCGCCCTCCACCACCCCGTAGTACACCGTCAGCGGGTAAGACTTCGCCTGAAAATCGCGGTCCAACGGCGAAGCGCCGTCTACCCGCAGCACCTTCCAGCGGGGTTCCAACGCCTCAAAGGGGATCAGCGCCCAGTGCTGCGGCTGGCCCCAGGCGGTCTTCAGCAGATTCTCCGCCCGGACCACTTCCACCGCCCCAGCCGCAGCCCGCCCCCAACGCGCCTCAAAAGCCGCCAGGGTCTCCGCGCTCATCAAAAGGGCCTCTTCCGGCATCCCTGGGGCTTCCTTACCGCTCCAAAAAGCCCGCAGCGCCTCAGAATCCACCCCATCGTCCAGGCTGGAAAACGGCGCAGCCAGCACATATACCCATTCTGCTGCACGCTTGGGGGTAAAAGTCACTCCCAGGTGCAAATTGGCGTCTTCAGAGCGCCCAGCCGTTTTCACCGGCCCCGCCGCCTGCACCGCCTCGCGCAGAGCCGCTGGGAGCATGGGATCCACCCACAGGCGCGCCTCCGGCGTGGGGGTGAAGGGTGCGGAAGTGGGCGTGGCGGTGGGCATCAGCGGCTGAAATGGTGTCGGCAAAGCCCGCGGCAGCGGGGCAGCCCGGCATCCAGCCAGCAGCAGGCACACCAGAAAGAGAGCGGTCCTTGCCCGTCTCACGGCATCACCTTCGGCCACACTGCCGCGGTAAACACCTTGCCCAAGAATACCTTGCGCTCCTCGGCGGTCATCGGCCGCGGTTGTGCACCGTCTTCCAGAATGATCGTCATCAGTTCCGTCCCCACGTAGCGCCCGTCGTAGAAGATATGTCGGTCCATAAACGCCGGGCGGTTGGCCTTGGTCATCTGATCAAAAAACAGGTTGCCCAAGCCGTAATGCACCAGCGAATCGCCCACAAAGGTCATGGTTTGGGCGTGGTGGGCCTGGCTGCCGCTCACAATCACCGCCCCCGCCGCCGCCATGCGCTGAAAATCAATGCGCTGGGCAGACTGCGGACGGAAATCATCCAGTTCAAAATGCTGAAAGGTCACAATGGGCAGTTTTCCAGCCTGCGCCAGAGCGCGCACCTGCGCTTCCAGCGTGTCCATATCGCACGGCGCTGAGCCAGGGGTGGTTTCTGTGGCCCAATCCACCTCCGGCCCCATCGCATTGCACCCTACAAAGGCCAGCCGATTGCCGTTATGTTCCACCTCGTACACCGCCTGAGCCTCTTCCAGGTTGCGTCCGCCCCCATAAGTGGGCAGGTCGTAGGCCGCATACACATCCATCGTTGCCAACAGGGCCTCTGGCCCCCAGTCCATCAGGTGGTTTCCGGTCAGCTCCACCACATCCACCCCCAACCCAGTCAGCAGTTCCACGTACTTCGGGTCGCTGCAAAAGCGCATCTCTCGCCGCAGCGGCACGGCCGGTGGGCAGTTGGAATCAAACGGCACCTCGTTGCTCACATGGGCAATATCCGCCTCACGCAGCCAGTCACCAATCTTCAGTCCAGGGTAATCGACCCCCTTCTCTTCCATACGCAGCGCCACCTGCCGCACCAGAGCGGTGGTGCCCGTCAGAATCAGGCTGGTCATGCGCCCAGCCTCGCGGTTCGTCTTTGCCCAGTTCACCCCCTTGGGGATGTCCCCCGTCCAGCGGTAGGGCACAGTCAACGCGTACGTCTCCGCAGAAAAATCGGCATCCAAGGGGCTTTGTCCGCCCACGCGCAGCACCTTCCAGCGCGGCGAAAGGCTCTCAAACGGGATCACCGCCCAGCCGGGCTGTTTTCCCCAGGCCGCGGCCAACAAGTCCTCTTCTGGCAGAATCTCCACTGCCCCAGCCTCGGCCTTGCCCCACAGCCCTTCCATCGCCGCGAACGTGGCTGCGCTCATGCGCAGGGCGTGCCCCCCCAGCACCAATTTTCCCTGCCAGGCCGAGCGCAAAGCCGCTTCGCTGACCTCGTCTTCCACCGTCGGGAACGGAGCCGCCAGGGCATACACCCACTGCGCGTCCGCCCCCTGTGCGCCGCCTTGCGCCAATCCTAGATGCATCTCAGCCTCTGCCGCGCTGCTCGCCCAGGCCACTCCTGCGCCCAATTCCACACTGCGCGCCAGAGCCGGGGGTACTTCCTCCCCCACCCAAACGCGCACAGGTGCGGCCTCTGCGGTGGCAGTTGCCGTTTGTTCATTCAGCTCCACGCTGGATGCTGCCGTGGGGATTGGCGCAGGACCGTCGGGCGCGGCCTGCGCGGGAATGCACGCGCTCAGCCCTATACTGATTAGGCTCATCAGTACCCATAATTCCAGGAAATGCCGTTTCACCCTTATTTCCGCCTTTTGTACAAGGTTTGTATCGTTTTTCTCGCCTCGCGATCGGCTTTGGGGTATTATACCCCTCAATCTGATAGTTCCTGACAGCCTCACGGCTTATAATCAGGGTGAAGATGATCACAGAAAGGTGGGCCGAGCATGCGCGAAGTAGCAGTTTTGGGGATTGGACAAACCAAAGTCGAAGAACAGTGGGATAAATCGCTGCGCGAACTGGCCGGGGATGCCGCCCTGGCCGCCCTGCAGGATGCGGGCGTAGGCCGCGTGGACGCGGTCTACACCGGCAACATGATGTCTGGCTCCGCCAACTTTCAGCAGCACCTGGGCAGCTACATCGCCGACTGGATCGGCATGCGCTTTGCCGAGGGGCTGCGCCTGGAGGCCGCCTGTTCTTCGGGCAGCGCCGCCTTTCGCACCGGCGTGATGGCCGTGGCCTCTGGCGCAGTGGATACCGCCCTAACTGTCGCCGTTGAAAAGATGACCGACTCTCCCGCCAATGAAATCACCGCCGAGCTGGCCACCGCCGCCGATGCTGAATGGGAGGGCGATCAGGGGCTTTCTTTTGTAGCTCTCAACGCCCTGGTAATGCGCCGCTACATGCACGAATACGGTTGGCAGCACGCCGATTTCATGCCTTTCACCCTCAACGCCCATGCCAACGGCGCCCACAACCCCTACGCCCGCTTTCAAAAAGCCATCTCAGAAAAAGCCTATCTCAACGCCCCCGTGGTGTGCGATCCCATCAACGTGATGGATGCTTCTCCCATGGGCGACGGCGCCGCCGCTGTGCTCCTGGTTCCCGCCGAAGCCCTGCGCCGCCTGCCAGGGGCGCGGGTGATCACCGTCCTGGCTTCCTCCGGCGCCACCGACACCATCGCCATCCATAACCGCCGCCACGGGCCTTTCCTGCAGGCCGCCTATCTTTCGGCCCAGGAAGCCTACCGTCAGGCGCGCCTGACCCCCAATGATATTGATTTCTTTGAGCTGCACGATGCCTTCACCATCATGGCTGCCCTCTCGCTGGAAGCCAGCGGCTTTGCCGAACGCGGCCAGGCCCCCCGCTTGGCTTTGGACGGCGAAATCCGACCCACGGGCCGCATTCCCATCGCTACCCTCGGCGGCCTCAAGGCCCGCGGCCACCCCGTGGGTGCTACCGGCATGTATCAGATCGTGGAAGTCATCCGCCAGCTGCGCGGCGAGGCAGGCGGCGCCCAAATTGACGGCGCGCGCATCGGCATGGCCCAAAATATCGGTGGCAGCGGCTCCAATATCCTCACCCACATCCTCGGCTGCTGCTAACCCGCCCGTCAGCAAGCCCAGCAAACGGCCCAATTCTTAAAAATTTCCAGCTTTGCCCGCGAAGCGGGTATAGTTGGATTCTGTTGATTCAACCAGAGGAACCATGCTGCAGATCAACCCCCAACAGCTTGCCAACTACCGCTCGCGCACCTTCCGCACTCAGCCAGGGCTGCGCCTGCACACCCGCGAAGACGCTGTGGCCTTTGCCCAAGAACGGGGTTTTCTCTTCTTCTGGCCGATCAAAGATGTGATCCTGCCCTCCCTATGGGCCGCCGCTGCCGGAGATCGCCCCGTGCCGGACGAACATGATGACCCCGGGCACATCACCTGGGACTGGAAAGACAGCCTGCTGGGTCAGCGCCGCTGGTATTACGGCCGTTTACTGCGCCGCAAGAATACCATTGCCTCGCTGGAGGCCCTCCCCTACTTTTACGCCCTCTCTCCCAATTACGGCGATTACGAAAATGACTACCAGGATCAATACCTGTCTGGCACGTTGACCCTGGAATCCAAACTGATCTACGAAGCCCTGCTGCGCGAAGGGCCTCTGCACACCCTGGACCTGCGCCGGGCGGCCAACCTCACCGCGCCCTCCTCCACCGGCCGCTTCAACAAGGCCCTCGACGACCTGCAAGTTCAGCTCAAGGTGCTGCCCGTGGGCGTAGCCCAGGCTGGCGCCTGGCATTATGCCTTCATTTACGACATCCTCCCCCGCCATTTCCCACAGATCGAAGCCCAGGCCGGCCCCATCCAGGAAAACGAAACCCGTGCCTACTTGCTGGATGTCTATTTCCGTTCTGTCGGTGCTGCCAGCGCCCCCCAGGCCGCCCGCCTGCTGGGGTGGCCCATTCCCCTCACCCTTACGCTCATCCAAGCCAGTGTCACGGCCGGCCGCCTGTTGGCGGATATCACCCTGCCGGACGAGCCCCAGCCGCTGTTTGCTCATCCCGAGGTCCTGTCATGAACCTGAATGATCTGATTTCCCGCACCCCCCGGCCGCTGCCCTGGTTCGAAGGGGATAACATCCCCTGGCACGACCCGGCTTTCAGCCAGCGTATGTTAAATGAACATCTCTCGCAGGATCACGACTGGGCCAGCCGCCGCGCCGAGAAAATTGCCGCCCAGGTGGCCTGGATTCACGAATATGCTCTGGACAGCCGCCCAGGGCGCGTATTAGACCTGGGCTGCGGCCCAGGCCTCTACCTCAGCCGCCTGGCGCACCTGGGGCACACCGGTTCAGGCATTGATTATTCCCCCGCCTCGATCCAATACGCTCAGCAAGCCGCCCAAAGCGAAAGCAGCGGTGTACAGTACCTCTGCGCCGATTTACGCGAAGCGGATTTTGGTCAGGATTTTGATGCAGTTTTATTCCTGTTTGGTGAAATGAACGTGTTTTCCCCCAGCCACATCCGCCGCATTCTATCCAAAGCCTATGCCGCCCTGCGCCCAGGCGGCGTGCTTGTCCTCGAGCCGCACACCTACGAAGCCATCCAGGCCATCGGCCAATCTTCTTCTACCTGGTACACACAAGACGCAGGCCTGTTCTCTGACCAACCTCATCTCGTCTTGGAAGAGCATATCTGGGATCCCCAGGAGCAAACCGCAACGAGCCGATATTACATCGTGGATACCGCCGCCGCGGTGAATCGCTATGCGCAAACTTTCCAGGCCTACACCGCCCGCCAGTACGGCAGCCTGCTGACCTCGCTGGGCTTCCGCGACATCACCATCTACCCCTCCTTGGGCGGCATCAACACCAACGGCGATCAGGATCTGCTGGGCATCACCGCTTATAAATAGACTGTCTTATTCGGTGCGCACGCACAGCAGCCCTTTCAGATAGGCTCCCTCAGGGAATTCCAACCCCACCGGATGATCGGGGCCTTGTGTCATCGTCCCCACCATGCTGGCGCGCACGCCCGCGTCGGCCGCCGCCCCCGCCACAATCTTCTGGAACAAATCCGCCCCAATCCCCCCTGAACAGGAGAAAGTGGCCAGAACCCCTCCGGGCCGCAGCAGTTTGAAACCCAGCAAATTGATGTCCTTATATCCCCGAGCCGCTTTCTCGGCCTGGGCCGCCGTAGGGGCAAATTTGGGCGGGTCCAAAATCACCGCGTCAAACGATTCGCCGCGGTCACGCAGCTTGCGTAGCATTTGGAACACATCCCCTTCCACCCATTCCGCGCGGTCAGTATCCAGATTGTTTAATGAAACCTGCTCCTGTGCCTGCACTAAAGCTTCAGCCGAGCTGTCCACCGAAAGCACCGAATCGGCTCCTCGCGCCAGCGCATATACGCTGAACGCCCCCGTGTAGCAAAAGCAGTTCAGCACCCGCCGCCCGCGCATCCACTCCCCCACACGCTGGCGGTTCAGACGCTGATCCAGGTAAAAGCCGGTCTTCTGCCCCTTGCGCACATCTACCCAAAAGCGCAGCCCGCTTTCAATGATTTCCACCCGCTCCGGCGCCTCGCCGCGCAGATCCCCCACCCGCTCTGGCAGCCCTTCCAATTTGCGCACGTCCACATCCGAACGTTCGTAAACGGTGCGCACACCGGTCAGCTCCACCACCAGGTCCACCAGGGTCTCGCGCCAGGCTTCTGCGCCCGCCGTCAGGAACTGCATCACCACCACATCCCCATAACGGTCAGCCACGACCCCCGGCAGGCCGTCCGATTCGGCGTGCAGCAGGCGCAGCCCCGTATCCTCGGGGGGAATGGCCGCCCGCCGCAAGCGCAGGGCCTGTTCCATTCGCTCGCGAAAGAAGTCAGCCCCAATGGCTGTATCCGCCGAGCGCGTCCACATGCGTGCGCGGATGCTGGAATGGGGGCTGTAGGCTGCCCAGCCCAGGGCCTCGCCCTCGCTGGCCCGCACCAAAACCGTCTCTCCCAGTCCCGGTTCCCCCTCTTCTCGCAGCACCGCACCGGAAAAAATCCACGGATGGCCGGCGCGCACCGATTTATCCCGCCCTGGTTTTAAGATCAAAGTCTTACGCATGGCTGCTCCCGCCCGTCTTTCGTGATTCAATCAAGGCCGTCAGCCCTGCTTCGTCCAACACCGGCACGCCCAGAGCCTGAGCCTTTTCCAGCTTCGACCCGGCGGCTTCCCCAGCCACGACATAACTGGTTTTCTTGCTCACGCTGTCGGTCACCTTGCCGCCCAGGCTTTGAATCAGCTCCTTCACGCCCTCGCGGGAATAGCTCGGCAGCGTCCCCGTGATCACGAACACCAGCCCGGCCAGGGCGCCTTCCCCTGCTGCCGCGGGCTGAGGTGCGTTCACCGGCCACACCCCCACCTTACGCAGCTTGTCCAGAATGGCCTGGTTGGCAGGCCGCGCAAACCAATCCACAATCTCGCGGGCGATGTTCGGCCCCACCCCCTCAATCTGCATCAGCTCGGCCTCACCAGCCGCCATCAAAGCGTTCAGGTCGGGGTACACACGGCTCAAATCACCCGCCAAAACCTCCCCCACACTGCGGATCCCCAGAGCGTAAATCAGGCGGTTCAGAGGCTGCTCCCGCGAACGGTCAATAGCCTGCAGCAGATTCTCGGCCTTCTTTTCCGCAAAGCCTTCCAATTGCAGCAAATCCGCTTTTTTCAGCTGGTACAGATCAGCGGCATCTTTCACCAAACCGCTCTCTGCCAGCTGCTCTACGATTTTGATTCCCAGACCCACAATGTCCATCGCCCCGCGCGAGACAAAATGCTCCAGATTGCGCACCAACTGGGCCGGGCAGGCGCTGTTCACACAGTACCAGGCCACCTCCCCCTCCACATGCTCCACCGCCTGCCCGCAAGCCGGGCACACGGCGGGCGGCTGAAACACCGTCTCTTCGCCTGTGCGCGCCTCTACCACCGGCCCAATCACGTAAGGGATCACATCCCCGGAGCGTTTTAACAGCACCCGATCGCCCACGCGGATGTCTTTCTCGGCAATATAGTCAAAATTGTGCAGGGTGGCCTGCTTAACGATCACCCCACCCACCTCCACCGGCTCCAGCATGGCGTAAGGCGTCAGCACCCCCGTCCGACCCACGTTAACGCCGATCTGATTCAATCGGGTGGTCACCTCCCGCGCTGGATACTTCAAAGCCAGCGCACCGCGGGGATCTTTGCCCACCACCCCCAAATCCGCTGCCAGCCGCAGGTCGTTAATTTTAATCACTACCCCGTCCGTCTCATACGGCAGCGCATCCCGCTGCGCCACCCAACGATCCAACGCCCCCAGCATCGCCTGCACATTCGGGCACAATTCCACCGTATCCGTCACCGGAAAACCCATCGAGCGCAAATACGCCAGAGTGTCCCACTGCGTGGCGGGGGCCTCGCCCTCCATCGCCACGATCTGATACGTCAGCAGTACCAAAGGCCGCCCAGCAGTGATCTGCGGGTCAAGCTGGCGCAATGAGCCTGCCGCCGTGTTGCGCGGATTGAGATAGGTGCGCTCCCCGGCCTCCAGCAAACGCTGGTTCAAGGCCTCAAAATCCGCGGTGTGAATAAACACTTCGCCGCGCACCACCAAAAGCGGCGGGGCAGCCGGGCCGTCCGGCATCACCGGGATGCGCAGCGGGATGGAACGCAGCGTGCGCAAATTAGCGGTGATATCCTCCCCCACCTCTCCATCGCCGCGCGTGGCCCCCTGCACCAGCACACCGTTCTCATAGCGCAGCACCACCGTCAGCCCGTCAATTTTCGGCTCCAGCACAAATTCCGAACTCGCCGTGCGCTCATCCAGCCGCACCAGTCGTTCGAACCACGCGCGCACATCCTCGGCATTAAAGCCGTTGGCCAGGCTCAAGATGGGGCCAGGGTGGCGCACCTTGGCAAACCGCTCAGAAGCGGGGCTGCCCGTGCGCTGGGTGGGAGAATCTGGCGTCACCCAATCGGGGTGAGCTGCCTCCATCTCACGCAGCCGCGCCAGCATGCGGTCATACTCATAATCGCTGATCACCGGCGCATCCAGCACGTGGTAGCGGTAGCTGTGATAATGCAGCGCTTGTTTCAGCTGCTCATAGGCTTCAAATTCGGAGAAAAGGGGGAGTTCTGGAGTCATGTGGGTATTATAGCAAGAATCCCTAAAAGCGGTCTCACCCTGTTGCCCCCACCTCAAACCCATGTTACACTATTCACAATTCATTCATGGAGGTTCCCAATGAACGCATTAAAAACCGTCGCTTACATCGCCGCCGCGGTGTTTATCTTCTTCGGCGTGCTTTTCATCTGGGGCGCGTTCAGTCCAAACGGCTCCACCGGCTGGATCATCGTCGGCATCATCAGCGTTCTCATCGGCCTGGGCCTCATCTTCATCGTCGGCCGCCGCGCAGCCCAGGCACAAGCTCAAGCCCAAAACGTTCAGGTGAAAATTGACCTGCCCGGCGGCGTCAGCCTGGACACGGTCAAGTGCAAATCCTGCGGTGGGGTCATCACCTCCGACAACATCAGTCTGGTCAACGGCGCTCCCATGGTCACCTGCCCCTACTGCCATACCGCCTATCAACTGACCGAAGAACCCAAGTGGTAGCCCTCCCCCCTGGAGACCAACCCATGATCAAACGTTTTTCCATTCTCTTCTTCCTGTGCCTTTTCTTAGGTCTCAATGTCACGAATGCCGAGGCACAGACCTACCGCTTTCAGGTTCCCAAAAGTGAGACGGTGCTCTTCATCAACGCCGATGGGACGGCCAGCGTCGAATATTACATTGACTTCCTCAACGACCCCTCCGCTGACCCCATTGATTACGTGGATATCGGCCTGCCCAACAGCAATTACGCTACCAACTCCATCCAGGCGGATATTGACGGCGTCGCCATCACCGACATTGCCCCCTCGCCCTATGTCAAGCCGGGCATCGCCCTGGGGTTGGGCGCTAAGGCCATCCAGCCGGGTCAGGCCGGGCGCGTCCACGTCTACATCGGCAAAATTGAGCGCATGATCTACCCCTCCAAAGAGAACGAGTCCGAACCCTACGCCTCGTTTCAGTTTCAGCCGAACTTTTTTGGCAGTGAATACGTCTCAGGCCAAACGGATCTGACCATGCGCATCATCATGCCCCCCGGTCTAAAGCCGGAGGAGCCGCGCTATTACCCCCCCAACAACTGGCCCGGTAATCAAGAGCCAGAAAGCGGCCTGACCACCGACGGCGACGTCTTTTATGAATGGCGCGCCGCCAACGCCAGTTCCTCGGCCAAGTATGTCTTTGGTGGGGCCTTCCCCGCCCGCCTGATCCCAGATAACACCATCGTCCGCGCCCCAGCGGTCACCGTTGATAACGACACCCTGGGCTGCCTGGGTTTTGGCTTCTGTTTGACCGCCTTCATCGGCCTCACCTCCTATCTTTCCATCGTGGGCAGCCGCAAGCGCCGCATGGAATATCTCCCGCCTAAAATCGCCATTGAAGGCCACGGCGTCAAACGCGGTCTGACCTCAGTGGAAGCCGCCGTTCTGCTGCAAACTCCGCCCGACCGCGTGCTTACGATGATCCTCTTCTCGGTGATCAAAAAAGGCGCGGCGGCGGTGAAAACCAAGGATCCCCTGGAACTGACCGTCATCGAGCCTCAGCCCGAGGGTCTGCGGCCGTACGAACTGGAGTTTCTGGAGGCCTTTAAGGAAACCAAAAAAGACGCCCGCCGCAAAAAACTTCAGGATGTCATGATCGGCCTGGTCAAATCGTTGACCCAAAGCATGAAAGGCTTCAGCGCCAAAGAGACCAAACAGTACTACCAGGACATCATGACCCGCGCCTGGCAGCAAGTGGAGGCCGCGGACACGCCCGACGTTAAGATGCAGAAGTTTGACGAATACATGGGCTGGACCATGCTCGACCGCCGCTTTGAAAACCGCACCCAGGACGTCTTCCGCACCGGCCCGGTCTTCATTCCCACCTGGTGGCACCGCTGGGACCCCACCTTCACCGGTTCGTCGCCTGTGGTGGGCACAGCCGGCCACAACGCCTCCCCCGTTTCCGGGGGGATGCCCTCTGGCTCCAGTTCCGGCTCCGGCTCCACCACCATCAACCTCCCGCAGCTCCCCGGTGCAGATTTTGCCGCCTCAATGGTGAACGGTATCCAGAACTTCTCGTCCAACGTCATCGGCGATCTGGGCAATTTCACCAGCGCTGTGACCAATAAAACCAACCCTGTGCCCAAATCCTCCTACTCCTCACGCTCCTCTTCGCGTGGCGGTGGGGGCTGCGCCTGCGCTTGCGCCTGCGCGGGCTGTGCCTGCGCCTGCGCCGGGGGCGGCCGTTAATCCCGGGCAATCATGGCCGTGCAGCCGACTGTTTCTTCCCCTTTTCCGCCCCCCAAGGTGGGGGTCTATCCCTACACCTTTCAGTCGCCGGGGGAACAGTCGCGCGTGCATTTGCGGGTGGAAGCTGACGGCAGCGGCCTGCTGCTGACCAATGCCAGCCGCCGCTACGAGTTGGATGCCACCGCGGTGTATATGGCCTACCTCTTTCTGGAGGGCGTCCCCGTCCCCAAGGCGGCCCGCGCCCTATCAGAGCGTTTTCAGCTCTCAGCCAGCCGCGCCAGACAGGAATTTGCCGCCTTCTCCGAGAAGATGGAAATTCTCATCCGTCCAGACGAAGCCTGCCCCATTTGCGCCCTGGAAGACAGCCTCACCTATACCATGCCCTTCTCCAGCCGACCCACCGCACCTCTGCGCATGGATTTGGCCCTCACCTACCGCTGCTCCAACGACTGCCATCATTGCTACAACGCCCGCCCGCGGCAAGGGCCAGAGCTTTCTACCGCCGAATGGATAAAGGTGCTAGATCTCACCTGGCAGGCGCGCATCCCCCACGTGGTGTTCACCGGCGGTGAGCCTACCCTACGCCCCGATCTGGTGGAGCTGGTGGCACACGCCCAGGCCAACGGGCAAATTGCCGGGCTAAACACCAACGGCCGCCTCCTGAAGGATCCGGCCTTTGTAGCCGCCCTGGTGGATGCCGGTCTGGATCATGTGCAAATCACCCTTGAATCACACGACCCCGCTGTCCACGACCGCATGGTGGCTCGTCCCGGCGCCTGGCAGGAGACGGTGGACGGCATCCGCGCTGCGCTCCAATCGCGCTTGTTTGTCATGACCAACACCACCCTGCTGGAAGATAACGCCCCTTACCTGCAGGATACGCTCACTTTCTTAACGGACCTGGGCGTGCCCACCTTTGGCCTCAACGCACTGATCTACTCCGGCCGCGGGCTGAATGTGGGCCGCGGATTGGCTGAAAGCCAGCTCCCCCCCCTGTTGGAAATGGCCCGTGCCCATGTGGAGCGCAGCGGCCAGCGCCTCATCTGGTACACCCCCACCCAATACTGCCATTTTGACCCCCTGCAATTGGAATTGGGGGTCAAAGGCTGCACTGCGGCCCTCTTCAATATGTGTGTCGAACCTGACGGCGCAGTGCTGCCCTGCCAATCCTATTACACCCCCCTGGGGAATCTGCTGCGCGACCCCTGGGATCAAATCTGGAATCATGAACTGGCTGTCAGCCTGCGCGAACGGCGCGGCCTCCCCGCGGAATGTCAGGGTTGCACCTTCCTGGCAGAATGCGGCGGCGGCTGCCCCCTGGCACGCGCAGCGGGCCAATCCGCCCCACCCGTTTGCATTCAACCCATCCCGCCCGCTTTTTAGCTGGAGGCCCCATGAACTTCATAGATCAAATTCTCTCCCGTATTTTCCCACCTGCCAAACCCCTTCCCGCTGGCAGCTACGCCTACACCGCCCCCCCAAAAGAAGGTCAGCCCCCGCTGCGCCTGCACCTGCGCATCGAGCCCAACGGCTCTGCCCTGCTGATCGTCAACGCCTCCACCGTGCTACACCTCAACCAGACCGCCGCGGAATATGCCTATCACCTCGTACGCGGTGTCCCCGCCGAAGAGGCCGCCCGCAGCACCTCCCGCCGCTATCATATCTCCCAAAAAGACGCCCTGCGCGATTATCAGGATTTTGAGGACCGTCTCTACACCCTGGTGGATACGCCCGACCTCGACCCGATCACTTTCCTCGATTTTGAGCGCGCCGAGCCGTATTCCGCCGGTCTTTCTGCCCCCTACCGTCTGGACTGCGCCCTCACCTACCAAACTACCGCATCTCAGGCCGGGCTTGCCCCGGTGGAACGGGTCAAGCGTGAGCTTTTGCTGGATGAATGGAAGACCATCCTGAACAAAGCCTGGGCAGCGGGCATTCCTCATGTGATCTTCACCGGCGGCGAACCCACCCTGCGCCCCGATCTGCCCGATCTCATCGCCTATGCCGAGCAGTTGGGCTTTGTCTCCGGCATACTCAGCGACGGTCTGCGGCTGGCGGAAAAGGATTACCTCCAGCGGGTGCTGCAAAGCGGCCTGGACCATCTTATGATCACCTTCGACCCCTCCCAGGATCAGTCTTGGGAAGCCCTGCGCGATGTGCTCGCCTCGGATTTGTACACCACCGTGCACCTCACCTACCCCCTCCCTGCGGGTCAAGCTGACCTGCTGCCGCGCCTGAAGGATATGGGCATCCATTCGCTTTCTCTCAGCGCCAGCAGCCCCGAACACAAAGATGATCTTCAGGCTGCTCGCAATCAGGCTGCCCATTTGGAAATTCCTCTTGTGTGGGATCTGCCGGTGCCCTACTCCGCGTTTCACCCCGTGGCCCTTGAATTGGAAGAGAGCGGCCAAACGGTGGACGGTGCCGGTTCCGCCTGGCTGTATGTGGAGCCGGATGGGGATGTTCTGCCTGCTCAGGGTGTGAACCGCGTATTGGGCAGCCTGCTGACCGACCCCTGGGAAAAGGTGTGGGCCGCCGCCCGCGCACAATAGCCCTGCTCATGTCCACGCTGGCGGAACAGCACGCGCGCTTCACCCAACAGGCTCGCTGGACGGCTGAGCTTCGCCGCTATATCGCCCAATCCACAGACCTGTCCGCCAGCCGCCGCATTTTAGAAGTGGGCTGCGGCACCGGCGCCGTGCTGAAAGAGCTGCCCGCCCAGGCCGCCCTGCACGCTCTCGACCATCACCTGCCCTCTCTGGCCTACGCGCGGCAAAGCGCTGCAGCTGCCCGTTTTATCTGCGGCGATGCCCATTTCCTGCCTTATCCCGCGGGTTGGTTCGACCACACCCTGTGTCACTTTGTGCTGCTGTGGCTGCAGAACCCGCTCCAGGCTCTGCGCGAGATGCTGCGCGTCACCCGCCCCGGCGGCTGGGTCATCGCCCTGGCCGAACCTGATTACGGCGGGCGCATGGATTACCCCGCCCAATTCACCCGCCTGGGGCAGCTTCAAGCTCAGGCTCTGGCAGCTCAGGGTGCCGATACCCACATGGGCCGAAAATGCGGCGCACTCTTTCATCAAGCCGGGCTGATCCACGTGCAAACTGGGCTGCTGGGTGGGCAGTGGAGTGCGCTCCCTTCGCCCGAAGCCTGGGAATCCGAATGGGAAACCCTGGAGAACGACCTGCATGGCCTGATTTCACCCCAAGAACTGCACGACCTGCGTCAACAGGATGCCGCTGCCTGGGAAAAAGGTGAACGCATCCTCTTTGTTCCCACATTTTATGCCTGGGGTCAGGTGCCCCACCGGTATTGAACACAATTCCATCCCATTCAACCTTTTCACCGCACAAGGAGCTTTCATGCCCGTCAAAAAACGTCGTTCCATCCGCACGCTGATTGCCCTGGGATTTGGCTATCTGGTAGATCAGGGCGAAAGCCAGGCGATGGGGGTCCTGCTCCCCATCATCCAGGCCTTGTGGGGCTTTAACAACACCCAGTTTGGCCTCATGGAAACCCTGCGCAACATCACCCAAACCGTCAGCGCCCCCTTCTGGGGTTACGCCGCCGACCGCTTCTCCCGTAAGAAAGTCCTCATCTTCGGCACGGGCGTATGGGGCATCTGGACGGTTCTGGTGGGTCTGGTTCCTGATTTTGGCAGCATGCTTATCGTGCGTGCCATCAGCGGCCTGGGGCTCGGCGCGCTCATGCCCGCCACCTTCTCACTGCTGGGCGATCACTACGCCCAGGAAAAGCGCGGCCGCGCCCTGGGTTTCATCGGCTTCGTCGGCCTCATGGGCACCGTCCTGGGGGTTTTAGCCCTGGGCTTTGTGGCCTCAGCAGAGCTTTGGCGCTGGGGTTTCATCGGCCTGGGCACCGCCTCCATCCTCACCGGCGTGCTCATGGCTTGGTTGGTGGATGATCTGCCACGCGGTTCGGCAGAGCCGGAGCTGGAAGATCTCATCACCGCTGAAAAAGCCGAGCGCTATATCATCAACTGGCCAGATGTGTTTAAAGTCCTTCGCATCCCCACCATCTGGGTGGCCATTCTGCAAGGTGCAGCCGGAACCATGCCCTGGGTGGTGATGAGCTTCTTCTTCATCAAGTGGATGGTGGAGGAATTGGGTTATTCCAACGCCATCGCCCTCAACGATCCCCGCGGATCGGCCCCGTTGGTCTTCGCCATCATCGCCATTGGCGCCGCCGTCGGCAATATGGCGGGCGGCTTCATCGGTGATGCCGCGGAAAAACGCAGCCATAAATACGGCCGCACCATCATTGGGCAGATCTCAGTCGTTTCCGGCATCCCCCTCATGTACTACCTGCTCACCAAAGGCCCGCAAATGACCTTCTGGCAGATGTTTGGCCTGGCTTTCTTCACCGCCTTTATGATCTCCTGGCCTGGACGCGGTGCAAAAGAACCCATGATGCAGGCCGTGGTGCCGCCGGAACTGCGCTCCAGCGCCTACTCAGTGGTCAATCTCATCGAAGGCGGCCTGTCCGCTTTCGCCGGGCTTATCGCTGGCTCCCTGGCCGACCGCATTGGGCTCACCAACGCCCTGCTGTGGACTATCCCCTTCGCCTGGGTAGTATGCGCCGTTATCTTCACTGGTTTTTACTTCACCTACCCGCGGGATGCCGCCCGCACTCGCCGCCTGCTGGCCGAACGCCGCCAGGAGCTATTGGCCGCCAACGGAGAAAGTCAATTGAATTAAAACCATTGTCAAATCGCGCAAAGCGGACTATAATAACGCCTGTCCTTCGGGGCGTGGCGCAGCCCGGCTAGCGCGCTTGCATGGGGTGCAAGAGGTCGAAGGTTCAAATCCTTTCGCCCCGACTACAGCCCTCTTGTGTATTGAATTTACTGACACAAGAGGGTTTTGATTCCTGCTAGCGACCTCATTTTTTCTCTCTTGTGTGATCTCGAAGAGGGAAAAATGGACCTCAAACATGCCGTTGATTTGTTCTTGCTGCACCTTTCTGCTAATGGCTACAGTCAAAACACCGAAGACCTCTACCGTTGGGCCTTGCAACTTCTCAACACCTATCTCAATAACCCTCAGCTTGGCGCCATCCAATCGGTTCATCTCGATCAATTCTGGTCCTGGCTGCGAAACGAATATCAACCCAAACGCAAAAATAAAAAAAAACATCCTCTGACCGGACGCAGCCTGGAAAACATCTGGACCGCCCAGCGCTCCTTTTTTGGTTGGTGTTACACTACCGGAAAACTTCGCCGCCGTCCCGATCTGCACATCCGCAAACCCGAATACGCCGAACGAATCATTGAACCCCTTACCGAAGATGAAATCATCCGCCTCCTCGAAGCCGCACGCCGCACCCGCATCGCCAATACCAAAAACCGAACGCCGTTCACATCGCCCCGCGCCACCGCCTTGCGCGATACAGCCATCATCATGGTGCTTGCCGAAACCGGCATCCGCGTATCGGAATGCGCTCGCCTGGTTCGCCGGGACATCAACTTCGATGACGGTACCATCACCATCCAACCCTTCGGCACTGGCCGCAAAACCCGTCATCGCGTATTGGAAATAGGAAAAAAGACCCGATTAACTCTGTGGGAATACCTTGCATGGCGTGAAGAACGCGAAGGCCAGGAAATTGCTCCCGATGAACTTGTCTTCCGCACCCTCCACGGCAATCCCATGAACAAAGACAGCATCCGCCAGGTACTGGACGAAATCGGTCGCTCCGCTGGCATTCCCAACGTCCACCCTCACCGGTTCCGTCATTTCTTTGCATCCATAATGGCCGCCGATGACATCGGCGAAAACGAACTTATGGAAAAAATCGGCCATACCACCGCAAAAATGACCCGGCGCTACATCCACCTTCATCGCATGCGCCGCAAAAAGAGAGACAGCATCATTGATCGCCTGAAAAACAACAAACGCTGAAAATGAGCAAAAATCGTTCCCTACTCCGTCTTGAACACGGAAACTCACCGCCGCGCCAGCCCGAAAGTTATCAATCCATTTAGCTCTCATGTAATTCTGGATGTGCTGCCCACAGCTTTTCTACCTTCTTCTCCAACGTCAACTCTTCCAGTGCCGTCTCAAGCCCTGCCCATCGGCGCAGTTCTTGCTCTGAGCCGTTGAACCAGTTTATGTCAAGGTTTTTACTCTCCATGCCGAAGGCTAAGCCGTCGCCGTGATTCGTCCACTGCCAGAATGTCCAATTGATCCACGGGTTGATCATTGTTGGTTGCGAAACACCATAATTAGCAATCCACAATGGGTATTTTGTTAACCACGCAGGGACAGGTTTCAGGATGTAATAAATCATGTCCGGGTTGGTGTAGAAAAGCGGCTTCTTCCCAAAAGCAGTTTCCAGTTCGTTAAGAAAAATTTGTACCGCTTGTAATAGATTTTCCCGTGAGGGAAGCGGCCAATATAGGTTTCGTTCTAAGTCCAATACCGGCGGCAATTCACCTAAATCGTCTTGAAGCAGCTTGATCAAATGTTGCGCCTGCGGCTGAGGAGCGGCGCGGTAATCGTAATAGTGGTATGCCCCGCGCAAGATACCAGCAGCTTTTGCTTCTTTCCAGTTGTACTTGAAATCTTCATCAGTGTTCGTTGCCTGACTGGCTTTGATAAAGGCGAATACAGCCCCCGCATCTCTTGCTTTTTTCCAATCCACCCGTTGAGGGGTAGTGTTGTTATCTTGATAGAATGATACATCTATACCTAACGTGCGTTCCATTTATATCTCCAACGGCACTTTCCATTTGCTTGCCAAATACACTTCCAATTGACGTATCTCACTGGCGCTCTTCGCATTCGTATAGAAAATGACTTCATAATATTTCCAATTATTACCATACACTGTGTTGTCATCTGTCATACCGTCCCCCAGCCGATTTTGATTAACATTCCCTGTGGTAACGACTGTCACCACCTGCGGACTTGTCTGCCATCGATACGACAACGGCGCAATGCTCACCCCGTTGATCCTCCAACTTCCATTTTTCACTGCGCTTGCTGCAGTATTAGTTAAACAGTATGAAGAGCTTGCCTGCCAGTTATAGTTGTTACTAGCTGATATCAACGAGCCATATCCGCCACAATAATCACATACTATTGCCACTGTTCGTATGGACACCGTAGTAAAGGTTACAGATGATGCTACTGTTTTTGTCATAAACCCTGTCTTGCCAGTTATAGGATGTTTACAACGGTAGATATTTATACAGCTTCCAGTGCGGTTATTTCCTGATTGATCGGCAATTGTGTTGAGTGAGGTGTTGTCATTGTTGATATCATTACTCAGGTCGTACCACAAGGCACAGTTGCTTAAACTTAATGGCGAAAACAGGATCGGTTGCGTTCTGTTCGGTTCGAGCTGTCCGGTTGTTCGTATGCGCGTACGTTGTGCGTGAGTTACCATATCAGTCAGTTTCATGCTGCAATCCTGTTCACAAACCCGGAAATCTTCACAACATCTGCAACGGATGCAAATATTCGCACGGATAATCCATTATTCAATAACAGGCCAGGCACGATCAACGTTAAACCTGCCTTTGGGAGCAGTGTTACTGTGAAGTTATCATCCGGGCTAGAGGTTTCGCCCCACTCAACTGTAATTGCCACATCCACCGTATGTTGATTAATTGCCCAGAGCCAAATTTCATCGTAATCTGACGTATTATTCACTGCCGTATGTACGCTGGTGCCAGGCGTGCTGGTAGCACTCACCTTGATCTGCTTACCATTCGCGCTTTCGCTCAATGTCAACTTCGTATATGTTGTCATGCGACCTCCTACTTTTAACTGAACACCTGGACTGATAAAATGTCCGTCTCATTCCCGCCGCTTACCCCGTGTGTATGCCGCATGGGAAAACGCAAATCCACAATATCTGCTGTTTCACGATTCAGCACAATGCTCATATTTCTAGTTCTTCTCACCGCTGCCAAACAATACAAAATATTTGGCGGTGGTTCAGGAATGTGCGCTAATGTCAATGTTCCAACATCTACTTGACTACCTCCTATAACTTTTACATCCCCATCAACATCTATCCCGATCAAGTAATACATTTCTTTACCGTCATCTGGTGATGGGTACCCTCCGAAATCGATTACTTTTGGCACAGGTTTTCCATATGGGTTAACGTCCGCAATCATTTGATAGTACCCATTCAACCAAACGATGCCAGGATAGATAACGACTTTCATATTGTTGTCGTATGGCCAAACAGCTAATGGTGCAAATTGCTGTAGGCGTACTTTGATCACATCCGTTCCCCCCAATGGGCCTTCACCCATAAATTCGTGCATAGCGGCATGTGCCGCCACATCAGGCGTATAATCATGCGTGCTAACCGAATTTCGTTGTCCCAATACCCGCAGAATATTCCGTTGCACTGAATCATAACCAACCCACACATCCAAATCATTGATCAGTGGCGTATTTGTGCAGGCTGCAGTACTGACAATATCAGCAATGCGGATATAAACAAGCCCAGTTCCCGCAATCACCTTGCCATTTCCGTCTCCTAATTTCGCCGGGTATACTACAGGCGAATCCTGCTTTGTTATATTTAATTGTTTGATTACTTCCTCAACCTTGCGCATCGTCGTACTTTTCCTTACTCTGGGAGTGGACAAGCATTCCAAAGTTCAAGAGATAACAAATTAATGCGGTATCTCGCCGGACGTCTAATTTCAACATACTGTTGCATAATAATTTGAGTTTGCCCATCCTTCTGAAGAGTGAAATACGCGCAAATATATGTATAGTGTTTGCCAAACGCTTGTGATTCTTTGAATTCTTTCCACAAATACGGAGGTGTGAACTGGCTGTCTGGAAAATCTTCATGCCATAACCACGTTAAACCCAGCGAATCGCTGCGCAGCTGCCCGTGCGCAGACAAAATGTTGCCTTTGTTTTGAAATGCCAATACTTTTTGTTTGATAATAAGCGGATATCCCAGAAATTCCTGATAACCTCCGAGCCGTAGCTTGCAATAAACACCTGAACTGTAGTTATACGTTAGCATTGCATTTTGGATATTTGCCCAAATGCCAGCGCCAGAATAACCCCATGACAATTCCCCATGTATAATACCGGGATTATCCCAAAAATGTTCTGTTTCCACTTCCGGGAAAATGGTCGTCGGACGTAATAAATCGGCCTCGATAGCAAGCCCCACATATGCAATTTCTGTGGCAGCCGGCGGTTGGAATGTTCCAGTACGATATTTAGGATCGGTGACGACATCTTTTGTGCCGCTGGCAACAATTTGCCCAGCAGAATTGTAAGCATACACGTTATAGAAATCATTCTCGCTTGTTTCTTGCCAAATATCGTTTTCATCTTTTTTGAAAAATTGCCCGCGGACACCCCATACAGTTTTATTATCGTGCCCGCTAGAACGGATGATCAATCGTGCTGGCACAAAGATGATATATTTGCCGTTGCTAATCAGCACATATGGAATACTCCAGATAAACGGACCGTTTGCCGGAGCATTAATCGGGCATATCGCATCAGGTTCCGGCGGTAGCGGTTCATCGCTTGGGAGCCAGGGCGGAGCAAAAAACCCGGGCGTCAATGCTGGCCATTGTGGACTGTTGAAATCTAACAAAGGTATTTCCGCTGTACCCACGATTGGCGGATCGCTGAAATACTGAGCTACGCCGGAAATCGCAAAGGTTTCTGGTTCGGAAAAAATGGTTTGGGTCAACATGCCGTTTTCAAAATTGTATTCGATACGAGAAGGAATGACATTACCAGCATAACTGACCCTCGCTGGTGTGTCTGTAGCTGCCACATCGATATGAATAAACGAAAACGGCACAATTTGAAACAAGCGAATGGCACCTGTCAGATGAATAGAGAAATCATACTCGCGTTTTTCCCTGGCCAACAACAAACCAGCCAGTTGTATAGCATGCTGCTGATTGACAAATAACAATTGCTCTTTGCTAGTTGTCTTGCCATATCGCCCATAAACCAGCCCCGGCGCCGTGGCAAAAACCGGCTTCCGATTTTGATCTATGCCAGAGACATGATATTGATGAATTTCGGGATTCCGGCTTTGTATCTCAATCCTTTGAAAATCGTCCTTGCTCAAGTCCAAAACAAGCGGAACATCCCGCTCGGCGGGTATCAAATTGGGATGAATTTGTACAAATAATCTACTACAAGCATCACAGCACACAACTGCCAAAATGCTTTCTTCGGCGATCAGGCGCATCTGTTCCCAGACACTGCCAACCGCATGAAAAGCAGGCGCAATCCGTTCATCTCCGCTTAACAAAATATCCACACAATTGGATAGGGTTGTCCGCCAATACAACAAATGGAACAACATTTTATCTACGGTCAGGTTTTGTATTTCTGTCCAAGCTGTTGGAATACGGTTGACGTTTTCCGCCCCAGATGGATACCCAGCACATAATTTCAACCAATGCTGCGCCCCCCTGATACTGAGTATAGACAGGCCACCATTTTCATCGACCGTGCAATCTTTCTCGTCCATCCATCCTATCGCCAGGACATTATCGCCAATTGCTTGAGGGAAATCTTCAGAGAATAAAATCACCTTAAGATAATCTCGCGGTTGGTTCTGTAATGAATTCATCAGCCGTACGGAAAATTCAAATCCGCCTTCCTCCAAACTACCGGAAAAATGCTCCAACTCCACCTGGTGAACCATCGGAGAGCTTTCGTTATAAACATAAACATTCCGGTAACTGCTGCTGGATTTTCCATTTTCCGCCGTCACGGTACATTTGAGTAAAATCCTGCCTGCTGCTGTTGCTGTCAGCATCGGTGTTGCTGTATCTGCATTTTGCAATGTGGCTGCTCCGCGCACCACGCTCCACATATAACTGCTGATGCTCGACCCGATTACCCATGATTGAGACGCGTCCAGTTGCATTGAGATGCTTGATCCGTTCAATTTCAACACTCGATCTGCTCCCATGCATACCACTGGACTAAATGCATTGTGCTGATCGCTGTACACAACATCATAATCCATATAAATGGTTTGTTCTGATACACGCACATGTTTGGGCCAGATAGCAAATTCGTCAATCACAGTCACATACAGACCAGTTTCCCACTGAATTTCAGATGTCTCGCCAATATAGGCGACACTCTCGCTCCAAGCCTTACGCACTCTAGCAATACCGCGATCCCATCCGCCAGTGTTGACCCAATCAATATTGTCATACCTGGCAGCACACTGGCTAAATTTCCACTGGCGTTCGTGTACGTAATCTTTACAATCCGATCATGAGTAGTAAACGTTTGGCTAACTTGTGCCGTAAAAATGATTGTCGGCTCATCGATGATGACATATAATTTCGTCGCCAGACCATCGGAACGGTATAGCGTCAGTTCTTGGGACGTTAACGATCTCATAACAACTCCAGGTGTGTAAATTCAATCGCAAATTCCAAACGATCCCGGCGCTTCGATGGATCGCGTTCTTCTTCGTCCGGCCAATGCATGATAGCCCGGTAATTGTGATATGTATCGTCATTGGCCAACGTGCGAATATAAACCACAGCCGATGCCCCCGTACAATAGGTTTTCAGTGCGTGCCGTTGGGATGATGTTAATAACGAGAACACCCACGAACAAGCCGGATATCCTCGACCAAACGTTCGCCCGCTGGCAGCCATCACCCGCTCGGCATAATCGCGGAAAATCGAACGCGGTACCGGCAAACCTAACGTTTCAATCGCAGTCATGTTTACCTGGGACGTCCCTATTCTATAATCAGCCATGTTATCCTCCCATTGCTCGCATCATTGAGCGGTCCCGACGCGATAACATCCGTTCTACCTCACGTAGGACCTGATTCAACGTCAACGAAGACGTTTCAACACGCATATGAATTGCCTTTGCTTCAGATTGGGAATTATTGAACATTGCTTTTGTCAATGAGTTAGGAACGATCATCCCTTGAACGCCAGGTATAAACAACTCTGGGCCTTGTTCCCCAACAAGATAAGACTGCATCGCATCAACGGCTCCGCCCATTGCGCGAGGCTGCAAGTTTCCACCCGTAAACCCCTTTATCTGCTGTTCCAACCAAGCCTTATAACGAGTGGTCAGTTCCATACCGGCTTTTTGCAGCGACGCCTGGTCATTCAACGCCAGCGTTCGCAGTGTATTGAGACGGTTCTGTTCAGCATTTTTCAGCTGTTGCATCTCACTACGGTATTGCTGATCGAATTGTTGTAAACGCTCGCGCTGAGCATCATCCAAACGTTTTAATTCTTCGGCGCGCTGTATATCCAATTGTTTCAGCCGTTGTTGGTGCTGCTCAGCCATATCCCGTAATTGCAATTGATAATCGTCCAGGCGACGTTGACGTTGTAAGGCAAAATTTTCATCCATTTCTTGCAATTGCCGTGCAAGATCTTCGTTTCGACGCGCCACCTGAATGCGATAATTTTTCTCAGCTTCCTGACGTTGGTCTTCATACGATTGTTGCTCGCGCACTAAACCAAGCGCATCCCGCTCATCTACCAAGTCTTTTACACGGCGATTATGATCTCGTTGGAGTTTGCGCATTTCGTGCTGATGATCTTCCTCCATGCGCCGCATTTCAATACTGTGATTTTTTGCAGCCTGAACGCGCTGTTCATAATAATCTTCTTCCGTGCGCTGTTCGTTCCGCGAAAATTGAGCAATCAAATTCGCCCGTTGAGATGCGTATTGGGAAATGATTTGCGCACGCTGACTTTCAAAGGATTGCTCTAACTCGGTACGGCGCGCGCTAAATTCTGCAACAATGGCATTTCGCGCTTCTTCGCTTTGCTGTTCGTATTGTTTGCGTTGATTTTGGGCGTTCTCATAATCGCTAAAGGCATCCAACTGCGCCTGTGTAATGCCTTCCATTGATTGGACATCTTGTTGAGCAGCGTCTGTTTGTTTTTCCAAAACACCTGTCAATTCGCCCATCCAGCGGAACCATGCTTGCCCAAGTTCGTCACCACCAAATACTTTTCCAAGACCATACGCGCCAACACTGGCGAATTGCCCAAGATTGGCTAATCCGCGTTCTTTGCCATATTCAGACTGTGCAATGGCTTCATAACCCACCAGGCCTAGCCCCAAACCGCCAACTCCTGCACCACCCGCGCTTGTAACCAATGTACCAACTGTTTTTCCTGCGCCAGCCAGCCATCCACCCACGCCAGCCAAACCAAGCTGCTTTAGTGTTCCAGCAAGCATGGCAATGGAACCAAACGCCTGCAATGCTTCACCGGCCGCTTTCAATCCAACACCTGCGCCGAGGGCAATCTTAACCAATTCAGGATGCGCTTCAACAAAATCCGCCAGCGTATCTATGAAGTCCGATGCATTTTCCAACAAGGGAAGCAGTTCTTCTGTCGCCACTCGTCCGATCCGCAGCCATGCATCCTGAATTTCGCCCATTTCACTTTTCCAGCGCACAACCAACGGATCGCTCTGCGCAGCTGTGGACAAAAAAAGTTGCGATGCCTGAGTCAGCGGAGACAAAATCGCATTCCCTATACCTCCCAAATATCGCCCTGCTTGCGATATTTTCTCGCCAATATCGCGCAGATTGTACAGATTATCCCGAATATCTTGCGAACCTTTCGTTATCCCTTTTATTTCGCTTTGCGCCTCGCGCGCCGCATCAGAAATCTGCCGCATCTCCTGCTCTACATCATTCAATTCCTTTTCTAGAGCAGAAGTATCCTGTTGTGTGGAGCGAAACACTTTCAGCGTTTGTCGTACTTCTTCCGCCCGCTGTTCCAACTGCTTAAACCGCTGCATCAATTTCGTCAGACCGGCTTCAGCTTTCGAAGCGTCCGACCCAAACATCAACATGATTTTGACTTGTTTATCATCCATAGCAATCTTTTTCAAAAAATTTCGTATAATGATTTAGGAGCAGTTCATCATGATCATGTTCGGCAGTTCAAGACGCAGAAAAGACGAACCCGATAACATAAACTGGGAAAAATATCGGGATGTGCTCGAATACAACCCGGAGAAGAAGCGCACAGTCAACCGGTTAAAAATCTTGGGTTTAATGCTTCTTGTTCTCCTTTTGAGCGGCGCATGTCTGTTGATCATGTTTCTAAATGCTCTGATTTAGCCAATATCCAGCCGCAGTAACGCGCTGTGATCAAATCCTCAGCCCAATCCTCAGGCATACTCAGTACCTCCTCCACCGTCCAGTTCCAATTGGATAAATCTAACAATTGAATGACGCGAGCAACCTGCTCTATCGGATGATGAAAATTCACGCGCTCCGGCAGATTAGGCACGCCCGCGTCTTCGCCATAGTAACGCGTCAGCCAGCGGTAAGCTTCGAGCGTTTTTTTTCCTGCTCTGCCGGTTCCGGCAAACGCGGTTGCCAGTGCGGATTGACCTCATATACCGCCGTAAGCCAGGCTTCGGTAATCTGATCTGGCATGGACAGAAACTCATCGACGGATAACTCGCTTACAGGCTTCCCACCAATTTCGCCAGTAGAACAGGCCAGGCAATCAGGGTACATAAAGCGACGAACGAACCAGATCAGCGGATTGTCGTCATTTCCTGCTTCAGCAGCCAGCTGCCCGCGCCGCAGCCCCATCAGCGTCGTCGCCTCGCAAATTTCCAGGCGAGCAGTTACATTTCCTGCCGTCAGGTTCAGCTTTTTCATCCGGCGACCTCGCGCAGGACGACAATCACATCATTATTGGCGGGTGCAGTTGTAAAGGTGATACCGGTCACGGTTTTGGTCAAACCGCTGGTAACCTCTACACCGTTCTTCCAAACCTTGATCCCATCGGTCGCAACCGCCGGATAATTCACCGGAAAACTGAACTCAGTTGCTGTCCCGTCGCCCAAAAACGAGCAAATCCGCAACGGATAATTGCTCCAGGCTTCCAACACTTGCGCTTCCAAAAAACCTTCAACACTGTTTGAGAATGAAACGCCCCACAAGTGTTTCTTCACCCGATTCGGCGCAACCTGGTACTGAGTAACCGCCTTATCCGCCCCCATCCCCGGCGATTTACGTACCACTTGGGCAGATGGAATAATAAAGCTATGCCAGTAGGTTTTACCAGTCTCAAGACCCTTCGCCGCCTGGTACAACAACAAAGCCACGCGCGGTTCAAACCCCTGCTTATCGGTCGCAATGCCGATTACGCTCGCTTCTCCCACTGTCGCCACTTTGGTACCGTCCAACAGGGCGGCCAATACTGGATCTGCTGCTTCTACATTCAACCGTGCATCCGCTCCGTCTTGTGGCGGTAGATACACCACCTGGGTAATCCCATCTTCGCCCAATCCAGTCAGCTTGCGCGCATCTGGAATAGTTAATTCGAACGCGGTAGACCCTTTGAATTGAGTCCCTTCATATGCCATAACTCCATTGGCTTTAGGTAATCCGTTCGCGTCCAATTCAAAAACGTTGGCAAACCGCAATCCATAATTTAAAGTCTTTTCAATCGGCGCAGTCATTTTCTACTCCTTTCTGTTCTGGTAAAACTTCAATTACTGCTCGTAAAAATCCCACGCAGTTGCAGAAATACACAATTTTTCCAATTTGCTGTACTGGTTTTCCAGTTTGCTGTACCGGTGTCAATTCCGCACCACAAATCGGACATTTCTTTTTCGACAGATCAACGTTTGATATCTTCATACTTCTTCAACACCTTTCTTTTTCAAACCGTTGATGCGGCGCTCTGTATTGACTTCGTGTCGGTTTAAGGATTCGCGCATTTGTGCTACTTCTATGGCAATGCACTTGATTTCTTCCGCTAATCGAGCAATAGCCACATTCTGCGCGTCGCGCAAATCTTTCAGAAATTCCCTCCACTGAACATCACGACTAGAGCGTTCTTCGCCGTAACGTTTCATCATCTCCAATACAAACCAGATGAAGATGCCAACCAGAGGAATTTGCGCAAGTAACGAATACAGCGATGGTTCCATAGATTTATCGTTTCGTCAGCGCATACGTCCCTTGATTAGCAACAGCGACCAGTACAACAGCCCGCACCAAGCCAATCAACCCAGTATTATCACATGCCACCGCCAAGCCAAGTTTGTTGATTACTCCCGCGCAGCTCAATCCATAAATTGCACCTGCAACAAGCACAACCAGCGCCAGCATGATCAACCGCTTGTATTCCGCAGCTAATTGTTCATATTTCCCGCTTAACCCGGGAACATATGAAAATGCAAGTGATAAAACAGCACCTGCAATCATGGCTAAATCTTCCGCGTTCATTCAACACCTCCGTTATTCGTTATTCAAAATTCGCGATTGTCACCGAGGCAATCGTCACAATGTTCAATCGAAATTCAATGCCTAAATAATTCTGCCCGGCATACGGCAAAATCTGAATACCGTTGTCGCCAAGCCAAACTGTTTTTTCAACAAACGGTAACACCGCATCCTTAACACCTTTACCTAGTTGCGGATGTTTCAGAAATACATTGCGCACCTGAATCAGAAATTCCTCCACAACTTTCTCTGCTTCGCCGTCTATACCGCTCAGTATGGGGGTCACATACAGCCGCATCAGCCAGGTGCGCGTTTCTTCTGCCAATCCATCACTCAGTGCAGTGAGCGTTGCTGCACCAGCAAAGGTGCAAAATGCTGGCAGATCACTGTCAGCCAGTGCTTGAGGTGCGCGGACGTAAGCCCGTTTGATACCTGTCACACTCGCTTGAATCTCCGCCAGCCGCTGCCGGATCTGATCCATCGTCGCCGTCATGCGATTACCCTCTTATACGGTTTCAACATCTCGATCACCCGCGCCGGTAGCGCCTTCGTGTAGGTCAGCGTACCCAGTTCAGCTACGCCGATCGAATCGCCCAACCCGCTCTTCACCTCGCGGTAAAACCGCACCGCCAGCAGCGTCGCCGCGTTGACCAGGTCGTCCGGTAAGAGGTCAAACCCGCCAACGAACGAAATCTTCACCCGCACTACACCGACCGCACTCACGCCCGCCGCCGATACCCGGTAACCGCCGATCTCAATCTTTGACGGATCGATCTCCTGCCAGGTCTCTTGCGGTGTAGACCGATACGCCAGCGCGCTCACGCTTTCCACCACCGCCTTGCACGGGTAACACAGCAGCATCCCGTCTTTCGAAACAATCCCCGACATCAGAATATCCGTCAGCGTTTCCCGCGCAAAATAGTTGTTGCTTACAACCGTACCAGTACAGTAGCGGTCAATCGCCCGGCTGGCTTGGGTAATCAACGCACTCAACAAAGTGTCATCGGTTGTTTGACTGCTTCCGATGGCGAGCTTGACGCTGGTTAGCGTCGTGTAATCCGTCATCAGCTTTCTCCGTATACTCAGTATCGAGGGGGGCAATTGTGCCTAATTGGAGAAAATCTTGCGCCAGTGCATCAGGCAAATCAATCACGCCATCTTTGACGGCAGCGGTAAACTCACCCTGGCTGATGGTAACAATCGTTGAATCAACCATACGGTATCTTTTCATCTCTCGTCTCCGATCTAATTGCCAGTTCGATCTGATTGCCAGATAGCCAAAGCCACCCAGCAATCAGATCAATGCATTAACTACACATTACCGATATTGGTGATGATCCCAATCGAAGGCGGGAAATAATGAGCAAGAACACCATCGAAATAGACGCCGCTCTCGTACTTCCGCGTGCGTTGCGGCCATTCGATTTGATAGTAATCTTGGCGCAGGCGCATCTCCATCACATTGGGAACGCCGTTGATTGGATAGGGCAGCTGCTCGGTTACCGCAACCAACGTACCCTGCGGAAGGTTAGGATGAATTTCCAGCGGCACTTCGGGCGCCACACCCATCGCAAAACGGTTGAGCAGGCTCTTAATGCGCATCCCAGCGGTGAACTCTGTACCAGACACATATGGAATTTGTGCAGCTGACGCGGTCAGGACCTTTTTGGTGATGTTATCCGCTTCCTGAGCATTAACATAAATCCTGGTCGGCGAAAGCCGGTAATTATCCCACATCGAACGGAACATCTCGTTGATCTCGACAATGCCACCGTCGCCAGAAGCCGTAAGCCCCGTGCCGGTTCCAAGTGTCCCGGTCGCCATATTCTTGATATACGCGCCAGAACCGCTCGCCCACGCCTGATATAGAATGCCGTCATAGCTGAGCAGGTTTTTGGCATTGTCGGCGGTAATCGCACTGGCGTTCTGGCGTCCAGAGGTAACCAGGCTGGTCAGTGCTACACTATTGATGGTGGTAATGGCCTGTAAAAGCTCGTTCCCACTAGTGCCGACATACCATGCGTACGCCACTGCGCCGGGCACAACCGGGGTACTGGCTTTGATCACATTGGCCGAACCGGTCAAAGCGCCGGTACTGGTGGCGCTGGATTTGTTAGACGACCCACCGCCGTAGGTGAAAGCCGAACCGCCGCTCGCCGGAGTAACGCTGACCTGTCCAACTACGCCGTTTGTCAACGAGGACGCAAGATAACCGTACATGGTCAGCGCAACCACCATAACATTGTAGGTGCCGGCACCAATTGACCCACCCGAACTTTCTGTAGTCACGGTTGGCGCGGTCGGCGTTCCCAACGCAACTGAATAGTTGCCACCCAGATCTGCCAGCTCTTCTTCGATCATGGTGGCCCAAAGCAGTCGCTGCGCCTGCATCGAACGAACGTCCTCAAAACCAACTGCGGCGCGCTCCGCTTCGAAGGTAATACTGTCTTCTAGCCCAAGCGTGCGATAAGTTGCGCTCTTATCCTGCACCGCAGTCGTCACTACGCCGTTGCGCTCACCTTCCGGCACAAACCCGCGCAAACCAGTCGTATTGATTCCGGTAACCGCCTTCCAGTTGGTCGAAGTGCCACCACCGCCGGAAACGCGCGACGTGCGGTTGCGGATCGGAGTTAACATAGGCACCAGATTCTTGGCTGGCGCTTGCAAATCATATGCTACCAATCCGGTCGCCTGAGTCACGCCCGCTTTCTTCAATACATTTGGATCCATCGGCTGACCCAGCGCTTTCTTAAATTCGGCAATCGCCTGTTGTGTTAATTGAGAAAGATTTTCAATCATCCTATATACTCCTTACTTTGTTTGAATCGCTTGAATTTCCAACCGCGCAATTTCGTTGCGCAAAGCCTGCTCCGCCAGCGGATCGGTTACCGTCTGCAACGCCGATTTCAACGCTTCGGCTTTCTGCAAAGCTGCGCCAGCTTGCGGTGTCAGCGTCCCCAGCTCGCGCAAAACGGGACCGCTTCCCCCACGTTTGCTAAGCGCTTCCACCTCCACCGCCAGTTTTGCCAAATCCCCGGCAACCTGCCGCTTCAAATCGGCTAGCTTCTGCATAATTTCATTCTCAGATTTCGCCAGCCCGCGCACTTTTGCGCCCAACTGCATCTCGCCGCCAATACGCTCGATTAATCCAAATTCGGCAAGGATCGCAAGTACGATCTCGCGTACATCATCAGCCGTCAGCGCTTTCGGCTGTTCCTCAGCCACTTGTTCTTCCCCGTTCTCCGGGCTCTCTTCGCTTTCAGCTGTATCTGGCTTTTGTCCTTCATCCACCGCCTCGGATTGCTCTCCCAACATCGCGGCAATCTCTTCGGCGATCTCCTGAATTTTCTCTTCATCCAGGTTCGCCTGTTTAAGTAAATCTTTGATTCTTTCCTTCATCTTTTCTCCTTCTGTACTGAGTATCGGAAAAACTACACGACTGCCGTCCGCCTTGACCATCTCGAAGGTCGCCCCCGGGATGCAAGGTAAATCGACCATCGAAAGTTCAATCGGGATGGCTTCATAGCGTACATAACCTTTGTTCAGTGGATCAGGCCAGCGCTCACCATACTGTCCACCAATCGAAAAGCCAGTGAATACACCTTCGACAACTTTTTGCCACGCTTCACTGTCTACCACTTTCACCCCAACGTGCACCGCTTTAGCTGCATCATCAAAGATCAGCTTGATCACTTTACCGATAGCTTTGCTGGTATGGCTCTCGCGCACATTCCCATAGGATTTGCCGCCGCTGGCTTTTTGCACTCGCTTCGACCATGCCCAGAAGTGTGGTTTTGATTTCTGATAATCCATGATCTCACCGCTCTGGTCAGGCTGTTCGATTGCCGCAATACCCCACACTTCACGTTTCGCCTCGATGACCTTCTGCAGTGGCATAAAATAGGATAAACTCTTTTCGGCTTTCTCTTCTTCAGCTTCCTCAAAAGCGATTGGCTCGTAATCATGCGCCTTCAGCCACTGACGCGCTTCATCGGCGATATGCTTCTCCGCGTCAAAGCGAATCGCCTGCAAGGTCATGCTATCTTCCCCCTTGAGCTTTCCGAAGATCGCATGAATTCCTTCGCCGAATTTATCGTTCTCGCGGCGGAATGAATCGACATCAAAGCGATCTGGATCAACCAGTCGAGCAGCATGCTCATTTGGATATGGCATAAGCAAAACCTCCAAAACAAAAAACCGGCGAAAGTAAACAAACCGCCAAAACGCTTGGCAACTTGCTTACTCTCGCCGGCTCTGCCAGCTTTTGATGAGAGTGTTACTGCTCCCCTATCGGGTTCTTCCGCGACTCGGTTTGCAGCCTGCCCTTGCGGGCTAAATTTCTGCAATAATTATAGAACAAATGCACAGCAAAAGTCAAGACTTTTTGAGAATGTTTTCGGCAATTCTGTTTACCGCTTCCTCGAACAATTTCATGATTCGTTCTCTGGTCTGCTCAATCGCCGGTTCAAAATATGGATGCGGTTTTGTGCCAAACCTGCGAATATGTGCCCAGATTGCTCGTGCCATTTGGCGGTTCTCGTCCATCTGTTTCGCTTTACTTCCCAACCGTCTGCCCGTCCGCACTGAGTATGAACCGGCTAACTGTTTGATGCGCACCCACTCGTAGAGCGGCTGACCCGGCTCGGTAATCGAAAGCGGCGGCGTGTGCGGTTTACTCCCATACTCCACCGCCTGCGCATACGGCAAACCCCGCCCCGCGCCGACTTCTACGAATATCGCGTCTTTCGTCACCTGCACCTCGCCGGAAGAGACGCTGCCGCGCAGGTCGCCGGTGGCAACGCTGTCGTTATCGGTCAGATTTTGCTTGATCTGGTCTTCTAGCAATTTTCCGGACTGTGCCATCGCATCATGGATGGGAAAATAAACTTCCTCTCGCAAATCACCGCTTTGTTCAATTAATTCTATAAGTTTCTCCAAGCCCTCAATTACCAAATCTTTTTTGGTTGACATATTGAAATTGCCTCTTATCTATGCTAAAATAACATTGCGCTTGGGGTGTAGTCGCCCAGAGCACGCCTTGAGAAGACCGGGATGGTGGGCGCTCCGGCAAGCGCAAAGCCCGAAAGGGCTTTTATTTTTTAGGCGGTTTGTGAACTCGATGGAATGTGATCATAAACGGTGAACCTTCACCAGGTGAAATGACAATCATCCACCATTTTCCACTTTTGTCTTGTATATAATGTCGAACATCATTAAACTTTCCCGGCTTTTGAATGCTTCCTTCAATCCGATTGATTAGCTCTTGCAAAGATTGACTTGTTGATTCTGGATGTCCAAACTGAGCATGACGCAAACGCTCACCGGTTATCCGTACTCCTCCGACCTCAGTATAAGCCTGTATATCCGTAACTTCCTCAATGCTGTTCCTCCGGTTCTCCCTCAATGGATGATCCGCCGGTAAATACTTGACCTGGTCAAGCGTCACCGGCGCAACCGCACAGCGGCAATGCGGATGACGCGGCGGAAGTCCATCTCCAAACTTCGGGTCGAGATAAAACTTTTCGCCCAGCCGAATTGTTTTGTTGTGCAATTCCCTGCACTTCGGGCAAGCACCTGTCTGCCCGTCCAGCCAGCGCATCCCGCGCACCACGCCGCTTTCCTGATAGCCCAACTTCGCGCCCTGCGCATGGGCATGGATTACCTCTGTACGGGCGATCCGCGTCGCCCGCCATTCTGGAAAAACGACTTGCTCTGCGTCATCCCGCAGACCGGTAATCTCGTCCCGAATCTGATACACCGTTTTGCCCTCGCTCAATCCGGCAGTTACGATCTGTGCAATGCCCATTTGAACATCGGGTAGGATGCCGCTCACCAGTTTACCCGCGTTCTCACGCGCCCACTCCAGCGCCGCCGGCTGGATATAGTCCCAAGATAGTTTTATTTGTAACTGCCGACCGGCGGTCTGCATTCCTGCTTGTAAAGCGCTCAACAAACCGGACGCCAAGATTTCAGCCAGACTCTCGCTCCACATCCCCCACCACACCTGGTCATTCAGCCGCGCCAGAATAAACCCCGGCTGCGGCTCTTCCTTCGCCAGCTTCTCAACACCCGTCAGGTCTTCGAGGAATTCAGCAAACCAGCGCATCAGTGCCCGGCGCAGCTCTTCTTCAGCTCGCTCCAGCGCGCTCTGCACACGGTTTGCCGCATATTCGGGATGATACGGCTCAACCTGTTTCTCTAAATCATGGATAGCGAAAGGGCTGCGCTTCCCCGACCTCCCGAGCGGGGAACAAATATTTTTCCAGATGATCACTCAGTATGGAGTCAAAAATAGCCGCCACCTCATCCGCCGTCCGGCAAACATTTAGCCTCGCCCGAATTTCGTTCTGCAAATCCAAAGGCAGAACATCGCTCAAAAATTGCTCGCGCGTCTTCCCCTTGAACAACGCCACCGCATTCTGCCGCCAGCGGTGCAACTCGTACTTCGCCGCCCGCTCAAACAGCGGCGCCAGCTGCCCGGGCAGCCCAACCATCGGCGAACTTCCCCGAAACTCCGCCGGCACCCCCAACCGCTCCTGCACGTACGCCGGGCTGTACACCCCCATCGAAAGATACACCTGATCCACCTGCGCCCGCCTCAGGTCATCCTCTGGCGGTTCAAGACCAATCCATTTGAATTCCAAATCTGTACGTTTGAAATAATCCCGAATAATCCTATCGAACAAGACTTTGAGATACCCCGTGATCGGTCCGATCATCGAACGGTACTGCGCATTCTCCATGCCTTGAACATAACCAGCCCCGCCCAAACCGCTGGAAGGCACAAGGCCAAATTCCGCCGGATTATTTCCAAAAGCCCAACAAACAACCTGCATTAACCACTTATCCACTTCTATCTTATCTGCATCCCCCTGCTGCGGCTGAAAGATCGACTGCGCCCCGTTGCCAGGCACAAACAAAACCCTGCTCGCCCGCTGAATATCCCCTTTCGCCAGCGCATCGAAATACTCCGTAAACGTCTGCAACTGCTCCGGCGTCCACTCCGGCGAAACGCTCACCAACACACCAGGAATATTCCCCTCCGTAAACCAGCCCAAGCGCACCGCATCATGCCGGATCGCCGTATTGATCGCCATCAGCACCCACTCAATCGGGCTTTCCCCGTACGGCGTGTGCGTCTTGGCATTCAACGGTGCATAGATCAACCGGTCCACTGAATAGTGAGTTGCAGGAATCCCATACAACACCTGTAAATACGCCGGCTGCGGCGGTCGTGGAATGCGTCCGCGCAGGTCAAGCAGTGGGCGGATGGTTGCACCGTCCACCAGGTCAAGTGATAACAATTTGCCATCCTGGATGTCTGGGTAAATTGTCACCGCGTCAATCGTCAGCAAGGTCTCCAAAAGTTGATTAACCCATGCGTCAAAATCGTGCACGCCGTCCGGCTGCTCAAAAAATCTAACCACTTCACTTGTGACCACCCGATAACCATCAACCTGCTTCCCTCGCAAAACGATATCCCACTCCAACCCGCGCACCGTCCGCTTGATCAATTCGATATTCAACCGAATCTCCTTACTCGACTGCGCCAGTGCCCGCAGCACTGAAAACGGCAGCACCCCAAACCCAGCACGCGGCACCGTCACCAGATTCACCCCCGGCTGATACTCGAAAATCCGCGGCGGTTCGTCTTCTATCAATGTCTGCGGCGCCGCCCCCGGCCCAAAGATCGCCGTATTCGCCGCCTGCGCCATTTGAACCAAAGCCCCAAATCGTTCCATTAAATCAGTTTTGACGTCCATTTTTCTTCTCCAATTCCTTGCGATAAAACTCCGCCAGCCCCGCTCCCCCTTGCAGCGCGTTGAACGCCCCGGCGCTGGCATCCACCTGATCATCGTGCGCTCCATTAGGAAATGAAAGCAGCTCATCCAGAAATGCCGCGTTCCACTTTGCCCTCACCAGCATCACATTGCCAGCTTCACACTGTGCTGAAAACGGTTCAGCGCGCACCGTTTTACTTCCAGTCACCCGATCCGCAAATACTGGGTATCCTGCGAGCAGCCGGATCAGCGCCTTCACACTGTCAACCCCGCTGGATCCTGGTTCCTGCTCGACATAAATCCGTGTTCCAAGTGGGTCTGTTTCCGCACATTGTTTGATAATCCTGTCACGTTCGCCCGTGTTCCACTGGCCCCTCACCACATCTTCAATTACATACTGGCCATCCGCCAGGCGGCTCATTTTTACGCCTACTGAGTAATCGCCATCACCGGCTGTAGCTGCTCGATCCCAATACCGTGTTCGGGCTTCAACTTGCACAGGGGCCGCATCAATAAACTTGCTGAACCATTCGCGTTTAAATAAACCACCCTCAGCGGGCATTGGCCGCTGTTGATACAATGCCTCAAATGCCCATGAACCCAACACAGAACGGATCTTTGCAAGTTCTTCTACCGGATAACGCTCCACATTCAACGCTTCACCTGGCAAACGGCCCAACAGATCACCGGATTCAGCCAAGGCCGGCAATCGCACAATTCGCCAAGCGTCCGCTTCTTCACTGTTCAAGATTCGCCCGGCCAGGTCATCCTCATGCCAGCGCGTCATCACCAGGATCATTGCCCCGCCAGGCTCCAGCCGCGTGTATAGATCGTTCGTATACCAGTCCCACACTTTTTCTCTATACGTCAGCGATTGGGCTTCTTCTCGGCTCTTGATTGGGTCATCGATGATGATACAGTTATGTACCAGAATGCCATTAGCAAAATAATTGTGATTATCTTCTACTTGAATGTCATAGACACGGGAAGGTCTGTATAGCGTTTCCACTGAGATAACAAACTCTGATATGTAAGTGTATTCATCAGTGAATGTGCCAATATATGGCATTTCGGACACGATAGTGCAAGTTTTTTTCTGTAAATTCGGTCAAGTTCTCCCAACGGTTTGTTAATGTTCCAGCGGAAAGCTGTGGATATGTGGACGGAGAAAGCACCGCCCACATATCCACAGTTACTACTACGACGATTGCCCCGTCCC
>JARKPO010000085.1 GCA_029975215.1 Levilinea sp.
TTATTACATTGATGAATTTCCACAAAATCTGGATAAACGGTATCTTTATTATTTTCTTAAAAGTCAACCTCTTTCATCAATGGATAAATCTGCAGCAATTCCAGGATTAAATAGAAATGATTTATACAATGTAGAAATTCCTATCCCATTTCCTTCAAACATAGAATATTCCATAAATTTTCAACGCCAAATTGTGGCTCGGATTGAGGCGCTAGTGTCCGAAGTGCGGGAGATGCGGGAGATCAATCAAAGGATACAAGCTGATGTCGATCATTTAATGGATTCCATTTATGAAGAAACATTTCCTGATCAACATGATCGTCTCCCTGAAGGCTGGAAAATCAAGACATTTAACGATATTTGTCTAATAAATCCACGTCGCCCACAAATAAGAAGAGAAGCGAATGTCCCAACTTCATTTGTTCCAATGTCTGCGGTGGACGAAAAAACAGGGGCAATCGTGGATTTACAGATAAAACCATTTTCTGCAGTACGAACCGGCTTTACGTATTTTGAAGAAAATGATGTCCTGTTTGCAAAAATCACACCTTCGATGCAAAATGGAAAATCCGCAATTGCCAGAAACCTGATTGATGGTTTGGGTTTTGGATCCACTGAGTTTCACGTTCTTAGGGCAAATCCAGGAATCTTACCAGAATGGATTTACCATTTCATTCGGCGTAAACGGTTTCGCAAAGAGGCTATGCTACGTTTTCGCGGTGCGGCTGGGCAACAACGTGTTCCACAGGATTTCCTGGAGCAGCATATCATTCCAGTGCCCTTTCCTAATGATCCCGAGAAATCTATAGCAGTACAAAAGCGGCTTATTGCATATTTTGATTCAATTAGGAATGACACAGTTGAAATGCAAGATACTGCCTCAAAGAATTCTGATCACCTCGATCAATTAGAAAGTGCAATCCTTGCGCAAGCCTTTCGGGGAGAGTTATAGGACATGGAAGAAATTCCCGGATTGTTGAATCAGGTTTGGGCAGCGTTCCGCAAAGGCGGGGTCACCGATGACATCGCCATCATCGGGCAGGTTGCCATCCAGGGCAAACCCGGGTTCATTTCTCAGAGCAGCACCCAAAAAGCAGAGGTTAACCGCAGCCGGAGCATCCCTTTAATATCCGGTTATCACCCAACCGATTCACGGTTATAATTTCCTTACCTATTACCACCTCTCCAACAGAGAAGATTCACTTTATTGAAGGGGGAAACGCATGTCCAAATCAACCCACACCGCCGGCGCATCCACCCGCCAAATGGCAGAAGATCGCCGGCGTTCCTTAATCCGCTGGGGGATCTTCGGGCTCGCCGCAGCGGTCATTTTATCCATCATCCTGATGAACCCCGATACGTTTGGTTTGGGGGGCGTTGGTTTTCTGGTTTTGCTGATCCTGCTGCGCATCCTCCCAGACATCCTCAAAGGCTACGCGCGAAAAAAGAAAAAAGAAATTCGCCGGGCAGAGCGGGGCGCGGCCGCTGAGGAAAAAATCGGCGAAATGCTGGAAAACCTCAGCGAAGATTACGAGGTCCTTCACGATCTTGACAGCAATTACGGCAATATCGACCATCTGGTCATCAGCCGGTATGGCGGCATCTTCATGCTGGAGACCAAGTCCCACCGCGGAACGGTCACCACGACCGAGAGTGAAATTCTCTTAAACGGCCACCCCACTGAAAAAGACTTTGTGGCGCAGTCGCTTCGGAACAGCTATTGGGTGCGTGAGCAAGTGGAGCAAGTCATCGGCAAACAGCCCTGGGTAACTGCCGTGGTGGTTTTCACCCATGCGTTTGTTAAGGCGGGCAAACCGGTCAAAGGCGTGCGGGTGATCAACAAGAAGTATTTGCTCGACATCCTGCAAAAACCCGCCGCCTCGGGCCCCATCAATGCCCTGATTTGGGAAAAACGGGAGCGCATCATCCAGCATCTCTTAGGCGAAGAGAGCGACGAGCCAGAATCCATCACGTCCATCCCAGCCCCAGAACCGTCAATGGTTTGCCCCAAATGTGGATCTCGCATGGTTCAAAGAAAGGGCGTGAAAGGGCCGTTCGCTGGCAAAATGTTTATGGTCTGCACCAAATTTGCTGAGTGTCAGACGACAATTGAGATCAAAGCGGATACAGATTAACGCCCCTGGCCTAGCCGCCCCCCCTCACTCCTCCGGGGGCAAATCCTCAAAGCGGCGCGCCTGGTCTGCGTTCTGCTTAAACAGCGGCACAGCAAAAGCGAAGAACTCGTTATACACCCGCGCCAATTCTTGAATGGGCACCGGCAGCGCGCCGATGAACTGCTGAAAATTGATCCCGTCCATGGCCGCCACCATCAGCACCGCCAAAAAGGTATCCACCGGGTTGGCCTGAGATTTGAACACAAAATTAAACAATTCCGCCGTGCGCTGGGTTTGGGCCGCATAATTCTGCACAAAGCGCGCCCGCAGCGCCTCATCCCCCTGAGCAGCCGGCAGCGCCAGATAAAAGCGCAGATTCCAATGGCTGCTGTGGGTCAGCTGCCGTGCCACCCGCCGCGCAATCTCATTCAGCACCTCGTCTGGCTGCGCCTGCGGCTGCGTGCGCATTTTCATAATCTCTGCCGTCACCGCGGTGGAATAATCCATCACATCGTACAGCAGCTCTTCCTTGCTCTTGTAATAGTAATAAATCGCCCCCGTGGTGATCCCGGCCTCCTCGGCAATTTCCCGCATAGAGGTCTTTTCGACCCCCTGGCGCGCGATCAGGCGCTGCGCTGCCTCGATGATTTTGGTCTTGCCGTCCTTGGTCATCCCTGCCTCTCCCTGCTTGCATTGTACCAAAACTTCACCGTATTGACTTCTGTATTAATCTCATTATAATAAAAACATACCAAACGTTAGGTATTTAATTTATCCCGATCTGCTTCATGGAGGAAAACATGTTCCTGTTCGAGCCGCTCCCCTGGTATTCCGTGGTGATGTGGTTTGTGGTCCTGGGTGGGTTAATCCTCATCAACGAGTTAGCCCGCATTAACAAATGGTTCTCCCTGGCCATCTTCCTGGTGCTGCCCGCCGTCCTGCCCTTCGCCGTGTGGAAAAACACCGCTGCCCCCGGCTCCAGCGTGGGCACCTGGTTCCACTGGGCCAAAGTCTATTCCGCCCTGGCCGGCTGCCTGGGCTTCCTCGCCATCCGCAACCTGAAGGGTTGGAGCACCAACAAATACGCGCTCCTCTTCCCACCCGTCATCCTGGCGGTCAACATCCTCGAAGCCGTGGTGCGCGATTTTCAAAGCTTTGGCGTCAACGGCCTGGTGGACGGCGTATACACCATCGGCGGCCCCTGGAATATCATGAACGGCATCGCTGGTCTGATCAACATCATCACCATCACCGGCTGGATGGGCATCTTCATCGGCAAAGACAACAAGAAAGATATGCTCTGGCCTGATATGCTCTGGTTCTGGATCATCGCCTACGATCTGTGGAACTTTGCCTACGTCTACAACTGCGTATCGGATCACGCTTTCTATGCCGGCGCCGCCCTGCTGATCTCCTGCACCATCCCGGCCTTCTTCATCAAAAAAGGCGCCTGGCTGCAGCACCGCGCCCAAACCCTGGCCATCTGGATGATGTTTGTGATGACCTTCCCCAGCTTCGTGGACACCTCCATGTTCGCGGTCAAATCCTCCCACAGCACCGCCGCTTTGTGGGTGGTCAGCGGCCTGGCCTTAGCGGCCAACATTGCCGTGCTGGTGTACCAGCTCTACACCATGCGCAAGACAGGGCGCAACCCGTTCAAAGAAGAGCTGTACACGCACTTGCCCGCCTATCAAAAGGTGGCCGCCCTCAAGCACGCCCCCCAGGCCGCGCCTGAGGCCCAGCCCACCCCCCGCCCCGAGCCTTCAACCGCCCTGGGGTAACCACAAGTGCATTCCCACCGGTGGAGGAACGGCCAATGGAAGCCTTTAAAGTCATCCAAATCAAAGAAAGCGTGTTTGCCGATAACAACCGCCAGGCAGACCGCATCCGTGAGGAGCTTCGGCGCACGGGCACTTTCCTGCTCAACCTCATGTCATCCCCAGGTTCCGGCAAAACCTCCACCGTCCTGCGCACCATCGCCGCCCTGCAAAACGAACTGCGCATGGGGATCATTGAAGCCGATATCGATTCGGATGTAGACGCATCCGCGGTGGCACGCACGGGCACACCCGTTCTGCAGCTGCACACCGGCGGCATGTGTCACATGGATGCCAACATGACCCGCCAGGGCCTGGACGAACTGTCGTCCGATCCCCTTGACCTGGTTATCCTGGAAAACATCGGCAATCTGCTCTGCCCGGCCGAATTTGACACCGGCGCGGTCAAGAACGCCATGATCCTCAGCGTGCCCGAAGGCGACGACAAGCCGCTGAAATACCCGCTGATGTTTTCGAAAGTGGATGTGCTCCTCATCAACAAAATCGACACCCTGGCGATGTTCGATTTCGATCTGCAAGCGGTCAGCCAGCGCGTGCGCAAGCTGAACCCCGAAATTCTCATCCTGCCCATCTCCGCCAAAACTGGCGAGGGCATTCAGGCCTGGGTCGATTGGCTGCGCCAGTCGGTTCAGCAGTGGAAACAAACGCAGTAAGGCTTACAGAGGGATCACGATGACTGTCAAGTTAAAAGTGTTGGAATTTGCCAATAAAGTCAGCCGCAAGAAAATGGGCGCGAAAAACGGCATCAAACCCACCGACCCAGAATACCGCATCCTGGAACCCGTAGTCAGCGACGAGATGGCCGAAGCGGCCCTGTGCCTGGAATTTCGCAAGCCGCAAACGGCTGCGCAGGTGGCCGAGCGCTGCGGTAAGCCGCTGGAACGCACCAGCCAGCTTCTGTGGGAGCTGGCAATGGCGGGCGTCTGCTTTGTCAACCGCATCGACGGCGTCGACCAGTACTGGTACGACACCTGGGTTCCCGGCATCATGGAAATGATGACCAACAACAAAGAAAACGTGCGCAAGTACCCGCAGATCGCTGAATCCTTCGAAGCCTACGGGCGCGTGCGCGGCGCAGCCACAGCCGGGAATTTCCCGGTGGGCATTGGCCTCATGCGCGTCATTCCCATTGAAAGCGCCATTGACGGCAATTCGCGCCGCGCTTCCTACGAAGAAGTATCCACCTATCTGAACGAGAACGACATCTTTTCTGTCTCCGACTGCTCCTGCCGTACAGCCCGCGAAGCCATGGGCGAAGGCTGCGGTCATCTGAAAGAAGACATGTGCATTCAGATGGGCCACGCCGCCGAATATTACATCCGCACCGGCCGCGGTCGCGAGATCACCCGCGCGGAAGCCTTCGAAATCATCCGCCGCGCCGAAGAAAACGGCCTCATGCACCAGATTCCCAACACCGACGGCCCCGGCAAAACCCATGCCATCTGCAACTGCTGCGGTTGTTCCTGCCTTTCCCTGCGCACCGCCGAAATGTTCATCAATACCGATATGGTGCGCTCCAACTATGTTTCGCACATCGATCCGCAGAAGTGTATGGCCTGCGGTGAGTGTGTCGAAACCTGCCCCACCAACGCTCTTCAATTGGGGCAAAAACTGTGCGCGCTGAATGCGCCGGCGCGTCCGCCGCGCGAAACTCCGCGCGACAACGACTGGGGGCCGGAAAATTGGAATCCCGATTACCGCTATAACCGCAAAGATGTGGTCGATACGGGCACCAGCCCGTGTAAAAGCAGCTGCCCGGCGCATATCGGCGTGCAGGGGTATATCAAGCTCGCCTCCCAGGGCCGCTACCGCGACGCCCTGGAGCTGATCAAGAAAGAAAATCCCTTCCCGGCCGTTTGCGGACGCATCTGCCCGCGCCACTGCGAATCCGACTGCACCCGCGGCGACATTGACGACCCCATCGCCATTGACGAGATCAAAAAATTCATTGCCGAACAAGACCTGAACGCCCAGCACCGCTTTATCCCGCGCGTCAAAAACACCTACCCGCAGAAAATCGCCGTGGTGGGCGCCGGTCCGGCGGGCCTCTCCTGCGCCTACTATCTGGCGGTGGAGGGCTACTCCGTCACCGTGTTCGAAAAAGAAACCCTGCCCGGCGGCATGTTAACCCTGGGCATCCCCGCCTTTCGCCTGGAAAAGAACCTGGTCAACGCCGAAATCGAGATCCTCAAAGAGCTGGGCGTCACCTTCCGCACCGGTGTTGAAGTGGGTAAAGACGCCACGCTGGAGGCTTTGCGCGCCCAGGGGTATGCTGCGTTTTATCTGGCCATCGGCGCCCAGGCCAGCCGCAAACTCAACATCGTCGGCGAGGACTCTTCCGGTGTTTTCGGCGGGGTAGATTTTCTGCGGCAGGTCAATTTGGGCAGCGCGCCAGAGCTTCACGGGCGGGTCATCGTCATCGGCGGCGGCAATGTGGCCATCGATGTCGCCCGCAGCGCAGCTCGCCTGGGGGCAGCCTCGGTAGACATGTACTGTCTGGAAAGCCGCCCAGAAATGCCCGCCCTGCAGGAAGAAATTGAAGAAGCCGAAGCGGAAGGCATCACCATTCACAACGGGTGGGGGCCCAAACGAATTCTGTCGGCGAACGGCTGCGTCAGCGGCGTGGAATTCAAGCGCTGTCTGTCAGTCTTTGATGAATATCAGCGCTTCCACCCCACCTACGACGAAACGGACCTCACCAGCGTGGAAGCCAGCTTTGTCCTGGTAGCCATCGGCCAGGGGATTCAATGGGGCCGTCTGCTCGAAGGCTCTGCTGCGGTGCTTAACCCCAACGGAACCCTGCAGGCCGACCCACTCACCTACCAGACCGCCCAGCCCGACATCTTCGCAGGCGGCGATGCCCACACTGGCCCGCGCTTTGCCATTGACGCCATCGCCGCTGGTAAACAGGCCGCCATTTCCATTCACCGATTTGTACACCCCGGCCAAAGCCTGACCATTGGGCGCAGCCCTCGCGCTTATCAATCTCTGGATAAAAAAGACCTCGACCTGCAAGGGTACGACCGCATGCCGCGTCAGAAACCAGCCCATATCGGCCGCGACCGCGGTTTCTACGACCCCCGGGTCACCTTCACCGAAGAGCAGGTGCGCCAGGAAACCGCCCGCTGCCTCAGCTGCGGCGCCACCGTGGTAGATGAGGCCCTATGCGTGGGCTGCGGCATGTGCGTCACCCGCTGTAAATTTGACGCCGTGTCTCTGGTGCGCGAATATGACGGGGTTGGTGCCGCCTTGCCGGACATGAAGCCCATCGTCATCCGCCACATGCTGAAGCGCAAGGTGAAGATCGCCCAAAAGAAGGTGACTCGTAAGGTGAAAGCCATTCTTAAGAATTGATCCGCGACCTTTCGCGGAAATAGTTAAGAACAGGGACTCGTATGCACGAACTGGGTGTCATGATTCATGTGGTTCAAACGGTGGAGCGCTTCGCGCAGCAAAACGGCGTCACGCAAATTGACACGTTGGTGCTGCAAATCGGCGAAGCCGCCTCTGTCGTCCCCCAGTTCATTCAGGCATGCTACCCCGCCGCGGTGGATGGTACCCTGCTGCAGAACACACGGTTAAAGATCGAAATCACCCCAGCAAACGCGCTGTGTCAGGGCTGCCGCAAGGTGTACCACCTGCCTGAACACCGGGTTTGCCCGCAGTGCGGCGCGCCAGAGCGAGAGATTCTCAGCGGGCGGGAATTTATGATCAAAGAAATCGTCGCCTGCTGAAGGACAGTTTTGCCTTACGCTTCTCTTCGATACGCCTTTCCCAACGGGCAGTCCCCAAGGCTGCCCGTTTCCATTCCCCCCAAAAAAATCCCCCCGCGCTCTTGCCCGCGGGGCTATAATCAATTTAATCCCACCGCACCCAACCGCAGGAGGCGCGCATGGCCAACGACACCAGCTGGTATCTCAACCGACCGGAAGGCAAGAGCGGCCCGCACACCTGGGCCGAGATGCAGTCCCTGGCCGCCCAGGGGCAAATCACCCCCCAGGATTGGGTCTGGAACCCCGCCGCCCCGCGCTGGGTGCGCGCCGCACAGGTGCCAGGGCTGCTGGCCGCCCCCGCCGCGCGCCCCGCGCCCAGCCGCACCCCCCTCTACCTCGGCATCGGCTGCGGCGTGTTGGGCCTGGCAGCCCTGTGCTGCCTGGCGGTGATCCTGCTCCTGCCCAAGTCCTCCCCCGACACCCCCTCGCGCACCCGCCTGGGCACCCTCAGTGTGGATTCCAGCGGCGGCAGCTTCAGCGCAGACGGCCTGTCCCTCACCGTGCCCCCCGGCTCGGCCTCCGAAAGCCTGGAACTGGAACTCTTCCGCGAGGATGCCGACCCCGCCGCGGTGGAAGGCTCCGATTTCCGCTCCCGCGGGGTGGTCATCACCGGCCCGCTGGACCGCCTGCAAGGCCCCCTGCAAATTGGCCTGAGCGTGCCGGCGGAATACCTCACCTCCGGTGACACGGTTTTGGTCCTGGAAGAAGAGGTCATCTCCCCCAGCGGCGGCCCCGCCGTCAATGTGCGCGTGCTGCCCACCCAGGCGGATGCAGACAGCGGTCAGCTGGTGGCCGTGTTGGAAAGCCCCGGCGCCGGCCCCGTGGGGTTTCGTTCCGGTGCAGGCGTGCTCGCGTCCCAAGCCCGCCGCCCCGCACCCCAGCCAGCAGATGCCGAGCCGCCCACCATCACCATCCGCGCCGAAGACGGCTGGGTGTATCACGGCTTTGTCTCCAATCACTTCCGTGTCAGCTACCGCGGCCGCGTGGTCAACGCCGAAATGGTGCGCCGCGGTGTGGAACTGCTGGAAGAGCAGCGCCAGTTGATTGAGGATCACAACTTCCCTTTCACCGGCGTGACCGTCACAGATGTCACCCTGCAGCCCCTAAAAGACAAAGCCGGGCAGTTCGTCCCCAGCCGCCTGGGCGCATCCAGCTGCACCCTGCAGTTGGCCAACCGCTTCTTCTATGACGAGGGCTTTTTTACCGACCAGTACAGCGAGCTGCAAGCCACCGTCGGCCACGAGCTTCTTCACCTGGCCCAATTTATCGCAGATCCCCGTTGGGCCAGCACCAAAGCCGTCTCCCCCCTGCCCACTCTATGGCTGGATGAAGCCACCTCCACCTGGTTTGAAGCAATTGCCGTGGGCAACCCCGACTACATCAGCCCCAACGCCCAGGAGAACATCCGTTTCTTTGAAAGCCCCTTGTTCGGCGCCCCCCTGGATCAGGCCCAAAACCACGGCTACGGGGCCAGTTTCTTCCTGCGCGCCCTGGCCGCTCGCTACGGCGACCGCTGGATCGCAGAAATCTACAACCAGCTCCGCGCCGGAACTCGCTCCGGCACGGCCAACGAAGCCCTCTATAACGCCCTCGACCAGCAAGGCTCCTCGCCGGGCATGGAGTGGGTGCCCTTCCTGGAAACTTTCTTTACCACCCCATACATCCTTTCCGCCAATTTCGAAGGCCCGCCCAGCGATTACGCCGCCGTCATCAACGCTGCCCGCACCGCCAACGGCAGCGACTACACAGTCAGCTTCACCCCCAATAAAAAGCTGAACGCATCCTCCTCCACCGCTCCTGGCACCCTCCTGGCGGGTGAACCCGCCTCCCTGCAGGCCAACTTTCAATTGGGCGGGCTTTCTGCCGCGGCCCTCAGCCTGTCCTTCTCCGAAAAAGATGACACCCAGGCAGCCTTCACCCAACCCAGCCAGGTGATCATCGCCGTGGACGCTCCCGCAGATGCCGGTGTGCTGGTCTACGGGCTGGAAAGCCTCACCGGCATGTACACCTCCCTGGCTGGGGCGCCCTTCGCCTATCTATCCTCGCGCGACCCCGCCAGCCAAACCGGCTCGCAAATTCTTGTGGAGGATTTTGGGCCAGACGGCTCCGGCAGCGGGCTCAGCCAGCTGCTGCTCATCCCCTTCAACAGCCGTTCCAGCCTCAGCGACCCCACCCAGACCGCCCGCATCACCGTGCAGATCACCTTCCTGGGCAGCCTGCTGCCCCCGCCGGTGGTGGACGATAACCCACCCGCCGAGGAATTCCCCACCGAGCCGCCGCCCGCCGATGCGCCCACCGCCCCGCCCGAATCCAGCCACGTTTGCCAGGGCATGACGGTGGAAACCCTGCGCAGCCCGCTGATGCACACCTCGCGCTGCTGGCTGACCTGTTTTGGCATTGGCAGCGGCACCCCCTCCGATGCCGAAATTCAGGCCTGCATTGATGCCAACCAGTGATCGCCGCTCGGGTACAATTCTTATATAATTCCAATCAAACGGGTGTTGAAAAATGATATAATTGAGGTTAATTATGACTGAAATGACCGAAACCGAACCTACCCCCCTGCCCCCTCCCAGTGAAAGCATCACGCCGGAGGACCGCCGCCGCATGATCACCATTGGGGTGGTGGCCGTGCTGATCCTGGCCGCCCTCATCGCCGGCACAGTCGCCCTGGTCAATTCCGGCCCACAGGTCACCAGCCAGGTGCGCGACATCTTCATCATCTTCATGGCCCTCGAAGCCCTGGTCATCGGCGCAGCCCTGGTCATCCTGGTCATCCAGTTGGCCATCCTCATCAATCTGCTGCAAACCGAGATTAAACCGATCCTCGATTCCACTCAGGAGACCGTGAGCAACCTGCGCGGAACCATCGCGTTCCTAAGCAATAACCTGACCGAACCGGTGATCAAGCTTAACGAATATCTGGCAGCGCTGCGCAAAATGTTTGATCTGCTCCGGCCTCGCCGCTAACTCACGGACTTTCGATCAGTACTCAGAAAAAGGAGAGAACGATGTCTAATCATGATGAATTTGGTGCGTTTTTGGTCGGTTTTGTGGTCGGCGGCCTCACCGGCGCCGTAGCCGCCCTGCTGCTGGCCCCCCAATCGGGTGAAGAGACCCGCGCGGTCATCAAGGAAAAAGCGATTGTCCTGCGCGATAAAACGGGCGAGACCGTGGATGAGGCCTATGCCCGCGCCGAAGCCGCCGCTGCCGAAGCCCGCGCCCGCTTTGAAGAACTGGCCGAAACCACGAAGACCCGCGCGTCTGAGCTGACCCAAAAGGGTTCTGTCGTTCTTGAGGAACAGAAAGCCAAGATCACCTCGCGCATCGGCGCCGTCAAGAAGGCCGCTTCCGACGCTGCCGAAGAAGCCGCCGCCTAAGTTCCCCTTCTCAGTCAAAAACCCCCCGCCGGTGAAGATACCCGGTGGGGGGATTTTTTTATCGTTTGTCAACGCAGAGCGGTGCTAAAACAGGCTCATCACCGCCGGAATCAGCGGCAGCAAATCGCCCGCCATCACCGAGGCCTCGGCGCTGGTGCGGCTGGCCGCCAGGCCCGCCTCGCCGTGGATGAAGGCCGCGCACACCGCCGCGTCAAAAGCCTCCAGCCCCTGCGCGCGGAAACCAGCCGCCGCCCCCGCCAAAACGTCCCCTGTGCCCGCCCGCGCCAGGGCCGGCGTGGCGATGGGGATCACCGTCACCCGCCCGTCCGGAGCGGCCACCACCGTCAGCGCCCCCTTCAAAATCACCACCTGCCCCCATTCGCGGGCATATTTCTCAGCGGTCGCCATGCGCTCCGCCTGAATTTCTTCCAGGCTCAGGCCCGTCAGTGCCGCCATCTCCCCCGCGTGCGGGGTTAAAATGCAGCCTTCCGGCAGCCTGGCTGGCCAATTTTCCATCTTCGCCAGCAGCCTCAGCCCATCCGCATCTATCACCAGCGGCGGCAGCGTCGCCAAATGCTCAGCGGTCTCGTGGTTTTGAGCTGCGCTGCTGAACCCCAACGGATGGCGGGCGGCCTTGCTGGACTTGCCCGTCAGCAAATGGGCCAAAAATTCACCAGTGGTATCTTCCAACCCCAGCCCCGGCCCCACCAGCAGCGCCGTCACCCGATCCAGATTCTTCAACAGCAGTTCCGCCCCCGCTGCGGCAATCACGCCCATTTCATGCGGCAGCAGCAGCCAGGTGGCCTCGGGGAATTTGCCCGCCAGCGCCGCGTGCAGCGGCCCCGGCACAGCCATGCGCACCAGCCCCGCCCCCACGCGGTAAGCCGCCATGCCCGCCAGGTAGGCCGCCCCCGTGTAGGGGATAGAGCCCACCGCCGCCATCACCGTTCCAAAGCTGCCCTTGTGCGCATCCAGCGCACGCACCGGCAGGTGTTCGCCCACCATGTCATAATCCGCCACGCTGCGCCGCAGGCCCAGTTCCGTAGGCAAATCCTCCGGCAGTTCCAGGTCAATCACCTGCAAATCGCCGATCGCTGCATAGGCCGGGAAGCGCATTAGACCCACCTTCACCGCATCCATGCACAGGGTCACATCCGCCGGAATGGTTTCCTCGGCCATCTCCCCGCTCTCGCAGTCTACCCCGGAAGGGCAGTCCACGGCCACCACCGTCCCCGGCGGGTCAAAGGCGGCCACATGCCCCAACAGGCGCGCGGTCTCTGGGCGCAGCGGCAGATGAATGCCCGTGCCCAGCACACCGTCCAAAATCACCGCCGCCGATTCCAGCCAGCCGTCCAGGCGCTGAAATTCCGCGTCCTGAGCCATCTCCACCAGTTCGGCGTCAAAATCCAGCAGGCGTTTAATCAGCGGGTGGCTGCGGTCCGGCGCACTGGTCAAATACGCCCGCACCGTCCAACCCATGCGCGCCAGGGCCGCCAGCGTCACCAGGGCGTCGCCGCCGTTGTTGCCGCTGCCCACCAGCCCCACCGCGATCTTTTCATCCTCGCCCACATACAAATTCTCATTTACAAAACGCGCCACCCCCAAACCGGCCCGTTCCATCATCGTCTCGTAGCTGACCCCGCGCGCGTTTGCCTCCGCTTCCATCGCCCGCATCTCGGCCACCGTCACCAATTTCATGATCCATCCTCCTCAGGCATTTTCGCAGACCCTCTGCTGTACACCCTATTATAGCGCGCAACCGTGCACATCTTGCGCATACGGTATAATTCAGCCACTATTCTGAAATGAGGGCTGCATGCGCAAATATCTCTACCTGACGGTTTTCATCTCCGGCCTCACCTCTCTGGCACTCGAAATGGCCGCCTCGCGCCTGATGGGCAACGTCTTCGGCACCAGCAACCTCGTATGGGCCAGCATCATCGGCCTCATCCTCATCTTCCTGGCCGTCGGGTACTTTGTGGGCGGCCCCTGGGCCGACCGCTCGCCGCGCTACACCACCTTTTACCAGATTCTCACCTGGGCGGCCATTGCCATCGCTGTCATCCCCCTCATCGCCCGGCCCGTCATGCGCCTGGCCGCCAACGGTTTTGACCAGCTCCAACTGGGCATCCTATTTGGCTCCTTCGCCTCGGTGATGATCCTGCTCAGCGTGCCCACTATCCTGTTGGGCACAGCCTCACCCTTCGCGGTGCGTCTGGCTCTGCAAGGAACCGTCCAGGCGGGCGGGGTGGCCGGCCGCATCTACGCTGTTTCCACCCTGGGGTCCTTCGTGGGCACCTTTCTGCCCGTGCTAGTGCTTGTCCCCCTCATCGGCATCTACCGCACCTTCCTGGCACTCAGCGCCCTGCTGATGGCTTTTGCCCTGTTCGGCCTGTGGTTCACAGCGGGCTGGCGCAAGCTGCTGCCCTACCTGTGGGCGCCGGTTGTGGTGATCTTTTTACTGGTACGCGGCCTTCCCGGCACCGACAAAACCACCCAGGGTCTCATCTTCGAAAAAGATTCCGCTTACAATTACATTCAGGTGCTGGAAGAAGACGGCTACCACCTGCTGCGCCTCAACGAAGGCCAGGGTGTGCATTCCATCTACCACCCCGACACTCTGCGTTACTTTGGCCCCTGGGAACAGGTGCTGGTGGGGCCGTTCTTCAACCCCGCCCCTTACGATCCCGCCAACGTGAAGCGCATCGCCATCGTGGGGCTGGCCGCGGGCACCACCGCCCGCCAGGCCACCGCCGTGTTTGGGCCGGTGCAGATTGACGGCATCGAAATTGACCCCGAAATCGTGCGCGCCGGGCAGCAGTACTTCGGCATGACCATGCCCAACCTCAACGTCATCGTGCAGGATGGCCGCTGGGCGCTGGAACACAGCCCGCATACCTATCAGATCATCTCGGTGGACGCCTACCGCCCGCCTTACATCCCCGCCCACCTCACCACCCGCGAATTTTTCCAGACCGCCTACGACCATCTCAGCTCCGATGGTGTGCTGGTGATCAACGTGGGCCGCGCCCCCGAAGACCGCCGTCTGATCAACTCCCTGGCCGCCACCATCGGCGAGATCTTCCCTTCCATCCACGTCATGGATATCCCCAACACCTTTAATTCCATCCTCTACGCCACAGTGCAGCCCACCACTCCCGATAACCTCATCAACAACATCGTCTATCTGGAAGGCAGCGCCCAGGCCCATCCCCTGCTCACCGAAACCGCCCGCCTGACCCTGGCCGCCCTGCAGCCCGCCCCCGAACCCAGCGCCATCTTCACCGATGACCTGGCCCCCATCGAGTGGATCACCAACGATATGATCGTCCGCTACCTGTTTGCCAATCCGGAAGCCGTCCAATGAAAATCCTGCGCCCCCTTCTGCTTACCCTGCTGAGCCTGGCTGTGCCTTTCTGGCTCATCCTCACCGCCATCCGCCTGCTGTTCACCCCTGCATTTTTGAATGTGGAATACCGCCTGCCGGGCTTCCCCGCCGACCCCTACGGTTTTACCCTGCAGGACCGTCTGCACTACGGCGGCCTCTCGCTGGAATATCTGGTCAACGATTCCGATCTGACCTTTCTGGAAGAGATCACCCTGGCAGACGGTACGCCTCTTTATAATGCCCGCGAGTTAAGCCATATGCTGGATGTGAAAATTTTGGTGCAGAAAGCCTTCACCGTCGGCTGGGTTCTCACCGGGGTGCTGCTGGGCGTGGGGGTATGGGCCTGGCGCGCCCGCCGTCTGGCCGGCTACGGCCGCGCACTCAGCCGCGGGGGCATTTGGACGCTGGGGCTGGTGGGGGCCATCCTGTTGGCGGTGATTCTATCTTTCAACGCCCTCTTCACCCTCTTCCACCGCCTGTTCTTCACCGGCGACACCTGGTTGTTCCTCTACAGCGATTCGCTCATCCGCCTCTTCCCCATGCGCTTCTGGCAGGATGCCTTCATCGCCATGGGGCTGTTCACCGTGTTGGGCGCGCTGCTTCTGGCCTTCCTGGCGCGCAAACTGCGCTGACCCCCATCCAAACTGCCCTGCTTTGTCTGTCTGCCGCCCCTAGAACAACCGGGGCGGTTCTTTTTCGCTGCCCTCAAAACCCGCGTCCACCTGCAAATGCTCCCCCCGCGCGGCCGCGTTGGAAAGCTGGTCGCAGCGCTCATTGCCAGGGTTGCCCGTGTGCCCTTCTACCCACACAAAGTTCACCCGGGCGTGCCTCCGCATCTCCTGCACCAACGCCTTCCACAAATCCACGTTCAGCACCGGCTTGTTGTCGGCCTTTTTCCAGGAACGCGCCTGCCAGCTTTTCAGCCAGCCCAAATTGACCGCGTCCACCACATAACGCGAATCGGAATACAGCCGCACCTGGCTGCCCTCCGGCAGCGCGCGCAGTCCTTCCACCGCCGCCCTCAGCTCCATACGGTTGTTAGTAGTGCGCCGGAACCCGGCCATCAACTCGCGCTTCTGTCCCTCGGCTTGAATCACCACCCCATACCCCCCCGGCCCAGGGTTGCCCAAACTGCACCCATCCGTATACACCACTACCTCGCTCATCAGCTCACCACTTTCTGCCAGGCTCACCATCCAGGCGGGGTGCGCCGCACCACCAGCAGGCCGTCCTCGCGCTGCACCGGCATGGCAAAATCAAAACGGTCGGCTTCCAGGCACAGTGCCAGATCCGCCAACATACGCTCGGTCCATTCATCCTGCAAATGCGCATACGAATCGCGCCAACGCAGCCCCCGCTGCAAGTACATCTGCGCATCGGGTGCGCGCCCCTCCAGCAGCTCCTGGGCGTATTCAGCAAAAGCCGCGTCCTCATACCCGCCCGAATTGGCCTCCGAGCCGGTGATCACAAAGCCCAGGGTGTCCACCTCCCACGACTGCACTAACCGGACGGTGGCCGCGGCCACCACAAAACTGCCCACCGCCATGTGCGTGGCGTTGCGCGTGCGTACGGCTCCCTGGGTTCCGGCGCTGGTGCGCTGCACCAGGGTCTTGCCGCTTAAATCCATATGCTGAAGCTGCACCGGAGAATTCCACAGGTCAAAGCCATCCACAGGCATACCCCCCATCTCCCCCATCGCCAGCGAGCCCGGCAGGCTGCGCTGAATCTCCAAGACCTCTTCCACCGTCGCCGCCAGCACGATCTTTTCTGCACCGGCCGCAAAGGCATAGGCCGCCGTGGTGAAGGCACGGATCACATCCACCACCACCGCCCCACCGTGGATCTTTTCACATTCTTTCAAACCGTATTGTGCAATTTGCATGGGTCGGATACATATCCTTTCTGACCGCGCCCGTCGGCGCTGAGAATATTTAAAAATTGTAGCGCAAGAGCTTCTCTTGCGCTACAACCTGCGAACAGTAAAACGGGTCTAGCGGACAGCCGTGGGATTATCCCGATCCTGGCTGGGATCGAAAATGTGCAGGTTGTCCATATTGAAGACCATCTGCGTCATCGAGCCGATGGCCACCCGGGTGCGCGGATCCACGCGAGCCGTGAAGTTGTTCTTGCCGCTCACCAGGTACAGGAAGATTTCGTTACCCATCAACTCGGTTACATCCACCTTGGCTTCCACCGGCGCGGCGTGAATTCCGGGCGGCGCGTATTCCGGGGTGTGGATGTCTTCAGGGCGCAGACCAAAGATGACCTCTTTGCCCACCAGGTGCTGGTACACTTCCGCCCGGTTTTCGGGAATCTTCACCGCGAATTCATTGGTGTCCACGTACAGCGCCGCGCCGTCTTTGCGGATGTGCGCCGGGAAGAAGTTCATCGCCGGGGAGCCAATGAAGCCCGCCACAAACAGGTTATTGGGGCGGTCATACAGCTGCTGGGGCGTATCTAACTGCTGCAGGATACCTTTGTTCATGACCGCGATGCGGGTGGCCATGGTCATGGCCTCCGTCTGGTCGTGGGTCACATAAATAAAGGTGGTCTGCAGGCGCTGGTGCAGCTTGCTAATTTCCGCGCGGGTCTGCACTCTCAGCTTGGCGTCCAGGTTGGACAGAGGCTCATCAAAGAGGAAGACTTTCGGTTCGCGAACGATGGCGCGACCCACAGCCACACGCTGACGCTGACCGCCGGACAGTTCACGAGGTTTGCGTTTCAACAGGTGCTCAATCCCCAAGATCTCCGCTGCCTGCTGCACTTTTTCTTTGATTTTTTCCTTGGGCACCTTGCGCAGCTTCAACCCAAAGGCCATGTTATCGAACACGGTCATATGCGGATAGAGCGCGTAGCTCTGGAACACCATGGCGATGTCGCGATCTTTCGGCGCGATATCGTTCACAATCGTGTCGCCGATCACCACGTTGCCGTCCGAGACCTCTTCCAGCCCCGCCAAGCAGCGCAGCGCCGTGGTCTTACCGCAGCCAGACGGCCCAACCAGGACAAGGAATTCCTTGTCCTCAATTTCCAGGTTCAGGTCATTTAACGCCACAAAATCCCCAAACCGTTTCCAAACATGATCAAACTTGACTCCAGCCATGCCTTCCTCCTTTCGGGAACGAGTATAGTGAACTCATTATATGATTCCTCCCCCGAAAAAGCAACAGAAAAAGATCATCAATTTTTCATCTTGATTATTTTCTAACATTAAAAATAAACAAGCTGGCTCATCTAGCCAGCCTGTTGGTATAAAAGTACCCCACCATGCCGTGTGCTGCGCAGTTTTGAACCTGCTTGCGCAGGCGGGTCCCGCCTCAGCACGATCACCTTGGCCGAAGCCTATCGTGTCGTGTCTGCAGATAAGGGACCCTATAACAAAGGTGTTGGCCCAAAACCGATCATGCGGCATCACGAACACAGCAGGGTACTTTTCTTATACCACAAATTTTTTCAAATGGGTAGATGGTTTGTTTTCCGTTCAGCCCCCGGCTTGACAGCCCTCCCGCCTGTGCGTATACTTTTTCCAGAATAGTGATCGAAATTACCACCAATTCAGCGAGGGAATTTTATGAAACCCATCGGGATGGGCAGCGTTGTCCTCTTCCTCAGTGTGCTGGTGCTGGCAGCCTGCACCCCCAAAGCAGAGCTGACCCTTCAAGACGCCTGGGCGCGCCCTGGCCTTAAAAGCGGCAATAGCGCCATTTATTTCGAAGTGCAAAATCCCCTGGACGAAGAGGATCTGCTCCTCAAGGCCGATTGCCCTGCCGCCGTCAGCACCGAACTGCACATGAGCATGATGGACGCCAGCGGCAACATGATGATGCAGCCGCAGGAGAACGTCCCCATCCCCGCCCAAAGCCAGGTATCCTTCAAGCCAGGCGGTCTGCACGTGATGCTCATCGGCCTCACCCAGGATCTGAACGTGGGCGACACCCTCGCCCTCACCCTCACCTTCCAAAATGCCGGCACGCTTCAACTTGAGGTCCCCGTCAAAACCCCTTAACCCTTTCTTCGCCCAGGTCCGCCATGCCCACCATTCGCTCTTTTATCGCGCTCAACCTCACCGCCGATATTCACCGTCATTTGGATGACATCATCCAAAATCTTAAGCAAAAAACCACCATCGTGCGCTGGGTGCCTTCCCAAAATATCCACCTGACCCTCAAATTCCTGGGGGACGTTTCCTTGGCCAATATCGAAACTCTCCAGCGCGTTCTTGCGGGTGAAGCTGCCCGCCACGCCCCCTTCACCTTCACCGTCAGCGGCTTCGGCGCCTTCCCCAATACACGCTGGCCGCGCGTATTGTGGGTGGGGGTACAGGCCCCGCCAGCCCTCACCGCCGTCCAGCGCGGCATCGAGGCCGAGACCCAACGCCTGGGCTACACCGGCGAGGAACGCCCCTTCTCCCCCCACCTTACCCTGGGGCGTGTCTTGAATAACGCCTCACCCCAAGAAGCCCGCCGCCTTTCCGACACTCTGGCTCAGGTGAAAATTGGCGAGCTGGGTCAGGTGATGGTAAAATCAATTGATCTATACCGTAGCGATCTCAACCCTGGCGGGGCCGCCTATACTCCCCTGGCTTCCTTCCCGCTGGGCAATTCGCATAACCCTTAGGAGAGGTGTATTCTGAATACCGTAGATATCGCCCGCGCCCTGGTGGACGCGCTTGAAGATAAAAAAGCCGAGAATATTGTCCTCATGGACCTGCACGGTGTGGTTTCGTTTACCGATTACTTCATCATTTGCTCTGGAACCTCAGATCGGATGCTCGACAGCCTGGCGGATGCTGTTCAAGCCACCGCCAAACGCGATTTTGGCTTAAACAGCAAGCTGGAAGGACGTTCCAGCGACGGTTGGCTGTTGGTTGACCTTGGGGATATCATCGTGCACCTGTTCTACCCCGAACAGCGCGAGTACTACCAGATCGAGCAGCTTTGGAACCAGAGTAAAGTTCTGCTCCGCGTTCAATAACGGCATTCCTTCCCATTTGAAAGGGGTTCCAAATGTCCAGACTCGCCGTCCGCAGTCTGTCATGGATTCTTTTCGCTGGCTTTTTGGCTGCCTGTCAGCCTGCTGCCCCCCAACCCACCCCCACCCCACCCCCAGCTGCCCGCCAGCTTCTGCTGGCCCGCGGGGACTTGTTTTCTGCCTCTGGCGAATGCGCTGGCTGCCATACCGGGCTCAAAGATGAATCCGGCGCAGATGTGTCCATTGATGCCCACTGGCGCGCCACCATGATGGCCAATGCCGCCCGTGATCCCTATTACCGCGCCTCCGTACGCAGTGAGGTCGTGCGTCTGCCGGAGCTGCGCCCCGCCATCGAAAAGAAGTGCGCCACCTGCCACCTGGGCATGGCCTACACCACCGCCCTGGCGGCGGAAGAAAGCACTGCCATGCTGGATGACGGCTTCCTCAGCCCTCAGCACCCCCTCTTCCCCCTGGCTCAGGACGGCGTCTCCTGCACCCTCTGTCATCAGGTTCAACCCGACGGACTGGGCACGCCCGCCTCCTTCAGCGGCGAATACGTCATTGACAAGACCACCCCCCAGGGCCAGCGCGCCATCTTTGGTCGCTTCCCCGTCACCGCAAGCACCGCCGCCATCATGCGCGGCGCATCGGGCTTTGTCCCCCAGCAATCCGAACACCTCTCTGGCCCCAATCTGTGCGCCTCCTGCCACACCCTCTTCACCACCACCGTCCAGGCCGACGGCACCCTGGCAGCCGACCCCTTCCCAGAGCAGACCCCCTACCTGGAATGGTCGCACAGTCAGTACGCTGGCCAAACCGTCTGCCAGGACTGCCATATGCCCACCGCCCAAGGGGCTGTGCGCATCGCCAACACTGGTTCACAGCCGCAAGCACCCTTCTTCCAGCACAACTTCACCGGCGCGAATGCCTTCATGATCGGTCTCATACAGGCCAACGCTGAAGCTCTGCGGGCCACCGCTGAGAACGAGCATTTTGACACCCTCCAGCAGCGTACCCAGCAGCTCCTCCAAGAACAAACCGCTCGGCTGGAGCTGAGTGCCCAGCGCAGCGGCAGCAGCCTGGATGTGACCGTCAACGTCACCAGCCAGGTAGGCCATAAGTTCCCCTCCGGCTTCCCGTCCCGCCGTGCCTGGCTGCATCTCACTGTGCGCGATGCCAACGGCGCCGTCTTGTTTGAATCCGGGCAGGTGCAGCCCAACGGCTCCATCTCCGGCAACGACAACGACCAAGACCCGGCTCGCTTTGAACCGCATTATGATCGCATCACCGCTCCCGATCAGGTGCAGATTTACGAAGCCATTATGGTCGACAGCCAGGGATCTGTCACCACCACCCTGCTGCAGGCCGCCGCTTACCAAAAGGATAACCGTCTACTGCCCCTCGGTTTTAACCCCGCCCAGGCCCCCGCAGAAATCGCTGTGCAGGGGCAGGCCGCTCAGGACGGAAACTTCACCGGCGGCAGCGATCAGGTGGTCTATCAGATAACTCTGGCTGACTCCAACACCCCCCTCACCGTAGATGTGGAGCTGCTCTACCAGCCGCTCAGCTACCGCTGGATTGAGAAAATTCGCGCCCAAGACGCCCCCGAAAGCCAGGATTTCAGCGTGTATCTGCAAAATGCCCCCGCGCCCACTTTTTCGCGGGTGGCCTCCGCCCAATTGCAGCTTCCCTGATCGTCCAATATCCCCTGTCCACAGCGCACGCCGCGCCTGGACAGAATCAAAGACGCGCACAGCCCTTCCTCGGCTGTGCGCGCCCTGTTTGGCTGGCTCTCACCTTAGACTAAAACGTCCACCACCAGCGCCACAAAAATAAACATGAGATACATGCTGGAATAACGGTACATCTTCCAGGCCACCTTGTTGCCGCCCACGCGCAGCACCCGCCAGGCCGCGCTGATCAGCCACAGCCCCAGCACCCCCGCCGAGATCAGGAAAACGGATCCCGCCAGGTTCAGCAACGGCATCAGCAGCGTCACCGCCACCAGTTCCAGGGTGTAGATGAAAATCTGCATACGCGTGCTTTTCTCGCCGCGGATCACGGGCATCATCGGCACGCCGGCCCGCGCATAGTCGTTGCGCCGCACCAACGCCAGCGCCCAGAAATGCGGCGGGGTCCACAGAAAGACGATGGCGAACAGGAATAGAGATGGGAATGTCAGCGACCCGGTCACAGCCGCCCACCCCACCAGCGGAGGGATGGCCCCGGCCCCGCCGCCGATGACGATGTTCTGCACCGTCAGGCGCTTGAGCCACAGCGAATAAATCAGCACGTAATACACCATCCCCGCCAGCGAAAGCAGGGCAGCCGTCAGGTTCACGAAACCCGCCAGCAGAAAAAACGAGATTAAGTTGGCCGCCACGCCGTAGGCCAACCCCTCGCCCGGGGTCAGCCGCCGCGCGGGCAAAGGCCGCTTGGCCGTGCGCTGCATGCTGCCGTCAATATCCCGGTCAATGTACTGGTTAATCGCGCTGGATCCGGCCGCTGCCAAAGCCCCGCCCAGCATCGTCCACAAGGTCACTTCCCAACCCGGGACGGCCCGCGCCCCCATGACCATGCCTGCATAGGTGGTCACCAGCAGCAGTGCCACGATGAGCGGCTTGCTCAGGGTGAAGAAATCGCGCAGCCGCGCACGAAACAGCAGCGCTTCGCTAGCCTCGGCGCGCTCATCCTCGCTTCGCCGGCCCGCCAAACCTGCCGCCGCCGCTGTCAATGCCAGGGCTGCCCACACCCCCGCCGCAGAGGCTGCATGCAGCCCCACCAGATCCGCCGAAAAGCCGCGGCTCACCTTCACCGCCCCAATCAGCACCTGTCCGACAAACAGAGTAAAAGCCGCCGTCGCCGCGGTCAATGTCACCTGCTGGCTGCGCTGTCCGCGCCAGGCGCGCACAACCAGCGCCGCCATACCCACCCCGCTCACCAGGGTCAGCGCGCGGTGCGCCAGCGCCAGCCAACCCAGCCCGTTCGTGGGCAGCCCGCCCGCGCACAGCGGCCAGCCCGAGCAAGCCGTACCGGCGTCCAGGCTCACCACCCAGGCTCCACTGACCATCAAAATGCCCACCAGCGCCAGAACCGCCAGCGTCAGGCGGGCAAACGGAGCGGCAAAGCCCAGTTGATCGGCCTGCTGTGGGTTGTGATGAAAGCGGTAGGCCGCCAGCGCCGCCGCGCTCAAAGCGCCCAGCGCCGTCAAGGCCAGACCCAGGTGTATCCCTGCCAGAAACTCAGTTTCTGGCCGCAGGGCCACCCACGCTCCCCAGGCCGCCTGCACCAGCATCACCCCCGCGCCCGCCGCAGCCAAACCGCGCACCACCCTCGCCGCCCCGCGCCGCACGGCCAACACCGCCGCCGTCAGGGCCAACACCGCCCCCGCGCCGCTCACCAATCGGTGTACCATGTGCAGCTGCGCCGCCGTATCCGGCGGCCAGGCAGCCTGCCCGTAGCAGGTCGGCCAATCTGCACACACCGCCCCACTGGCGCTTACCCGCACCACGTTGCCCATCACCACCGCGAAAAAGGTCACCAGGGCCGCCGCCAAAAGCCACCCGCGCAGACTGTCCGCCGCTGTTCGTTCACTGCTCATCATGCTGTCCTCCCCGGTTCTTGCAACCGTCTTTGCTCCACATCCGCCTGCTCAACCGCGCCGCGCTCTGGCTTCTGCCGTAGCTGCTGGCGCACAAAAAATGGATACCCCGCCAAGAGCAGCCCCGCAAAAGCAAACCACTGCATGGCATAACTCTGATGCGACCCCTCGGTCAGCTCCACCTCGGCCAGCCCGCGGTAGGGCAAAGCCGTCCAGTTGGGGTCAGGGGCCTGCTGAATGTACACCGGCAGCAGTTCATAGGGAATCTGCTGCTGAATACGCTCCAAATTCACGATATTCCAGGCTGCCAGGCGCGTCTCCCCCGGCGCCAGGGTGGGGTCAGGCACGCCTCCAAAATCGGGGCGGGTCTGCGGCCGCCGGATCTGCCCGCGCACCGTCACCACCCCCGGCTCATCGTACACGCTCAAATCCTGCGCCTCTTCCAACGGGATCCAGCCGCGGTCCACCAGCACCGCCGTCTCACCGTCCGCCGGGCGCAGCGGGGTCAGCAAACGGTAGCCCCCGCGCTCCTTCCAGGCCTGATTGCGCAGCAGCACCTGCTGGGAAAAGTCATATTCCCCGCGCACCGTCACGGCCCGATATTCCATATCGAATAAATCGCCTGCCTCCCAGCGGTGCTGGTTCAAATCCAGCCCCGGCGCGTTGATCTGCGCCCCCACACGAGCATTAAACGCCCGCCGTCCTTCCAGCCGGTCCAGCTGCCAGATGCCCAGGCGCGCCATCACCCCGGCGGCCGCCAGCACCAACAGGCTGGTCAGCACCCAGCGCAGGCTCAGCAAGCGGCGCAGCGTGTTCATCCCTGCTCCTCCTCTTTCCGCGGCCCCACCGGGCGGATCACCAGGCTGTACAGCCAGAACAGCACCCCGCTGGGCAGCCCCACCGAGATGACCCCCTGCACGCGGATCCAATTGGTCAGCCGCGGCTGCACATCCACCCCCAGGGTTTCCTGCGGCTGAAAACTGCAATCGTAACTGTAGGAGTTGGGCTCACCCATGGTCAGGCTGCCGCTGCCCCCCGCCGGAACCCACACCGGCCCCAGTTGGTGGCTGACGTCATCCTCATTGACCACCACCAGCACATCTCCTTGAATAAAGGTCATGTTCTCCGGCAGGCGCGGGTCACCTTCGCCCTGCGCCACCCGCTGCGCCGTGCCCGCCGGGATGACCAGCTCAAGCCGCTGCGGGGTGTTGCGCACGTTGCGGTTCACAAGGCGAAAGGACACTTCGCTCACCAGCCACCCAAACAGCAGGCTGGCCGCCATGACCCACAAGAAGCGTTTCAGGTGCGCGTTCATGAGCCTTTCTCTTTCAGCAGAAAGCGCACATCTTGTACGATGTCGTCTACCACCGTGCCAAAGGGGTAGGTCAGGCGCAGTTTGCCCGCCCGATCCACCACGTACACGCGTGAGCTGTGCGTCACCAAATAACCCGCGGCGGTCGTCTCGGTCTGAAACTCCACCGTGACCCCATAGGCGCGGTAGACCGCCTCCAGCGCTTCCGGCGAACCCGTCAGACCCAGAATGGCCGGATCAAACAGACTCACATACTTGCCCATGCGCTCCAGACTGTCCCGCGCCGGGTCTACGGTGATAAAAAGCATGTCCACATCCGCCGCCTGCTCCCCCAGCGCCTTACGCACCTCGCGCATCTCGCTCAAAGTGGCCGGGCAAACATCCGGGCAGCTGGTATAGCCGAAGAAGATCAGCGCCACCCATCCCTGCCGTTCGCGCAGGGAATAGGTGGAGCCGTCCGTGGCCGAAAGGACGATCTCTGGCGCCGCTGCGCTCGAATCGATCACCGATCCGCGCAGTTGGTAGGGGCGCAGGCTGGCCAGGCCCATCATCACCACCCAGCCCAAAAGCGCGCCCACCGCCAGCCAGAAACCGTATTTACGCACCATTTGTTCTTACCCTCCCACCATGCCGATCAGATACAGCGCCGGGTAGAAGAAGATCCACACCAGATCCACAAAGTGCCAGTAATTGGCCGCCGCTTCCACCGCCCAATGGTTTTCCGCCGAGTAATGCCCGCGCATCCCATTTCGCAGGACGAACCATAGGAAGATCACCCCCGTCAGCACATGGAAAGCGTGCATGCCGGTCATCATGTAAAATACCGCTCCTTCCACGCCGTCTGCCGGGCCAAAGGGAGCCAGCTGCCATTCAAAACCTACCACACCCACCAGGAAGACGATTCCCAGCAGCATGGTGATGACCGTATTGCGCACAAAACGCTTGCGGTCGTTGTGGGCAATGCTCACTTCGGCGCGGTTCATGAAGAAACTGCTCACCAGCAGCACCGCCGTCACAATCAGCCCCAAGAACTGCTCCAGGTGCGGGCGCGCCTGCCCCAGCAGGTAAAAACGCGTCACCAGCAGCCCGCCAAACACAAACCCATCCGAGAGGAAGAACAGCCACAGCCCCAAACGGCGGGTGGTCATTTTCCGCGCCGCCTCTTTGGCCGTCAAAACTGCGGTATGCGTGCTCATGCGTGCCCTCTTTCTTCCGGGTTGGTCAGGCGGCGGATGTGCATGAAGAACCACACCACCAGGGCCGCCTTCAAAATCGCGATCGCCCACAGCGTGAACGCTGGCCACTCACTCACCCCGGCCCAATATTCCACACCCGTCAGCACCGCCAGCCCCAAAAACACCTGTACACCGGTGCGCCATTCTTTCTTTTTCGAAGTTTCCATCGCATCCATTCTCGGCCTCTTTTCGTCAGTCGCCCGCGGGTTGGCGTACCGTTTCCACATAGCGTGAATTCGGCAGCCCATAATCATAGGGTTCGCCCACCACCCGGATGGGCTCCGCGAAGTTGTGCAGCGGCGCAGGCGAAGGGATCTGCCATTCTGGCGAGCGCGATTCCCACAAATTGCCTTCCACCACCTCACCCTTGCGCGCGCTGATCCACAAGTTGATAAAGAAAATCAGCACAGAGAACGCCACCAAGAAACCGGCGATGGTGATCAACTGGTTGGAGAAGGTAAACCCCATCTCCGGGTCGTAGTCGGCGATGCGGCGGCGCATACCCAGCAGACCGATGCGCATCTGCCCAAAGGTTTGCAGCAGGAAAGCCGGCAGCAGCAGCCAGAAGTGCGCCTTGCCCAGTTTTTCGCTCATGCGCCGTCCCGTGATCTTGGGGAACCAGTAATAGATGGCGGCGAACAGCGGGAAGATATACCCGCCAAACATGGTGTTGTGGAAATGCCCCACAATGTAATAAGTGTCGTGCAGGTGCAGGTCGGTCGAGACTGTGCCGCTCGGCGGACCGGTCAGCCCCCCCATCAGGAATACAATCACGCCGCCCAGAACGAACAGCATCGGCGTCGGGAAGCGCAGCCGCCCCTGCCACATGGTGGCCACCCAGCTGAAGAACTTGATCCCCGTGGGAACCGCCACCAGAAGGGTGCTGTACATGAAGGGGACCCGCAGGTATTCCTCCATGCCGGAGGTGAACATGTGGTGTCCCCACACCAAAAAACCAGTCAGCGCGATGCCGATCGAAGACAGTGCCACCCAGCGGTAGCCAAACAGCGGCTTGCGCGCAAACACCGGCAGCAGCTCGCTGATCACCCCCAGGCCGGGCAGCACAAAGATGTACACCGCCGGATGGGAATAGAACCAGAACAGATGCTGGAATAGAATCGGGTTGCCGCCCGAAGCCGGGTCAAAGAAGCCCATCCCCAACAGACGTTCAAACATCACCATCTGGAAGGACAAGCCAATCAGCTGCGTGGCCGTGGTGGAAATGATCGAAGTCGCCAGGACGGCCCAGGCAAAAATGGGCATGCGGAAGAGGGTCATCCCCGGCGCGCGCATCATCAGGATGGTAGCGATCAGGTTCAGCGACCCCAAAATGGAAGACCATCCCACAATGTACACACCCAGGAAGAACATCTGAATGCCCATCGGGCCGCGCACGCTCAGCGGCGGGTAGGCCGTCCAACCCGTCTCAAACCCACCCACAAACATGGCACTCACCAGCAGCACCGTCCCTGGAACCGCCATCCAGAACGAGAACGCGTTCAGCCGTGGGAAGGCCATGTCCTTGGCCCCGATCAGCAGCGGGATGATAAAGTTCGCCATGGCCGCGATGCCCATCAAAATGGAGGCGATCAGCACCATACCGTGCATCCCAATCAGGGTGTTGAATTGCAGGTAATTGAGGAAATCCAGCCCCGCCTGGGCCAGTTCCGTGCGGAAGATCAGGGCAAAGGTGCCGCCCAGGGCCAGGGTGATCATGGAAAGGAAACCGTACTGCACCCCAATCACCTTGTGATCCAGGCTCACGCCCCAATAGCGCGCCCCGCCTGGGGTTTCGTGCACTTCCTCAGCCTCCGGCACCGGTTTGCCCAGCGCCATATGCCACCAATCGCGCAGGGTGCCGATGCCCGCCAGGAAGGTGATGGCGCCCACTACCCCGCCAAAAACCATAGCCGGCTCCGTCTTCCAGGGCAGACCCATCAGCGCGCGGATGGCCACCAACAGGCCCATGCCCGCAGCAGTACCGATGACCTGCCACACCAACCCGCGTACCAACCCAATCGAAAAGAATTTTTTCATAGGGAGCGCTCCTGCCTTACTTCAAAGATTGCATGTAAGCCACCAGGTCGGCGATTTGCTGCTCGCTGAACTGGTCGGCGTACGTGGCCGGCATCACCCCCGGCGGAAAGCCTTTTGCCACCGCTGCGTTGGGCTCCAACAGGCTTTGGACCAGATAGGCCTCGTCCACCGTCACACTGCTGCCGTCCGCCAGCTCGCGCGTGCTGCCCGCCATGCCCTTCCAGGTCGGCCCCACCAGAGGGCTGCCGTCCAGTGAGTGACACCCCAGGCAGCCGTTGTTCTTGGCCAACCGCTCGCCGCGCGCCGCCGGATCGCTGCTCACCGCCGCCATCTCGCCCGCTTCCCAGGCGGCAAAGTCGGTTTTTTCCATCACGATCACCGGCGCGTTCATGTTGGCGTGCGCCCCGCCGCACAGCTCCGCGCACAGCACCTTGTATTCACCCGTCAGCGTGGGCGTAAAACGCAGTTCCTTCACCAGGTTCTCGCCCGGCAAAATATCCTGCTTCACGCGAAATTCTGGAACCCAGAAAGAGTGAATCACATCCGCCGAGGTCATCTTCAGCAGCACCTGTTCGCCCACCGGCAGCACCAGGCTGCTCGAGGTGATGCCCGTCTCTGGGTATTCAAAACGCCAGTACCACTGCCCGGCAGTTACATTCACCACCAGCGCCTGCGGTTCCACGCGGCGAATCTCCGCCAGGGAGAGCGACCCCAGGTAAGAGAAGTACAGCACCGTCCCCAGGGGGATGATTGTCCAAAAAATCTCCAGCCTGGTTGAGCCTTTAAAGAATTTGCCTTGCTGGGTGTCGTTCTCCCCTCGCCGCCGGAAAACGACAATGCTGTAGACCATGAACACCCCAATGAGCGAAAACAAGAAAGAGATCACCCAGTAATGCGCGTTGAAGAGCTGGTCAATCAACGTCGCCTGGGCGCTGGCCTGCACAGGCAGCAGCCCGGCGCTCTGCAAACCGAAATTGGTCAGCACGGTAAAAATGACCACCAAGACACCGACAATCACAAAGTGTTTCATACCATCTTGCCTCCTGGGTTGTTCTGGTGAAGGGGGCTGCGCGGGCCAGGGCTGTTCCAACCAATCCCCCGCTCGTTCACCGCGAAAAGTTTGCCGGTCGTACACCACCACCTCACCGCTGTCGCGCAAAGACACCATCACTACCTGCAAGGCGCGGCCGCCACCCTGGATCAGATGGTCCAAAAAGCGCGCCCGTTCAATGGTCTCATCGTCATAATCCACCAGCACCAAATCCGGCTGCCATTGATCCAGCGCATCTAAGGCCGCGCCCATCTCCCCCGCCAGCCGCACCTGCTCCGGCGCGATCTTCCAGCGCTGGCGCAGCAGCTTCTCCAAACCCTTGCCAAACAATGGGTTGGCGGAAGCTATCAACACTCTTTGTGGGGCTTGCTCTGAATGTCTTGCCATCGCCTCGCTCCGCGTCTGAATACGACTTTTTTTGTCCACATTTAATATACTGAATCCCCACCCCTATTTCCATCCACCGTCCAGTCTCCCAGGGGTGAAATGTGACACCCAAAAGGGTGATCCGCCCTCACCCCCCGTTGGGCGCGTGTTTTTCTGCCTGACCAGGGGAATAGGGATCTTTCAGGTGCTTTTAGCGCTATTAATTAATGGCTATACGCAATTCAATCCCCCCAGAATCAAAAAACGCGCCTGCGCGCGCTTCTTCTCCTGGCCCTTCGCCTTAACCTCAGCGTTTCTGGCGCAAGATACCCATCTGCATGGCCTTGCTCACCGCTTCGGTGCGGTTGCCCGCCCCCAGCTTTTCCAAAATGTGCCGCACATGGGTCTTAATGGTGTTTTCAGACAAGAATAACCCGCTTGCAATCTGCTGCGTGGTCTGCCCCAGCGCCAGCAAATCCAAAATTTCCATCTCCCGCTCGCTCAGCACCGAAGGCGGCCTCTCATTCTCGCCTTGCATCAGCGCCCGCAGCACCGGCGCGGTCACCTCCGGCGAAAGCACGCTCTGACCCTGCGCCACGCGCAGCAGCGCCCGCCGCAAGTCCTCTGGCTCGGTGTTTTTCAGCAAATACCCATCTGCCCCCGCGCGGATGGCCGCCAGCAGGTCGGCCTCATTCTGCGAAATGGTCAGCATCAAAATGCGCGGCTGATCCCCCGCCCGCCGCACCGCTTCCACCACACCCAAGCCGTCCATCACCGGCATATTCAAGTCCAGTAATACAATATCAGCCTCCACCTGTGCCAACACCGCCAGGGCCTGTTCACCGTTGCTGGCCTCGGCCGCCACCTCAAATTCAGGCATATCCCGCAGCAGCCCCACCAGCCCGCGTCGGAACAAAGCATGATCATCCACCACCACCAGCCGCACCCGTTCGCTCATTTGTTTTGCTCCAACTGTGTGCGCGGCAGCCGCAGACGCACCCGCGTGCCCTGGCCCACCTGACTGGTGATTTGGAAATCCGCCCCAATCACCTCCGCCCGTTCGCGCATACCGCGCAGCCCAAAACGCATCACCTCCGGCACGTCTTCCGGCGCAAATCCGCGCCCGTCGTCGGCCACTTCCAGGATCAGGTCCCCCTCCCAGGCCCCCAACCGCACCCAAACGCGCTGTGCCCCGGCGTGTTTGCGCACGTTGCTCAGCGCCTCCTGGTAAATGCGCACCAGTTGGGCGCGCACCTCCGGCAACACTTCGGGAACCTGGGCATCTACCAGAGTTTCTACGCGCAGTCCGCTGGCGCTTTCAAAGGCCGCCCCCGCCGTGCGCAGCCAATCACCCAGGGCCATGTCTGCGTCCAGGCGAAGGTTCTCAATCACCTGACGCGTCTCCAGATAAGCGGCGTTCAGCGCGCCCAGGTGATCCTGCACCACCTCGTGCAGACGGCCCGTCTCGCCGCGTTCCAGCAGCTTCTGCATTTGTGAAGTCTGCATCTTTAAGAAAGCCAGAGTCTGGGCCAGGCCGTCGTGAATCTCGCGCGCCAGGCGCGACCGCTCCTGCATCACCGCCTGATACTCCAGCTCGAAGAAATCACGTTGGGTTTCCACAAAATGGGCCGCCTGGGCCGCCAGGGTGTTCATGGTCTCCAACTGGCGCGCGTCGAACCCCGCTCCCGGCGCATCCGCCCGGCCGATGGCCAACGCGCCCACGGCCTGTCCCCCGGCCACGGTCACCGCCGCGCCGGCCCACAGCCCACCCCCCAGATGAAAGAGCGTATCTCCAGCTCGCTGTGCATCCGTAAAGGCCGCCCGCACCATTTCCGCATCCACCCCGGCCAGCCAGCCCTGTTCCGCCTGTACCCCTACCAAACGCTCGCCGTAAGGCTGAATCCACAGCAGGGCGTAATCCCCTGCCAGCGCCTTGCGCGCCCCCATCACCAACCGGTCGGCCATCGTTTGCAGGTCGTTGAGCCCACCGCGGCTCAAATGAATCTGTTGAATGGTGTTGATTTCCTGGTTGCGCAAACGGATGGTCTGAATGGCGAAAGCAATTTCGTTCAGCAGCCCATCCAAAAACACACGCTCCTCCGCCCCCAGGCCGCGTCCCGCGGGCAGGTACAGGCTGAACAAGCCCAACATGCGCCCCTGCCGCCGCAGCGGCAGGCAGTACACCCCCAACACCTGGGTGAAAGGCGGCTCCAGCAGCGGGCAGGGCGTACCGGCCTCGGCTTGCAATTCCTGACAGACCGAACAGCGTTCCTGCACAGCGTGGGAGGCCAGGTGCTCTGCCCAACCCTTGATCAAGCCCTCCGGGATGACCCCCTGGGTGTAAGCCGTCAGGGGCTGCCCCCATTCATCCATAGGCACAAACGTGCTGGCGCGCGCATCGGTCAATTGGCGCAGGATCTCTAAAGCCTGCTGTATAAAGCCGTGCTCATCTCCAGCGTTGATCAGGCTGCGGTTTAATTGCAGCACGCTTTCCATGCGCGCCGCGAGCTGCCGCTGCTGGGTCTGCATCTCAGCCATTTGCCGCCGCTGCCCTGCCCCATGCAGCCCCCAACTCACCGCCGCCGCCGCCATCCCCGCCGCGGCCAGCACCAACAGCACATACCCGCCCAGGGGCAAATTCGCCCCCAGCCGCGGATGCAGGGCCAGCCCGACTGCCGCCACCGCAGCCGCAGCCAGCAGGCTCCATCCCATCCTCATCGTCCAGCGCGTCCACGCAAGTCTCATCCTCAAATTGTACCTGAAAGCGCGGCATCCTTCCAATGCAACCTTCGATAAAGACAGCCCTCCTCAGAAGACCGAGGAGGGCTGGTATCAGCGCAACAGGTGAAAAACTGCGGTTTACTTGAAAGTCTGAATGTGGGTGATGATCTGCCAGATTTCGTCTTCGGACAAAATGTCTTTCCAGGCGGGCATCGAAGATTTATACGGATCCATCATGCCGCCTTCGGCAATCCGGTAATAGATATAGGCCTCATCCGTCTCGGTGATGGCTTTGGCCAGGTTGTACGGCTTTGGCGATAAGGAAGCGCCCGCCGGGCCGTCCCCAGCACCCTTCTCACCGTGGCAGGAAGCGCAGTTGACGTCATACAGAGCTTTGCCCGCCGTAGCCGCATCCGCCGAACCCGCCATTGGGTTTTTCTTCCCCGCGTATTCGGCCGGAGTGGGACCGCGCTGCTTGCCGCTGTCCGCTGCCGGAGCACCGCCGCCGCATGCCGAGAGCATCAACGCACTTAAGACCAGGATCACTGCCACCAGATAAAATGACCGCTTCATTTTTTCCTCCTGTGATTGAGTAATGTGACTGTCTTCACGAGGACATTATAACTCTCATTTATCAAAAATAAAAGCCTGGCCCTCGCTTGTCACACCTTTGGCGTCGTTTACCCTCTTTTGGGGTGAGCAGACATCATCCTTTGGTTATAAATAACTAACATTTATCACATTTATCAGTAGATTTGTGATATCTGTCACTTCCGTTGATCTAAATCATCAATTATCTTATATACGGTCAATTTGACCTCATCTTACCCGTACGAGGTGTAATTCCATGTTTCGTATCAGTCGGCGTTTAGATTACGGTTTGAATTTGATGCTTGCCTTAGCCTCCGAGAACAGCGAATTGCCCCAATCCACTGCTTCGTTGGCCGAAAAGCTCAATATGCCCCTGCCCTTCATGCACCAGATTGCCCATTCGCTCATGCAGTCGGGTCTGATCAAAGCTACCCCCGGCCCGCGCGGCGGCCTGCGGCTCAATCGCCCTGCCACGGAGGTCAGCGTGCTGCAAATCATCGAAGCTCTCGAAGGCCCTATCAACCTCAACCCCGAAGGAGCCGAGAGCAATCAGAAAAGCGCCCTGGCCAGCACCCTCATTTGGGATGACCTTCAGCAAAAAATCCTGCTTCAACTGGGCGGCCTATATCTTGAGGACATGATCACCCAGGCAGATCAGCTGCAATTGTATTCGCAGGCGCTCCTGCCTTCTAATAACTGAGCTAAACGCACCTTCCATCCAACCCACAATCCCCCTTGCACGCACGGCAAAGGGGATTGTGGGTTAAAAACACGCCGTTCAGCCGATGTTCATCCCCATCCACACCGCTGCCCCCACCAGCCCAGCCCCCACCAGCAGAAAAATTAGCCAGCTCCAACCCACCCCCACTTCCAGAGCCGTCTCCTCCCGGTTGGCCGGGTTGTAATACACAGTCACTTTTTGGCCCACCGGGTAACGTTTGACCACCTTTTCCGCCAGCGGGCGGGCGTAAGTGCGCTGAGGTAATCCCAACTGCTTGCGGGTGAGTGTTTCCTCCCCCAGGGTGAAGCGGTATTCCACCACCGGTTCATACGAGACCTCCGTGCGCACGGTTTCATCCCGCGCGGTCACCTGACGGCGCTCCACTACCTCACTGTAGGTCACCTCCCCCTCCGCGCGCGCCCAACGGCGGCTTTTGACCCCCTGCCGCAGCACCATGACGCCCATGCCCACCAGGAATAAACCAAACAGGCCCAAAATACCCGTTACACACAGTATGACCACGCTGCCGCTGTCCATATGCGCCTCTTCTCTCTGCGAGCCTCACGGCTGTAAAACCCACAACCCTTCGTCCTCCCCACCCACGGCCGCCGCAAAAAGCCGCCCCTTGCCGTCCACCGCCAGGCGCACAAAGCCCGCCTGCAGTTCGCCCACTTCGCTCAAGGTGCGGTTTCTCCACAGAAGGACTTTGCCGCCCGCGCTCAAATACCCCGCGTCATCCGGCAGAATCGCCCAGCTCGTCGGCGCAGCCCACTCCGTTTCATACACACGCATCCAGCCGTAATTGCGCTCCATATGGAAAATCACCGTGGAGCCTTCCATGCTGGCCCCACCCCGCCGCCAGGCCGCCATCCAGGGCCGGTCCTGCGGGTCCACCGCCACACGACGCACCAGATAGGTGCGGTTGATACCGTCTGGAAAGTACTCCTTGCCCCAGTTTCCGCTGTTGGGGTTATAGCGCAGCAGCACATCGTAAGTTCCGGCATAAGCCGTACCCTTGCTGTCCACCGCCATATCCAGCACGCAGGCCCCCTCGGCAGCCAGAATGGGGTTCCATTCGCCGTTGGAGTAGCGCGCAATCCCCACGCCTTCCAGCATCTCACCCTTGCCCACGCAGCCCCCCACCCACACCTTGCCTGCGCCTGATACGCTGACATCCGTCAGGAAATAGCCTTGGTACCCGCTGGTATCCTGTTCAGCAAAGTTCAGCTCGCGGTGATCCAACGCCGTCCAGCGGTTAGAGGCCCGCGAAAACCGCCGCACCTCATCCATGCCCGTCGTCAGCCACAGATCCCCTTCCGGCCCCTCCACGATCTCGTCCGCCAGGCCTGGGCTGAGGTACTCCGGCTCTGGCAGCGGCAGCCAGCCTTCTGCCTCACCGTAAAAGATCCATTCCCCGGGAGCCAAGGCCCCCATCACCGCGCCGCCCTCCAGCACCACCCACACCCAGCCGCGGCTGTCTGCGCCCAAAATGGCTTCCGCGGGGATGTCCAACTGCTCCACCCATTCCGTCTCGCCCACCACAAACACCCCGCTGGCGGCACTGACCCAAACATCCCCTTCCGGCGACACCCACAAATCGGTAATACCCTTCAAAGGCAGTCCGTCTTTCAGCACCGCCGTAAACGGCCCGGCGTTCTGCGCCGCGAGCGCAGTGGGTGTGCTTGGTGCAAGCGTTGGGGTGGGTTTGGCTGCCGTCGGCTTAGGCAGAGCCGTGGGTTCGGGCTTCTTCTCGGTGGGTTCAGGCAGGGCCGTAGGCTGCGCCTCTGGCCGAGGCGGCGGCTCCGTGGGGCTTTGGCCACCTCCCAGACTGCACGCCAGCATCAGCCCCATCAATCCCAACGCAGCCGTCCATCGCATCCACCTGTGCATGCTTCCCTCCCTACGGTTTGATCGGAATCTGGTTAAACACGCCCGAAACCGTCAAAAAGCTCCCCGGCTTATCCTTGTTTTCAGCCTCAAAACTGAAATATCCGCTGAGCTTGCCGCCTTCCACTTCGGTCAAAACCAAAGAGCCGCTGGTCATATAATAAAACCACACCCCCGCAAAGATGGCAAAGGTCGGCCCTTTGGCCGCCAATTTGGCGTCGTAGGGTTTCAAAGGCACTTCCCCGGCTTTCACGTCGTAGGGCAGGAACATCGAAAGCGAATAGCGCTCGGTTTTGTTGATCAGGCCGATGACAGCCCCGTTGTCCGTGTTCTGATACTGCACCTTGCCCCCGTCTGCGCGGTCATTTTCGGCCCCGCTGAGCTCATACACAAAGCTGCCAGGTTTCAGGCTGGCCGGGTCAATCCCCAGCACGTTGCCGCTGACCGCGCCCGTGCTGCCGCCGGAGCTGCCACCCGCACCGGGCTGGCTGCCCCCGCCAGTGTCCGCAGTTTCGCCGCTCGCCCCCACCGTGATCCCCACCAGTTCCACCGCGTCAATCTCGTTCCAACCCACCCCCAACACGCTCTGATCCACCACCAGGCGCAGCCCCACGATAGGGAAGTCCACCCCCTCCACGGTGATGGTCATCAAATCCGGGCACACGTCCAGATACTGGGGGTCGCGCACCAGAATCAAAAACTCCTCCCCCTTCGGATCAATCACGTACACTTCAGCCACCTGGGTGGGGTTATAGCTCTGGTAAATGTTGATCTCCGTGGCGATCACCGGCGTGTCAAAATACACCTTCAGCCATTCCACCCCCGTAGCGCTGGACGAAGCCCAGGCCGTGCCGTAATCGCCGCACGCATCCGTGTTGGCCGGGCCGGTGGCTTGTTCCGCTGACCAATCCGCTGAGCCAAATTCCGAGCTGGCTTCAGCCGAGCTGGCCCACTGGCGAATCAGCTTGCCGCCCACATCCACGGGTTGTGCCGTCGGCTCCACCGCCGATGCTGCCGGCGGCGGCTCTTCTGCCATGGGCGTTTTGGCGTTGTGCTGCCCCGACGCCGGCGGCGCCGCGGGGACTTCTGGTCTCTCCTCCGCGTCTTTGCCCATCAAGGGCAGCCCGCAGGCCATCGTCAACAAGCACAGTATCAGAACCGCTGCCAACCACCGCGCCCGCTTATGCATTTCAGCCTCCTTGTTGTTTCAACCCTGCTGTCTTATCCTAAAAAGCCCACCCTATCGTTGATTGTTTGAGTCTATTATAAAGAAAATTCTCTTTTTCACAAGCCAGCCCCCGACTGGTTGCGCTTCCCCGCGGTCTGTGTCATAATCCTCTCGCCGTCATTTGCAGGAGAAACCATGACCGTCTGGCTGCGCCGTTTTCGCCAAAATTTTGACTCCCTCTCCCCTGCCGCTCGTCTGGTCAGCGTGTTGGTGCTGCTGCTCATCTTCCTCATGGCCGCGCGCACGCCCCTCGACCCCGATCTGTGGTGGCATTTGCGCGCCGGACAGGAAACCTGGGAAAACGCCGCCCCCTACACGGTGGATACGCTCTCCTACACCCGCGCCGGGGCGGTATGGGTAAACCATTCCTGGCTGGGCCAACTCAGCCTGTACCTCTCGTACCGGTGGGGCGGGTTCTTCGGCGTCAGCCTGTGGGTGGCCGCCCTTGCCGTCCTCAGCATGGCGGTGCTGCTGATGCAGATGGATGGCCCCCACGGTTTGCGTGCCGCCCTGCTGGTGCTGGGCAGCCTTGTGGCCGCCACCACCTGGGCCCCTCGCCCGCAGATGCTCACCCTGCTCTTTCTGCCCATCTTGCAGGCCCTCATCACCCACGCCAAAACCACCGGCCGCGACCATTTTTGGCTGCTGCCGCCTTTCTTCCTCCTCTGGTCCAACCTGCACGGCGGCTATTCCGCCGGAATCCTCTTCCTGGCAGCCGTTTTGGCCGGGGAGGTTCTCAACCACCTCCTGGATCCAGCTTCTCCCCAAACCCTTTCCTGGCCGCGTCTGGGGCGTCTGGCGGGCTGGAGCGGCCTGTCGCTGTTGGCCGTGCTGGTGAACCCCAACGGCCTGAACACCTGGTTCATCCCCTTCCAGACTCTGGACGTCAGCGTGGTGGAAATTGACGAGTGGTTTTCCCCCAATTTCCACAACCTCAACGAACAGCCCATGCTGTGGCTGCTCATGCTGACCCTCTTCGCCCTGGCCCTGGCCAACCGCCGTGCGGACGGCGGCGATCTGCTGGCTGTCATCGGCTTTGGCGCGCTGGCGCTGATGGCCAAGCGAGGCTTCGGTCCCTTTGCCGTGGTGGCCCTGCCGGTCCTCTCCCGCGCCCTATGGGCTGCCTGGCGCGCCGCCCCCCGCTTGCAAAGCCTGCTGGCCCGCTTTCAGACCCCGCCCAGCCCCCAGGCAGGCTGGCAAAAAGCCGTCAATCTCACCCTGGTGGGGCTGATCGCTGCCGCAGCCTGGGCCAAAGCGGGTGTGGTCAGCCACCCCACCGCCATGCAGATCTACACCGCCCAGCAATACCCCGCCCGCGCCGTGGCCTGGTTGGCCTCCCAACCGCGCAGCGGCCACCTGCTCAATTCCTACAATTGGGGCGGCTACCTCACCTGGGCCTACCCTCAGCAGCCTGTGTTCATTGACGGCCGCGCGGATCTGTTCGGCAGCGAGATCCTGGGCGAATGGCTCACCCTGGTGCGCACCCAACCCGGTTGGGAAGCCCTCCTGCAAAAATGGGACATCCGCTGGGTCTTGTTGGAAAATGGAACCCCCCTGGCAGACACGCTGCAAACCCGCGGCTGGCCGGTTCGTTACCGTGACGCGCAGGCGGTGGTTTTGGAACACCCCTGAAGCGCGGCTGTAGTTCCCCGTATTCACCTTTAGACTGATGGTAAAAAACCTATGAAACCCATAATCATTGACACCGATATGGCTTTAGACGATTGGATGGCCATCCTCTACCTGCTGCGGCATCCCCAGGTTGCGGTTCAGGCCGTCAGCGTGGTCGGCACCGGCGAAGCCCACCCCCGCCCCGGCGCCGTCAACGCCCTGCGCCTGCTGGCCCTGGCCCAACACGCCCCCTGTCCGGTGGCCGCCGGCAGCCCCGTGCCCCTGCGCGGCAGCGCGGCCTTCCCCTGGCTGATCCGTTTCATCATGGATCACCACTTCTTCATCCCCCTGGTGCGCGTACCCGCTCCCGCCTCTTTCCCAGAGGCCGTGTCCCTGCTGGCCGAACAGCTCTCTGCCGCGCCGGAACCCGTCACCGTCCTGGCCGTCGGCCCGCTCACCAATCTGGGCGCCCTGCTCCAGGCCTATCCCCATCTAACCGCCAAGATCGAGCGCGTGGTCATCATGGGCGGCGCGCTGGATGTCCCCGGCAACATTCAGGATATCCTCCCCCGCTCCCCCAACGCCCACGCCGAATGGAACATCTATATTGACCCCACAGCCGCCAATTGGGTGTTCGCCTCCGGCGTGCCTGTCACCCTGGTGCCTTTGGACGCCACCAACCAGACCCCTCTCACGCCAGATTTCCTCCAACGCCTGGGACAGCGCGCAACTCACCCCGCCGCCCGCTTCATCCACCGCGGCCTGACAAATATGAGCCGCCTGAACCAGGGCCGCGGTTTCTATTTCTGGGATCCACTGGCGGCGGTCCTCGCGGTGCGCCCCGAATTGGGCCTCTACCAAACCCGCCCGGTGCGCGTAATCGAAGAAGAAGGCAGCCAGTACGGCCGCATCCTCAGTGAAGAGGGCTCCTATCCCATTCAGGTGTGTCTAGGCGTGGATCAGCCCGCCTTCGAGCAGGAATTTCTGGATACGCTCTGCGCCCCGTAGCCTGACCCTTTGCTGAAATCAAAACCCGCCAGAACAAGCATCAACGTGTCTGGCGGGTCTTTTATTCGTTTTTCACAACAGGTCAGGCGTGTCCGATTAACCCTTCAGGGCGGCCAACACCTCAGCGCTGTGTCCCGCGGGCTTAACGTTCTCAAACACCTTCTTAATCTCGCCGTCCGCACCGATCACAAAGGTGCTGCGCAGAACCCCATCGTACTCGCGGCCCATAAATTTCTTGGGTCCCCAGGCCCCGTACAGCTCGCACACCTGGTGATCTTCATCCGCCAGCAGCACAAAGGGCAGCTGGTATTTTTCTTTAAACTTCTTGTGTGATTTGGGACTGTCGGGGCTGACCCCCAAAATCACCACCCCCGAGCCTTCGTAATCGCTGTAATCATCGCGAAAGGCACACGCCTCGGTGGTGCAGCCGGGAGTGTCATCTTTCGGGTAAAAGTACAGCACCACCGGCTTTCCGCGGTATTCCGAAAGGCGGTGAAGGGTTCCATTTTCATCCTGCAGGCTAAAATCCGGCGCGGTCTGGTTGGCAGCAATTGTCATGGTCGTCTCTCCTCATTCCTTAGGCGTTCATTTCTCTGTTCTGATTATGCCCGTTCCGCCGGCTCAATTCTACCCAGGTGTATAACCTTGCCCATCACGCTGACATCATAGCCCGGCATGGCCGAAACCTCACGCCGAAAAGCCGCATCCTGCATCAGGTCAAATATGGGCTTCAGCAGCTCGTCCTGCGCATATTCCTCAGGGATCACCAGGTCGTAGCGCTCGTGGAACAGGGGGACAAAATCCAACTCCAGGGCCTGCGCCGCCGCCGTCACCCCCAGCCCGCAGTCCGCCCGACCCGAAGCCACCGCCGCCGCCACCGCCAGATGGGTGTATTCTTCCTGCTCATACCCCTGCACCTGTTCCGTGCGGATACCCAAGCGCTGCAAATGATAATCCAGCAGCATGCGCGTTCCTGCGCCGCGCTGGCGGTTAATAAAGCGGATATCCTCGCGGGCCAGATCAGCCAGCCCCTGCACGCCCTTAGGGTTGCCCTTGGGGACCAGCAGCCCCTGTTCGCGATTGACCCACGCCACCAGGCGCACTTCCCGCCCAGCCAGGTACTGTTCTAAATAGCGCAGGTTATATTCGCCGCTGTCGGGGTCCAGCAAATGCGACCCGGCCACATGCGCCTCGCCCCGCCGCAGCGCCACCAGTCCGCCCTGACTGCCCACGTTGGCGCTCACCAGCCGCCGTCCGCGCTCCGCCAGATGCTGCGCCAGCAGATCCAAGGTCAGGTCGTGCGAGCCAATCGCAAAGACTGTCCGCTCCAGTTCTTCCGGTGCGCGGTACAGCCGCACGCGCACCGCAGACCCCGCCTCCAGGCCCTGCACGCCGCGCGGCAGCACAGCGATGCCGTCCGCACGCACCAGCGAGGTGATCACCCCCGCCCCGCGCGAAAGCGGCGCCGCCAACAGCCTGGCCCCCACCCGACCCACCACCACGCGCATGAAGTCGTCATCCCCCGCCGGTGAAGTCACCTTGCGCGTCAGAGCCGCCTCCACCTCAATGGGCTGCAATGCTCCGCGTCCCAGCCAGCGGGAGATCAGCGGCTCCACAAAAATTTCACCTGTCAGCGCAGCCGAAACCGGGTAGCCCGGCACACCTACCACCGGCACGCGCCGTTCGGGCTGGGCTGCGCCTGGCGATCGCCGCAGCATCCCCAAAATCACCGGATGCCCAGGCCGCACCGCCACGCCGTGCACCAAAAGTTCACCCAAACGCTCTACCACCCGCGCGGAAAAATCCTCCGACCCGGCCGAAGAACCTGCGTTCAGCAGCACCAAATCGTTCTCATCCGCCGCCTGCTGCACGCGCGCGCACAGCAGCTCAAAATCATCCGGGGTGATGGGGAAACGAACCGCCTCGCCGCCCCAGGCGTTCACCTGTCCGGCCAGCACGATGGAATTGAATTCGATGATGTCCCCCCGACGTACATCCTGGCCCACCGGGACCAGTTCGGTTCCTGAAGGCAGCACGGCCACCCGCGGCTTGTGCGCCACCCACAGGTGGGTGTGTCCGCTGGCCGCCGCCGCCCCCAAATCCACCGGCCGCACGGTGTGGCCCGCGGGCAGCACCAATTGCGTGGCCACGATATCCTCGCCCATTGGGCGCACATGCGCCCAGGGCGGCAGCCCCGCCCGCAGCCGGATGGCATGCGGTTTGCGCGGGTCAGCGGCGGGCTGATCGGCGCTGTCTAAGGCCTCCACCTGCTCAATCGGCACCACCGCATCAGCCCAATCCGGCAAAGGGTCGCCCGTATCCACATACTGCGCCCGGCCGCCCAGCAGAATGTGCACCGGCGCGGTCGGCATGGCCTCCCGCGTATCCGCAGAGCACAGCGCAAAGCCATCCATGGCCGAGGCATGGTAATGCGGCGAGGAAATGCGCGCCCATACCGCCCGCGAAAGCACCCGACCCGCGGCGTGCTCATCCAGCGGGACGCATTCTTCGGCCAACACACCCCCCAGCCCGGCTTCTTCTAAGGCCTCCCGCAGCCGGGTTTGTGCCTGATCTAATGGGATATCATGCAGATAAACAGCCATGCTGCCGTCCTTAGTCTTTAGGGGTTAGCCGGTTTCCACGGCAGCATCGCCAGGAAATTGGTCATGTCCTGGTTGTTGCGCACCGCAAAGCGGCCCAGGTAAAACAGCGATCCAGCGTAGTGATCAAAGGTGGCCAGCAGGGTCGCTCCAGCATAATAGCCGTAATTCGCCACCCGCGCCGCCACAAAGTCGTTCACCGCCCCGCCGGGATAGGCAAAAGACGTGATGGGGACACCCAGTTTCTTTTGCAGCTCTTCCCGCGATCCGGCGATCTCCTGGCTGAGCAATTCGGGCATGCCGGTTAAATTGATGCGGCTCATACCGCTGCTGCCGATCTCCCAGCCCGCCGCCGCCAGGTCCTTCAGCTGCTGCGTGGTCAGTTTGCCGTTGGTATCAATTTCGTTTACCACCGTGAACACCGTGGCCACATAGCCGTATTTCTGCAGCCGCGGGAAGGCCTGAGTGTATATGCCGGTCGAATTCTTATCAAAGGTAATCACCACCGGCCGCTGAGGCAAATTGGCGCCCTTATACACCGCCTCGCTCAGCTGTGCCAGAGTGATGGCAGTATAGCCCGCCTGCTGCAAGGTCAGCAAATGCTGGTCAAACACCTCCACCGGCGTATCGTCCTCCGCACCGGAACCTTCCCCCACCGTGCCGTAAGCCAAAATCGGTGCGGTGGCCTTGCCCGCCGGATTCCAAATCCAGGTGGGGCTGGGGGTGGGCGTCGGCGCAAGCGTCTCCGTGGGCACCGGCGTCTCCGTCACCGTGGCGGTCGGCTCTGGGGTCAGCGAGGGCGTCACTGAGGGAGTCAGCGCGGAAACCGCCGTCAACTGCGCCATCACCGTGCCCGCTGCCTGGGTGTATACCAGGTTGGGGTCCTCAGCTGGGGGCTGCAGGCCGCAGGCCGCCAGCAAAAACATCAAAACCCATACAAAAAGCAAAACTCTCTTCATACATCCTCCCATGGCATCAAGGAATGAGCGATTTAAAATCTGCCAGCGATGTGGTTCGCCGCACTTCAATGCGGCTCAGGTAATATAAACTGTCAGGCGTGTGCAGGCTGGAACTTCCCAGCCCCAACCCCGCCTCGAACGTCTCGCGCACCGAACGCTGCACCACCGCGTCCATCACCCCATAGGGGTACGCAAAGGTGATCACGTCCGTTCCCAAATACTCTTCCAGCTCATAGCGGGAGCGGCTGACCTCGTACCAAAGGTTGCCGTAATCGCGAGTCAGCTCGGTGTGCGACATGCTGTGGCTGCCAAATTCCCAGCCCGCTGCCAGCAGCTCATCAATCTGCTCGTGACTCAAGATGCTTTCGCCGCGCTCCAGGTAATTGACCACCAGATACACTGAGGCGGTAAACCCAAATTCCTGCAAGATGGGGTACGCGCGCGTGTACACATCCCGATTACCGTCGTCAAAAGTGATCACCAACGGTTTCGGCGGCAAAGGCGCCCCATCCCGCAACGCCCGCACCAGCAGAGAGATGGGGATGGTGGTGTAGCCGCGCTCGGCCAGCACCTTCATCTGATTGCGGAAATCCGTGGTGGTCACTGTGTACAGGTTGGATTCCTGGTCGTTGACATGGTGATACAGCAGCACCGGCGCGGTCAGCTCGCCCGCCGGGTGAAAATCCCACGCGGGGGTGGGGGTATTTTCGGGGGTCGGGCTGCTGCTGGGGGTGGGGCTGTGGCGCGGCGTGCGCGTCACCGTGGGGGTGCGCGAGGCCGTCGGCGTCAAAGTCGCCGGTTCCGGCAGGAAAGGCGTCTCCGTTTCCGTTACCGCCGCGCTCACCGGCGGGGCCGCTGCCGCGCTGATTCCGCCCGCCCCCCTGGGCAGGCCGCTCCAGCCGCCCAGCTCACAGGCCGCCAGGCTCAACCCAACCAGCAGAGCAGTCAGCCACAGGCCGCCGCGTTTCCATCTGCGCCTTAAAGTACGCCTCACAGCAGCACCACTTCCACCACCGCGCCCACCTCTAAACCGGTAGCGTCCGGCGGGATGCGCACCAGGCCGTCGGCGTGCGCCAACGAAAAGATCAGATTGCTCTTGTAGAAGATTGGCTCGGCCGTCCAACCCTGCGCCTCGCGCCGCAGCCGCACCGGAACCCAATCTTCCCGTCCAGCTTGCGAAGCCAGGTTCAAACTTAGCCGTGCGGAAACGGCTGCCTCCGGTGTGTCGGGCGCAGCCCCCAACAGCCGCGCCACCAGCGGGCGCACGAACAGACGCGCAATCACCAATGCGCTCACCGGGTTCCCCGGCAGCCCCACCACTGGCTTGCCGTCACACACCGCCAGGATGGTAGGTTTCCCCGGGCGCACATTCACCCCATGCACCAGCACCCCCGGCGCGCCGCTCTCGCGGATGACCGCAGCGGTCAAATCACGCGCGCTGGCCGAAGACCCGGCTGTGATCACCACAAAATCCGCCTCATCCAGCGCCCGGCGTAAGGCTGCCCGCAGCGCGTCGGCCCGATCCGGCACAATCCCATAAATCCGCGCCTCGCCGCCGCAACTTTGCACCAGCGCCGCCAGCGCATAGCTGTTCACATCCCGCACCTGCCCCGGCTGCACCGCCCGATCCGGCGGCACAACCTCATCCCCGCTGGAAAGAATCGCCGCCATCGGCTTGCGCGCTGCCGCCACCTCGGTTAAACCCAGTGCCATCAGCCCGCCGATGGCCGCCGCATCCAGCCGCACCCCCCGGCCCAGGACTTCTTCGCCCATGCCCACGTCTTCACCAGCCTTGAGCACATTTTCACCCGCGGCAACGGCCTTGAAGACCTCAATCTCCCCAGCCCGCGCGGTTTGGGTCAGCTCTAACATCACCACGCTGTCCGCCCCCTGGGGCAGCATCCCGCCGGTGTGAATCACCGCGGCCTGCCCCAGCCCCACGCTGAAGCCTGGGGCCGCCCCCATCGGCACTTCGCCCACCACGTCCAGATAGGCCGGCAGGGTATCGCTGGCCCCGTGGGTACTGCGCGCCTGCACGGCGTACCCGTCCACGGTGGAACGGGCGAATCCCGGCAGAGCCTCCGGCGAGCGCACCGCCTCGGCCGTCACCCGGCCCAGGGCCTGCGCGCTGGGTATGCGTTCCACCCCAATCCGCGGCTCCGGCATGGCTCGCAGCCAGACTGCCAAAGCTTCTTCAGGGGGCTTTAATTCCAGGAATTCAGGCATCGTTTTTATCCCAACCAAACCGAAATTGCCAGCAGGTAGGCACTGATCCCCACCAGTCCGCGCGCCGTCAAATCCAGAAGCGGCCAGCGCGGTTTTGCGCCGTTGTTGATCTGCACCACCTGCCAGATTTCAAACAAACCCAGCGGCAAGGTCAACAGCACCGGCCAGGTCAGCCGCCAGGGCAGTCCCACCGCCGAAGCCGTCACCAGCAGCAAATAGCCGCTCAGGATCAGCACATTGTGAAGCGCCATGCCGCGCTGCCATCCCAGGGTCAGCAGCAAGGTTTTGCGCCCCCATTTCAAATCACGGGCGTAATCCTTCAGGCCCAAAGCCAAAAACGCCGCCAGCGTCCAGGCCGTCAGGCTGAAGGTCAGCATGGCGATCAGGCGGTGAATTTCGCCCGCTTGCAGCACAAAGGCCAGAGCCGGGATCAAATTGGCCGCCAGGAGTGCCTGCGCCATCTCGCCCCAGGCCGTCTCCGACAGGCTCAGCGGCGGAACCGCGTAGAAAAAGGCCAGCGCAAAGGCCAGGCCCATAACCAGCCAGCCTGTCAGGCTCAAAGCTCCTTGAAAAATCAAAGCCGCAGTCAAAGCCGCCCCCGCGGCCAGCGCCGTCACCGCCATTTGCAGCCACAGCCCCGGTTCCAGACTCTGCTCCGGGCTGTCCTCTCCGCTGCGCTTGCCGCGCGGGTCCGCCAGGCGGTCAAAATAAGCCTTCAGCCAATAACTGCTCACCATCAAGAACACGGCCGCGCCCCACCCCGTGGCGGCGATCTGCCAACGGATCAGTTCGCCCAAATACACTGCCGTCCCCAGCCCCAGCAGGTAAAACAGGGTCACTGCCGCCAGCATCCAGGGGCGAGCCGCTCGCGCAAAGATCCGAAAAATGGAAAGTTTGGATGTCTGCATATCCCTTCACCTAGATCAAACGGTAACCGCCGTCCACCACCAATGTTTCGCCCGTAATATACGGGTTTTCAATCAAGAAAGCAACCGCCCGCACCACATCCTGCGGACTGCCGCCTTCGCGCATGGGCAGCCGCCCCGTCAGGCTTTGCCACTCTTCCGCCGAGGTCATCTCGCCGCGCAGGATCAGCCCGGGCGCAACCGCATTCACGCGCACCCGCGGCCCCCAGCGCCGTGCCAGCACCCGCGTCAAGGCCTCCACGCCCGCCTTGCTAACGGTGTAAGCCGGGAATCCGCTCCAGGCCTTCACCGCCCCAGAGTCCGACAGGTTAATGATCACCCCGCCGCTGGTCATGCGCTGCGCTGCCTGCTGTGCACACAAGAACGGCGCACGCAGATTTAAATCCATCACCGCGTCCCACTCCTCGGCCGACATCGAATCCACATCCTGCGCGGGCATGACCGCTGCCGAATTGACCCACACGCGCAAGGGGTGACCCCAGCCGTCCACCTGCGCAAACAGCCGCGCAATCTGCCCCACATCGCGCAGATCCGCCAGAGTCAGAAAAGCCTGCCCGCCCTGGGCGCGGATTTCAGCTGCGGCCTCCTCCGCCGCCTGGGCCGAGGTGTGATAATGCAGCCCCACGGCGTAGCCGCGCGCTGCCAGCCCCAGGGCAATTGCCCGCCCCAGGCGCTGACCGGCGCCGGTCACCACCGCCAAAGGCATGCGTTCATCAGTAGCAAGTGGATCTGGAGTCATTTTCGGAACAGGTTTGAAAGGAAAAAGCGCACGTTTTCCGGCCGTTCGGCCAGCCGCCGCATGAAATAGGGATACCAATGCGTCCCATAGGGCACATACACGCGCACGGCGTGCCCCTGGCGCACCAGGGTTTCCTGCAAATCTCGCCGAATGCCGTACAACATCTGAAATTCCACCGCCCCCTTGGGCAGCCCCTGCCGCAGCATCTCGGCCTCGGCAAAGGCGATGCGCGCCGGGTCATGCGTGGCCACCGCCGCCAGCGGCGGGGTGCGCCCGTCCGCGCTCAAAAGCGGCATACCTGCTGCCTTCGCGCTCTCCAAAAGCACCTTCACCAGGTGGTCGTAGTTGCGGTTTACCGCCGCTTTCTGCGGGAAAGCCACATCCGCCGCCTCGCGGTACGCCCCCTTGCACAGCCGCACTCTTCCCTGCACCTCGCGCAGGCGCATCAAATCCGCCTCGCTGCGGTACAGATAGGCCTGAATCACCACCCCCACGCCCTCGGTTTGCTGACGCGCCCAATGAAACATCTCCAGCGTGCGCTCTGTCAGGCTGGCATCTTCCATATCGATGCGGATGAATACGCCGTGTTCCCCTGCCCGGGCCAGTATTTTTCCCAAAAGCCGTCGGCACAGATCTTCATCCAGCGCCAGACCCAATTGAGATAATTTAATAGAAACGTTGGCGCGCAGTTCGTTCGCGTGCAAGCTGTCCAACAGGGTCAGGATCTCGTTTGCCGCTGCCTCGGCCCCTTCGGTGTGGGTGGTGTTTTCGCCCAGGGGGTCCAGGCTCACCTGCATGCCCGCCTGATTCAAGGCTAAGGCCGCCTGCAGCGCGTCCGCGATCGTATCGCCAGCCACAAACCGCCGCGCCGCTCGCCGCGCCACCCCCCAACGCGTGATCACCCGCTGCGCCCACGGGACTTTGGATAGCAGAATGAAAAACCCTCGCAGCATGACCTCCTCCTGGACGCCGGACAGGCTGAACTATCACCGCCGGGCATGTGGATTCTAACATGAATCCCACCAGAGCATCACGCCCGCCCTCCACAGCCTTTTTTAGGCCACAACGGTTGTATCAATCAGGGTGACGTTTGTACCAAAAATGTCCTTTTCTGTGCCCAAGGTGCCAAAACCCGTATATAATACGATTAAGGTCATCCGTTGGTATCTATGCCGGTTCGCGTCCTGTCGCCCCGTCATTATTGCCTCACACCTGCACAAATCCACGCATCATACCGGCAGCACCCAAATTTCATAATGAGGAGAAAAGAAGTGAAACGCACGAGCCTGATCATTGTATCTGTCTTGGTATTGCTCAGCATCGCGCTGACCGCCTGCCAGCCTGCCAGCACCAAAGTGCGCGTGGCCACAGACGCAACCTTCCCCCCCTTCGAAACCGTGGACGAAGCCACCAAAGAGCTGACCGGTTTCGATGTCGAATTGATGAACGCTCTGGCTGCCAAAGCCGGCATTGAGATCGAATGGGTCAACATCGGCTTTGATCCTATGCTGGCTGGCCTCAGCCAGTGCCAATATGATGTCGCCATCGCCGCCATCACCATCACCGAAGACCGCAAAAAAGACATGCTCTTCTCAGAGCCCTACATCAACGCCGGTCAAATCGTCTCCGTGCAGAAATCCAACACCGAGATCACCGGCCCCGAAAGCCTGGCTGGCAAGAAGGTCGGCGCCCAGTTGGGCACCACCGGCGCTATCGAAGCCGCAAAGATCGAGGGCGCAGAGCTGAAGACCTATGATTCCTACGACCTGGCCTTCTTAGACCTGGCCAACGGCCAGATTGACGCCGTCATCGCCGATTACCCCACCGCCCTGGGCTTCATCGGCCAAAATTCCGACAAGCTCACCACCGTGGGTGAAGTCTTCACGGATGAATCCTACGGCATCGCCGTGTGCAAGAAAAACACCGACCTGCTCAAGAAGATCAACGACGGGTTGGCCGCCATCAAAGCCGACGGCACCGTCCAGAAGCTTGAAATGAAGTGGCTCGCGGGCCAGTAATCCATCCTCTATGCGCCTGCGGGGCCTTGTGCCCCGCAGGCGTTTTCTCACACCTACTCCAATCATGGACCTTCAAGAGAAGACAAAAACCGCAACCGCCCCAGCCAATGCTGGAGCCGAAAAAAAAGGGTATTTTGATCCCTGGTGGTGGCTTGTATTTGCCGTCATCGGTTTGATCATCCTGCTCATTACCACCCGCCCGGATCCTTTCATGCGCATCCTGGTCTTCGTTCGCGACGGCATCTGGGTCACCATCCAAACCACCATCATCTCTTTCTTCCTGGTGCTCATCGTCGGTCTGATCGCCGCTCTGGGGCGCATCTCCCGCAGCCGCATCCTCAGCGGCATCGCCACCGTGTATGTCGAGATCGTCCGCGGCATTCCGCTGCTGGTGCAGCTGCTCTTCTGGTACTTTGCCTTCCCCTCCGTCATCCAGGGCATCGGCGCAGCGCTGAACATCGAAGCCCTCAAGAATTACCTTGCCAACCCGGTGGGCATGGCCATTCTTGGCATCACCTTTTGCTACGCCGCTTATATGAGTGAAATCTACCGCGCCGGCATTCAGTCCATCTCCAAAGGCCAAATGGAAGCCGCCCGCAGCCTGGGCATGTCCTACGTCCAGGCCATGCGCTACGTCATCCTCCCGCAGGCCGTGCGCGTCATCCTCCCTCCGGTGGGCAACGAATTCATCTCCATCCTCAAGGATTCGTCCCTGGTCAGCGTGGTCGCCGTGGCCGATATGACCCGCCGCGGACGGGAATTCATGGCCGCCAACTTCATTCCGGTAGAAACCTGGAGCATGATCGCCCTGCTCTATCTGGTGATGACCCTGCTCGCCGCCCGCGTTGTCACCTTCATCGAGCGCAAATCCCGCCTGGAGAGGTAACCCTATGGCTCCCATCATTCAAATCAAAAACGTTCACAAACGCTTTGGCTCCGTCCACGCCCTGCGCGGCGTCAGCCTGGATGTCGAACGCGGCGAAGTGGTGGTCATCATCGGCCCCTCCGGCTCCGGCAAATCTACCCTGCTGCGCTGCATCAACCGCCTGGAAGAGTTTAACGAAGGCAGCATCGTGGTGGACGGTATCCCCCTCGACACCGCCGAAAACATCAACGCTGTGCGCACCGAGGTGGGCATGGTCTTCCAGCAGTTCAACCTTTCCCTCACCTCTCCGTGGTGGATAATATCACCCTGGCCCAGCGCATCATCCGCAAGCGGGAGAAAGCCGAAGCAGAAGAAAACGCCATGCAGCTGCTCAATAAGGTGGGCATCCCTGAAAAAGCCAACGCCCTCCCCGGCCAGCACTCCGGCGGCCAGCAGCAGCGCGTGGCCATTGCCCGCGCCCTGGCCATGAACCCCAAGATCATGCTCTTCGACGAGGCTACCAGCGCCCTCGACCCCGAAATGATCCAGGAAGTGCTGGATGTGATGATGAATTTGGCCCAGGAAGGTATGACC
>JARKPO010000003.1 GCA_029975215.1 Levilinea sp.
GCCGCCTTCCGGCTTTTCGGCGTTGATCCGGTAGTTGAGTAAAGTATGCGTTGAGATTGTTTGTCATTCCTTCGGTATTCATTGGGCTCCTCGTGGTTTCTTTGAGGATACCCGATTTCTCTAGAATGCGATTGCCCTACCCCGGATTGGCGTGCGGGTTGAATCGCGTGTGCGTTGATTGTATACCGAAAGCCAAATCGAAAAACAAAAAACCGCCGGGCGGATGCCAGACGGTTTTGGTCTCTCTGAAAACAGCTCAGCCCAGGTTCAATTCCTGGCGCAGCTCGGCAATACGCGGGTGGCCCGCGTAAAAGCCGTGCATCTCCTCCGGCAGCAGCACCGCGATACGGCACATCAATTCATCCGTCAGACGCTGCATGGAGGCCTCGCGGTCATTGCGGTCAATGGGCGGCAGCTTATAAGCCGGGCCAAAGCGCACGATCACCTTCGGACGGCGCAGACGCTTGAGCTGGGGCAAAATGTACTGCGAACCGATGACCGCCACCGGCACGATGGGCACATCCCCTTTGGTAGCCAGCAGCAGGCTGCCCGATTTGCCTTCCAGCAGGCTGCCGGTATGGCTGCGGGTGCCTTCGGGGGCAATTCCCAGGGCGCGCCCCTCTTTGAGCACCTTGAATGCTGCCGCAAAGGCGCTGAAATCGGCCTTGGTACGGTCCAGCCAAATGCCCTCGGCGGTGTTGGTGAACCATTTGATCAATGGGTAAGCCAGGTATTTATCTGTGACCAGCGCGGTGATGTCGGGGCGCACAGCGTTGATAAACAGCAAGGGCGTATCCAGACGGCTGACGTGATTGGTGGTGATGAGCACCCCACCCGTGCGGGGCAGGTTTTCCAGGCCCTGATAGTCCACATCCGCCAGGCGCGCGAACAAGAATTTGAGGATCTTGCGCAGGGTTTCACGTTTCATCGTGCGGTATGAGCCTCCCAGAAAATTCAGCGGTGGGGCAGCTTACTCAGCGGCCTGGGCCGCGGCAGCTTTGGCTTCACGGCGGCCCTTGATGTATTCAAACACCGCGGGCATGGCCGAAATCAGGATGATGGCAATCACCACCAGGGAGAAATTCTTTTCCACAAAGGGCAGATTGCCAAAGAAGTAGCCGCCGAAAATGAACAGCGCGGTCCACACAATGCCGCCCACCACATTGTAGGTGATGAAATAACCGTAGCGCATCTTGCCGATGCCCGCCACAAAGGGGGCAAAGGTGCGGATGATGGGGATGAAACGCGCCAGGAAGATGGTTTTGCCGCCGTGCTTATCATAAAAAGCCTGGGTGCGGTCGAGGTATTCTTTTTTCAGCCAGCGGCTCTCGGTCTTAAACACTTTGGGGCCAATGTAATGGCCGATCCAGTAGTTGGCCGTGTCGCCCAAAACCGCCGCCAACGCCAGAGCAAAAAAGAGGATCTTCACATCCAGCACATGCGCCGCCGAGGCCGCCAAAGCCCCCGCCGCAAACAGCAGCGAATCGCCCGGCAGGAAGGGGGTCACCACCAGGCCAGTTTCAATGAAGATGACCACAAACAGCACAATATAGGTCCAAATGCCCGTGGCTTCCACAATCATGCTCAAATACTTGTCCATGTGCAGCAGGAAATCCACAGCCAGTTTGATCAATTCCATGAAATCCATTGTTGAAATTACTCCTTATGCAAACAAAATCCCAGACCCAATTCTAACCGATATTTTCGGCAAAATCGGAAGCGGGGGGCAGCGGCCCTTCCGCCGCGGCCTGCGCTCGTAAAGTTTGATTCATGCCGCGTACAATGGCAAAGAGCAGCAGCATCAACCCAGCCAAAACCCAGGGGGCCGCCCGCCCCAGCCACACTGCCGTCCCAGCGGAAGCCGCTGCCGAAACCGGGTAGAGCATGGGCGTAATTCCCATGACCAGCGCCGCCACGTTCCACAGGCTGTGCAGCAGGCTGGCGCTGAAAAAGGCCCCCATCAGGCGCAGATAGCGGCCCTGGCCTAAGGCCGAGGCCAACCCCCAGCCCACCAATCCGCTGGCGGCCATGTGCAGCAGCCCCGTGCCCGCGCGGGTGGCCACCAACACCAGCCACATATCTTCCGCAGGCGCAGACAGGTTGCCGAGGGTTTCCATCAGGGTAAACACCCCGCCGCACAGCAAACCGCCCACAAACCCCTGGGCGGGCGTCAGCCGTTTTCCAGCCATAAGCCACAATGCCGCTGGTTTCAATAGCTCTTCCACCACCGGCACAATGCCCGCCATAAAGGCCAACACCCCGGCAATCAGCCCTGGCTCCACCAGCAGCGGACGTACACGCTGAAAGAGGAGTTCCGGCGCGAGCTGCTGCTGTAAAAACTGCTCGGAGAGTGGGGCGAGCTGACTCATCAGGTCCGGCCGGTTCATCAAAAACAGCACCAGCAGCACAAAGGCCCCTGCCAGCAGCACCATTTCCAGACCGATGATCAGGATGGGCGACAGCGACAGGCCGTAGGCCACCAGCCCCCAGCCCACCGGCGGCTGCAGCTTCTCTAAACCGCGGCTGCCCAAATGGAAGAACCACACCAGGGGGATGCACACCGCCAGGATTTGCAGGGGCGGCAGCACCAGCCAGGCGGCTTTGCCCAGGCGAAAAGCCAGATGCCCCAGCAACAAAACCACCGGCCAAAGCACCCACACCCAGGGCAAAAGCCGCTGCACCCCCGGCACACGGGGCAAAGCCCGCCCCTCATACCCAATCAGGCGCAGAAAGGCCAACGCCAGAGGCGGCAGCAGCAGCAAACCAAAGAACAGCGCCGTCGAAGACAGAGTCCACAGGCTGAAGGTCTGCGTGCTCAGGGCATCTTCCATCACCCACATATACAGGCCGCCCGCAGCGAAAGCCGCCGCCGAGCCCCAGTACACCAAAAGGCCCAGCCCGCTGACGGCCAGCAGGGCAATGAAAGGCAGGTGAGAGCCGCGCGAAGTGTTCAATGGGCTGCTTACTTTTCCGTAATCGAGATGGTGAGGATCTTATCACCTTCCGGAAGTTCACCTCCCGCCGCGGGGTCGCGCGGGGTGAGCTTTTCCACCACGTCCATGCCCGAAATCACCTTGCCAAAGATGGTGTATTGGCCGTCCAATACCGGTTGGGGGGCCATGGTAATGAAGAACTGGCTGCCGTTCGAATCGGGGCCAGCGTTGGCCATACCCAAAATTCCAGCTGCATTAAAGCGCAGTTCGGGGGTAACTTCGTTGCTGAAGGCGTAACCTGGGCCGCCGTAACCGCTTCCGCTGGGATCGCCCGCCTGGGCCACAAAGCCGGGCAGCACACGGTGCCAGATGATGTTATCAAACCAGCCGTTTTCCGCCAGGAAAACAAAGCTGTTAACAGCGAAGGGGGCCTGTTTGGCGAAAAGCTCCACCACAATATCGCCCTTGGTGGTCTTGAACGTGGCAGTGTAGGTTTTCGCCGGGTCAATCGCCATTTCGGGACATTCTTTAAACTGGCGGTCGCCCAGGCTGCTGTAATCACGCGGGCCTTGATAGGGGCGGCCGTTGATGATCAAAAAGGGCGTGCCGGGGATGCCGATTTTCATGGCTTCGTCCAGTCCCTGCTGCACTGCGGCCTTAACCGCATCTGCTTCCAGGTCGGCGGCGAACTGATCCACATCCAATTCCAACGTTTTGGCCTGTTCTTTGAGATACGCGGTGAACTCTTCCGTCCCCAGCGTGCTCCACTCAGCCTGCGCAGCAAACAAGGCGTTTTTCATTTCAAAGAACTTGCCCTGCACCGCCGCAGCTTCAGCCGCCTGGCCCGCCAGAATGGCCTTATCGTGGATGGAAAGGGGGAAATGGCGGAAGACCAGGCTGACATCTTCAGGATAATCCTGATAGAGCTGAACCAGCACCGGCTCCAACTGGGCACAGTAGGGGCACTGAATGTCGGAATACTCCATGAAGGTCACCAAAGCGCTGGCTTCACCCAGGCGGTGATCCTTTTCCGTGATCGCGGGGAACATAGCTTGCTGAGTGGGATCCAACTCCGGCAAGACGCTCTGCACCGTGCAGGTGGCGGGGCCGCTGGCGGTGAAGGGCACCAGGGTAGGCTCCCCTTCGACAGGAGCTTCGGTGGGTGCGGCTGCTTCGGCGGTCGTCGCGGCGGGGGTAGCCGCCGCCCCTGAGCAGGCAGAGAGAAGCAAAGACAGAACCAATCCGGCAAAAACCACAGTTTTGCGTGTGAACATTTACAAACCTTTCCACCCATATGCAGGTGAAGTTAAGAAAGAGCAGGCTCCAACCGGCGCAAAATCACCTGGCGCAAAGCCTGTTGAACAGCATCCATCGGCTGTGCAGCATCCACCACAACCCAGCGTTCTGGCTGGCTGCGGGCTAAATCCAAATATCCCTGGCGCACGCGCTGGTGAAAACTCAGGGCGTAATCATCCAGGCGGTTCCATTCTCCCCCGCTGGAACGGCGGCGTTCCAACCCGACGGCTGAATCCACATCCAGCAAGAGGGTTAAATCCGGCCAAAGGCCGCCTGTGGCAAAATGCAGCAGCTGACGCAGCACCGCCAGGTCGTTGCCATGGCCGTAGCCCTGGTAGGCCAGGGTGGAATCGGCGTAGCGGTCGCTGATGACCACCTCGCCGCGGGCCAGGGCCGGGCGAATAACCTGATCCACCAGTTGCGCGCGCGCCGCGCAAAACAACAGGGTTTCGGAGCGCGGCGACATCCCCTGATTTTCCATGCGGGTTAACACCTGCCGCACCTGATCGCCGATGGATGTGCCCCCGGGTTCGCGCGTGGTTAAGACCGTGTAGCCGCGGGAGCGGAGAAAGTCGGCCAATGCGGGCAGCTGCGACGATTTTCCGCTTCCTTCTGGGCCTTCCAGGGTGATGAACATGGGATGCCTGCCTCGTTGAGAACGGACTCACTCGCGGAAGATACGCACGCGGCGGTTCGGTTCTTTACCATAAGAATGAGAAACCAGGTTGGCGGCGCGGGCCAGCTCGTGCTGCATACGGCGCACCGCGGCAGAAGCGGGGGGCATATCGACCCAGCGCGAGCCGTTCATCACCGCGTCAATGGCGGTTTGGGTTTGAGCGGCCACATCATCCAGAGAATGCAGCGGAGCTTCGGCTGAAATGTTAAAAATTCCGGCCAGGCTTTGTTCAATCTGGCTGATGGTGTTGGCTCGCAGCACATGAATGGGCATGCCGCGGTTCTCGGCGTCAATCACAGACTGTTCGCGCCCGCGGTAATGCGTGCGCAGGGTCATCATCACCTCGGCGTCGGCCATATCGCGCATGATCAGCACCGGCACACCCAGGCGTTTGGCGGCCTGCAGCAGGCGGTTGCGCGCCACCCCGTAGGGGTAAACCCGCACCGGAGTCAGGCGCGACATTCCCTGAGCAAAGCTCTGGTTCTCCTCATCGGCGTCGCTCAGCGCCGGGCCGGCTGGGCCGCGCCCAGGCGCGGGGGTAAAAGTGCTGCTACCGGGGCGGCGCAGACCCGCGGACTGCGGACGGGTGTTGGCCGAGGGCGCGGGTGGGCGCTGCTTTTCAATGCGGATTTCATCGTTCTCGTCGCGGTAGCGCAGCTCAAATTCCGGCGGAACGCCCCGTACCAGCGAATCGACCGCCGCGGAAACATCGGGATGCACCGAAAGGTGATCGCGTTTTTGGATCTCAATCAGCACGTCAAAAGTGGGCGGCGAGCGGCGTTCCAGAACGGTCTTCTGCGTGCCGCGGCGGCGGGCCTCTTCATCCGAAAGGGTCACCGATTCAATTCCGCCCACCAGGTCAGACAGGGTGGGATTGATGAGCAGGTTCTCCAGGGTGCGGCCGTGGGCGGTGCCGATAAGCTGCACGCCGCGCTCGGCAATGGTGCGGGCGGCGGCGGCCTCTAGCTCGCGGCCAATTTCGTCAATCACGATGACTTCGGGGTTGTGATTTTCCACCGCCTCAATCATGACCTCGTGCTGCAGGGATGGGGTGGCCACCTGCATGCGGCGGGCGCGGCCCACCGCGGGGTGGGGTACATCCCCATCGCCGCCAATTTCGTTGGAGGTATCCACGATGATGACGCGCTTGGTTTCGGCCAAAATGCGCGCCGCTTCGCGCAGCATGGTGGTTTTGCCAATGCCGGGCTGCCCCAGAATGAGGATGCTTTTACCGGATTCAACCAGATCCTGGATGATCTCGATGGTGCCGTACACCGCCCGCCCCACACGGCAGGTCAGCCCAACCACATGGCCGCGGCGGTTGCGGATGGCGGAGATGCGGTGCAGGGTGCGTTCCAAACCAGCGCGGTTATCAGCATCAAATTCGCCAATGCGCGACACGACCCAGTCCAGATCCGCAGGGGTGACTTCTTCTGGGCTGAGTTGGACTTCCCCCTGGACAAAGCGAGCCATGGGGACGCGCCCCAGGTCTAAAACGATTTCCAGTAAGTTATCCGAATTGTTGGCCTGCTGCACCGCCCGTGCGACCTCTGGGGGCAGGACATCCAGCAAGGCTTGTAAATCATCGGTTATACGTCTCTGTGCCATAAATCTACAGTTTCCATTTTTTCAGACGAAGATCGTCTGGATTGTACTACGATTGAGTGAACAATAGGGGCGGTCGGTTTGGGACGCGCATTTTCCATACCGGGCAGCAGGCTGCTTTGCGTCACGGGAACACCCGCGCGCTGCATGTGGGCCAGATGGCGCACCAAAAGCGCCTGGCGCGGGCCTACCTGCGCGCCGAGGTTTTCCAGGTGCGGATCGAGCCAGGATTGGTACGAACGCACCACCAAATAGAGCGAACGGCCCAGCAAAGGCGGCAAAGCCAGGGGCAGCGCCCGCAAAAGCGTCTCCACCCGATCGGTGGAAGGATGAATCAGGGGCTGCAAAACCACGCCGCGCGGCCCCAAAACGGCTTCCACATACCCCAAAAGCTCGCCCTCCTGGCGGTACACCCAGCCGGACTGGCGCATATTGGGCAAGGTTTCGGCACTTTGCACCAGGGGCGGCGCCAGGCATTGATACAGGCTGCGGACAGCAGGCTCATCCGTGGCCCCGGCCGGCCGCCACAACCCCGGCTGACCGTCGGGCAGAGTTTCGGGATTCAGCTGCCAGATGTGCTGCCAGGAATACACCACAAAACCCGCCCGTCGCAGCTTTTCAAACAAGGGGTTGCGCTCTTCCACCTCAGCATGCAGGTTAAACGCCCCCCATTCGCCCGCCTGTTGGGTCAAATGATCCAGCAGGGGCAGCAGTGCCGGAGATTCGGGCTGGTTTCCGGGGACCAGAAAAGACAGATGGGCCGAACGCCCTCCCAGGCGGTAAAGCATTTGCCCGATCATGGGAGGGCCTTCGGCCGGGGTGACCACCGCGGTGAAACTGCCGCGCGCGGGGTCAAGATTGGTGAGCAGGGCGGTCAGCCCCACCGGATTGCCAAGCGTCAAGAGCTGCGCGCGATCTAACGACAGTAAATATCGCCGGTTGCGGTAGAGGGTAACCCAATCGTGCCAGGCAAAAGAACGTACGTCTATCGTGCCAACTCCAAAAAGTAGCGGTGAAAACGGTTGTCAGCGGTCAGTTCCGGATGAAACGAGGTCGCCAGCAAACGACCCTGTTGGGCGGCGACGATGGTTCCGTTGGGGAGCCGCGTTAACACACGCGCCTGACCATACACCGAATCGATCAGCGGGGCGCGGATGAAGACCGCGTGAAACGGTGCCGGAGACTCGCTCGCGCCGTTCCCATTCAAGTAGGGCATATCCAGATCCACTTCAAAGCTGTCCACCTGACGGCCAAAGGCGTTGCGCTGCACGGTGATATCCATCAGCTCCAACAGCGGCTGGTCGCGGTGGGCATCGCGCGCCAGGAAGATGGCCCCTGCGCACGTGCCCCAAATGGCCCGCTGGCGGCCAAAATCGCGCAGCGGCTCCATCAGGCCAAAGGCGGTGGCCAGCTTTCCCATGGTGGTCGATTCCCCGCCGGGGATGATGAGGGCTTGCAGACCTTCCAGGTGCTCCGCCAGACGCACCTGGGTCACCTGCGCGCCCAGGCCCTCTAAAATGGCCTGATGTTCAATGAACGCGCCCTGCAGGGCGAGTACACCCACACGCATCGGCTTACCACCCGCGTCCAGCAATTTTGTCCGCTTCGGGGATGGCCGAAATTTGGCGTCCCACCATCGGCTCGCCCAAGTTACGGCTGATCTCGGCCAGAATCTTGGGGTCGTTGTAGTGTGTCACGGCTTTAACAATGGCCGCGGCGCGCTTGGCGGGGTCACCCGACTTGAAAATGCCGGAGCCGACGAACACGCCGTCTACGCCCAGCTGCATCATCAAGGCCGCGTCCGCGGGGGTGGCCACGCCGCCCGCCGCAAAGTTCACCACAGGCAGCCGGCCCAGGCTGCGGGTTTCCATGAGCACGTCATAGGGGGCGCCGAGCTGTTTGGCAAAGGCCATCACCTCTTCCTCCGGCATGGCCTGAAGATGGCGGATCTGGCCGAGGACGGTGCGGGCATGGCGCACGGCTTCCACCACGTCGCCGGTGCCGGCCTCACCCTTGGTGCGAATCATGGCCGCGCCTTCGCCGATGCGGCGGGCAGCCTCGCCCAAATTGCGGCAGCCGCACACAAATGGTACCTTGAAGTTGTGCTTTAAGATGTGGTTTTCTTCATCGGCAGGGGTCAGAACTTCGGATTCATCAATGTAATCCACGCCGAGGGCTTCCAAAATTTGCGCTTCGACAAAGTGGCCAATACGGCACTTTGCCATGACCGGAATTGAGACCGTTTCGATGATCTTAAGGATCAACTCTGGGTCGCTCATCCGCGCGACCCCACCTGCAGCACGAATATCGGCCGGAACGCGTTCCAGGGCCATCACAGCGCACGCGCCCGCGTCTTCCGCAATGCGCGCATGTTCGGGGGTGACCACATCCATGATCACGCCGCCTTTCAGCATCTGTGCAAGGCCTTTCTTAACTGCAAACGTGGCTGTTACCTGCTCCATTCAGTACAACTCCTCATAAATAAGAGAATGGGTCATCGTCCGTGGCCGCAATGGGGCGCAATGAGAACGATCATCTATTTGATTCTATCACACCGCAAAAGGGATCAACACACAAGGTTTTTCACGAACTGTGTTTGCTTTGCCGGATAAAAAATGCGCCGCGTGGAGCGGCGCACAGAGTTTGCAAGCGGTGGACAGCGCGTTACATCCGGCGCAGGCGCAGGACGTAATACACGCCCAGGGCCGCTCCACCCAACACCAGCACGCCGCCAATGATGGCCAACAGCGGGGAACGGCCTTGCGGCTCTTCCGTTTCCGCGGGCAGCACCGCCGAGCTGGGCTGCGCACCAAAATCAAGGGTGGATTGATCCCCCGCGCGCAGATCAAGGGCGTAGTTCATTAAGGTGGTGGCGTTATAGCCTTCCGGCGGGGCCACGCTGACGTTGTATTTGCCTTCGGCGATGTCCTCAAAGCACAGGGGGTCTTCGCCCGCCGCGGTCACGCCCTCCAGGTTGGTTTCACCTTCCAGGTCGGTCACGCTGACCGCACCGCCAGCAATTTGGGCTTCTGCACCTGTGGGGATGCCGTCACCGTTGGTATCTTCAAACAGCAGGATGCAGATGCGGCCGTTGCCGTTGAAGGGGGTGGGGGTGGGCAGAATGGGGGTGGGGGTGGGGGACGGGCCGGGGGTAGGGGAGGCTTCCTGGATCACGCCCAGGAGCAATTTTTGCCCCGCGATCACATTGCAGTCTGCGCCCAGGTTGTTGAGCTCGCGAAGAGTTTCAATGGGCACGCCGGTGAGCAAATAGATGGTGGTGCAGCTGTCCCCCTCGCGCACGACGTAGAAAATGCGCCCGTCGGCGTCTGCAGTGGGGGTTTGGTAAAAAACTTGCGGGTTCGGGCTGGCAGCTACCGGTGCAAAAGTCACCAACAACCCAACCAGCAGCATAGCCGTCACAACCAGGAAAAATCGTTTGGCGTTCATCAGCGGAAATTATAGCACAGAGTCAAGGGTTAACCGCGGGGCGACGCCGCCCCGCTGATTTCACGGGTGCGGAGGCGGGCAAAGCGCAGGGCCTCTTCCGCAGCGCTGCGGTTGGCGGCGCTGACCCCACCCAGCATCAAAGCCAGTTCATCCAGGCGCGCATCGCCCTCCAGCTTTTGCACTTCGGTGTGAGTGCGGCCGTCTTCCACCAGTTTGCGCACATTGTAGTGTTGGTCGCCAAAGGCCGCCAACTGGGGCAGATGGGTCACGCACAGCACCTGATGCTGGCGAGCCAAAGTCCAGAGTTTTTCGCCCACCACGGTGCCCACCCGCCCGCCAATGCCCTGGTCAATTTCATCAAACACCAGGGTGGGGATGGCGTCGGCGCGGGCCAGGACGTTTTTGAGAGCCAGCATCAGCCGTGAGGTTTCGCCGCCGGAAGCGATCTTCACCAGGGGCTTAAAACCTTCGCCGGGGTTGGGGGCGATCAAAAATTCCACCTGGTCGAAGCCGTTTTCATCAAAGGCCGCGCGCTGCCCCTCGCCCACGGGCAGCCCTTGGGGGTCTGGGCGCAGTTCCATACCCACCTGAAAGCGCGCCCCCGGCATGCTGAGATCCACCAGTTCGCCTTCCACACCTTTGGCCAGCCGCTCGGCCGCCGCCCGGCGCGCCTTGGAAAGCGCAATCCCCAGGCGGGCCAGCTGCTGGAGACCTTCACTTTCGGCTTTTTCCAGGGCTTCAATGCGCTCGGTGGCGTTGGCAATCTGCTCCAATTGGGCGCGGGCCTCGGCCCCAAAGGCTAAAACGGCCTCCAGGCTGCCGCCGTACTTTCGTTTGAGCTGCACCAGCAGGTTGACGCGCTCTTCCACCTGTTCCAGGCGGCGCGGATTAAATTCTAACCCATCCAGATACAGCTGCAATTCGCGGCTGATGTCGCTGAGCTGTTCGGCCAAACCTTCAACAGTCTGATACAGCTCGGTTTGGGTGGGGTCAATGCGGCTGAGCGAACTGAGGGAATGTACCACCTTGCCCATCAGCTCCGAAAGGGCCGGTGCCTCGGGGCCGCCGTCTTCCAGCACAGCCAGCGATTTGCGCGCCAGATCGGCCAGGCTTTCGGCGTTGGCCAGGCGGTCGCGCTCCTTGCGGATCTCGTCCTCTTCGCCAGGGCGCAGGTGGGCGCTTTCGATCTCATCCACCTGAAAGGCGAGCATCTCCTGGCGGCGGGCGGCGTCTTTTTCCAACTGACGCAGAGAAGCCAATTCGCGCCGCACCTGCATCAGGCTGTGATAGGCCTGACGGTAGGCGGCCGCTTCGCGCTCCACCGCGGCAAAACGGTCCAAAAGGCCCAGGTGCTCGCGCACATTCAGCAAGGACAGGTGTTCAGATTGGCCGTGAATATCCACCAAAAAGGCGCCCAATTCGCGCAGCAGGGCCACAGGGACGCTGCGCCCGTTGACGCGCGCCACGCTGCGCCCCTCGCGGCGCAGTTCCCGCCCCAGAGTGATGTAATGCGGGTCGTCCAACAGGTCTTCGCGCTCCAAAACGGCGTTCACAGCGGCGCGGTTGGTTTCGGGCAGTTCGAAGGTGGCTTCCACCAGGGCGCGCTCGGCCCCGCTGCGGATGGCGGCGGCGTCCGTGCGTCCGCCCACAATGGCCTCCAGCGCGTCCAGGAGGATGGACTTACCCGCGCCGGTTTCACCGGTGAAAGCAATCAGGCCGGGGGTAAATTCCAGCGTCAGACGCTGAATGATGGCAAAATTTTCAATGCGGAGTTCCGTTAACATACTGTCGTCTTATGCTCCGGCTGCCCAAAAAGCGGCAACCCTCAGCGAATTTGAATTCCGCTCAGGCGGTAATAGGCCGAGGAAGTCACCAGGAAAGTGTACAACACCTGCCAGAGAATAGGCAGGATTGAGTAGAAAGAAACTGCGCCCTGAGAGAGAGAAAAGAGCGAGCTGATCAGGGTCAGAACCAGCAGCGGCAGGCTGCCCACCGCGGCAGCCCCTGCCGTCAGGCGAAAGAGCATCCGGGAGCGGCGGCGCTTCACCGCCCAGCGCACCGCCTCAGCGATGATCACGCCCATAATGGGGGCGATGAAGATGGTGAAGAACTGCAAAATGGAGGCGATGTAGCTGCCGATGAGACTGAGCACCAGCGGCAGGACAATGGCCCACAGATAATCGAGATTCTTGGCGGTTTCAAAGACTTTCTGCTGGCCGCTGACGCACTCCTTGCAGCGGTAACCGGTGGGGGTGAGCACCGCGCACTGGTTGCACATGGGGCGCTCACAGCGGTTGCAGCGCAGATAGGTTTCGCGGTCTGGATGTTTATAGCACACCTGAGCCTGGACTTCGGCGGGGGTGGACACAGGGGTCTGTTCGGTCATACGCCTCCACGGCTGGATGGGTTGCGTTCCATGTAACGCGTCAGGTTACGGTAAAAGTAGCTGGGGTCCTGAAAGCGCACAAACAACACCTGGCGGTCGCCCGCCGTGCAGCGCACCTCATCACCGTCCAACACCGGAACGGGCAAATGTCCGTCAACGCTTAAGACCGCTTCGTGGCTGGTGAAGGTGCGGATGGAAATGCTGACCCCTTCTGGGAGGACAACGGCGCGGTCCACCGACAGGTGAGGGGCCACCGGAATGATGAGCAGGTTGCGCACTTCAGGAGGCAAAATCGGCCCGCCCGCCGCCAGGGCGTAAGCGGTGGAGCCGGTGGGGGTGGACACAATCAGGCCGTCGGCCACATAGGAGGCCATCTCATACCCGTCCACGAAGGCCTGAAGCTGAATAGGGCGCACAAACTGGCCGCGGGACACGACCACATCGTTCAGGGCGTCCCAATGGGACAGAAGCTCGCCCGCGCGCCAGTGTTCGCAGCGCAGCATCATGCGCTGTTCCAGACGGTAGCGGCCTTCCAGCAGGAGGGGCAGCTGTTCGCGCCACCCATCGCGTGGAATTTCGCTGAGAAAACCAAAATGACCAGCGTTGATCCCCAAAATGGGCAGCCCCATGCCCGCGCAAAATCGCCCGGCGCGCAGCATGGTTCCGTCCCCGCCGATGGCAATGAGCACATCATGACTGCCCGGAGACAGACGGCAGCGCAAATCGGGGTCATATAAAGAAGCGCACTCCAAAACCTCGGCCCCGCATTCGCGCAGAAAAACAGCCACCGCCCGCGCTTCTTCGGCAGCTTCGGGCAAGTTGGGGTGGTAGGCAACAGCAATGCGTTGAATCGGGGCGGCGTTCATAAGCAATTCGTATTATATCAAACCCCATACCCGCGCGTTGCGCAAAGGGGGGGCATCATAGTACAATCAATGAAAAGTTGCATCCAAAACAAGCGCACGGCCCGCCCCTCCAGCAGCCATGCGCCCGCATTTGACGGCAAAGGAAGAGGTGTCATGAGCGAAGAACACAATTACGATGTGGTGGTCATCGGCGCCGGCCCAGGTGGGTATGTGTGCGCCATTCGCGCCGCGCAGTTGGGATTGAAAACGGCCATTGTGGATAAACAGTGGCTGGGCGGGGTGTGTTTAAACGTAGGCTGCATCCCTTCCAAAGCCCTGCTCAAAAACGCAGAACTGGCTCATACCCTGCGGGAACGCGGCAAAGAGTTCGGCTTTTCGTTTGAAAATTTGCAGTTGGATTACAGCGCAGCGGTCAAGCGCAGCCGCCAGGTTTCAGATCGGCTGACGCGCGGCGTGGGCTTCTTAATGAAAAAGAATAAAGTGGATGTGCTCATGGGCACGGCGGTTTTGACCGGCAAGGACAGCCTGACGGTGACCGACTCCGAAGGCAAAACCCAGACCCTGAAAGCCAAAAACATCGTCTTAGCCACGGGGGCTTATTCGGCCAATATCCCCGGCGTGCAGGTGGACGGTGAACGCATCCTCAGCTACACCGAAGCCATCCTGCAGACCACCCGCCCTGAAAAAGTTGTTGTCATCGGCGCGGGGGCCATCGGCGTGGAGTTCAGCACCATTTGGAACAGCTACGGCACCCAGGTGACCATTGTGGAAATGCTGCCGCGCATCCTGCCTTTGGAAGATGAAGAGATCAGCCGCGAACTGGCCAAGCAGTATTCCAAACGCGGCATTCAGCTGCTGACCGAGCACAAAGTGCTTTCGGTGGAAAAGAACGATCACGGCGTGGTGGTCAAAGTCAGCGGCCCCGACGGCGAAAAGACCCTGGAGGCGGATCAGGCCCTGGTGGCGATCGGCTTTAAGCCCAACAGCGCGAATTTGGGGTTGGAAAGCGCCGGGGTGGAGCTGACCGAGCGCGGGTTTGTAAAAGTGGACGAACGCATGGCTACCAATGTGCCGGGGATCTGGGCCATTGGGGATGTGACCGGCAAGCTGCTGCTGGCACATGTGGCTTCGGCCCAGGCGATGGTGTGCGCCGAAAGCATCGCCGGGGTGGAAACCGTGGCCCTGGATTACACCATGATGCCGCGGGCTACCTTCTGCCAGCCCCAGGTGGCGTCCTTCGGCCTCACCGAAGCTCAGGCGCGGGAAAAAGGTTTTGAGATCAAGGTGGGGCGCTTCAACTTCCAGGCCAACGGCAAGGCTCTGGGGCTGGGCGATTACGCCGGTTTTGTCAAGGTGATCGTGGACGCGCGCTACGGTGAAATTTTGGGCGCGCACCTGATCGGCCCGGAAGTTTCAGAGCTGCTGCCAGAGCTGACTCTGGCCCAGCGCATGGAGTTGACCCCCGCGGAAATCGGCCGCAATGTGCACACCCACCCCACCCTCAGCGAGGTGCTCATGGAAGCCGCGCACGACGCAATGGGACACCCCATTCACATGTAAACTGCGCAGACGGTGAACAATCAGGCAGGCCGCTCTCACGAACTGTGAGGGCGGCCTTTTGAATAGATGCAAGAAAAAAGAAGGGTTTTAGGGTTCGACCTGGATGGAAACGATCAGCTGGCCAAACCCTTCGGCGGCGCGGGTTTCCAACTGCCACGAGGCGGCATAGGAACCGGCCTCCATGGGTGCGGTCATGGGGATGGAAAGCTCCACCTCTTCCCCTGGCTGAACTTTGGGAACCGGCTGGTTGGCATCGGTCATGGCGTCGCCTTGCACCAGGGTCAGACGGTAGCCGTCCCAGGGGCAGGTGCCGTCGTTCTTCACCCGCCAGGTTTTCACAAACCTTTCGCCGGGCTTGAGCACGGTGTTATCCGGAATGGTGACGTCCGCGATGTATTCCATGCTGGCGGTGCAATCCGTCGATGCCGCATCGCTCGTACCGCCGCAAGCGGCCAGGAGGAAAACGGCGAGACACGCAAAAATCAGGGCTGTCCATGTACGCATGCTACGCTCCTGCCGTCTGGGGAACCTTCCAGCGGCGCTGCCCTTGAGTATAATCCAAACAGGAACAGATGGGCAGTCCACGCCGATGGACGGAACACCCTTACTCCGCGATTTCTATCTTCAAATTGCGCAGAGGATGCAGATCTTGATAATCCCCACAAGGGGGGTAAAGTACCCCCCACGGGGGGGTATAATCATCCTATTGATTCACCCTTATTCCCCGCGGGAGGACGCATGAATCCAACCCCTTACACCCAAACTGGCTGGAGTTTGGCCGATCTTTTTTCCGCCCCGGACGGCGCAGACCTGGAAGCCGCTTTTATCACCCTGGAAACGCAAATGCAGGCCTTTGAGGCCGTACGCGAACAGCTGCGCAGCGACCTGCCTGTGGCAGAATTCTTAGGATACGTGCAGCAATTGGAAACCATCACGCTGGGGATGCACCGCCTGAATTACTACCCCAACCTGCGCTTTGCCGAAAATACCCAGGATCAAAACGCGCTGACCCTCATGGCGCGCGTGGAGCAGTTTACCGCCGAGCTGGCTAACCGCAGCCTGTTCTTTGAGCTGTGGTGGAAGTCCCTGCCAGAAGAGGAGGCAGAACGTCTGATGAGCGCAGCCGGCGACCGGCGCTACTGGCTGGAAAGCCTGCGCATGTTCCGCCCCCACACGCTCAGCGAGGCAGAAGAAAAGATCATCAACCTCAAAAACGTGACCGGCGCCAGCGCGCTGAACACCCTGTACGACACCCTCACCAACCGCTACACCTTCCATGTGACCGTGGACGGCAGTCCGCGCGAGATGACCCGCGGCGAACTGATGTCTCTGGTGCGCCAGGCCAACCCCGATCTGCGCGCTCAGGCCTATCAGGAGCTGTACCGTGTCTACGGGCAGGACGGCCCCATCCTGGGGCAGATTTACCAAACCCTGGTGCGCGACTGGCGCAATGAACAGGTGCAGCTGCGCAAATTCCCCTCGCCCATCGCCGCCCGCAACCTGGCCAATGACATTCCTGATGCGGTGGTGGACACTCTGCTGAACGTTACCCGCCAAAATACAGGGCTGTTCCAGCGTTTCTTCCGCCTGAAAGCGCGCCTGCTGGGCATGGAGCGGCTGCGGCGCTACGACATCTACGCGCCAGTGGTGCAGTCCGATAAAACTTACGCCTTCCCCCAGGCGGCTGAAATGGTGCTCACCTCCTTTCGCGAATTTGACCCGCAGTTCGCCCAACTGGCCGAGCGCGTCTTTGCCGAAAATCACCTGGACAGTCAGGTGCGCAAGGGCAAGCGCGGCGGCGCATTCTGCGCCACGGCTGCGCCCACGCTGACGCCCTGGGTGCTGGTGAATTATCAGGGGCGGGCGGATGACGTGGCCACCCTGGCGCATGAGCTGGGCCATGCCATTCATTCCATGCTGGCCAGCCATCACAGTGTGTTCACTGCGCATGCCTGCCTGCCGCTGGCCGAAACCGCCTCCACCTTTGGCGAAATGATGTTGGTGGACCGCCTGCTGAGCAGCGAGGACAACCAGAACGTGCGCCGCGATCTGCTCTTCCGGCAGATGGACGATGCCTACGCCACCATTCAGCGCCAGGCCTTCTTCGCCCTGTTTGAACGTCAGGCGCACAGCCTGATCCAGGAAGGGGCTTCGGTGGATGCGCTGGCTGAGGCGTATTTGCAGAATTTGCGCGAGCAGTTCGGCGAGGCGGTGGAGGTGGCGGATGAGTTCCGCTGGGAATGGGTCTCCATCCCGCACATCTACAATGTGCCCTTCTACGTGTACGCTTACAGCTTTGGGCAGTTGCTGGTGCTGTCGCTCTATCAGCAGTTCCAGCAGGAAGGCCAATCCTTTAAACCGCGCTACCGCCGCATTTTGGAAGCAGGCGGCTCGGTGGCGCCGGTGAAACTGTTGGCCGAAGCCGGTATGGATATCTACGCCGAGTCCTTCTGGCAGGGCGGCTACGCGGTGCTCAGCCGCACCCTGGATCAGTTGGAGGCGCTGGACGCAGCTTAAACGCACCGTCCTTTTTGTGGTATATTTCGACACAGCCGTGCGGCGCATTCCACCACGGGTTTTTTCAGGAGCGACCATGTATTTTGCCATTGAGGGCGTCATCGGAGTTGGCAAGACCACCCTGGCTCGTTTACTGCAGCCCAGCCTGCAATCCAGCCTGCTGCTGGAGGTGTTTGAAGAAAACCCCTTCCTCAGCGATTTCTACAGCGACCGGGCACGTTACGCCTTTCAAACCCAAATTTTCTTCCTGCTCAGCCGCTATCATCAGCAGAATCAAAACGTACCGCGGCTGCTGGAAACCTCACCCCACCTGATCAGCGATTACACCTTTGAGAAAGATGAGCTGTTTGCGCGCATCAATCTCAAAGGCGACGAACTGGACATGTATCACCGCGTGCACATGGCCCTGGCGGAAAAAATTCCCCCGCCCGATCTGGTGGTCTATCTGCGCGCCAGCACGGATGTGCTCATGGCGCGCATTGCCCAGCGCGACCGCCCCTACGAACGTACCATGGAGCGCAGCTACATCGCCGAATTAAACCAGGCCTACGATGAGTTTTTCCTGAACACCCCAGATCACCCTTCGCCTACCCTGGTGATTGAAGCAGGTGAGTTGGACTTTGTGCGCAGCCCCCAGGATCTGCACTGGGTGGAAAACCGCATCCGCCAAACGCTGCAGCTGCCGCCCTTCCAGCCAGAGCTGCCCTTGGAACACCCCACCGCTTGATTTTCCTGAGAATTTGAGGTAACCGTTATGCGCATCACCCGCGAATCCCTTCTCCGATTGACCCGTACCCTGGTTGACCTGCGCGTGCGCGGCAACCGCCGCCTGGTATGCGTCTATTTGACTGGATCGCTCATCGGTGAAGAGGCGCTGTTGGGCGGAACCACAGACATTGACCTGATTTTCGTGCACAGCGATGAACCTCCCGTGCACCGCGAGGTGGAGCGGGTGAACGACGATGTGCATCTGGACATCGCCCATTTCTCACAGTCCGTCTTCCAGCACCCCCGCGGGCTGCGGGCGGATCCCTGGCTAGGGACGTATTTATGCGAAAACCCCATCGTTCTGCACGATGTACAGCACTGGTTCGACTTCACCCAGGCCAGCGTATGCGCCCATTTTTACCAGCCAGAGACGGTTTGGGCGCGGGTGCGGCCCATGTCCGACGTGGCGCGGCAGTCCTGGATGAACCTTGAAACTGGAGAGAAAACCACCGCAGTGGATTTTCTCAACACCTATCTTAGCGTGATGCAGAGCGCGGCCAATACCCTGGCCTGCCTGACCGGCGGGCCGCTGACCGAACGGCGATTCTTACTTAAGCTTCCCGAACGTACTCAAGCCGTCGGCAAACCCGAGCTGTTCGGCGCCTTTGTGGACCTGCTGTGGCCTCAACCGGTGGAAAAAAGCCAATGGGAGCCGTGGGCCGCGGCCTGGAAGAACTGCCTGGTGGAAGCCAGCGCGCAGCCGGGCTGCCCCACGCGCTTTAAGGCCTGCCGGGTGGGCTATTACACCCGCGCCGCCGAGGCCATGTTCGATGAGCATCCCAGCGCTGCGCTGTGGCTGATGCTGCGCACCTGGACACAGGTACTGGGGCTGTTTCCGGCTTTATCCGGCCAGGAAGATTGGGCGCAGATGACCGCCGCGCTGAACCTGAGCGCACCGCACCACGAAGAGCGCCTGCAGCAATTGGACGGTTATCTGGACGCCGTGGAAGAGACCCTGGATGAGTGGGCGCGCACCAACGGCATTGAAACCCTGTAAACTGCCCCCCACCGGTTGGGGTAGGCGCGGCTTATCTTTCGTCTTTCCATTCAACAAAAACTGTGGATAAGTGCCGTAAAACTGTGGATAACCCTTGATAAGTGTGGAAAACCCGCCTTTTGCGGGGTTATTTTGGGGAAAAACAAAAAATTGCACCCCCCTAGATGTGGGGGGTGTTTTTATCCAGCCCCCACAGATTGATGAGCCTCGATAGGACGAAGGGTATCCAAGAAAACCAGCAAGGTTATGCCCCAATTATCCACAGGCGCGCTGGGAGAACCCTTTAGGCCCCAAACCGCATCCCTGGGGGACAGAAAGCGATCCAAAGCCTGCATATGGGGGTTGGGCAGAGCGGACGGGGGTTATCCACAATATCCACACCCCCTACGACGACAGCGACTCCAGATTCATTTATTACCTATATAAAGAGAGAGAAAGAATTGACACCCTGCAAACACGAAACCCTTGTTGAAAAAATTGGGGGGCAAAGTGTATGATCGGAAATGTGTGAATCACCTTGCCCGGAGCTTTGACTCTATTACAAAAACTCGCGCCGCAAACGCAACCTTTTTGCATTTGCGGCGTATATCTTTGTGAAGGAGAATCAACCATGAACAACAAACGTTTATACCGCGATCCGGCGGACAAAATGGTGGGCGGGGTGTGCAGCGGGCTGGCCAATTTCTTTGGCATGGATCCCACCGTCATTCGCCTGGCTTTTGTCCTTTTGACCCTTTTGGGCGGGCACGGGATTTTGATCTATCTGGTGCTGTGGCTGATCGTCCCGCTGGCCCCCCAGACCGCGGCTGAGTCGGTTGTGGATGTCACCCCCACCCCACCAGCTGAGTGATCCCCCTTTCTCCCCCACACGCCGCCCGCTGATGCCTACGCAGCGGGCGGCGCTTTTGTTAGAAAACTGTAGGTTTTGGCTTTTCGGTTCTGTTGTATACTCGAAAAGTCGGGGGGATTTCCCGGTTCTGAGCGCGTTGTTTTTGTGAAAACGGCACAAAAGGGCGCGCTTTTGTGTCAATCTTCAGGAACCTGGGGGAACCCGAAAACCTTTTCCTCACGGGGTGGGTCATGAAACCCAGAAGCATGTGGAGAATCCTTTTCCTGGGAGTCATTTTCATGCTGGCTGCATGCTCTCCGGCAGCCCCGAATCTGAGCGGAGCCTCGCTGTTTGAATCGGTTGAAGCTCCCACCCTGCCCCCATCGGATACAAAACCGCCCATCCGCGTGGCGCTGGTGATGAAAACCCTCACCAACCCCTTTTTTATTGAAATGGAGCGCGGCGCGCGGCGGGCTGAACGCGAATTGGGCATTCAGTTGGTGGTCAAAACTGCGGCTCAAGAGACCTCTATCCAGGAACAGGTGCAAATCATTGACGCCCTGATTCAGGAAAAGGTGGATGCAATTATCATCGCCCCCGGTGATTCGGTGGAGCTGATCCCGCCGCTGAAGCGCGCCCAGGACGCTGGAATTGTCATCATCAATATTGACAACCGTCTGAATGCGGAGCTTTCCAAAAAATCGGGGTTAAAGGATGTGCCTTTTGTGGGCGTGGACAACGAAGAGGGAGGGTATCTTTCGACGATGGAGTTGGTACGGCGGCTGAGCGGCCCAAATGAAGCTGCCATTTTAGAGGGCATCCCCACCTCTCAAAATTCCATTGACCGCGTGGCCGGGGCGCAGCGCGCCTTTGCCGAAAACCCTCAAATTGATCTTGTGCTCATTAAAAGCGCACATTGGAAAATTGATGAAGGGTACGAAGTGACCCGCGAGATTTTGGCGCAGTATCCGAACGTTAAAGCCCTATTTTGCGCCAACGATATGATGGCCCTGGGCGCCGTTCAGTATCTGCAAGATGCCGGCATACAGGGGGTGCTGGTGGCGGGGTATGATAACCTGGACGAAGCGCATGATGCCCTCAAACAAGGCGCACTTGTTGCAACCATTGACCAACAGGCTGCGGAACAGGGCTACCTGGGTGTTCAGTATGCCGTCCGCGCTTTGAAAAACGAAACCTTGCCAGCCGAAACGTTGGTGGATGTTCATCTGGTGACGGCGGACAACCTGCCCTGAACCCAGCATTGAACGATTGAGAGTCTATGTTCCAGCGGTTACAGCGCATCAACCTGTTTCATAAATATGTAACCTTTCTGATTGGAATCTGTGTGATCCCCTTGCTGATCTTGGGGGCCAGTTCCTATCAGGTGTCACGCCAAATTTTGGAACAGGAAGCTGAGCGCTATACCCGCGTGCTCATCCAAAGTCAGCGCGCTTACCTGGAATTGCAGCTGCGCCAGGTGGAAGAGCTGGCTTTTAACCTTTCAGGGGTGCAGCCCATTTTAGATGCGCTGGACCTGCCGCCGGATCAGGTCAACCCCTATACCGATCTTTCGACCCGCGCCCAGGTGGGGTACATTCTGGACAATTACACCAGCGTTCAGGGGCTGGTTTCGATTGATTTGTTCTCCGTTTCAGGAGCCCATTATCACGTCGGCGATACCCTCGATACCTCCTCCATCCGCGGCGAGGTGCAGCAGCGCCTGTTTACGGCCGCCCAATCCTCTCCGGGGCGCACCTTGTGGCTGGGGGTGGAAGAAAACGTTAACGTCAACTCCGCCTACACCCAGGTAGTCACGGCGGTGCGGCTGCTCACCCGCACAGACCGCAGCAATTTGACCCTGCGTCCGGTGGGCCTGCTGGTGATCAATCTGACCCCCGATTTGTACAAAACCTATTTTGACGCGATCAAACCCTCCGAGGGGTCCACCTTTCTTTTGTTGGATGCCTACGGCCGCGTGATTTATCACCCCAACCAGGCTCTGGTGGGTACCAAACTGCAAACCCAATTCCTGCAAAAACTGAGTGCGCCGCACGGTAATTTTGTGGATGATATTGACCGCCAGTCCGTCCTGGTTTCGTACGAGCGTACTCAGCCCACCGGCTGGATGCTGGTCAGCCTAACCCCCACCCGCATCCTGTACCAACCCACCAACATCATTGGCCGGTACACCCTCATTGTGTTTTTAGGGCTGATAGGGGTGATGGCTGCCTTCAGTTGGCTGGTGTTAAACTGGCTGGTGATCCCCCTGCGCCAGCTTTCCAGTCGGATTGAGCAGATTCAGGCCGACCCCAACGCCGTTGTAGGCCCCTTGCCCGTGAAGAGCAAGGATGAAATTGGCGAAGTCGTCAGCCTGTTCAACGATTTTCAAAAGGAACTGGCAGAAAAACGGGCGGCCGAACAGTCTCTGCGGCTCAGTGAAGAACGTTTCCGCAATATCTTCCAGACGGCCATGGTGGCCATCTGGGAGGTAGATTTTAGCCAGGTGAACCAGGCGATTGAGCAATTACGCGCTGAAGGAGTTGAAGATTTTCGCGCCTATTTCCAGGCCCATCCAGAGACGGTACGCGAGATTGCGCGCACGATCCGTGCGGTGGACGTGAACGAATGGTCGCTCCAGATGTATGAAGCCGAGAGCAAGGAAGAACTGCTGGATAATTTGGAGACCGTTCTGGCCCTAGACAGCGTGGAAGTGCTCACCGATGAGTTGACTGCTGTGGCCGAGCGTCTTCCTAAGTTCGAGAATGAAGCCGTCAACCAGACTCTCAAAGGCAAGACCATCCAAATCTGGTTCAACTTGCGTCTGGACCCGTCCAATGATTACCGTTCGGTATTGGTGACGGTCATGGACATCACCGAACAAAAACGTTCCGCCGAGGCTCTGCGGCAGAGCGAAGAACGGCTGCGTAACCTGCTGGACAACACCGTGGATTGGGTCTGGCAGGTGGATAAAGATTTCTATTTCAACTATGTCAGTCCGCGCGTCCAGGAGCTCTTAGGCATCGCTCCGGAAGAATTGATCGGCGGCCGGTTGGATAAGGTCATCTCAGAGGATGAATGGCAGCGGATTCAGCCGTTGATGACCGAAATCACCACTGGCTACGGGCGCATCAACAGCATGGTGATGCGTCTGCACAAGCTCAGCGGTGAAACTGTGGTATGTGAAGTGAACGCCACCCCGCTGTTTGATGCGCGCGGTGAATTCTGCGGCTATGGGGGCATCACCCGCGACATCACCGAGCGCGAAGCCGCCGCCCAGGCGCTGAAAGAAAGCGAAGAACGTTACGCGCTGGCCGTTCGCGGGGCCACGGACGGCATTTGGGATTGGGATTTGATCCGCCATGAGGTTTATTACTCCCCACGTTGGAAGGCCATCCTGGGCTACGGCGAAGCCGAGATCACCCAATCCATCAGCGAGTGGATGGGGCGCGTTCACCCCGATGACTTGCCCCGCGTGAAGCTGGAACTGGATGCTTATCTCAAGGGGCAAAAACCCTATTTCGAAAGCGAACACCGCCTGTTCCACCGCAATGGACGCTATTTCTGGGCGCTGATGCGCGGGGTGGCGGTGAAAAATGAGCAGGGCGAGCCGTGCCGCATGGCCGGGTCTTTGACGGATATTTCGGTGCGGAAGATGACCGAAGACCGCCTGCGCCACGACGCCATGCACGACACCCTGACCGGCCTGCACAACCGCGCCTATTTCATGGACCAGCTGGTGCGCAGCATTGAACGCTCCAAACGCCACCCAGATTTCATGGCTGCGGTGATCCTTTTGGATCTGGACCGCTTTCGCCTGATCAATGACAGCCTGGGGCACAGCCGCGGCGACCAACTGCTCATCGCGGTATCGCACCGCCTGAAAACCTGCCTGCGCCTGGGCGACACCATCGCACGCCTGGGCGGGGACGAATTTATCCTGTTGGTGGAAGATATCCGCAGCCTGCACGAGGCCAAATTGGTGGCTGGACGTATTCAGTCCGAACTGAGCCAGCCCTTTGACTTGAACGGGCAGGAAGTTTTTGTTTCGGCCAGCATGGGCATCGCCTTTGTCTCCGGCAATTACGACAGCGGGGATGATTTGGTGCGCGATGCCGACACAGCCATGAACCAGGTGAAATCCAGCGGGCGCGGGCGTTTCCAGGTGTTTGAAAACGAGATGCACCAGCGCAGCCTGATCCATTTGCAATTGGAAGGCGAGCTGCGCCGCGCCCTGGAACGGAACGAATTTGATGTGTATTACCAGCCGGTAGTCAACCTGGGATCCGGCCGCATCACCCGCCTGGAGGCGCTGATCCGTTGGCAGCACCCCACCCGCGGGTTGATCCTGCCTTCTGATTTCATCTCTCTGGCCGAAGACACGGGTTTGATCATCCCGGTGGGGGCCTGGGTGCTGCGGCGCGCCTGCCAGCAGCTGCGCGAGTGGAAGCAGATGGGACAAACCGATTTGCAGGTGTCGGTTAACATCTCTGCCTACCAGCTGCAGGACAGCGACTTTTTAGATCTGGTGAAATCAGTGCTGATTGAAAATGATCTGGAGCCGACTTGCCTGAACCTGGAAATTACCGAAAGCGCCGCCATGCAGGATCTGGAATCCACCCTGCGGCTGCTGCATGAACTGGAACAGCTGGGGGTGGAAATTTCCATTGACGACTTCGGCATCAGCTACTCCTCGTTGGGACAGCTGCAGCGTTTCCCGGTCAACAGCATTAAAATCGATCAGCTGTTCATCAAGCGCACGCTGGACAACCAGGATGACGCCGCCATCACCACCGCCATCATCGCCATGGGGCATATCTTGAAGCTCAAAGTGATTGCTGAAGGGGTTGAAGATCAGCGTCAACTGGACTTTTTGATCGCTGAGCAGTGTGATGAAGTTCAGGGTTTCCTGGTCTGCTACCCGCGCCGGGCAGAAGAGATCACCGAGCTGCTGCGTGAAAAACGCAGCATGCTGCCGGTGGCGCCCTAAAGCAGCAGCCAAATGTTTGCTCGCCCCCTTGTTATTCGTGCTAAAATTATTTTAATGTGGGGGTGAATGGGGGGCCATTCTGCGATTTAACTGAATAGAATAGGGTTGGGCGCTGGTTGAAACCCAAAAATCTGGGGGTTTTTTTATACCGCTGAGCGCAGAGTTTGGCACAGAAGATGCATTCTTTAGCTGCAGGTCCGTTTGAATGCAAGGAGATGAGGAATGTTCCAATCTGCAAAGCAGTTTCCCAAATGGCTTAATTTATTGATGGTGGTGAGCATGACCCTGGCCCTGGTGCTTCCCAGCACCGTGCCGGTTCAGGCGGCACCCTCGGCTCGCGTCCTCGCGGCCATACCGGCGCCACCCACGAATTTGCTGGCCAACCTGGTCTCCAGCAGCCGGGTGGATTTAACCTGGACGGATAACAGTACGGATGAAAGCGGTTTTATCATCTATCGGAACGGTGTTGAGATTGCTCGTGTGTCCCTCAACGTCACCAGTTATTCCGACCGCTCATCCCTGTCCTGCGGCCAGGTATACACCTACGAGGTCTCCGCGCTCAACATAGACGGCGAGTCGGGGACGGCCATGGATACCGTCACCACGCCCGTGTGTCCGCCGCCCGCCCCGTCGGATCTGAGGACTCTGGCCGTAGGTACCAATGACATCACCCTGGGATGGACCGACAACAGCGCTCTGCCCGACAAGCAGGAAGAGGGGTTTGATGTGCAGCGCTCGCCCAATGGGGTCAACTGGGTGACGGTGACCACCACCGCTGCCGATGTGACCAGCTTTATGGATGCCGGCCTGCCCTGCGACACCATCTATTACTACCGCATCCGCGCCTTCAACGTCAGCGGGCAGTCCTTCTCCAACGTGCACATGACGGCCACGATGAGCTGCACGCCCACCAGCCCGCTGAACCTGACGGCTACCCCCATTTCACAGACCCAGGTGGATCTAGCCTGGTCGGATGTGTTTGGTGAAGAAGCCTATCATGTGGAACGCGGCCTCACCAATATCGGCCCATGGACCGAGATCGGCACCACCCTGGCGGATGTGACCACCTACTCGGACCTGACCGTGCTGTGCGGCACCACCTATTTCTACCGGGTGAAAGCGCGCAACGCGGGCGGCTTTTCGGAGCCGAGCAACCCTGTGCTCGTCACCACCCTGGGCTGCCTGCCCAAGCCGCCGGCCGGCCTGACCGCGGTGGCCACCAGCCCTACCAATATCCTGCTGACCTGGCAGGATAAGAGCGACAACGAGACCGGCTTCAACATTGAGCGCTCACCCGATGGAAATGGCGGCTGGACCCTGCTGGGAACCACACCCACCGTGGCGGCCAACAACACCAGCTACAACAACGGCTCGCTCACCTGCGGTACGGCCTATTACTACCGTGTGCAGGCGGTGAACGCCGCGGGCGGCTCGGAATATACCAACCCTATTGCCGGAGCCGTTACCCAACCCTGCCTGCCCACGGCCCCCAGCAACCTGGTGGTCACGGCCATGTCGGCCGACCGCGTGGATCTCAGCTGGACAGACAACAGCACTAATGAGGTGCTGTTTAAGATCGAGCGCAGCCCCAACGGCACCAACACCTGGGTGGAAATTGCCACGGTGGGCGCCAATGTGACCACCTACTCTAACCTCAACCTGGCCTGCGCCACCCAGTACTTCTACCGCGTGCGCGCTTACAATGCCAACGGCAACTCCGCCTACAGCAACGTGGCTTCGGACACCACCGCGGCCTGCACTGCGCCGCTGGATCCCACCGGTCTGACGGCCGCCACCGATTCGCAGACGCGCATCAAGCTGAACTGGGTGGATAACAGCGATAACGAGAGCGGTTTTAAGATCGAACGCAGCCCCAACGGCGCCAGCGGTTGGGTGCAGATTGCCGCGGTGGGCATTGACGTGACCACCTACACCGCCACTGGCCTGACCTGCGGCACGGATTACTACTTCCGCGTGCGCGCCTACAACGCCTTTGGCAACAGCCTGTACACCCCGTTGGAGGCTGACCCGCCAGTGGGTGCAACCACGGCTCCCTGCGGGCCAACCCCACCCAACGCCCCCACCAATTTTGCCCTTTCGGTGATTTCCAAGAATGAGATCAAACTCACCTGGGGCAATGTAGCCAGCGAGACCGGCTACAAGGTCTACCGTTCGTTGGACAATATCGCCTTCACCGAAGTGATCAGCCTGCCGGCGAACACCATTTCCTTCAGCGATATCAACCTGGACTGCGGTACCAAGTATTACTATTTTGTGCGCGCCTTCAATGACGGCGGCCTCTCGAACCCCACGGCCACCAAATCTGCCACCACCAATACCTGCAACACCATGGCGGTGGTCAAGGCGGCCAATACCTCGGCCAACCCTGGGGTCACCTTCACCGTGCCGGTGACGGTCAGCAACATCCCCGTGGCCAAGCTGGGCGCGGTTACGGTGGAGATCCACTTTGACCCGGCCCTGCTGGAAGTGCAAAGCTGCGGAATTGACCCCGACGGCAAGTTCAACATGGATAACTGCAATATCCATTATGAGAACGACGGCGTCAACCCGGATGTCATCCGCATGTCGCTGACCTCCAGCGCGGGGGTTTCCACCTCTGCCAAGCTGGCCAACCTGTCGTTCAAAGCCAAGGGCAGCAACGGCACCTCCACCATCGTGGATGTGGTGGTGGTCGAGTTCAAGGATCCCGACGGCAACCCTGTGGCCGCCACCGATAAGGACGGCCTGGTGCTGATTGGCAAGCGCGGGGACGTGAACGGCAGTGGCCGCGCTGACTCGGTGGATGCCCTCCTCATTCTGCAATACGACGTCGGTAAGAAGATGGGCAGCAACGTCTTCCCGCCGCCGGCTGGTTCCATCTACCTGCCCGCCTGCGATGTGAACCTGGACGGCAAATGCAACGTGGTGGACGCGCTCTTCGTCCTGCAGTGCGACGTGAAGATCGCCAACAGCTTCTGCCCCAATGTATCGGGAGCGGCGGATGTTGAGGCACTGGCTGCGGCCCCTAAGGGCTTTGGTCTGGCGCGCACTGTCAACTTGGCCGTGCCCTCTGGTGACGAAGGGGTTGTGCCCGTCAGCCTGAAAGTTCCCCAGGGGGAACTGGTGGGCGCGGTGAAGCTGAAAGTTCTCTACGACTCCACTGTGGTGGAACCGCGGGCCTGCCAGGTGGATCCCGAAGCAAAATTTGACATGGATGAGTGCAACACCGTTATCCCCGGCGAGATCAGCTTTAGTCTCGCCAGCACGAAGGGGGTGGGCGGCTTGCTGCGCCTGGCCGATATCACCTTCCAGGCGCTGGGCGAGCCGGGCGAATTCAGCCTGGTGACCCCGGTTGTCGAGAAGCTTTCCACCGCTGCTGGGGTAGAGATGCAGGCGCAAACGCGCGAATCGCGCCTGCGCGTGGCCACCCCGCCTGCTTATAAACCCGTGGTGCTGTCTGTCAAGAAATCCGGCCACATGGATACGGAATTGTTCTTCACCGCCACCGACTTCATCAAACGCTTCCGCGGCGTGCAGGGCAGCCAGCTGGCCAAGATCAAGGTGCTCAGCCTGCCCGCTCAGGGCGTGCTGCGCCTGAACGGTGTGGAGGTTGTCGTCAACAAGAAGATCAACGTGGAAGACCTCAACAGCCTCAGCTACACCCCCGGTGTGAACTGGAGCGGCATCGACAGCTTCCTGTGGAGCGGCTCGGACGGGGTCTCCTTTGCCCCGGCGGAAACGCGGGTCAGTGTCAAGATCCACGCCACGAATAAAGCCCCCAGCCTCTCCACCGCGGTGGTGCGCCCCGTGCTGGATACCCCCTTCGCCTTCACGGTGGACACTTTCACCAAGCGCTTCTTAGACCCGGACGGCGACGGCCTGATTCGGGTGCGCATTGCCAGCCTACCCGTGCACGGCATCCTGACGTTTGACGGATCAGACGTGGCGGTTGGACAAGAAATTGACCTGCTCGACCTACCAAAGCTGGTCTTCACACCTGAGGCAGGGTATACTGGAGCAGATCTCTTTACCTGGAATGCCACCGACGGCCGCTTGTTTGCCAAGAAAGACGCCAAAGTGCGCATGTATATCAAGTAATCGCCGGGACGGATGATGTCATAAACCCAGGCAGCCTGTTGGAAAACAGGCTGCCTGCGGCTACCGGCGGCAAGAACAAAGGATTGTCACCTGTATGAAACGAACGCTGCTTTTCCTATCGCTTGCCGTGCTGCTGTTGACCACAACTGCCCTACCGGGGGAGGCGGCGCCGTTGCTGTATGCCAGTTCCACCGTCTCGGCTGGTTCGGGGTCGGTGAATGTGGGCAGCAGCGTAACCATTCAGGTCAGCGCCAATATCCCTGCGGATAGTAAGCTGGGTGCGGCCACGGTTGAAATCAGCTATGATTCCAGCCTGATCAACGCCACCGGCTGCTCGGTGACCGGCTTTGACTTCGGCCTGTGCAACCCCTCGGCGGGGGCCGGGCTGGTCAGCTTTAACTTAGGCTCGCTCTCCGGCGTAAGCGGCGGCCTGACCCTGGCCTCTATCACCTTCACCGGCGTGGCCCCGGGCACCTCCAGTCTGTCGGTCAATGTGTTGGCCTTTGCCGATCCTGAAGGCAATGATCTGGCGGTTTCGGCCAGCAACGGTTCCATCACCGTGAACGGCGCCCCGGCCACCAACACGACCGCCCCGACGCGGACCCCCACCAGCACGCGCACGCCCGGCCCCACTCGCACGCCGACCTCCACCGCCACCACCGGCCCCACCAAAACGCAGACCGCAACCCTGCTGCCCGGCCAGCCCACCTTCACGCGCACAGCCACCAGCCAGTTCAGCTCCACCCCGGTGACGGCCAAAACCAACACCCCTGGCCCCACCACACAGATCGCTACGCCTCCGGCTATGTCGTTTTATGCGGATGACCCTGTGCTGCAGGCGGGCAGCTGCACCTATCTGCGCTGGAGCGTCAGCAGCGCTGTGGCGGTATACCTGGACGGCGCGGCGGTGTATTTGAGCGGCGCACAGCAGGTGTGCCCGAAGACCAGCGAGATGCACACCCTGTATGTGGTGGCGGCCAAAGAATATGTGCTCACCCAGTCTTTGGTGGTGGTGGATCAAGCCCCCACCGATGAGCCGGCGCCTGAGCCGACCGCCAAACCCAAGAACAAGAAGACGCGCACCCCCACCGCCCAGCCCCCGGCTGTGGATGCCAATGATTTGAAGACCTTTGCCATGCTGGCCGTGGATCAATTCAGCAAGATTTTGCCCGCCGATGGCGCCAAGAATCTGCTGAGCGAGGTTTCTGCGGGCGGTTCGGCTCTGAACTGCCAGGATGAGGTCTGCATCGCCCAGGTGCTGGCCCAGCGCGTGGCGGGGTACAACCGCGATGTGCCGCAGATTTTGAGCGCGCTGAAGGGTTTGTGGAACGCGCCCGGGGTCGAAGTATTCGGCCCACGCTGGCCGTGGGCTTACGCCTTGGTGCGCGAATTTGCCGTTTTGGATGTCAACATGAACCTGCAAGGCGTGCTGTCCCCCGTCAACTTGATGGTGGTGAACCAGGCGGGGCAGCGCACCGGACGGCTGAACGACAACATCCTCCTGGAAGAGATCCCCGGCTCGTTCTATGCCCTGGACGGTGAAAGCAAATTCGTCTTCTACCCGGCGGACGACCGCGCCACCACCTATTTCCAGGGGGTGCAGGACGGCACCATGACGGTGATGGCCATCAACAGCGCCAGCCCCGAAGGCGATATTTTGACCTATCTGAATGTGCCTGTCAGCCCGGCTTTTTCAGCCCAACTGGATCTGTTTGACCCCGGTTGGACGATCAAAGCGGATGAGAGCGGCGACACGGTGATGGACCGCGAAATCAGCCCCACCCAGCGCAAGCCCATCCGCACCGGCAGCGTGCAGCAGCCCACCAGCGCCCCGGCGCAGCCCGGCGAAGGTACTCCCGCCCCGGCGGCGAACCCCATCAGCGCCTGCAAGGGCGCCCTGGGCGTGGCCCTGCTGCCGCTGGTGATGGTATTCAGCCAGTGGAAACGGCGGAAAACCGTCTGATCGAACCCCCATGGTGTGTTTTTGCCCCTGGCTTTGGCCGGGGGCTTTTTTGTAATTTGATCATCTGGATAAGATCGGTTAAAATAGTCACAATGGTGACGCTGACCCGCGAACAATTGGAAGACCGGCTGGCCGCCTTACACCGCGCCAGTTTAGAGCTGGTTCAAGATATTTCGCTTGAGTCCCTGCTCTACCGCATTGCCGTGCTGGCCTGTGAACAGGCCCAGGCGCAGTTCGCTGCTGTGGGGGTTTTAGATGAAAACGGCGGTTTGGAACGCTTCATTCCGGTGGGCATGAGCGACGCCGAAGTGGCCATGATGGAACATCCCCCGCGCGGTTTGGGGTTGATCGGCGAACTGATGCGCTCCAGCGAGACCATCCGTGTGGATGACATGGCCGCCGACTCGCGCAGCGCAGGGTTTCCCCCTCACCACCCGGCCATGACCTCTTTCCTGGGCGTGCCCATCCGCCAGAGCAGCCGCTCGTTGGGGCAAATTTACCTCACCAACAAAATCGGTGCTCCGGCCTTTACCCAAAATGACCAGCAGGTAATTGAAACCCTGGCTTCCTACGCGGCCATTGCCATCTCCAACGCGCGCCTCTATCGCCAGTTAATCCGGCGCGACCGTGTGTTGACCCGCCGCAACGAAAACCTGGCCCTGCTCAACAAGCTGGCCTCTACCCTGGCTACCTCAGGTGATGTGGACGAGGTGCTGAACCGTTCGCTGAAGCAGGTGCTGGATTACCTCGGCCTGGAGGCGGGCGAAATTTACCTGCGCCAGGGCAGTAGCAAATTGCTCAAGCGCACGGCCCACCGCAGCCGCTCCGGCAGCACCCTGTGGGCTCAGCCCCAATTCCTGGAAGGTGAGGCCATGGTGGGCACGGTGGCCAAGACGGGGCAGTCGAACTTGATCAATTTGACCGAGAACGACGACCCCCCCGACCTGCTCCCCGCGGCGCGTCAGGAAAACTACCGTCAGGTGGCTTGTTTTCCGCTGACCGGCCGGCAGGGAACCCAAGGCGTGTTTTGCGTGGCGGCGGGGGCGGGCCAACCCCTGGGCGACCTGGAAATGCAGTTCCTGGCGGCGATCAGTTCGTGGGTGGGGACGGCCATTGAAAACGTGCAGCTCAATTTGCAGCAGCGCCGCCTGGCCGTATTGGAAGAGCGCGAACGCTTCGGCATGGACCTGCACGACGGCGTGATTCAGTCCATTTACGCCGTGGGCCTAACGCTGGAACATGCCCGCCTGCTGCTCAGCGAAAACCCCGACCACGCCCGCCAGCGCATTGACCAGGCCATCAGCGACCTGAACAGCACCATCCGCGATATCCGCGCCTACATTTTGGATCTGCGTCCGCGCCAACTGCACGACGAAAATCTGATGGAAGGCATTAAACGCTTAGTGAACGAATTCCGCGTCAACTCTCTGGTGGACGTGAACCTCTCCGGCCCAACCACGGGCTTCCCTGGGCTGCAGGAAGAGCAGGCTATCACCCTGTTTCACATCTGCCAGGAAGCCCTGGCCAACATCGCCAAGCACGCCCGCGCCAAACATGTAGAGGTCAGCCTGTGGATGACGGCCGACCGCGCGCTGCTGGAAGTCAGCGACGACGGGCGCGGCTTTGACGAGACCAAGGTGAAGGTAAACATTGGGCACGGCCTATCCAACATGCAGACGCGCACGCGCAACGTGGGCGGAGATGTGGACATTTCATCGGCAGCGGGTGAGGGCACCACGGTGTTGGCCTGGGTACCCCTTTCAAAAGAAGGCTAAATCACATTGATGGAATCAGCGCATTTGCAAAAGGCGGCCCAACGCGGCGAACCTTCGTACGTGTGGCGCGCCGGACAGGAACGCCGCCTTCAGATGATCCTGGAAGCGGCCGGGCCGCGCGCCAACGGCGATATTTTAGAGAACGGCTGCGGGCTGGGTATGTATTTGGAGCGGCTGTCCCCGGCGGCCCGCTGGGCGGTGGGGCTGGAAATTGAGCTGCCGCGCGCGCAGCAGGCAGCCGGACGCGGGCTGTGTGTGGTGGGCGGCGCGGGCGAAAAGCTGCCCTTCCCTGACGGCCGTTTTGATCTGATTCTCAGTCACGAAGTTCTGGAACATGTGGAAGACGACCTGAAGGCCGTGCGCGAGATGGTGCGAGTGCTGCGCAAGGGCGGACGCATCCTGCTGTTCTGCCCCAATCGCGGCTATCCCTTTGAGACGCACGGCATCTATTGGCGCGGGCGCTACCGCTTTGGCAATATCCCCCTGGTCAATTACCTGCCGCGCGCCTGGCGCAACCGCCTGGCCCCGCATGTGCGCGTGTATTCCCGCGCCGACCTGGAAAGGCTCTTTGCCGGTTTGCCGGTGCGCTTTGTGCGCCGCACGGTTATCTTCGGCGCGTATGATAACATCATCGCCCGCCGCCCTGGCCTGGGGCGGGCGATGCGCGGTCTGCTGCAATTCTTAGAGCGCACCCCGCTGCGTGCGCTGGGGCTTTCTCACTTCTGGGTGGTGGAAAAAACTACCTGAGGACCGCAGTTCTTCCGCTCGTAGGGCGAAAAAAGCTGAATCAGCAGATTGTTTTGGGGGGAATGAAGAATCAGGCGTCCAGCCGGAAATCGTAAATGTCGTCTTCCACCGGATAGCTGCGCCCGCACTGCTGGCACACCAACCGCGGGGGGGTGTCTTCCAGGGGGGCGGCGCAAGCCGGGCAGGCAAACAGCCAGCCTTCGGGGGCGGCGGCAGTTTCGCCCGCGGCCTGGCAGCGCACAAAGACGCTGGGGCTCAGCTGCCACAGGTTTCCGGTGGTCTGCGCAAAAGAATCCATCGCCACCAACCAGCGCAGGGGCAGCGTGCGCTTGAGGAAGGGGATGCGGAAATGCGACACGGTCAGCTGACGCTGCACGGTGAAACGCGCCAACCGCAGCCAGGTGCGCACCGTGGCGGGGTGAAAGTCAAAATTCAGCGCGGCAAATTCCACCGGCTCCGGCGAGAAGGGATTCCAGGTTTGCCGGTGGAGCAGGTAGCGCAAAATGGATTTCAGATTGCGCTTGTTGGCAAATTCCAGGATGAAAACCGCCTTGCCCTGCAGCGCAGAGCGCACCTGATCGAGGGCACGGCGCGGTTCGGCCATGTGGTGCAGGGTGCGGATCATGGTGGCGGCGTCGAAGACCCCCGGCACAAAGGGCAGATGGTAGATATCTGCGGCCACGTAGCGGTACTGCGGCCCCACCCCCAGGCGGCTGCGGGCCTGCTGCAATTGAGTGCGGGAGTAATCCACCAGCACCACCTGTTCAAAGCCGGTGTAGCGCGGGGTGTTGCGTCCGGCCCCAGCCCCCAGCTCTAACAGGCGTTTGCCGCCCGCGGGCAGCAGGCGGCGCAAAGCCACGGCCTCCACCGCGTCTTCATAGGCGCGGTCGCTTTGGTCCCAAAAAGACTGTTGGTAATCGGAGCCTTCGTAGTTGCAGATGGGGGGAGTTTCCATGATGTCCTGGGGCTGTGGGTGGTTAAATCAAGTGCCCGGGCAGGTTTGCCGGCGGCGCCCGGAAGGGCCTCCTTACCGCTGCTTCCTCTCGGACCTGACGGGGTTCGCAGGTTTCCGCCGCGCCGGTCCCACCCGGGCAGGCTCAAGGATACCGCGGCCAGGCCGGATTGTCAATAGCCGCGGCGGCGGGGCGCTTCCGCAGTGGAGGACGATTCTGCTGCGGTCTGGGGGGTCAGCGGCGGCGGTAGCGGCCCTGCAAGCTGTACCAGCGGATGGTGAGCAGGTCTAAGCCCATGTGAATCGAATCGCGCAGGACGTTGATCTTGCTGTGCGGGCTGTAATACCAGTCAATGGGCACTTCTACGATCTTGTAGCCGCGTTTGCGGGCGATGAACAGCACTTCCACGTCAAAGGTCCAGCCGTTGGTGATCTGGTAGGGGAACAGATCCTCGGCGGCAGCAGCGCTGAAGCACTTAAACCCGCACTGCGTGTCCTGCAGGCTGTGCAGGGCAATGATGCGCACCATGGTGTTAAACACCCGCCCAATGAAATGGCGGTAGGGGGGCTCGCCGTGGCGCACCGCGCCAGGGGCTTCGCGCGAGGCGATGGCGATTTCTTGACGGCATTGGGGGGGCAAAAAGCGGTTAACCTGCTCGATGGGCATGGATAAATCCGCATCACAGATGAAGCGGTATTCCCCCACCGCTTCCAGCATACCGCGGCGCACCGCTAACCCCTTGCCGCGCCCCTCTTCATGCAGCGCGCGGATGTAAGGGTGGCGCTGGGCGTACTCTTGAGCCAGCTCCAGGGTGCGGTCGCTGCTGCCGTTTTCCACAATGACCACCTCGGCCGAATAGGGCTGGGTTTGCAGAAAAGCGTCAATTTTATCCAGCGTCTCGGGCAGGCGGGATTCTTCGTTATGAGCGGGGATGACGATGGAAAGCAGTGGGTTGGTCAAAACAAACACCCTCAGTTGGCGGACTGGGTTAAGCGAGTTAGAACAGCGGCACCCCGCTCAGTTGGTCGTGTTCGGGAACTTGAGAACGGGAGGTGCTGAGGACTTCCTGCCCAGCCGGACCGGTCAGGAAAATCTGCTTGCCCAGGCGGAAGGAACTGCTCAGGCGCGGCAGGCGCTCACCAATGTAGATGCGCTTGTTTTTGTGAAGCATCTCTACCAATTGAGCGCGGTCTAAAAGAACATAATCCGTGAAGGTCGGCCCCATGCGTTTGTATAAACGAGCCAGGCTGAGCTGACCCTGTTCATCGTAGCGCACGGCTTCGATGACCCCATCCACTTTGGTTAATGCCATAGACACCTTCCTTGAACCCGAATGGTTCGCTAAAAACCGCCGAGGTATCCCGGCGGCTGTGCCTGTCGGGGTGGGCGGACTTGAACCGCCGACCCCCGCGTCCCAAACGCGGTGCGCTGCCAACTGCGCTACACCCCGATGGCTAGAGTATAATCGCAATCACGGATGGACGCAAGGACGATTCAACAGCTGTCCCGCGCGGACGGCCTGAATGGAGAAACATGTTGCGCTCTGCACGGAAGATAATTCTCTTGGGGATGCTGCTGTTAGCGGGCGGTTTGGCGGCGAGGTGCGCCCCCAGCCGGGCGCCTGCTGCGGTGCGCCCCTTCCCAGCGGCGGCCGAGCCCGCTCCTCTCCGTACTCTCACGGCTGCCCCCACCCAGTCCCCCAACCCAATTACCCCCACCCCAACTTGCAGCCTGAGCGCGGGCGGCCGCCTGGAACAGGCCAGCCTGCCCAGCCAAAAGATCGGCAAGCCGCTGGAATATTGGGTATACCTGCCCCCCTGTTACACTGAGAATCCCGCCCAGCCTTACCCCTGGCTGCTGCTGCTGCACGGGCAGTCTATGGACGCCGAGGTGTGGGTGCGCATGGGGGTGCAGGCGCGGGCGGATGAGCGGATCGCCGGGGGCAAGGCCCCTCCCTTTGTAATCGTCATGCCCACCGAGGCCTATTATCTTCAAGAGATGAATGAGGCGCGCTTTGGAGAGGCTGTGCGCCAGGAGCTGCTGCCGGCCGTGCAGGCGCGCTACGCTCTCTGCGCCCAACCCGAATGCCGCGCGGTGGGCGGGCTTTCCCGCGGGGCGCTGTGGGCCTTGCGCCTGGCCTTGGAGGGGGATCCGACCTTTGGCGCGGTGGGCGGCCACAGCCTGCCCAACAGCCCCTTCAGCCCCAGCAAACTGCGCGCTCTGCTGGCCGCGCGCAGTCCCCAGCCGCCGCCGCGCATCTGGCTGGACAGCGGCAAGCTGGACCGTTACCTGCGGGGGGCCACCCAATTCCATGAGCTGCTCACCCAGCAGAAAGTGGCGCACACCTGGACAGTCAACGAGGGTGCGCATGAAGAGGCTTACTGGCAGGCGCATTTGGGAGAATATCTGCAATGGTACACCCAAGATTGGCCGCTTCCCTGATTTTGGGCGATTGGGGACAATAAATACCGCCCTGCAGCCGTCAGATGGGGTCAGCAGGGCGGTAGGGATGGCTGAAATGGGATCAGCTCGAATCCTCAATCCTGAAAGAGATGCTTATTTGGCGCGGGCGTAGTGCGCGGCGACCACATCCCAGTTCACCACGTTCCAGAAATTCTTGATGTAGTCCGGGCGGCGGTTCTGATAATTCAAATAGTAGGCATGCTCCCACACATCCAGGCCCAAAATGGGGGTGTGCCCGTCCATATAGGGGCTGTCCTGGTTGGCGGTGGAATACACTTGCAGCTGCTTGCTGCCGTCCACCACCAGCCAGGCCCAGCCGGAGCCAAAGCGGGTGGCCGCAGCGTTGGAAAATTTTTCCATGAAGGCTTCCACCGAACCAAACACGGCGGTCAAATCCGCGGCCAGCGCGCCGTTGGGGGCTTTGCTGCCGCCGGGGGTCATCAGTTCCCAAAACAGGCTGTGATTGGCATGCCCGCCGCCGTTGTTGCGCACAGCGGTGCGGATGCCTTCGGGCAGGCTGTTGATCCCGCGCAAAATGTCTTCAATGGGGCGCTCATACTGCTCTGGGGCGCTTTCCAGGGCTTTGTTCAGGTTGGCCACGTAAGCAGCGTGGTGCTTGCCGTGGTGAATTTCCATGGTGCGGGCGTCAATCACCGGCTCCAGCGCATCAAACGCGTAAGGCAGGGCGGGCAGTTCAAACAGTTTGGTCATCTCACACGATCCTTTCCTTCAAGGGCATTTGCGAACCCACCATATGGTGGCAGTTAATTAGATTATTAAGGTAATATTACGCTGTATTGAGCTCAAAGTCAAATTTTTTGCATAAGAGTTGTATAAGAGTTTGCTCAGCTGCGCCTGCCCTGTCCTGACGCTGCGCCGCACTTGCCAGGACGCGATATAATAGAGGTAACCCAAACCCCTTAAAGGAGTATTCATGTCCCCCATCCATTCCAACCAGGGGATCAGCACCCTGGTGAACCACGTCGGCGAAGGTGAGAATCCCCTGCACGCGCACGTCACCCCCATTTTCCAGACTTCTACCTTCAGCTTTCCCGAGGTCAAAGATGCTGCCGCGGCGTTTGCAGGCGAAGGCAGTGGTTACCTTTACACCCGGCTGAACAACCCCAACCAGCGCCAACTGGCCTTGAAGATCGCCGCGTTGGAAGGTTATGATCTGATGCGCGCCCACCCCGACCAGGAGCTGGAATCTTTGGTGGACGGGATCGTGTATGCCACCGGTATGGCGGCCATCACCTCGGCCATCCTGGGGCGGGTGAAGGGCGGCGATACCGTCATCGCCCAAAAGACGCTCTACAGCGCCACCTACAAATTCTTTCAAGATGTAGCCCCCACCTACGGCATTCAGGTGGTGTGGATGGAAGACGGCGATTTAAACAAATGGGCCGACGCCCTGCGCGCGCATCCTGAGGCGCGCCTGGTGTACCTGGAATCCCCTGCCAACCCCACCATGAGCCTGGTGGATATTGAGGCCATCACCAAGATGGCCCACCAGCAGGACGCCTGGGTGTTTGTGGATAACACCTTCGCCTCGCCTTACTGTCAGCGCCCGCTGACCCTGGGGGCGGATGTGGTGATGCATTCCACCACCAAATACATCGGTGGTCACGGTCTGGTGGTGGGCGGCGCTGTGGTCAGCCGCCACGCGGATTGGGCACGCGGCCCGCTGCGCAAGATCACCGATATTTTTGGCGGCACAGCCAGCCCCTTTGACGCATGGCTGACCACCGTGGGCCTGAAGACCTTCGAACTGCGCATGCAGCGCCACTGCGAAAACGCCATGCAGGTGGCCCGCTTCCTTGAAGATCACCCCGCTGTGGAGCGCGTGTTCTACCCCGGCCTGGAAAGCCACCCCGATCACGAACTGGCCAAGCGCCAGATGCTGGATTTCAGCGGTATGCTGTCCTTTGAGCTGCGCGGCGGGCTGGATGCCGGCATCAGCATGATGAACCGCGTGAAAGTCTGCACCCTGGCGGTTTCGTTGGGCAACGTGGACACGCTGATTGAACACCCCGCCAGCATGACCCACGCCGGGGTTCCCAAAGCCGCCCGCCAGGAGATGGGCATCACCGACGGCCTGGTGCGTCTGTCGGTGGGCGTTGAAAACGTGGATGATTTGCTCCAGGATTTGGGGCAGTCGCTGTGCTAATTGGAGTTCCAATGGTAGGTCATTCCCAAAGGAGGACATGATGCTGCATCAAGTGGTAAAGGCGTTCGATCGTGTGTTTCATTTTGAAGAAGCCCGCGCGCATTGCGACATTCCGTGCGGAATCTACGATCCGCATCTGGCGCAGGTTGCGGCGCTGACCGTGATCCGCATGGTGGACCTGATGGAAGAGCTGAGCAAAGGGCCGGAAGTGGAAGCGATGGTGTTCCACAACAGCATGGCGCGCTACATTGCCGTCAAAGAGGAGCATGCCGAACTGCTTAAGAAAGAAGTGCGCGTGATCTACGGCGACTACATCAAGCAGGAACATCTGGATAAATATCCCGAACTGGCCGGTCTGGTGCATAAAATCTTCCAACTGGGTTCCAAAGCGCGCCAGAGCGTGAACCGCGCCCAGGCGGTGGAGCTTTTGGCGGCGGTCAACCGCTTTGCCGAGATCTATTGGGAAACCAAAGGCATCGCCACCAAGCGCGTCAAGGCCCCTTATAAACCGTCTGAGGAGATGGTTCTGCCGGTTCTGTGATGCTGAAAATCCTCAAAGTTTCCGGTTTCAGCCTGGAGCCAGATTTTCAGGACGGCGATTATGTACTGATTGCGCGCTGGCCCGGGTGGAACCCCCGCGTGGGCCAGGTGGTGGCCCTGCACCAGCCCACCTACGGCACGCTGCTCAAACGGGTGTGGTCGCTGGACCGCGCAGCCGGGATGGTGGAGGTGCGCGGGCAGCACCCGCACAGTGTGGACAGCCGCACCTTCGGCCCTGTTCCCATTTGCAGCCTGATGGGGCGCGTGATTTGGAGAATTTCAAAACCAGCGGGCACACCCGCTGCTGAACGATGAAGGAAAGGATGAACGATGGCAAAAACCCCGCAGCAGTGGACCAAGGCTCCTGAGATGGAGATTGATCCTAAAAAGAGTTACAAAGCGATCTTGAAAACCGAAAAAGGCGATATGACCTTCACCCTGTTTGCCGATAAGGCCCCGCGCACGGTGAACAACTTCGTGTTCTTGGCCCGCCAGGGATTTTATGACAACACCACCTTCCACCGCGTGATCCGTGATTTCATGGTGCAGGGCGGCGACCCTACTGGCACGGGCATGGGCGGCCCCGGCTACCGTTTTGCAGATGAATTCCATTCCAGCCTGCGCCACGACAAACCCGGCGTGCTTTCGATGGCCAATGCCGGCCCTGGCACCAACGGTTCGCAGTTCTTCATCACCCACGTGCCCACCCCCTGGTTGGATAATAAACACGCCATCTTCGGCCAACTCATCGAAGGCTCGGATGTGCTCTTCTCCATTCCGGAACGCGACCCCCAGCGGGCCAAGGCTCCCGGTGTGACCCTGCTTTCGGTGGAAATCATCGAAGCCTGAACGAACAAATTGCTCACCGCAGCGCCCCTGTTCAAACCAACAGGGGCGCTGTTTGATGAATGCGCCCTACGGGTTTGTACTGCGATTGTAAGGAACCTGCCTGCCGCGTGAAATCTATGGAATCCAAACGGATGCGGTAAAATTAACCGCATTGGATCACTCATCTTTATGACCGATCTTTCTGAGCACCTGCAAGGCATTTTGGATACCCTGCCCACCAAGCCGGGCTGTTACATCATGAAGAACAGCGGTGGGCAGATCATTTACGTGGGCAAGGCCATTAACCTGCGCAACCGCGTGCGTTCCTATTTCCACGCCAGCGCTGAGCAGGACGCCAAAACCCGCCAACTGGTGCGCAATATTGTGGATATCGAGTGGATTGTGGTCGGGTCGGAGCTGGAGGCTCTCATCCTGGAGATGAACCTCATCAAGAAGCACCGCCCGCGCTACAACATCCGCCTGAAAGACGACAAACGTTACCCCTACATCAAAATTCACTGGGCCGACCCCTACCCCAAAGTGACCGTCACGCGTCAGATGGTGCAGGACGGCTCGCGCTATTACGGGCCCTACACCAGCGCCTGGGCGGTACACCAGACGTTGGACGTCCTGCGGCGCATTTTCCCGTATCTGACCTGCGACCGGGTGATCACCGGCAAAGATCCGCGCGCCTGCCTGTATTACGACATTAAACTGTGCAGCGCCCCCTGCATCGGCGCGGTGGATCAGCAGGGCTACCGCCAGATGATGGCCGATTTGGGCGCGTTCTTGGAGGGCAAATCGGATGAGATCACGCAGCGGCTGCGGCGTGAGATGGATTTGGCGGCGGAGGAACTGCGCTTTGAGCAGGCCGCCGTGCGCCGCGACCAGCTGCAGGCCATTGAACGCATCGTGGAGCGCCAGAAGGTGCTGTCCAACGATCAGGTGGATTCGGATGTGATCGCCATGGCGCGCAACAACGGCGAGGCCTGCGTGCAGATCTTTTTCATCCGCGGCGGCAAGCTGATTGGGCGCGAGTACTTCATCCTGGAAGGCACCGAGGACGAGGCCGACAGCGAAGTGGTGGCCGAATTTATCAAGCAGTTCTACGCCCAGGCCGCCAATGTGCCCGCGCAGCTGCTGCTGCCCAACGAAATTGAGGAAGCGCGCATCATTCAGGAATGGCTGCGTTCGCGGCGCAGCGGTGAAAAGGTGGAGGTGAGCGTGCCGCGCGAGGGCCAGCCCCAGGAATTGGTGCAGATGGCTACCGAGAACGCCGTGGAAACCCTGCGCGCCCTGCGCGCCCAATGGGACGCCGACACCAACCGTCAGAGCGAAGCCCTGGCCGAGCTGCAGGCTGCCCTCCAGCTCTCCGGCCCGCCCAACCGCATTGAGTGTTACGACATTTCCAACACCCAGGGAACCTACGCGGTGGGCAGCATGGTGGTGTTTGAGCAGGGCACGCCTGCCAAGAAGCACTACCGGCGCTTTAATATCCAGTCGGTGAGCGGGCCGGATGACTTTGCCAGCATGGAAGAGGTGCTCACCCGTCGCTTTCGCCGTTGGCAGGCAGCCCAAGAGGCGGAGAGCGTGGGTGAAAAGCCCGACCTGTCATTTGCCATGCTGCCGGATCTGCTGATGGTGGACGGCGGTAAGGGGCAGCTCAGCCGGGCGGTGGCCGTTTTAGAACGCTTCAACCTGTTGGGACGTGTGCCGGTGGTGGGGCTGGCCAAGCAGCAGGAAGAGCTGTTTCTGCCGGGGCAAAGCCAATCGCTGCTCCTGCCGCGCAATTCGCAGGGGCTGTACCTCATCCAGCGGGTGCGCGACGAGGCTCACCGCTTCGCCATCACCGCCCACCGCAGCCGCCGCACGCGCGAAGGTCTGGCCTCTCGCCTGGATAAAATCCCCGGCATTGGCCCCGGCCGCCGCCAACTGCTGTTAAAACGTTTTGGTTCCATCGAAAGAATTTTAGAAGCGACAGAAGAAGAGTTGACCGCCTTGCCGGGCATTACCCCCGAAATTGCCCTGGCGCTCAAAACGCAATTAGAATGAGGTGCTCATGAAAAACGTCTGGTTAGTGGACGACAACGCCCAGGTTCGTGAAGCCCTTCAGGACATGTTTCGCCTGCTCGGATATTCCTGCCGTACGTTCAACGCCGCGCCCCCAGCTGTAGAGGCTTTGCTGGCCGGCGAAATCCCCGATCTGCTCTTCCTGGACATCAACATGCCCGGGGTGTCGGGGATGGAATTGCTGGGCTTCATCCGCGGGCGCGACGCCTGGAAAAACCTGCCGGTGCTGATGTTGACGGGGGAAACGGCGGAAAATATGGTTGAATTGGCCATCCGTTTGGGGGCGGATGGGTATGTGTTTAAGCCAGTCACTTTTGAACAGTTGGAAATGGCCATCCCACTCGCCGTTGAGCGGCGGCGGATTGCCGCCAACCGCAAGCCGGAAGAGGGCTGAACGCAGGGCCGCTACACAGCCGATCTGACCGCATTTTTAGAGGAGAACCGTCATGCCCCGGATTGAAATTACCAGCCCCACCGCCTCCAAAGTTGGCCCCTATTCGCACGCGGTTCGCTCCGGCGATCTGATTTACCTTTCCGGACAGACGCCCATTGACCCCGCCACCGGCAAACTGGCTGAGGGCGGCATTCAGGCGCAGACCGCTCAATGCTTTGCCAATCTGCGCGGGGTGCTGCAGGCCGCGGGTTTGGATTTGGAACACGTCATCAAGGTCAACGTCTTCCTGACCGACATGGGCAATTTTGCGGCCATGAACGAAGTCTACGCCCAGCAGTTCCAGCCCCCCTATCCCGCCCGCACCACCATCGGTGTGGCCTCACTGCCGCTCAACGCACAGATTGAAATTGAGATGATCGCCCGCAGCGAGTGAGCCGGCTGTCCGCGCGAACGCGAAAACATTAAAACGACCGCCGTGCGAGATTGCGCGGCGGTCTTGTTGATGATTCAGTTGAAATGGTCAGGAGCGGGCCGGTCGGCGCAATCGGCTGGCTGCCAGCAAGGCCAGCACCAACCCCGCAGCCGCATATCCGGCCAGGTTAAGGGGCGGCAGGGCCGCCCAGCGTACCGAGATGCCCGCGAAGGCCCACACCAATACCAGCAGGTAGCCGATGTCCGAGCGGGTGAAGGCCATCACCGCTGCCACCCCCACGCCCACCGCCAGCAGGATCAGCGTCCAGGCCATATCGCTGATGCCCCAGCCGTTCCAGCCCAGGTAAGAGAACAGGGCGGTGGCGTTGGCCAGGGTAGCTACAGTGATCCAGCCCAGGTAAATACTGAACGGTGCAGAAACGGTGAACTTTTCCAGGGTGGAGAAGCGGGTTTTGCCGATCCTCAGCCGCAGGTAAATTACCAGCAGGGCTGCCAGCAGCACCAGCATGGTGACCAGCGAGAGGGTGTACAGGCCGTAATGCCAGAACAGGATCCACACCCCATTGGCAATACTGGTGAGGGATACCCACCAGCCGGTGGTGCGCAGGCGCGGGTTTTGACGCTGGGCGGGCAGGGCCTGGTACACGGTGTAGGCCAGCAGGGCGATGTAGATTAGCCCCCAAATAGAAAAAACGTATCCGGCGGGGACGAACAGTACGTTGAAACTGTCCGAAATTTCCCCAGTGTTGCGCCCGTTGAGGGGCAGGGCGTTGGCGGCCCCATTGAGAACCAGGGCGAAGAGGGTGGTGAAGATCACCGAAAACTGACGTGCAATATCTCGATTCATGATTCGCTCCCTTTGCTGTCGTATAGACTCAGTATAGCGGCAAGAGGAGCGAATGTATATACAATGTATAAGCTTTGTATATTCAGCCCAGGCGCGCCTATTTCAAGTAGCGGTCAAAGAATACCACGGTGCGCCCCATGGCTGTGGAGAAGTTGATGGAGATATTGTGGTTGTCGCCCTCGTAGAGATACATCTCCACCGGCTGACCGGCGGCCTGGGCGGCGCGGTACAGGCTTTCCGAAAAATGCACGGGCACATCCGCATCCGCAGTGCCGTGATGCAGCTGAATGGGGCCAGAAAGGTCAGCTACGTAGTGAATGGGTGAGATTGAATTCCAAAAATCCGGGTTTTGCTCCACGCTGCCGTATTCATCCGCTAGGCGGTCGCGCCAGCGCCGTGCGCCGCTGACGGCAGCGGAGGGAGGAGGGGCAGTGCGCCAGCGGTTGAGCAGGTCGGGGTAGGAGGCCACCACCCCGGCCCAAATCACCCCTGCGCGGATATCGCCGCGGGTGACCATGGCGCGCAGAGTGATGTGCCCGCCCATCGAATGCCCCCACATGCCCACGCGCTGCGCATCCACTTCCGGTAGGCGCTGTAGGGAGGTGAGGGCGTTGACCACATCCACGGTGTAATCCGGGCTGCCGTAGGCCCCGCTGGCGGTGCCCTCTGAGAATCCGTGGCCGCGGTAATCGGGCCGAAAGACGACGTATCCGGCGCGAGCCAGCGCGTCCACATAGGCCACATAACGCTCGGTGGTGCGGTATTCCCGCGGCGGGATATAGCCGTGGTTAAAGATGATGGCAGGCCAGCCTTCTGGGGGGCGCTCACCGTTGGGCAGGGTCAGCAGAGCGTAGATCTTCAGCCCTTCCGAGCGGTACGAGGTCAGCAGCCGCTGGTAATTGGCCCCCGGAGCCAGAACTTCCTCAATGGTGATGTCGCTGCCGGGATAATCGCGTTGGCGCATGGCCTGAATGGTCAGCGGGTGTGGCGTGGGGGTGGGGGTCAGCGTGGGGGCAGGGCTGGCGGTGGGCAGCGGCATGGGGCTGGGGATGGGCGTGGGGGTCAGGTTGGGCAGGGGGGCAGTCACCGCTGCCGTTGGGAAGGGGGGCGAGGGGGCTTGGGTTGGCTGGCAGGCGGCCAGGCTCAGGCTGAGCAAACAAAACCACAGGACGGCTTTCATTGGATTCACCTTGGGTTCATCTTTCGCGGACCGGCAGGCTGCATGAGGCAGCCCAGACACCAATAATGGACAGATATACTCTGAATTGGATTATAACCAGCCCGAAGAGGCTGTCAAGCGGGCAGATAAACCTGTGCTAAAATCAGGTACATCTGGTCTTCTTTTCCTCAGGTGACCTATGGAAATTCAACCCCTCTCTTCTGAACATCTTCCCGCAGCGGCGCGCCTGTTTGCTGCGCGCTTTTCGGCTCTGCGCGCGGCGCTGCCGGAGCTGCCAGCAGCCGCCGAAGACCCGGCCTGGGCTCAGACGCGGTTGAAAGAGCGCAGCGCGGCGGGGTGCGCATTGGCGGCATTGGAGGGGCGGCGCCTGGTGGGTGTGCTGGGCTGGTACGTGCTGGAAAATTTCCGCGATACCCCGCGCCGCGGGGCTTACTGCCCGGAATGGGCGGTGACGGCGGCTGAGCGTCCCGAAGCGGTTTTTCGCGCCTTGTACCGCGCCGCGGCCGAGCTGTGGACGCGCTCCGGCTGTGAGGTGCACGCGCTCAGCGTGCTGGCCAACGACGCCGCCGGGCGCGAGGCCTGGTTTTGGAACGGCTTTGGCATGGTGGTGGTGGACGCCCTGCGCGGCCTGGAGCCGCTGGAGGCGGCTGTGCCTGCAGGACTGACCCTGCGCAAGGCCGGGCTGGAAGATGCCCCGCGGCTGGCGCAGATCGAAGCCGAGCACTGGCGGCACTACATTGAACCCCCCATTTTCATGACCCCCCATACGCCGGATGATGCCGCGGCCTTTCGGCAGTTTCTTACCCAGCCGGAGAACAGCGCCTGGCTGGCCCTGGCGGGCGAGGAACCGGTGGGCTATCTGCGTCTGGAGAGCAGCAGTCAGGGGGCTGCCGAGATCGTCAGCGCGCCGGATACCATCGCCATCACCGGCGCCTTCGTGCGCGCTGACCAGCGCGGGCGGGGGCTGGCGGCCGCTTTGCTGCGTGCCGCGTTGGACGATCACCGCGCGCGCGGCTTTCGCCGCTGCGCTGTGGATTTTGAGTCCTTCAACCCCGAGGCAGCCGCCTTTTGGCCGCACTTTTTCCAACCGGTATGCTATTCACTCATGCGCATCCCCGAACGCACCCTCCCCTTTTAAACAATCCAATTCTCATTTATCCCCTTGACATTAACGTAACGTCATGGCTTATCATGGGGGCGAGGTGAGAAATCAGCATGTACACCGTCAAACAGCTCTCAAAACTGGCGGGGGTCAGCCCGCGCACGCTGCGTTTTTATGACCAGATCGGCCTGTTGACCCCCACGCGGCATCCGGAGAACGGCTACCGCCTGTACGGCGAGGCAGCCTTGCTGCGGCTTCAGCAGATTCTGTTCTTCCGTGAGCTGGATTTCAGTCTGGAGGACATTCAGACGGTTTTGGATATGCCTGATTTTGATGTATTGCGCGCGCTTCACCTGCACCGGCATAACCTGCTGCAGCGGGTAGACCGGCTGAACCGTTTGCTGCATACCCTGGATCAGACGATCCAACATCTACAAGGAGGTGCACCCATGGACGAAAAAGCGCTGTACGATGGGTTCAGTGAGGAACGACAAAAAGAATATGCGGACGAAGCCCGCCGCCGCTATGGAGCTGAGATGGTGGACCTTTCGCAGAGGCGCTGGGAAAGCTACACCCCAGAGCAGAAAAAACGTATTTTGGATGAATCTCGGGAGAATACTCTGGCTCTGGCCGCCCTGATGGATCACGACCCGGCCAGCCCCGAAGTGCAGGCGGTGATTTTAGCCTGGCACAAGCACATCGGCTATTTTTACCCCTGCACCTATGAGGTGGCGCGGGCGCTGGGGCAGGCCTATGCGGACGATCCGGCCTTTCGCGTGAACTATGCGCGCGTGCATCCTGACCTGCCGGAATTTTTTCGTGATGCCATTGCCGCGTACTGCCGCGGCAAAAGCGGCCTGCCGCCCTTTGAACTGTAAATCCACACCCAGCCCTGCCCAAGCTGGCGAAGCTGGCGTTTATCCGTTGGCGGGGGCCGAGGTGGTGCGCAGCCAGCCGCGCAGGGTTTCACCCGAAAGCAGCAGCAACCCGACCCAAATGATGCTGAAGCCGATCAGACGCGACTGTGAAAAGGGTTCGTGGTACAGGAACACGCCCAACAGCAGCTGGGTGGTGGGGGCGATATACTGCAGCAGGCCGATGGTAGACAGCGGCACGCTGCGCGTGGCGGTGGCGAACAGCAGCAGGGGGATGACGGTGACGATCCCGCTGAGGATCATCAGCCCATCCTGGGTACGGCCGAGGTTACCAAACGCCCCGTTTCCGGCGGCCCCCACGGCGAACAGCACCGCCAGCCCCGGCAGGAACAGGATCACAGTCTCCAAAGACAGGCCGTACAGCGGCGCCAACGGGGAGGTTTTCTTGACCAGCCCGTACAGGCCGAAGGAAAAGGCCAGCACCAGGGCGATCCAGGGCAGTTCGCCCGCGCTGATGGTCAGATACAGCACCCCCAGGGCGGCCATCCCCACCGCCAGCCACTGCAAGGGGCGCAGGCGTTCTTTTAAGAAAAACACGCCCAGCAGCACACTGACCAGGGGGTTGATAAAATACCCCAGGCTGGCCTGCACCACATAACCCGCGTTCACCCCCCACACGTACATGCCCCAATTGACGGCCAACAGCACCGCCGCCAGGGCGTACTGCGCGATCATGCGCGGGTGAAGAGCGGCTTTGCGAAAACCATTCACTTCGCGCCGTACCAGCAGCACAACCGCCAGGAGTACAAAAGACCACACCACGCGGTGTGCCAGAATTTGCAGCGCGGGAACGGCGTTGAGCGCTTTGAAATAGATGGGAAAAATACCCCACAGGGCGTAAGCAATGACGGCAGACAGCACGCCTTTTTTCATGGTGATCAACCTGACCCATACCGATTAAGTGAATAACGCAGGCCCCATTATACGCCCCCTAAACCGTTGCGGTGTGAAATTGGGCCGTGTCGGTCAGGTTTGGCTCGCTGGTGCGGCGGGCGGGTCTGGCTGCAGCCGATCAAACTGATCTTTCCAGGCCTTATCCGCCTGGTCGCCGGGGCCCCAATAGACGTTGAAGGTGGTGCGGTCGGTGGTGGGGCGCGCCAGGCTGTGGATGATGGCCAGGGCGGTGTCCATGCGTCCGCTGCGGTAACGCAGGTCCAGGGGCAGCGGGCGTTGGTCAATGCGCACGGGGTGCATCCCCACGGGAGCGTTGCTGAGCAGTCCGGCGCGTACGATGGTGTAGTTCAGACCGCTGCTGCGCAGGGCTTCTTCTGCCCGGCTGCGCCATTGGGTCTGGTGGGGTTTCAGGTGGTCTTGCAGCCAGCACCACAGCGAAGGCTGTCCCAGGCCGATCCAGCTCATATACACCAGCTTGCCAGGGATCTGCGCCTTTCGGGCAGCCTCGATGACGTTGCAGGTGCCCTGATATTCCACCTCGCGGATTTGCTGCTCACGGCAGATCCATTGGGGCACACCCACGGTCATGATGACGTGTTCTACATCACAAAAGGCGTTTTGAATACTGTCGCGCTGGGTGATATCCCCCACGCGGATTTGGGCGCGTTTGGTGAACAGCTCCCGCGCTTTTTGACCGTCGCGGCTTAGGATCAGCACCTCATAGCCGTAGCGGGGCAGCATCCAGGCGACATCCATGCCTGTGCCGCGAGTGGCGCCGATGACCATGATGGTGGGTCGGGTATCCACAGTTCACCTCCATTTCAAACCGCGCCGTACTTCTATCATCAGTATAACAAGGTTTTGAGGTGGGTGAAGGGGGCAAGATGATGCAGGCCTATACAGGCCGCTGCCGGGAACCGAAACGTTAGAAAGAAGAGGGGAAAAAGGTCAGGCGTGGGCGCGTTTGGAGCGGGCCTGAACAGTGCTGAGCGCGCCTTCATAGCCCAGTGCGCTGAGCAGAAAATACACCGGCAGGTAGATCAGACTGTTGGCGTCCAACCACAGGACGATCAGCAGGCCAAAGGCCAGCGAGCTGGCGCAGAGGGTTTCGATCAGGTTAAAATGACGCAGCCGCGCGCTCCACCCCAGGGCCACCGCCGCCAGCGGGAACACCCCGCACAAGAGCAGCAGCAGGACGCGAAAATCGGGGAACGGCAAAGCCGACAGTCCCAGGCGCGCACCCCACAAGGCACCCACGACCATTCCCACCAACAGCAGCCATTCCAAAAAGCGCGTTTTGCGCACGGGTTCGTTCATTTCAGGATCACAACCGGCCGCTATTATACCACGCTGTCCGCGGGCTGACGGACGGCTTGTGAAACCGCAAGAATTGGCGCCTCTCCCTGTGCAGATGCCAAAAGTTCTGTACAATCAAGGACGCAGACACATACCGATTGGGAGAATTTATGCGAACGGAAAAAGAAAAAATGCTGAATGGGGAGCTGTATAATTCCGCGGATGCGCAGTTGGTGATGGAACGCCGCCGCGCTCGCGATCTGCTGCGGGCCTACAACGCCAGCCGGGAAGAAGCCCAGGATGAGCGCCGCCGCCTGTTGAGTGAGCTGATTGGGTCGCTCGGCGAGCGGGTATGGCTGGAGCCGCCTTTCTACTGCGATTACGGCGGCAACATTTCTCTGGGGGAGGATGTCTATTTTAATTTTAACTGCGTGGTTCTGGATGTGGCCCGCGTAACCGTCGGCGCGCGCAGCATGTTTGGCCCTGCCGTGCAGATTTACACCGCCACCCACCCCCTGAGCGCCGAGGAGCGCCGCAGCGGACTGGAGGCTGGCCAGCCCATCACCATCGGCGAAGATGTATGGGTGGGTGGCGCAGCGGTGATCTGCCCTGGGGTGACGATCGGCTCGCGCAGCGTCATCGGCGCGGGCAGCGTGGTGACGCGCGATATTCCAGAGGGTGTGTTTGCGGCGGGCAATCCCTGTCGGGTGATTCGCGTGTTGGAACCTCCCAAACATCCATAGGTCAAAGACCCAAATTCTGATCAAAAACAAATCGGGGCTGCCCACAAGGACAGCCCCGATTGTCATCGAATATTCAATTGTTAGTCCGCAGCCGCGGGAGGGGCCACCATGCGGCCACCCTTGCGGGAAGCCACGGCGCGCGAGGTTTCGATTACCATCCATATCGCCAGAGCCAGATAGATCAGGCAGGCGATGGGAACGATGATATTGGCACCAGCCGGGAAGGCGAACACGCCGTCCACCACCGTGGCGGTGATGAACATGCGAATCAACGCCCAGGAGCTCATGATGAACATGAACACCGCGGGGATGAAGGTGAACAACCAGGCATTCTTGTTCTTGGCCGTGTTAAGCAGCCAGATGGTGATGCCCACCAGGGCCAGAGCCGCCAACAGTTGGTTGGACGCGCCGAAGGTGGACCAGAAGACCTTCCATGCCGGAATAGGGTTGCCCTTGGCGTCCTTGACGGTGATGAGGATCAGGAACATGGGCAGACCGCCGGTGATGACGGTGGACATAATGCGGCCAAACCAACCCTTCCAGCCGGTGAGTTCCTGGATGATGTAGCGGCCCAGGCGGGTGCAGATATCCAGGGTGTCGTACACAAAGGTGGTGAAGGCCATCAAACCGAAGGAGATCCCCAGCGCGGGGCTGACGCCGATCAACTGCATGAAGGCGCCGATACCCGAAGCGTACACGAAGTTGGGGGACTTGGTGAGCAGTTCGCTGTCTTTGGCCAGGATCATCACGGTGGACAGGGCGATGACCGCCACAATGCCTTCCAACAGCATGGCGCCGTAGCCGATGATTTTGGCGTCCGTTTCACGCTTGAGCTGTTTGGAGGTCGTGCCGGAGCCAACCAGTGAATGGAAGCCAGAACAGGCCCCGCAGGCCACGGTGATGAACAGCATGGGGAACATCGGGAACCAGAAACCTTCGCCCATCGGTTTGGTGAAGGCCGGGTAGGTGACTTTGAAGCCGCCGAAGAGCACACCGATGGCCGCCACGATAACCGCGGCGTACAGGAAATAACCGCCCAGGTGACCGCGGGGCTGCAGTAGCGCCCACACCGGGATGATGGCCGCGATCACGCAGTAGACCATGATGAACACATTCCATACCTTCTGCGCTTCCAACGGCGTGGCCATGCCCAGGATCTGCTGCAAATTGAAGGGGATATACTTGCCAATCCAGATGGCCACACCCACCAACGGCAGGAAGATAATGGTGGCCCAGGTCAGGCCGAGTTTGGTGTAGCGCAGCAGCAAGCCCATCACAATGGGCAGGGCCAGATAGAGCAGTGAGGAGGTGGCGATGGCGCCGCCGCCCACCAGTTCGCCGTTGCCCAGGTCAATCGTGTTCACGAAAGACGAGGTGGTCACATCGGTGAAGGCCACCACGATGGCGATCAGGGTGACGAAGACAAACAGGTTGAAGAGGACCCAGGCGCTCTTCGAAACGTTCATGCGCACGGTTTCGGTGATGGAGCGGCCTTTGTTGCGAACGGAGGCCACCAGCGCGCCCATGTCGTGCACGCCGCCGATGAAGATGGAGCCGACCAGGATCCACAGCAAAGCCGGAACCCACCCGTAGGCAATACCGGCGATGATGGGGCCGGTGATGGGACCGGCAGCGGCGATGGCGGAGAAGTGCTGCCCTAAGAGGAACTTAGGCTCGGTGGGCACATAATCAAGGCCGTCTTCCATCTCAACCGCGGGGGTCTTGAGTTCGTTGTTGAGGGCAAAGACTTTTTTAGCCAGGAAGGTGCCGTAAATGCGGTATGCGACATAGAAAATTGCCGACATACCCAGTACGATGAAGATGATATTCATCCTTCAAAACCTCCAGAGACTGTGACTGATGATTTTTCCAGCCATAAAATAGAATCAAATGGTTGGTTTCGAACGATTGTTGCGATGATGCGATGATTAAGAACGGTCTGGTTAGGTGCTGATCCCAGTTTGGGGTCGGGCTTCCCGAAATTTGGTTAAAAACCACCTCCTCTTAGATTAATAAGAATCCTCACCAATACCGATAATCGGCGTGAGGTCGAAAAAAATAATATGGGGCATATTGGCTCGTGTGCGCTTCTACACAATCGATAAAAGCCCATTTAAGATAAGGGGGGTAAAAGATTAATCTTTTCTCATTATAGGACACATAGATCACATTACAACCCTGATATTTATCAGGTTTTTTTCCGAATTTACGCCAATAAGCGTGGTTTCCCTCTAATACTCGTACAAGCGCGGCCCGCGAGCTAACAGAATACCCATAAATAAACCGCCCAACCGGCGGGCTGAAATGGCCGCCGGGGGTGAGCCTGGGGTTAGAAACGGGTGGGAATGGTGTTGGAAATTGCTGGGAAAAGGCGCGCCCGGCGTAAACGGAGCGGCGAACATTAACCTTCGCTGGGGTCTTCCGGTGGCAGGCTGGCTTCCAACTTTTCTAAAAAGCGCGCCGGGTGAAGGCCGTAAATGCGGGCGGCATCCTGCAGAGTTTCAAAGGCGGCCATGCTGCACCCCACACAGGCCATGCGGTGCTCCAGGAAGGTTGGGATCAGCTCGGGCCAGCGCTCCAGCACATCCGCGACGCTCATTTGGGGGGGAAGTCTGGCTGGTTTCATAGGAAATGCCTTTCTCTCTTATCTTACCGGTCATACAGGCGGGGGTCCTTGCGCTGGCGCAAACGGCGCTAAGGTTGGCTGGCTGGCGGCAGCAGCAGGTCTTCGGCGACGGCCACCAGGCCGTGGGGAAAGCGCACAATGACCCGCTCGCGGCCCAGCGCCACCAGCCCGCGGGTTTCCCACTGGTTCAGGATGCGGCTAACGGTGAAGAGGGTGGTGCCGGTCATTTCGGCTAAATCCTGGCGGGTGAGGGGCAGGTCAATCAGCACGCCTTCGGCCACCTTGCGGCCGGTCTGGCTGGCCAACCGCAGCAGCGCCCGCGCCAGGCGGCGCTCCACGCGCTCGGTGGCCAGTTCTCGAAAGCGCTGCTGAAATTCCTGAACCCGCTCGGCCATTAATTTCATAGCATTCAGCGCTATCTGCGGGTAGCGCAGCGCCAGTTCCTTTAAAGTTGCTGCGCCCCAATACACCCCGCCGCTGTCTTCGGCGGCCTCGGCACTGACGGGATAAAGCTCATCCTGGACCAATGCCACCGCGCCAAACAGAGTACCGGGGCCCACCGCGCGCAGCAGCACCTGGCTGCCGTCTGGGTTCATCTGGGTCAGCTTCACCCGCCCGCGGGTCAGCAAAAAGACTCGCTCGGCGGGGTCGCCCTGCAGGAAGAAATGGCTGCCCGCCGCGCTTTGGCAGGTGTGCGCGGCCAGGTGCACAGCCCGCAGAGCGGCAGGTTCCAACCCCGAAAACAGGGCGGTCTTTTGCAGAATGTCAGCCAGGGGCAGATCGTTCACAAGGTTAACCTTTTGGGTGAGCGCTGCTCTGATTGTAACGCGAAACCGCACCGTTCACATCAACAGGAAAGCGCGGGCGAGTATAATGATCTTATCTCTATTGTTATCGGAAGGAAGACAGCCAGATGGCCGATTTTATGCCCCCCTCAACCCCCCAGGAAGCGCGTCAGCGGCTGGAACACCTGTACGGCCGCCCCGGCGCGGATGCCATGTCGCCGCATGAACGTGTCCTGCGGGCGATTCAACGCCAGACCCCGGACCGGGTGCCGTTTGATTATTGGGCCGTGCCGGAGACGCAGGCGCGCTTGATGGACTATCTGCAGGCGCGGGACGAAGAGGAACTGCTGCGCCTGTTGGGGGTGGACTGCCGGATTGTGGCACCGGACCCCATCGGCCCTACCCGCCAGGAGCTGCCCGACGGAACGTTTTTGGACCGCTGGGGCAGTCACCGCCGCAAGGTGAGCAACGAATTCAGCACCTATGAAGAGTACGCCAGTTTCCCGCTGGCCGAAGCCCAGTCGGCTGCCGAGGTGGAAAGTTGGCCGCGCTGGCCCAAGACGGAAGGGTGGCGCTGGGACAGCCTGCCCGCCAAGATTGACGCCATCAATCGTGAGGTGCGCTACCCCATTCGCTATGATGTGGGCGGAATTTTTGAATCGTCCTGGGCCTTGTATGGGCTGGACCGCTTCCTGGTGGACCTGTTGGAGAAACCGGAAGTGCCCTGCGCCATTATGGACTGCTACACGGATGTGATGATCTCCAATGTGCATGCGCTGATGCGCGCCGCCCAGGGCAAAATTGACTGGGTGTACACCTACGACGACGTGGCCATTCAAAACGGCCTGCTCATGTCGCCGCGCCTGTGGCGCAAGTATATTCTGCCGCGCCACCAACGCCTGAATGCGGTGATTAAGTCTTACGGGTTAAAGATCATCTACCATTCGTGCGGAGCCATTTACCCGCTGATCGGCGCTCTGATCGACAACATGGGCATTGACGTGCTCAACCCTTTGCAGCCGCGGGCTTCCATGATGGACATGGCGCGCATCAAAGAGGAATTTGGCGGGCGCATTGCTTTCCACGGGGCCATTGATTTGCAGCACACCATGCCGCACGGTTCGCCCCAGGATGTGGTGGATGAGGTGCGCGCTCGCTGTCAGATTTTGGGGAAGGGCGGGGGGTACATCTGCACCACGGCGCATTATATTCAAAACGATGTCCCGATCGAGAATATCCTGGCCCTCTACCTGGCGCCGCGCGGGACGGAATAAGCTCTGTGCTGTTAAAAGCGCAGCCGGTGATGCTCTTGCACCACCGGCTGTTTTTTATAGACCGCCGCGTCTGAGGGGCAGGCGTGCGTGCAGGCTGCGCCGCGGCTCCACCAACCAGCGCCGGATCACCACCCAGGACAGCACGGAGATGACCAGCACCGCCGTGAACAGAGCCGGATAGGAGCCAAGGTCTACCAAGGCCCCTCCCAAGAGCGGGGCCAGGCCCAAAACCGGCGCGATGAGGGTGTTGGCGATGCCGATGAAACGGCTGGTTTCGTGGGGCGGGGCGATTTCAAACACAATGTTGGGGTCGCAGATATTGGTGGCGGCGTATACCCCACCGATCAAAAAGGCGATGACGAAATACATCTCCGCGAAAGGCGCGGTGAGGGCCAGCACCGCCTCTACCCCCAGGCATACGGCGGCAGCTGTCAGCACCATCTTGTAGCCGAAGCGGTCTCCCAGCCAGCCCCACACAAAGCCCAGGGCGCTTTGGGCCAGGAGGATGATCATGGTGAAGATGCCCAGACTGCCGCTGCTCAGCTCAAACTTCTGGATGGCGTATAAGGCATAGAAGGCGTTGCCCATCAGACCCAGCCCCACCAGGGCGCGCGCCGCCAGGTAGCGCAGGAACTGGGGATATTGGCGCACCTGGCCAGGGATGGAGGCCAAAAAGGCCCGCAGCGGCTGGGGGGCGCTGGTTTCGGGCAGGGGCGTTTCGCGGAAGGCGGCGATAATGAAGGGCGAGATGAAAGAGGCGGCAAAGCCCACCCAAAAGAGGGTTTGGAAATTGGCCGGAAAGGCGTAGCGGTCCAAGAAGTAGCGCGCTACCCACGAAGACCCAAACCCAATCAGCCCGCCCAGACCGTACATGACCCCATAAAACAGGCCGCGGCGGCGCGGGATGGCTTTGCTGATGTAATCGGCATAAGCCGGGCCGATCAGTCCGTTGGTGATGGCAAACAGAGTGTAGGCGGTGAAGAATAAGATCAGCGTTTGCGTTGGGGGCAGACGCAAGGCAAACTGCGCCACCAGTGCGATGAACAAAATACCCACGCGTTCGGCCACGGCAATGCCGAAGATGATCCATTTGCGCGTGGCCCGCCCGTTGGCCAGGTATGCGCCCAGCAGTTGGGGCAGATAAAAGCCCAGGAAGAACAGGGCTGGCACCAGCCCTACCAGGGTTTTACTGGGGGTGAGCTGCGAAACAAAATAGGGCAGAATGGTGTCCTGCGAGAGCATGGCCAGGGAGAAGGTGAAGATGGCCGAATCGCAAGACAACAATATGAAGTTGATCCAATAATTGCGGTTGACTTGCTCTAAATAAACCGGGTGGTGTTTTGCCAGATACTCAATATCGTTCGTCGCCATGCTGGGTTCCAATGAATAAAAATGTGGGATGGGGCGCGTTGCCTGCCCCACCCCGTGAGTACAGCCCGGCGACTAAGCGCCGCGCTGGCGGTCTTGTTCAATCAAGGCTTTTAAGCCTTCGATGGCCACACGGATGGCGCGGTCTACATCAAAAAGCGCCTCCATAGCTTTCCATTCTTCCGGCGTGTGCGGCTGGTCTTCTTCGGCCATGCTGCCCATCAGCATCACGCCAGAGGCGCGTTTGCGGTGAATGGAGCTGATGATAAAAATGGCGGCGGCTTCCATCTCGGAGCAAATGGCTCCGCCAGCGACCCATGCTTTCCAGCGTTCTGTCAGGCGCTTATCCACCGGCATGCGGTACGGTTCCACCTCGCCGTAGAAGGAATCTTTGGATTGGCTGATGCCGCGCCAACTGCGGATTCCAGCGCGCCGGGCGCCTTCTTCCAGCGCCAAAACCACGTCCACATCGGCCACAGCGGGAAATTCCGGCGGCAGGTAGTGCAGAGTGGTGCCCTCGTCGCGGATGGCTCCGGTGACCACGGCCACATCGCCCGTTTTGATCCCTGGCTGCATTCCACCAGAGGTGCCCACGCGGATGAAGGTGTCGGCGCCGATGGCGATCAGCTCTTCCACGGCGATGGCGGTGGAGGGGCAGCCGATGCCGGTGCTGGTGACGGACACTTTTTCACCCAGCAGCGTGCCGGTGTAGGTGACGTATTCGCGGTGCTGGGCCACAAACTGCGGGTTATCAAAATATTGGGCGATCTTTTCACTGCGCCCGGGGTCGCCCGGCAGAAGCACATAGCGCCCCACGTCGCCTTTTTTCATGTGGATGTGATGCTGCAATTGATCGGGGGTTTCCATAAGATCTCCTTAACCGGCCTGAGCGGCCTTGCGGTCGCGTTCGATCAAGATCTTCAGCGCGCCCACCGCGGTGGAAATTGTGCCGTGCAGGTCGTCGTACACCACGCGCGGGCCTGGGGCTTCCTGGTTGGCCATAATCAGCATGACCCCACCGGTGCGTACGCGGTAGATGCTGCCGAGGATGAAAATGGCGGCGGCTTCCATCTCGGAGCAGATCGCCCCGCCCATCTTCCAGGCCTTCCAGCGTTCCAACAGGTGGCTGGCCACGGGCATCCGTTCGGGCTGGTGTTGGCCGTAGAAGGAATCTTTGGACTGAGACACGCCCAGATGATAGCCGCATTGATTCTGAATGGCGGCCTCGCGCAGGGCGGTGACGACCTCGGTGTCAGCCACGGCGGGGAACTCTACCGGCAGGTAATGCAGGGTGGTACCTTCGTCGCGGATGGCGCCGGTGAGGATGGCCAACTCGCCGGGGATAAGTTCCGGCTGCATCCCCCCGGAGGTACCCACGCGGATGAAGGTATCGGCTCCGATGGCCACCAGCTCTTCCACAGCGATGGCGGTGGAGGGGCAGCCGATGCCGGTGGAGACCACGGCCACCTTTTCACCCAGCAGCGTGCCGGTGTAGGTGACGTACTCCCGTTTTTGGGTCACAAACTGGGGGTTATCAAAATATTGGGCGATCTTTTCACAGCGCCCCGGATCCCCGGGCAGCAGCACATAGCGGCCTACATCCCCTTTGCGCAGGTTAATGTGGTGCATCACTTCAGGCATATCTTTCATTTTGACCTTCCTTTTTGTAGACTACGCGCGCAGGACCACGCGGATGGCGATGATCACAAAGGTCAGAAACCCCAGGGTGGCCAGGGTGAAGAGGGTAATCGCCAACCACGGGGCAAAGATCAGCGTGCGGCTCCAATCCAGCGAGGGGTCGCTGATGATCCAATACAGCAGTCCGCAGGTTCCGAAGGTGGTTAGAAGCATCAACAGGTAATCTACCCACGAGACCTTCACCGACCGGTAACTGGTTTTCGTCCCCGAAGAGCCGAAGGCCCGCGATTCCAACGAGATGGAAAGCTGCTGCACGCGCTCAATGGCCCCTACAAACACCGGAACCATGCTGGGCAGCACCGCGGCAAAGCCAGTGCCTTTCAACCCGCGGGATTTCTGCGCGCTGAGCACGGTGGTGAACTCTTTTTGCAGGATGGGGATGAGCTGCAGGGTCATGGTGAGGATGAAGTTCAGCACGTAGGGCATGCCGATTTTTTGCAGCGAGGCGAACAGATCGCTGGGGTGGGTGGTCATGATGGCAGCCAGGGCAAAGATGGTCATGCTGGTGGCGCGCTCCACCATGGTGACGCCGCTGTAGATGCCTTCCTGATAGATCGTAAACGGCCCCATTGAAACGATGGGCGTCCACGGGCGCGGAAAAGCCGGGGCGATGCTTTGCAGGGTGATGAGGGTCAGCAGAATGGGGAAGAGGATGGACATGACGCGCAGGAAGGGTTTCCAAATGTTGGCCACGGAGACCATCACCATGCCCAAGACGATCAGCGCGCCCAAAATGGCCGGGTTGCGGGTGGAAAATGACAGCACCAACACACAGCCCGCCAGCAGAAGCTTGGGCAGGGGCGAGATGCGGTGGATGACCGAGTTCCCGGGGACCATGCTAATGGGGATGACAACGCCTCTCATGCCTGACCTCCTTCCAATTTGCCCCCGAGAACTGGAGCAAACACATCCAACGATTCCGAAACGCTCAAACTCACCTGGGGCAGCTTGCCTTGCTCTTTCAGCCGCAGGGTCAATTCGGTGATCTGGGGCGGCAGCAGATGGGTGCTGCCCATCAGGGCACGGTCTGAGAACACCTCACGCGGGCGGGCATCAGCGATCAGCAAGGAATCGCGCATAACCACCATGCGTTCCACGACCTCGGCCAGCAGGATCATATCGTGGGCCACGCACAGCACTGTGGAGCCTTCATCGCGCAGACGGTGGATCAGGCGGTAGACAATGCGGGTGGTGACGTTATCCTGCCCGGTGGTGGGCTCATCCAGAATGAACACGGCGGGGCGCATGGTGTAGACGGAGGCCATGCCCACCAGCTTGCGCAGGGGGAAGCCGATGCGGTAGGGGTGGCTGTGGCGCAGGGGTTCCAGGCCGAAGAACTCGATGGCCTTTTCGCGCCGTTCAATCACCTCCTCTTCGGGCAGGCCCAGATTGCGCGGGCCAAATTCCAGCTCGGCCTCCACCGTGCGGGCAAACAGCTGGTGGTTGGGATTTTGAAAGACATACCCCACCGAAGCGGAAAGTTCCTGCACGCGCATGGGGCCGGTATCGCGCCCGTTGACCAGCACCTTGCCTTTGGTAGGCTTCAGCAAACCGTTAAAATGCTTCACCAGGGTGGTTTTGCCCGATCCATTCTGACCGATAATGCCGATGATCTCGCCTGGGAAAATCTTTAGGCTGACATCCTGCACAGCGGTCACAGAACCGCCGTAGATATGCCATACATTTTGACATTCGATGATAGGGTTAGTCATGTTTGCCTCCAAACAAGGGCGCGATGCGCTGGAAGGCTTCTTCGGTGGTTACCGGATACGTAGTATTCCAATGCGCGCCGCGCTCGTGCTCCAGGCGGTAGGCCATCTCGGTCACCTGGGGGACGCGCAGCCCGGCCTTTTCTAAGACATCCAGTTGGCTGAAGACTTCAGTGGGGGTACCGTTGAGGATGACTTCGCCGTGATCCATAACGATAATGCGGTTGGCATAAGCCGCCATCACTTCCACTTCATGTTCTGCCATGATGACCGTCATCTTTCGTTCGCGGTTCAGCTTGGCGGCTACTGCAAACACCTCTTCTTTTCCGATGGGATCCACGTTGGAGGTAGGTTCGTCCATAACCAGAATCTGTGGTCGCATGGCCAAAGCGGCGGCGATGGAGAGCCGCTGCTGCTGCCCGCCCGACAGCTCGAAGGGGGAGCGGTCGCCAAGACCGCTGAGCCCAACAATATCGAGGACTTCATGAATGATGGGGTTCATTTCTTCAACTGCGACGCCCAGGTTTTCCAACCCCAGGGCGATCTCTTCGGCGACGGACATCTGGCTGAGCTGAAATTCGGGATTGTCGAAGACTACACCGACAATCTTGGCCAGTTCGCGGGTGGGGTATTCGGCGGTGTCCAAATCTTGAACGGTAACGCTGCCTTCCATGTCGCCCATGATCATATGTGGGATAACACCATTGATGCACAGCTGCAGCGTCGTCTTACCGGACCCGTTCAAACCCAATAAGGCAACATATTCTCCTTCAAAAATCTGAAGGTTGATATTTTTCAGCGCCGGGGTTTCGGCTCCGGCATATGTAAAGGTCAGGTCCTTAATCTCAAGAATGGGTTTTTCGCCGCTCATAGCAACTCCTTACGATGAGGCTGGCAATCAATGGCGAGAGCAGATACGCTCTCGCCATTGACGCTCAATCAGGGTCGGCGGAGGATTACTCTTCCGTGTCTTCGAACTTGGCAAGGATGACGGCCAGGCCGGCCAGAGCGGTCAGTACGGCCATGACGAATACGGCGCCGGTGAGGATGCCAAAAGGCTCGCTCTGGACGAAGTCCAGGTCAGCGATTTTTTGGGCGGCGCTGGGCAAAAAGCCCAAAAGCAGACCCAGGCCGATAATTCCAGCCCCCAGGCCTTCTTTGGTTCCAACAGTTGCGGGACGCTTTTCCATGAATTCTTCTCCTTTGGATTACTTCGCCACGGCCAGGGCAATCAACGTGATGGCTGCGCCAACGATCACGCCGCCGGCGATCCACAGCACCTTCTTTAACCCACCCGCCGCTGCCGGCAGTTGGATGTTCGCGGTCAGATTAGCGGGCAGCGCTTCGATAATGGCGAGAGCCACGAAACCAGCGATGATTTTATCTGCCAGGGATACCAGAATGTTGGAAGAGAAGACCGAGACGATCAGGTTCTGCCCCATCGCCAGGAAGGCGGCGGTCATCATATCCGCAAAATGGCCGGTCGCGCCGCCGAAGATGAAGACGTAAATCGGCACAGCGGTGACCGAGCACAGGAAAGCCACAACGATATTCAGGAGGAAATAGCTCCAGTATTTCTTACCCAGACCCCAGCGCACACCGTAACCCCAAACCAACGCGCCAACCACATTGACGACCGCAAAGGGCAGACCGATGGGGCCGCTGATGAAGGAAGACACGATATTGGTGATGGCGCCAACCAACGCTCCCCACCAGGGACCCAGGACGATGGCGGCCACAGCCGTGCCGATCATGTCCAGGAAGATGGGCAGTTTCAGGATGGTGTTAATTTGTCCGCCGACAATGTTGAGGGCGGCTGCAACCGGCACCAGGGCGACCACATAGGTCAGCGGGATGCGGGAAGAGCGCTTCTTTCTTGCAACTGGTTTAGCCGAGGCTGTACTCATTTGGCCTTTCTCCTTAAATAATTCGGTGATCAGCAAAGGTGAATGATTCGATTTCCTACGGGCTCCATGAAAAAGAGAGCGGAGCGGTTTCCACCCGGGATCACCCAGGGCGGAAGGACGACTGAAGAGAGAACAAAACCGGATTCACAGCCAGAATGGGCGAAAAACCACCTCCTTACGGGGGGAGATCCGGCGCGCAGGCCGGTCGAGCCGTTACTTTAAGTCCGCTGAATCCAGTACACACCGGAAACCACAGCCGACGACGTTATCTACACCTGAATCTTCTGGGCGGGTGAAACACCGATAAGCGCAGCGGGCATGGTTTTGGGTGAAGAAGGAATTACCCCCGCGCAGCACTTTAAATTTCTTGCCAAAGGCTTTGCCTTTGTAGGGGGAGCCGGGGTAGGCATCATACCAATCGGCGCACCACTCTTCCACATTCCCCACCATCTCATACACACCGTAGGGGCTGACCCCGCCGGGGTGGGCGTCCACGGGGGCGGTCATCAGGTATTCGCCGCGATCCCACACCAGGGCGTTATCCTCATTGAATTCATTCCCCCACGGCCAGCGGCGGCCGTCGGTGCCGCGGGCAGCTTTTTCCCATTCGGCCTCGGTGGGAAGCCGTTTGCCGGCCCATTCGGCGTACATGACCGCCTCAAACCAGGAAATACGGTGAACGGGATGGTTTTCCAGCCCGGGGGGAATCTCCATGCCGCCCCAGTGGCGGGGGGCGATGGCATAGGTGGCCAGCATGTAGCGTTTGTACTCAGCGTTGGTCACCGGGTAGGCGTCAATGTAATACCCAGGCAGATAGACTTTCCGCATGGGCATCTCTGGGCCAAACTCTTCGCTGCCCATAATGAATTCGCCTGCGGGGATCCAAACCATCTTTTTCCCATCACGCGCCACAATTTCTGAAGCCGTCATCGGTTCTCCTGTGGTAACACAACTGGCTATGGAATTTTTAAACGATGGTGAATCGGTTGGATGAGCTTGAAGGTGGGGCTGGGTATTTCTACGGCAGTCGCGGTTATGTCAGAATGTACTGACATTATAGACATTAAAAAACGTACGACTGGCCGTATAAAGTTATTGTAGTGATTTTCGGTGGAAAGTCAACCAAAATGGGCGGATTGTTGCGAAAGTGTGATAAAAGGTAACGCTACTCCGCGCTCGGCTGGAAAAAGCTTGTCCGGGCGGTTGATGTATGATACAATAACAGACACGAAATTGGCGAGATCCGGAGGGATGGCCGAGTGGCTTAAGGCGCCTGTCTTGAAAACAGGTGTGGGGTAACTCACCGTGGGTTCGAATCCCTCTCCCTCCGCAAGAGGTACGCTGCGGGGGATTAAGAATTTCATATTGGGGAGGTGCCAGAGTGGCTGAATGGGCTCGCCTGCTAAGTGAGTGCCGGGGTAGACTCGGCCGCGGGTTCGAATCCCGCCCTCTCCGCTGAGAAAAAGCTTGCCGTTGGGCAGGCTTTTTTAATTCGTCCGCGGGCCCCCATGAGGGGGTGATATTCGAACGCCGCCTCTCCGCTGAAGAAAAGCTCACCGGTTAGGTGAGCTTTTTTATTTCACGCAAAGTCTTTTATTCGTCCGCTGGCCCCCTGTGAGGGGGTGATATTCGAACACTGCCCTGATCCGCTGAGAAAAAGCTTGCCGTTGGGCAGGCTTTTTTAATTCGTCCGCGGGCCCCCAACAAATCCCGACAAAGTTTAGAACAGTCCTCTCTTTACTGCAAAATCCACTCTTTTTGGAGAATTAGCGATACAATCAATTGTATGTCACATTCCCCAAACCAGAATCTCACCCGCTTTGCCTGGATGTCGATCGCCGCTGCCGTGCTGACGATTTCGTTGAAATTGGGCGCGTATTGGCTGACCAACTCGGTCGGTCTGCTCTCCGATGCGCTGGAATCGCTGGTCAATCTGGTCACGGCCATTGTTGCCCTGATTGCGCTGCGCGTCGCCTCCCGCCCTGCCGACGAAGAGTTCGGCTTTGGCTATTCCAAGGTGGAGTTCTTCTCCAGCGGATTTGAAGGCGGCATGATTTTGATCGCCGCGGGCAGCATTGCCTTTACCGCCATTCCGCGCCTGTTTAATCCGCAGCCGCTGGAGCAGGTGGGTCTGGGCCTGGGGATCTCGGTCATCGCTTCTCTGATCAACTTTGGGGTGTCGCGTGTGCTTGCGCAGGCGGGCGCCCGCTACGGATCCATCACCCTCAAAGCCGATGCCAGCCATCTGATGACGGATGTCTTCACCACGGGCGGGGTCATCCTGGGCGTCGGCCTGGTCAGCGTGACCCGGTTGGATATCATGGATCCCATCATTGCCCTGGTCGTTGCTGCCAACATTCTCTTGACGGGCGGCCGCCTTCTCCGCCAGGCCTATTTCGGCCTGATGGATAAAGCTCTTCCGGCAGAGACCGTCACAAAAATTCAAAAAATTCTGAGCCGCTATGAAAAACAAGGTATGCGGTTCCACGCCTTACGGACGCGCTCTGCGGCGGCGCGCGGTTTTGTCTCAGTTCATATTCTGGTGCCCGGTGCCTGGACCGTCCAGCGCGGGCATCAATTTGCTGAAAAGATCGAACAAGAAATCCGGCAGGAGCTTCCCCAGGCGGTCACCTTTACCCACGTGGAGCCGCTGGAGGATCCAATCTCAATGGAAGATGCGACTCTGGATCGAGAGTAAGCCCGCTGGGGTGGTGGGGGGCGGACACACAAAAGAGCGATGGGACAGACACCTGAGCGAGCCGGGTGTCTGTTTTCTTGTCAGCGGCATGGGGGTATCATTGGCGCCGCTTTCCTCCATCAGCAAACCATCCTTTTTTGGCCTGTTCAGTCCGTGTACCCGCGGATGTGAAACCTGCACAATTCAGTTCGTGCTTTACCGGCGCACTTCGCTATAATGAGTATAGATATCCTCACCGGTTGAACGGATTGCTGGGGATTGCAGCATGTCGATTCACCTGTTCAACGGCTTCACCTGTGATGCGCGCTGGCCCTCCCGGCTGAAAACGGGCATGGTCTGTTTGCTCGTGGAGACCGACCAGGGCCTGGTTCTGATGGATACCGGCCCGGGGCTGGAAGATTACGCCCACCCGCACGCCATGCTGAAGCTGTTCCGGGGGATCACGAAATTGGCCTGGGACCCGCAAGAGGCCGCCTTCCACCAGGTGCGGCAGATGGGCTATTCGCCGGAAGATGTGCGCCACATTGTTTTAACTCACATGCACTTCGATCACTGCGGGGGCCTGCCAGATTTCCCCTGGGCGGCGGTGCATGTCCACCGCCGGGAATATGAGGCATTCATTGGAACCATGCGCCGCTGGACCGACATGGCCTATATTCAACGCCACATCGCTCATAAACCGAATTGGGTCTTGTACGAGGATGGAGGCGAGAACTGGTACGATTTTTCGGCCATCCGCCTGCCGTTTTCGCCGGAGATGTGGCTGGTGCCGCTGCACGGGCATTCCCAGGGGCACTGCGGTGTCGCGGTCAAATTGGAGCAGGGTTGGTATTTCAACGCTGGCGATGCCGGCGCGGTCTATAACCACGAGACGCCCGCCTGGTTGATTCGGCTCGTGCTCGGCCCGCACGATCCCCGGCTGCGTCAATTCATGCGCCAACACCCTGAAGTGGTGCTGTCCAATTCGCACATGTTTCCGGAGTGGTTTGTGCATAAGGTGTGGGACTAGCCAGATTACAACCGCTCCTGCTGTCATCCAGCCTGAGCGTTTGAGGGCGTCCTATGAACGAAGAGCGGTTCTTGTTTCCTGGCAGGGCGATTTCCAGGCGCTTTGTCCTGAAGGCTGGGCTTGCTCGTTAGGCCGGACGGCATGGCTATGAAATGTGTAAGGATGTAGGAGGGCTTTATGGAAAAGCAAAAAGATGTCAATATCGTCCGTACAGCGGTCATGCTGGTGTTGGTGCTGGTGGTGATCCCTCTGCTGCCCATCCTGATTTCTGGCCGGTGGGGGTGGTGGCAGGCCTGGGTTATGGCGGCGGTTTTCCTGCTGTCTTTCCTCATCAGCCGTGCCCTGGCTGTGCGCCGTACCCCTGATATCCTCAAAGAACGTGCCAATTACGACCGGCACGAGAATACCCAGCCCTGGGATAAATGGCTCTCGCCCCTGGTGGCTTTTGGAACGGTCTTCATCTTGTTGGCGGTGGGATTGGAAGCCCGCCTGCAGGGTCCGGCGGGCTTCTCGCTGCCGGTAGAGATGCTTGGGCTGGGGCTGATGCTGGCCGGGAACATGTTTGCCTCCTACGCGTTTGTGGAAAACGCCTATTTTTCCGGGACGGTGCGCATTCAGGAGGATCGTGGGCACAAAGTCATCTCCAGCGGGCCGTACCAATGGATCCGCCACCCTGGCTACGCCGGGGGTCTGACGGCGAACCTGGGGATGCCGCTCCTGCTCAACTCGGTCTGGGCGTTCATTCCGGTGGTGCTGATTGGCATAGCGTTAATCATCCGCACGCGTCTGGAAGACCGTTTCCTGCAGGGAAATTTGCCCGGCTACCGCGAATATGCCCAGAAGGTACGTTACCGCCTGCTGCCGGGGGTCTGGTAAGTTCGCTTCTTAGTGGGACTTCATCATCACCGTAAACCGCCCATTGAGTAGGGGCGGCCGGCGGCTTTGAATTCGGGCGGGGGTGAAAGTGGGCAAGGAACAGAGGCAAGTCAATTTCATCGGTGCATGCGCACGCAGAATGGCTATAATGGAAAGCATGGAGGGCCTGAGGATGAAACCTAATTATCGTTGGAGTGTGTGGCTGTTATGGACGGCCCTGATTCTGGCCGCGCCAGGTGTGGTTTTGGCCAATGCGCCGTTTCCGCAAAGCGAACCGACCCCCGCGGCGGCGGCCCCGGCCGCCGGCATGGCTGGCGAGATCCCCTGGCTGGCCCTGGTGGTGTTGGGCGCGCCCCTCATCTTTATGATCTGGCGCTCGGCGCGCAACCGCAAGATTAAGATGACTTCGGCGGGCTGCCTGCCGGTGATTGACGAAGACCAGCGCCCGTTCCGCGCCCTGGATGATGACCAGGGTTGATCTGAGCCTGACAATGAGACCCAGCCGTTGGCTGCAGGCCGCCTGGGAATTCGCGAGCTGATTTCCGGCTTTCAAAATTGTCGATTCCCATCCCCCTCTTTCGGAATTAGAAAAGGATACAATCGTTATGAGCGAAACTCACACGATGAATTCAGGTGGGATTGTAGATTAAGGGGAGGGTATGAAAACGTTTTATCGGATCATGATTGTTTTACTCTGTGTGGTACTGCTGGTATCTGCGATGCCCAAACCAGCCTATGCGGGCACGAATGGACAGCAGATTTCCGCAAAATTCAAAGGCATGGATTGTGTTCAAAAATGGACGGTGACGGTGAAAGGTTACAACCAGTCCAATGTATACACAACCTGGACGGCGACGCAATATCCGTCTTTCTTAGGCTGCGAAATTAAGACCACAAATAAGTGGTGGAAAGGCTCCGTGAGCGTCTCGGCTAATAGCCAGCTTGGCCCGAAGTATTCAAAAACCGTCAACGTTCCAAAAGTTCAGTTGTCCAATTGGGTGGTAGTTAAGTTCCCCTAAGAGGTGAGGGCTGCCTGTCAGGAGCATTGTCCATCGTGTGAGTTAAGCGAAACACCGCCCAGCATCCTGGGCGGTGTTGTTTTTTAATCGGCTGTCTAGCGGTTAAAGTCCATCGCAACCCAATCGTAGGATTCCAACCCGTTGACTTCGGCGATCAGCTGGCTGGGGCTGCCGGGAGTCCCCAGGCGGATCTGGCGCGTGCTGTCGCTGGCGCGGCTGCTGAAGAAGAAGCGGTTGGCGTCAATCCACAAGACTTCCTGCACGTTGGCCGTGTCGGTCAGGGGGGCCACGCTGCCGCTTTCGGGCTGGCCGTACAGGGCGATCCCGCCGGGGTTGCGCAGATAGCTGAAGCGACGCCCGTCGGGCGACCAGGCCGCGCTGGTGAATTCACCCCCGTCCAGGCGCAGCGCACCGCCGCCGTCCACCCCGCTAAGCACTAATTCTCGCACATTGCTGGTGGTGGGGTCACCCATCGGCCGAACAAGCAGTAATTTTTCACCCGCGGGCGCGAAGAGCACCGTATCCAGGAAGAACACATCCACGCTGCCGGTTTGCTGGGCAGGGGAGCCGTCCGCGGGCACATTCCACAGGGTGGTGGCCTGACGAGGGGCGGCCAAAGGATCCGCGGGGGGGATATGCACGCGCAGGCGGCTGGAATCGGCGGCCCATACCGGCTGAATGTGGTAGGCATATTCGCTGTAGGTCATCACATTGGCGTAGTTGATCACGTTGCTGCGCAGATTGGTGCCGTCCAGATTCATCAGGTGCAGGGCGTTGGGGGTGGCCAGGGCCACCTGGCGGCCGTCGGGCGACAGGGTGAACATGCCCCCCGCGCCGATGGGCAGCACCTCGGTGAGCGCGCCTGTGTCGGCGTCCACCGTGCGCAGGTCGTAATTTAACACCATGCCGTATTCCACCAGCGGCTGGGTGGTGAACACCAGGGTATGCGTGCCGTTGGCCCAGGCAATTTTGGCGGTGACGGAGGTGCGCACATCCAGACCGCCGTTCCACCCGGCAAATTCTTTCGCGCTCACCAGTTCCCGCTCGCCGGCACCGTCTGGGCGGATGGCCCACAGGCTGTGGGTGGGCGGATCATCCACGTGGCGGGTGAAGGCGATCCAGGCTCCATCCGAAGACACGGCCAGATCGTAGCCCACATCGCCGCTGGAGGTCAGTTGGCGTGGGGAGCCGCCCTCAACCCAGGCCCACAGGTTGCCCGCGCCGTCACGGTAAGCCAGGGTCAGGCTGACCGGCGGGGTCGGGGTGGGGGTGGGCGGCAGATCGAGGGTGGGAGTGGGGGTGGGTTTTTCAGGAATGAGGGTGGGCAGCACCAGCGGGGGCTGCGCAGGCCCGGACGCGGCCAGGGTGGCCGCCACCGCAGTGGCAATTTCCCCTGGGGTGGCGCCTTCGTCCTGCCCGGCGATCGGCAGGGAACAGGCCAGGGTGCTGGCCAACAGGGCCAAAAGGCCCACGATAATTGCGAATCGGTTCTTTTGCATGGGGTCTTCTCCTATGCCAGTATCTTACCTTGCTGCGCCCCGCCGCGCAAGCCGGAATTTCCGCCCGGATCGGTCAGAAAATTCGGGTACAATCACTACCACTACACCTATCCCTCAACCCTGAAAGGACACTCCTATGTCGCATACACAACCCTCATGCTCCGCGGATCAGGCACTTCAGCAGTTAAAAGACGGTAATGCGCGCTTTGTGCAAGGCCAGATGACTCGCCCGAACCAATCCCCCCAGCGGCGAGCGGAGTTAACCGCCGGTCAGCACCCCTTTGCGGTGGTGCTGGGCTGCTCCGATTCGCGCATTGCCCCGGAAATCTTGTTTGATCAGGGGTTGGGCGACCTGTTTGTGGTGCGTGTGGCGGGTAACACCGCTCCCGATGTGGTGCGTTGGAGTGTGGAATATGCCGTGGATCATTTGGGCAGCGCGTTGGTGGTGGTGCTGGCACATTCGGCCTGCGGCGCGGTGACGGCTGCCGTGCAGGCGCAAGGGCGCCCTGAGGCCGGGCAGGGGCTGGCGGGCCTGCTGCAGCCTGCTGTTCGCGCCGGAGATTCGGTGGATGAGACCGCCCAGCGCAGCGCGCGCCTGACCGTTCAGCGCCTGCTGGAGGAAAGCCCCTGTTTGCGCCGGCCGGGGGTGCGCGTGGTTCCGGCCTACTACGATCAGACCAGCGGCGAGGTGATCTGGCTGTAGACGCGCGAATATCACCTTGACAGGCCTGCTAAAAGTGAGGATAATGGAGCTAATCAACCGTCCAAAGGCTGTGACGGAGGAAAGTACGCGGGTGGAAACCGACAGGGAAGACGGGGCATAGACTGAGACCCCATCCCGGCGGAATCCCGCCGAAGTTCCCTCTTGAGCCTCTCAGGGGAACGCCGCTTTTCAGGCGGCCAGTAGTCTGAGACGCAGCGCGCCGCGTTATCGAGCGCAGCCAATCGCCCGCCGGATGCGGGCCGTTGGGGAAAGTGGGCCGCCACGGCGCGGCCAATTCGGGTGGTACCGCGGAGAAAATCCGTCCCGTTTTCCTGGGACGGTTTTTTTATTCCTGAGCACCGCGTGCGCGGAAGCTCTGATTTTTCGGAGGTGAGAATGACCGACCTACCTATCCTCTTGCAGAATCTGACCTCGATTCAGGAACAGGCTCTCGCAGAACTGGAAAGCGTTCAGGACGAAGCCGGTTTGCAGGCCTGGCGTACAGCGCATTTGGGCCGCAGCTCGGCGGTGATGCGTGTGTTCAGCGACCTGGGCAAGCTGTCCAAAGAAGAGCGCCCGCAGGTGGGCCAGAGCGCCAACCAGGTGAAGCTGGCCCTGGAAGGCGCCTTTAACCTGCGCAGTGACGAGCTGCGCCAGGCCGCGCTGCAGCGCAGTCTGCAGAATGAACGCCTGGATGTGACCCTGCCGGGGCGCGCTCCCACCCTCGGCAGCCTGCATCCTGCCACCCAAAACCTGCGCGAGATTTACCGCGTGCTGGGCGATATGGGCTTCCAGGTATACCGCGCCCGAGATGTGGAATCGGATGAGTACAATTTTGAACTGCTCAACATCCCCGCCCATCATCCGGCCCGCGACATGTGGGACACCTTCCACACCACGACGCCGGGCGTCTTGCTGCGCACGCACACCTCCCCAGGGCAGATTCACGCCATGCGCGAATATGCCCCTGACCCCGTGCGCGTCATCCTGCCGGGCATGTGCTACCGCTATGAGCAGATCAGCGCCCGCTCCGAAATTCAATTTAATCAGGTGGAGATGCTGGCGATTGACAAGGGAATCACTTTTGGCGATTTGAAAGGCACGCTGAACGACTTCGCCCGCCGTCTGTTCGGCGACGAAGTGCGCACGCGCCTACGCCCGTCCTATTTCCCCTTCACCGAACCCAGCGCCGAGATGGACGTGGAATGTTTTGTGTGCGGCGGCAAAGGCTGCCCCATTTGCAAAGGCTCCGGCTGGCTGGAGATTTTGGGCTGCGGCATGGTTCACCCCACCGTGCTGAAGAATGGCGGCTACGATCCCACGGTCTACAGCGGTTTTGCGGCGGGTATGGGGCCGGAGCGCATCGCCATGCTGCGCTACCGCATCACCGATATCCGCTACTTCTGGGGCAATGACGTCCGCTTCTTAGAACAGTTCTGAGAGATGAGGGATTAACACGATGAACGTACCGCTTTCGTGGTTGAAAGATTACATTGATATTGACCTGTCCCTCGAGGAACTGGCCCGCGCGTTAACCATGGCCGGCCTGGAGGTGGACAGCGTGCAGGTGATTGGCCTGCCCCTGCCGGAAGGCGAGCGCCATGAGTTCAAATATTCCGGCCTGTCCTGGGATCGCGAAAAGGTGGTGGTGGCGCAGATTGATGAAGTCATGCCCCATCCCAACGCTGACCGCCTGGTGCTGTGCCGCCTGAATGACGGCTTGCAGGAACAGGTGGTGCTGACCGGCGCGCCTAATCTGTACGATTTCAAAGGCCAGGGGCCCCTGCCCAAGCCCATCAAAGTGGCCTATGCCAAAGAGGGCGCGCAGATTTACGACGGCCACCAGCCTGGGTTGGTGCTGACCACCCTCAAGCGCGCCAAGATCCGCGGCGTGGAAAGTTACTCGATGGTGTGTTCCGAGAAGGAATTGGGTATCTCGGAGGAGCATGAGGGCGTTATTTTTCTGGATGATGACGCGCCCACGGGTATGCCCCTGGCGGATTACATGGGCGACGCCGTGTTCGAAATTTCCATCCTGCCCAACATGATCCGCAACGCCAGCGTTTTGGGCGTGGCCCGCGAACTGGCCGCCATCACCGGCAAACCGCTGCGCTTGCCGCAGCGCCGCCTGCCCGCGGACGGGCCCAGCGTGGTGGGGGAGGTTTCCATCCAGATTCAAGACCCCGCCATGAACCCCCGCTTCGTGGTCGGCATGCTGCGCGGCGCGTCTGCGCGCCCCAGCCCCTATTGGGTGCAGCGCCGTCTGCGCCTGGCAGGCATGCGGCCGATCAACAGCATCGTGGACGCCACCAATTACGTCATGCTCGAAACTGGCCAGCCGCTGCACGCCTTCGATTACGATCATCTGCGCCAGCGTGCCCACGGCCAGCCGCCCACCATCATCACCCGCGCGGCGCGCCCCGGCGAAAAGCTCACCACCCTGGATGGAGTGGAGCGCAATTTGGATCCCTTCACCACCCTGGTGTGCGACACAGAAGGCGCGCTGTCCATCGCAGGCGTGATGGGCGGCCTGGAAAGTGAAGTTACCCCCCAGTCGCAGAACATCCTGTTGGAGGGCGCGAGCTGGAATTTCATCAACGTGCGCCGCACGGTGGCCTCTCAGCGCCTGAATTCTGAGGCAGGCTACCGCTTCTCGCGCGGGATTCACCCCGCCCTGGCGCAGGAGGCCGTACTGTTGTGCCTGGAGCGTATGGCGGACTGGAGCGGCGGGCAAATTGCCGCGGATCTCGTGGACGCCTACCCCGCGCCGGTGGTTGACCCCGTAGTGGAGCTGCCCGCCAGCGAAGTGCGCCGCGTGCTGGGCATTGACTTGAGCGCGGAACAGGTGGCCGCTCTGCTGCGCCGCCTGGAGTTCACCTGCACGGTGCAGGGCGAGGTGGTCAGCGCACAGGCCCCAGCCCACCGCCTGGATATTGGCGAGGGTGTGGTGGGGCGGGCCGACCTGCTGGAAGAGGTGGCGCGTCTGTACGGTTACAATAACATTCCCGCCGTGCGCCTGTCTGCCAGCCTGCCGCGTCAGCGCCGCAACCCCTCTTTGGAAGGGGAAGAACGGCTGCGCGACGCGCTGGTGCGGGCGGGGCTGCGCGAAGTGGCCACCTACCGCATGACCACGCCGGAGCGCGAGGCCCGCGCCCTGCCGCTGGGCGCGGCGCAGACTGAGATCCCCTATGTGCGTCTGGCCAATCCCATCGCCTCAGACCGCACCGTCATGCGCCGCAGTCTGCTGGCTTCGGTGTTGGAGGTGGTGGAACGCAACAGCCGGTTGCGCCCGCGCCTGGCCTTTTTTGAGATCGGCCCGGTCTTCCTGCCGGATCCCGAATCCGTGCTGCCCGCCGAGCCGGTACGCCTGGCGATAGCCCTCAGCGGTGCGCGCCACATTGCCGCCTGGGACCGCCCCGAAACCCATGTGATGGACTTCTTCGACCTGAAGGGCATTTTGGAAGCGGCCTTCAACGAGCTGCATCTGAGCGATGTGCGCTTTGAGCCCACGCAACACCCCAGCTTCCATCCTGGAAAGTGCGCCCTGGTGCGCGTGGGTGAGCGCGCGGCGGGGGTGGCAGGCGAACTGCACCCGAAGGTGGCCGAGCATTATGATTTTGGCGCGGCGCCCGTGCTGGCGGCGGAACTGGACGTGGCGGTGCTGCTCAGCTGCATCCCGGCCCGTTACGAAATTCAGCCTGTGCCGGTCTTCCCGCCTGTTTTGGAAGATATCGCCGTGGTGGTGGATGAAGACCTCCCTGCCGAAAAGATCGAAGCCGTCATCCGCGCAGCAGGTGGCAAGCTGCTGACGGATGTGCGCCTGTTTGACATTTACCGCGGCGACAAGCTGGGCGAGGGCAAAAAGAGCATGGCCTACAGCCTGACCTATATGGCCCCCGACCGCACGCTAACCGACCAGGAAGCCACCCAGATCCGCCAGCGGGTCATCCGCCGCCTGGATCAGGAATTGGGCGCCAAACTGCGCAGTTAGGCAGCCTCTTGTCTCCCATGGACCGCCTCCCGTTTTTCGGGGGGCGGTTTTTTTGAAAAGAAGCCCTGTTCAAATCGGGACAGGCGGGGTAGGATACACCCTATGGCTGTGACGCTCGCCCCCATTGTGGAGATTTCTCAGGAAGCCCCCGGATGGCAGGGGCTGCGCGTGCATCTGCCCAGCGGGCTGCACCCCGCGCCTGGCCAGTATTTGCTGGCCAACCGACCCCACAGCGACGATCCGCTGCCCGTGGCTTTGTACCCGGCGCGGCTGCGCCCCGATGATCTGCGCCTGGTGGGGCCGCTGCCGGCGGCCTGGGCGGTGGGGGATCTCCTGGAGATTCGCAGCCCTTTGGGATGCGGCTTTCGCCTGCCCCCACAGGCACGGCGCGTGGCTTTGGCGGCTCTCGACGGCCCCACGGCCCGCCTGCTGCCGGTGATTGAAGCCGCCCTGGCCCAGGGCGCGGATGTGGCCCTTTACACCCTGGCCCCTCCGGCGGGGCTGCCCCTGGCGGTGGAGGTGCTGCCCTTCAGTCTGCTGCATGAGGCCCCAGCCTGGGCGCAGTATCTGGCGCTGACCGCCCCGCGCGCCCGGCTGACGGCGCTGCGCGACGCCCTGGGTCTGACAGCAGAGCAGCGCTGTCCGGCGGCTGAAGTGTTGGTAGATACTCCCATTCCCTGTGGCGGCGCGGCGGCCTGCGGCGTGTGCGCTGTGCATACCCATCAAGGCTGGAAGCTGGCCTGTGATGACGGCCCCGTGTTCCCCTGGGATGATTTAGAGGTCGAAGGATAATCAAGAATGAAGGTTTTAGCTTTTTTTGCTCATCCCGATGATGAAACCATGCTGGCAGGCGGCACCCTGGCGCTCTTGGCGCGCCTGGGGGCCGAGGTGCATTATCTATGCGCCACCCGCGGTGAGGGCGGCGAGGCGGGCGACCCGCCCCTATGTGCCCCGCAGGAATTAGGTGCGCTGCGCGCCGAGGAACTGGCCTGCGCTGTGCAGGCCCTGGGGGGCGCGTCGCTGCGCTTTCTGCCCTATGTGGACCCCAGCGTGGGGCCAGATAACACCCTCTACGCCTTTATGGATGATCCGGCACATTTGGCCCAGGAACTGCGTCAGGTGCTGGATGAACTCTCGGCGGATGTACTCATCACCCACGGCAGCAGTGGGGAGTACGGACACCCCGCCCACCGTTTGATCTACGCCGCGGCACATCTGGCGGCGCAGGCCTGGGCCAGCCCAGAACGCCTGTGGTACACCGTTCAGGCGGCCTACGCCGATGCGCCCAAGCCGCGCCTGCTCAACCCGGATGACCCCGCCCATTGGGTGCTGGATGTGACTCCGCTGAAGGCCGAAAAAACTGCCGCCACCCTGTGCCACCGCACCCAGCACGCCTTGTTCGTGCGCAACACCTCCAAACAGCTTGGCCGACCGTTGAGCGTGCCGGAGGTGGTGGTGACGTTGGAATCGCTGCACCGTGCCGCGCCGCCCGCAGAGGATGGGCAGCCGCAGGACGCCCTGGGGCTGCTGCTGCTCCGTTCGGGGCGGGTACGGGAGGAGTTCGCCGCGCATGGCTGAAGCCCGCCAGGATTTGCCCCTGCTGTCCCCCTGGGTCAACGCCGCTGGAGCATTGGGTTTTCGCCCGCCGCGCAGTTGGCCCTGGCCGGAACGCATGGGCGCCTTCATCACCCACCCGGTCAGCCTGATCCCGCGCGCCCCGGCCAAAGAACGCGGCCTGGCGGCCTATGCAGGCGGCTTTTTAATGCACACCGGCCTGCCAAACCCCGGACTCAGCCGTGTCCTCAGCGAACACCGCGCCCGTTGGGCCCGCTCGGCGGCCCCCGTGTGGGTGCATCTGATGGCCAGCGAAGCCGACGAAATTCGGCGCATGGCCGACCGCCTGGAAAATTTACCGGAGGTTGGCGCGTTGGAGATCGGCATCCCCCCCTGGGCTGGGGCGGATCTGGCGCTGCGTCTGGTGGACGCGGCCCTGGGGGAACTGCCCGTGGTGGTCAGCCTGCCTTATACGCAGGCGGAAGCCCCCTGGGCGGCCCGGCTGCGTGAAATGGGGGTGAATGCCCTGCACCTCAGCGCCCCTTACGGCAGTTACCCGGACGGGCGCGGCGGTCTGCTGCACGGACGTCTGTACGGTCCCCACCTGCTGCCGCTGGCCCTCGAAGCCCTGCAGCGGGCGCAGGCCGCTCATCTGCCGGTCATCGTTTCCGGCGGGGTGTTTTCGCTGGAGCACGGTCAGGCCCTGCTGGCGGCCGGGGCGCTGGCAGTGGGGCTGGATGCCGTGCTGTGGCGCGCCGGGCCAGGGGACACCGCACCCGAAGCGAACCTGGAATGAATAAACCTCCCCGCAGGCGCGAGGAGGTTTTTGATTCGGTGCGGAAAGCAGAGGTGTTTATTCGGGGACGATGGGGTAGGTGCTGCCGCCGTGGGGCAAAACCAGCACGCTGGCTTCCCTGGGAAACCGCTGCTGGGCGCGGGCCAGACCCTCCTGGGGGCTGGAGACAAAGCTGACAAAAGGCAGCCGCTCGTGAATTTCTGCCGGGATGGTGGGGCCGTAGAGCAGCAGCGTGCCGTGGCGCATGGCCTGCAGGGCAAAGTACAGGAAGAATTTATCTTCTTCGCCCATGCCCTTGAGCTTGAGCTTGGGCACCAGAGGCAGCAGAATGGGGGCCAGGGCCTTCAACGCGCCGCGCCCCAGGGGCAGCTTCTTGTTCGCCAGACCAAACACGCCCACACCCTCATCCGCGCGCACCAGGGTCAGCATAACGCCGCCGCGCTTGAGAGCGCGGACATTGTTGGCCAGGGCCTTGACCCCCTGACGCAGATCTTGATCCATGGGGTGCGAGGCGGTGATGACCACTTCGGCGGGGGCGGGGATTTTGACCCCAAAAATGCTCGCGCTGATTTTGACCCCGGCACGGTGCGCGGTGACCGGGTCGCCGCTGACGATTTTGACCACTTCGGTGGCGCTGTTGAGCACGGCGTTGACGATGAACACCGGCGGTTTAAACATCTTTCCGGCTTCTTCCAGATCCAGCCGCATGGGGTTGTTTTCAATGGTGCGCCCCACGTTGTTAAAGGTGGAAGGCCGGCAGTTGATGGCGTGGTTATGGGCGATGGTCGCCCGCCCGGCGATGCCGGGGATCAGGTTCTTATAGCCGCCGCCAAAGCTGGCGATGATGTGCGGCTCGATGCAGCCGATGGAGACGATCAGGTCGGCTTCCGCTGCGGTTTTGTTGACCCACACGGGCGTACCGCGTGAGGTGGTGCCCAGGAAGACCATCTTCTCGGGATTGTCACAGTCGGGCGAATCCCAGGCGATTTGCCCGCGCCAGCTCTCGCCCACGCGTGCAAACAGCTCAGCTTCGCTCATGGGGCGGTGTACGCCCAGAGCAGGGATGAGGGTGATCTGGTTGAGCTGCACCCCGGCCCGATTCAGCTCGCTGATCACTGCGGGCAGAATTTGATGCACCGGTGTGGGGCGGCTGCCGTCATCCACCACCACGGCCACGCGGGCTTCAGGGTGAACCAGATGGCCCAGGCGCAGCGAGCCGATGGGTTCGGCCAGGCTGCGGGCGGTTTCGGCGGCGGGGTCAGCCACACCCGGCAGGGCGGCAGGCTCCAGGACTCCTGCCAGATTCCAGCGCTCTGGCAGGTCAAGACGAATTGTCTCACTGCCCCAGGGCAGTTCGATGGATGGATGGGACATAAATTCACCTGTGGGTCAACAAGAATTGAGGATGAAGAGGATGTCTTTATTGTAGCCCAGGTGGATCAAAAGCAAAGTGATTTTCCCCCTTAATGCACCAAACGCCCGGGTGAGGGGGGCACCCGAACGTTTGATAGTTATATTATACCGATCATCGGTTGAAAATCAATAGTTTACCATTGCAAATTCGTTGCAATATTGACAACTGGTCTGACCAGCTATTGCGGTTCAACCCGCCGCAAAAGGGATTATACATCTTTTTAACAAAATCAGCTGGGGGTTTTTACCACCCAGCTGAAATAAAACGAACATACGTTCTGTTAATTGGCAACCTGCACCAGCAGCCGCGAGCGCTGAAAAGAGCCCACCGCCACGCCGGTCAGCACCGCCGCGATGATCCACACGCCCAGGCCGATGATCACCCCGACCCCCACACTCAGGTAGAGCACGCCGGTGGCCTGCCCCACCAGGAAGCCGATCACCACAATCACCAGCGAAGCGCTGGATTGATAGGCACCCATGAAGGTGGGCGTTTTGGCCGAGATCAGCACCGTGGCTGAAGTGCCCAGCAGCGCCAGCCCAGGGGAGATCCAGAAGATCAGCGGCCACCAGGTGGGCAGGGGGAACCACAACCCGCCGAAGAGGTTGTACCCGGCGGCATTAAGCACCAGGGTATACAGCAGGAAGCTGCCCCACGACAGTCCCACCGCGGGCAGCATGGCGGCCAACACTTTGCCCAGGAAGAGTTCCAGGTCGCTGGCGGCGGTGTAGAGCAAGGCCTCCAGCGTTTTCCGTTCGCGCTCGCCCGCAAAGGATTCCGCGGCGATGATGGTGGAGAATATGATCGGGAAGATCAGAAACATGGGGGCCATGAAGTAGCCCAGCATGACCTTGATCATCATGGCCATGGGCTCCAGCCCTTCCAGCGACTGCTGAAAGGAGGGAGGCATATTGGCCAGAAAGAGATCCAGGTCGGCGTCCTGCATCAGGCTCTCGGAAGTGGCGCCCACCGCGGGGGGGATGAAGATGGCGGCCAGGGGCAGGATGAGGATGAAGATCAGCGGAACGATCAGCATGGGCATCCAGGCCGCGCGGTTTTGGCGCACTTCCAGCAGATCCTTACGGGCGATAGCGGTCAGGTAATTCCAATGGATTTTCATCAGGCACCTTCTGTGTGGGCGGATTGCAATTTGAAATAGATATCTTCCAGGGAGGCCTGGTTGGGGCGCAGCGCGGTGATCTGCGCGCCCTGAGCGGTAAGGACCGCCACCACCTGGGGCAGCACAGCCTCTTCCTGGGCCTGAAGCCGCCAGGTTTGGGCGTCTTGGGCTTCGGCCTGCAGCACGCCGGAGACGGCGCGCACCGCGGCGAGCGCGGCGGGTTCGGGCGGCTGGTAAAAGCGCAGCTCGGCCCACAGCCCCGGCATGACCTCGCGGCGCAGCTCATCCAGGCTGCCCATGGCCAGCAGCCGCCCGCGGTTCATGATGGCCAGGCGGTCGCACAGGCGCTGGGCTTCAAACAAATTGTGGGTGCACAGCAGCACGGTTTGATCCTGAGTGTCGCGCAGGGTGGCGATCAGATCGTGCACCTGGGCGGCGGCTTCGGGGTCTAGACCGGAGGTAGGCTCATCCAAGAAAAGCAGGCGTGGGCGGTGGAGCAGGGCGCGGGTCAGGGCCAGGCGCTGCTTCATACCTTTGCTGTAGGTTCCGGCGCGGTCGTCGGCGCGTTCGGTGAGGTCAAAGTAGCTCAGCAGCTCCTTACTGCGCTGGCGGCAGTCCTCCGCGGACATGCCCATCAATTGGCCGAAGAAAGCCAGGTTTTGGCGGGCGGTGAGGCGCTCGTACAGAGCGGGGGTTTCGGTCAGCACGCCAGTTTGGGCGCGGATCTGGTCGCCCTGGGCGATGGGATCCAGCCCCAGGGTACGGATGGTACCGCTGCTGGGGTTGATCAGGCCGTTGGCCAGACGTACACTGGTGGTTTTTCCGGCGCCGTTCGGCCCCAACAGGCCCAGAACTTCACCGGCGGCGGTGCTCAGCTCAAAATCCTGCAAAGCGGCATGGCCGTTGTAATGGTGGGTGACGTGTTGGAACGTCAGCATAACTTGTGTCATTTTGTTCTCCTCAGTGTGCAGCCAGCGCTTCCGTTGGACTGTTTCACGTGAAACGTGACAATTTTACGGTTTGCTGTGCAGCTTACGATGCAAAAAGTACGAATAGACGACCGGGATGAAGGAGGCCACCAGCAGCGGCCCGATCAGGAAGAAAAAAGCGGCTTTCGGCCAAAAGATGCCCGGCAGGGTGGCCGCGGCAGCCAGATAGAAGGTTTTGCGTCCCAGGGCGTGGGTTTGATCCCACACGCGCTCATCCGAAAGGGTCCACGGGGTGCGCAGGCCGATAAACCAATTGGGTTTCGCCCGGCCCACCATCCAGCCGCAGCAGGCGCACAGGGCGGCATAAGCCGGTACCAACCACTGCACCATCTGAATGCGGCTGCCCATGCCGATCCATAAAGTGAGGATGTGCAGGTACAGGAAGAACCCGTTGACCAACAGCACAAAGGCATAGTACACATCGGTAAAGAGGGCCACGTTCTTGCGCAGGGGGTCCAGCCTGGGCAGGAACACCAACAGCAGGGTGACGCCCACCATCATGATGGGCAGAATCCAGATCGAGCCGCTTTTTTCAGAGAAATTGTCCGCCTGTCCCTGGGCGTTCCAATGGGTGGGGATGATACCCGGCAGGCGTGGGTAAGCCCACAGGGTCACAGCTGCGGTGAGCAGCATCAGGATGAGAAAAAGGAGCCAAAAGGTACGCGCTTTCATGATGGTTTTCCGATGAACCCATGTTGATGAAACGATGATCAAGGTTTCACGTGAAACGTCCGGTTTAGGCCTCAGGCAGTTCCAGGCTGTCTCCGGTGGCCTTTTCTTGGGCGGCCAGCTGCTGACCCAACGAGATCATGCCAGTCAGCCCGCCCAAATTCATGGTGTCCACGGCGCTGCTGGGCACGATCACCAGGGCGCCTTTTTGCTTGAGACCTTCGAAGAGCATGTTCATGGCGCGCAGGTGCAGGGCGGTGGGGTTGTTTTTGTAAGCCTCGGACGCCTGGGCGAAGGAATGGGCAATTTGTTCTTCGGATTCGCCCAAAATGACGCGCGCCTGCCGCTCGCGTTCGGCCTGGGCCTGGCGGCTCATGGCTTCTTCCAGCCCCTGCGGGATGATGATGTCGCGGATTTCCACGCTCTGCACCGAGATGCCCCACGGGGTAGTGCGTTCGTCAATCAAATTCTGCAAATCGGCGTCCATCTTGGCCCGCCCGATGAGGATGTCTGCCAGGCTCATCTGGCCGATGATCTCGCGCAGGGCGGTCTGCGCAGCCCATGAGATGGCGGCGCGGTAATCTTCCACCTCCAGCGAGGCTTTTTCGGCGTCCCACACTACCCAGAACAGGACGGCGTCCACATCCACCGGGACGGTGTCTTTGGTGAGGGTCTTTTCCGCGCTGAAGGGGGTCACCATCACGCGGTGGTCAATCCAGTTGGAGACCGCGTCTAAAACGGGAATGACCCAAAAGACGCCCGGCCCGCGCAGACCGCGGAATTTGCCCAGGCGCAGCACTACAGCTTTCTCCCACTGCTGGGCCACTTTCAGCGACATTAGAAAAAAGGTGCCGACCGCCAGCATCAGCGTGACGTACAGGCCAATCCATAAATCGGCAATACGGCCGTCCATGAGGACGGCGCCCAACACCGCCGCGATCATGATCACGGCGAAGCTAAACCCAGCCAGGGGAGGAATGTGCTGGTTGTCGGTGCGGCGGAATTTGCCCCGCGGGGTGGCGGTCTCTTGTGAATTGGTTTCGTTTACGTTTTTCTCTCTCATGATTACACCTTTTCTTGTGGGCCGTGTTCAACGGCGGGGTCAGGTCGTTCAGCGGGGGAGGATTCCTCCGCCTTGGTGGATAAGAGGGTTTTCAGGGCGGCCAGTACTTCACCAGCAGAGAACCCTAACCCCAGGGCACTGTCGCGGTAGCGGCAGGCCAACTCCTCCAGCGTACGGCGGCGGGCCGCTTCACTCTTGTGGGGGTCGGGCCTGTCCAGGATGTAGGTGCCGCGCCCTTGCTGGGTGGAGATCAGGCGGCTTTCATCTAAAATCCGGTAGGCGCGCGCTACGGTGTTGAAGTTCACGCGCAGTTCTGCCGCCAATTGGCGTACGGTGGGGAGCTGGTCACCGGGGTGCAGCGCGCCCGTCAGCACCAATTCCTGTACCTGCGCCACGATCTGATTATAGATGGGCACATCAGAGCCAAAATCGAGCTGGATGTGTAAATCGGGCAATGCGGATCTCCTAAAACAGATTTCAACTATTGTATCATTGTATCATTGAATTAATTGTATACGAGATGCTGTTTTTGTCAAGAGGTGAAACCGGAATCGCGGGCGATTCCCCACCCGCCGCGCTTGACTTGCCTTTTCATCTGTTTCTGCTATACTGAAACCAAACACCGCTGCTGAACGCAGCCGCGCAGCCTTCTTCATGCAATCACGCAGATTGGAAAGGAGACATGGGTATGCAATATACGGTCCGAGAGTGGATGAATGACCTGGTGGTGTTTGTGGATGCCGAGAGCACCGTTTCGGAGGCCCTGGCTGTCATGCGCCGCCGCTATATTCACAGCCTGATCGTGAAACCGTCGGAACACAACCCAGAATACGGCATTCTGACGTCCACGGACATTTGCGACAAGATTGTGGCTCAGGAGCGCAACCCGAACGAAGTCGGGGTCTACGAAATTATGACCTCGCCCCTGATCATGGCGCATGAAACCATGAGTCTGAAAGAGTGCGCAGAATTGATGAAAAAGAAGAGCTTTCACCACATGCCGGTGATCAACCAGGATGGTAAGATCATCGGTTTAATCTCCGATACCGATTTTCTGGTGGCCGCCGAAGCCATGGGGCGCGCCCCGGGTGAGCGGATCGTCTAGCAGCGCTCAAGAACTTGACAACGGCGCATCGGGTGTATAATTCCGACCACGATGCGCCGTTTTCTATTTCTCACTGTATTGCTGTGCCTGGCCGCGGCGGGTCTTTGGACTGCCGCGCCGGTGACGGCCGCACCCAGCAGCGCCAGCGAAATGATCGCCGCGGTGAACGCGCTGCGGGCTGAATACGGCTTGGAACCTTACAGCACCGACGCTGAGCTGAACGCCCTGGCTCAGGCTCATTCTGAATATCAGGCCTCCATCCAAAAGATCACTCACACCCGCGCGGACGGCAGCGGCCCGGCCGAGGCAGGGGTGATTGAAAACATCGGCGGCGGCATGAATGTGGGCGCCGAATACATCGTGCGGCAGCAGTGGGCCGATTACTGGCACCTGAAAACCCTCATCGGCTTTGTCAGCGCTTCGGCGGGGGCCGGCGTGGCCGAACGCGATGGCATGGTGTATTACACTTTTGTCATCCGCGGCTGGGGCAAAGAAACCGGCATCCAGGAGACTCAGGCGGCGGCTCCCGCGCCTGGCACCGGCGGCAGCACGGCGGGCAGTACGGCGGGCGCGCCCACCTTTGACCCGCGGTCGGCTTTCACTGTCACCCCCCAGGAAGACGGCTCTGTGATTCACGCCGTGCGCGCCGGGGAAACGGTGTGGAGCATCGCCCTGATCTACGACATCGCCTCGGAGAGCATTGTGGCTTTAAATGGGCTGAACGCCACCCAGCCGGTGATCTATGAAGGTCAGCGGCTGCTGCTGCGTCCGGCTTTCACCGTTACCCCCACGGCCACGCCCACAGTGACACCGCTGCCGCCCACGGCTACCCTCAAACCCACCCGCACCCTGCGCCCGCCGCGCCCCACGCACACCCCTGACCCAATGCAGGCGGCGGATGCGTCTCAGCGGCCCCCGCTGACCAGCCGTCAGGTGGCCCTGATTGTGGTTTTGGTAGTGGGCATTGTTGCTTATTTGGGCGTAACTTTTGGAATCAAGGAAAAAAAATAAAACCGGTGGAATTAAACCAGATGAAGTTCTTATACCGCGGTGTGATCGCCCTGGCAGCCGTATTAACGTTATTGTGGACGCCGTCTCCAGCGCTGGCCCAGGGGGATTTTCCCACTTCGCCCTATGATCTGATCGCGCAGACCAACGCCTACCGCGGGAGTTACGGCAACCCGCCGTTGGAGACCGATGCGGTGCTCATGTACACCGCCCAGGCCACGGCCGAGATCATGGCCTCGCTGCAAACCTGCGCGCACATCCGCGATTTGGGCTACGGCGGGGTGGAAGAGCGCGTGCGCGCGGCGGGCTACGGCAGCGGCACGGCCTTTGCCACCGAGAACATCGTCTGCGGCAAGGGTGAGTTTGCAGATGTGTACGCCTCATACTGGGCCGATTTTGACCACATGCGCCCGGTGGAAAACCCCGCCTACCAGCATGTGGGCGCAGGCGCAGCCCGCGACAGCAACGGCATGGTCTATTACGTGCTGCACGCGGCCTATTCGTCGGGCGGGGGCGGCTCCTCCGGCACGGTGAAAACGCCTGTCCCCGGCACACCCGGCCTGCCCACCGCCACCCGTGAGGTGATCATGCTGGTGCAGACGGTCACCGCGCAGGCAGATGGAACCGTGGTGCATGTGGTGCAGCCCGGCCAAACCCTGATTATGATCGCCAACGCCTACAAGGTGGACCTGAACAGCCTGTACCAGCTGAACAATTTGCCCCCCGGCAATGCGGTGATTTATGTAGGCCAAAAGCTGTTGGTGAAGATCGGCCCGACCCCCACCATCAGCCCCACCGCCACCCAAACGCCCCTGCCGCCCACGCTGACCCCCACGCGTACGCCCGTCCCGCCCACCCTCACGCCGTCCCTCACCGCCACGGTGACGGTGACGCCTACCGTGGATAACGTCTTCAGCCGTGTGGCTAACTTTCAGAACATGAACCGGCGCAGCTTTGGCATCGGCATTATTGTGGTTTGCGCCCTGGGCCTGGCGGCGGTGCTGCTTTCGCTGTTCAAGAAATAAAACCCTCTGACTTGCAGAAAATCAAAAACCGCCCGGACGAGGATTTTCCTCGTGCGGGCGGTTTGTTCTCATTCAGCGTTTAGATGCCGCTGCGCCGTGCGCGCTTTTTGCCGGTCTTTTTCTCTTCAAATTCGGTGCCGATGTGGATACCGAATTTGGGCAGGATAGTGCGGTGCACCAGGAGGATCAGCAGAGTCACCAGGAAGGTTGCCCCAAAGATCAGCAGGGAAGAGGTCAGGTTGTTCATCAGGGCCGGGTTGACCAGCATGACAATGGAGATGGTCAGCATGAGCATGCCGCCGATCAGCTTGAGGATGCGCCCGTGCTTTTCTTCCAGCTTGCTGGCTTTCAGCGAGTAAACCGCGGTGAAGAAGATGACCAACTCATCCAACTGATAAATGAGCATATAGACCAGCAGCAGGGCGATGAACAGGCCCGCGCCCACCTTTTGGGCCGTGAGCATGTTGGTCCACACCACCGGGAAGCCCGCTGTGCAGGAGAATTCCACCAGCGACACGCCCGCCGCCAGCACCACCGTGGCCCCGGCCATGGCGGGCAGGGATTCGCTGGCGTCCATAACGCGGCGCATGCGCTGGAAGATGCCCGGCTTTTTATCATCGGAGATGGTGAAGGACAGACCCTCTTTGTACCAGAAGTAATCTTTGATGTTCACTGCAGCGAAGAACAGCGCCACCAGCGACACCACCACTTGAATCCAGCCCACGAAGGAAACTACGGTGAAAATGGTGAAGAGGCCTGCAATGAAGAGGGCGTACACTGCGGCGGTGACCGTCAGGAAGATCAGGCCAATGATCAGTACTTTGCGGCGCGAGCCGGTATGCAGGGTGAGCGCCAGGAGCATGGTGAGCACCCACACCGAGCAGGGGTTAACCCCATCCACAAAGGCGATCAGCAGAGTGCTGACAAACAGAGACTGCTTGTCCAGGTCAATCTGGCCCAACAGGGGCACTTTGAGAACGTGGCTTCCGCCCATCTGGGCTTCGCCGCCTTCGGCCACGGGTTGTTTGGGCGGCTCAATGCCGGGGATAATGCCCACGCCCTTATCCACGCAGCCGTTCTGGATGCAGTACTGGATGGTCTCTTCGAACTCCGCCTTGAGGTCGTCGTTGTAACCGACCCAATACTTGTCGCCGATGAAGGTGGTCGGCACGCCGCTGGGTTCAAAGCCGTAGGCTTTGGCCATGTTGATGAAATGCGTCTGGTTTTCATCTACATACCAGACTTCGTACAGACGCAGGTCAATCTGGGGGTATTTTTTGGCCAGCTCTTCCAAAACGGGTTTTTCTGCTGCGCAGTGCGGACAGCCGTCCCCCCAAAACAGGTAGACCGCCACACGGTGTTCTTCGGTGCCGCTTTGCGCCTGCGTAGGGCGCACCACCATTAAACCCAGGCTGACCGCCAATAAAAAGGCGGCTATGCCAACTTTTGAAAGCCATCGCTGTATGATACGCATGTTCTCTCCTCCAAACCCCGATTCTACACTATCCTATGATTTTCATTTGGATTCGGGTAGGGGTAATTTAGAAAGTTCTTAATTTCACAAGATGGCCAGCCCGATACCAAACAGATACCCCGCCAGGGTGCTGAGGACAGCCACCAGGGTCACATACACGGCGGTCTTTTTGCGGCCCATGACGCCGTTGAGCACCAGGATGGATTGCAGCGACAGTTCGGGGTCTGCGAGCAGATAAGCCAGCAGCGGCCCGCGCGCCATGCCCAGATCCAGGAACATTTTAGCGATGGGCACTTCCACCAGGGTAGGGAAGTACATGAACACCCCAAACAGCACCCCCACCAGATTGGCCCACAGGGTATTTTCTCCGGCGATGGTTTTCACCCAGATTTCGGGGATGAGGGAACGCAGGATGCCCGCGGCAAACACGCCTACCACCAGCAGGGGGAAAATTTGCTTGACGAATTTCCAGCTTTCCCAAATCCACCCGGCCAGCTCTTCCTGGCTGAAATGCCGCCATGCCGTCCAGCCCAGGGCGCCCAGCAAGAACAGCACCGCCAGGCTGCGCCCGTTGATGCCGATGACCATGCTTCCAGTTTCTTCCACCGGCGACGCTGTCAGAATGGTGAGGGCGGTCACAGCCAAGGCGGCGCGGCTCCAGCCGTTGAACCCATCGTAAATGTTTTCAAAACCTTTCCAGGCCAACCCGCCCAGGATTACCAGCAGGATGATCAGGGTGAACCCCTGAGGGGTGAGGTGGGCGGCCTCTAAAACTCCCCAGAAGCCTTGCGATAGAGAAACGGGCAGTTGCACCCGTGCCAGCACGTGCGTGAACAGGGACACTTGCAGGGTTCCGGCGATGAGCAGCGCCACCAGGAGGCCCAAAACCACCCACACAGGGCGGCGCACCGCGGCTTTCTGCTCAAAGACGCGGCTGTCCCCGTCTTGCCCGCGCTGGGCCTCCTCTTTACGGAAGAACCAGGCCATCAGCAGACCGATGAGGATGCCAAAGAAGATGGAAAGGATCAGGCGCGCAGCGGCGATGTCAAAGCCGATGGCCGCGCCGGTGTAGGTGAGGGCCAGGATGTTGATGGCCGGGCCGACGAACAAAAATGTGACGGCTGGCCCCAAGCCCGCTCCGCGCCGCCAGATGCCCGCGAAGAGCGGCAAAATGGTGCAGGAGCACACCGCCAGCACAAAACCCCCCAGCGCCGCGGCGGGGTAGCTGATCCAACGCGAGGCCCGCGGCCCCAGGTAGCGCGTGACGGCTTCTTTGGGGATCATAGCGCTGAGATACCCGGCGATGATAAAGGCCGGCACCAGACACAGCAGCACATGTGCCGCCAAGTAATCTAACAGACTGAGCCAACCGGACAGCAGCAATTGAGGAATGGTTTCAATCATCATGAACCTGAAATGGAACGATTATATTCAAAGAATTGCATGAGTCCCCGCAAAAAAGAAGGGCGGGGACCCCGCCCTGCGCTCAGCAGCCTCAAAGCGCCGCGCCAATCCAGCGCGCAATTTCCGTTTTGCTCGGGATGCGTCCCGAAGAAGCCACCTCTTCGTTGATCACCAGGGCAGGGGTGGAGAGGATGGGATACTGCTGGATTTGCTGGGGGTCGGTCACTTTTTCAAACTCAGCCTCCACCTCCATGGCGCTGACCACCTCACGCGTCAGCGCTTCCAGTTTTTTGCAGTTGGCACAGCCACCGCCTAAGATCTTAATTTTCAACATTGCGCTTCTCCTTGTGAAACATCGGATAGGTTACACGTAAACCAGGACCCGAGCTGCGCTTATTCGCTGCGCGGGGCACATTTGGGACAGGGACAATTCTGGATGGGGGGGCGCAGGCTGACGGCGGCGCTTTGGCCGGCCAGCACTGCGGCGGCATCCAACACGGTGAACACTTCGGGGCGTGCTACATGGTAATAAATGTTCCACCCGTCGCGCCGGTCTTGCAGTATGCCCGCTTCGCGCAGCACGGCGATCTGCTGGGAAAGATATGCCTGGCGTAAACCCAGGGCCGCCTCCAGATGGCAGACGCACTGCTCTCCACCGCGCAGCGCTTCTAAAATGGCCACACGGTTGGGGTGGGCCAACAGCTTAAACAGCTGGGCCTGTGGATTGAAGGTGGGGAGGTTGTTTGGGCTCATATTCATAATTCTGAATGTAATTATAGCGGCAAATCTGGCCCGCTGCGCGGGTCATCTATCCCCCTTTGCGAATGACATTTTTCCTGATAGGCTATGGCATCAGCCAGTTGACCTTATCCAGCTCGCCGCTGAGGCCCTGCACCAGACGCGCCTTTTGGACATCCGGCAAGAAAGAAGCCTGGGCGGCAGCCAGGATGCGCTCCACCATGATCTGGCGCGGCAGGCCGAGGTCGCGGCACACAATGCGGTATTCATCCGAGAGGGTGATGCCGGAGATGCTGGGATCGTCGGTGTTGATGGTCACGTTCAAATTGGCGTTGAGCATGCGGATGAGGGGGTGATCGGTGAGCATGGCCACCACACCAGTCTGGTAATTGCTGGTGACGCACACCTCAAAGGGTACATTGCGTTCCGCGGCCAGAGCGGTGACGTCCTCATCTTCCAGCACGCGCACGCCGTGGCCGATGCGGTCTACCCCCAGAATCTGGACGGCCTCGCGCACGTTTTGCGGCCCGTTCCATTCGCCTGCGTGAGCGCACAGGCGCAGCCCCGCCTGGCGCGCCTCGCGGAACAGTCCGGCGAAGGGCACGGCGGAAAATTCGGCTTCGTTGCCGGCCAGGTCAATGCCCACCACCCCGCGCGAGATGCGTTCAGCGGCGTATCCCACCACCTCTTCGGCCAGCGACACGGCCTCATGACGGTTGACCGAGGCGATCAGGCGCACCACGATGGGATAGTCGCGCGCGGCGCGGGCTGTGCTTTCGCACACCCAATCCATGACTTCGTGCATGGGGAACCCGCGCGCGCGGCTGAGGGCCACCGGCGTGAAGCGCAGCTCCAGATAGCGCACATTGTCTGCCGCAGCGTCCGCCACCGCCTCGTAGGCCACCCGCTGAATAATCTCCGGCGATAGATAAAACAGGCGTAAAGTCTGAAATTTGGAGAGAAAAGTCGTAAAATTAAGCGGGTCATCCACCGTCATCTGCACCAGCGAGCGCAGGTTGGGGTTCAGCGGCACGGTGATGCTTTGGGTGCGCGCCAGTTCCATGAGGGTCTCAAAACGCAGCGAACCCTCCAAATGGCGGTGCAAATCCACTTTTGGCAGTCGTCGGAAGAAATCTCGCAGTGCGGCAGTATTAAACAATTGATAAGCCCCTTGGGTGGGTTGGGCAACTCGCCCCTTCCCACCATTATATGCGAAAACTTCGCGCAAGCAAAATCAAAAGGCCATTTTGGCTGACTTATGAGCGTATTCACAAGGATCATTTACTGCTGGAGGGCAGCATGACAGAACGAAGCACAAAACGCCTGCGTTTGTTGGCTTTGACCCGTGCGCAGATGCGCAGTCTGCTGGAAGCCCCAGAAGAATTGGAACGCGAATTGAAGCTGCACATCCCGCGGGAAATGATCACCGAACCCGTCCGGCGGGCCGGGGCGATTAAGATCGGACGAATGGGGCAGGCGCAGGATCAGGAATATGAATGGCTGACCTACTGGCTGATGATTGTGCCGGAGGAGGCATTGGGCGTCGGACTGATTGGGTATAAAGGCGCGCCGGATGTGAACGGCATGGTGGAGGTGGGCTACGGCGTGGCCCCCACCGTGCAGGGGCGCGGCTACACCACCGAGGCGCTGCAGAGTATGTTGGCCTGGGCCTTTGAAGACCCCCGTACCCGTACGGTGACGGCCGATGTGCTGCGCACCAATCCTGCCTCCAGCCGCGTGCTGGAAAAGGCGGGGATGCAAATTGTCGGTGAGACGGAAGACGCCCTGCTCTGGCGCATGAGCCGCGCCCGCTGGGATCAAACGGCGGTGATGGAGGTGCTGTGCCGCTTTCAGGCCTTTTATGATGCCCGCGACGTCAGCCAACTGGACGCCTGCATGGAGCTGTTTGCGGCGGATGAGGACGGGCTGGAACTGATCGGCACCAGTGCAGCAGAGCCGGGGGTGGATGAATGGTGCCTGGGGCGGGCGGGGGTGCGCGAGGTGCTGGAAGGTGACTGGCTGTATTGGGGCCAGTTCGTCATGGACCTGGAACATACCCGCGTGAATGTGTGCGGCGATGCCGCCTGGGTCAGCGCACCTGCCACCGTGACCAAGACTCTGGAGACCCGCCAGGGGTATGAGAACTTTGTGAGCTACATGCGCTGGGTGCTGGATGAGCAAAAGGAGTGGAGCGCGGAGGAAAAGGTGCTGGATATCCTGCGCGGCGGCACCAACACGGTCTTTGAGCTGCAAAAAGGCGAGCGCTTCGTTTGGCCGGCGCGCCTGACGGCGGTGCTGGTGCGGCAGGCGCAGGGGTGGCGCTTTCGGCACATGCAGTTCAGCTTCCCCACCACCCGCTTTCCAGATGTGCGCCGCACGGAATAGGAGATCCCCCCATGCCCATCCAGATTCAACCGCTGACCGCCGCCAACCTGGAGGACGCCCGCCGGGTGAACAGCCAGTATGAAGTTATCCAACGCCTGGTGCTGCGCCTGGAGGATGGGCGGCTGCGCTACCGAGTGGAGCCGGTTTCCCCCACGTATTTCAAGGATTACCATGCCGATCCGGCGCGCCCTGAGGAATACGTGAACACGCCGGAGCGCGCCTGGCTGATCGCCTATACGGGCGGGCGGGTGGTGGGGGAAATTCGCCTGGAACATTGGTGGAACGAGTTCGCCTATGTTCACCTGATCGCAGTGGAGCCGGAGATGCGCCAGATGGGGGTGGGGACGGCCCTGCTGGACGCCGCCAAAAACTGGGCCCGCGATCACCAGCGCGTGGGGCTGATGCTGGAAACACAGGATGACAATGTGCCCGCCTGCCGCCTGTATGAGCGCAGCGGGTTTGAACTGGGTGGTTTTGACCGCTACGTGTACCGCGCTCTGCGCCCGGGCACGCGCGAGATCGCCCTGTATTGGTACTGTTGGGTGGGCTAAGTGAGCGCGCCTGGGCCTGAGACCCGCTCCACCGAACGCCTGCCTGGGGAGCGTTGGTTTCCCTGGGGGCTGTGGCTGGGCTATGCCCTGCTGCGGCTGCGGCTGGAGCTGCCCGTGCCGATGACTTTATATCCCGATTCGGGTGACTACCTGCGCATTGCCCAGCGCGCCTGGGGGGACCCGCTCTTTTGGAGCGGGGTGCGCCCGGCGGGGGTTCCGTTCTTGTACCGCCTGGTGGGCGGCACGCCGGAGGCGATCGGCTGGCTGCAGGTGCTGGCGTCCATCGCGGCCTGGGGGGTGTTGGCCTGGGCCGTGCGGCGGGCAGCGCGCACGCCCCTGGCGGGGCTGCTCTCGTTTGGAGTGGTGCTGACGTTCAGCCTGGGGCTGGACATCCTGCGTTGGGACCGGATTGTGCTCAGCGAGTCGCTGTCGCTGTCTTTGCTGGCTCTGGTGCTGGCCGCCTGGCTGCGGCTGATGGAAGGTTGGGGCTGGGGCAGGGCGGCTGCCCTGCTGGCGGTCAGCGCGCTGTGGATGCTGGCGCGGGAGACCAACACCTACCTGGGGGCTTTGCTGGCGGTGGGCCTGGGGGCGGGGGTGCTGCTGTGGCGGGTGCGGCCGCGTTGGGGCTGGGTGGCGGCGGGGCTGCTGGTGTGCTTTGTGGGCTTTCAGGGCCTTTCCAACCGCGGGGAACGCTGGGTGTTTCCTTTCTACAACGTGCTGGCCCAGCGCATTCTGCCGTATGCGCATAAGGTGGCGTTTTTCCAGCAGTTTGAAATGCCGGTCAGCCCGGCGCTGCTGGAGATGGCCGGAAAATGGGCGCACAACGATGACTTTGCGCTGTATAACGCAGAATCTCTGCGCGACTTTCAGGCGTGGACGGCTGCGCGGGGTAAATCTACCTATTTCGAATATCTGCTGGCGGACCCACTGCGCACGGCTTGGGAGCCGCTGCAAAATGCCGATGCACTCCTGTTCGCCACCCTGCGTGGGTACGCGCCGGAGGGTCTGCACGGCCTGCTGGTGGACGGGCTGTACCCGCATAGTCCCTGGGCTGTGGGCGGGTTGGCGCTCTTGGGTGCGGCCAGTTGGGGGGCGGCCTGGGCGCGCTGGCGGCGGCTGAACGGGCGGGGATTATGGGTATCGTTGGCGTTGCTGCTGCTCAGTTACCCTCACCTGGCCCTGGTCTGGCACGGCGACGCCATGGAACTTGGACGCCACGCGGTTGCCGCGGCGGTGCAGCTGCGGTTGGGGCTGTGGCTGGCGGTGCTGTTTGGCCTGCAAGCCTATCGATGGGGGCCGGAGCCGCCCCCCTCCGCGGGGCCGGATCAGCTGGAGGCCGCTGTGAGGCGCATGTGGGCCGGGATGCGCCGCGCCGAAACGCGCAGCCGTCTGACTGTAGCAGGTCTGGCCCTGGTGTGGGCACAGGGGCTGGCCGCCTGGGTGCTGCACGCGGCTCAGGGTGGGCTGTCTTCGCACCTGGGGCTGGCGGCGGCGCTGGGATGGGCTTTGCTGCTGGGTGCGGCGGGGTTGGGGTTGTGGGCGCGGCGGCGCGGGTGGGTTTGGCCGCAAAAGTGGCGCGTTCCAACCGCCTGGGGGGCCGCGGCCCTGTTCACTTTGGCGGTGGGGGCGGGTCTGACGGCCTGGGTGTTCCTTCGCCCGCCCACAGAAGCCTGGATGCAGTGGCTGTACCAGCGTCCCACGGGCGATGTGGAGACCTTTGAGCGGCTGCGCGGCCTGACAGCTAACCTGCGCTGGCCGCTGCTGTGGGTTGGGGCGGGCGCGGGGCAGGTTCTGGCCCTGTGGATGGGGGCACGCTGGGAGGATTTTCGCCAGGCGGCGCGCACGGGCAGCCTGGGGCGCGCGGCGCTGCTGTTAGGCCTGGGCGGGCTGACTCTGGCGCAGGCGGCGGTGCTTCTGCTGCGGCTGGAGGTGTTCTTAACCATACCGGGCTGGAAGTGGTATTTTGCTCCGCAGCCCCTGCGGCCGGGGGCCTGGCTGGGCGGGGCACTGTTGGCGGCTGGGCTGGCAGCCTGCGTTTGGTGGGCGGCGTGTGCTTCCTTCTGGGGGCGGCGGGCGGCCTGGGCGGGGCTGGTGGTGCTGGCCGCTGTGGGGCAGTGGGGGCTGGGCGCGGCTGCGGGCGGAACCCCGCGGGCTGTGCAGGAGAAATTTGCCGCGGCGGCGGATGGACAGGAGTTGTTCTACAGCCTGCGCGGCGAGAACCCTCCCACCCATCTGGCCCCGCTGCACCTGCCCGGCGCGGCGCGCGTCTACCGCGCCCTGGAGGCCCCGCTGCAGGCGGCCGCTCCGCTGGAACAGGCCGATGAACGCGCGGACCGCACGCGTGCGGTCTTCACCTGGCTCATGCCGCTGCTGGCGGGGGGCGCTGCCCTCATGACCGCTGCCTGGAGCCGCCGCATGGGTTTGCCCGACGGTGCAGCCCTGTTGGCCGGGGTGTTCATGGCCAGTCTTCCGGCTTTTTTGCTGACCCCTTTGTTTATGGAACAGTGGCTGCTGCCAGGGTTGGCCGTGGGGGCGGCATGGTGCGGCCTGCGCGCTGCGGAACAGCGCCAACCCTTGTGGGCGGCGGCCGCGGCGGGGCTGTGGGTGTGGGGACTTTCCATTTCCCTGGGGTTTGCTGCCCTGGGGATCGCGGGGGCGGTGTGGTGGTGGGGGTTGGGGCCGGCCCGCCGCTGGCGGCTGGGCTGGGGGGCTGCGGCCGGGGCCGCGGGCATGACCGCGCTGCTGGCGCTGAGCGGTTTGCCCTTGGGTCAGGCCCTGGCAGAATCCTGGGCGGTGCTAACGCAAACTCGTCCTCTGGGGCCGGGGCTGGGCGGTTATTGGAACCACCTGCGGTTAAACCTGGCGGAGCTGGTGGTGTGGAACGGCCTGCCCTTGATGGGGCTGGTTGTGGTGCGCCTGTGGAACGCGCTCCGCGCCGGGCAGCGCCGTTTCGATTTCCTGGCGTTGGGGGCCGGCGCGGCGGTGGTGGCGGCAGATTTGCTCACCTGGACCCGCGGCAGTGCGCAGTTTTCGGGGTTATATCTGGCCCCGTTCCTGGCGTTCATGGCTGCCGAGCAGATTTACCGCAGCTTTCCAGTGCGCAAAGCCCCCTGGGTGGGGGCGATGTTGGCGGCGGCGCAGATTTTGCTCACCCTGCTCATTTTTCAGGCGCACGACTTCTACAACTGATGCGCGCAGGCCTATTTGGGCCGTTTGAATGAGAACGCGTAGGTCTTTTCCTTGCTGACGGTCACGCTGACCAGCTCCCAGCCGTTTTGACCCTGGGCGTTGAGCAGGTTGTTCATTGTGGATTGATCCCCGTCCACCAGGGTCTTGCAGATCATCTCAGCGGTCTCGCGGTCGGCTTCACAGGTGGCGATGACGGCCTGATATTCCCACTGGGCATAGGATTTGGGGGCTTTGGCCGAACCGCGGGTGGCGGTCAGGATCAGCAGTAGGGCGGTGACCAGGGCCAGAATGCCGATGCCCAGCAGGGCATACTTGCGCAGTTTGTTGATGGTGGTGGCGTCGAGTTCCATGGGTGCCTCCTCATATTTGGCGGGCAGCCCCTGCCCCTGGGGTGATATGCGTCCCAGGAACAGCGCTGCAAAAAGGGTTATCCATCCGCAGGCGGCTGCGATGGCACGGGACTCTGTTGCACAAAATGTGCCTGAGTGCGCGCCGCAGGCTGCGAACCCCGCAGAAGGTGCTATCTTTCTCTGACTTTGTTGGCTATAATGAAATCAGAGCACGTTCACCGTTTGTTGTTCAACAGGAGGAACCATGAGCGATAAAGAAAAAGACCTGGAAGATCAGATTCTGGACCGCATCGGCCACCGTCCGGGCGCGCAGCGTCTGGCCGTTTTGGCCAAACATGTCTGGGTGCAGGGTGATACCTATGCCGGCCTGGCCTCAAAGCACTACGGTGATATCAGCGAACCCTATTGGCGTCTGATTTACGAATTCAACCGTGCCGTGATCGGCGACCACCCCAACGACATCAAGGTCGGGACCGAGATTGAAATCCCTGTGCTGCCGCCGGAATTGAAGAAGTAACCCTCCGGTCAGCGTTGTACGAAAAAGCAGAGGCAAGTCCGTGAGCATGGGACTTGCCTCTGTGTGTTTCTGAGTGCGCGGGCCTCAGCCGGGCGGCGGGCTGTGATGGATTTCCCAGGCGGCGCGCAGACCCGATTCGATGGCCCCTTGAATCCAGGCGTGGGCCAGCGAAGTGTGTTCACCGGCAAAATGGATGCGTCCTTCGGGGGCGGTAATGGCCGACTGCAGCAGGGTTTGCTGACCGGGGTCAAAGAGGGCAAAGGCCCCTCCGGCAAATTCATCGTCGTGCCACATCTGCGAGGCCCCACCTTCCACCGTGTCCAAAATTTGGGGGTGAATCTGGGCCACGTTTTCCACCGCCTGGCGCAGCCGGTCTTCGGGCGAAAGCGAGCCCCAGCGTTGGGCGTCTTCGCCCCAGGTGTAGCTGGCCAGCAGCACCCCGCGGCCGGTGTCGCGCCCGTGTTCAGGATAATACAGGTTGCGGATGGCCAGGTCGGTCACTGTGCCGCCGCCGTAAATGCCCTCGTCCTCTTCCCAAAAGCGCCGCCGCGTTTGCAGGAAGACCTTGGCCGAGGCATCGTAATGCAGCTGGCGGATGGCGCGCTGCTTGGCGCGCGAAAAGGCCGGAGACACTTCAATATGGCGCATAACCGAGAAGGGCAGGGTCAGAATGGCGTAATCGCCGGTGAAGCTCACCGGCCCCGCCAGGGTGCGCCCGCGCAGGGTGACCGTTTCGGGGGATTGTTCGATGGCGGTGACGCGCACGCCGAAATGCAGCCGCGCCCCCAGGCTGGGCACAAAGGCTCGGGGCAGCTCGTCGCTGCCGCGCGGCAGGTACACCATGTCGGTGTAGTATTGGCCGATTTCTTCGCGCAGCAGCTCTAAGAAAGAGGAATTGAGGATGGCTTCTTGATTAAAAAGCAGGCCAAAACGTTCGATGGCCCCTTCAGACCAGTTTTGATGCTCCAGAAATTCGCGAACCGAAAATTCATCATGGCTGGCGGCGATTTTGGCCCAGCCGGTTTCGCCCTCTTTCTCCACCAGGCGGGCCAGGGGACGCAGGGCCTCTTCCCACAGGGCGGCGGCGCTTTTGCCGCGCTCGGCGGGGCTTAGTTCAAAGCCGAGCAGCTCGGGGTTGGCCTCAGCCTCGCCCAGGGTGTGGCGCTGGCCGTGCAGGTAGAGCAGGGCGCGGGCGTTGTTCATGGTGAAGGGGGCGGTGGGCAGACCGAACTTTTCCACATAGGCCAGGGTCAGCTGGTGGCTGTGGGGGATGCGCATGGCCCCGGCTTCGGCGTGCAGCCCGTGGGTGAAGGGTTCTCGCAGGGTGAAGACGCGCCCGCCCACCCGCGTTTGCGATTCCAGCAGGATGGGGTGGTGGCCGGCGCGCTGCAGCTCATAGGCGGCGGTCAAACCGGCCATGCCGGCCCCGGCGATCAGGACGGTTTTGCGCTTGCCTTTGCGTTCCGGCAGTCCGCGGCGGATGACGGTTAGCGCGTCAAATGTCGGGTTAGACACGGCAGACCTCCTTGGTTTAATTATGATAAATTGTATCATAATAAATCCAGCCTCCGCTGCTTGGCGGAGGCTGGGATCAGGGTAAACCGGGGCGGCAGGGGAAACGCCGCGGGCGGCTGATTAGCCGGAGCGGAAGCAGCGGCGCACCTCGTCCATAAATTCCTGCACGTGCGGCGCGTATACATCCCCTTCGGCCTCACGGGTGTCTTTGAAGGTGCTGCCCACAATGGCCGCGTCGCCCAGGGCAAGTTTCTCCGGGATGCTTTGCACCGTCATTCCGGCAGCCACCACCAGCGGGAAAGCCCCCACCAGAGAACGGAACTCAAGGATCTTCTGGTTATCAGTTTCCACACCCGTGCCGGAGCCGGTGACGGCAATCGCGTCGCAGTGCTGCGTGCCGATGCGCAAATCTTCTGCCAGGCTGCGGCCGGAGAGATAGGGCTGATATTTAAAGCGCACCCCGCCGATCACGGGGATGTCGGCACTGCGCCGGTAGGAATCCACCATCTTGAGGTAATCCACTTCGTCTTCCGAGGTCAGGTGCCCGGCGATGGAATCCACCTGGATGAACTTGCCGCCGTACTGCACGGCCAATTCAAAGCTCTTGGCGAAGTTATCCAGCACGTTGACCCCCAGCAGGTAGCCGGGGCGCTGGCTGGATAATTGGGCCAGCACCCGCTCCACATCTTCCACGCCGCCGAAATAATCTTCAACGATCATGCCGTCCACCCCGCAGGCGGCGAAGATATCTGCCTCCCGCAGGGCCTGAGTGAGAATCGCCTCGGGGGTTTCGCCCTTCAGGTGCAGCATGCCTAAAACGGGTTTGGGTTGGGCAAACAGCTCAAGAAACATTTTTCTCCTCCATCCGCCGGAGGAATTCAGCCTCCATGCCGGTAAAAAGTGCCTGTCGTAAGTCTGCGGTAAAGTGCGGGTAGGGGCCGTACTGCAGGGCGTTCAGGTGCGCGGCGCGGTTAGCCAGCAGCACGGTTTTCAGCGGGTGCAGCTGCTCACAGAAGCCGTACAGGGCGGTGCCTGTGGAGCAGTTGCCGCAGCCGGTGGCGTCCACGCTTTTTTCCACCTGAACGGCGGGGGCAAACCAGGCCTGGCCGTTTTCGATCATGTAGGCCCCTTTTTCGCCCACGCGGAAAAAGCAGGGGCGGCCAAAAGCCAGGATGCGTTGAATGGAGTCCGCTTCGCTCTCGCTCCCAAAGAAAGCCATCGATTCGGGTAAATTGATGGAATAAATGTCGCACTGGCGGATGAGTTCTGCCACCTGATCTCTCAGGCGCGGGTCGTTGGCGTCACCGGTGGCGACTTCCCACATGATCTTGGCGTTGGGGGCGGCCTTGCGGATGTCGTCCAATCCCTGCCAGACGGCTTCCTGAACCGAGGATTCCAGGTAGATGCCTTTGGTCTGCGGCGAGGCATGCGCCAGGATGAAGGCCGCCTGAATCAGGGCAGTTTCACCCCAGGTGTCTGTAAAGCTTTGGCCGTATTTGGAATACTCCCACCAGCGCCCGTCGGCGTGGTATTCCAGGAAGGTGTATTCAGTTTTGGGCAGGACCCACTGCAGCCCGGCGGTGGACAGCCCGTTTTGGCGGAAGTAGCCGCCGTAATAGGTATCAAAATCCGGCCCGACCGTGCTCACCAGCAGCACAGAATCGGTAAAAGGCTTAATCCCGGCGGCGGTGTACAGCGCGCCGCCCAGAATCCCCTCCACTTTTCGTCCATCGGCATAGTGAATATCATTGAGCCGGGTGCATCCGGTGACCAGGTAATCCATTTTGCATCCTTGGGTTGGGGCGCAGCAGAACGCCCCGTTTACAGCTTTTCGACCATTTCGTCAATGAAGAGGGTTTTGCCGCCCAGCGCCAGGCGCTTGGCCAACTCCCCGATGACCGGCTTCTTGATGCGCGCATCTTCCACGGCGGGCTCATTCCAAAATACCTCTCGGGCGTCGCCGTCCGCGATCACATTCTTGTGCGCCATCAGGATGATGCGGTGGAAGTTGTTGGCGGCAAATTCCATGTCGTGGGTGATGGTGATGATCGTCACCCCCTGGGATTGCAGCACATTGATCATATTGCTGAGCAGTTCCGTTCCGTGCTTGTCCTGGCCGGCGGTGGGCTCATCCAGGATGATATATTTCGGCTGGGTGGCGATGACCGAGGCGATAGCCACAAATTTGCGGATGGGGAAGGGGATGTCAAAGGGGTTCTTCTTGAGATATTTCTTCAGATCGCACAGTTCCACCGCCGGTGCGATGCGCTCTTGAATCTCTTCTTCGGGGAGCTTAAAGTAGCGCGGCATATATTCGATTTCTGCTCGGACGGTATTGTTAAAAATCTGGTCGTCCGGGTTCTGAAATACATACCCCACGATGCGCGCCGTTTTGGCCGCGGTCTGGTCTTTGGTGTTGATGCCGTTGACGAACACGTCGCCCTGGCTGGGGCGGTACAGACCGTTCATCATTTTCACGGTGGTGGTCTTGCCCGCGCCGTTTTGGCCGAGGATGGCCACGCGTTCACCGGCTTCGATGGTCATGGTGACGTTTTCAACGGCGACAAACCCGTTGGGGTAAGCGAAGCTGGCGTTCTTAATCTCGATGGCCATTTTGATTCCTCCGTGCTTCGATCAAAGCAATGGCTTCCGCAATGGTGATGGGAATGCTTCCCAGGGGTTTGCCGGCTTTGGCCATCTCATGCCCCAGCAGGGCGGTTTGCGGGATCATGGCCCCTTGTTCGGTGATTTCCAGATTGCAGAGTACCTCATGGGTGGGTCCGGAGGCCACAATCTGACCGTTGTTCATGACCAGAATCTCGTCGCAGTGTTCGGCGATGAGATCAATTTTATGTTCCACCAGGATAATGGTCTTCTCAGAGTTCTTGAGGGTGTTGATGATCTGGAACACATCCTCGGTGCCTTCGGGGTCCAGCTGCGAGGTGGGTTCGTCAATCACAAAAATATCGGCGTCCATGGTGAGAATGGAGGCAAACGCCACCCGCTGACGCTGCCCGCCGGAGAGTTCGTTGGGGTCTTTGGTGATCAAATCTTCAATTTTTAACTGCTGGCAAACCGCGGTGACTTTCTCGATGATCTCTTGCTTGGGATACCCCAGGTTTTCCAGCCCCAGGGCCACTTCTTCAAACACGGTTTTCTTAATGCCGCTGATCTGGGTGAAAGGATTTTGGAAGACGTAGCCGATGCGCGAGGACAGTTCGTCCATGTCCCAATCGCGAATCTCGATGTCGTCCACCAGAGCCTGGCCTTCCAACTCACCTTTGTAGAAATGAGGCACCAGGCCGCGAATCAAATTGCACAGCGTCGTTTTGCCGCCGCCGTTCTCACCGATAATGCCGTAGAATTTTCCGGCCTCAAACTGGTAATTGATGTGCTGCAGGGCATAGTTCTTGGTGAGCGGATATTTATAGGAGATATCGCGAAGTTCAATTTTTGCCATAATTCTAGCCGTTTCCGATCTTTATCCGAAAGGGTTACTTGAACAGACTGGATACCGCCGGGTAGGCGCGGTAAACGATGGCCGCCAGAAAGCACACCCAGGCCGCCGCGATCAGGATTTTTTCATAAGGCGCCATGGGTGCGATTTCACGCAGGAAGGTGTGGGCGCGCTTCACCGAAAAGGCGCGGGCGTCCATGGCGATGGCTTTTTCTTCTGTGCTGGTGATGGCTCCCAGGATCAGCGGGCCCAGGGTGGGGAAGAAGGCCCGCAGCCGCACCAGGGCGTTGCCTTCGGTTTCAATGCCGCGCGCTTTCTGGCTTTCCAGGATCATCACCGAGGCTTTGCGCAGGTCAATGATGTTCTGCATGGCCGAGAGCATGATGAAGGAACTCTCGTGCGACATTCCGCGCTTTTCCAACACGTACATCAGGTCGCGCATGGGCGTGGTAACAAAATAGACCAGCATCCACCCGGAGAAGCCGAGGATGAAGGTGATGATATCCAGGCTGTCAATAAAGGCTTCCAGATACCACTGCCAGCCGAAAATGTTGATCAGCGGGGTGACGTTGCCGCTGCGCGAGCCGATCTGGCGGACGATCACCAGGAAGATGGTCAGAGTCAGGCCGATCTTCCAGAACGTGCTGAAGAACTCACGAAAGCTGTGCGCGAAGGCGGCCACAATGCAGGCGGCGGTGATTAACACCACGCCAAAGCGGTAATCTTGAATCACAACCGCTGATAAGGCCAGGGCGAAGCAAATGTTTAACTTGGTGAGCGGATTGAGGTCGCGCCAGGCGTTTCCCGTTTTTTGGTAGCTGTAAAAGCTGTTGATAAATTGTACGTCCATCCACAACTCCAGATATCCGGTACTTTTGTGAAAAGGCTAATAAGAGCACGTACTCTGTGCTCTTATTAGCCGCGGGGATTCCTTGAACCAAATTCGAATTCAGGTTTGCTTTGATATCAGCGAAAGCTCACCCTAAGAGCAGCAAAAAAGGGGGTAAGGTTATTCGGCTTCTTCTTGCTTGGCGTAAATGTAGCCCAGCGGCAGTTTCGACATCAGCCGGTTGGGGATGGCGTGGATGATACCGAAGGCGGCGATGACGGTCAGGATCTTGTCAAAGACGTCCATCGTGAATTCAGCCACCAGCTGCGCCAGGAACTTGGGCAGCCCGACGACTTCATGCAGCGGGATGGAGAACATGGAGGACACGCCGGAGCCGAAATCGAACCCGTAGAGGATCCAGGTCATCACCGCGCCCAGACCGCCGCCGATGAGCGCAAAAAGCAGCGAGCTGACCAGGGTCTTCCAGAAGACTTTGAACACACCCCGCTTGGACAGGTACGCAGCAGCGATACCGAACATGACATTCAGAATGCCGTAGAACAGGGTGATGGGGCTGGAGATGGAATTCAGGATGTTGGACACCAGGCCGACGATGATGCCGGGGATGACGCCGCAGATGGCGCCGACCACGATCGTGCCGATTGCGTCCAGATACAAGGGCAGTCTCAAGAGAATGGCGATTTGTCCCCCGATGAAGTTCACCGCAATGCCAATCGGAATCAGGAAAAGGGTCAACTTGCCAAGGTCTTTAAAAATGGATCCTTTGCTTGCCATCGTTTAAATTCTCCTTTAGGTCTAGAAAAATAGGATGGGGGCGCGCTTGAATGCGCAGGGGATGAACCCGCATGATATATCAACAGGATCATTGTATAAGTTTACAAACGGAAAGTCAACGTAATTGCAGTATTGGTATTTTGGCGGTTCGTGGGGGCAAACCAGTTGACTTTCCGCGCGGGTTGACTACAATTATATCACCAAGTGGTACCATCCATCCATCCACCCAATGACCAGTGACTTATGAACCTCAACCGCGCCTCCTTCAAACCCCTCTATCTGCAAATCAGCGATATCATCCGCGGCGATATTGAAAGCGGAAAGCTGAAAGTCGGCGATCAGATCTGGTCGGAACGCTTCATCATGGATGAGTTCGATGTGTCGCGCAACACCGCCAAAGAAGCCATCGAAGAGCTGGCCCGCAGCGGGCTGGTCACGCGCATGCAAGGCTACGGCACCTTCGTTTCGCACACCCGCGTCAACTGTGGGCTGCAGCGTATGAACAGCTTCTCGGAAGAAATGCAGATGCGCGGGTTTAAGCCCAGCTCGCGCGTGCTTTCGCTCACCCTGATCCCGCCCACCCCCCAGGTTGCCGCCCAACTGCAACTCACCGCCGCAGACCCGGTCTACCGGCTGGAGCGCCTGCGCCTGGCCGACGACCGCACGATGGCCCTGCACGTTTCGTGGGTTTCGGCGGCGCGCTGCCCAAACCTCAACCGCTTTGATTTTGAAACCCAGTCGCTCTTTACAGTGCTGGAGGAAGAATACGGTTTGAAGCTGTGCTGGCAGGAGGCGGTGCTCACCCCGGTGGTGGCCCACAAAAAAGAAGCCTCCATTTTGAACATCAAAACCGGCCTGCCCCTGCTGCGTTCAGATGGGGTGGCCTACCTGGAAGATGACACCCCGATTGAGGTACACCAGATTTTTTTTCGCAGCGATTTGTATCAATTTACCGTGCGCTCCACGCGCCAATCACAGTGACTCAAGCGGTACGCAAACCCATTTGAAGTGAGGTCAACGATGATTAACCCGTCGGATTACGGCTTAAACCAGCAGGAAGTAGATCAGATTATCGAGGGGCTCCAACGCGAGCCCAACCATGTGGAACTGGGCATCTTTTCGGCCTTGTGGTCGGAGCATTGCAGTTACAAACACACCCGCGCCTTGCTGAAGCAGCTGCCCACCGAGGCCGATTGGGTGCTGCAAGGGCCGGGCGAAAATGCGGGTGTGGTGGCGCTGGATGCCGATTGGGCGGTGGTGTTTAAGATCGAATCGCACAACCACCCCAGTTTCATCGCCCCCTTTGACGGCGCAGCCACGGGGGTTGGCGGGCTGGTGCGGGATGTGATGGCCATGGGCGCTCGCCCGGTGGGCGTGAAAGCCCTGCTGCGCGCTGGCGCGCTGGACGACCCCAAGACGCGCGCTATGGTGGCGGAGATTCAACGCGGGGCCGATGAGTACACCCGCACCTGCGGCTTGCAGCCGTTGGGCGTGGAACTGATGACTCACCCTTCTTATGCCTCCAACCCGCTGGTCAACGTGATTGTGGTGGGGTTGGTGCCGCGCAGCCGCCTGATGAAAAGCAGTGCCGGGGCGGTGGGCAACCTGCTGCTGTATTACGGCATCCCCACTGGCGCTTCGGGCGTAGACGGGGCGGCCTTCGCCTCGAAGGGCATGGATGAAAACACCGTGGCGCACCCGCCTTCGGGGGATGCGGCCGTGGGCAAAGACCTAATGATGGCCACCCTGGAATTGATTGAGCAAAATGCGATTGTGGGTTTGCAGGATATGGGCGCTGCTGGGCTCACCAGCTCGGCCTTTGAGATGGTGCACCGCGCCGGGCACGGCTTATGGCTGGACCTGGACGCCGTACCCAAAACCTCGCCGCAGCTTTCGGCCTATGAATTGATGCTGTCGGAAACCCAGGAGCGCATGCTGGCGGCTGTGGAACCCGGCCAGCTGGATGCAGCCCGGAAAATCTTGGCGAAATACCCCAGCCTGCAGGTGCAGGTGATTGGCAAGGTGGTGGAAGGCCGCTCGGCGGTGATTCAGCACCATCAGCAGACGGCGGCATCTTTGCCCCTGCCCCTGGTGGTGGACGGCTTCCCGCGCCTCACCCTTGCTGGGCAGGCGCCCGTAGCTCCAGCCGCGGCCGAGCCGCTAAAAACGGTGGAAGCGGTGAATTATGCCGTTTCGGCGGCCTTTGAGCGTCCGCTGGCCAGCCAACTCACCACTCAGGGGGTGGGGGCGGTTCCCGGCGCGTGCGCCGAAATCCGCTTGCCGCAAATTGGCAAGACTGTGCTGCTGCGCACCCTGGCCAACGGCACAGACATTTTGCAGGATCCTTACCAGGCGGTCTACGGCGCTGTGGCGTGCGCCTGCCAGGGCCTCAAAGACAGCGGCGCCGTGCCCCTGGCGTTGAGCGACGGCTTGAACTTTGGCAACCCGGGGGATCCGTTTGTCGCCTGGCAGATCACAGAAGGCATGCGCGGCCTGGCAGATGCCTGCCGCGACCATCACGTGCCGGTGATTGGCGGTAACGTTTCGCTGTATAACGAAACCTGCGGCGAGCCCATTTTGGGGCAATTGTTCATCGGTGTCATGGGTGTGAAAAGTGAGGCTTAATCATGGCTGATTTTCAAAAGCTGTTTGCGGTTCGGAAACCCATCATCGGCATGATCCACCTGCCCGCCCTGCCGGGGACGGCGGCCGGCCGCCAGGCGCGTTTTCGCGATCTGGTGGATTACGCGTGCAGCGAGCTGGATGCCCTCCAGCGCGGCGGCGTGGACGGCGTGATCGTGGAAAATTTCTGGGATTTGCCCTATTTCCCCGCGGAGACGCCCGCCGTCACCATCGCCTCGCTGGCGGCGGTGGCGGGCGCGGTCATCCAGCGTGCCTCCATTCCCGTGGGGGTCAACATCCTTTACAACGACTTCCGCGGTGAGCTGGCGGTGGCGCGGGCGGTGGGCGCGGCCTTCATCCGCTCGGAGGTGTTTGTGGACCCCTCCATCTCCGAAACGGGGTTGATCCCGGCCAGCGCGCCCTACCTGGTGCGCGAACGCGCTGCCCTGGCCGCCGAAGAGGTCGCCATCCTCTCGGATGTGCAGGGCAAGAACACCACCCCGCGCTGGCAGCGGCCCATCATCGAATCGGCTGTGGATGCCGAAAAGCGCGGCCTGGCGGATGCCGTGGTGGTCACCGGCGCGGGAACGGGCAAATCCGCTTCGCTGGAGGATCTGGTTCAGGTGAAAGCGGCCATTACCGTGCCGCTCATCGTGGGCAGCGGCGTCACCCCGGCCACCCTGGCCGACATTCTGCCTGTCTGCGATGGGGCCATTGTGGGCTCCTATTTCAAACAAGGCGGCAAGATCCAGGCGCCCACGGATGTGGAGCGGGTTAAAGAGCTGATGGCCGCCGCTAAACGCGCCCGCTGAAAGAGGCCTGATGACCCAGCCAACCTGCGTGTATATTGGGGATGTTGCCCTGGATGAGTATTACCGGCTGAATGAGTGGCCGGCGCTGAACGACAAAGCCAACGTGGACGCGCTGCCGCCCGTGCCGGGCGGGATGATCGCCAACGCGGCCTGCGTGGCGGCGGCCCTGGGGCTGGACGTGCGCTTTGTCTCGGCCCTGAACCGCGGCAGCATCACCCAGACGCTGCTGGCGGACTTAAACCAAAGCGGCGTGGACACCGCCATGACCGTCTATGACGACAGTCTGGCCGATTCGAAGACGATGATCTTCCTGGTGGGCAGCGAGCACACCATCTTCATTCCGCGGCTGGGGCCGTTCACGCTGGATCTCACCCCCCAGCAGCTGGAAGTCTTAGCCAGCGCCGCCTTCATTTATTCCACCCCCACCGAGATGAAGCACGTGCGCTGCGGCGAGATGGACAGCGACGCGGTGATTGATTACTGCCGCGCGCGCGGCGCCCGCCTGGTGTACGATCTGGATGTGGACTACCTGCGCGACGGCAGCGAGGCGCATTTCAAGCGCCTGGATATCGCCTTCTTTAACCGTGTGGGCTTTGACCGGATCCGGCAGGGGCTGGATATGCAGACGGCGGCTGACCATCTGCTGTCTTTTGGCCTGGAAACCGTGGTGGTGACGCTGGCGGAGGACGGCTGCGTGGTATACAGCCGCGGCGGCACCTACACTTCTCCCGCCTACCCGGTGGAGGTGGTGGATGTCACCGGTGCGGGCGATACCTTCTGCAGCAGTTTTATGTTTGCCCTCTCGGAAGGCAAGGATTTGCAGTATGCCGCCGATTTTGCCAACGCGGCGGCTTCCATCTGCATCGGCAAGCTGGGTGCGCGCGCGGGGGCCGTCCCCGCTGCGGAGGTGCAGGCGCGCATGCGCTTAAAGCCGGCGTAGTCTGCCGTCGGCATCAAAATAATAAATGTCCTCGCGCTTGAAGCCGATATTGCCGCCCAAGGCCCGGATCTGCGGTTCAAAGGTGAAAGCCCGCCCCAACTGGGCGAAGGTGGCAGTGCTGCCGCGCTCAATGTACACCCGCTCGGCCTCGTGCGCCTCAATGGTGTGGCCCAGGTTGCCGCGGTAATCCAGGTTTTCAAACCCCAGCGCGGTGATTTCCTGGTTCATCACCTGGTAGAGCCTGTCCAGGGGCATCTCCGGCGCGGCGATTTCCAGCAGGCGCGCATGCAGGTGCAGCTCGGCTTCCAACCCCTGCCGGAACAGCGAGGTGCGCGGGCGGTCTTCTTCGGCCACCACCCCATCTTCAATGAAGATGGCGCGGGCGTAATCGCCCCACCAGCCGTCCACGGTGGGTGAGAGGTCAATGGTGACGATGTCGGTGGCGCTGACGCGGTTGTCTTCCAGGGGCTGATAGTTCCGGCCGGAGATGGACAGGGTGGAACGACTGCCGAGTAGAACCAGGGCGGGCAGGCCGTGATACCACCAGCCGTTGGAGCCTTTGGCTTCCATCAGCTGCCGGCATTTCTCGGCGATGGTTTTTTCGCTCATGCCCACGTGAATAAAGTTGTGCAGGTCGTGGATGGTTTCGCGGGCGATGTCTTGAGCCGCCTGGTTGGGATGCATCATGCTGGCCTCCTGGGGGGGAAGGGGGGGTCAAGCCTGGCTGCGGGCGATCACCCGCCGCAGGAACTGTTTAAAGAGCGGCAGATCCAGTTCCAGGGCCACTTCACACCGCTCCGGCTTCTCACCCTTCTTGAAAAAGATCTCATTGGTGGCCACATAGGTGTGGCCGCGCGTGTATTTTCCGCTGCATTCGCAATCCACGTAGAAAGGCTGGGTTTTCACCACCTCTGGCTGCACCACGGCGGCCACCGCCAGCCCGTCGTGCATCAGCGCGTCCTCGCCGCCTTCTGAAAAGCGTTGGAACATGAAGTCCAGCAGATCCGCCACCAGAGTTCCGGCTTTCGTCCCCAGGTCTCGAAAGAAGCAGGCGTCCTCCCGATTCAGCACGGCTTTCTCGGTCACATCCAGGCCGATCATGCGGCAGGGGATGCCGCAGTTGAGCACGATGCTCATGGCTTCAGGGTCGGCCCAGGCGTTGAACTCCGCCGTGGTGGTCATGTTGCCGCCCACCATCGCGCCGCCCATGAACACAATTTCTTTGATCAGCGAAACCAGCTCCGGGTAGGCCAGGACGGCGTGGGCGATATTGGTCATGGGGGCGACGGGGATGAGCACCAGTTCCCCCGGGGCGTGGCGGGCCTCTTCCAAGATGGTTTCGACGGCGTTTTTCTCATAAAAGGCGTTCGCGGATTGCGGCAGGACCAGAGGCCCCAGGCCGGTATCCCCGTGGGTGGCGCTGGAGTGAATGATCTCCCCGAAGATCGGCCCGGCCGCCCCCACTGCCACACGGGTATCGAACCCCAGGTAACGGACGATATTGAGCGTGTTTTGGCTGGTGTAGCGCAGGGAAACGTTGCCCGCCACGGTGGTGACGGCGCGCACATCCAGTTCGGGCGCGTAGAGCGCCTCCACAATGGCAATGGCGTCGTCTGTGCCGGTGTCGCAATCGAGGATGACAGGAATTTTCTTCATGTGCCTCTCACGGTTCAGAAAAAAAGGGACAGGCAGCCATCTGCCCAGAAAGAATATAACATCCAGGCTGAGCTGTGTTAGGCGGCGGGGGTCAGGCGAACGGGGGGAAGGCGCGCTGCACCGGCGCGCTTTCACCGAGCAGCTGGGGCAGCAGCGTTTGCATGGCTTCGGGGTCGCCGGTGGTCTCCACGCGCAGTTCGGCGGGCGCACCGACGGCCAGCCAGCCGTGTTCTGCCAACAGGCGCTGCACCTGGCGGGCCACGGCGGGCGAGGGGTCAATCACCTGCACCTGGGGGCCGACAATGTCTTCGATGACGGGGATGGCAAAGGGGTAGTGGGTGCAGCCCAGTACCACGGTATCAATGCCCTGGCGCAGCATGGGTTTGAGGGCTTTTTCTAAAATAGCGCGGGTCTGAGGGGTCTGCACGGCGCCCGCCTCAATTTGCTGCACCAGGCCGGGGCAAGTATCTTGCAGCAGGGTGACGCCCTGGGCAAAGCGCTCCACCACCGAAGCGTACAGCGCCCCCTGAAAGGTGGCAGGGGTAGCCAACACACCCACCACACCGCTGCGGGTGTGGGTTGCGGCGGGTTTGACGGCAGGCTCCATGCCCACAAAAAGGATATCAGGGAAAGCGCGCCGCAGTTCCTGCAGCGAGGCAGCGGAGGCGGCATTGCAGGCCACCACAATCAGGCGGGCCCCCTGAGACAGCAGGTAGCGCGTGAGGGCGAAGGAAAAGGAGCGCACTTCGTCCAGCGAGCGCGGCCCATAGGGCACATGCGCCTGATCGCCCAGGAAGTGGATGGGCTGGGCGGGCAGCAGTTGGCGCAAGGCGCGCACCACCGATAGGCCGCCCACACCCGAATCAAATACACCCACGGGATAGGTTTCGGTGGACATAGGCGCGGCGCTTTACTCTTCTTCCTGCAGAACGGCTTCGATGAAGGCGGAAAAGAGGGCCTGCATGGGGGCTGAATCGGGCATCCATTCCGGGTGCCACTGCACCGCCAGGCCAAAGGGGTTGCCCGGCAGCTCCACGCCTTCCAACAGACCGTCGGTGGCGTATGCGCTGGGGATCAGCCCCTGCCCAATGCGCTGCACGCCCTGGTGGTGCAGGCTGTTGACGGCAAAGCGGGTTCCGCCCAAAATGCGCGCCAGGCGCGTTTCGGCGGTGATATTTACCTCGTGCGCAGGAAAGTCGTAGGCGCGACCTTCTTCGTGAGCATGAGGCAGCTCAGCGGAGAACTGGTCGGCGATGTCGGTGTAGAGTGTGCCGCCCAGGGTGACGTTGAGCAGTTGGAAGCCGCGGCAGATGCCCATAAAGGGGAACCGCTGGGCGATGGCCTGTTCCAGCAGGGCAGTTTCCAAACGATCGCGCTCCGGGTCCACGCCGTACACGCGCGGGTGGGGCTGCCCGTTGTAGCGCTGGGGGTCAATGTCGCCGCCGCCGGTAAAGAGGATCCCATCCAGGCGGTTAAGCAGACGGTTGATCTCGCTGGGCGTGAGCCCCAAAGGGATCAAGACAGGCAGTCCGCCGGCGCGCTGCACAGCGCGCACATACGTGCCGCGGCAAGCGAAAGTGGGCTGGGTGGCGGCGTCTTGCTGAAAGGTGGTGATACCAATGAGCGGAGCGGTCATGAGCACATCTCCAGGTGGTGGCTGAAATATAAAAAGGGCGCAACCTCGGCGCAGGTTGCACCCGGAAGGTGCGAAAAAATCAGTTCGACCGAACCCGGCGGTCTAGAACTTTTGCTTGAGGCGAGCGCTCTTGCCCGTGCGGTCGCGCAGGAAGTACAGGCGCGCGCGGCGCACTTTGCTGTGACGTTCCACCACCACTTTGTCAATGCGCGGGGAGCGCATCAGGAAAACACGTTCCACACCAATCCCATTGCTGGCCACGCGGCGCACGGTGAAGGTGGAATTGGCAAGGTTGTCATGCACAAACAACACGGTACCCTTGAATTCCTGGATACGTTCGCGGTTGCCTTCTTTAATCTTCACATGCACGCTGACGACGTCACCGGGGGTCAGTTGGGGGATATTCGGGTTCTCGGGAGCCTCAACGGCTTTTAACAGGTCACTCATGGCACCAATCCTTACTCACAATTTTCACAAAGGATGTCCGCGCGACCGTCACCGGCGGCGCGAATGCGGATTATATCACAGGGTGCGCGCCGCCGCAAGGTGGTTTTTAGGCTTCATCTGCGCGTGCGCAGGGTCAATCTTACCACATTAAGGCTTGACTGGGGCGGATTCGCTCTTGACAAGGGCAGCGGCCCTGGGTAGAATGAAATAGAACATTAGTTCCATTTGTTTACTCACCAGGAGGTGAGACCGATGCTCTCCAAATATCCCGAGCGCCGCCCGTTTAAGCAGCCGCCTCCGCGCACATCAGCGCAGGAGCCGCAGCGTGTGCGGATTGAAGATGAATTCCTGCCGCCCCAAGAATGGGACGAAGATGATCTGCCGCTGGAAGCCCAGGCAGCCGCCTCTACCGAGGCAGCAGTGGAAGCTGAAACAGAAGCGGAACCTGAGCTCCCCACGCAGGCGGCGGTGCAGCTGCCGCCCAAACGTCCGCCCGCTCTGATGCAGGCGTGCCCCCAACCAGCCGTCCCCGCTCAGCCTGCCCCCCGCTGGGCCCCCAACGCCCACCGCCCCCAACCTGCCCCACCCCCGCCGGAGCCGGTCTTTCCCATCGAGGAGATCAGCCCGGAGGAATGGGCCGCGCTGAAGATTCCCTCGCCGTCCGCCCCCAAGCCAGAACCGCCTGTGGAAGCAGCTGCTGCACCGGAGCCCCTCGCGGAAGAACCAGCCGTGGAGGAAGCCCTGACGGTAGAACCGCCGGAGCCTCAGCCTGCTGCTGCGCCAGCGCAGAAACCCGTGGCGGAAATTTCGCTGCGCGAACTGATCCGCGCTGGCAGCAGCCTGCCAGCGCATACCGCTGTGTTGGGCATCTGTGCGGACGGCCTGCCGGTGCTGTTTGATCTGCTGGATGCGCGCCCCGGGCCTTTCCTGGTGACGGGTGACCCAGGCAGCGGAAAAACAGCCCTGCTGCATACCCTGCTGCACACCGCCGCAGCCCTCACCAACCCAGCCGAGCTGCGCTTTGTGGTGCTGGCAGCCCAACCGCAGGAATACGCTGCCCTGGCCTCGGGCGCCGACACGGCTGCCCACTGTGGCGGCATTTTTGACAGCCGCCAGCCTGCCGCCTGGGATCAGATCCTGCGGGCGGCCGAAGTGGCTGAACAGCGCTACGCTGAGGGGCGGGCGGGCACGCCGCTGCTGCTGGTGTTGGATGATCTGCGTTTCATCGGCGAGGTGGACAGCACCGTGCGTCTGAACCTGGAATGGCTGTTTCAAAACGGCCCTGCGGCGCATGTCTGGCCGCTGGCGGCGCTGCCCACCCAGGCCGCCCTGCAGATGGGCCGCTGGACGCGCCTGTTCGGCACGCGCCTGATTGGGCACATGCCGGCTGAATCGGCCCGCAGGCTGGCCCTCTTTGACGATTTGGACGCCCAGCAGCTGCGGGCGGGCCGTGAATTTGCTTTGCATTTGGAAGACGGCTGGCTGCGCTTTTTCCTGCCACTTTTGCCGGAACCCCAGAGGAGGTCAGGATGAGTTTGGGATTGTTGTACCGGGAACGCCGCGCCAAAGATGAATTGGCCCAGCGTATTTTGCGGGCGGCCTCTGCCTATCAACGCATGTACGGCCGCCGCCCAGAAGTGTGTTACGTGCATCCGAGCTGTCAGGAGGGGCTGGCCCTGCTGCCTCAAATGGAGGTGCGCACGGACGAACAGATCCAGCCGGATCAGTTTTACCTGGGCATGTTCACCAGCCGCTGAGCCGCCCTCCTAGGGTACGACAGGCGGGATCCGCCCGATCATGCTCAGCAATATCGTGAGCGGGTTCTGGCTGAACTCCCCGGCAAAGTGCACGGCGGCCTCCTCCAGGCTGACCTCCCCGCGGGTTTCCTCGCGCAGATACCACAGGTGTTCAATCACCCACAGGTACAGGTCGGCTTCGGTGCGCCCAGGGAATTCTTTTAAGATGTTCTGGCTGCGGATGACCTCTACCAGAGGCTGATACACCTGTTCGCACCAGCCCACCACAGCCTCTTCCCACGAAATTTCTCGCTGTTGGTCGATGCCCATGAAATAGCGGTGCGCAGAGATGTGCTCCAGCAGTTTTTGGTACCCCCCTGGCAGGGTGAGGCGTACGTCGCTTTCTGGGCAGCGCTCTTTGAGGCCGGTCTGACGCTGAAATTCGGCCTGTTCTACCCGGCGGATAATTTCATCAATATCCATATCCGGCGTGATCTCGGCATCCACGTCAATGGCGATCACCTCAGCGTCAATGAAAGCCTGTCCGCGTTCGCGAGCCACCGAAACGCGGTGGTTGCCGTCGCTGACGAAATACAGGTCGCCCACTTTGTAAGTCTGGATGGGCGGCAGGGGCACGTCCTGCAGGTGGGCGGCATCAATGCTTTCCCAGCGCCCACGGGTGCGTGTTTGGCGGGGCAAGAAAGCGCGGTCAAAATCGCGGTAGCGGCCCACGCTGCCCACAATTTGTTCCATGGGAATTTGCCGCACCCCCAGGGAGTGCTGCCCGGCAAAGGGCAGGTTGCGCCGCACCTCGTCAAAGGGCAGCAGTTCGTTTTTGCTTTGAGTCAGCCAGCTCCATACCCCTCGCCAGAAGCCTTTACGCAGAGCGGCTTCAAAATCAGCGCGCGCTGCTTGTTGAGTCGCTTTGGATTCAGAAGAAGAGTCGCTCATGGTTCATCACTCTCTGGGCGGGCCGTGAAAGCGCCGTATAGGTTTGGGAGGGGCGGCGAACCCCTCCAGGTTGATTTCGCGGAAGCCGTAGGCGTTGATCACGCGTGTGGGGCCGTGTTGGGTTTCCACCACCTCGCCCTGTCGGTAAATGTGGATGTGGCCGTGAAGATGGTATTGGGGTTTAAACACCTCGATCAGCCAGCGAAAAGCGCGAATGCCCTGATGGGGCCGGTCTTCGCGGTCTTGAATCTTCCAGGGGGGCGCATGAGTCACCAAAATATCCAGATAGCGCCCGTAGCGCAGTTTGTTGTAGAACAGCCCTGGTACCATCCCCAGCACCATGCTCCAGTAATCGGATTGGGAATACTGGTTGCGGCCGTAGTTGTACTGCAAACAGCCTTCCAAACCTGCAATCAATAACCCGGATTCCAGGCGGAGGATGCGCTGGTGTAAATCCACCGCCCCCCAGGGGCTGTGGCGTTCCCCTTGGGCGGTCCATTCCACCTGCCCGGCGTGGTTGCCGCGCACATACAGCAGCGGTACATCCAACATACTGAGGATATATTCCAAATAGGAATAAGGCAGGTCGCCGCAGGAGATGACCATGTCAACTTCATGAAAGCGGCGGGTGATGTGAGGGCCGTAGAGGATGCCCATTTCTTCATCGCTGATCGCCAAGATTTTCACGGCCTAGCCTCGGTGCTTGCGGCGGCTATGCCCAGCGCCACTGCCAGGGCCACGGCGTGAGTCTGGCTGTGGCTGATGCTCAGCGACCAGGTATCCAGCCCTAGTTCGGCGGCGCGGCGTTGAGCCTCACCGTGCAGGCACAGCTCTGGTTCCCCTTGCGGTCCGCGCAGGATTTCAATCTCCTGCCAGCCCACCGCGCCAATGCCGCAGCCCAGGGCCTTGGCCACGGCCTCTTTGGCCGCGAAGCGCCCCGCCAGACTGGCGTTGGATTCGCCGATTTGATCTCGTTCCAGCAAGGTGCACACACGCTGCAAAAAGCGGGCACGGATGGCGGGCTTTAAATCGGCCAGCCGCTGAATTTCCACCAGGTCTACGCCCGAACGCAAAATCAACATATCCCCTGGCTCCAATCGGCGGCGGGCTGCGGTCCGGCGGTGACGATGATCAGACGCTGGGGATCCAGATAGTGCTGTGCGGCGGCCAGAATTTGTTCAGGCGTCACGGCGCGCACCCGATCGGGGAAGCGTTGGTAGTAATCCAACCCCAACTGAAAGCGTTCCAGGTTGAGCAGGGCATTGGCCACCCCGCTGTTGGATTCCAACGAAAGCGGCAGCCGCCCGATGAAATTGGCCTGACTGTCGCCCAGTTCTTGGGGGCTGACCGGCTCGCGCACAAAACGGCGCAGCTCTGCCAGGATGAGATCCACCGCCTGACGCAGATGGGCCGGGTTGAGACCGGCGGAAACCTCCCACGAGCCGCTTTCAATCCAGGCATTCAGGCTGGTGCTGGCGGCGTAGGCCAGCCCGGCCTGCTCACGCACCACCCCGCCGATGCGGCCCATCATGCCGAACTGCCCCAGGATATTGTTGCCCAGGGAGGCGGGCAGGTAATGGGGCGAGGAGCGCTGCGGCCCCAGCCCGCCCATGACCAAATCGAGCTGGGTCTTGCCGGGGATAAAGATGTGGCGGCACAGCATCTGCTGGGGCGGAAGGATGGGGTGGGAGGGCGGGGGTGCGGGGATTTCGGCGGGCTTCCAATCGCCCAGGGCGGCCTGCACGCTGTCCACCGCTTGCTGGGGGGAGATGCCGCCGACCACCGCCACCACCATGCCGCGCGGCTGGTAATATTGGCGGTGAAAATTCACCAGGTCGTCCCGTTGGATGGCCTGGATGGTTTCCAGGTAGCCGTCTTCGGGGCGCCCATAGGGATGTCCTTCGAAAACCAGCCCGTCGAAAGTCAGAGATGCCATCTGGGCGGTATTTTCGGCGCGCAGTTTCAACCCGGCGGTGAACTGGGCGCGCAGCCGTTCCACCCATTCGGGGGGGAACCGGGGGGTCTGCAGGCATTGGCTGAGCAGATCCAGCAGCATGGGCAAATCTTCGGCCAGCGCCCGCCCACCAAAGGCAGTGGTGTGCACACTGGCACCAAACCCCAGGGCGGCCCCCGCTGATTCGAGCTGCTCAAAAATGTCATGAAACCCCAACCGCTCGGTGCCGCGCATGAGGGCGCTGGCGGTGAAGTGCGCCAGCCCCAGGCGTTCCAGGGGGTCATTTTGGCTGCCACATTGGATATATCCGCTGAGCACGACTGAAGGGCTGTGGGTATGGGCGCGGGCCAAAACCGTGATGCCGTTATCCAGCGTCACGCGGGTAACGTTTTCAGGGCCGGGTAGGGCGGAGTGGTTCATGCGGACCCTCCGGCGCTTTCGGGACGGTAGATGCCCACCACGCGCCGCTGTGGGCTGAGCCAGGTTTGGGCAGCGCGCTGCACATCGGCGGGGGTGACGCTTTCTAGCGAGGGCAGGTAATTGACAAACCAGGCGTAGCGGTCAAACATCTCCGCGTAGCCCAGCCAGAAGGCCTGGTTGGTGATGTTTTCGCTGCCGTAGGCAAACAGGGCGCGAGCCTGTTTAATCGCCCGCCGGATTTCGGTTTCGTCCACGGGCTGATCCTGCAGCCGGGCCACGGCCTCATCCACGCGCGCCAAAACCGCTTCTGGGCTGGATTCGGGGCGCACCAGGGCGGTGATGTGGTACAGGAAGGGGTCTGCCGTGGCTTGCAGGCTGCCCTGCAGGCTGACGGCCAGCTCCTGCTCCACCACGGAGCGGTACAGGCGGCTGGTTTTGTTGGAGACGCCGCCGCCCCCAAACATGTTCAGGCTGGAAGGGCCGCTGAGCAGGCTGTCTACCACACTGAGGGTTAAAAAATCAGCCTGGCGGGCGGCGGGAGCGCGGTAGCTGATGCGCAGATAGGTGGTGTGTTCCGGCCCGCTGATTTCCACGCGCTGCTCGCCTTGCGGCTCTGGTTCTGGGTTCAGGCGCAGTTCCGGCACCTCGGCGGGCGACAAACCGCCGTAGGCTTCGCCCAGGCGCTGGATCATCTCGGCGCTGTCAAAATCGCCCGCCAGAGTGACCAGGGCGTTGTTGGGGGCGTAGTAGCGGCGGTAATGGGCGTACAGGTCGTCGCGCTGGATGGCGCGCAGGTCGGCCTGGGTGCCGATGACTTCGTTGCGGTAGGGATGCTGTTGAAAGGCGGCCTCCTGAATGGCCAGGTCCAGGCGGAACATGGGTTCGTTCAGGCTGCCTTCCAGTTCCGAAAGGATCACCGTGCGCTCGGATTCCACCTCGTCGGGCGCGAACAGGCTGTTGACCATGCGGTCGGCTTCCAGGCGTAGGGCCAGATCAATTTTGTCGGCGGGTAGGGTTTCGTAATAGGCGGTCCAATCCAGGTGGGTGAAGGCGTTCCAGGTGCCGCCTTCGCGGGCCACAGCCTGATCCAGCACCCCGGCAGGGAACTGCGGCGTGCCTTTGAACTGCATATGCTCAACCCAATGCGAAAGCCCCGTGCGGCCGGGCTGTTCCCAGCGCCCGCCCACCCGGTACCAGACCCAATGGCTGATCAGCGGTGCGCTGTGAATTTCTTTTAAGGCCGCCCGCAGACCGTTGGGAAACTGGACCACCCGGATTTCGTCAGGCATTCACTTTCACTTTCTTTAGGGGATCAAGCGGCGGCACAAACTGCCGGTGCGCTTGCCGCAGATCAATTCCCCCCAGGAATTGGGGGTTTCGTTGAGCATGTGATAGTAGGGGCCGACCACCTCCTGCAGGCCCACGAAAGGCTCGTGCAAGTCGGTCTCTTTGAGGGGGATATCCACCTTCACGTCCATTTGCACCGGGATCATCTTATCCACCGGCACGGTCAGTTTGAGATGAATGGGCAGGGGAGTTCCTGCCGGCAGGATGATATCGGTGGGGGCGCTGTAAATGCTCATTCCGCCGGTACTGAGCGAGACGCGCGCGCCTTGAATGGGGGTATCTTCGGTCAGCACCACCGTGGTGTCGGTGTTGAGTTTGAGGTTAAATTTGGCGGGGACTTCCTCGTCAATGGCGATGGTGGTCTGGATGCGGGCTTCGTCCATCAGGACGAAATTGTTGTACAGGCCGCCCAAGAGCTGCTCGGTGATGAGACGCTTGAGGGTGAACACCTGGGAAGCCAGGACGACGACCAGAATAATCAGCACCAAGTTAACCGCCAGCGACAGCACGCTGGCCACAGTCCAAAAAGCCGGGGCTACCTGCCGTTTGGCGCGCGGCGCCTGGGGCGGCTGGGTGGGTTGTTCGACTGGGTACGCGTCCATGCTACATCCTCCTCCAGCCGGCCCTGGCTGCCGGTAAAATTTGGGCACGACTGGTCTAATTGAAATATAGCATAGACTGGTTGTTTTTGAAAATGGATTGGCGTTATAATTGCCTTGAAGGTTGGACGGTGACAACTGCACCGCAGAGGGAAAAGGATTTTTTTAGCTGTAAATTGGAGAACTTCTGGAAACTTTCTCTATATTTATCCTTGGGAGGACGCTTTGACCAGCAATATCCAGCCAAAACATCTGGTAGCCGTCATCGGAGCAGGCCCGGCGGGGCTGTTCGCCGCCCGCGAACTGGCCAATCAGGGCCATTATGTGGTCATTTTTAACCGCGACATCAAACCCGGAGGACTGGCTGAATACGGTATTTATCCGGACAAATATAAGATGAAAACCGGCCTGCGCGGACAGTTTCACCAGATTCTCTTCATGGAAAACATCGAATACTTCGGCAACGTGACTGTTGGCGAAGATCAAGACCTGACTCTGGACGATTTACGTCAGCTGGGTTTTCAGGCACTGCTGGTGACGGTGGGCGCGCAGGGCACCAAATGGCTGGGGATGCCGGGAGAGGACCTGCAAGGGGTGTTCCATGCCAAAGATCTGGTCTACCACTATAACCATTTGCCGCCTTTCAGCGAAAAGCACTATGAAATTGGCCAGCGCGTGGCGGTGATTGGGGTGGGCAACGTGATGATGGATATCTCCCATTACCTGATGCAGCGGCGGCGCGTGCAGGAGGTGTTGGCTATCGCCCGCCGCGGCCCCGGCGAGATCAAATTTGATAAGAACGAGATCGAGGCGGTGGGGGCGCACATGGATATCCCCCAAATCGAAGGTGAAATTGACCGTTGTTCTGAGCTGATGCGCTCGCTGAATGAAGATCCTGACAAGGTGAAGGAACTGCTGCACAACGCGGTGGCGCGCTCGGTGCTCTTTGATTCGCCATCGCGCTTTCGGCTGCGCTTCTTACTTTCGCCCCGCCGCATTTTAGGCGACTCGGCCGGTCGGGTGTGCGGGCTGGAGGTAGAGCACAACACCCTCTTCCTGGAAAACGGGGATGTGCGTTCGCGCGGGCTGGGCACAACCGAGGTGCTGCCGGTGGACACGGTCATCTTTGCCATCGGCGACCGGGTGGATGACCATTTTGGCCTGCCGGTGGCCTCCAACGAGTTTGTCAAAGCCCATCAGCCGCGCTATCCGGTGGAAGGTATCACCTACGAGGTGGAAGATCCCCAAACCCACCTGCCAATTCTGGATGTATTTGTGGCCGGATGGGCGCGCCGTGCCAGCACCGGTCTGGTGGGGATTGCCCGTAAGGACGGCACCCAGGGTGCGCAGGCGGTGAATCGTTATTTGGCCACTCAGCCGCTGATGGATGAGCTGCCCCTGGATAAGGTGCATGCCCGTGTGCGCGCCTTAGGGAAATTTATCGTGGATAAGCAGGCTGTGCTGCGTCTGCACAATTTTGAGCAGGAACACGCCAGGCGTTTGGGAGTGGAGGACTTCAAGTTTGACCGCGTAGAGGATATGATCACCGCCATTCAGATGGCGCATGAAAATATCTAAAGCTCCAGGGGCGGGGCGCTCATGGTGGCGGGGATGGGCAGGCCCAACAGGCGGCATAGGGTGGGGGCCACGCTGAGCTGCGAGAACTCCCCCGCTACAGCCCCGCGGCCAGGGTGGCCGGGGCGCAGGGCGTAAAAAGGCAGGGCGCGCGATTCGGGAATGTCGGCCCCGTGGCTGCCGCTGTCGTCCATGCCGTGATCGGCGGTCAGCACCACGCTGTATCCCAGGGTCAGCCATTCCGGCAGATAGGCGCGAATCCAGCCGTCTACACGGGCGGCTTGCTGGTTATATTCTGGTGAACGCCCGCCAAATTTATGTCCCAGATCGTCCACGCCCATCGGGTGCAGCAGCAGCAGATCGGGCTGATAGGCCCGCACCAGATAAGCGGCGGTGTCAATCAACTCTTCGTCGGGATATTCATCCAGCATATAAAAGCGCCCGTGCTGAATGGTCAGGCCGGGGTCGTTCACCTCGCGGTCCATCACCCGGTCAAAGGGGCAGCGGTTGTACAGCTCGGAGACCCAAAAATAGGCGGCGGCTGCGGTCACTTTGCCGTGAGCGGCGGCCAGCTGGAACACATTGGGAAAGGCCGATGGCTGGGCCTGGGCATTGTGCAGCACGCCGTGGGTTTGAGGGGGCAAGCCGGTGTGCAGGGTCTCATACATGGGGCGTGACAGCCCCGGCAGCTCTCCCCAAAGGTCCAGGCGGGTGGCTTCACCCGCCGCGGTGCGCCGTTCCCACTCGGCCAGCTGAGCGTGGGCCGTATCGCGCCGCAAACCGTCCACGACGATGAAAATGACTTTCTCAGCGGGTGCGCTCATGATGGCTCCTGTGGGGGCGCGGCGTTCGCCGTGAGGGGAGTTAGCCCTGCTCGGCGGTTTCTTTGAGGAATTTATCGCGGTTGGCCAGGCGGGCGTTTTTGCCGCTGCTGGTTTTCACCAGCCACTGCGGCCCTACCAGATACACACTGCGCAGGGCGACGGCCGAGCCGCGCGTCACCGCCTGACGGATGCCGTCGGCGATCTGCTCGCGTTCCTGGGGATCTTCGCTGTCCACCTCGGCCACGATGACCACGTCTTCCGTACCGGCTTCAGGGTTGTCCACGCCAAAGGCGGAGACCCGCCCGGCATGCACACCGGGGACGCTCATCGCCAGATTTTCCAGGTCCTGGGGGTAAATGTTCTTGCCGCCCACGATGATCAGGTCCTTTTTACGCCCGCTGACGTACAACTCCCCATCTGCCAGATAGCCGTAGTCGCCGGTCAAATACCAGCCGTCGCGGAAGGCCTTGGCGGTTTCATCTGGACGGTTGTAGTAGCCGGTCAGCATGCAGTCGCTTTGTAAGGCCACTTCGCCCACGTGCCGTTCAGGCAGTTCCTGGCCCTCGGCGGAGAGGATGCGCACCTGGGTGTTGCTCAGCGGACGTCCGCAGGAGACCATTTTCAAGGCCCCCTCGCCGTCGTCGCAGGGGCGGGCCACGCGCTCCACCTGGAAGGCCTCGCGGTCAATGATGTCCACCGTCAGAGGCGCGTCAATCCCGCCCTGGGTGACGCCGAACACGTTCTCGGCCATGGCATAGCTGGCGGCCAGGGCCTGGGGGCGGAAGCCATGGGGGGCAAAACGCTCCAAAAAAGCGCGGTGGCTCTCGTAGCGCACCGGCTCTGAGCAGTTGATCACCGCACGCCAGCTGGAAAGGTCCACGCCTTCCAGATGCCGGTCGCGGATCTTTTGAGCGCAAAAGTTATAGGCAAAGTTGGGCAGCCAGCTCAGCGTGCCGCGGTACTGGGATACGGCGGTCAGCAAGCGCTGGGGGGCGCGCACCCATTCAAACGGCGACATCATCACCAGCAAGGTGCGTGTGAGCACCGGCTGTAAGAACCCGGCGATGAGGCCCATATCGTGATACAGAGGCAGCCAGCTGACGATGACATCCTGCTCGGGGTCCAAATGCAGGGCTTGCTGGTAGGCGGCCAATTGGTTAAACACGGCCTGGTGCGAAAGGGCCACGCCCTTCTGCAAGCCGGTGGTTCCGGAGGAATGCTGAAGCAGGACAATATCCTGCGGGGTGCGCCGCAGGCCTTCGAGATGCTCAAAATCGGGCGCAGAGGGGGCTTCAACCTGATCCGAAAGCAGCACCGCCCGCACCGAATCGCCGGGGTGCAGCGCGGCGCGCACCTCTTCTTCAAATTCGGGGTAGGTGATGATGGCTGCTGGGCGGGTGATGGACACCAATGAAGCCAGGTCGGCGCGGTAGCGTTCGGGCAGCAGCTTTTCGGTCAAGAAAGGCATGATGGAGGGGATGGCCCCGTGCAGCACCGCCCCAAAGAAGGAAAAGACCAGGTCGCTGCCGTGCTGGAGGATCAAAATGACCACTTCGCCCGGCTGGATGCCCGCGGCCTGCAGGCTGCGCGCGTAGGCGTTCGCCCCCTCCAGCAGCTCACGGTAGGTGACCTTGCGGTCTTCCTGGCCGCTGTGCTGCAAAACCATACAAACCCGCTCGGGGACCTCCCGGTGGGATTGGCGCAAAACTTCTGCGAAAGTGGTCATAGGTCTATTGCCGCGCCTGGATCAGTTCCGCCAGCGCCGCCAGGGTGTCAAAGCTGTCGGCGTTCAGCTCGGAATCGTCGAGATGCACATTGAAGGTGTCTTCTACAAACAAAGCCAGATCAACCAGGTGAAACGAGTCGATCAAGCCGCTCTTTAACAGGGACTCGTCCGGGCGCAGGCTGCGCTTGGGCTGCTTGAGGATATCTTTGGCGATGTAATCGGCCAGTTGTGAGATCATTTCGTCGCTCATGCTGACTCCTATCCGGGGTGGGATGGCTGCCGCGCCGGACGAGGGCAAAACACCGCGGCGTTCCGGTCTGGCGATGCCTTAGTTTATCATACTTGCCCCGCAGCGGGGCCTCGCCCGGCCGCGGGTTGTGGTATAGTACAGCATAATCATTTTCTGATTAGAGGCTGCATGTCCCCTCGTCCTGCTGCTCCCCTGACTTTGGAATTCATCCTGCTCGGCCTGTTGGACGCCCGCCCGGCGCACGGCTACGATCTGCATAAGCAGCTTTCCGGGGATTCCCCCCTGGCGATGCTGTGGCAGGTGAAACAAAGCCAGCTGTATGCCCTGCTGGACAAGCTGGAAGCGCACGGGCTGGTGCGTTCGCAGCCCCTGTTGGAAGAATACACCCTGCCGCGCAAGCAGTATGAATTGACCCCTCTGGGCCGCGAGCAGCTGTATGCCTGGCGTTCAGCGCCGGTGGAGCATGTGCGCGACCTGCGTCAGGAATTCCTGGCGCGCCTGTATTTTGCCCGCTGCGCTGGGGATGATATTGCCCGCGGGCTGATCACTGCCCAAAAGCAGCGCTGCCGGGTGTGGGCTGGGCGGCTGGAGGCGCGCCTGAACGGCGAAGCGCCTGAGGCGCATTTCTCCCGCAGCGTTCACGCCTTCCGCCTTCATCAGGTGCGGGCGGCTTTGGCCTGGCTGAGCGAGTTGGAAGGCGAATTGGTCTGATGACACCTGTTTCCAGGTTAGGGGTCTTGCGTCGGCTGCGCAAAAGCGGCTGGCAGCTGTTTGCAGTGCCGTTTTTGCTGTTTATCACCTTGCCCCTGGCGGCCCTCTTCCTGCGCCTCACCCCCGCAGACATCAGCGGCAGTCTGCGGGATGCCCAGGTGGTGCAGGCCGTCACCCTCAGCCTGCAAACCTCGCTGGTGACGGTGGTGGTGACGCTGCTGGCAGGCACGCCCGTGGCCTATCTCATTTACCGCCGCCGCACGCCGCTCTACCGTTTATTGGACATTCTGATTGACCTGCCCACGGTACTGCCCCCGGCAGTGGCGGGCGTGGCTTTGCTGATGGCTTTTGGGCGGCAGGGGCTGGTGGGGAGCTGGCTGACGCAGCTGGGCATCAGCCTGCCGTTCACGCCCGCGGCGGTGGTTTTGGCTCAGACCTTTGTGGCTGCGCCTCTGTATATCCGCTCGGCGGCCCTCGGCTTTTCGGGGGTGGACTGCGAGCTGAGGAAAGCCGCGGCCCTGGATGGGGCCAACCGTATGCAGACCTTTCGCTTCATCATGCTGCCCATCGCCTGGCATGCCCTGCTTTCGGGCATCGTGATGACCTGGGCGCGCGCGCTGGGGGAATTTGGCGCGACCATCATTTTCGCAGGCAATTTCCCGGGGCGCACTCAAACCATGCCGCTAGCCATCTACATTGGCTTTGAATTGGACCTCAAGGTGGCCCTGACTCTCTCGGCCTTGTTGGTCCTCACCTCTTTTCTGATCCTGGCTGTGGTCAAGAATTACCTCAATAACCATCTCGAAGCCCAAAATCCGGTGGATTAGCCGACCTACCTGGCTGGTCAGGTGAGCCGTGCTGTACCGCCTGCCTGGTGCGCGCCCCCCATTCAGGGGGGCGTTTTCATCACTCGATCGGGTGCGCATTGAGCTAACGATCGGGCTTTGTACCCCCCAGATGGCCAGGCGAATCCCTCGCCCCTGAAACCCGCCGGAGGGCGGGCGACTTTCTACTGGCAAGGATGTATAAAGAAGGTCGCTTGAAGGAGTGATCAAGGAGTGCAGCGATGGCTTACGGAAATGTGCAGCTCAAAAATTTAGATGAAACGGCCAACAGCCTGTTTGAACGCGAAGCCGCTAAAGCCAGTTGGAATCAGATTCTGGCGCGCATCACCCGCCACTGTACCTGCCTGGCACAGCTGAACGATGAAGACTGCGGCAGCGGCCTGCACGGCGAACATTACGGCGGGCTTACTGAAGTGCCGTTGGAACTGGTGTGCGGCACCGAGAGCCGCGGGCAGGATTTTGACTCCGCCTTTCGCCCCACCCGCTCGCACAACCGCGAACGCTGGCTGTCGGTGGCGCTGGCGCGCCTGCAGGGGCGCGGGCTGCCCCCGGTTACCCTGATCCTCAAGGACGGCCTGTATTACGTGCGCGATGGACATCACCGCGTTTCGGTGGCGCGCGCCCTGGGGGAAGCCTTCATCGAAGCCGAGGTGATCGTGTGGGAAAACGCCTGATTGTGTTCTATGCCTGACCGCGCCCTGGGAATTCCAGGGCGCTTTGATTTTAAGACCAAACCAACGCCGGTTTCGCCCTGGTGCCCGCGGCTTATGGCATAATCAGAACATGTCTGCGCATAATCCCGTATATTCTCCGGTGGGTGATTCGGCCCTGTTGGTGCGCTTTGGCGAGCAGATGGACGCGGCTGCCAACCGCCGCGTGCATGCCCTGACTCAACGCCTGCGCCATCAGCCTTTGATGGGCGTGGGCGAAGCTGTTCCGGGCTACATCACCCTGCTGATTCACTACGACCCCCTGCTCTTGACCTACGACCAGATCCTGGCCTGGGTGCGCGAACAGGCGGCCCAGGCGCAGTCAGGGACTGGCGCCGCCCCGCGCTGCGTGGAGATCCCGGTGGTGTACGGCGGCGAAGCCGGGCCGGATCTGCCCTTTGTGGCGTTGCATACCGGCCTGAGCGCGGATGAGGTCATTCGCCGGCACACCGCCCCCACCTACACAGTGTTTTTCATCGGTTTCACCCCCGGCTTTCCCTACCTGGGCGGGATGGACGCCAGCCTGACCACGCCGCGCCTGGAAACCCCCCGTGCGCGGGTCCCGGCCGGGTCGGTGGGCATCGCTGGGCCGCAGACGGGCGTGTACCCGCTGGAATCGCCGGGCGGCTGGCGCATCATCGGCCGCACGCAGCTGCCCCTCTTTGACCTGGCTGCTCAACCGCCCTCGCTGCTAAGCCCAGGGGATGAAGTGCGCTTTGTGCGCGCCTGACCCCAGCCCCTGACCCTATTTGCCGAGACCGCGATCCCCTGCGCAGGTCTTTCCCCGGCGGGGTACTTTGTGGTAAGATATACACTAAGTATGCAGAACAGTTATGCTCTCTTTCTGGGTGTGGGCGCGGCCCTGGGGCTGTGGCGGGTGGCTCAGGCCGCCGACCCTGACCAGGCCCTGCGGCGCGTGGACGGGGCCCTCTGGGTGCTCGTCGGGGCGCTGGCGGGGGCGCGTCTGGGGTTTGTGTTCAATCACAGCGCTTATTTTCAGGCCCACCCCGCAGAAATCGCCATGCTGCCTGCGGGCGGGCTGAGCCTGCCGGGGGCCCTGCTGGCTGGGTTGGGGGCGGGCCTGTGCACGGCGCGGCGCAGCGGATGGGCGCTGCGGCCCTGGCTGGATGACCTGGCGCGCCTGACCTTCCCTCTGGCGGCAGCGGCCCTGTTGGGGGCCTGGCTGAACGGGGTCGGGGCGGGGGCTGCGGCAGGGTGGGGGCTGCCCGCGCCGGATGAACTGGGGGTGACGGCCCGCCGCGTGCCCGCACAGCTGTTGGCGGCCCTGCTTTTGGGGCTGGTCACGGCGGCGGGTGAGCGCTGGGTGCGCCCGGGAGCGCGGGCGGCCTGGACGGCGCTGGCATTGGGGCTCAGCTTGCTGCTGGCTGAAGTCCTGCGCGCGCAACCGGATTTGGGTTGGCTGGGTTTGACCCAGGACGCATGGGCGGCAGTGGTGTTGATCCTTACCGGTGGGCTGGGCACGTTGGTGCTGGCCCGCCGCAAATTGAATCCCTTTGAATGGGAAGGTGGCCCGCAAACATGAAGATGACTCTGGCATTGGCGCAAATTAACACCCGGCTTGGCGACGTGAACGCCAACCTGGAGAAACATCTGGCCTGGATTCAGGAAGCCCACGCCAAAGGCGCGGATTTGCTGGTGTTTCCAGAACTGTCGCTGACCGGTTATGTCTTACAGGATCTGGTGCCGACCGTGTCGCACCGCCCCAACAGCGACGACCCCGTTTTCCGCCCCCTGCTGGAGGCCAGCCAAAAGCTGGATCTGGTGGTGGGCTTTGTGGAAGAAGACCGCCGCAACCGCTTTTACATCGCCGCGGTCTACCTTTCGCGCGGGCAGGTGGTGCATGTGCACCGCAAGGTGTACCTGCCCACTTACGGCCTGTTTGATGAAGGCCGCTTCTTCGCCTGGGGCGACGCGGTGCAGGCCTTTGACACCCGTTTTGGCCGCGTGGGCATGCTGATCTGCGAGGATTTTTGGCACGCCTCGCCGCCCTACCTGCTGTGGCTGGACGGCGCGGATCTGTTCCTGTTCCTGTCGGCTTCCCCCAGCCGCGGCCTGGATTCCACCCCCCAGCTGCAAACCTCCCGCTGGGTGGACCACATCAATCAGGCTTATGCCAGCCTGTTCACCTCTTTTGTGGCTCACACCAACCGCGTGGGCTATGAGGACGGCTTGAACTTTTGGGGTGGGGCGGCGGTGTACGACCCCAACGGCGAAACCCTGGCCCGCGGACCGTATTTTGACGAGGCGCTGACCCTGTGCGAGGTGGATTTGAACCAGCTCCACCGCACACGTGCGCGCCTGCCGCTGCTCCGCGATGAACGCACGTCGCTGGTGCAGCGCGAAATGAACCGCATTCTCAACGACCGGGCGAACGCCTCAGGCCGCTAAATCGATACGAGGACCCTATGAACGAGCTGGAAATTAACACCGCTGTGGCCCGCCAGGTGCTGACCGGTTTTATCCGCAGTGAGATCACCCGCATGGGCTTTGAACGGGCTGTGATCGGCCTGTCGGGCGGCATTGATTCGGCCCTGTCCTGCTATCTGGCAGCGGAGGCCCTCGGCCCGCAAAACGTGCTGGCGGTGCGCATGCCGTACCGCAGCTCTTCGGCCGATTCGCTGGAACATGCCCAATGGGTCATTGACGCGCTGGGGGTGCAGTCTTTGACGGTGGAGATCACCGAGATGGTGGAGCCGCTCTTCGCGCGCTTCGCGGACATGAACGCCATGCGCAAGGGCAACATCATGGCCCGCCAGCGCATGATCGTGCTCTACGACCAGTCGGCGGCTTTTAACGGCCTGGTGGTGGGCACCGGCAACAAGACCGAAATCCTCCTGGGTTATTCCACCCTGTACGGGGATTCGGCCTGCGCCCTCAACCCCCTGGGGGATCTCTATAAGACCCAGGTGCGCCAGCTTTCGCGCGACATGGGCATCGCCGAGGGCATTGTGACCAAGCCGCCCTCGGCCGACCTGTGGGCGGGACAGACCGACGAGAATGAGTTGGGCTTCACCTATGCCGATGTGGACCGCCTGCTGCTGCGGCTGGTGGATCAGCGCTTTACGCCCGAAGAGTGCATTGAGGCCGGTTTTGCGGCGGATTTTGTGCGCGCGGTGGTGCGCCGCATTCAGCGCAACCAGTTCAAGCGCGTGCTGCCGCCCATCGCCAAGCTCTCCCAGCGCACCATCGGCTATGATTTCCTGTACCTGCGCGATTGGGGCACCTGAGCCGCGGGTCAGCTTTCAAATTTGTAACCTGCCCAGCGTACCCTGGATTGTTTCCAACCCAGGGTATAATTTTCCAGCTCCGGGTTTTGCCCCCATTTGACACACCCAAAAAGAGGTTCTTTTGCTGCGTCTCCCGCCCGCCTTACGTTACCGCCCCTTCACTCTGCTTTGGGCAGGCCTTTTGGTGTCGGTGGCTGGGTCTCAAATGCAGACCGCCGCGCTCCTCTGGCATCTGCGCGACCTGAGCGACCAGCCCATCGTGGTCAGCGGCATTGGCCTGGCGCGCTTTCTGCCCATTTTGCTGCTGGCCCCGTTTGGGGGCGTTCTGGCCGACACGCGCAACCGCCGCCAGATATTGTTCATCACCCAGACGACGATGATGGCCACGGCGGCGGCTTTGGGCGTGCTGACCGTTACCGGGCAGATTCAAATCTGGCATATTTACCTGCTGACCGGCCTGCAGGCCACCGCCCTGGCCTTTGATTTGCCCGCGCGCCAATCGCTGGTGCCCAATCTGGTGCCGCGTGAGGTGCTGCCCAGCGCCTACGGGATGCAGTCCATCGCCTCGAACACGGGGGCTATCGCCGGGCCGGCTTTGAGCGGGCTGGTGATTGGCTATCTGGGGCAGGAATACGCTTATTGGATCAACGCGGTTTCGTTTTTGGCGGTGCTGATGGCGCTGCTGCTGATGGGAACCATCCCCCAGCAGAAGAGTGTGGTGGTGGAAGGGCTGCGCGGCAGCCTGAGCTCCATCCGCGAAGGGGTGCAGTTCATCCTCGGCCATCCCATCATCCTGTCCAGTATGATCCTGGATTTCATCGCCACCTTTTTCTCCTCCGCCAACACGCTGCTGCCCTTTGTGGCCCGCGACGTGCTGGGCGTGAACGAAGTGGCCTACGGTTGGCTGGTGGCGGCTCAGTCCATCGGCGCGGTGATGGTGGGGCTGGTCTTCTCGCAGCGCACGCGGGTGCAGCGGCAGGGGCAGCTTTTGCTGGTGGCGGTGGCGGCCTTTGGCCTGGCCACGGTCACCTTTGGTCTGGCGCGCACCTATTGGGGCGCCTTGCTGGCCCTGGTGTTGGTGGGGGCGGGTGATTCGATTTCCACCATCTTGCGCAACACCATCCGCCAGCTGCAAACCCCCGATTATATCCGCGGGCGCATGGTGGGCATCAATCAGGTCTTCTTCCAGGGCGGCCCGCAGCTGGGTGAAATTGAGGCAGGGCTGGCGGCGCAGGCCTTTGGCACGCCCTTTGCGATCGTCAGCGGCGGGCTGGCCTGCATGGTGGGGGTGGGGCTGGTGGCGCTGCGCTGGCCGCAGCTGCCGCGCTATAACGGGGAAGAGGCCCAGCCCGCCCACGCGGACTGAGCTTTGCAAAAGGAAAGGCTTATCCCCCTGTGCTGTGCTGGCGCAGGGGGTTTTCTTTGCAAATATGCCCTCTGCCCGCCGCCGTGAGCTTTGCCGTCACGGCGGCGGCTGCAATGACGGCCCAACGACCGCCCTCCTAAACTTATGTATTTACATTTGATACAAAAAATGTTATATTTGTATCATGCTCAGCAGCTCCCCCACCCGCGACCGCATCCTGAAGGCTGCGCTGCACACCTATTTGCAGCACGGGCTGAAACGCACCACCGCCGAAGATGTGGCCTCCGCCGCCGGGCTGACCCGCGTCACCGTTTACCGTTACTTTCCTGGGCGCGCCCAGCTGCTCCGCGCGGCTTTTTGGCGCTACGTGGAAATTTTGGAAGCCGCCCTGGAGAACTTGCCCCCGAAAGCCTCCCCGGATGACGTGCTGGAGCAGATCGCGGCGGCCTTCGCGGCCCTGCCCCACGAGCATTTCCCCGCCCGCCTGCACGAGCTTCAGCGCCTGGAGCCGGAGCTGTTTGCCGAGTTTAACGCTGCTCGCCGCGCCGCAATCAACGCTTTGTTTGACCGCCTGCTGGAGCAGGCCCGCCAGCAGGGGCGGCTGCGGCCGGGGCTGCGCCCGGCGGTGCTGCGCGCCTATTTTCAATCGGCTGTGGTGGATGTGCTGCTGCATCCGGCGTTGGAAGACGACGCCGTTTCCGCGGCGGAGCTGTTTGCCGCGGTGAAAGAGATTTTCTTACACGGGATTCTCCAGGAGTAGAACCATGCAAAACCGGACGTTCCACCCCCTACCGGCTTTTTTCAACACCTTGCGGCTGTTCCTGAGCGGACGGGTACATTTTCCCCGCCAGCGGCTGGGGCAGGAAATCAGCCTGGACGGCGAGCGCTGGGTGATCTTTCGCCAGGTGATCGTGGACCCGCCGGCGGGGGCACCGCGCACGCCAGGGGCTGTCTTTCGACCGCGCTTTCACATCGCCAATCTGTCGGTGCAGGCCAACCAGCTGTTTTCCTGGCTGCCGATGCTGTTCATCCTCGGCCTGCCGGGCTTTCGCTCCAAGCTGTGGCTGGTAAACCCGCTGACCGGCGATTTTTCGGGTTATTACGAATGGGAGAGTGTGGAGCAGGCCGAGCGCTACGCCCAGTCCTTCGCCATGCGCTTCATGACCGGGCGTTCGCTGCCAGGCTCGGTGTATTACCAGATCATCCCCCAGGTGTAGGGGCGGGGGAGGTTTATGGGGCGGGGAAGACCCCCGCCAGTTCCGTCTGTGCCAGGATGTGCCCCTCTGCGGCTTGCAGCAGGTCGGCTTTGCTGGTTTTGTCGCTCAGGGTCAAACGGGTGTCCAGCGCGTACAGGCGGAACACGTAGCGGTGCGATTGGCCCGCGGGCGGGCAAGGGCCGTCGTAACCCACCTGACGAAAGCTGTTCAAACCCTGTTGGCTGCCGTCTGGCAGCTGGGCATCGCGGCCCAGGCCTTCGGGCAGGCCTTGCGCCTCGGGCGGCAGGTTGAAGATTACCCAATGATCCCAAACAAATCCCGCCACGGGCATCGCGTCGGGGTCGTCCATTACCAGGGCCAGGCTGAGCGTTCCGGCGGGCGGCGCGCCCCAGGTCAGCGCGGGGGAGCGGTCCGCGCCCAGGCAGCTGTGATCTTTGGGGATGACGCCTTCGGGCGCAAAGGCCGGGCTGGTGAGCAGCCATTCGGCCGCCGCGGGGATGGGAGCGGTGGGCGCGCTGGTGGGCAGGTTGGTGGGTGCGACTGTTGGGCTGGGTTGGCGGGTGGGGGCAGCGGCGGTGGGGGCAGCGGTAGGAACGGGCGCGGGTGCGGCGCAGCCGCTGGCCAACAGGCAGAGACTCAGGCCCAAACCCAAAAGTAAGCGGTTTGTGCAGGGATTCATCTTCACCTCCATTGAAAACGGGCGGGGGCAGCGGGGGTCAGGCGGCCTGCACTTCTTCGCTCAGCCGCGACCATTCTTCCATGTGCTTTTCCAGATGGTGCTGAATCTGGGCGTATTCCCGCGACAGCTCGTGAATGCGGCCTGCGTCGCCGCTGGGAATCTCCAACTGGCGGGCGATTTCGGTCAGGCGCTGTTCCAGGGCGGCAATTTCCCCTTCCAGGCGTTCCAGCTGCTGCTGACGGCGTTTCAGCTCCATTTTGCTCAGCCCGCTATCTGCGGGGCGCGGGGCGCTGGCGGACTGAGAGACCGCCGGCGCGGCCGCGGCGGCGCTTTCCGATTGGCGTGCGGCGCGGTATTCGCTGTAGCTGCCGGAGAAGACCCGCAGGCTGCGCTCTTCGGGCATCACTTCCCAAATCTGCGTGGCCAGGCCGTCAATCAAATAGCGGTCGTGCGACACCAGCAGGATGGTCCCCGGAAAACTGGAGAGGATGGATTGCAGCACTTCCTGGGCGGCCAGATCAAGATGGTTGGTAGGCTCGTCCAGCAGCAGCAGATTGGAGCCGCTGAGGGACAGAATGGCCAGCGCCAACCGGCCGCGCTCGCCGCCGGAGAGAGTACCTATGGTCTTGAAAACGTCGTCGCCGGTGAACAGGAACTTGGCCAGGTAATCGCGAATCTCTGCGGGCAACATGCCGGGGCAGGCCAGCTCAATTTCCTGCATGAGAGTCAAATCCGGGTGCAGGCCTTCGTGCGCTTGGGCAAAATAGCCAATTTTCAGGCTGGAGCCCAACACTGCTTCGCCGGACAGAGGTGGGATCTGCCCTAGCACGGTTTTGAGGAAAGTGGTTTTGCCTGCGCCGTTGGGACCGATGATGGCGGCGCATTCGCCGCGCTGCAAAATCAGATCAGGAACCTGGAAGAGGGGTTTGCCCTCGTCGGCGTAGCCCACGCTGAGCGCATAGGTGCGCAGCACCAGATCGCCCGAACGACCGGCGGGGGACAGGCGCAGATGCATGCTGCGGGTCTGGAAGCGCGGCATGGATTTGACTTCTTTTAACATGCGCTCCAGGCGTTTACGGCGGCCCTGGGCCTGACGCGTGTTCTGCCCGGCGATGTTGCGGCGGATGTATTCTTCCTCTTTTTCAATGAAAGCCTGCTGCGATTCATACTCATCCAGGCGGCGCTGGTAACGCTCTTCGCGTTGGAGCAGATAGGCGCTGTAATTCCCGCGAAACACCTCCAGGGCGGGGGTCATTTCCCAGATGGTGGTGGCCACCTGATCGAGGAAATAGCGGTCGTGCGACACAATCACCACGGCTCCGTCCCAGTCTTTAAAGAAGCTTTCCAGCCATTCGATGGCGCTGATATCCAGGTGATTGGTGGGTTCATCCAGCAGCAGCAGATCAGGCCCGTCCAGCAGCAGCCGCGCCAGGAAAGCCCGCGTGCGCTGACCGCCGGAAAGCTGGGTGAGCGGGCGGCGGTAGTCATTTTCGCTGAAGCCCAGGCCGGTGAGGGTCTGGCGGATGCGGGTTTCGTAGGTGTAGCCGCCCTGCTGGTCAAAGACGGCCTGCAGCTTGCCGTAGGCCTCTAAGGCGGCCTCGGCGCTGCGTTCGTCGCCCATCTGGGCTTCCAGCCGGGTCAGCTCGGCCTGCATCTCCAGCAGGGGGGCAAAGGCGCCCAGGCATTCGTCCCATAGGGTCAAATTGGAGTCCAGACGGGCTTCCTGGGGCAGGTAGCCGAAACGCAGCCCGCGGGCAAAATGCACGCTGCCCGCCGAGGGTTCATCTTCTCCCACCAAAATACGCAGCAGCGTGGTTTTTCCGACCCCATTCGGCCCCACCAGGCCGATGCGGGCGCGGTGAGGGACGGTGAAAGACACGTCGCTGAAAATATCTTCGGCGCCGAAGGATTTAGCCAGGCCGTGGGCAGAAAGAATGGGCATATGCGCTGCGATTCTCCAGGTGATCTTGCAGGCAAAAGTATACCATGCCGCTTCGCGGCTGTCGCCCGCCGGGTGGGTTTCAATTCCTTCCCCCACGTGGCCAGGAATAACCTGGCCATTTGGGTAGTTTTTCACAAGAAGGCTTACAAACCTCTGACATCCCGCTTGCCTTTGCTATGCCCTTAAATCAACCTGTGGTAAACTGACTTCGTAATGGACGAAAAGACGCTGGTCACTCTGGAGTTTCCAAAGGTGCTGGAACGGCTGGCTGCTTACGCTGCATTCAGCATTTCCGCAGAGATGGCACGCGCCTTGCGCCCGACGAGCGATCTGGAAGAGGCTCTGAAACGCCAGGCCCGCACGACTGAGGCCCGCCGCCTGCTGAGCATCAACGTGGATTTCAGCGTGGGCGGGGCGCGTGATATTCGCGCTTTGGTAGATCTGGCGCGCCGCGCCGGTGTTTTGGAAGGCAGCGATCTGCTGGATGTGAAAAACACCCTGACGGCGGCCCGCAATATGGCCCGCAGCTTTGAACGGCATGCCCCTGAGTGCCCGCATCTGGCCGAGGTGGCTTTGGGCTTGCCGCCCCCCAGTGGAATTATTGATATCATCACCCAATCCATCTCCGACCGCGGAGATGTTTTAGATTCGGCTTCTGACCGGCTGTCCACCATCCGGCGCGAACTGAAAATTTCGTATGAACACCTGATGAGCCGCCTGGAGCGCATGATCAACGACCCCAATATATCTCCCATGCTGCAGGAAGCCATCATCACCCAGCGCAACGGCCGTTATGTGCTGCCTTTGCGGGCGGAATTTAAGGGGCGGGTGCGCTCCATCATCCACGATCAGTCCGCATCGGGGGCAACTCTGTTTGTGGAGCCGCTGGTCACGGTGGAACTGAACAACAAACTGCACGAAATGCAGCTGGCCGAGCGCGACGAGGTGCGCCGCATTCTGGCAGATATTTCCGCGCAGATCGGCCGCCAGGCGCGCGAGATTGAAACCGTGTTGGGCGCGTTGGCCGAGATGGATCTGGCGCTGATGTGCGCCAAATACGCCGACGACCTGCGTGCCTCCGAACCGGTGCTGAACGCACCCAAACCGCGCCGCGACCACCCCGGCACCACGCTGCGCCTGTTTCAGGCGCGCCACCCTCTGCTGGACGCCAAAAAAGTGGTGTCCATTGACGTGGATCTGAACGAGCAGACCTTTGCAGTGGTCATCACCGGCCCCAATACCGGCGGTAAGACCGTCACGTTGAAAACTGTGGGGCTGCTGGCCCTCATGGCCCAATCTGGCCTGCATATCCCCGCCCAATCCGGCTCGGCCCTCTCGGTCTTTGCTGATATTTTCGCCGACATTGGCGACGAACAGTCCATTGAGCAGTCCCTTTCCACCTTTTCCGGCCACATCACCAACATTGTGCGCATTTTAGGGCAGGCTGGCCCGGGCACGCTGGTGCTGCTGGACGAACTGGGCGCAGGCACCGACCCGCAGGAAGGCGCGGCCCTGGCGCGGGCGCTGCTGTCGGATCTGGTGCAAAAGCGCGTGCCCTGCCTGGTGGCCACTCACTACCCTGAGCTGAAATCCTTCGCCCATGGTACGCCAGGGGTGATCAACGCCAGCATGGAATTTGATCTTCAGACCCTGCGCCCCACCTATCACCTGACCCTGGGGCTGCCGGGGCGTTCCAACGCGCTGCTGATCGCCGAGCGGCTGGGGCTGCCGGAGCGCATTTTGCAGGAGGCCCGCGGGCAGCTGAACCCGGAGGATTTGCGCGCCGAGAATCTGCTGGACGAGATCCACCAGCAGCGCGATCTGGCCCGCCAGGCGCGCACCGCCGCAGAAAAATCGCGCGGCGACGCGGAGCGTCTGCGCTCGGAACTGCTGCAGCAGCGCGAGCAGATTGAAGATGAACGCCTGAAAATTCTGGAAAAAACCCGTCGTGAGGCCGAAAAGGAAGTGGAAGCCCTGCGCCGCGAGATGGAAGACCTGCGCCGCCAGCTGAACCGCGCGCGCCAGCCCCTGGAAGCCCTGAAACCTCTGCAGCGTAAACTGAGCGACCTGGAAGACAGTGTGCAAAAGCCGGTAGAACGCCAGACCGTGGCAGAAGCCGTCCCTTCGCGCCAGCCGCTGCGCATTGGCGAAAAGGTGCGTCTGCGCGCCCTGCAAATGGACGGGGTGGTCACGGCGGTCAGCGAGTCGGATGTGGAGGTGCAGTTGGGCGCGCTGCGGCTGCGCACGCGCCTGAGCGACATTCAGCGCAGCGGCGAGACCCCCCCTGCGCCCCCCAGCCCCACCGCCGGCCGCGGAGGGCCGCGCCCCCCGGCCGCCCCCAGCAGCAGCCGCGTCCCTGCCCCGCCGCTGCCTTCCCCGGGCATGGAGCTGGACCTGCGTGGGCAGCGCGCCGAGGACGCCCTGGAGATGCTGCAAACTTATATTGACAATGCTTATATGACCGGCATGCCCTTCGTGCGCATCATCCACGGCAAGGGTACGGGGCGGCTGCGCCAGGTGGTGCGCGAGGCTTTGCAGGCCTCCAGCTATGTGGCCCGCTTTGAAACCGGCCAGGAGAGCGAAGGCGGCGACGGCGTGACCGTGGCCCACTTGAAAGAAGATTGAAGCTGAAAAACCCGCCAGGTTTCTCGAGAAATTCCCTCTTGACAGTTTAGAACAGATTTGCTACTCTATTAACAATGGCCCTCGCAGTGCGGCACCTTTTGCACCTCGCCGGTCTGACCGCCGCTTTGGGTATGATTTCACCCAGCCCCCAAAGCGTTATAATTAAACTGATCTGGCCGGGCTGGAACCGGCTGACCGAACCGCAGATCCGGGTACCAAAGGAGGAAAGATGCCGCTACAGATTGTGATTGGCATGCAGTGGGGGGATGAGGGCAAGGGCCGTATCGTTGACTTGCTGGCTGCCGAATCGGATATCGCTGCCCGCTTTAACGGCGGGGATAACGCTGGCCATACGGTGACGGTCGGCGCGCAGACTTTTAAGCTGCATCTGATTCCCTCCGGCTTGATTCATCCCCACACCATAGGCGTAATGGGCGGCGGCATGGTGATTAACCCCGCCACGCTGCTGGAGGAGATGGCCGCGCTGCGCGCGAGCGGCCTGCGCGTGGATGCGCAGCGCCTGCGCATTTCTTATGCGGCCCACATCATCACCCCCGCCCACCGCGCGCTGGATGCAGCCCAGGAAGCTGCTTTGGGCGCTGGCAAAATCGGCACCACCGGCCGCGGCATCGGCCCGGCCTACACCGAGCGCGCTGCCCGCCGCGGGCTGCGCATGCAGGATATGCTCACCCCCGAAACCTTCCGACGAAAACTGATCCAGCATGTGGAAGAGGTCAACACTCGCCTGATCCAGCTTTACCACACCCCACCGTTGGACGCGCAGGCCGTGGCCGCCGAATATCTGGGTTATGCCGACCAACTGCGCGACCATATCTGCGATGTGGGCGCCGTGGTGGAAAGCGCGCTGCACGACGGATTGCGCGTGCTGGCTGAAGGCGCCCAGGGGTCGCTGCTCGACCTGGACTGGGGCACCTACCCCTTTGTCACCAGTTCTACCACCACCGCACTGGCGGCCATGCCCGGGCTGGGCATCGGCATCACCCCCGTGGAGCGCGTCATCGGCGTGACGAAGGCCTTCCAGACCCGCGTGGGGTCGGGGCCTTTCCCCACCGAGCTGACGGACGCCACCGCCGAGGCCCTGCGCGGCACCGGCGCCCAACCCTGGGACGAATTCGGCACCACCACGGGCCGCCCGCGGCGCGTGGGCTGGCTGGATGGGGTGCTGCTGCGCTACACAGTGCGCATCAACGGGGCCACCGAACTGGTGCTTACCAAGCTGGATGTGCTTTCCGGCCTGCCTGAGCTGAAATTGTGCGTGGGTTACCGCGCCCACGGCCAAACCTACCAAGACCTGCCCATGGGCCTGGCGGATCTGGACTCCTTTGAACCCGTGTATGAAACCCTGCCGGGTTGGAAGGAAGACCTCACCGCGGCCCGCGCCTGGTCCGATCTGCCCCCGGCGGCCAAGCTCTATATCCGCCGCGTGGAGGAAATTTCCGGCGTGATGGTGCGTCAGGTTTCGGTGGGGCCAGAACGCGATCAGATCGTGGATTTATCCCAGTGAACATGCGTTTGTGGTTCCGCGGGGTGGTGGTGATGGGCCTGGGGCTGTTGGCGGCCTGCAGTCTGACGCCGCAAACGCCCGAGCCGCTGCCCACCCTGACCCCACTGCCCAGCCAGACGGCCTCTCCCACCGTGGTGTGGTTCCCACCCACGGATACGCCCACGCCCATCCCTACGCAGGAAGTGATGCCCACCCCCGATCAGCGCCCTGGGCTGGGGCAGGTGCTGGCCACCGACACCTTCACCGCGCCCAGCGGCTGGCAGACCCGTTCCACCACCCTGGGCAGCATCGCCTACGGCAAAGAGGAACTGACCCTGGCCATCCCCGGCCCCAAAACCAGCCTGATCAGCATGCGCGAGGATTTGAGCTACGACAATTTTTACCTGGAGCTGACCGTCAGTGCCAATCTGTGCCGCGGGGCCGATGCCTACGGCCTGCTGGTGCGGGCTTCGGGGCCTTTCAACGGCTACCGCCTGCTGGCCTCGTGCGATGGGCAGCTGCGCATGGAGCGCATTCGCAACGGGCAGGCCGTGCCTTTGCAGGATTGGACCCCCTCCGGCCAGGTGCCTCCAGGCGCGCCGGGCAGAGTCCGCCTGGGAATTTGGGCCTATAATACAGAAATACGGGTGTTTGCCAACGATGTGTACCAGTTCAGCGTCAGTGATCCGGTCTGGCGCGGCGGCACCCTGGGCGTGTACGCGCGCACCGCGGCGGATTCGCCCGTTTCGGTTAATTTCTCACAGTTGGAGGTGCGCAGTCTGACAGTGCAGCCCACCCTTCCCCCACCCACGCCTACCCCCACGGAGCGGCCCCAGCAAAAGGGCAGCTGAAAAGATGACTATACCTTCCGTGCGAAGACGATTGAATCCGAACCTAACTTGATCAGCGAAAGGAAACCCAAACCATGTCTTTTCAAACGGTTATTCTCGTTGGAAATTTAGGGCGCGACCCTGAGATGCGCTATACCCCCAGCGGCGAGCCGGTGACCAGCTTTTCCGTGGCGACCAGCCGTGAATACACCGGCCGCGACGGCAAGGTGAAAGAGACCACCTGGTTCCGCATTTCGGTGTGGGGCAAGATGGCCGAAGTGTGCAACAATTACCTGCGCAAAGGCAGTAAAGTGCTGGTGGAAGGCCGCCTGACCCCTGACCCCGCTACGGGCGCCCCGCGTATCTGGACCAGCAAAGACGGCCGCCAGGGCAGCTCCTATGAGGTCAGCGCCTCGACGGTGCGCTTCCTGTCCTCGCGCACGGAAGGCGGCGAGGGCGGCGGTTCTTATTCTGGCGGCGGCGAAGATGTGGGCGATATGATGGTGGGTGAAGATGACATCCCCTTCTAATCCGGCCCCTGATCCAGCTGAACCTCAGCAGATGATGCGCCTCTCGCCGGATTTGCAGCCCGAATATGTCAACCTGGTGCGCATTACGCATTCTCCTGCGGAACTGGTGCTGGATTTTGCGCGCATGCTGCCCGGAATCGGTGTGCCGCCGGTGGCCGCGCGTCTGTTGATGTCGCCCACCGGCGCCAAGCTCTTTTTGCGTGCGTTAGCTGAAAATCTGGCGCGCTATGAGGCGGCTTTCGGCCCCATTCACCTGCCGGGAGAAAAATCCCTGGCCGGTGATTTGTTCGGTTCCATTCACCCACCGCAGCCCTCCGATGGAGACAAACCATGAGCGGTTTTGATGAAATGCAGCGTTTGAGTGAGATCACCGAGCGCGCCCACCAGGATTTTGAGGCCCGCAGTCGGGCGCGGGACGAGGCTTTGGCCAATGCCCGCCAGCTCACCCGCCACGCCGCCAACACCATCCGCGCTATTCACCGCGATGAGAGCGACCTGGCCGAGGATCTGCTGTCGCAGGCGCGCGACCTGGTGGAAACCATGAAGCGCAACCTGGAGCCTTTCCCCAGCCTGTACTACGCAGGCTACACCCAGGATGCCATCAAAGAGTTCGTAGAGGCCAGCATCACCTGCGCCCTCATCCGCCAACAGGCGTTGCCCTCGCCGGAAGAGCTGGGGGTGGAGGTGGCTACCTATTACAACGGTCTGGCCGAGGTTCCGGGTGAGCTGCGACGGCGCTGCATGGACATTCTGCGCCAGGGCTATTCCGAGCAGGCTGAACGGCTGCTGTACTGCATGGATGAAATCTACACCGTGCTGGTGACGTTGGACTACGCGGACGCCATCACCAATGGGCTGCGCCGCCAGACGGATTTGGTACGCGGCATTGTGGAGCGCACCCGCGCCGATCTGACCGTCAGCCTGCGCCAGGATTTGCTCAAGCGGTCTTTGGACGCCGTGCTGGAGCGCCTGTCGGACGAGGGTTAATGCGGACCCTGCGCGCCTCGGAACTGGGTTCGTTCCTGTACTGCCGCCGCGCCTGGTGGTACCAGCTGCAAGGCATTCGCTCGCAGAACCAGGCCGAGCTGCAGGGCGGCACGGCCTTTCACCATGAACACGGGCGCAAGGTGGTGCAGGCGCAGATGCTGCGCCTGGGGGCCTGGGCGGCTTTGCTGCTGGCTTTGGTGCTGGCGGCGGTGGGGCTGACTCTGCTGGTGCTGCATTGAGCGCGGGCGTGATAGGGGTGTTCGTCCTGGCGGCGGCGCTGCTGGCGGCGGCTGTGGTGTTTTTCATCCAGGCCGCCCGCCGCCAACGTCAGACCGGCCTGCCGGCGGGCAAGGTGATCTATTCCGATACGGGCCTGTGGCGCGAGGTAGAAAAGCCTCTGTTTGATTCGCTGCTGGGCCTGACGGGCCGCCCTGATTATGTGGTGGACGAAAACGGCCGCCTGACGCCGGTGGAAGTGAAAAGCACCTGGGCGCCGCCGGTTCCCTACGACAGCCACATCTACCAGCTGGCAGCTTACTGCCTGCTGGTGGAAAAAAAGACCGGGGTGCGGCCTGCCCACGGCCTTCTGCACTACCGCAACCGCACCCTGTCGATTCCCTACACGGAGGAATTGGAAACCCGCCTGCTCGACCTGTTGGCGGAAATGCGCCTGGCCGAACGGCGCGGCGCGGCCGACCGTTCGCACGAGGATCCGGCCCGCTGCGCGCGCTGCGGCTACCGCTCGGTTTGCGATCAGCGCCTGTAGGCGGCTTTTGCGAGGGGGGAAGCTTGACGGTCTTTGCCGGGCATGTGATAATAGAATCATATTGGTAAACCCCGAGTACCTCTGAGGATTCATGAGCATTTTGACCCTGCTGACCGATTTTGGCCTGCAGGACGGCTATGTGGGTATCATGAAGGGCGTCATTTTGCGGATTGCCCCGCAGACCACCCTGGTGGATATCACCCACGAAGTTCGTCCGCAGCATATATTGGAAGGTGCTCTGACCCTGGAACGCAGCGTGCCCTATTTCCCCGCGGGGAGTGTGCACGTGGCGGTCGTGGACCCAGGTGTGGGCACCTCTCGCCGTCCCATCGCCGCGCAGTTGGGGGATCAAATCCTGGTTGGGCCAGATAACGGCCTGTTTACGCTGTTAATCCAGGCTGCGGAACGCAGCCAACGCCCTGTGAAAATCGTCCATCTTAACCGTCCGCGCTTTTGGTTGGCGGAGCCGAGCAATGTCTTCCACGGCCGCGACATCTTTGCGCCGGTGGGAGCGCATCTGGCCCGCGGCGTTCCGCTGGAAGAGCTGGGCACCCCCATTCAAGACCCCATTCGCCTGGAACTGCCCCTGCCTCAGCCCATTGACGGCGGCTGGCGCGCGCAGATTATCCATATTGACCGCTTTGGCAACCTGGCGGTCAATTTGCGCACCCGCCATCTGGCCGGCATGAGCAGCGTGCAGGTGCGCGTGGCCCGCCACACCATTCCGCGCCTTTCGCGCGCCTTTGGCGACGGCAAACCCGGGGAGCTGGTGGCCTTGATGGACAGCTCCGGGTATCTCAGCGTGTGTCAGGTGAACGGCAGCGCCGCCGAGTATTTAAACGCCGTGGTTGGCGATTCTTTGGAAGTGATCGTAACCCGCAGCAGCACCGCGGGTTAACTTGAATGGAGGCTCGCACCCCGATTATGCCCAACGAACTCCCCCTGGTCGTTGAAGATCTCTCCTTTCGTTACCGCAGCCGTCAGGACTGGGCTATTCGCTCGATGTCATTTTCGGTGCAGCCGGGTGAACTGCTGCTGATTGCCGGCAGCAGCGGGTGCGGCAAAACCACCCTGGCCCGTGCCATCAACGGCCTCATCCCGCGCAGTTATAAGGGCGAACTCTCCGGCCGCATTCTGCTCCACGGCCAGGAATACACCCGTGCGCCGCTGTCGCGCATTTCACAGGTGGTGGGCACGGTGTTGCAGGACCCCGAACGCCAGATTTTGGGCACGCGCGTGCTCAATGAGGTGGCCTTCGGGCTGGAAAACCTGGGACTGTCCCGCCCCGAAATTGTCGCCGCGGCGGAAGATGCCCTGAATCGGTTGGGGATTTTGGCCCTGCGCGACCGGGAGACCTTTTACCTTTCGGGAGGAGAAAAGCAAAAAGTGGCCCTGGCGGGGGTCTTGGCCATGAAGCCCTCCATTTTGCTCCTGGATGAACCCCTGGCCAGCCTGGATCCGGCCAGCGCCCGCGAAACCCTGGCCATCGTGCGCCAATTGGCGGATGAAGGCATGACGGTGCTGATGGTGGAACACCGTGTGGAAGACGTGATCCACATGCGCCCTGACCGGGTGATGTTCCTCAAAGACGGCGAAATTTGTTATCTCGGCCCGTTGAGCGGCATGACCGAGGCGGTGGATTATCACCACATCAAGCTGCCCGCGCAGATGGTGATGGAACGCGCCGCCGCCGACCCGCCCCCCGCGCCGGTGCGGCCTCAGCCCGAACGCTTCCGCACGGCTGCCGAGCAGCACGCGGCCCCGCTGGTGCGCTTTGAAAACGTGGGCTTTGGTTACGATGAAGATGTGCGCGTGCTGAAGGGCATCAATCTGGACATTCACCGCGGCGACATCATCGCCGTGTTAGGCCCCAACGGTGCGGGCAAGACCACCCTGGTGAAGCACGCCATCGGCCTGCTCAAGCCGAAGACCGGGCGGGTGCTGGTGGACGGGCGCGACACCCACGAGCTGAGCGTGGCGCAGATTGCCAACACCCTGGGGTATGTTTTCCAAAGCCCCAGCCATATGCTGTTCGCCCCTTCGGTTCAGGATGAGCTGGCCTTTGGCCCTACCAATATGCACCATTCGCCTGAGCAGATTGAAGCCGAGGTGCGCGAGGCCCTGGAGATTGTCCATCTGACCGGCTATGAGAAGAACCCGCCCCTGGCGCTGTCTTTTGGCCAGCAAAAACGGGTCAGCATCGCCGCCATTTTGGCCATGCGTTCGCGCATTTTGGTGATGGACGAGCCTACCGCCGGGCAGGATTACAAGAATTATATGGACTTCATGGACGCAATTGTGCAAATGCCCAGCTTTGAGGCCATTTTATTCATTACCCACGATATTGACATGGCGGTGATCTACGCCAACCGTGTGCTGTTGGTGAACCAAGGCACGGTGGTGCGGGATGGGCCGCCGCAGGAAGTTTTGGCGGATGCGGAACTGCTGCGCGGTAACCGTCTGGTGCCGACGTCATTATTGGAAGAAAATTTAAAGCATTTTCCCCAAACCGGACGGCTGCTGCGTGCAGAAGCTTTGGCGCACGCGCTGCGCCCCACCGTTTAACCCGCCGCACCCTGGCGGGCACCTGTTTTGTCGAACCGGAGGAGTTGTACATGAATAAGAAATTGATTTCGGTTGTCCTTTCGTTGGTGGCAGTGTTGGCCTTCTTTGCCGCTGTGGCGCTGATCGGCCCGCTGTTCAACGAAAGCCTCAAGCTGGACGAAACGGCCCTGCTGCGCTTTGTGTTTGTGGCCGTCGGCCTGCTGATCGCCTTTGTGGTGTACTATGCCACTCGAGAACACCGCATGTGGGAAGTGGGGACCCGCGAAGTGGTCTACATGGCCATTGGTGCGGCGCTGTATGCCATCTTCTCCTATTTGTTCAACGGAACGGTCTTTGCGGTGCCTTCGGTTAGCCAGGTGGCGCTGCGCCCGGCGATTGCCATCCCCATGTTCTTCGGCTATGCCTTCGGCCCGGTGGTGGGCCTGTTCACCGGCGCGGTGGGCAATATGTTTGGCGATGCCCTGACCGGCTTCGGCCTGTCGCCGCAGTGGTCGGTGGGCAATGGTCTGGTGGGCATGATCGCCGGTTTGGTGTGGCTGTTCTCCGACAAGAAGAAGAGCATCAACACCGTGCTGATCGTTTCGGCGGTGCTGGCGGCTCTGGCCACTCTGGTGTACTTCCTCAACCCCACGATTGCCAACATGACCTTCTTCGATCCCGAAAACAATATCTTTGGCGATCAGACCATTTCCCTCTTTGCGGGCCTCTCGGCGGTCATCGGCTTTGTGCTGGTGCTGGTGGTGCGCTTCGCCTTCAACAAGAACATCAACATCGCTGCGGCGGTGACCTGGGCCATGCTGGGCAACTTCATCGGCATTGGCTTTGCTGCCATTTCGGACATCTGGATCAACGGGTTCTCGCCCGCGGTGGCCATTGTGGGTGAATTCCTGCCCTCGGCTGGCCCTAACATGCTCTTCGCAGCCATCCTGGTTCCGATCCTGGTGGTGGCGTACGAGGCGGTGCAGCGTCAATCGGGACGCTAATTGGATTGCGAACACCCAGGGCACGGCTGCTTTTCAGGCAGCCGTGCCCACCAAGAAAGGCTGAACCATGCTGGTGACCTGGCGCTACCGAAAACGAAAATCGCTCATCCAGAGCTTTGATCCGCGGGCCTGGCTCATTTTCTTCGCCTGTTTTCTGGCGTCCACGTTGTTCTTTTGGGATCTGCGCTACCTGGCTTTTTTCCTGGGCCTGGCTCTCATCACGGTGTTCACTTCGGGCATCACCTGGAAAGAGATGAGCCGTGCCTGGATCTTCATTGGCGGCTTTATTCTGTTTTTCTCATTTTTGACCTTTCTCACCGGCCGCGGCGGCATGGAGCTGTATCAAAGCGAACATCTGCTGCGCGCGCTGCGCGCGCCTTTTGCCATTTTCGGCTGGACGCCCACCCTCAACATCACCGCGGAACGCACCATGTTTAGCCTCAGCATGCTGCTGCGCGTGTTCAGCATCGCCAGCATGACCATTTTGATCCCCTATTCGCTCAACCCTGGGCTGTATGGGGTCACCTTCCGCGGATTGGGGCTGCCGGATAAAATTGCCTACGGCATGGATTTGACCATGCGCTTTATCCCCACCCTGGGACGCGATTTTACGCAGACGATGGATGCACAGCGCGCCCGCGGTTATGAGCTGGAGAAGCTGAGCGGTGGGCTGGCGGCGCAGATTCGCAAGCTGGCCCCGCTGGTGGTGCCGGTCACCATTCACGCCATCATCGGCAGCGAGGATATCATTGACGCGATGGATTTGCGCGCCTTTGGGGTGGGGCCGCGCACCTGGTTGGATCAGCTGCATTACAGCCGCCGCGATTACGCTCTGATGGCGTTCGGCGTGGTGGTGCTGATGGCTTCGATTGCGCTTTCGATGTGGGGCTTTGGGAAATTCTGGGTTCCGCAGTCGCTGTTGGATCTGGCGGTGGGGATTCTATAGGGCAAAGATTGCTTCACTCGTAAGGATGGTGGGGTAGGGTGCGCTCGGTTGTATTGGGCGCACTTTTTGCTGCACGCCGGGTAGGCTAATACAGCCAGTTGGGGCGGAACTCGCGCGTCTTGGCGTTGGGGATCACCGCCGGCAGGCTGCCGTCCGCGTTCATCGTGTAAATCTCCATCTCCGCGCTGTCGCGGTTGCTGGTAAACACAATCCGCGCGCCGTTGGGCGACCAGGCCGGTTCCATATCGGCCCCCAAAGAATTGCTGAGATTCATGGCCGCGATGCCGGAGCCGGGGCCTAAGATCGTTCCCAGGTAAATTTCCCAGTTTGGCGTGGCCAAGGCGGGGTCAAAACCCGCAAAGACCAGCACGCTGCTGTTCACCGGAGAGAAATGGGGGTTGGTTTCTTCGATCAGATTGTTGGTCAGGCGCACAGGTGGGGTGATGGCTCCGCCGGACAGGATGGGAATCACATCCAGGGTGTACAGATCGGGTTGGCCGTCGCGGTTGGAGGCGAACACGATCTTGCTGCCGTCCGGCGACCAATCCGGCTGGCGGTCGTTAGCAGCGTCATCGGTCAGCTTTACCGCGCTGCCCAGGCCGTCAAAGCGCACCGCGTACAGATCAGCCTGCCCGCCGTTTTCATTGCGGAAGACAATCCAATTGCCCGAAGGGGAGAAGGCCGCCTGTGAGTTTTCACCCGCGGGCAGGTTGGCCAGCAGACGCTCATAGGTGCCGTCGCTGCGCACCAGATAGAGCTGCGTAGTGGGCGGGTCGCCGCGCCGCGACTCAAACAGCAGCCACTGCCCGTCCGGCGACCAATCATTCATGAGGGAATCGCTGCCTTTGCGCACGACCACTGAAGTGAAACTGCCGTCGGGCGGCATCATCAGCAGATCCAGCCAGCCGTCGGCGTTGTCATCCGCGCTGAAGGCAATACGGTCCGCCAGCGGTGTGCGCGTGACGGTGGGCGTGGGCGTGGAGGTGACGGTAGGGGTGGCGGTGGCAGTGGATGTGGGGGTGGGCGTGCCGTTGTTCACCACGCCGGTGTGGGTGACCGTGGGGGTCGCGGTTTGCGTGGGGGTTTGCGTCACCGTGCGGGTGAGGGTGGCGGTGGGCGTGCGCGTGACAGTGCGGGTGGGCACGCGCGTGTAGGTGCGGAAAATGTAGGGCGTGTTGGTGGGGAAGTAGCGGATGTAGAAGGTGGCTGTGGCGCTGCGGACGGGGGTGATCAGCGCGGGCGTACCGGGCGTGCCCGGGGTGCGCGAACCCGCCGTGATGGTGACGGCCGGGCGGGGTGTGCCGGGTGGGGTGGTGGGGTTTTCTTCCCCCCCGCCGGCTTCGGCGGTGAGGGTCATGGCCATGCGTGTATAGCGCCCTGGCGTTTCCGAAACTTCCCCTTCCCCGGTGCTTTCTGGGGTGGGCGTTTCTTCCAGCGCGCTGGTCACCGTTTCTGTGACGGTGGTGGTGAGGGTGGGCGTGGATTTCTTCAGCGCGCCGCTTGCCAAACGGACGGCCAGCAGACAAAAGACCAGACTGAACAGGCACAGCACTAACAGCCCGCCCGCCAACAGGGCGGCGCGTTTTCGGGTCCAGGTGAACTTCGCTGGGGTGGGGGTTTCTTCAGAGGGTGAAATTTCGGGTTGTGCTTCTGGTTCCATGCCTGCGCGCCTGTGAAGGGCAAGTTGAACGGCTTGCCTGAGACGATTATAACGCAAATCAGCGCCAGATCACCCGTTCCACTTTTGCTGCGGCCTGGCAAAATAATCTCAGGGGCGAGGGGTCTCCCCGCCCCTGGTCTCTGAATGGAAAGCTCACTTCAGGCGATCTTGGTGCCGCATTCTGGGCAGAATTTGGCGCCCTTGGCGTCGGTGCCGCAATTGGGGCATTTGCCGCTGGGTTGGGCCGCTTCCTGCTTGGCGCCGCAGTTGGGGCAGAACTTGGCTCCCTTGGTTTCGGTTCCGCAGGCGGGGCAGACGGCGGCCGTGGGCTGCACCATAGGCGTGCCGCAGTTGGGACAGAATTTGGTGCCGGGGTTGGCCAGAGTGCTGTCCTGCGGGCAGCGCGCCATCTGGTTGGCGGCGGTTTGAGCGGTGTTGACGGCCGAGCGGATATTCTCGCCCATGCCCTGAAAGGCTTCGCCTAACCCAAAGGCGCTGGCCAACCCTTTGAGGGCCGCACCGGCCTGGGCGCCGCGCGATTCGGCAATTTCGTCTGTGCGCGGGCTGTCTTCCTGGCAGTAGCCCGACTGCACGTCAAAATCGGAGAGGCACACAATGCGCTGGCAGGTGGGGCATTCGCGGAAATGCTGCTGCACTTGCTGCCAGGCGGCGTTTAACTGGTTGTTGTCCATTTTCATGCTGTAGCGGGGGTCTTCGCCCACCAGGTTGTTGGCTGCCACGCTGCCCACCAGGGGCACTTTGCGCAGCAGACCGCTGACCGCCTGGCGGCCGAGATCCTGAGCCACGGCTCCGCCGAAATTCGGCTGGCTGCGGAACTCGCGTCCGCACATGTCGCAGTAGAAGATGGCGTACGGGCCAGCCCCATCATTGCGGATGTCGTAACGGGGCATTCGTGAAAACTCGTTCATGGGATCCTCTTTTGTGGGTGGGTCGAATTTTGCCAGCCAGCGCGCTGGTTGGCCACCTTGGTTATAGTGTATGCCGTTCAAAAGGGATTTGTCAAGCGCGGTATGCGAACGATTGGCTCAGCGCGGCTGCCACAGCAAAATGCGCGCCCCGCAGGCGGGCAGGGGCAGCTGCACCCGGCCGCCCTGCACGGCGAAGTGTGTTTCGGGGTGCAGCAGGTCTTCCAAAAACCCTTCTTTGCAGCTGTCCAGGTCGAGCACGAGGGTGGTTTCTTCTGCGGCGTTGAAGGCTGCCAGCACCCGCTGCCCATCCAACTCGCGCCAGAAAGCCAGCTGCTGGTGGGCCACATGCGCTGGGCGGTAGCCGCCGCGGCGCAGGGCGGGCAGTTGTCGTCGCACTTCGCTCAGCTGGCGCAAAAAGGCAGGCAGTGCGGGCTGCGGAGCGGCCTGCGCCAGTTGGGCCAGGTCCAGAGCCGGGCGCAGGGGGGCGTCGGTTTGGCCTTTAACTCCCGTCAGGCCAAATTCGCTGCCGTAGTAAATGGACGGCACGCCGGGCATGCTGAACAGCAGCGCGTAGAGGGGGAATAAATGCGCCGGGTTGTGCAGACGGCTGGCCACCCGATCTACATCGTGATTGTCCGCGAAATTGTAAAGGGGCAGCCCGCGGTACAGACCCGCGCTGCCAAACTGGCGGTTGAGGGCGTAGGCGATCTCGAAATAATTCGCGTCGTTCAGACTGGAATACAGCCCCTTGTAGGCTTCGTAATTGGTGGTGGCGTCCAGGGTTTGGGGGTTGGCCCAGCGGGCGTAATTCCCATGCACTACCTCACCCATCAGCCAAAAATCGGGGCGCAGGCGGCGGCAGTGAGCGGCCAGGGATTGCAGGAAATCCAAATCCACCACGTCGGCGGCGTCCAGGCGCAGCCCGTCGATGTCGTAGTCCTGAATCCATTGGGTCACCGCCCCCAACAGGTGGTCGCGCACCTCCGGGTGGTGCAGGTTCAGCTTCACTAGCGTGTCGTGGCCGTCCCAGGTGTCGTAGGTGAACGGATCGCCGCGGTGGTTGGGCTGGCCGAAGCGCAGGCCCGCAAACCAGCCGGCATAGGGTGAGGACTGCCCGCGGGCTTTCAGGTCGCGAAAGGCCCAAAAATCGCGCCCCACATGGTTGAAAACCCCGTCCAGCACCACGCGGATGCCGCGCTGGTGAAAGGCGCGTACTACCTCGGTCAGGGTGCTGCGCGTGCCCAGGCGGCGGTCCACGTTGTAATAATCGGCAGTATCGTAGCCGTGGGTGCCGGATTCAAACAGCGGACCCAGATACACGGCAGTGCAGCCCAGGCTTTGGATGTGATTGGCCCAGGGGAGCAGGCTTTCCAGGCGGGGGCAGGGCGCAGATTGAAAGTCGTTTTGGGCGGGTGCGGCGCACAGCCCCAGGGGGTAGATATGGTAAAAAACGGCGTCGGGGGACCAGGTATGCATGGGTGTTCTCCTTGTTTCTATACCGATCGGTATAGAACGGGGTTAAAAAAAGAGGTTTATGAGTAGATGCCGTGCTGAAATTGGTGCACGGCCTGTTCCACCAGGGCGGCGTCCAATTGGGCATAGCCGTTGAGGGCCATGGCGGCGTAGGTGTTGAGCATGCCCAAAAAGGTGGCGGCGTAAGCACGCTGGCGGCCGCGCATGTTGCCGTGCTGCTGCACCGCCTGGGCGAAGAGCGCTTCGAGGATGTCGTGCACCTGGTGATTAAGGCTGGTGACCACCTGGTAGCCTTCGCTGTCGCGTGGGGCAAACCACAAAGCTAGCTGCAGACGGTAGAACCCCGGGTTCTCGCGGGCAAAACTGAACACGGCTTCGGCCACGCGCTTGAGGGTCAGCGGCAGGTCGCCGGAGTAGACAGCCGCCGCCCGTACCTGCTGATTAAACTGCGTGAAGGGCGGGGTCAAAACCGCCTCGAGCAGGCCGCGCTTGGAACCGAAATAGTGGTAGAGAGTCGGTTTGGTGATGCCGGCCGCGTCCACAATCTCCTGAACGCCGACCGCGTCATAGCCGCGGGCGGCAAACAGTTGTAAGGCGCAGTTCAGCAGGGCAGCGCGGTTATCCATGACGACTATTATACCGATCGGTATAGAGACTGTCAAGAGGAAATCCCCAGCCGTCAGCGCAGATTTGTTATAATCGCAGCAAACGAGGTGACCCCCATTGATTCGTATTGATCAGATTGTCCGCAGCAAACGCCGCACCCTGGCGCTGATCGTGATGCCCGACGGACGGGTGATGGTGCGCGCGCCCCTGGGGGCCAGCGACCAGGCCATCCGCACCTGGGTGGAAACCAAAGCGGATTGGTTGAAAGCCCGTTTGGCGGCCGTGCCGCCCCGCGAAACCTTTGCCGAGGGGCACAGCCTGCGGTATTTGGGTCAGGACTGCCCGCTGCGCCTGGTGGATGCGGTGCGGCCTGCGCTGACCTTTCGCGAGGGCGTTTTTTACCTGGGGCGCGGCTGGTTGCCGCAGGCGGAGGCGGTGTTCACCCGCTGGTACCGCACCCAGGCGGCGCGCGTTCTGGGGGCGCGGCTGGCGCAGCTGGCGGCGCAGTTGGGGTACTCTTACCGCCGTCTGCGCATCAGCGCGGCGCGCACGCGCTGGGGATCGTGCAGCTCCACCGGCACCATCAGCCTCACCTGGCGGCTGGTGATGGCCCCGCCGGAGGTGGCAGATTACGTCATGGTGCACGAGCTGGTGCACACCCGCCACCCCAACCACAGCCCGGCCTTTTGGGCGCAGGTGGCGGCTCATCTGCCGGATTATCGGCAGCGGGCGCAGTGGCTGAAATCACAGGGCGCAAAACTGGCCCTTCCACGCGGCGAAAGCCCGTACAATTAGGCAAAGCAGCAGCTTTGGGAGGCGCGTATGTCGTGGATAGACTGGAGAGGCAGGTAAAGGGTGAAACAGGGCTTTCTTGATTTCTTCCTGACCTTTGGGGTGGATTTGCGCAAGCTGCGCCGTGCCCTGCGCGGTTTGCCTGCCTATTGGCGCGATGCCCGCACTCTCCGCAATCAAGGCGCGGGGTCTGCAGGTGATTTTCCGCTGGGTAGGGCTTACCCCTGCCTGGATGACCGCTTTGCAGAGAGTGGGGCGGCGCGGGGACATTATTTTCACCAGGATCTGTGGGTGGCGCGGCGCATTTTCTTGAACCAACCCGAACGTCATGTGGACGTAGGTTCGCGCGTGGATGGGTTTGTGGCGCATGTGGCGGCTTTTCGCCCCATCACGGTGCTGGATATCCGCCCGCTGGCGTCCAACATTCTCAATGTGACCTTTGTGCAGGCAGATTTCATGCGTCCTCTCTCCGCTGAACTGCGTGAAAGCTGTGATTCAGTTTCCTGCCTGCACGCGTTGGAACATTTTGGCCTGGGGCGCTATGGCGACCCGGTGCAGTTGGACGGCTATGCCGTGGGGCTGGCCAATTTGACCGCGCTGCTGCGGTCGGGCGGCAAGCTCTACCTCTCTGTGCCCATCGGACCGCAGCGGCTTGAGTTCAACGCACACCGCGTGTTTTCACCGGCTTTTTTGCTGGAGCGGCTGCAAGGGGAGTTCCGTCTGGATCAATTTTCCTATGTGGATGATGCGGGCGACCTGCACGCGGATGTGCCCGTGCGCGATGCGGATCTGCAAAACCATTTTGGGTGCGTGTTTGGGTGCGGCATTTTTGAATTCACCCGGCGCTGAGCAGGTCTGCAACACGAAGAGCAAATTGGATTGAGGCTTGACTTATGTTTGATGTGATCGCTTTTGACGCGGATGATACTTTGTGGCAGAACGAGCGCAACTACCGCCGGGTGCAGGCGCAGTTTGCCCAGCTGTTTGCCGACCACCACTCCCCCGAATGGGTGGATGCGCGCCTGTTTGAAACCGAATCGCGTAATATGGAACAGTACGGCTACGGGATTAAGGCCTTCACCCTCTCGATGATCGAAACCGCCATCGCCCTGACTGACGGGGCCGTCAGCGGCGCCGAGATTCAGGTCATCCTGGACCTGGCCAAGGGCATGCTGGCGGCGGAGGTGGAGCTGTTGGCAGGGGTGGCCGAGGCCGTGCCGCTGCTGGCCGAGCGCTGCCCGCTGATGATCATCACCAAAGGTGATTTGCTGGATCAGGAAGCCAAATTCCGCCGCTCTGGGCTGGCCCCCTATTTTCGCCATCTGGAAGTGGTCAGCCACAAATCCCGCGACACCTACGAGCAGATTCTGCGCAGCCACGGGATCAGCCCACAGCGTTTCTTAATGGTGGGCAACTCTTTACGTTCCGATATCCTCCCCATTCTGGAGCTGGGCGGCAGCGCGGTGTATATTCCGCACGATACCACCTGGCTGCACGAGGTGGCTGACCCGCCCCCCAGCGGCCATCCCGGCTATTACACCCTGGAGCGCTTTGACCTTCTGCCGGGCTGGCTGGCGGAACTCACCCGCGCTCGCGGATCATGATCTCGTTTTACCCCGACGGCTTCCTGCTGGCTGCGGCCCAATTGGCGCTGACCGATTTTTGGATGCGGCGCCGGGGAGAAAGTCTGCGCCGCCGCCTTCGGATTCTGGCCTGGGGCGCCTACGGCTGGCTGCTGCTGGCCCTGGTGGTCTTCCCCCTTCCGGTGGATTGCGGCAGTCCTGGCAGCAATATCGAATGGATCCTGTCGCGGGTGAACCTGCGTCCGTTCTTCTACGGCGAGCAGCCCATCCCGCGCGCCGTGGCCGCCGACATCCTGGGCAACCTGCTCCTGACTCTTCCCGCCGGGGCGGCGCTGGGCTTCAGTAACCTTTCAAAACGCTCAATCACCGCGTGGGCTGGCTTGATGGGGATCTGGCTGGAAGGGATGCAGCTTGCCATTTCATTGGGCCTGGGCTGCGCTTACCGCGCGGTGGACATCAACGATATGCTGCTGAACGCGGCGGGGGTGTGGCTGGGGGCCGGGTTAGTGCGGTTGGCGCGGCGGAAGATGGCTCTGCGGCGCAGCGCAGATTCACCTTCTGACCCTGGCGAATGAAGGGATGGTGGTAAAATCGGAATCGCAGCCGGGTGTGGGCGTGTGGGAGGGCTGAAATTGCGTAGTCGCCTGAGATGAAAATCATTGTGCATAACCGTTTATCGGATTATGCCTACAAGCGCGACACAAAACGATTTTCCTACGGTATGTTAGGTTGTTCAGAAATTTCACAAACCTGGATCTTCAATCTGTACTTCAGCCAAAAGGCCCGCCCTGACCAGTTTGTGATGGGAACTGAAGCGGATTATTTGGCGAATCCGCAGGCTTATGACTACGCCTTCATCCCATACAAGACCTGGTTCGATCTGCCCGATTCCGACCGCACCCCATTGGAGAACCGCATTCAGGTGCAGGCCGACCCGGACGAACTGTTCGTGTTCATCACCCGCAAATAATCGCTACCGACCTGCGTTAGAATTTTCTCTTCCCACCCGCACCCCCGGGAACTTTTCGGGCGGAAGCAGCGTTAAGGCTGTAAAGGTCGCATGCAACTTAGACGCCTGCGCGGCGTATATAGAACTGGAGGAAAATGTCATGAAATCCAAAATCCTGCGTGTCATTCTGGCGGCTGCCGTATTGCTGGGGGGCTTTCTGTCCACGGCTTCGGCTGTGCAGGCGGACGGCAGCGCCTCGTTCATCTTTGTGTGGGTCAAGACGGATGATTCCGTCCGCATCCGCACCAGCAATTTCCCCGGCGGCAAGCTGTTGGACATCCGCATGGGCGCATACGGCACGGACGCCAAGGACGGCATTTACGTTGACACCACCAACACCGGCGCGGGCGGCGCTTTTGAAGAGACCTACCGCATCCCCGCGGCCTTGAAGGGCCTCGACCGCATCGCCATGCGCTTTGAATCCAAAGACGGCGTGGTGATTACCAACTGGTTTGCCAATACTACCGCCGGTCAGGCCACCCCCACGGCTGTTCCGACCTTGCAGCCCACCCCCCAGGGGACCCCGGTCTCCGGCGGCCCCAGCCTGACCATCACGGGTGTGCTGAAGAACCAATCCATCAGCGCACGCGCCCGGGGTTTGCCGGCCAACCAGACTTTCCGTGTGCGTATGGGCCCGATGAACGATTTTGGCAAGAACGGCATTGAAGTGGGTCAGTTCAATTCGGGCAAAGGCGGTTCCATGGATCTGCTCATCCCCATGTCGCGCACCTCGGTGGATGTGGAATGGGTGAGCGTGCGCATTGACAGCGATCAGGGCTACTACGCCTACAACGTCTTCAAGAACGTTTCCACGGGCAGCGTACAGGATACCGATGCGGTGGTGGTGAACCCCACCGATACCAGCGGCTACTACTGCGAGATTGTGTCGGTCAAGCCCGCCAGCGGCACCAAATTGGACAAGAAGTCTGATTTCGATGCGGTGTGGGTGGTGAAGAACACCGGCAGCAAGACCTGGGAAACGACCGCCGTGGACTATAAGTACCTGAGCGGCAAAGAGATGCACACCGGCGAAGACCTCTACGATCTGACCAAGAAGGTCAAGCCCGGTGAGACGGTAAAGATCATCGTGGATATGCGCGTTCCCAACGCGGGCGGCAGCTTCACCGCCACCTGGGCCCTGGTGCAGGGCAGCACCATTTTGTGCAAGATGCCTGTGACCATCACCGCCAAGTAAAGAAGATAAAGCCTTAGCAAAAAAACTGCCTGGATTGCTTTCCAGGCAGTTTTTACTTTCTAAGGGCAGAGGCGTGCTCTGCTGAACAGACGATGATTTTATACGTGAGGCCTGTGCTCGTGAGGGGCACTGCGTTCAATGTGCGCCAGCCGCCCGGCCATTTTCACCGAGGAGATCAGGAAAGCTCCCAGGAAGAGGATGGAGACAAGCACGCCGATGATATCCAGCATGGTTAGCCCCACAAACGGCAGGCGGATGATGGGAGTACCGTTGAAATATACCCAGGCTGTGCCCAACATGGCTACTATGCGCATTTCGGTGGGGCCTAAATAGGCGTAGGAGATTTTAAATTCGCCCATCGAGACGGTGGCCAGGGCAGCGTACAGGGAGAGCAGTAAATACCCTGCCAGGACCACAGCGGCGATATCGAAGCGCATGAAAGGCGACGAGCCCATACCGATGAAGATCAGCGTTTCGGCCAGGGCGTCGGTGGTGTGATCGACGAAAAAGCCGTAACGCGGGCGTTCAATATGCCGGAAGCGGGCCAGGTTGCCGTCCAGGCTGTCGCCGAACCAGTTGAGGACGTACCCAAAAAAGGCTACCCACAAAAAGGCCGGGTGATTATTCGACAGGACATAACTGACCGCGATTAAGACCGCTGCGAACATGCCCAAAGCGGTGAGGTGATCGGGCATCACCCATTGGGGCAGGCGCGCAGCCATCCAGGGTAGAAACCGGCGTTCAAACGGCCCGGTGAGGGTATCTACTACACGTTTATGTTTTGCAGCACGCACTTTCACTTTCTTCTGGCTCATGATTCCTCGGTTCTGTTGATTCTAAAGGGGCGGCAGTACATCCGGCCAAACAGGGTAGAACATGCTCCACTGCTGAGGAGCGGGACGGATGATCTCTTCTGCCGCGGCTAAGATGGCTTCAGCATTGCGGGTGGTTTCCCGTTGTAAATCCTCATCGGGGCGCATAGGGATGGGCCCCAGCGCCCACACGCTCAGCCGTCCGCTGGGCTGGTAGCGCGCGCCCATCAGATACACCAACGCCTTTGTTTTCAGCGCCAGGCGCACATGGCCCACGGGCAGCTGAGCAGGGCGGCCAAAGAATTGCACCGGATAGTTGGAACCCTGGATGGGGCGGTCAATGCCGGTGACGACTGTCCCCCCGCTGCGCAGACGCTCCACAGCCTGACGCAGCGCACTGGGGGAAATGGGTTCAATTTCGGCGCGGGCCACCTGGCGCAGATGGTTCTGCAGCTGGTAGCCGCCCGGCGGCTGCGGATAGGATAAGACCAGCATGGACACATCGCGCAGGGCGGTGGCGCGCCCCGCCAGGTCAAAATTGGCAGTATGTGTGCCCAGCAGCAAAATGCCCTGGCGTCCCTCTCGGCAGCGGGCCATCAGCTCTTCATAGCTGGGGTCAAAATCCACCAGCGCCAACACGCCAGTCGGGTCGTTAAGGCGGTGGTAAAAGTCGTACAAGGCGCGTCCGTCCATACGAAACACCGCCCGGGTCTGGCGGCGCAGGTTGGCAGCGTTCAGCGACTTGCCGGAGACGACCCATTGATTGGCGCACACGGCCTGTACCTGGGGCAGGTGCGTGAGGCGGCCGTAAACACTCCCCAGCTGCTCCGCTAACCCTATTCCCAGGCGCGGCGGCAGCGCGCGAGCCAACCCCAGGGCCAGCCGCACCCCCAGGCGTGAATTCACCAGAGACGGCCGGTTTGTCATGCACGGCTCCTCAGGCGCGGCGGACGATGGCATCTGTCATGCGCGCCACGCGCACCATGCGGGCCACATCGTGCACCCGGACGATATCAGCCCCGCGCGCAATACCCACGGCTACTGCTGCGGCTGTGCCTTCTTCCCGTTGGTCGGGGGGCACATCCAGGGTGTAGCCGATGAAGGATTTACGCGAAGGCCCCAGCAAGACAGGAAAGCCCAGTGCGCGGATTTCGCCCAGGCGATCGAGCAGCTCCAGGTTTTGAGCCACGGTTTTGCCAAAACCGATTCCGGGGTCCAGCACAATGTGGCTGTCGGGGATGCCCGCGGCGCGAGCCAGGGCCACGCTTTCCAACAGTTCGCGGCGCACATCGCCGAGCAGGTCATCGTACTGCATGCCCACATAGCGTCCGCCCAGTCGGTCTTGCAGCTCGGCGTTGGCGGGTTGGCTGCGGTTGTGCATGAGGATGACGGGCGCCTGGCGGCGGGCAGCCACCTGGGCGAGCTGCGGGTCGGCGCGCAGGCCCCACACGTCGTTGATCCAATGTGCCCCAGCCTGCAGAGCAGCTTCGGCCACAGATGCTTTGTAAGTGTCCACCGAGAGGATCAGCCCCAGATCAGCCTGCGCCAGCGCCTTGATCACCGGCACGACACGGCGTATTTCTTCTTCTGCTGAAACAGGCTGAGAGCCGGGGCGGGTGCTTTCCCCGCCGATATCCAGGATGTCAGCGCCCGCGGCAGCGAAGGCGCGAGCCTGTTCCAGGGCCGCAGCGGTCAGGTCCTGACGCTGCAAAAGGCCGTCGCCCGAAAAACTATCGGGGGTCGCGTTGAGGATCCCCATCACATAGGTGCGCTGCCCCCAAACCAGCGGAAAATTCGCAACGCTCATTGTCAACTTACCTTTTCTACCAGCGGGCGTGATGCTCCTCGGCAAAACCGATCAGATCGCGGATTTCAATGCGTTCGCCCTCATCGGTGACGGCCGTGCCGTTGTAACGCCCAAACATCTGGTGCACTTCGCTCTGCAATATTTTGGCGTCCGTTTTGGCCACGCGCTCAAAGAAGGGGGTAAATTCCAGGTCCAGCCGGCCGTCGGTCGAGCGCATGCCCCACGGGTGGGTAAAATGCTTCGAATCGTAACTAAACTTCACCTCGCCCAGCTTGTGCAGGCGGCCGTTGAGGATGAAGGCGTTTTCGGTGGCGGCGGAGGTGTCGCCAAAGCCGAAGCCCAGGTTCAGACCGATGGTGCGCCGGTCGGGCAGGAAGCCCGAAGCGCTGGCCCACACCCAAAAGGAATTGTAGGCCCACACCCCGCGCCCCCAGTCCAGGTTGCCCAGGCAGGTGGCGGGGTCGAGGGTGAAATTTTGACCGAAGCAGGTCAGGCTGCCTTCGGCGGGCATGCAGTTGACCTTGCGGTTGTAGTAAAAGCGCTTTTTGGGGATGGGGATGACGATCACCATCGAATCGTGCCCGGGGGGCAGGTGGAGGACGGCCTCGGCGGCCAGTTCCTGGCCGCCAAAGCCCGGCCAGCGCACAGCCACACGGCGGTGGTCGGCGGCTGCGCTGAAATGCAGGCGCACGCGGCCGTTGTCGTACACCGATTCGCCTTGCTGGCTGCCGCGCGGCAGGCGCACCCCGCGCGCAAGGGGAACCGTGAGGGTCTCTTCGTGATAACGGCCGCTGGCAAACTCGACAGCGTAGGCAAAGATTGAGCCGAGATAGCCTACATCCGAAACAGTAAACGAGAAAAAGTGGGTAGGGGTGGTGATGCCGTAGTAATCCCAGCGCTTGATGCGCAGCGGCTGCAGGAAGCGCAGGCCGTAGAAGGCGGCGTTTTCCAGGTTGCAGTCCAACAGCGGCTCGCGTGCCCAACCGACATCGGCGAGTTCACCCGAAGAATCCAAGAGCGGCCCGGGGCCGCGCAGCAGACGTTGATCAATGCTCATGAGTTTTCCTCCACTTGCGGCGCGATGGATGTTGTATGACAACCCCGGCGGCACGGCGTGGTTACTGGCAGGCCGCGGGGATGCAGGCGGGCGGAGTTCGCCTCGCTGTTCTGATTATACTCCCGGCTCGCCTCCGGCGGCCTCGGCAGACAGCCGTTCCAGCGCGGCAGACAGTCGCTCGGCGGTAGGGGCGGCTTCCATCTGGGCGATGATCTCCCGTTGACGCGCGGCAGGCAGGCGATTGAAATGCCCGCTGAGGTGGGGGGCTTGGGCCAGAGCCGCTGCCAGGTCGGGGGGGATGCAGACGCCTTCGGGCGGGATATAGGTGCGCACCCCGCGGGCGTCCACCGCCCGCAGCAGCTCGGCAATGGTGCGGCCGGTGGGAGGGTGCAGGGCGTGGGGGGCCAACGCAGCCAGCGGAACCAGCACAAAGGCGCGCTCGGCCATGCGCGGGTGAGGCAAGCTCAGGCCGGGCAGTTCGGCGCACAGATCCCCATACAGCAGGATGTCCAGGTCAATCAGGCGCGGGCCGTAACGCATCCCCGGCTGACGGCCCAGGGTGCGCTCAATCTCCTTCAGCCCCGCCAGCAGTTCCAAAGGCGGCAGATCGGTTTCGGCTTCGGCCACCTGATTGAGGAAATCCGGCTGATCCAGCACGCCCCACGGATCCGTCTCCACCACCGGCGAAACGCGCTGCACGGCAGCGTAGGGGCTGAGGGCTTGCAGCGCGCGGGATAAATTGGCCAGGCGGTCGCCCAGATTGCTGCCCAGGGCAAGATAAACGCGTTCGCTCACCTTGCACCTCCGCACGCTTTAGCCGTTGGTTTTGCCCAGGGCGTTCAGCAGATCGGCTAAAAGGCCGTAGGCGGTGGTGTCGGGGCCGGGGTTGCTTTCCAAAATGCCCAGACCGCTGAGGGTGTCCATTTCAAACTGCACAAAGGAGCTGGTGCCGCCCACGCTGTAAAGGGGCGAGGTGGAAGGCACACGCTGAGGGGCCACCTGGGCGCGGATTTGCCCGTTCTCGCGGCGGGCGGTGCACACCAGCTTCCAACGCTCTCCGGCATCCAGGGCGGCGCGGATGTCCTCGGCGCTCAGCCCGCGGATGCCCTCGCGCACCACCTGCTGGGGGGTGAAGGGTTCGCCCATCAACACGGTGATCAGAGCGGCCACTTTGATGGCGGCGTCCCAGCCGTCCACGTCGGCAGAGGGGTCAGTTTCGGCGATGCCGATGGATTGGGCGTAACGGATGACCTCATCCAGCTCGCGGCCCTGTTCCATCATCTCCAGCATCAAATTGGTGCAGGAATTGAGGATGCCCATGAACCCCAGCAGCTCGGAGGCGGGCAGTGGCTGGCGGAAGAGCGAAAAGATGGGCGCGCCGTCCATGACGGTCGATTCAAACATGAACTTGCGCCCGTGGCGCGCGGCGGTTTCGGTGAGCAGGGCGTGGCCGTGAACCACGGGGCCTTTGTTGGCGGTGATGGCGTGCATGCCGCATTCCAGGGCGGTGCGCAGGTGGTCTATGGCGGGTTGTCCGGTGTGGTGGTTGACGGGTGAATTTTCAAACAGAGCGTCGGCCGGGCAGGCGCGGATGAAATCCAATATGGAGGTTGGGCGCGACCCGCGGCAGAGGGCATCTAGGGATTGGCCGCTTTCGACCAGGCGCAGCGCCTCCTGCACATCCAGTCCCTGAGGGTCAACGGCCATGCCGTGGCGGCCGGTGGCGATTCCGGTCACCACCCAGTCCAGATCGTATTGGCTGGCGAGCAGCGTGCGTTTGCGTTCCAGAAGGCGGACGAAAGCCCGCCCCACATTTCCAAAGCCGACCAGAGCGAGACGAACCGTTTGCATACCGTGAACTCCTTTACGTTGAGGTAAAACCGGCCGCCTCAGATGGGCGGCCAGGGATAGGGCCGGCGGTGGTTTGCCGGGTGTGGAAAACGGGGGGCGGCCAGCAGCCGCCGTCCGCGGCGCAGCAGGGCGCGCACCTCGGCGGGCAGCAGCATGGCGCGCAGCGAGGTGAAGAGCGGCCCCTCCTGCGCCAGCTCATCCATCACACGGGCCACATCGGCCAGGAGCGGGTCGGGGATGGGCTCTCCGGCAAAATCCCAGATGACCGTGCGCAGCTTATCTTCCACGTGAAAACAAATGCCGTGGTCAATCACCCACAGACGGCCGTCCGTCCCCAGCAGCAGATGGCCGCCTTTGCGGTCAGCGTTGTTGGCCAGCAGGTCAAAGACCACCAAAGGCCGCAGGCTCTGTTTTTGTTCGGGGGTCAGGGTGAAAAAATGCACCTGGGGGTCGTGATCCACAAACAACTGCAGCGAACCTGGGCCGAAGGGGGCGTTCTTATGACGGTAGACGGTGGGGGGGACCAGATCCCAGCCCAGAGCGCGGCTGAGGCGGTAGGCAGCCACTTCGCGCCGCGCCAACGAGCGCGGCGGGAAATCCCACAGGGGGCTTTCGCCCTGGGTGGGTTTGTAGACCACCTGCAGGGTGCGTTCTTCGTAGACGAGCGTGCCCAAAAAGGTGCGGTTGGAGCTGTTTAAGAACTGACCTTGCAAAGAGATGTCTCCCCGGTGCAAGGCCAGCAAAATCGGTTCTTGGGTGAGCGGCACAGTCGTCACCAGCTGAACGCCCTCCTGAGGGCAGGCTCAGTGCTTATGTCCATTGCGCTTGGGGCAAAAATGCCCCTCAGGTTCCATCGGTTGGCCGCAGTAAGGGCAGATGGGCCGCCCACGGTTGGCAACTTCCAGGCCCCAATGGGCGGCTGCCAGGAGCTGCTCACGCGTGCACCACAAACGGGCCGCATTGCTTTGCTCCGGGTCGCTTTCTTCGGTCATCACTTCGCGCAGCACCAATCCCACCCGGTCGCGGTCGCTGTCGTAAGCCAGGCCCAGCTCGCCCACGCGGAACCAAGGGTCTACCGGCGGCAGGATGTGCATCTGGTCTTCGTGAAACTGCCCGGATTCCAGGGGAAGTTCGGGCAGGCGTTCGTGCAGCTCGTTGAGGAACTGTTCCACCCCCAGCGCCAGACTGTGCACCTGTACTTTTTCCAAAATGAAGGTCACAGTCTGCTCTGCACCGCGGGCCTGAAGGTAGAAAACCCGTTGGCCCGGCTTGCCAATGGCATCAATGGTGAGAAAATCAACGGGATCCAGGTCCAATTCTTGAGCGGGCATGGGGCAATCCTCCTGTGGTGCGCTTAGTATACCAGAATTCAGCCGCCGGCTGGCAGCTTTTGTGGAAGACTGGGGGCGGGGCATTTTTTAAACTTAAGGCCGGTCAAAAAGCGCGGCGGCTCATGGTACAATCCAGGCCATGCAAAGCAGCCCCTTCTCTCACCTTAACGCGCAGCAGCGCCAGGCCGTGACCGCTGGCTTAGGACAGACCCTCGTGCTGGCCGGGCCTGGGTCGGGCAAAACGCGCGTGCTGACCGAGCGAATTGCCTATCTGGTGCGCGATCTGGCGGTGCGGCCCTATCACATTTTGGCGGTCACTTTCACCAACAAGGCCGCGCGTGAAATGCAGTCGCGCGTGGAGCAGACCCTGGGCGACCCCTGCCGCGACCTATGGTTGGGCACTTTCCATTCGGTGTGCGCCCGCATCCTGCGGCGTGAGGCGGCGGTGCTGCCCTTTGACTCCAACTTTGTGATCATGGATGCTGACGACCAAGACACGCTCGTCAAGCGGGTTTTGAAAGAGTTAAACGTGAACGACAAGCTCTACCGCGCTTCGGGCGTTCACGCGGCCATCTCCAACGCTAAAAACAACCTGATGCAGCCCAAAGATTACCCGCGGCGCAACTACCGCGATGAGGTCATTGCACGGGTGTACGAGCGTTACCAGCAGATGCTGCTGCAAAGCAACGCTCTGGATTTTGATGATCTGCTCCTGTGGACGGTGCGGCTTTTGCAGGAAAACCCCGATGTGGTGGAACGCTACGGACGGCGTTTTGAGCACGTGTTGGTGGATGAATTTCAGGACACCAACACGGCCCAATACCTGCTGCTGAAACTGGTGTCGGCTTACCACCAGAATCTGTTTGTGGTCGGCGACGAAGACCAGTCCATTTACCGCTGGCGCGGGGCCGATTACCGCAACGTGCTGCGCTTTGAACAGGATTTCCCCGAAGCCAAAAAGATCTTGCTGGAACAAAACTACCGCTCCACCCAGACTGTGCTGGACGCGGCCCGGGCGGTGATTGACCGCAACCCCCACCGCACCCCCAAGCACCTCTTCACCGACCGCGGGGCGGGGGAACGGCTGGTGCTGTTTGAGGCCGGGGACGACCATTTGGAAGCATCCTACGTGGTGGACCTCATCGCTCAGAACATGGCGGGCGACCGCAAGGCGGGCAGCCGCTTCGCGGTGATGTACCGCACCAATGCTCAATCTCGTCTCCTGGAAGAAGCCTTCCTGCGCAGCGGCCTGCCTTACCGCCTGGTGGGGGCGCAGCGCTTCTATGGGCGGCGCGAGGTGAAGGACCTGATCTGCTTTTTGCGCCTGGTGGCCAACCCGGCGGACGAGGTCAGCCTGAACCGCACGATTAACCTGCCGCCGCGCGGCATTGGCGATAAAACCATCCAGAGCCTGCAGGCCGCGGCCCAGCGGGCCCAGACCTCCCCCGGAGCAGCCCTGTTGGAGCTGGCGGCCAAAGGGGAGCGCTCGGCTGTCTTCACGGCGCTGGGCGGGCGCGGCGCAGCCATGCTGTTGGAGTTTGCCCGCTTGCTGGCGGGGTGGATGGAGGCGGCCCGTCAGGAACCGCTGCCGGCCCTCTTTGACCGCATTCTCACCGAGACGCGCTACGAAGCTTATCTGCGCGACGGCACCGAAGAGGGCGAAGACCGCTGGAACAACGTGCAGGAACTTCGCAAACTGGCCTATGAATATCAAGACCGCGGCCTGGGGCCGTTTTTGGAAAACCTGGCCCTGGTGTCGGATCAGGATACCTTGCCGGAAGATTTGACCGCGCCCACCCTGCTGACCCTGCACGCCGCCAAGGGGCTGGAATTTGACAATGTGTTCATCATCGGGCTGGATGAAGGCCTGCTGCCGCATAGCCGTTCGCTGGACGACCCGGAAGAGATGGCTGAGGAACGCCGCCTGTTTTACGTGGGCATGACCCGCGCCCGCAACCGGCTGTACCTGGTGCGCGCGCGCCAACGCTCCAGCTACGGCAGCACCGAGTTTTCGGAGCCTTCGCGCTTCTTGCAGGATATTCCATCCGTCCTGCTGGAGGAACGCGGCGCCCAGCGCCGCGGGCGCAGCATGCGCCCTTCAGAGGTGCAGGCCAGTTGGGCGCGCTGGGAAACGCCTGCGCCCGCCCCGCGCAGCCCGCAGGTCATCCCCTCGCCGCCGCCCGCCCCGAAAGTGGTGCAGCAGCAGTACCGCCCGGGGATGCGCGTGCGCCATCCCATTTGGGGCGAGGGCCTGGTGGTGGATAGCCGCGTGCTGGACGGCGAGGAAAATGTGGATGTGGCCTTTGAGAGCGTGGGCTTTAAGCGTCTGCTGGCTTCGCTGGCCCGTCTGGAGACGGTTTAGGGGCGGGGGAAGTTAGGCGCGGTCTTTTCCAAAAAAGATGTCCAGATCATTGTTTCCAGAGTTGGCCTGGATCAACTTCGGCCAGTCAATGGCCCCATCAGGGGTGCAATAGGTCTGGATGAAATGATAGGTTAACGTGTTGGATACCTTGCCGTATTCATCGTGATAGCGGTCGTTGTGTTCCTTAGCCTTGTATCCGAGTGGTTCAATGATTTCGATGTAAAGGTTTTCATTTCCTGAAATTAGGGTCCAAAAATTCTGTCCAACCACTTTAATATACCCGTCGTTTGTCGTGGCAGTTTTTGTTTTGCCGTAACAAATCCCCAAAACTTTTTGCACCGCCTTGATATGAGCAGACTGTCTTAGCCTTCTTTCTGCATTGGCAAAGTCCGTTGTCAGGCGTCTGTGCTGAGATGAGTTTCCCCAATTGGGACCGCTCTTAATAGATATCAGGTAATAAATCCCCTCCCGCTCAAATTCTAAATCCATGCCAGGGGCTGTGGACTTTTTGCCGTTAATTGTTTTGGAGGCAATGAAAATTGCTAGATCTTCCAGAAAGTCACCAAATAATTTTTCTTCAGAGCTGGATAAGAAGGCATCGAGTGTGCTTTGAATCAATTCGGAGGCTGTGGTGATGTTTTTTGCGCGAAACAAGTAGGGGTTTTTGTTGGTGAGCTGCCGCAAAGTTAAATGCGAAATAATTTCAATCCACCGCCGGTGGAAAGATTCAATACTTTGATTGACATAAGTGTAGACTTCATCAAGATTTAAAGAATTCATTTTTTTTGATGTACTCCTTGGTCACGCGCTCTAGGGCAATTTTGCAGTATTCAGCGCTGGTATCAATGCCTAGGAAGTGGCGGTTTTGTTGGATGGCAGCTACACAGGTGGTGCCACTGCCGTTAAATGGATCCAATACCAAATCACCTTCTTCAGTAAATAAACGAATAAACCACTCCGGCAGCGCTACCGGAAACGTGGCGCTGTGGCTGCGGTTGTAGCATTCTGTGGCCATATGGATAACATTGGAGGGGTAGACCATCTCGCGCCCCACCCAATTGGAAATCTTCTTCCCAAAACCGGAGCCTACCCTGGAATTATCGCGGCGCTTATCCGTTTCGCTTAAATTTCGCAGCCTGCTCTGAGCCCAATCCCCAACGGGGACCATCACGTTGTCCTGAAACATCCGGAATTTCTTGGTTCTTGTGAAATGAAAAAGATGCTCCCAGTTATCTCGAAAGCGATTGGGCCATTTCCCTGGATGGCTGTTCTTCTTGAACCAGATATATTCCTCGGTCCAAAGCCAACCCTGACGCCGCATTTCCAATACTAGTTCCATGACGTACGTGTGTCGTTCACCGTCAACTACCCGCTCCTTGATGTTGAGGATGAAAGAGCCTGTGGGTTTTAACACCCGGAAAAACTGCTCTGCCTTTGGCATGAACCATTGCACGTAAGCATCGGGCGCAATACCCCCATAGGTGGATTTTCTTTGGTCCGCGTAGGGTGGGGAAGTGACGATCAGGTCCACACATTGGTCGGGGAGCTGCTTCAACACTTCCTCGCAATTCCCGTTGACGATTTTATCGGTAAACGTTTGCAGATCGTCAGACGAGGGAGGGAGAGAGAGCTCTAACGGTAAGGGAAGATTCAGTTGATCGATCAGCTTTGGCTCTCGAATCAAAGCCGAAGGCCGACCTTGGGAATATGCGTTCGGTGTGCATTCTTGGTTTTCCATACTTTGTATTTTACCCAATAAAGCTGTTCGATAGTATCAGGGAAATCAGTTCTCGAAAGTTTACATCTCTGAAATTCTGGCAGTGAAATCCTTTGTGAAGCACTTGCAACGGTTCATAAGGCAGCAAAAAACATTACAAGCTTGGATTGCACAAGCCCGATCCCTTTTGGAGCAAATGCCTGCTGGCTTCGCTGGCCCGTCTGGAGACGGTTTAGGGGCCGGGGGTCACGCGTTCGCTGAGGTCTCAGGCCTGGGCGAAGCGGCACCCCGCAGAAACAGGAGTGCCCAGCCTGCGCCCAGGATGAGGACGATGCCGTTGACGTAAAAGGGCATGCCCCGACCAACGGCGTCGTACAATAGCCCGCCCAGTAAGGGGCCGACAGCAAACCCAAGATTCTCGACGAAATCGTACAACCCATATCCCATCCCCACTTGATCCTTGCCGGTCAGATCTGCCACCAGAGCGGTTTCGGCGGGTTCTGATACCCCCCACAGGACGGCGGACAGCGTGTAGAGCACGGCCAGCCAAATCACTGACGGCAAATTAGGCATCAGCAGGGAAATCACCCCTGAACCTGCCAGCCCTACCGCCATCATGGGCACGCGCCCAAAACGGTCGCTCAACGCGCCCAGCCGAGCCGAGAGAAAGGCTGCCACCAAACCGGCCGGGAAAAACGCCCAGGCGATGGTCATCATATCCGCGCTGAATTTATCTTGCAGATAGATGAGGTAGATGGGACTTAACATGGCCTCGGGAATGCCTGTGATGAATACCATAAAGAGCAGTTTGAGCAAAGCACCGGATAGGGCGGGTTTCTTTTGGCTGATGCGCGGTGCCGCTTTTGTGTGGGGGACGGTTTTCCAGGCCAATCCTGCGCCGATCAGTGTCAGGATGGCATAGCCGGTAAATGCAATTTTCCAGCCGACATCTTGCGGAAAAGCGAACATAGGTATGCTCGCGGCGAAAATTCCGATCAAACCGCCGCGAGTGGTGGTTTCGTTAATTTTTCCAAGTGCCTGGCCACGCTCTTCTGGCAGGGTCAGGTCAGCCACAATGGTGTTAACCGCTGCCCACAAAAAAGCCGAGCCCACGCCTTGAATCAGACGTGCCATATACAGCCAATTGAGCGATTCAGAAAATGCAAAAACCCCCATCGAAAGCGCATAAATGACCAGGGCGAACACAAAAAACGCCTTCCGGCCGTAATGATCCAGCAGCCAACCGACCACCGGACGTAGGATCAATGTGGTGATTGTAAACACGGTGAAAAGCCCGCCGATTTCCACCGCAGAGGCCCCAAAGATTTTACTGATGATGGGCAGAGAGAAGTAGAGATAGGTAAAAGGGAAAGACCACAAAAAGAGCGGCCGCTGTAAGCTCTTGAGGGAATGGGTTGAATCAGGAATGACGTTCATGGGCAGTTCACCGAGATCATATTCAGACGCACACAGACAGCACACGTCCTGTTTTCCAGAGAATTCATTACTTGCATCCCATTATAGTCCCCTCCCTACAAGCCCTAGTAATTTTCTGGAAATTTTTGAATGCTTGATGTATACTGATTTCAGTTGATTACCCCCAATCTGGGCGGGGTTTGTTTCTGTATCTACAGCCGCTGCCGCCCGGTTTGATCCGCACCGGTTTCACGAAGAGAGGGCCGCCATGAAAGCATCTGTATCGCAACAACAACTGGCACACGGATTGGGCATGGTTTCCCGCGCCGTTTCGCCGCGCAGCACGCTGCCGGTTTTGGCCAACGTGCTGGTGGCTACCGACGAAGGACGCCTGCGTCTGTCTGCCACCAACCTGGAATTGGGTATCTCCTGCTGGATTGGCGCACAAATTCATGAAGACGGGGCCGTCACCGTGCCCGCGCGAACCTTCGCAGACCTTATCAATGCCCTGCCCAACGACACGGTGCACCTGGACCTGAACACCAAGACCCAAACTCTGACGGTGCGCTGCGGTCAATCCATCACCGATATCAAGGGTATTGACGCCAACGAGTATCCGCCCATCCCCGTGCCGGATCTGCGCGAGGGCATCGAGCTGGGTGTGGGTGATGTCAAAGAGATGATCCAGCAGGTGGCCTTTGCCGCCTCAGCGGATGAGGCCCGGCCGGTGCTGCAAGGCGTTTCGCTGACGGTTAACGGCAGCGAGCTGATGATGGCGGCCACTGACGGCTTCCGCATCTCGGTGCGTAAAACCCAGCTTTCCTCCAGCGTCCACCAGCCCATCGCGGCCATTGTCCCAGCCCGCGCCCTTAACGAACTGGCGCGCGTGGCGGGCGACGGTGAGCAGACGGTGGTGATGGTGCTGCCCCCCGGACGCGGCCAGGTGCTCTTCCACATGAAAGACGTGGAACTGGTCTCGCAGCTGATTGACGGCAACTTCCCCGATTACCGCGCCATCATCCCGCGCAGCTTCAAGACCACCACGGTCATCTCCACCCCGGCCCTGCTGAAGGCCTGCAAACAGGCGGAGATCATCGCCCGCGAGGGCAACTACGTGATCCGGCTCAACATTCAGCCCGGTGCCGACGCCCCCGGCAAGATCGAAATTTCAGCCCAGTCTGAAGAGACCGGCTCCAGCGAGATCTCGGTGGAAGCCACGGTGGACGGCCCCAATCTGCTGATCGCTTTCAACGTGCGCTATTTGCGTGAGGTTCTGGACGTAATCAAAAGCCCCAGCGTGGCGCTGGAGACCAACGCCAATAATACCCCGGCCATGATCCGGCCGGTGGGCGATCAGAACTTCCAGCACGTGATTATGCCCATGCACCTCGGATGAGTTTCCAGCCGTCCTCCAATGACCGGTTTCTCAATATCTACCTGACCCTGGTTCAATATCCCATTTTGAGCACGCGCATCCGCATGCGCATGCGCAGTGAGCTGTTCACCCGCGGGGTGATCAGCCTGCGCGAGTTTGAAGCGCGCGTGCGCGAGATGGCCATCGCTTCGCAGGAGCGCGAAGGCCTGATCAATCCGGTGGAAGAAGAGCCGGAGGATATGTGGAATCTGCGCCTGGACCGCACGCGCAAGCACCTCACTGACCTGATCTTCAGCCAGCGCCTGACCTTTGCCGATTTTGAACACATTGTCACCAGCGTGCTGAGTGAGAAAGGGCTGAGCGAGCAGGAAATCCTCTCGGCCATCAACCCCGAACTGGCTCCCATGGAACTGGTGTTTGAACAGGCCCTGGCCATGGAACACCTGCCCCCGGCGGAGCGCCAGCGTTACGAAGCCCGCCTGCATGAATCCAAGGTGGTGCTCATCCGTTCGCTGATTAGCGACAACCTGCGCTATATCAACATCGCCAAAGAGTGGTTCACCATCAGCGACCTGGCCAAGATCCGCCGCCGCAAAATCGGCGGGGGGCGCATCGGCGGCAAAGCGGCCGGTATGCTGCTGGCTCTGCGCGTGGTGGAAGATATGGGCACCTGTCCCGATTTCTGCATCCGCTCCGCAGAGTCGTATTACATTGGTTCGGATGTGCTTTATTCGTTCATGTCCATCAACAACCTGGGGCATTGGAACGATCAGAAATATAAATCTGAATCAGAAATGCGGGCGGAATTCCCGCAGATTGTGAAAGATTTTGAAAAAGGGGTCTTCCCGCCCGAGATTGTGGAGCGGCTGCAGGGGCTGTTGGTGACGGTAGGGCAAAAGCCCATGATCGTGCGCTCTTCCAGCCTGCTGGAAGATAACTTCGGCACCTCCTTCGCGGGCAAATACGAAAGCATTTTCCTGCCCAACCAGCGCTCGATCAAAGAGAACCTGGGGGCCCTCACCCGTGCCGTCGCACGCATCTATGCATCCACGCTGAACCCGAATGCGCTGCTCTACCGCCGCAGCCGCGGCTTGCAGGATTATGACGAGCGCATGGCCATTCTCATTCAGGTGGTGCAAGGCGAAGCCTTTGGGCGATACTACATGCCTCACGCCGCAGGGGTGGCCTTCAGCCGCAACCTCTACCGCTGGACCCCACAGATCCGGCGCGAGGACGGCTTTGTGCGCCTGGTGTGGGGCATGGGCACGCGTGCCGTGGACCGCGTGGGCAACGATTACCCCCGTCTGGTAGCCCTCAGCCACCCGCTGCTGCGGCCATCCACCTCGGCGGACGCCATCCGGCGTTATTCGCAGCAATATGTGGATCTGATTGACCTGGAGGAGAACGCCTTTAAAACGCTGCCAGCCAGCGAGGTTTTAGATGCACACTACCCGCCCTTGCGTTATTTGGCGCAGGTGGATGAGGACGGCTATTTTGTCTCTTTGCAGAGCAGCCTGCTGGAAGGCGGCACAGACCGCCTGGTGCTGACCTTTGACGAATTGCTGCGCCGCACCCCCTTTGCTGAAAAAATGCGCGATATCCTCCATAACCTGGAGCGCAACTACCGCAGTCCGGTAGATTTAGAATTTACCCTGCACCTCTCTAACCTGGATTCGGGCAAGCCTATGCTCAATCTGACGCTGCTGCAGTGCCGCCCGCAAAGCCACCTGATGGAAACGGAAGAAGTGCCCGTTCCAGCGGACATCCCAGAGGAAAAAGTGGTCTTTGAGACGCGTTTTGTGGTTCCCCAGGGCTTCATCCGGCAGGTGGATTACGTCCTGTTTGTGCGCCCAGAAGGCTACTACGCGCTGCCCAGCATGAACGACCGCGCCAAATTGGCGCGCGCCATCGGCACGCTGAACGCTGCCCTGGAAGGCCAAAATTTCATCTGTGTGGGCCCAGGGCGCTGGGGATCTTCCAACTCCGATCTGGGTGTGCCCATTGATTATGGGGACATTTACCACGCCAAAGCGCTGGTGGAGCTTTCGGGCAAGGGGGTGGGGCCAGAGCCGGAGCCTTCGCTGGGCACGCATTTCTTCCAGGATCTGATGGAAGCTCAAATTTATCCCCTGGCGGTGCTGCTAGACAGCCCTACCACGCTGTTTAATCGCGAATTTTTCTACCATCAGCCCAATCACGTGGGTGATTTTGTCCCGTTGGACCCGCTGCTGGCTGACACGCTGCACCTGATCCGCGTGAGCGATTTCGCCCCCGGCCACACCCTGCAGGTGGTGATGGACGACGACCAGAACCAGGCGATGGCCTTTGTAATTCCCCTGGACCGATTGAAATAATTCCCGGTTACTCTCCGGCGGCCTCCCCCGGTGCGGGCGTCTTTCGCCGCGGGTCCAAGGCGTCCCAACGCAGGACCAGGTCGCGCAGCGGCTGTGAATCCGGCGAGGGCATGCCCCGATGCGGCGGCTCGGCGGTCAGCTCAGCGCGCAGGGCGGCGATCTGCTCCAGGGCTTGCGGGCCGCTCAGGCCGCGGCGTACCCAAAAACAGCCCACCACCGCGCCGGTGCGGCCGATGCCCGCGCGGCAGTGCACATACACGCCCTGGCCCTGTTCCAGGGCGCTGTCGATTTGATCCAGGATCGCGCTCATCCGGTCAGGCACGATGAGGGGGGCGGTTTCGAGGGGAAAGGTGTGGTAATGCGCCGTCAGGCCGAGCCAGTTGGCCTGCTCATGCAGCAGCCGCTGGTAATCGGGGGCTTCGTTGGGCTGGGCCAGGTTGATGAAGCAGCGCAGCCCGCGGTCCAGCAAACGGCTGAGCAGGGTGCGGGTGACTTCGTCGGAATAGGGCACGGCGGGGTAGGCCCCGGCCATGAACTGCCCGGGCAGCACCCAATAGGCGTTGGGGATGGGTGGGGGCAGCAGGCTCATTCGTATACCCGGGTGATCTCATCCCGTTCGGGCCGCGGCAGGGGAATTTCGCCGTCGGCCAGTCTTTGCCAGACAGCAAACGGCCCTTCGCTGACCTCGCCGATGTCGGCGCAAACGATCCCTTCGCCTTGCAGCGCGGCGCGGATGGCGGGGGCATCGCTGGGGGGCGCGGTGAACAGCAGCGCGCCCGAGGCGATGGCCGCCAGCGGGTTCAGGCCAAGGGCCGCACACACCCGCTGCGAAAGCCGCGGTACCGGCACAGCCGCTGGATCGATTTTGAAACACTTCCCGCTGGCCTCGGCCATCTCCCACAAGGCTGATGCCAGGCCGCCTTCGGTGGGGTCGTGCATGGCGGTGACGCGCCCGGCCTGGACGGCGGTGCGCGCATCGCGGGCCACGCTGATGCCGGGAGTGTACAGGTAAGCGGCGGCTTCTTCCAACTCGGCGGGGGTCAAAACGGAAGCCAGTCGGTCGGGGAACTCGCGGCTGAGGATGGCGGTGGCCTCCACGGGTACACCCTTGGTCAGCAGGATGCGGTCGCCGATCTGTGCGCCGCGCGGGGTGACCAGCGCCTCGCGGGCCACTTCGCCGATCAGCGTGCCGATCAGCAGCGGCCGGTCTAGCCCGTGAGTGATTTCGGTATGCCCGCCCACCACAGTGACGCCCAGTTGGGCGCAGGCCGAGTTGATCTGGTTTAAAATCTCTTCCACCAGGCGCGGGGTGGTTTGCCCCTGTGGCAGTAGCAGGGCGGTCATGTACCAGCGCGGCACGGCGCCGGTGGTGGCGATGTCGTTGGCGCTCACCTGCACCCCGTACCAACCGATTTCACCGCTCACAAAGGTGATCGGTTCTGTTTTGAGCACCAAAAGCTGGGGCGCGCCCGTGTCAATCACGGCGCAGTCCAGGCCCACGCCCGGGCCGAGCAGCACGCGCGGGTCGTTGCCGGGAATTTGGGCCACCATCTGGGCCAACAGTTCCGGCGGCAGTTTACCCAGGGGGAGAATCGCATCCGACATGGGGGTCAATATCCTCTCCAGAGAGTTGCATAGTGAATCACAGCCCCTTATTGTACCCAGGTTTGGCCGATTCTGTGCGCGGCTCAGCGGGCCGGGGTAGGGGCGTCAATCCACGCACAGGCCGTCGTATTCCGGATTTTGGAAGAGGGGCTGCGGTTCCAGACGCATCACCTCGCCGCTGCGGCTGACCTCAACCGGCACGGCAAAGGTGGTGTGCGGGCCGCAGCCGCACAGGTAATCATTGAACAGGAACACGCGGTAACCCTCGCTGATGGTTTCCACATGGGTTTCCTGCAGCTGGCGGGTCTGGTAGCGGAAGCCGGGGTCTACGGATAGGTCGTAAAGGGCCGAAAGCCCCTGGCTGGCCAGGGCGTAGCTGAGGGCCTCTTCGGGGGTCTCGATGGGGGCGGCCAGGGCGCGCAGCTCTTCCAGATTGCGCACCAGGCGCAGGCTGCCGTTTTCGGCCACCACATAGCGGATGTAGGCCGGGTAGGCGCAGCCGGTGTGATAGAGATACTCCCCCTCCGGCAGGGCATCGCGCCCGCGCACGATACAGGCGGCCAGTGGTGCTGGGTCCAGGCCGCCCAGCAGTGGCGAGACGCTTTGCAGCACCTCACAGTCCCACTCATCCTGCGGGCCGCCCTCTGGGCAGGTCCACCACGGCTCCGCCAGGGTGCAGCCCACTTGTTCCAGGGGCGAGGTGTCCACGCTCAGCGCGGGCGGGTCATATTCCACCAGGGTGGGGCGCTGTGCCAGATTGCGGATGCGCTGCGCCAGGGCCGGGACAACGGCGCAGGCGGTGACCCCCCCGGCGGCCAGCAGCGCCACAGCGATGCGCAGAGTGCTGGTTAAACAGCGAACGGATGGTTTCATGCTTTTTCCTCCCCGAGCTTTTCTCAAACCTCCCCGGTCAAGGCCAGGGTTGATTCCCTCCCTCCTTTTTGATTATAGGGGCTTTTGCACCGGATTTAAAGGCTGAACCCTGCCCGGTAAAAGAAAAGCCAGGCAAAAGCGGCTTGGCTTGTGCCTGGCGTGTAGATTGGGGGGGAATTTCCTAAAGAATGGGGAAGTGAAAGTCCATCAAGTCGCTGTACAGCGGGTGCAGATCGGGTTTGCCGGTGTAGCGCAGGATGGCGGCATGGCTGGGAAGGGGGGCTGCGCCGGACTGCACATTGACAGACTGTCCGCTGAGCAGGTCGGTGTAGCTGCCGTCCGGAATGGGCAAAGCGATGGCGCCAGTAGCGGCGCGCACGTTGAAGATGCCCAGCAGGCCGCCTTCGCGTCCCTTTTGCCAGGAGGCCACAATGGCTGGGTCGGCGGCCAGCAGCAGGAATTTGCCTTCCTGCAGGATAGGATCTTTTTTCAGGTGGGCCAGTTTGGTGAGGAAGGGCTGCAAGGAATAATTTCTCCACTCCACCTTGTCAATTTCAAAGAGCGAAGGGGTATGACCAGCCTCCGATTCCTGCCCGCCGTAGATGAGGAATGCCCCGCGGTTGAAGGCCTCAAAAGCTGTCCAGGCCAGGGCTTGAGTGCGGTCAGAAGCCAAAGCCATGATGCGTGCCTGGTCGTGGTTTTCTACACAGCGCATTTTCACGAAATTTTCGGGGTAGATGGCATCCTGGAAGCGCAGAATCTCCAGATAACGCCCCACGGGCAGTTTACCGTGCACCACCGCCTGGAAAAGCGGCCAAATGTCGTAATCGTAGGTCAGGTCGAAGGCCTGGTAGAGTTCGCTGTCGGAACAGGCATTCAGGTTGAAGTGGCGGCGCCCCGCCACAAAACTGGCATGCACCGATTCGGCCAGCCAGATAACATTTGGCTTGACGGCAGCCACTTCGGCGCGCGCCTGCACCCAAAAATCCACCGGAACCAGCGAAGCCACGTCGCAGCGGAAGCCGTCTACACCCATTTCGGCCCACATTTTCAAGGAATCGATCAGGTAGCGGGTCAGTTCGGGATTGGGGTGCTTCAGGTCAATCACATCCGACCATTCCGGCACGGTGGTCACAGGCTTGCACTGCTCATTCTGATGGAAAAATTCGGGGTGCTCCTGCACCAGCACGGAATCATGGGCGGTGTGGTTATACACCACGTCAATCATCACCTGCATGCCCAGGCGGTGGGCTTTTTCGATCAGGCGGGCGAAATCCGCTTTGGTTCCGTATTCCGGGTTCACCTCGCGGTAGTCGCGGATGGAATAAGGACAACCCAGGCGGCCTTTCTTATTCAATTGGCCGATAGGGTGGATGGGCATGAACCAGATGATGTCCACGCCCATGGCCTGAATGCGTTCCAGATCGGCTTCGACATCTGCAAAAGTTCCGTTGGGGCCGTGGTTGCGCACATAGACTTCGTAGATCACCAAATTGCGGTAATGGAGGGGGGTATCCTTCGCCATACAATCCTCTGTTTAACCTGCCTGTTTAATCTCTGCCACCTGTCCGCCGGTCATGGGCTGAAGGCTGGCGGCAGAGAGCTGAAAGACCGCGTGGGGGGTTCCCGCAGCGGCCCAAATGGTATCGTATTGCAGCAAATCGGCGTCAATCACGGTGCGCAGGGCCTGAATGTGCCCCAGGGGCGGCACGCCGCCGATGGCAAAGCCGGTTTGCACGCGCACGAAATCACCGTTGGCTTTTTCCACCGCTTCGCCCAGCACCTGGGCCAGGCGCGCCTCGCTGACGCGGTTGGCGCCGCTGACCAGAGCCAAAACAGCCTTGCCGCTGCTTTTCCCGCGGAAGATGAGCGATTTGACAATCTGCCCCAGGGTGCAGCCGCAGGCGTCTGCGGCTTCCTGTGCGGTGCGCGTGGAAGCGGGCAGTTCCACCACGGTGCAGTCGAAGCCCCGAGCGTGCAGGGTGTTCTGTACTTTTTGGGCGCTGGGGGAGAGGGTTTCGTTCATCGGTCTTCCTGTGGTGACAAAACCAGGGTTTGGGGTATTGTACCAAATTTTGATGGAGGGCTGTGATAGAATTTGAGCATGACCTGGGACGTGATGGGCCACGATTGGGCGGTGAACCTGCTGCGCCAGCACCTTTCCCGCGGAGAGGTGCGGCACGCGTATTTGCTGTGCGGCGCGCCGGGGGTGGGACGGCGCACGCTGGCGCTGCGCTTTGCCCAGGCACTCTTCTGCCCGCAGCCTGTGGCACCGGGGGAACCTTGTGGGGTATGCCGCGCCTGTCAGCAAACCTTGAACATGCAGCACCCTGACCTGCACCTGTTGTCCGCCGAAACCGTGGGAGGCTCACTGCGGGTGGAGACCATCCGCGAATTGCAGCGCTCGCTGTCCCTGGCCCCGTTTCAGGCTGTGCGTCGCGTGGCCCTGCTGCTGCGTTTTGAAGAAGCCACCGAAAGCACCCAGAATGCGCTGCTCAAAACCCTGGAAGAAGCCCCCGAACGTGCGATTTTGATTCTGACCGCGGTATCCCCCGAAAGCCTGCTACCTACCATCACTTCGCGCTGCGAAATCCTGCGCCTGCGCCCGATGGGGGTAGAAGCTCTGGGGGCCGCCCTGCATCAGCAGCGCGGTCTGCCCGCTGATGAGGCCCGCCGCCTGGCGCATCTGTCATCGGGGCGGGTGGGGGTGGCTTTGCAGATGCACGCCCAGCCAGAACTGGTGGAAAAACGCCGCGCCTATTTGGATGATCTGCGTATGCTGCTAAGCGCACCGCACCGCGACCGCTTTACCTATGCCAAAAAGGCCGCTGAGTACGGCCGCCCCGATCAGCGTTCTGGGATGGTGGAGGAACTGCGCCGCCGCCTGGAGGTGTGGCAGTCGCTTTGGCGGGATGTGATGCTGCTGCAAAGCGGGGTGGAGCTGCCTCTGGTCAATCTGGATGATTTGGACGCTGTGGAGCGCTTGGCGCAGCAGTGTTCCCCAGCGGAAATGGCGGCGCGGGTACGTGAGCTGGAAGAAGCCCAAGACGCGCTGGACGCGAACGCCAACTCGCGCCTGTTGTTTGAAAACCTGGCTTTGAACTTGCCGCGGGTGGTTTTGAATTGAGAAACGGCAGGCGAGGGGGCTAAAAGAGCCACTGCAGCAGGTACAAAACCGCCATGCCTGCCGCGATGGTCAAAAGGATACTGCGCGTGCGCCAGGCCACCCACACGGCGGCCAGCCCGGCCCACAAACGCAGGTTTTCAATGCCAATCTGCACACGGCCCTGGGGCATGAGTATTTCAGGCAGGATGATGGCACTCAGCACGGCAGGGGGCACAAAGCGCAGGGCGCGCTGCAAGAGTTCCGGCGGCTGCCAGCGCCCCTGCAGGGCGATGAAGGACAGCCGGATCAAAAAGGTCAGCGCCCCGCCCAGGATGAGGATCCACCACAGATTCCCGTTCACCGCCGTTCGCTCCATAACCCCACCAAAATGCCCGCCAGGGCGGCCAGCAGCAAACCCAGTTTATAAGGAAGCCCGTGCGCCAGCACGGCGGTGACCCCGGCGCTGAGGGCTGCCAGGGCCGAGGGACGGTCGCGCAGGTTGGGGATCACCAGGGCGATGAAGGTGAGGGCCAGGGTGAAGTCTAGCGACCAGGCGGCTGGGATCTGCGCCCCCAGGAAGATGCCCACCGCGGTGCTGATCTGCCAATCAGCCCACAGGGCCAGCCCGGCTCCCAATAAAAACCACGGGCTGCCTGGCATCACCCCCTTTTTTTGATACAACGTAATCGCCACCGCATAGGCCTCATCCGTCAGCAGATAGGCCAAAACGGCTTTCCAGACGCGCGACAGACCGTGCAGATAGGGGGCGATGGAGGCGGAATACAGAGCGTGGCGCAGGTTGATGACCAGGATGGAGAGGATGATCACCACAGCCGGGGTGGCGGTGTTGATCAGCTGCACGGCCATGAACTGCGAGGAGCCGGCGAAGACGATGGAGGACATGGCCTGGGCGGCGGCCGCGGGCAGACCGGCTTTGACGGCCAGCACACCGTAGATCATGCCGAAGGGTGTGACCCCCAGCAGAATGGGCAGCTCGGCGCGCACCCCGGCCCAAAAATCCGCGTGGGCGGAGGGGGAAGGCGGGTTTGCGGCGGTCATGCGGGGCATCCGTGGGCGGGCTGAGCGGGCACCGGAGTCTCCTGGGGGCGGGCCGCGGCGCAGCCTTTAGACGATGGCGGCGCGTAGGCGGCGGGCGAGTTCACCGAAGGGTGCAGTATAACGCATTTCCTCATCCCGCGGACGGGGCAAATTCACGGTCAGATCCAGGGCCAGCCGCCCCGGGCGGGCGGTGAGCACCAGCACCCGGTCGGAAAGCAGCAGGGCTTCGGAGATGGAATGGGTGACCATCAGCACCGTCTTTTGGCGGGCCTGCCACAGGCGCAGCAGCTCGCCGCCCATGCGTTCGCGGGTCAGCGCGTCCAGCGCGCCGAAAGGCTCGTCCAGCAGCAGCAGGTCAGGATCCTGCACCAGGGCGCGCGCCAGGGCCACGCGCTGGGCCATGCCGCCCGAAAGGTCGCGCGGCCAGGTGTCTTCAAAGCCCTGCAGGCCGATCAGCTCCACCATTTCGGCGGCCTGTTGGCGGGCAGCCTCCAGGGGTACGCCTTGCAATTCCAGGGGCAGGGTGATGTTTTCCACCACGGTGCGCCAGGGCATCAGGTTGGCCTGCTGAAAGACCACTCCCACGCGCGGAGGGCGGCCTTCGCCGCGCAGGGGGGCAAAATGTACGCTGCCGCTGGTGGGGCGCAGCAGCCCCGCCAAAACGCGCACCAGGGTGGATTTGCCGCTGCCCGAAGGTCCCAGGACGCACACAAATTCCTGCTCGCGCAGCTCAAAGGTCAAATCTTCCACGGCGCGCAGGCCTTCGCGCTCGCCAGGGAAGGTCAGGCTGAGGTGGTTGACCTTGAGCACGGCGCAGTTGCGCGGGCTGCCCGCGGACGGAACCTCTTCACAGCAGATGGGCAAATCCAGGGCGGCCTTCACGCTCACGGCTCCGGCAGGTAATCGTTGCTGAAGGCGGCCTGCCAATCCAACGCTTTTTGCAGCAGGCCCATGCGCACCAGCAGGTCGTGCATGTTTTTCCAGGCCTGCGGGTCCGAATCGCCCAGGCGCTCATCCCCCCATAACTCAATCGAAGCTTTCAGTACCTGGCGCTGCACAGCATCCTCGGCCTTGAGATTTTCCACATACCTCATGCTGATCTGATAGGCTTCGTCGGGGTTGGCGCGCGCATCCGTCAGGCCGCGCAGGGTGGCCGCCACCATGCGCCGCACCAGGTCGGGGTTCTCGCGCAGGGTGGTTTCGTTGGTGATCAGGCCGTTTCCTACCAGGGGCAGATAATCTGAGACACGCAGGGTGTTCACGGCCACGCCCTGGGCCTCCAATTGCACCGGCTCGTTGGCCACATACACCACCACCGCCTGCTCTTGATCCACGCTCAGGGCTTCGACCTGGTTATACCCGATGGTGTCCAGGGTGATATCGCTCTCTTTCAGGCCGCCCGCTTCCAACAGGGCGCGCAGGCCGATGTAGCTGGCCCCATACAGCACGGGCGTGCCGATGCGCTTGCCTTTCAGATCCGCGGGTTGGCGAATGCCGGAGTCGGCTTTAGCGCTGACCCCCACAGGGAAATTCTGATACCAGTTCATCACGTACACCAGGGGCAGCCCCTGGGCGCGAGCCAGCAGCACCTGCTCGCCGGAAACCACGGCAAACGGCAGCTGGTTGGCGCCGGTCAGGGCCACCGCGTCGGTTTCAAAGGAATAATCCAGGCTCAGATCAATACCGGCCTCACGGTAGTAGCCTTTATCCATTGCCACATACAGGGGGGCGAACTGCACATTGGGGATATAACCAACTGGCAGGCGCACAGCCGTCAGGGGGCCGGCGGCGGGCGTAGGCGGCGCGGCGCAGGCGGCCAGGCTGAGGGTGAGGGCGGCGGTCAGCAGAAAACGCACAAAACGGGGCACGGTGAACCTCCACAATGCATGAGAATCTAACGCGGCGTTTCGGGGCGAGGCGCGTGCTGGTAGCGCAGCAGGCGCAGCTCCAACAGAATCACCAGGCCGTAGAGCGCCAGGGCCAGGACGATGAGGGTGAAGATGGCGGCGAACACCAGCGCGGTGTCATACTGTCCGCGGGCCACGTTGATCAGAAAGCCCAGCCCGCGGTCCGAGCCGACAAACTCGCCCACCACCGCGCCGATGACCGACAGGGTAGCGCCGATGCGCAGCCCGCCCAAAAACACGGGCAGAGCGGCGGGGATTTCCAGATGGCGCAGGGTTTGCAGGCGGGTGGCGCGCATGGCGCGCATCAGATCGCGCAGGTTATCCGGCACGGCGCGCAGGCCGACCACGGTGTTCACCAGCACGGGGAAGAAGACGATCAGAGCGCAGATGAGCACTTTGGAGAACATGCCGGGGCCAAACCAGATGACCAGCAGCGGGGCCACCGCCACGATGGGGATGGCCTGGGAGGCCACCAGATAAGGCGAGAGCAGCCGTTCCAGGGTGTGCGAACGCGCCAGGCCGTAGCCCAGCAGGGTGGCCAGCAGGCTGCCCGCCAGCAGACCGGCGACCACCTCGCTGAGGGTGTAAAAGGTGTGGCGCAGCAGGCTGCCGTCTGTCAGCGCCGCCCAAAACCGCACGGCCACCTGGACGGGCGTGGGCAGAATGAAGGCGGGCAGTTTGGCCAGGGTCACCAGAATCTGCCAGGCTGCCAGCGCCGCCGCAAGCGACACGAGCAGCAGCCAATGTCCGTGGTGCCGCAGCAGGCGCACGGCGCTGAGGGTGAGGGGTTCAAGGGCGGCCGGTTTCATTCGCACAGTTCCATCCTGCCGGACGGGGCGCGTCCGGAGCAGCTTCAAGTTCGGGGAATCAAAAAACCCCGAAAAGGCGTTTTCGGGGCAGAACCGCAGGCGGTTTTTCCGGCGCAGTGAGCCGCGCACGGAGGGTACCTTCTTTTATCCGGACTATACCGTCGACCCCGGAATTTCACCGGATCATACGCGCGAACGCGTTCGTGGGTTATCACCACCGATCGGGAATTGAGAGGTTTTCCTCCCGCACCCTGCCCCGAAGGATTTGTATTCAATTTCACAGCCAGTATAAGCCGGGGGGCGGGGAATGTCAAGACAGGCCAAAGACACAGGCGGCGGGCTTTATGCGGATGCTTTCTTTCGCCCTGCCCATCCGGTATAATACTTGTGAAATAGGAGGAATCAGCTCATGTTTGACAGCTTTTTGCGCCGCCGCGAGGACGAAAAACGCATGATCGAAGAGGGCCGCCTGCCCCCCGGTCAGGCCGTCACCAACAAATTTCCGGTGCTGCATTACGGCCCCGTGCCCCACTTTAACCCCGATACCTGGACCTTCCGCGTGTACGGCACGGTGGAAAGTCCCCTGGAGCTTTCTTGGGAGCAGTTCCGCGCTCTGCCCAGTACGCGCATGACCCTGGACCTGCACTGTGTGACCGCCTGGAGCAATTTTGACACCCAATGGGAAGGGGTGGCTGTGCGCACCCTCATCGAGGCGGGGCTGGTGCGGCCGCTGCCGAACGCTCGTTTTGTGATTCAGCACGCCGAGTATGGGTACACCACCAATTTGCCTTTGGAGATCGTGCTGAGCGACAACTTCTTATTGGCTTACCGCTACGAAGGTCAGCCGCTGACCCCCGACCACGGTCATCCCTTGCGCGGGGTGGTGGGCGCTGTGCCGGGACGCGCGGATTTAAAAACCCCCTACCTGTGGAAGGGGGCCAAATGGCTGCGTGCGCTGGAATTCAGCGCCGAAGACCGCCCGGGCTTTTGGGAGCGGGCCGGGTATCACAACGAGGCGGATGTGTGGAAAGAGGAGCGTTACGGCTAAGCGCGGCTCAGGGATGGGAAGAGCGGCGGTGTGAACGCCGCCGCAAGCCGACCCAACCGCACTGGTCGCATTGATATTTGCCGGTGGGGTACACCAACACCAGCCCCAGGGCTTTTTCCAGCCTGTTCCGGTGAATGCGCTCAATCGGCCCCCCACAGCGCGGGCAGTCTTCCTGGCGGTGGCGCCGGAACGTCACATTTAACACGCCCCACAGCAGCAGCAGGGCCACGAACAAAATCAGAGGGTACCAGCGAGGGTCCATTTCACAATCCAAAGAACGCAGGAGATAGGATTCGCGCGCTGCCGTTTAGGGCCGCGGCGCGGAGGTTTGAGCCTGCCTATGATAAGATTGTAACATGATTACCTGTCTGCTGCAGTCGCTTATCCACCTTTTCCAGCAAGACGCGACCACGCGTGAACTGCTCGAATCCAATTCCCGCAAGGTGATTTGGACCATGGGCGGGGTGTACCTGGCCTGGCATTTCATTGCCACCCTGTCCTGGCCGCAGATCTTCAGCCCCAGCCTGTGGCTGCTGAGCGGGGCGGTGCTGTTCACCGTGGTGGTCTCTTTGCGGCTGCTGGCGCACGCTTTTGCCGCCGCCCAGGGGGTGTGGTTTGTGGGCGTGGCCGGGACCATCCTGGGGGCTTACGGGCTGTATCAATGGCCGGAACTGCTGCTGGCGCTGGCGGCTTTGCCGCTGATGGCTCAGGTGATGATGGGGGTGCGTGGGGCCGTGGTGGTCAGCGTTGCCGCGCTGGGGGCCGTGCTGCTACTGCCGCTGGGCGCTGGTTTTCAGGTGGGGTTGTTTTTGGCGGTGGCGGCAGCTTTTTTCCTGGGGTGGGGGGTGTCGAGCAACCTGATTTCGGCCATTGAGGCTTCTTCCTACCATTACAACGAGGCTGTACGCCGCCTGGAGGAGACCCGCCAGCACCGTGCTCAGATCAGCGTGCTGCTGCGCGAACAGACCAAGGCCAATTACCAGCTGGAGCGCATGAACCGCATGTTGGCCTATGCCCGCGCCAAGGCGGATGAGGCCCGTGAAGACCGCGACCGCTTCACCCTGGCGGTCAGCCATGAACTGCGCAGCCCGCTCAATTTCATCCTGGGTTTCAGCGATCTGATGGTGAATTCGCCGGAAACGTACGCCAGCCGGGAATCCTGGCCTCCGGGGCTGTATGATGACGTGCAGGAGATTTACCGCTCCAGCACCCATCTTTTGGGCCTGATCAACGACATCCTGGACATGGGCAAGATGGATGCGCACCAGATGGTGCTGTTTAAAGAAAAGGCGCGCATCGAAGACATCCTCAACGCGGTGCGCGACATGGTGGAAGCACCGGTGCGCAGCAAGGGCCTGGTGCTGCGCCTGGAGCTGGCCTCAGACCTGCCCGAATTGTATGTGGACTGTACGCGCATCCGCCAGGTGGTGCTGAACCTGGTGACCAACGCCATGCGCTTCACCCAGCGGGGCGGCATCACCATTCGCGCCGCTCTGGCGGGCGAGGTGGTGCGGGTGGAGGTGGAGGACAGCGGGTCGGGCATCTCACCCGAAGATCTGGAGCGCGTTTTCGATGAGTTCTTGCAGGCGGGCAGCGAAAACTGGCGGCGCGGACAGGGCACCGGCCTGGGGCTTTCCATCGCGCGGCGCTTCATCGAACTGCACGGCGGCACGATCGGGGCTTCCAGTCAGCCGGGCCAGGGATCGCTGTTCTATTTCACCCTGCCGGTGCAGGCTCCGCTGGAAGAAGAATCCGCCCCGCTGCCTGCCGCTGCGGTCAGCCCTGCTGGGAAACCGCCCGCCCAGCGCGCCGTGGATGACCCCGACCGCCTGGTGCTGGTATTGGCTTCAGACGAGCGCCAGGTGCGCACCCTGCGCGAGGCGCTTTCGGGTTATGCGGTCACCAGCCTGTTGAACCCTGAAGGGCTTTTGGCGGCGGTGAATCAATGGTACCCGCGCGCTCTGGTGGTGGATCGGGCGATGGCCATGCGCGCGGAGGTGCAGCAGGCCCTCAAAAGCCTGCCTTATGACCTGCCCGTGTTTAAGGTGACGCTGATGGGCGGAGGGCTGGCGGGTCACGACCTGCCCGCGGGGGTGCTGCGCTATCTGGTTAAGCCGGTGACGCGCGCGGCCCTTTGGGAGGCCGTGTCTGCGCTGGGGGCAGAGCTGCGCACGCTGTTGGTGGTGGATGACGACCCTTCGATGGTGCGTTATTTGACTCAGACGCTGAAGGCTTCGGCGGGTTCGGCCCCCGAATTCACCTTCTTACCCGCCCACACCGGCGGCGAGGCGGTTGCCCAGCTGCAAAGCGGGCAGGTAGACGCAGTACTGTTGGACCTGGATTTGCCGGATATGAACGGCTTTGCTGTGCTGGATTTTATTCAGAGCCTGCCGGAAGAAAAGCGCCCGCAGACCCTGATCATCTCGGCCAACGATCTGGAACAGATGCTGGCCGCGCACCGTCAGGGCAGCCTGGAGGTGTGGCTGCGGCGTCCCTTCACGCGCGAAGAGGGTCAGCATCTGCTGCACGGGGCGTTGGACGCGGTGCGCCCGCAGTTTATTGAACCGAAAAATGGAGGCGCTGCAGGGAATCGAGAAGATCCTTCTGAGTCACCGGCTTCTTAAGGAAGGCGGCGGCGCCCAGGGAGCGGGCCAGTTCGGCCTCTTCCCAGGCCGAGCACACAATCACCGGGATGGAACCCACCTGGGGATCCAGCTTGAGAGCTTGCAGCACCTCCCAACCGTCCACATGCGGCATCATCACATCCAGCGTGATCAGGGCGGGCTTGAGTTGGCGGGCTTTTTCCAACACCTGATCGGGATGGGTGAGCCCAACGATGTTCCAATCGGTACGGCTGAGGTAGCGGCGGAACATGTTGATGGCCGGTTCCTGGTCGTCCACCACCAGAATGGTGGCGGGGGCGGCGCTTTCCAGGCTCAGGGTCAGGATCAGGCGGTTGGCGATGTGTTCCTCGTTCAACTGCGCCCCGATCTGCTCGCTCCAGTACAGGGCGGCCTTCAGCAGGTCGCGGCCTTCGGCCTCATCCCCTGCTGCCAGGGCGGTTTCCAGCGGGGCCTCGACGGAGAGGTGAATGTGCTGTTCCTGGCTGCGGCAGCGCAGACACAGCTCGTCGCCGGTGCGCATATGAAAGGCATAGTTGAAGATGCTGATGATGATCTGGCGCAGGATCACACGGTCGGTGACGGCGCTGATCGCCGCAGGCGGACATTCGCGCTGCACACTCACGCCCTCCTCTTCCAACCGCCGGTGCAGGATGTGCAGCACGCCGTCCACCACGCTGTGCACATCCACCCGCTCGCGGTTGAGGACGTAAGCGGGCTGGCCGCCGGGGCCGGATTTATCCTGGGCGTCGTCGCGCAGGCCCAGCTTATCCCACAGGCGCGCGCTGAGGGCCTGCAGGGCTTTGTGCTGGTCGCGGCGCAGCTGCCGGTCGCTGACCGACAGGCGGGCGGCCAGTTCGGTGATGCTCATGCCTTCAACGAAGCGCTGGGTTAAGATGAGGTAGGGCCGCCACTCCACGCTCAGCCCGGGGCTGCCCTTGGTGGGCGGACGCAGCTCTTCCAGCGTGTCCAGAATCACCTGGCGCAGGTATTCCCCCTTGCTGCCGGTGTATCCGGCGGGAAGCTGGAAGACCGAAAAGAGCAGGGGATGGGTTTCGAGAGCGGCGTAATCATAAAGATCCGCCATCACATCTTTGATCAAACCGTCAAACATTTCTCGATCCATCATTCCTGCGCCGATCCTTTCGGGTGGGCCAACCTGCGGCAAAGATGTCAAAGGCATGTCCGCTGTATGGCCGAAAATGAATTGAGGCTGGCGGGTGGAGTGATTATACTATTTTTTGCAGGCCGCACCTGCGCCTTTGCGATTCACCGCCGCCGTGGTGTGTTGGCATGATTCGGCAAGGAGAATGCATATGTTTATGAGGTCCTTCGCTCGCTGTTGGCTGTACGCCGCGATTTTGGCGGCGTTAGGCGCATGCACCTGGGCGGATCTGCGGCCAGGCAAGCCAACATCGTCGCTGCCGCAGAATCAGGTGGAGGTGTTTTCCTGGTGGACGGGCGGCGGTGAGGCGGCGGGATTAGACGCCATGATCGAGGTCTTTCACCAGAAACATCCCGAGATCGAATTTATCAACGCGGCTGTGGCCGGGGGCGCGGGCACCAACGCGCGCGCGGTGCTGGCGGCTCGCTTGCAGGCGGGCGACCCGCCTGATTCCTGGCAGGGACACGCCGGGCAGGAGCTGATCGGCACCTATGTGGCGGCCAAACAGCTGGAACCGCTGAATTTCCTCTATGAACAGGAGGGCTGGCTGGAGGTCATGCCGGAGATGCTCATCCCGCTCATCTCGCAAAACGGGCAAATTTACTCCGTGCCGGTCAATATTCACCGCGCCAATATGCTGTGGTACAACCCCAAAGTGCTCAGCGCTCACCAGATTGCGCCGCCTCAAACCTTTGACGAATGGATCGCGGCTATGGAAAAGCTGCAGGCTGAGGGCATGGATGCCCCCTTGGCGCTGGGCGAGCAGTGGACGGCCATGCACCTGTTTGAAACCGTGCTGCTGGCCTCGTTGGGGCCGCAGGACTACGCTGGCATCTGGACGGGCGCGGTGGGCTGGGATACGCCCCAAATGCAGCGGGCGCTGGAAGATTACCGGACGGTGATGCGCTTCACCAATTCAGACGCGGCCTCGCTGGCCTGGCAGGACGCGGCGCAGTTGGTGGTCAATGGGGACGCGGCCTTTAACGTGATGGGCGACTGGGCCGAAGGTTTTTTTAAAGAATTGGGCAAGACCCCTCTTGAAGATTTTGGCTGGCAGCCTGTGCCGGGGACCCAGGGAACCTTTCAGTTCCTCTCGGATTCGTTTGTGCTGCCCGCCAGCGCCCCCCACCGTGAGGCCGCCATTGCCTGGCTGAAGGTGGCGGGTTCAAAAGAAGGCCAGGATGCCTTCAACCCCGTCAAAGGCTCCATCCCGGCCCGCGCCGACGCGGACCGCAGCCTGTATGACGAATATTTGCAGTCGGCGATGGACGACTGGAAAACCAACACGGTGGTGGGGTCGCTTTCGCACGGCGTGGTGGCCAATGACTCGTGGAAGCAGGAGATTGATACCGCTTTGGGGCTGTTTTTGCAAAGCAAGGACGTGGAGGCCTTCCAACAGGCGCTGTTAGCGGCCTGTCAAAAATCGGGGCCGTGCCCGTGAGACCCCGCCCAAACTCGGGCCGCGCCACGGCGCGCGGACAGATCGTAGGATTGTGATGCGGATCAAGAAAGACACCCTGTACAGCTTCTTGCTGGTACTGCCCTCCCTGGCGGCGGTGGCTATTTTCGTCTACGGATTCATCGGCTGGACGCTGCGCGTGGCCTTGAGCCAATGGACGGGGCTGCTGCCGGATTACACCTGGGTGGGGCTGCAAAACTTTGTCAATCTTTTCCGGGATCCGCGCTTTTTCATTGACATCCGCAATACGGTCATCTTTACCCTGGTGTTCATCAGCGGTTCGCTGATTATCGGTATGGGTACAGCGGTGCTGCTGGATCAAAATATCCGCGCAGAAGGCTTTTTCCGCAGCGTGTACCTCTTCCCCATGGCGATTTCGTTCATCGTCACCGGCGTAGTCTGGCGCTGGCTGATGAACCCGGCCATGGGATCGCGCATGAGCGGGTTAAACCTGCTCTTCAGCAGTTTGGGACTGGACTTTTTGGTGAGCCAATGGCACACCACGCCGGTGTGGGGCATTGCCGCCATCGCCCTGCCGGCAGTGTGGCAGATGTCGGGCTACACCATGGCCCTTTATCTGGCCGGGCTGCGCGCCATTCCGGATGAGCTGCGCGAGGCAGCCCGCGTGGACGGGGCCAGCGAGATGCAGATCTTTTCCAACATCGTTTTCCCCCTGCTGCGGCCGGTGACGCTGAGCGCGATAGTCATTTTGGGGCACATTTCGCTCAAGGTCTTTGATTTGATCGTGGCGGTGGCGGGCAAGCAGATCCCTCTGGACGTTCCGGCGATTTATATGTGGCAGACCACTTTTGACGGTTATTTCTTTGGGCGCGGTGCGGCCATCGGTATTTTTCTGTTGATCAGCGTGGCCGTGCTGATTGTGCCGTATTTGATTTTCTCGCTGCGCGGGGAGGTGGAACTGTGAGTCGCAGACGCGCCCGTCCCTGGCTGTATGTGCCGTTGATCTTGATGGCTGTGTTTTATCTGATTCCGGTATATGTGATGATCACCACCGGCTTGAAAGGTTTTGATGAAATCTCGCTCAAGAGCATGTGGGCCTTACCGTCAGGCGGGATTCATTTTGACAACTTCGTTGAGGCTTTTGAGAAGCTGGCGCCGTATTTGTGGAACAGTTTTAACATGGTGTTCCCTGCGGCGGTGCTTTCGTCTATTTTAGGCTCGCTGAACGGCTTTGTGCTGGCCAAGTGGAAGTTCCGCGGGGCGGATGTGGTTTTCCCGCTGATTCTGTTCGGCATGTTCATCCCCTACCAGAGCGTGCTGATCCCGCTGGTGGAGTTTATGAAACAGACGGGGCTGTACGGCGGCCTGCCGGGGCTGATGCTGACCCACGTGATTTACGGCCTGCCCATCACCACGCTGACCTTCCGCAATTACTTCGCCAGCGTACCCAAAGAGATGGTGGAAGCAGCGCGTATCGATGGGGCCGGGCTGCTGGCCACCTACGGCTACATCTTCCTGCCCATCGCTGTGCCCAGCTTTGTGGTGGCCATCATCTGGCAGTTCACGGCGGCCTGGAACGACTTTCTGTTCGCGGTGGTGCTGACCAATCCGGCCAACTGGCCGATCACCGTGGCTTTGAACAACATGGCGGGCAGCCAGATTATCGCCTGGAATGTGCAGATGGCCGGGTCGCTGTTGGCGGCTCTGCCCACCCTGGTGGTGTACATCTTTTTGGGCCGCTATTTCCTGCGCGGGCTGATGGCTGGGGCGCTGAAAGGCTAAAAAATTTCTCTCCTATAGGGTTGGGAGTTGGGAACGTGAAGCGGCCGCTGAACTTTTGGCGGCCGCTTCGAATTTCAATTATTTGCAAAGGCTTGCTTGACTTACCTTAGATCATAAAGTCTTCGCCGCGCCAGTGCCCTTCTTGAGGGGCATGGATGGAGGGCTCGTGACTGTGGCTGTGCGCATGCCCGTTGTTGCCGTTGCCGCCGTTGTGGCTGGCCACCACGGCTCCCACCAGCTCAGGGTGCTGCACCACGTGGCTGCCCAGGTTGGATTCAATCTGCTCCAGGCGGGCCATGACGGAGGCCAGGGCGGCTCCCAGGGTGTCGGGCAGTTTATCGTGCCCCAGGTCCACAGCGGGGTGGGGCTGGCTGCGGGCGATGATCTGCCCGGGAACGCCCACCACCACCGATTCGGGCGGGACGGGTTTGACCACCACGGCGTTGGCCCCCACGCGGCTGCCCGCGCCCACGGTGATGGCCCCCAACACCTTGGCCCCAGCCCCAATCACCACATTGTCCTCGATGGTGGGGTGGCGTTTGCCCTTCTGCAGGCTGACGCCGCCCAGGGTGACGCCGTGGTAGAGGGTCACGTTGCAGCCGATCTCGGCGGTTTCGCCGATGACCACGCCCATACCGTGGTCGATGAACAGGCTGCGGCAGATTTTGGCCCCGGGGTGGATCTCGATGCCGGTGAAAAAGCGCACCAGGGTGGAAAGCCAGCGCCCCAGCAGCTTCAGCCGGTGGGTCCACAGCCAATGGGCCACGCGGTAGCCCCACACCGCGTGCAGACCGGGGTAGGTGAGGATCACCTCCAGCGCGCTGCGCGCCGCGGGGTCGCGGTCGAACACGGCCTGAATATCCTCGCGGAAAGCTCGAAACATGATTCCCTCCCCCCGCTGTTCAGTCCGCCAGGTCAGCGTACAGCGATGTGCTCAGATAGCGTTCGCCGAAGGACGGGATGATGACCACGATGCGTTTTCCGGCGTTCTCGGGGCGGCGGGCGGCCTGCAGGGCGGCCCACACGGCTGCGCCGGAGGAGATGCCGATGAGAATGCCCTCCTGCTGGGCCACGGCCCGCGCGGTTTGGAAGGCGTCGTCGGCTTTGACGCGAATGATCTCGTCGTACACTTGGGTGTTGAGCACGCCGGGGACAAAGCCCGCGCCGATGCCCTGAATGGGGTGGGGGCCTTTTTGCCCGCCAGAAAGCACCGGTGAGGCGTCTGGCTCTACGGCGATGACCTGCACCGAGGGCTTGCGCGCCTTGAGCACCTCCCCCACGCCGGTGATGGTGCCGCCTGTGCCCACACCGGAAACGAGGATGTCCACCTGGCCGTCGGTATCCCGCCAGATTTCTTCAGCCGTGGTTTGGCGGTGAATCTGGGGGTTGGCCGCGTTTTGGAACTGCTGGGGCATGAAGTATTTCTGAGGGTCGCTGGCCACCAGCTCTTCGGCCTTGCGGATGGCGCCGCCCATGCCTTCCGACCCGGGGGTGAGGATCAACTCGGCTCCAAAGGCGCGCAGCAGGATGCGGCGCTCTTTGCTCATGGTTTCGGGCATGGTCAGGATGCAGCGGTAGCCGCGCGCCGCGGCCACCATCGCCAGGGCGATGCCGGTGTTGCCGGAGGTGGGTTCTACGATGACGGTGTCTTTGTGGATCAGCCCGGCTTTTTCGGCGGCGTCAATCATGGACGCGCCGATGCGGTCTTTCACGCTGTGAGCGGGGTTGAAGAATTCCAGCTTGAGCACAATTTCCGCGACGGCTCCCTGGCTGACGCGGCGCAGCCGCACCAGGGGGGTGTTGCCGATTAATTCGGTGATGTCGTTTGCGATTTTCATTCTTTCCTCTTTTCGCCGAACGCTGCGGTTCGGGGGGTTCTCGATGGGTGGGTTAAAAACATGCGGCCAGCAGGCAAGATAAAAGGCGGACTATAAGCCTCGCAGATTTTTGAATAATGCGGGTAGGCTGTTCGCCGCCTGGCTGCTGGTCGCAGGGTAAGGACTATGGAATCAGGCGGTTTACAGGTCCCGCCGCGGACACATGCACGTGTACATACTGCACTCCTAAATCGGACAATTTATAACATATTTATAGCTATTATAGAACATAAAAAAAGCCTGTCAAGGGCGTGTATCAACCTGCCGCGCCCAGGGCGCGTTCAGGCAGCAGACGCGCCGCATGCTGGGGGCGTGCTATAATCTCTCTGAAGGGCAACGTCTCAGCCTCAAGACCCCCCAGGGAGCCGCGCATGACACCGTTCAAAAAGACCCGCCGCAAAACCTTCCACACCCTCGCTGCTCTGCTGCTGCTGGCGCTGGTCACTTTGGGGTGCGGGCTGAGCAGCGGTGGGGATGTGCCCCTGCCGCCTGCTGACCCGCCGACCCAGGAGCCCTGGCCAACGGATCCGCCTTTCACCGTCTTCTTCACCCAGCCGCGCTCGCCGGAGGCTGACCAGCGCCGCGGCGGGCCGGATGAGCCGCTGATTGAGGCCATTAACCAGGCCAGAGACAGCGTAGATGTCGCCATGCTGAACATCAACATGCAGTTTGTGGCCGACGCCCTGGATCACGCCCACGACCGCGGGCTGCGAGTGCGCGTGGTGCTGGATTCGGACGCGCTGGACAACCGCGTGCCGCAGTGGCTGAAGTCTCAGAGCATCCCTGTGCGCGGCGATCAGCGCGAAGCCCAAATGCACAACAAGTTTGTCATCCTTGACGGCCAGGAGGTCTGGACGGGCTCCATGAACCTGACCGTATCCGGTGCTTACGACGACCACAACCACCTGGTGCGCATCCGCGACGCGCAGGTGGCCGAAAATTATCAACGCGAATTTGACGAGATGTTTGAACGCGGCGAGTTTGGCCCCGAAAGCCGCGCCGACACGCCCCACCCCCAGCTCACCGTGCGGGGCATCCCGGTGGAGGTGTACTTTGCGCCGGAAGACGGCGCCGCCCGCCGCCTGGTGAACCTGGTGCGTGGGGCGCAGGAAAGCGTGGATTTCCTGGCCTACTCCTTCACCCGCGATGATTTGGCCGACGCCATGATCGAGCGCAGCCGCGCGGGGGTCAGCGTGCGGGGTGTGTTTGAGAGCGAGCAGGTGGATTCTAACCGCGGCACCGAATTTAACCGCCTGCGTCAGGCGCAGATCCCGGTCTTCCGCGACCAACTGCCCGGGCAGATGCACCATAAGGTCCTCATCATTGACCGCCGCGTGGTGGTCTTTGGTTCCTACAATTTCTCCATCAATGCGGAGACCCAAAACGACGAAAATGTGATGATCGTCACCGACCCCGATTTGGCCGCTCAGTTTTTGGCGGAGTTCGAATCCATCTACCAACAATCACAGAATTGAGAGACCCATGATATCCACCCTGATCACCATCCTGATTTTTGTATTCATCGCCTTGCTGTTCCTGGCGGCGTTTGTGCTCATTCGCACCGTGACTTTTGCAGGAAAGATGAAGATAGAAGCGGCCCAAACCGCCGAGCCTGAGCCGGTGGACGAGCAGCGCGCCGCTGAACACCTCAGCCGCGCCCTGCAGGTGGCCACCATCTCCAATTTGGAGCGCACCCCGGCGGGGTATTTGCCCTTCGTGGAATTTCACCAGCTGCTGGCCGAGATGTTCCCGCGCGTTCACAGCCAGCTTCAGCGCGAGCGCATCGCTGATTATTCGCTGCTGTACTGCTGGCCTGGCAGCAACCCGGACCTGGAACCGGTGCTGTTTGCCGCCCATCAGGATGTGGTGCCTGTAGATCCGACCTCGTTGAACGCCTGGCCTCAGCCGCCTTTTTCTGGCGCGGTGGCTGACGGCAGCGTTTGGGGGCGGGGCGCGCTGGACATTAAAAACCAGCTGATCGCCCTGCTGGAGTCGGTGGAAATTCTGCTGGAGCGTGGCTATCAGCCGGAGCGCACCCTGTATTTGGGCTTTGGGCACGACGAAGAAACCTGGGGCGAAGGTGCGCTGGCGATTGTCAACTGGCTGAAAGAGCGCGGCGTGCGCCTTTCGGCGGTGGTGGATGAGGGCGGCTCGCTGATGACGGGCGTGCTGCCGGGGGTTGAGATCCCCGTGGCGCTGGTGGGTTACGGTGAAAAAGGCTACATGACCCTGCGCCTGAGCGTGGACGCCGCCCCAGGTCATTCGGCCATGCCGCCGGCCCAAACCGCCATCGGCATCCTGGCCTGCGCCATCGCCCGGCTGGAGGCGCACCCGATGCCGGATAACCCGCGCGCGCTGACGCCCCTGTTTAAGGCCATCGGCCCGGCGGCTCCTTTCAGCTTACAGGTAGCCTTCGCCAACCTGTGGCTGCTGGGCGGGATCGTGCGCAAACGTCTGCTGGCCAACCCCAAGACGGCTGCTGCCGTCCGCACCACCACGGCGGTGACCATGATCCAGGGCGGCATCAAAGACAACATTTTACCCAACCGCGCCGAGGCCCTGGTCAATTTTCGTCTGATGCCCGGCGATACCATCGCGGGGGTGTGCGAGCACGTGCGCAAGGCCGTCAACGACGAACGGGTGATGTTGGAGGCCGTGGGCGAATCGGCGCGCGAGGCACCGGCCCCCTCGGCGGTGGATACGCCTGTGTTTGCCAGTCTGTCGAGGGCGGTGGCCGAGACCTTTGGCGGTGTTCCCACTGCGCCGTATCTGGTGCTGGGCGCCACGGATGCACGTCACTACACCGCCATCTGCGATCAGGTCTTCCGTTTCTCCCCCGTATTGGTGACCTCGGAAGAAATGGCCACGGTGCACGGTATTGGCGAACACATCCCGGTGGAAAAACTGGCTGGTATGGTGCGCTTCTATAACACCCTCATCCCCGCCTGGACGGGCGGCACGGAGGCCTGAGAAACGATCATGCGCGCGCAGGCTGTGATCCTGACCCTGTTGTTGGCGGCTTTGCTGCTCAGCGGATGCGGCACGCTGGATCTGCCCGCGCTGCTGCCTTCCTTCACCCCCCAGCCCAGCTGGACGCCCCTGGCCACCTGGACCCCCTGGCTCACACCCCTGCTCAGCGCAACCCCATCCCCCAGCCCCACGCCTTTTCAACTGGCGCGGGCGGGTACGCCTTTGCCTCAACCCCTGCCGCCGCTGACGGCAGCCAACGCAGTCGAGCTGCGCCTGCTGGCTGTTTACGGCCGCGGTCTGCTGCTGCATGCCCAGTGGTCGGGGGATGGCAAGTCGCTGTGGGTGGGCGGAACCCGCGGGCTGGCGCGCTTGGAGGCGGCTTCTCTGACCGAAACCCTGTTCCTGCCCGCAGCCCCGGCGGCGGTGCTGCGCGCCTGGGCGGTTTCGGCGGATGGGCGCTGGGCGGCGGCGGGCGCGCAGGACGGGCGCGTGTTCCTGTGGGATGCACAGACTGGCGCGCTGGCCGAAGAACCTTTGCCAGGCGAGGGGGGCAGCCCCGTGCTGACGATGGCCTTTTCGCCGGATTCCAACCGGCTGGCGGCGGCTGCCTGGAACCGGCGGGTGAGTTGGTGGGCGCTGGATACCCGCATAGGCCGCAGCCTGCGTTCGCGGTCTCCGCTGCGCGCGCTGGGCTTCACCCCGGACGGCGCACAGCTGCTGGGTTGGGCCGCTGCGGGGCAGCCGGAGGTGTGGGAACTGCCCGCCGGGCGGCGGCTGGATGATTTTTACATCGGCCTCACCACGGGCGGCGGCTCGGCGCGCGGGCTGGTTTTTTCGGCGGACGGCAGCACCTTGGCGGCCAACCAGAACAGCCGTCTGCGCATTTTCCGCAGTAACGACCGCACCACCCGCGCCACGCTGACCGCTTTTCGCGGCCCGCTGTTGGCTGCTGCCCTCTCGGCAGACGGCAGCCGTGCGGCTACCCTGGAAGAGACCGCCGTGCGCGTTTGGGAAACGGATTCGCGCGCACTGGTGCAAGAATTTCCCGCCCCGCCGGGGGCACAGGCGGGCTGGCGACTGGCTTTTGCACCGGAGGGCGACCGCCTGCTTCTGGCAGGGGACGGGCTGTGGGTGTTCACCCTGGGTTCGCAGGAGCCTGCCCTGCGCTGGGAAGGGGCGGCCTGGGCGCGGGCACAGCGCCTGTGGACGGCCCCTCTGCCGGCTCAGGGCCTGCGCCTGGCCCAATTGGACGGTTGGGAAAGCCTGTGGCGGTTGGGTGAAGGACAGGCCGATCCCCCCGCACAGCCGGTGCCGGGGCCTTACGGCGCGTTGGCGCTTTCACCCAATGGGGATTGGCGCGCAGTTTCGCGTGCGGACGGCAAGGTGATGGTGTACGCGGCAGGGCAAACCACCCCCACCTGGACCCTCAGCGGACACCGACAGACGCCCCTGGCCCTGGCCTTTTCTGCGGACGGAAACTGGCTGGCCAGCGGCAGCCGCGAGGGTGCCCTGCGTGTGTGGGATTTGCAGACCGGCAAGGCCGCGCTGAAACTGGAACTGAAAGAGGATGTGCAGTATCTGACCTTTAACCCGGCGGGTGATGCCCTGGCGGTGGGCTTGCGCGAGAGCACCCGCCTGCTGGAGCTGACGGAAGGGCGCGTGCTGGCCGCCTACCCGGGCACCGCGCCCGTGTTTGCCCCCAGCGGGCAACTGCTGGCCCTGGCCCTGCCTGACGGCAGTCTGCACCTGGTGAGCCTGAGCGGCGGGCAGACGGTCACCCTGGGCGCGGGCGGGCGGGCGGCGGCTTTTTCGCCGGACGGCGCATTGCTGGCCGTCAGCGGCTCTGCGCTGAGCCTGTGGGATCCACGCAGCGGCGAGCAGGTGGCGCTGGTGGAAAATCCTGCCCCGTTTTCCCCGCCGCAATTTTCTGCGGACGGCGAGCTGCTGCTGATCAGCGATTGGGACGGCGTGGTGTACCTGTGGGGGGTGTGGTAACTGCCAAATTCTCTCAAGTTTTGGCAAAAACCGCTGTGTCTGTCCCAAGAGTGGTAGGTTTTGAAAAAAGAGCAAGCTCCGAGTAAACTGGTAGGTGCTTAGGCCACCAAGTTACCGGAGCTTGCCATGTCTATTGTCACCTTACAGATACCAGAAGTCAAGTCAATTGAG
>JARKPO010000012.1 GCA_029975215.1 Levilinea sp.
TTCAGGTAGATTTGGATACCTGGTTGGTCCATTACAACACCGAGCGACCACACCAGGGTTATCGCAACATGGGACGCCGTCCCATCGATACGATCAATTTATTCGCTGATCAAAGTGTTAGGAATGAGCCCTAAGAATACAATTTATATTCCCGCAGTTAGTCGTTTAGATGATCATACAAAATTGTCTGGTCCTTCTGCATTGAGGGATCTAATTAATTCCGTGTTAAAGAAAATTATGGATACGAGCCCCGCTTATGTGGATTTAAAGAATGCTTTTGATGAATTTAATGGGCGGCTGAAAAACGAATCCACAGAATCAGGCCATTCTTTACAGTCTATAGAAGATGAAATTTCAAACGAGCTAAGAGATTGGGGGACATCGTTTGAGTTTTTGATCAATCCCATCTCGCCCGATGATATGGTAAAAACTCTTATTAGTCATCAAATTCAAGACAAAGTACTTGGCCAAGCCCTTGATTCTAAATGTTATGGTCAAGGTTTTCAAAGACACTTGGTGTTTACTCTTATCAAACTATCGGCCAAGTACAATGTCATCAATAAACCTACTGGTGGGAAAGATTTCTCACCACAATTAACATGGTTACTATTTGAAGAGCCTGAAGCTTTTCTACATCCAAGCCAAATTGACTTGCTGGATATAAACCTGCGAACGATTGCCAATGTTGATGGGAATCAAGTTCTCATAACGACACATAATCCAGAATTCGTTTCAAAAAATATGGAGGATATTCCATCTTTAATCAGGCTTTGTAGAGATGGGGTAAAGACAACCGTTGGGCAAATTACTTCTGAAAAACTGCGGTCGATATTTTTTCAGAACCAGAAAGATGTTGAATCGTGGTTGAAAAATCCTAAGATACAAATTTGCTCAGAGGATCTAACGGAGGATATGGAAAGCATAAAATATGCCCTTTGGTTAGATTCGAGGCGGTCTAGAGCATTTTTTGCATTGAAAGTCTTATTAGTAGAAGGCCCAACTGAGACCGCTCTTCTAGATTACGTTTTTAGCTCAGAAAAAGTAACCCCTCCTGCTGGAGGCATTTTTGTGCTTGACTGTTTTGGCAAATACAATATTCATCGATTTATGAATCTGTTCGGGGAAATGAAAATTCTTCATGGTGTTTTATTTGACAACGACAATGGGAGGCATCCAGAAATAGATAGCACGATAGAATCGACACGGAATAAATTTACATTAGGCATAGAACGGTTTCCAGAAGATATTGAGTGTTTTTTGGGAATCACCCCTGCTGGTCGCCCAGATAGGAAGCCGCAGCATGTAATTTGGAATATTCATCAAAATAGAATAAATAAAGACCGATTGCAAGGTTTAGTGGACAAAGTGAAAAAAGCCTTGAGAATAGAGTAGATAGTCAGCGATTAAAAATAACATCTGAAAATTAAATGTAAAAAATCGACGTCGAACAGAAAAATCTTGTCAAACGGTTCAGTTTAACTTCTCAATCACTTTGATTTAAAACAGATGCCAAACGGATGGGTCTTGAAGATAGCTGAAACTGTCCTAGACTACTTGATGATTCTACGGTTAAGAAAACTTGTGATTTATTCGCCCTGCAGACAAAACAACAACAGCGGCTGCCGAACGATTTCCGGCAGCCGCTTCGCGTTTAAGCGGGTAAAGATTCCCCGCGGCTCAATCCGCGGGGGTGGGCGCGTAGGCGATGACGCTGTTGCGGCCTACATTCTTGGCCTGATACAGGGCGGCGTCTACATGCGAGAGGATCTCGTCGCTGCTGGCGCCGTGCTGCGGGTACACCGCCACACCGATGGACAGGGTGGTGCGGATGGTTTGATCTCGATGAAAAATTTCCAGATTCTCGATGCTCTCGCGCAGTTCCTCGGCGCGGTGCAGGGCGGCTTCCAGATCCACGCCCGGCAGGATGACCATGAACTCCTCACCGCCGTAGCGGCAGGCGATGTCGGTGGGACGGGTGTGGCGGGTGATGACCTCGGCCACGGCCTTCAGCGCCTGGTCGCCGGCCTGATGGCCAAAGGTGTCGTTGACATCCTTAAAATGGTCAATATCCATCAGCAGGAAGGCGATGGGCTGGTTTTCGCGGTGAGCGCGGCTGTATTCAATGTCCAGGTGTTCGCTGAGGTGGTGGCGGTTGTACAGGCCGGTCAGCGAATCGCGAATGGCCAGCTCGCGCACGTTCTTTTCCAGAAGAGTCACGGCGGCCAGCTGGGTTTTGAGTTCCTCGTTGACCTGATACAGCTGCGCCTGGGCTTGTTCCAGTTCTTGGGTGCGCTCCACCACGCGCTGTTCCAGCTCGCGGTTGATGCTGCGGATGCGGCTGATACGCATTTGGATGCCGCCGAAAACGATCAGGCCGATGAGCAGCAAGGCCAGAATGCGGAACCACCAGGTGGACCACCACGGCGGCAGGATTTTGATGACAATGATGTTGGCGGCGTCTTCATTCCATAGGCCGTCGCTGTTGGCGGCGCGCACCCGAAAGGTGTAGGTTCCAGGGGGCAGGTTGGTATAGGTGACTTCCTGCTTGCTGCGCGGCGGCGACCAGTCTTTATCGAAGCCCTCCATTTTATATTGGTACAGGTTCTTGGCGGAATGCTGATAACTGAGCGCGGCGAATTTGAGGGTGAATACGGATTGATCATAGGTGAGCAGGATCTGGTCGGCGCGTTCGATGGGCTTGGCCAGCATCTTGCTGCCCGCGGGCACCGATTGGTTGAACAACTGAAAATCGGTGAACACCACCGGCGGCAGATAGGGGTTGGTTTGGATTTGATCCGGGTAGAAAAAGGTGACGCCGTTGGGGCCGCCGAAGAAAATTTCGCCGTCGGGGCCGCGCCGTGAGCTGGCGATCTCAAACTGGTCGCCTTGCAGCCCGTCGCGCGCATCGTAATTGGTGAAGGCCTTTTCGGCGATTTTAAACCGGCTGATGCCTTTGCCCGTGCTGATCCACAATTCCCCTTCCACCCCCGGTTCAATCGCCATGATCGAATCGCTGGGCAAACCGTCGCGGGTGGTGTAATTTTGCCAGGTGTGTTCCGTCAGGTCCAGACCGCTCAGGCCGCCCGTAGTTCCGGCCCACAGCACGCCGTTTGTTTCGTCCAGATACAGCGAATACACGGTGTCGCTGAGCAGGCTGGTGGGATCATCGGCGTTATGGCGGTAGTGGCCAAAGGTGTCGGTCTTCGGGTTAAGCCAGTTCACACCGCCGCGGGCGGTGGCGATCCACACATTCCCCCCGGAATCGACCGCCAGGTCGTAGACGGTGTCTTCGCTCAGGCTGTTGGGGTTTTCGGGATCGTGGAAGTATTCCTTGTCCATCTCACCCGTGAATGTGTTGAAGAGGTCGAGGCCGTAGCCCAATGTGCCCACCCACAGGCGGCCGATGCCCGCCGATTCGATGGTGGTGGTAAAGTTGCTGCCAATCACGTTGGGCCTGTCAGCAGAGTACTTATAGGCGGTGAACTTACCGGTCTGCGGGTCCATGCGGTTCAGCCCGCCGCCCGAGGTGGACACCCACAGCACCCCTTGTTCATCGCGGAAGATGTAATAGACTTTATTGCTGGTCAGACTGGTGGGGTCGTTGGGGTCGTTTTGATAGATGGTCATCGTGCCGGTTTTGCGGTCAAAGCGGTTGAGGCCGCCGCCAAAGGTGCCAATCCAGACGATTCCGTCCTCTTCGGCCAGGATGCTGTAGATGTTATTGGAATTCAGCGTGTTGGGATCGCCTGGGATGGTGCGGTACAGGCCGAAACGCCACAGGGAGGGGTAGAGCTTGTTGACCCCGCCGTAGCGGTTGGTGAACCACAAAACTCCGGAGCGATCTTCGGTAACCCAAAACACATCGTTGTTGCTCAGGGTTAAGGGATCATTCGGGTTGTGTTGATAGGCGCGGGACGTGCCGGTTTGCGGGTCAAACAGGTTGATGCCGCCGTTTTCGGTGGTGATCCACAGGTTGCCGCGCGAATCTTCAAAAATATTCCACAGGTTATTGTCGCTGAGGCTGGTAGGGTCGTTGGGGTCGTGTTGGAAGGCGGTGGCCTTGCCGGTGGCGCGGTCGAAGAGGTTTAGGCCGCCGCCTCGGGTGCCCACCCAAAAATTGCCCTGGCTGTCTTCGAGCATGGCCCACACGTTGTTGCTGCTCAGGCTGTTGGGGTTGTTGTTGTCATGAGCATAGAGGGTGAAATCGCCGCTCTCGGGGTGGTAGCGCTGCAGGCCGTTGCGGGTGGCTACCCAGATCGTTCCGGCGCTGTCTTGATAGATGCGGTACACCACGGTTCCCGCCAGGGCGCGCGGATTCTCGGGGTCGGGGGCAAAATTGGTAAAAGTTTCGGTTTTACGATCTAACCGACTGAGGCCGCTGCGCGTGCCGATCCACACGCTGCCGTCTTGGGCTTCCATCAACGACCAGATGCTGTCGTTGATCAGGCTGTTGGGGTTGGTGGGATCATTGCGGTACAGGCGGAATTGTCCGGTTTCGGGATCATACACGTTCAGCCCGCCTGGGTCGGTGCCGATCCAGATCAGCCCATCCTGGGTTTCCAGCAGGGCGAAGGTGTTGTTGTTGCTCAGGCTGTTTGGGTTGGTGGGGTCGTGGCGGAAGGTGGTGAAGGTGTAGCCGTCGTAGCGGGCGGCGCCGTCGGCGGTGGCGAACCACATAAACCCCTGCTGATCCTGAAGAACGGACAGGACGGTAGAATTGGGCAGGCCGTCTTCCACGGTCAGGCGTTCAAAGCGAACATTCTGATGGTAAGGATTGGTGGGTGCACTGGCAGCCTGCACGCGTTCACTCATGCTGCCGGTTAATGCGGCCAAGACTCCCAAAAGGGCTAAGGCAAACGCGCGGATGATTTTCATTTTGACTTCCTGGTGAAGAGCCAAACAGAAACAAATAACCAGACTTATTGTATAGGAACTTGCAAGAAATTGCATCATCAATCTGATTTGCAAATTGGTTTGAAAATCAAAAAATACCAGGCAAGCCGCGGGCGCGCTGCGCGCGGGGCGCTTCGTCTGGTACAATTATCCACATTCCATACAGACCCGGGCCGGCGCAGAGGAACTGCCGGCCCCCACACAGGTGGTGATGAACGCAATGAACGGGCGGACACGTCTTTATTCTGCGCTGGGCGGCGGGGCCGTTTTGGGCGCGGTGCTGACGGCGTTGGGGCCTGCCGGAAATTTCTGGATCGGGTGGCTGTCTTCAACGCTGCTGTTGAGTTTGAGCCTTTGGGGGTTGATCTTTGCCTGGCAAAAAGCGGGCGCCGGCCGCACGCTGGCCTGGATGGTGGCGCTGGCTTTCTTCCTTCGCTTGGGTGTGGGCGTGCTGGTGATGGAGCTGCTGCCGGCGTACGGCTACGATACCCTCACCCAAAACCGCGGCTATTTGTTTTACGATGCCTTTCGGCGCGATAATCAGGCCTGGGATGTGGTCAAGGCCCAGGAGCCGCTGCTTAAATCCTTTGCAGAAGAATTCAAGACCGACCAATACGGCGGTTTGCTGGCCACGAGCGCTTTTGTGTACCGTTACCTCAGCCCCGATGTACAGCGCCCGTATTTGATCCTGATTTTGGGTGCCTTCACCACGGCGTTGGGGACGGCTTTTTTCTGGCGCGGGGTGCGCTTCCGCTTTAACGAACGCCTGGCCACGCTGGCGGGCTGGATCCTGGTGCTGTATCCTGACAGCATCCTCTTCGGCAGCTCGCAAATGCGCGAACCTTTCCTGATCGGTCTGACGGGCATCGCCTTGTGGGGGGTGCTGGCCTATTTTAAGGATAAGTGGGCGGCGCGGGTGGGGCTGGTGCTCAGCCTGGCAGGGATGCTGCTGGTGTCTTCGCGCGTGGCGGTAGCGGTGGCGGGGGTGTTGGTGGTGTGGTTCTGGGCCGAACACCTGGCGCCGCGTTCGCGCGCCTGGGCCTGGGGCGGGGCGCTGGCCCTGCTGGTGGGCGGGGTGGGCGTGGCCTATTTTGGGTGGGATTGGCTGCGTGACGCTTTCTTGTGGGATGCCAACCGCACCGAGGCGGCTCAGGGCTGGGTGGTCAAGATCATTCAGGAGGCCGGTGAGCAGTTTCGGTTGCCGATTCTGGCGGTCTACGGGCTGGCCCAGCCGGTGCTTCCGGCGGCCATCGCGGACGATGCCATTTTGATTTGGAAGGTTATCGCCATTTTCCGCGCGGCGGGCTGGTATGCCTTGGCGCCGCTGCTGTTGTACGCCTTCTTCACGGTGTGGAAAGCTGCGCCGGAAGAAAAGCGCATATTGCTGTGGACGGCGAGTTTTGTGCTGGTGTGGCTGCTGATCAGCTCCATCCGCGCGGGGGGCGATTTGTGGGATAACCCGCGCTACCGCGTGACGTTCATCCCCTTCATGGCTCTGTTGGCGGGCTGGGGGGTGCTGCGCGCCTGGGAACGGCGCGACTGGTGGCTGGTGCGCTGGCTGCTGGTGGAAATGATCTTCCTGGGTTACTTCACCAACTGGTATTTCAGCCGTTATTTCCACCTGTGGAAACGGCTGCCCTTCTGGCAGAATGTGCTGATGATCAGCGTGCTGAGCGCGGCGGTGTTGGGCAGCGGTGTGCTGTGGGACGCGGGTAAGGCACTGTACCGGCGGCTGCGGGAGAAAGAGCATGGGCATCCGCGAGCCGATTAGGCGGTTGGCCAGCCGCCCCTGGATGCCGCTGGCGGCGGCGCTGTTGATAGGTCTGGTCTATTTGGGCCAGGGGTTGGTGTATGCCCATTATCAAGACGTGACGATGGACGAGGGCACCTATCTGATGAAGGGGTTGCTCTATCTTCAGGGAGATTACCGCCCCTTCCAGGATTACGGCCCCAACACCAACAAGATGCCCCTGGCCTTTTTGCTGCCAGGGCTGCCGCAGGCGCTCTTTTCACCGGGGCTGCGCACGGGCCGCTACTTTTCTTTGTTTTTAGGCGCAGTCATGCTGGTGGGCCTGTACCTGGGCGGCAGACGCCTGGGCGGGCGTTGGTGGGGGACTCTGGCGGTGCTGATGATGGTCGTCAGCCCAGCCAACCTCTTTATCTATTCGCAAGCCCTCACCCAGGTGCAGGTGGCCTGTCTGCTCACCTGGAGCCTGGCGTTGGCACTGGGTCCGGGGCGCAAAGGCTGGGAACTGGCCTTCAGCTCAGTGCTGGCTGTGGCGGTGGTCTTTACCCGCCAGAATATGGCCCCGCTGATGGTTCTCCTGTGGGTGTATATTGCCTGGCAGCACGGCAGGCGCGCCGCCTGGCTGAGCGCTGCGGTGATGGGGGGGCTGTTCGTGGCTGGACACATTCCCTATTGGCCCAATATCATGAAAATCTGGCTGCCGTGGATGCCGAAAGTCCTGCGCAGCCTGTTGAATTTTTTAAACCTGAGCCTGGCGGGCGGCAAGGCTGTGTATGCGCCGTCTTTTGATGGGCTGACCCAGTTGAGCGTGTTTTGGGAAGGCATGCGCTACAACTTTTTGGCCCTGTTCGGGGCGGTGTTTGCGTGGATTTTGTGGCCGTCGCGGCGCGGTTGGGCCGAGACCTGGCGCTTTCGCGCGGGGGTGTGCCTGAGTGTGTTTGTGGTGTTGATGGCCGCGGCGCATTATTGGGTGTCGGTGGCCAAAGATTACTGCCTGTTCTGCTATTCCGGCTATTTGACCTTTTTTATTCCAGCGGCGATCTTCCTGGTGGCGGCCACATTTCCGGCCTGGGTGCGGCGGCCGGGTTTGCTGCGCCAGGGGCTTTTGGCCCTGACGGTGGTAGTGGGGTCGGCTGGGCTGGGTTATGGGGCCTGGCGCGACATCGGCTACGCGGTGATGGATTTGACCGTGCCGCGCATCAGCGGGGGACGCTTGCTGCCGGGGACGACCGAGTTGTGGCGGCTGTTCGCCAACAAATTTGCCCTTTCGCCCGAAACCCTGCGGCTGCTGCTTCCGGCTCTGGTGGGGCTGGGGGTGGGGCTGGCGCTGACGGTGTTGGCGGCTGTTTGGGCGCTGGCTGCGCGGCGGCGGGCGCGGCGGGTGAACTTTGGGCTGGCAGCCCTGGCCTTGTTTTGGGGCCTGGGTGTGCTGCTTTCGCCGACTCCGGCTCTGGGCGGCGGGCGTTTTCGCACTAACCTGTGCGCCCAGGATGTGATCGCCTCGCACGAGGCCGCCGGAGCGCACCTGGCCAGCATCATCCCGGCGGGGTCGCTGGTCTATTGGCTAAACGACACCACGCCTCTGCCTTTGCTGTATATCCCCGATGTGCGAATCTTCCCCGGACAATTGAATCACTGGTACACTTACCGAGAAGGTGGCCAGCGCGATAATTTGCTGAAAAACGGTTTTTGGAGCAAAGAGATTGGCGATGAATGGCTGCGGGAAACCGACTACGCCTTAATTGAGGATAAATATGTGGTCAACTTCACCAAAAATGCCGACAACGCGCGCGCTTTTGATGAACTGGCCCCGTCTGAACCGGTGGTGGGGTGCCGCCCGGATTCAGCCATCCATATTTTTCGGAGAAATCCATGAATCTATCTGTGATTATCCCGGTGTACAACGAGCAGGAAAACCTGCCCTTGCTGTATGAAGCCCTGCTGAAGGCCTTGGAACCTCTTTCGGTTGCCTGGGATGTGATTCTGGTGGACGACGGCAGCCGCGACGGCAGCCTGAATGTGCTGGAACAGTTAGCCGCTAAAGATCAGCGACTGCGGGTGGTTTCGCTGCGGCGCAATTTTGGACAGACCGCGGCGATTGCGGCGGGGATTGATCACTCGGATGGTGAAGTGATTGTGCTCATGGACGCGGATCTGCAGAACGACCCCGCCGACATCCCCATGCTGTTGCAAAAGATCGAGGAAGGCTACGATGTGGTCAGCGGTTGGCGTGCCAAGCGCAAGGATACCTACATCACCCGCACGCTGCCCTCGAACCTGGCCAACGGGCTGATTTCGTGGGTGACGGGTGTGCATTTGCACGATTACGGCTGCACGCTGAAGGCCTACCGGCGCGAGGTGATCACTGGCTTCCGCCTGTACGGCGAGATGCACCGCTTTATCCCCGTGTATGCCAGCTCCTACGGCGCGCGCATTATCGAACTGCCGGTGAATCACAACCCGCGCAAATTTGGCAAGACCAAGTACGGGCTGGAGCGCACGGCCAAAGTGATTTTGGACCTCTTCACAGTCAAGTTCCTGAGCAGCTTCGGCAACAAACCCATTTATCTGTTCGGCGGCACGGGCTTGGGGCTGATTGCCCTCAGCGCCGCAGTGTTGCTGTATTTGTTTGTGCGGCGGGTGGGCTTTGGCGTGTCGGTGTTGGCCTCGCCCCTCTTCCAGGTGGCCACGATGGTGGCGATTATGGGCTTTCAGAGCATGCTGATGGGCTTAATTGCTGAGCTGCAAGTGCGCACCTATCACGAATCCCAGGGCAAACCTACTTACACGGTGCGGAAACGCATCAACACGGACCCCAGTAAGAACGACTGAGCCCCATGCGCATTCTTACCCTGATCCATGAATACCCGCCGGTGGGCGGGGGCGGCGGGCGGGTGGCCGAAGATCTATGCCAGGGGCTGGCCAGGCGCGGGCACGAAGTGCGCGTGCTGACGGCGGGCTGGGGAGATCTTCCAGAACACCGTGAAGCTCTGGGGGTGTATGTGCACCGGCTGAAATCCCTGCGGCGCGAAAGTTTTCGGGCCGACCTGCGGGCGATGGCGGGCTATGTATGGGCCAGCTTTTGGGAGGGTCTGCGCACCATCCGCACCTGGAAGCCGGATGTGATTCACGTGCATTTTGCTGTGCCAGCGGGGGCCAGCGCCTGGGCGCTTTCGGTGCTGACGGGCACGCCCTACCTGCTCACCGTCCATTTGGGGGATGTGCCTGGGGGTACGCCTGAGAAAACGGGCAAATGGTTCCGTTGGGTACTGCCCTTCAGCCGCCTCATCTGGCGGAGGGCGCGGCGCGTGGTGGCGGTGAGCGAGTTCACTCGCAGCCTGGCGCTGAAACATTACCCCGTGCCGGTGACGGTGATCCCCAACGGTGTGGATCTGGAGAAGCTGGACCCCGGTGAATTGGAGATGAACGACCCGCCGCGCATCGTCTTTGCGGGCCGCTTTATGGAACAAAAAAACCCCCTGGGTCTGGTGCGTATTTTGAGCCAGATCACCGATTTGCCCTGGAAAGGCACGCTGATCGGCGATGGGCCGCTGCGCGGTGCGGTGGAGGCGGAAATTGCCCGGCTGGGCCTGAGCGACCGCATCACCCTGCCGGGGTGGCTGGCGCCGCCGCAGGTGCTGGGTTGGTTTGGGCGCAGTGATGTGCTGCTGCTGCCGTCCTTTTCCGAGGGGCTGCCCGTGGTGGGTGTGCAGGGCATGGCCATGGGTCTGGCGCTGGCGCTCAGCCGCGCGGGCGGCAATGTGGAATTGGTGGAAGAGGGCGTGAACGGCTTTTGCCACGACCCGCGGGACGAGGCTGGTTTTGCCGAACAACTGCGCGCCCTGATCCGCGACCCGCAGCATCTGCTGGAGGTGCGCAAAGCCAGCCGAGAATCGGCGCGAAGGTTCGATTTGGAGAGTGTGGTAGAATCCTACGCGAAAATCCTGGAAGACGTCCGGCGATCGGCGTAAATTCCTTACAGCCCCGGCGCGCTTGAAAACGCGCTGATTTTTTGTCTGAATACAGGGTTAAACTTCGTTTTGCAGCGCGTTCTGCGCTGATCTTTTACCAGGCTGAGAAAACTGGAGAGCGGGCATGGCGGTTCGTATCCATCCTACTGCGGAAGTCTCTGATCAGGCCACCATCGGTGAAGGAACCAGCATCTGGCATCACTGCCAGATCCGACCCGGTGCGCGCCTGGGCCAAAATTGCAACATCGGTAAAGGCGTTTATGTGGATGCCGGCGTGCAGATTGGCGATAACGTCAAAATTCAAAATTACGTCTCGGTCTATCACGGCGTGACAGTCGAAGACGGGGTTTTCATTGGGCCGCACGTGTGCTTTACTAATGATATGCGTCCGCGGGCCGTCAACCCGGATGGTTCGCCTAAGAGCGCAGATGATTGGGTGCTGAGCGAAACGCGCATCCAGCGCGGTGCGGCCCTGGGGGCCAACAGCACCATCCGCTGCGGCATCACCATCGGGGAATGGGCCATGGTCGGCTCTGGCAGCGTCGTCACCCGCGATGTGCCCGCGCACGGGCTGGTGTTTGGCAACCCGGCGCGGCTGCGCGCGTTTGTTTGCGCCTGCGGCGCATCTTTGCACAGCGATCACCGCGAAGGCAACCTGGTGGTGGCCCGCTGTGAGGAATGTGATACGTTGGTGAAAATTCCTGCTCAAGTTTGGGAGAGTATTCGATGATTAACATGGCAAAACCCATAATGGGGCCTGAGGAAAAAAAGGCGGTTTTAGAAGTTTTGGATTCGGGCATCATTGCCCAGGGGCCGCGCACGAAAGCTTTTGAGGATGCCTTTGCGCAGATGTGCGGCACGCGCCACGCAATTGCCACCTCATCAGGGACGACCGCGCTGCACGTGGCCCTGCTGGCTCACAAGATTGGCGTCGGGGATGAGGTCATCACCTCGGCATTTACCTTCATTGCCTCGGCCAATTCGGCGCTGTATGTGGGCGCGCGGCCGGTGTTTGTGGATATTGACCCGCGCACCTTCAACCTGAATGTGAGCCAGATTGAAGCCGCCATCACCCCCCGCACCAAAGCTATCATGCCCGTGCATCTGTTCGGCCTGGTGAGCGATATGGACCCCATCCTCAAGTTGGCCGAAAAGTACAATCTGGCCGTGATTGAAGATGCCTGTCAGAGCCATGGCGCCACCTACCGCGGCAAGAAAGCCGGCGCTTTTGGCACGGGCGCGTTCTCGCTCTACCCCACCAAAAACATCACCTCTGGCGAAGGCGGCATGATCACCACCCATGACGACGCTGTCAACGAGGCCTGCCGCGTGATCCGCAATCACGGTATGCGCGTGCGCTACTACCATGATGAGCTGGGTTTCAACTTCCGTATGACGGATATTCACGCCGCCATCGGCCTGGCGCAGATTGGCAAATTGGACCTCTTTAACCGCAAACGCCAGGAAAATGCCGCGTTCTACAGCGCCCACCTGAAGGGTGTGACTACACCGTTTGTGCCTGAAGGCTGCGGCCACGTGTACCATCAGTACACCGTGCGCGTGCCGGACGGCAAACGTGATGCGCTGCGCGACTACTTAAAAGAACAGGGCATCGGTTCTGAGGTGTATTACCCCGTGCCCATCCATAAGCAGAAACTTTACACGCAGGAATTGGGCTACAACCAGACCCTGCCCGAAACCGAAAAAGCGGCTTTGGAAGTGCTGTCGCTGCCCGTGCACCCTTCACTTTCGCAAGCCGATCTGGAAATGGTGGTAAAGGCCATTAACACCTTCATGGGAGCCTGAGCCATGGCGACGCGTGTGGCCGTGATTGGCGTGGGTTCGATGGGCAAGAACCATGCGCGAGTGTACAACGAACTGCCTGAGGCCGAGCTGGCGGCGGTTTCGGACGCCAACCCGACGGTGGCGCAGACCATTGGCACTCAGTTTGGTACGGCATCTTTTACCGATTACCGCGAACTGCTGGCGCAGGTGAAGCCCGAAGCCGTGACCATCGCCGTGCCCACCGCCATGCACGAAGAGGTGGCTTTGGCGGCGCTGGAGGCAGGCGCGGATGTGTTGGTGGAAAAGCCGATTGCGGCTACCCTGGAAGAGGGCCAGCGTATCATCGACCGCGCGCGGGAACTCAACCGCAAGCTGATGGTGGGGCATATCGTGCGCTTTAACCCGGCGCTGCAGGCCCTGAAACAGAAGCTGCAGGCCGGTGAGCTGGGCCGCATTTTCCAGATCTTCTGCCGTCGGGCGGGGCCTTTTCCGGCGCGCATCCGCGATGTGGGTGTGGTGGTGGATTTGGCCCCCCATGATGTGGATATCATGCGCTTCCTGACGGGCATGGACCCCGAACGGGTGTACGCCGAAACCGAACAGCGCATTCACACCGATCACGAGGACCTGCTCTTTGGTATGCTGCGCTTCCCCGAAGGCATCACCGGCGCGCTGGAAATCAACTGGCTGACCCCCACCAAGGTGCGTGAAGTGCTGGTGCTGGGGGAACGCGGTTTGTTCCGGGTGGATGATCTGGTGCAGGATTTGTATTTCTTTGAAAACGCGCAGGCCGCCGCGGATAACTACCCGGCGCTGCGGGTGCTGAAGGGCGTCAGCGAAGGCAGCATGGTGCGCTATTCGCTCCAGCGCTATGAACCGCTCAAAGCTGAGCTGCAGGCCTTCCTGAAGGCTGTGCGGGGCGAGGCTCCTGTGGCCGTGACGGGCGAAGACGGGCTGAAGGCGCTGCGTCTGGCATTGGCCCTGGTTGAATCGGGCCTGAAGCACCAGGTGATCGAAGTTTAAGCCGTTTATCCACACAGACCCAGGATGCCGAGATTTTGATGTTTCCTGCCTGTGTGTCTGTGTTGTCATCCCCACCTGGGAAGCTTTTGCACGCCAGGTGGAGCAGAGGAGTAAACGTATTTTATGTCGCTCAACGATCTGACAGAGAAAATCAACCGGCGAGAGGCCAAACTAGCGGTCATCGGCCTGGGCTATGTGGGCCTTCCGGTGGCGGCGCTGTTTGCCAAGGCGGGTTTTGATGTGCTGGGGGTCGAAATCAAGCAGGAGCGGGTGGACAAGATCAACGCCGGTGTGTCGCCGATTGAGGGCGAGGAGCCGGGGTTGGCGCAGCTGCTGGCTGAACAGGCGGCCCAGGGGCGGCTGCGCGCCACAGCGGATTACGAGACCCTGCGCGAGCGGGATGTCATCTTGATTGACGTGGAAACGCCGGTGGACGACCAGCACATTCCCCGTTACGAGGCCTTGCGGGCTGCCCTGGCGCAGCTGGCCCCCGTGCTGAAGCGCGGCGCGCTGGTGATTGTGGAATCCACCATTGCCCCGCGCACGATGGACACCGTGGTGCGGCCCTTGCTGGAAGCCGGCAGCGGCATGCGCGTGAACCGCGATTTTTACCTGGGCAACTGTCCTGAGCGCGTGATGCCCGGGCGGCTGCTGATCAATTTGAGCAGCCTCAGCCGCGTGGTGGGCGGCGGAACCCCCGAAACTGCACAGGCTATGATCACCTTGTACCGGATGATTGTGCAGGCCGATTTGGACGCGGCAGATTGGATCACCGCTGAGCTGGTGAAGACGGTGGAAAATGCCTACCGTGATGTGCAGATCGCATTTGCCAATGAGGTTGGTTTGATCTGCGAGGCTTTGGGCGGGGATGTGTGGACGGTGAGGGAACTGGTGAATAAAAGCCCTCAGCGAAACATGCACCTGCCGGGCGCGGGTGTGGGCGGCCACTGCATTCCCAAAGACCCGTGGCTGCTGGCACACGGCATTCAGGGCATGGATGTGCCCCTGCGCATGGTTCCCGCGGCGCGGGCGATCAATGACGGCATGCCGGCTCACATGGCGGACCTGCTCTCGAAGGCGCTGGCGCAGGCTGGGGTTTCTCTGGCTGGGGCGCGGGTATTGGTGTTGGGCTATGCCTACCTGGAAAATTCGGATGATACCCGCAACAGCCCTTCTGCAGTGCTGGTGCAGCTGTTGGAATCCCTGGGCGCAGATGTGCGCATCCACGACCCGTATGTGGAAGGTATGCAGGGGGATGTGGTGGAGGCGGCGCAGGACGCTGACGCGGTGGTGCTGATGGTGCGCCACCAGGCTTACAACGCCCTGGATCTGCCGCGGCTGCGGGCTGCCGTGCGCACCCCCGTGCTGGTGGACGGGCGCAAGGCCGTGGACGGCCGCCGGGCGCGGGAACTGGGCTTTCTTTATTGGGTGGTTGGCGCGGCTTCACCGACCGCTGCGCCGTAAATTTGTGGAGATGTGAGCAATTAAACCCAGAGTCGGCGGCGGCTGATTGGCTGCGAAACGTATGGCCCATTGGATGGATTGCCGTTAAGTGATGACGAACCTTGTCCTGCTAACCAATAGTTACCCCTTTTTACCTGGTGATACTTTTATCCGAACCGAGGTAGCTTATCTGTGTCAGGCTTTCGAGCAGGTACATGTGATTCCGGCGGCGAACGCCCTATCGAATATTCCCGCAAAGGCGCAGCCCGATTTACCCCTGCCGCCCAATGCAGTTTTCCGGCTGGACCTTTTTGAAGCTATCCGACAGCGTGCCCGTCGGGTCAACCGGTCGGCGGGGCTGGCGGCTGTTTTTCGGGATTCGCGGTTTCGCGCCCTGATCCGCGGGGAACTGCCTCTGGCGGCACGGTTTGGCCTGCGGACGATGATGCGCATGTTGACAGCCGCTCAGCAGGGGTTTTATATCTGGCAGGTGTTAACGCAGATGTGCGCGGAGCGCTCACAGCCGGTGATCCTGTACTCTTACTGGATGCACCACGCTGCTTTAGGTGCCGCGATGTTGGAACTGCCGGATACGCTGCGGGTGAGCCGGGTGCATGGTTTTGACCTGTATGTTGAGCGCCGAAACCCGCCTTATTTGCCGTTTCATGAACAGACGATCTCTCGATTGGATTGGGTCTGCCCCATTTCACAAGACGGTGTGAATACACTTTCCAACCTTTACCCACAACTTGCCCATCGGCTGCGGCTATTTCGTTTGGGCGTGGAAGATGGACAGAAAGGTTCTAGCCCCTCATCTGATGGCGTGCTTCACGTTGTCTCCTGTTCTACGTTGACGCCGGTGAAGCGGGTCGGTTTGATTGCGGACGCCTTGGCGTTGTGCAACTTCCCGGTCCATTGGACTCACTTTGGCCGCGGTGAACAACGCGCCGCTGTAGAACAAAAAGCCGCAGCTTTACCTGCACATGTGCAGGTAGAATTAAAGGGCTATGTTGATAATCCAACCCTGTTGCAGTATTATCGTGAAAACCCGGTAGACCTCTTTTTGAATGTCAGTTCCAGTGAAGGGCTGCCGGTGACGCTGATGGAGGCTGCCAGTTACGGCATCCCCATTGCGGCCACGTCTGTGGGCGGCGTGAATGAGATCGTGACCCCGCGCAGTGGCTGGCTGCTGCCGGCCAACCCCAGCCCGCAGCAAATTGCAGATGTGCTGCGCGCCGCCTCAGAACTCTCTCTGACCCAACGCCAGGAGATGGCCCAGGCTGCCCATCAGCTTTGGCAGGAGCGAGTCAATGCGGCAGTTCAATATCCTGCGTTTTGTCAATTCCTCAAAACGCAGCTTTCACAAAAGTTGGCATCATGAAATATACGATTGCTGGACAGACGATTGAATTTCAATGGGGCGACCACCTATGCGCTGGGGTTTTTGAACGCGAACTGCGGTACTATCCCCAATCCGACGCTCCAAGTGACTGTGTTGTGCGTTTGGTGGATACCCTGCCGGAGGCCGTGTCTGCGAACCCCTCCACCTACCTGGAAACGGCGGATGGTTTCGGCATTCGCGGACAGCGGTATCAGGCAGTCTGGCACGAATCGGCCGACCCTTTGACGGTGGATTTCCGTTTTCCAGACGACCGCAAGTCGTGGATCCACAAGCTTTTGGGCATGCAGTTCACCCACCCCTACGAAGAAATCTCCCAGGTGTTTCATGAATCGGTGCTGGTCCCGACCCTTTTGATGTTTTTCAACCGAAAAGTGGCCGTGCTTCACGGTTCTGCCGTGCAGAACCCGCGCACCGGTGAGGTGATGATTCTTGGCGGTTCAGGGGGGATTGGCAAGACCTCTTCAGAACTTGCGCTGATCCTGGAGCGCGGGTTTCGGTTTTTGGCTGACGACCTGTCATTTGTAGATGCGCAGGGAACTGTCTGGCCGAACTATGCCTTCCCCAAAATCTACGCGTACAATGTGCAGAATTCACCCGAGGTCTACCGGCGCTTATTCCAACAGCGCGGGCTGCTGGACCGCTTCTGGTGGGAGGTGACCAAATTGCGCGGGTTAGAAACGGTGCGGCGGAGGGCTGACCTGAACACATTTTTTGGCGCGGAGCGGGTGGGCACGGGCGCAAAGCTGGGGCAGCTCAATATGTTGTTTCGCAGGCAAACAGAACGAATTCGCGTGGTGAACATCACCGCCCGCCAGGCCGTCGAGATGAATCTTGCTGTGATCCAGGGGGAATATAAAAATTTGGTGACCAGCCTGCACTGGCAGTCCTTCAACCGCGCGGTGCTGGGCGAGAAGGAGCCTCTCAGTACTGTTATGTTTACGAATTTGCAGGCCACCCTTTTGCGCGCTTTTGAACATGTGAATTGCCGGGTGATCGAAATTCCCTTTCATTTTCCAATTGCGCAGTTGCGCCAACAGTTAATACCGCTGCTGCTGGAATAACTTTATGAATCAAGACCCTGCTGGGCAGAGCAAACTCAATCTGAAGAAATTCCTCAAAGACAGCTACTACAATTTTGCCCGTCAAATTGCGGTATTGGTGTTTGGGTTAGCTATTTCTGCGTTGATTGCGCGCGGCCTGGGCGTGCACAACCAGGGCTTATATTCGATGGCCTTGCTGGTTCCTTTCACCATCACCACCTTTACCAGTTTTGGCATTTCGGGAGCCAATATCTACTACGCGGCGCGCGGCGAATTTGACCCGCGCCGGATGATCAGCACCAATATCATTCTGGTCAGCCTGTTGAGCGTGTTGAGCATCGCAGTCGGTTTTCTGGCGGCTGCTTCTGCTGGAAAGGTTTTGTTCCCGGGCGTCACCGGATGGATTTTGGGCCTGGGCTTGCTGATCATCCCGGTGATCTTTATGCGCGATAACCTGCTTTCGATGCTGCAAGGCTTTCAGGATTTTAAAACCTATAATGTTGCCCAGTTATACCCGCTGGCTTTTCAGATGGCCGCGGTGTATCTTTTCGTTTGGCGGTTGAGGATGGGGGTGGAAGGGGCTTTGCTTGCCTATCTGGTGGGCAACCTTTTGGGTGTTTGGATGATTTTGCGCCGCCTGCTGCAGATCACTGGCCCAATCTCGCGTAGTGAATTTTGCCTGGATATGGATATTGCGCGCAAGATGTGGAAATACGGCCTTCAGGCCTATCTTTCCAATGTGATCTCGTTCTTTAACCTGCGCGCTGATAAATACATCTTGAATTATCTGGCCGGGGGCGCCTCTTTGGGGATTTATGATATCGCGGTGCAGATGTCGGAACGGGTGTGGATGATTTCGCGCTCTGTGTCTACCGTGCTGCTTCCGCAGGTTACCTCGTTGGAAGAGAGTGATACAGATCGCCTGAAATTGACCACCTTTATGGTGCGCAATGTGTTCTGGGCCTCCTTTTTGGTCTGTTTGCTGATCTGGCCTTTGGCTGACCCGTTTGTGCTGATCGTGTATGGAAAAGCCTATGGGCAGGCCTCGATGGCCATCCAGTGGCTGCTGCCGGGGATCATCAGCCTGAGCGCTTCACGGCTGCTTTCTGCGGATACAGCGGGGCGAGGCCGCCCAGAGATTAACACCATTGCCGCCTTCATTAGCCTGGTGATCAATCTGATCGCCAATCTATATTTTATCCCTCGCCTGGGGGTGGCAGGCGCCTCGCTATCTTCGTCCTTGTCATATACGCTGACTCTGGTGCTGCGGGTGATCATTTTTTCACGGATGACGGGCACAAGCTGGGGCAGCCTTTTTATCCTGACGCGGTCGGACTGGCTGTTTTGGAAAAAGGTTTTTGGTGCGCTGCGGGCGCGCCTGAGCTGGGGCTAAAAAACTCTCCACATATCAAAAAAATTTATTTGCTTGCAGCGGTTGGGTGTTTATATAATGGGCCAGAAATCTCGGGCGCCGGTTCTGCTGACGTCTATGCGGCAAGAACACTGCATCTGCTGAGAAAAGCGGCGCTTTGGCGAAAACGCCGAGAGAAAACGATGACCCTGGAGAAAAAACAGCCCTATGTTTCCAAAAAACTTTGATGCCCATTGGGCCGGTGGAACAGGCCCCATCCCTGTGGTTTTGGACGGTGCCTGGGTCAACAGCCTGGGGATTGTCCGCTCTCTGGCGGAGCTCGGCCTGAAATCACTGGTGATTCACTTCAACGCAAACGGCATCGGTTTGGCCTCGCGCTATGCGGTGGGGCTAACGGCCCCCAGCCCGTGGGACGACCCCGAAGGGTTGGTGGAACGGTTAGTGGAGGTGGGCCGGCGCCTGTCGCGCCCGGGGGTATTGCTGATCACCGACGATACCTATTTGACCGTTCTGGCGCGCGGACGTGAGCGCCTGGCCCCGTACTTCCGCTTTCCCTTTCCAGATGCCGAGACGCTGGCGTACTTGATGGACAAGACCCACCAGTACGAGACGGCTTTGCGGCTGGGGATCCCCATCCCGCGCTCGCTGCCGGTGCGTTGCGGGGAGACAGCGGCAGGTTGGCCCCAGGAGGCTTTTCCGGCTCTGGTAAAAGGGCTAAGTGGCAAGCAATTTTTTCACCGATTTGGCAAACAGACGATTCGGGTGGCCGACCGTGCATCCCTGGAGGCGGTGCTGGCCCAATGCAGCGACTTTGACGCCCTGGTGCAGGAGATTATCCCCGGCGGGGACGACGAGCTGTATGCCCTGGGGTGTTACATCAGTCCCGATCCCAAAAAGGAGCCGGTTTACTTCACCAGCCGCAAGCTGATCCAGATCCCGCCTTTCTTTGGGACCTGCAGCGTGGGGGAGAGCCTGCCTTGTGAACCGGTTGCTGTTCAAGGCCTTGAACTGCTGCGCGCACTGCGGTTCTACGGCGCGGCCCATGTGGAATTCAAACGCGACCCGCGCGACGGACAGTATAAGCTGATCGAGATCAACGCTCGTTTTTGGAAATCGCACGCTCTGGGGACGCCCTGCGGGGTGAATATCGCCGCCGCGGCCTACCTGGATATGGCTGGCCTGCCGCCGCTGCCCAAAGTGCCGCAGCGCAACGGGGTGCGTTGGATGGTTTTTTCAGAGGCGGCTGTGCAGCGCATGATGGGCAATTCCGATATCCGCCTGGGGCGTATGCTGGCTTTCTTGCGCCCGCCTCTGGTGCACGGGCTGTGGAGCTGGCGCGACCCGCTGCCTTTCTTTCGCTACCTTGACCGTAAGCTGCAGGCAGCACTTCACCACAAACAGAATGAGGGGGCTCATTCCGCGTTTTAGAAGAACGCTGCACTGCTGCTGATGGCAAAGCAAAGCTGCCTTCCTGTATCCAAAAAACTTATTTGCTTTCAGGTACTCAAGCCTGTATAATAATTCGGACACTCTGGCGGGTATCTGGCCGGATCCATTTAGTGTCTGAGGAGAGAAGCATATGAAGTTGTATCGGTTATTGGCGTCTTTGATTCTGGCGGCCGTTTTGCTGACGGCCTGCGCCCCGGCGGCGGCTCCGGCTGCGTCGGATGCGGCCCCCGCCCCCGCAGCGGATGCGCCCAAGCTGCGCATTGCGGAGCAGTTTGGCTTGGGCTACGCCATGCTGACGGTGGCTCGCGAACAGAAGATGTTTGAAAAATACCTGCCGGGTTTGCAGGTGGAATGGCAAACCTACGGCTCGGGTGGCGCGATCAATGAAGCCTTTGTGGCGGGTCAGGTGGACGCAGCGATCATGGGCATTCCCCCCTTCCTGATCGGTTGGGACAAGGGCATTCCGTGGAAAGTAGCTTCGGGCGTGTGCGTGATGCCACTGGGTTTGCAGACCTATAAAGACGAAATCCAGAGCCTGAAGGATTTCAAAGAAGGTGATAAGATCGCCTATCCGGCTCCCGGCTCCATTCAGCACATTTTGCTCTCGATGGCAGCGGAAAAAGAGCTGGGCAGTGCCACGGCATTGGATGATTTTGGTGTGGCCATGGCCCACCCCGATGCAGCGGCAGCCTTGATCAGCCAGAAGGACATCTCAGCACACTTCACTTCGCCTCCTTACAACTTCCAGGAACTGAGCGCTCCGGGTATCCGCCAGATTGTGGACGGCACCCAGGCATTTGGCTCCGATTTCAGTTTCCTGGTGGCGGTGGCCTCCAAAGACCTGTACGAAAAGAACCCCCAGGTGTACGCGGCCTTTGTTTTGGGCCTGAGCGATGCGGCGGCCTTCATCAACGAACAGCCTGAAGCTGCAGCCAAGATTCTGGCCCCCACCTTCAAGCTGGATGAAGCCACCACCCTGAAATACCTCACCTGGCCAGGCATGAACTACACCACCACCCCCTACGGCTTGATGGGTTTCTCCGACTTCATGGTCAAAGCTGGATACATCAAGAATGCGCCTAAGTCAGTGAGCGATATTGCATGGTATAATGTCGTTTCGACGGTCGGCAAAATGCAGGGTGAGACCCCCTCAGCTTTGGAGAAATTGCAATACCGCCCGTAACCGCTGCTGGTATCTAAACCTACAGACTGACATAAGCAGATGCCACGCCAGGTTGTGCGTGGCTCTGTTTATGTAGGCCGGGATGAGACGATGAATCAGAAGCCTTCGCTGTGGAAAAACCACACCTTTCGACAGGTGTTGTTTGTGCTGGCCTTTCTGGCCGTTTGGGAAATTGTAGCCCTGAGCAAGATTTACCCGGCCTTGCTGTTCCCCGACTTAGTTTCCATCTTTAAAGCTTTGGTGGAATCCACCGCCAGCGGCGAGATGGTGCAGCGCACCTGGTATTCGCTATACCTGATCTTGATGGGGTTAGGCATTGGGCTGCTCATCTCTTTCGTGATGGTGGCTCTGGCGATGGTTTCGGATATCTTTGCGGATTTCATGGAAGCTATGGTGGCGATTAACCACCCGCTGCCGGGTGTGGCATTGCTGCCCATCACCCTGCTGTGGTTTGGCTCCGGCGAATGGGGCATCATCTTTGTGCTGGTGCATTCGGTGGTCTGGCCGATGATGCTGAACACCTATGCCGGTTTCCGTTCAGTCTCGCGCACTCAGTTGGAGGTGGGGCGCAACATCGGCCTGCGCGGGCTGCGGCTGGTCACCTCGGTGATGGTTCCAGCGGCCTTTCCCTACATTTTCACCGGCCTCAAAATCTCATGGGCGCGCGCCTGGCGCTCCCTGGTGGCGGCGGAGATGATCTTCGGCGCTTCGGGTAAGGACGGCGGCCTGGGCTGGCTCATCTATCAGCGGCGATTCTTCCTGGATACGCCCGGTGTGTTCGCGGCCCTGGGCGTGATCATCTTGATCGGCATCATTGTGGAAAGCGGTTTGTTCACCCAGTTAGAAAAGCGCACCGTGCAGCGTTGGGGCATGGTGGTGACGAGGAGCTAAGCATGGCCGGACGCATGAAGGTGGAACATTTATGGGTGCGTTTTGCAGGAGAACACGGTGAGGTGCAGGCGCTGGAGGATATCGATTTCAGCGTGGAACCGGGAGAATTTATCACTGTGCTGGGGCCGTCGGGCTGCGGAAAAAGCACCCTCATCCGCTCGATCGCGGGCTTTCAGAAGCCGGAGAAAGGGCGCATTTTGGTGGGCGAGCGCGAAGTGTCTGAACCAGGGCCAGACCGGCTGATGGTCTTTCAGGAATTTGACCAGCTCTTTCCCTGGCGCACGGTGCTGGGCAATTTGACCTATGCGCTGAAGGTGAAAGGCGTGGCCAAAGCCGAGCGTGAAGAAACCGCCCGCCGCTTTATCCGCATGGTGGGGCTGGAGGGCTTTGAAAAGGCCTTTCCGCACCAGCTTTCAGGCGGCATGAAGCAGCGCGGGGCTATTGCGCGTTCGCTGGCCCTGAACCCAGAGATTTTGCTGATGGATGAGCCGTTTGGCAGCCTGGACGCGCAGACGCGTGCCATTTTGCAGGCGGAATTGGTACGCATCTGGCAGGATGTAGGCTCGACCATCATTTTCATCACGCATAATATCCAGGAAGCGATTCTGCTGGGCGACCGGGTGATTGTGATGGGCACGCGCCCTGGGACGATTAAGAAGATCGTGCCGGTGCCGCTGGCGCGCCCGCGCCTGCCGGAGACACCCGAGTTCATGGCTTTGTGGCATGAATTGTACGGCCTGTTGGAAGTGCAGCGCTTTGGCGAGAACAGCAAGTTGGAGTCGTTGGTCTCAGGAAAAGATTAGCATTCATGTTTCCAAAGAACTTTGACGCACATTGGGCCAGAGGAACGAACCCCATCCCGGTGGTCTTGGACGGCGGCTGGGTCAACAGCCTGGGTATTGTCCGTTCGCTGGCGGAGTTGGGCCTGAAGTCGGTGGTGATCCATTCGAAGCCCGATGGTGTGGGGCTGGCTTCGCGCTACGCGGTGGGACTGACGGCCCCCAGCCCGTGGGATGACCCTGAGGGGTTGGTGGAACGGTTGGTGGAGGTGGGTCAGCGCCTGCCGCGCCCAGGGGTACTGCTGATCACCGACGACACCTATTTGATGACCCTGGCGCGCGGACGTGAGCGCCTGGCCCCGTACTTCCGCTTCACCTTTCCAGATGCCGAAACGCTGGCGTTCATGTTGGATAAGCAAAACCAGTACGACGCAGCCCTGCGGTTGGGGGTTCCCGTCCCGCGCTCGCTGCCAGTGCGCTGCGGGGAGATGGGGGCGGAGTGGCCGCGGGAGGCTTTTCCGGCGCTGGTGAAGGGCCTGAGCGGCAAGCAGTTTTTTCATGTGTTCGGCAAGCAAACCATTGTAGTGCAGGACGGCGCCGCCCTGGAAGCGGTGCTGGCCCAGTGCAGCGGTTTGGACGCTCTGGTGCAGGAGCTGATCCCCGGCGGGGACGACGAACTGTACACCCTGGGGAGCTATGTCAGCCCTGACCCCGATAAAGAGCCGGTGGTCTTCACCGGCCGCAAGCTGATCCAAATTCCGCCTTTTTCGGGCACGTGCAGTGTGGGGGAGAGCGTGGCCTGTGATGAGATCATCCAGTACGGCGTTGACCTGCTGCGCGCTTTTCATTTTTACGGCATTGCCCAGGTGGAGTTTAAACGCGACCCGCGCGACGGGCAGTATAAGCTGATCGAGATCAACGGCCGCTTCTGGAAATGGCACGCCCTGGGGGTGCCCTGCGGTGTGAATATCGCCGCCGCGGCCTACCTGGATATGGCCGGCCTGCCGCCGCTGCCCAAAGTGCCGCAGCGCAACGGGGTGCGCTGGGTGGCTTTTTCAGAGGCGGCTGTGCAGCGTCTGATGGGCAAATCCGACAACCGCTTGCGCCGTATGCTGCCTTTCCTGCGCCCGCCGGTGATGCATGGGCTGTGGAGCTGGCACGACCCGCAGCCTTTTTTTCGATACCTGCAAAACAAAGCCCAATCTTTCTTTCACGCCAAACCTCATGAAGATTCTCATTCCGCAGTCTAAAGAACGTAATGTTGTCGCCGCGGTGCGCAGTTTAGGACGCGCAGGGCACGAAGTCACCCTAGGGGTGAAAAACAGCCGCCCTGACCCGTTTCTCACCCGATGGGCGCGGGGAAAAGTGGTCATCCCCTCGCCTTACATCTCGCCAGAAGCCTATGTGGACGCGCTGGAGGATGTGCTGCGGCGCGAGAAATTTGACGTGCTGCTGCCCTTCAGTCACGCGGCGGTGCTGCCGGTATCCTACGCCTATGAGCGTTTGGCGCGCTGGACAGCCATCCCCTTTCCGTCTTATGCCGTGCTGCGGCGCGCGCATGATAAACTGGACAGCATGCGCCTGGCCCAACAAGTAGGCGTGCCCATCCCGGCCACCTTTTGTCCGGAAGATGAACGTGCGCTGGCAAAAAGCCTGGGGGAGATTCCCTACCCCTGCCTGGTGAAGGCGCGCCAGGGCTGCGGCATCGGCACGACCATCCGTTTTGCGCGCACGCCAGAAGAACTTTTGGCGGGCTATCGGGAGATCAGCGCGCAGAAGAGTAACCCGCCCGTCAACGATTTTTCCCGCCCGATGATTCAGGAATACATCCCCGGTACGTTGTATGACGCCCTGTTTTTGTACAACCACGGACAGCGGCGGGCGGCGGTGGCTCAGGTGCGCGAGGTTACATACCCGCTTTCGGGCGGGACGGGCGCGCGCAACCGCACCATTGAGGCCCCAGAGCTGCTGGAATTGGGTGGACGGCTTTTGGATGCGCTGGGCTGGCACGGCCCTGCCCAGGTGGAGTTTATGCGCGATGAACGTGATGGGCAGTTCAAGCTGATGGAGATTAACCCCAAGTTTTGGGGTACGCTGGCTTGTTCGCTGCGCGCTGGGGTAGATTTTGCCGCCCTGGCCTGCGAGATGGCCGTGCAGGGGGATGTGACCCCGCATTTTGATTACACCCGCGATCTGACCTACCGCTGGATTCTGCCGGATTTGTGGTTTGCCTTTTGGGGCGCACCCCGCGGCACGCGCTGGGGCGACGTGGTGGGGAAAGGCGGTCCGCAGGTGTGGGACGATATGGATTGGAGCGACCCCATGCCAAATGTGGACCGGTTGGCTTATACGGTGAAAACCATGTGGCTGCACCGCGAACACGTGCTGCCGGCGCATTTTGAACTGCGCACCCAGGCGCTGGCCCGGCCCCCAGCCGTACCTGCAGCGTTACCACCTATCCAGGAATGAACCCGATGGTTCGGTTTGTGTTAAGATAAGCCTATGTCACGCATGGATGAATTAAACACGTTTTGCCGGGTGATTGAGGCCAAGAGTTTTTCGCGCGCAGCGGAGAGCCTGGGGCTGACTCAACCAGCGGTGAGCATGCAGATGAAGGCCCTGGAAGAAGCCTATGGGGCGGAATTGCTGCACCGCAGCGGTTTTGAGATTTTGCCCACTGAGGTGGGCCGCCTGGTGTATGAATACGCCTGCCAGATTCTGAGATTGTATGAAGAATCACAGCAGCAGGTGCAGTCGCTCAGCGGGCGGTTGGCAGGCAGTTTGTGGATTGGGGCCAGCTCGGGGCCGGGTGAAGGGCTGCTGCCGGTGCTGTTGGGCAAGTTCAAACAGGAACACCCTGCCATCCGCGTGGGCCTGCGCGTGGGCGATTCGCGTGAAATATTGGAGGCGGTGTTCAACCGTCAACTGGAACTGGGTTTTGTGGGCCGGCTGCGGCGCGACCGGCATTTGACCTTTGAGCCGTTCTTGAATGACCAATTGGTTTTGGTGGCGCCCCCCAGCCACCCGTGGGCCAAACTGCGCACCATCCCCTACGAAGAATTGCTGACCGCCCCGCTGATATTGCAGCAGCAGGGTTCGGGGGCCACCTCCGTGCTGCAGGATGCGCTGCGTGAGCAGGGTTTGAGCCTGCGCGAGCTGAATGTGGTGATGGAATTGGGTTTGCAGGAATCCGCCAAGACGGCCGTGCAGGCGGGCTTTGGGGTTACATTGATCTCACGACTGGGTGTGCGCGAAGAACTGGAAACCGGTAAACTGGTGGAAATTGATGTGGAGGGCTTCGCCCTGCGCCGCCAGATTTATGTATGTTATAACCGTTCAACGCCGCTGTCTTCGCTGGCTCAGACCTTTTTGGATTTTGCCAACCAGGCCAAAGAAGGTGCTTTCGGCGGGTGATCGGCTCGTTTTTTCGGAACCAAATGGGGAAATCAGCGCTGCCCTTTCAATCCGGCAGCGTTTTCGTTTGCCCAAAAGCGGGTTTTCCAAAACTGACGGTTTATAAGAAATTTTTATTTGCACACAATCAAGATGCACCCTTAGAATTTATAGGATCAAATGCCAAAGGGAGACACCATGAAATTCCAGTACAAACCTGTTTATATGTTGTTTATCGGCATATTGTTGACCAGTCTGCTGCTGACTGCCTGCCAATCCGCGGCTGGACCTGTGCCCACCGCCCAGCCTGCGCCTGTGGAAGTGAAGCCCACCGACGCCCCTGCGGCGCCCGCCGCCACCGAAGCCCCCACCGCCGAGCCGGTTGTGGAACTGAGCCCTGTTCGCTACGGCGGGCAATTGTATCCGGAAGAATATCTGCTGAAGGGCGACCCGGCGCTGTTTAGCGATGCGGGTTTACAGGTGGAACACACCCTGTTCAGCTCGGCCACCGAAGGCAACCAGGCCCTCATTTCGGGCGCGGTGGACATCAACGTGGCTTCCGACAGCAAGACCGTGGCCCTTTTCAGCGCCATGCCCGATCAGGTGGTTATCATCGGTGTGGTGCAGCGCGGCGACCGCTATTCCACCCTGGTTCGCCCCGACTCCAGTTACACTTCATGGTATGATTTGAAGGGTAAACAGGTCGGTATTCGCATGGGCACCGGTGCAGAGCAGGTGGTGCGGCGCTACTTTGAAAAAGTGGGCGATCTGAAGTGGGAAGACTTCCAGTGGGTCAACCTGAAGGTGGAAGACAGCATCGCCGCCCTGACCAGCGGCAGCATTGAAGCCTTCACCGCCTGGGAACCCACCCCCGCCATCGCTGAAGCTCAGGGCGCGGGCAAGGTGATGATGAGCTACGGCGACATCGCCCTGACCCCCGTGCTGCTGAACACCACGGTCAAATACGCCGAAAGCCACCGCGCCGAGATTGTGCATTTCCTGGCTGCGCACCTGGCCAAAGCCGAGATGATTAAGAGCGACCCCAAGAAGTCCGCTGAACTGGCCGCACAGGCTGCTTCAGCCCAGGGCGCCACCGTGGACCCGGCTGCTTTTGAGAAAATTTTCACCCGCGTGGATTTCTCGCTCGACCTGGATGAAACCGTCATTGCCGCCTTGCAGGATACTGCAAATTTCCTGGTCTCAACCGGCGAGATTAAGGAAGTGCCCACGCTCAAATGGGATGCCAGTTACCTGGAGGAGGCGCGCAAGCTCGTAGAAGGGAAGTAAGCACGCGTGCTGAAGCGAAAAGCTGCTCTGGCAGCCATTCCCATCATCATTTTTTTGTTGGGTTGGGAGGTTCTCTCACGAGGGAGCCTCCTCAATCCATATTTATTCCCGCCGCCCACGACCATTCTGATGGAGCTGGGCAATTTATTTATGAAGGGTATGCCGGCCCAATCGGTCTTGCTCATGCACGTGGGCACGACCCTGTGGCGGGTGCTGCTTTCAGTGGTTTTAGGCATTGTGGCCGGGGTGATTGTGGGCGTGGCCATGGGTTTGAACCGCGCGGTGTACTCCTTTTTGGACCCGCTCATCACCGTGCTCATGCCCATCCCCGGCATCGCTTTGGCCCCCCTGTTCATCGTGTGGATGGGCTTCGGTAACCAGACCATCGTTTCGCTGGGTGTGCTTTCGGCCTTCTTCCCGGTGGTCTACACCACCGTGGCGGGAGTGCGCAGCGTGGATCCTCAGCTGGTGCGGGCAGCGCAGATGATGGGTGCTCGCCCGGCGGGCGTGGTGCTGCATGTGTATCTGCCCTGGGCGGCTTCCTATGTGTTTAACGGGGTCAAACTGGGCCTGGCGCGCTGCTGGATGACCATCATCGCCGTAGAGTTTGTGGCCGCCAGCAACTGGGGCATGGGCTACATGATCTGGAACGCCGCTGAAAATCTGCGCGCGGACGTGGTGTATGGCGGCATATTGCTGCTGATTGTGATTTACTTTATCCTTGAGAAAGCGTTGATCAACCGCCTGGAGAGCCGCACCATCGCTCGCTGGGGGATGATCCGGCAGGCTTAACCATGCTGACTCATGAACCGGTTGCAACGCAGCAGACGGCCGCCCGCTCGGTGTGGGGGGTGGTGCGGTTTGTGTATCCCTTTGTGGTGGTGGCTTTGATCTGGGAGCTGGCGCTGCGGTTGGGGTGGGTGCAGAGCGTTTCGCTGCCCGCGCCTTCGCAGATCGCTGCCGAATTTTGGCGCCTGGCGGTGACACAGGGCGTTTTGTGGGAGCATTTCAGCGCCAGCTTTTACCGCCTGGCCGTGGGTTACTTCCTGGCGGTGGGCATCGGCGTAACGGTGGGGGCGCTGCTTTCGCTCAGTCCCCTGCTGCGCGGTCTGTTTGAACCGGTGCTGAGCCTGTTGGTGTCTGTGCCCACCATCGCCTGGCTGCCGGTGCTGCTGATCACGATGGGCCTGGGCGACCGCACGGTCATCACCGCCGTCTTTCTGGGCGGGTTTTTTGCGATCACCTACAATACCATGCGCGGTATCGAGATGGTTCCTCGCAACCAGATTCTGGCGGCGCGCGAAATGGGCGTGAACGGGGCACAATTGTTCTTCGCGGTGCTACTGCCCGGCTCGCTGGTATCGCTGATTACCGGCCTGCGCCTGGGGATCGGCTACGCCTGGCGCGCGCTGGTGGGCGGCGAAATGCTGGCGGCTATGATTGAGTGGGGCATCGGTAAGATGGTGTTTCAGGCGCGTTTCTTTAACAATGTTTCGATTATGTTTGTCGGCATCCTGCTGATCGGCCTTTCGGGCTATTTGCTGGACCGCACCTTCCTGCGCTGGCTGGAGATGGCCACGGTGGAGCGCTGGGGCATGGTGCGCCGACGCTGAAAGTGAGGATGGTATGCCGCAAAACGAAAATGCTCCGGCTTTAATTCAAATCCGCGATCTCGCGAAAGAATTTAATCCCCAATCTAAGAACACGGTTGAAGCGCTGCGCAACATCAACCTGGACATTGAGGAAGGCAAATTCACGGTGCTGATTGGCCCATCGGGCTGCGGAAAATCCACCCTGCTCTATTTGCTGGCGGGTTTCGAAAAGCCCACTCGCGGCAGTTTGCTGCTGGACGGCAAGCCGGTGGAAAAGCCCGGCCCCGACCGCGGTTTTGTGTTTCAGGATTACGCCTTGTTCCCCTGGCGGACGGTGTTGGGCAACATCACCTTTGGGCTGCGCAGCAACGGCTGGAGTAAGGCCGACGCCGACGCCAAGGCGCGCGAATATATCGCCATGGTTAAGCTGAACGGCTTTGAAAACGCCTTCCCACACACCCTGTCCGGCGGCATGAAGCAGCGGGTGGCCATTGCCCGCGCTCTGGCCTATAACCCGCGGGTTCTGCTGATGGATGAGCCTTTTGGTGCGCTGGATTCACAGACCCGCAAGCACATGCAGCAGGAGCTTCAGCGCATTCTGATGCAGACCAACAAGACGGTGGTGTTTGTGACCCACAGCGTGATCGAAGCTGTGTTTTTGGCTGACCGCATTGTGGTGCTCACCGCCCGTCCCGGCACGGTTAAGGGTATTATTGACGTAAACCTGCCCCGCCCGCGCGAATATACGGATGATGCCTACCTGGATATCCGCGAGACGGTGTTGAGCCTGCTGAACGAAGAAGTCGAAAAAGAATTGGAAATGGACGGAATGTAAACCCGCCATGCATACCCCTTTGCCCCTCACCCCGCAAGCCGCGGCTTATGCCTGGCGCCAGCTCACCCGCCGCGCCGGATTGGATCACGACCGCCTGGAGGCCCTGGGCATGACCCTGGTGTATGCCTCGCCCGATACGGTGCGCCCCGACCACCCGGCGGTGGTGGTGGCCCCCTGCGCGCCGCAGGCCTGGGATACCCTGGTGCAGCGCAGCGCCCACAGCCTGGACTGGCTGCTGCCGCAGCGGGTATTCCCCCCACGGGAGGCCGCGGCCCACACGGAACGCATGCCGGTGCTGCTGTGGGGGCAGTGCGCCGCGGACGGCACGCGGCCCTTTGCCGAGGTGCGCGCAGACGGGTGTTTGGTGTTCTACGCTGACATTCTGGCGTCAACCGTCTTCCTGCTTTCGCGCTGGGAAGAGACGGATGCCAGTGCCTTCGATGCGCACGGGCGCTTCCCGATGGAAAAAAGCGCAGCAGCCCGCCACGGTTTTCTAGACCGCCCGCTGGTGGATGAATATGCCCTGGTGCTGCGCGCCTGGCTTCAGCAGGTGCAGCCGGAATGGCAGCCCAAACGGCGCGCTTTTTCGGTGCGGCTGACGCATGACATTGACCACCTGCGCCCCTTTGTCTCGCTCTCACGCGGGCTGCTGGTCCTGGGGGCAGATGTGCTGCGGCGGCGCAGCCTGCGTCAGGCGGCGCACACCGCCGCCCAACTGCGCGAACAGGCCGGTGCCCTGGGCAGCACCGCGGCGGCCCGCGCCGTGGGTGAACTGATGGAGCTTTCCACCCGCGCCGGTTTGGGCGGCACCTATTACTTCATGGCGGCGCGCCCGGGGCGCTATCAGGGCGGCTATGACCCGGTCCACCCGGCGGTGCGCGCGCTGATCCGCGCTGCGCAGGCGCAGGGCTTTACCCTGGGGCTGCACCCTGGCTACGAAGCCTTTTTGGATCCGCAGCGGCTGGCCGAGGAGAAAACCCGGTTAGAGGCTGCCGCGGGCGGGGAACTGCGCGAGGTGCGCGCTCATTTTCTGCGTTTCCGTGTGCCCGACACCTGGCGTCATTTTCAAGAAGCGGGTTTTACCCACGATTCCAGCCTGGGATCTTCCAGCCTGGTGGGTTTTCGCGCCGGCACCTGCCACCCCTACCGCCCCTTTGACCTGGAGCGTGACGTGGAGATGACCCTGGTGGAACGCCCGCTGATTGTGATGGATGCGGCTCTGGCCGCGGGGGGGCGCACTCCGCAGGCGGGCTGTGCCCTGGCGTTGGAGATGGCCGAACGCTGCCGGCGCGTGGAGGGCGATTTTGTGCTGCTGTGGCACAATACGTCGCTGATTGAGGAATGGACGGCCTGGCATGCGGCTTACCGTGAGCTGATCATCCGTCTGGCCGATTTGCAGGCGGGGAGGGCTTAGGCCGGTGCGCATCGCTTCAGTTGCCATTCATTTGGGTCAGGAAATCATCTCCGGCGGGGTGGGGCAAAAGCTGCGCACCCAGTGCCGTTTATGGCGCGCGCTGGGTCACGAGGCGCGCCTGTTTCTGCACACCCCCGATGCCGTGGATGACCCAGAGATCACCAGCTTTCGCTACAACCTGCGCATTGGGGGGCCGCCGGGCGTGCGCACTTTGCGCCGCGAGACCTCTCGCAGCCGGGCTTTGGCTGAGCTGATCGCTGCGGCAGCCGCCTACCAGCCGGATGTGATTTATCTGCGCTACGGTCTGTTCACCTGGCCGCTGCCGCGCTTGCTGCGCACGGCCCCCACGGTGGTGGAGATCAACACCAACGATGTGGATGAATACCGCTACCGAGGAGCTTTCTATTACCACCTGAACCGCGAGTCGCGGCGCTGGACTTTGGGCCTGGCGGCTGGGCTGGTGTATTTAAGCCGTGAGATCGGACAGTTGGCGGCCAATCGCCGTTGGCATAAACCGGGGTTGGTGTTGGCTAACGGCATTGATTTTTCGGCTTTTGAACCGCTGCCTGCGCCCAACCATGACCAGCCGCACCTGGTGATGGTGGCTACGCCGGGCTACGACTGGCACGGGGTGGATCACCTCCTGCGGCTGGCGCAGCTGCGCCCGGAACTGCATGTGGATGTGGTGGGCTACGGGCCGCAGGATGTGCCCGGAGAGCTTCCGGCGAATGTGCGCCTGCACGGCTTTCTGCGCGGCGAGGCTTTACGGCAGGTATTGGCCCAGGCGGATGTGGCCTGCGGTACGCTGGGGCTGTACCGAAAAAACATGGAAGAAGCCTCGCCCCTCAAAGTGCGCGAAGCCCTGGGCTACGGCATTCCCGTGGTGTTGGGCTACGAAGACACCGACCTGAGCGGTCGGGACTTCCCCTTCATTCTGCAAATCCCCAACCGCCCCGATGGGGTGGAAACCCACGCCGCCGAGATCGCTGCTTTTGCAGAGCGCATGCGTGGTCAGCGCGCTGACCGCGAAGCGCTGCGTCCTTTACTGGATCAGCGCGCCAAAGAAGCCCAGCGGCTGGCCTTTCTGGAGACGATCGCGCGCGGAACCCCCGCCTGAATTCTGGTAAAATTCAACCCGTGAAACCCTCCCAGCTGTCCCCTCGAAGACCGGCCCTGCTCCTCTTGGGCAGCCAGATGGAAACTGGCGGCGCGCAGCGCGTGCTGCTGGATCAGGCTGCCTGGTTCCACGCCCGCGGTGTGCCTGTGACGGCGGTCTTCCTCTATGACAAAGAGGGCCTGCATGCGGCCTGGCAGGCGCAAGCCGATTTCCCCATTGTCAATTTGCATGCGCGCCAGCGCGGCGAAGACGGGCTGCGTTCCGCGTTTCGTCTGGCGGGGGGGCTGATTCGGCTGTTTCGCCTGCTGCGCAGCCAACCCTTTTCGGCGGTGGAAACTTTTACCCACCACGCCAATTTGATCGGCATCCCTTTGGCCTGGCTGGCGGGCGTGCCCGTGCGGGTGGCCTCGCACCACGGGCATATTTTGGGCTTCCCGCGTTGGTTGGAACGCATACACGCTGGACTGATGAACAGCCGCTTGACCACCCGTCTGGTGGCGGTGTCGCGGCGGGTGCTGGGCGAGGCCGTGCGTGAAGGCGTGCGCGCTGAGAAGGTGACGGTGATCCCTAACGGGGTGCGGCTGCCCGCGGCAGACCCGGCGGCGGTGCAGCGGGTGCGTGCCGAATGGGGCCTGGGTGCGGAAGATCTGCTGGTGCTGGCGGTGGGGCGCATGACCGCCCAAAAGGCCCACACCTTTTTACTGCAGGCCGCTGTGCCGGTGTTGGCACGCTTCCCCCGCACGGTGTTTGCCATTGTGGGCGACGGCCCCCTGCGCGCCGAGCTGGAAGCCGAAGCGCACGCCCTGGGGATTGCCGCCCAGGTGCGCATGCCCGGCATCCGCGGGGATGTACCGCAGTGCATGGCAGCGGCGGATGTGTTCGCTTTGCCTTCGCGCTGGGAAGGTTTGCCGATGGTGCTGCTGGAAGCCCTGGGCATGGGCGCGGCGGTGGTGGCCACGCGCGTGGAAGGCGTGGACGAAGTCATTACGGATGGGGAGAACGGCTTGCTGATCGCGCCGGAAGATGCGGCGGGGTTGGCCGAGGCGCTGCTGCGGCTGCTGGAAGACGCACAGCTGCGCGGCAAGCTCAGCCGGGCCGGTCAGGCCTGCGTACGCGCGCAGTATACGGTGGATACCATGTGCGTGCAGTACGCCCGCTGGCTGATCCCCGCTTTTCAGGAGGGCAGCGATGACATGGATGCAGCGTAACCGCGAGCGGCTGCTGAGATGGGCCGCCAGCGGACTGCTGACGGCGTTAATGGTGGGGGTGGGGATTGACTTGGATGCGCGTTTCCGCCCGTTCTTTGAGGCGGGGGGCGCGCCGCGTTCGTTTTTGGTGAGCGCTGCTTTTGCCGTAGGAGCGGCCCTTGCGGGCGCGGTGCTGCTGTGGAAGCCGGGCTGGCTGAACTGGGCGCTGCGCCTGCGTGCGCGCCTGCCCTGGGCACTGCTGTGGGCGGCGGGGCTGGCCGTGAGCGCGGCGGTTTGCTGGTTTTTCCTCTACACCAAATGGAGCGGGGTACTCAACGGCCCCTATTTCCGCACGCTGGCCTACGGCTTTGCCCTGGTGGTAACGGCCTGGCTGGCGGCGGGCAGAGCCTCATCTCTGTTCACCTGGAAAGGCTGGCTGAGCGCGGGTGTGGCTTTGGGGATCGTTTTTGCGGCTCTTTCGGCAGCCCAAGAGGTGGTGGCCTATCCTTTCCGCCTGTCCTGGTCGGAGGGCAACCGCCTGTGGGACTATTCGCTGATGTACGGGCGCGAAATTTACAACTATCCGGCCCATCTGCGCATTCCGGCTTATATTGACCGCGGGCGGCAAAGCCTGTGGGGCCTGCCCTTTATTTTGCCTTCTGTGTCCATTCTGGGTGTGCGGCTGTGGAGTGCGCTGGTGTACAGCGTGCCCTACATCTTGTTGGGCTGGTTCGCATTTCATGCCGGGCGGGCGCGCGGCTGGACCCTGCTGTTTTTGGGCTTTTGGACCTATCTGTTCCTCAATCAGGGGCCCATTTATTCACCCCTGGTGTTGGCAGCCATCCTGGTAGCGGCGGCCTGGCGCGCGCCGCTGGTGGCCGCGGTTTTGCTGGTGGGCCTGGCGGGGTACTATGCGCGGGTCAGTCGCTACACCTGGCTGTTTGCACCGGCCATGTGGGCGGCGATGGTGGCTTTTATCAGCACGGGCATCCCCGGCGTCACCACCGTGCTGCGCCGCTGGGTGCGGGCGGGGGTCTTGGGCGCGGCGGGCGTGTTTGGCGGCTATCTGCTGCCGGAACTGCTGGCCTGGATTCGCAGCCTGAGCCGTGGGGTGAGCACAGGCGGCGGGGTGATCAGCATCGAGGGTATCACCTCCACTTTAGGACGGCAGCCGCTGCTGTGGAACCGGCTGTGGCCGAACCCCACCTACGAGCCGGGGATTGTGCTGGGTTTGCTGATGGCGGCCGGCCCGCTGGTGCTGTTGTTGGTGCTGTTTACGCGCCGCAAGGGCTGGCAGTTGGATGGTTGGCAAAAGCTGGCGGTGGCAGGGGTACTTTTGGCTTTTTTGGGTGTAGGGCTGGTGGTCAGCGTCAAAATTGGCGGCGGCAGTAATCTGCATAATTTGGATATGCTCCTGATTGCCCTGGTGTTTTGGGCGGCGCTGGCCTGGGAGGCGGGCCTGGGCGATTGGCTGCTGATGCAGCGGGAGCGCCCCTGGTGGGCCGCGGCCTTGGCTCTGGCGGTGGTGCTGTATCCCGCGTCTCAGGGGATGCTCAAGGCCCATCCCCTGGATATACCCACAAAGGAGCGCGCCGCTGAGGTGTTGGCGGTGGTGCAGCAAAAGGTCAGCCAATTTGCCCGGCAGGGTGAGGTGCTCTTCATTGATCAGCGCCAACTGCTGACCTTTAACCTGGTGGAACAGGTTCCTCTGGTGCCGGAGTATGAGAAGAAGCTGCTGATGGATGAGGCCATGGCCGAGAATGCAGATTATTTTGAGGCCTTCTTTGAAGATTTGGCCCATCAACGCTTCTCGCTGATTCTGAGTGAACCGCTGTGGGTGAACTATCAAGGCGAGACCTACCAGTTTGGCAATGAAAATGACGCCTGGGTCAAATGGGTTTCAGTACCGGTCTTGTGCTATTATGAGCCGGTTGAGACATTCATGGATGTGGGGGTGCAGCTGCTGACCCCCAAACCAAACCCCGAACCTGGTCCGGAATGCCCGCGCCCCTAGGGCCGGGTGGGATGCTGTGCATGGAGGAGAGGACATGAGCGTTTTGATGGAAGCGGCACGCCTGGCGGCCTGGGGGGGCATGTGTTTCTTAGGCGGGGTGTGGATTGTGCGCGGGGCCTTCCGGCTGCGAGATAACGAAGAGGTATTGGTAGGTTTGGGGGTGGGTATCTCTTTAGAAATCTGGTTGGCCAACCTTTTGAGCCGCTTTGTGCCGGTTCCGCTGTCGTTTTGGCTGGCCGCAGGGCTGGTTTTGGCGGCGGGGTTGGCGCTTTCGCTGCCGCTGCGCAGTTGGAAGGAAGTCGGCGGCCTGTTCCGCATGCGCATTCTGCCTTTGCAGTGGCTGGCGCTGGTGGGTATGACCCTGGTGCTGTTTGCGGCGGGGCGTGGGCTGGCCATTTTGGACGATTACCAGAACCTGCCCACCACATCCATGCTGGCGGCTGGCGATATTCCTCCGCGTTTTGCCCTGGACCCCCAGGTGACCTTTGATTATCACTATTACACCCTGCTCTTCGCCGCGCAGGTGATGCGCCTGGGAGATTTGTTCCCATGGAGCGCGCTGGATCTGGTGCGGGCGTTTGCCCTGGCCTTATCGCTGATGTTGGGCGGCCTTTGGATGCAGCGGGCCACACGCAGCGCCCTGGCAGGGTGGTTGGCGGTGGTTTTTGGGGCTTTTAACGGCGGCACACGTTGGCTAATGCTGCTGCTGCCGGAGAGCATTCTGAAACGTTTTTCGGATCACATTCAAATGATCGGCTCTGCGGGTCAGAGTGCACCTGATTTTTACACCGCCATGCAGGGCACCTGGTCGGTAGATGCTGGATCGCAGTGGGAATTCCCCTTTGCCTATGCTAACGGAATGAATGCCCCCAGCATCTGGACGTATCATTCTGGCGCGGGGGCCATGAGCGGCGTGCTGGGAACCTTTATCCTCCTGACTCACAACCGCTGGCGCGGCTGGCGGGGCGGGGTGGTGACGGCGGCGGTGTTGGCGGCCTGGGCTTTGGTGGCCGAAACCAGCCTGGTGCGGCTGCTGGTGGGCTTTGGGGCGGTGGCTGTGCTGTTTATGGCCCTCAACCGCACCTGGCGTATTCCGCGTTCGCTGTGGCGCTGGGGGGTGGTGCTGCTTCCGGTGATGGCGGTCGCGGCGCTGCAAGGCGGCGTGTGGAGCGGTTTGTTTTCGGGATTGATCAACAAACTCTCTGGCGCTGAAACGGGCGGCGGGTATTTCACCTTTAGCTTTCAGCTCATGTGGCCGCCCGCTTTCCTCTCCAGCCATCTGGGTTTTCTGTCGTTGGCCAACCCTTACCAATTGTTGACCATTCTGTTTGAATTAGGCCCGATGTTTTTTACGCTGCCTCTGGTGATTGTGTGGGGCATCAAGGCTTACCGCGCCAGGCGTTGGTATGAGGTCGCGCTGATTATCATGCCGATTCTCAGTTTGTTCACGCTGGTGGTGCAGTACACCGGCAATGCCGGGCCGACGGCCATCAACCGCGTACAGTCACATTTGATTGGCATCACCACAGGCAGATTTGCTCTGGCGGCGTTGTGGATGTGGCTGGAACGGCGCAAGGCCTGGGTGCAGGCGGCGGTGGCTTCGGTGCTGTTTGTGGCCTGCTACGGCGGGTTTGTGCTGTTTGGCATTGAGCTGCTTTCGGCTGCCCGTCCCATCAATTCCACCTTTATCCAGCTCCTGGATGCGCGTGTGGCCAAGGACTACTGGAACCGACTGGAGCCAGAGGCGGTGGTGTTTGACCCCGGTTCGTGGCGGGCTGTGACGGTGTTGGGGCGGCCCACCAATTCGCACCTGACCTGGTATCAGGAAAAGCCAGAATGGCCCAAGCTGGTGGAAAACCCACAGCCAGGTGTGCTGCGCGCGGCGGGGTTCGATTACGCCTATCTGGACTATGCCTATTGGAAGCAATTGACGCCGGAATTGCAGCAAGCATATGAAAATTCGTGTGTGCGCCTGGTGGCGGAGTATGAATACGACCGCTTCCCCTATGATTTCCGCCGCCTTTATGATTTGAAGGACTGCCCGGCAGCCCCCTGAGGACAGGGCAGATCGCGAGGTTGAATATGAAAACCTGGATTCAGCGCGGATGGGCGCTGCTGTGGGTGCTGCTGCTGGCGGCCTGCAATTTGCCGGAGCTTGCGGCCCCGACAAGCGGGTCGGTTCAGCCGACCCCGTTGATCATTTCTCTGCCCCAATCGGGCGAAGCCGAGGGGGGTGTGCCCACGGCGCCTGCTGCGGAAGATACCGTGCGGGCTTTCCTGAACGCTTATCAGGAAAACCCGGATCAAATGAAGGGCTATCTCAGCCAGAACCGCGTGCAGAAGCTGACCAAGGGCGGAGCGCTGGAGCTTTTGCAGTTTAACGGGGCATTGGAAGGCTTTTCCATTCAGGCAGCTTCGGTCAGCCCCACCACGGGGGTGGCCCAGGTGGAAGTGGAGGCCAAGGTGGGCGGCGCAGAGGTGCGGCGCACCTTCATCCTCGTCCAGGAGGGCGGGCGTTGGATGATTGACGCCGTGCGCAAACCCAAAAAGAAGTGACTCGCAGGGCAGTTTTTTGCCCCGACGCCAATTGAGATGAGCGCTCACTTGCCTGGACAACCGCAATTCGTCCAGGCAATTTGTGATAAAATGCAGTGTCAAGCTGTTGTCATGCAGCAGTTTGTGGGCGGTTTCAGGCTGTCCAAACTTAGAGAGAGGTATCACTCAAATGAAAACTATTCGCAGGGAGATCCCAAACCAATTTCGACTCCCCCGCCGTATCAGCCGCCTCGGCGAGCTGGCTTACAACCTGTGGTGGGTGTGGAACCCCGATTCCCAGATTCTGTTCTCCTTCATCGACAAGAATCTGTGGGAAGGTGTATCCCACAACCCGGTGGCCTTTTTGCAGCAGGTAGAACGACCCTATTTAAACGCGGTCACCAATGACCGTTGGTATTTGGAACTGTACGACAAGGTCATGCAGCGCTTTGATGACTATCTGCGCGGCGCCAACACCTGGTACAGCGAGAAATATCCCGAACTCAAACACAAATCCATCGCCTATTTCTCCTTTGAATTTGGCCTGCACGAATCCGTGCCGGTGTACGCGGGCGGCCTGGGGGTGCTTTCGGGCGATCATCTGAAAGAGGCCAGCGATTTGGGCCTGCCGTTGGCGGGCGTGGGCTTCATCTACAATCAGGGCTATTTTGCTCAGCACATCACGGAAGACGGCTGGCAGGAAACCCGCAATTTGATCCTCAATTTTGATCAAATGCCGGTTATTCCGCTGACAGACGAAGATCACCAGCCCCTCACCATTCAGGTGGATCTGCCCGATCGGGCGGTGACGGCGCGTTTATGGCTGATTCAAGTTGGGCGGGTGCCGTTGTACCTGTTGGACACCAATGTGGACAGTAATTCTCCTGCCGATCGGCAGCTGACCGCGCGCCTGTACAGCAATGATCCTGAAGTGCGCATTTCGCAGGAAATCCTGCTGGGCATTGGCGGGGTGCGCGCCCTGCGCTTGTTGGGCTACCAACCGGATGTTTGGCACATGAACGAAGGACATTCGGCTTTCTTGACTCTGGAACGGCTACGCGAGTTGATTCAGCAGGGTAAAACCTTCGAACAGGCTGCCGCTGAGATCCGCAAAGGCAACGTGTTCACCACCCATACCCCTGTTCCGGCGGGCAATGACCAGTTCCCCCTGTGGCTGGTGGATAAGTATTTTGTGCAGATGTGGGATCAGTTGGGTCTGACTCGCGACCAGTTCATTGACCTGGCGCGCCATACCCAGTCGTGGGGCGATAATTTCAGTATGCCCGTTTTAGCTCTGCACCTTTCGAATCAGGCCAACGCCGTCTCTGAACTGCACGGTCAGGTTTCGCGGGCCATGTGGCAATTCCTGTGGCCGGACCGCAAAGAAGCGGATGTGCCCATCACGCACATCACCAACGGCGTGCACACCGGCACCTGGCTGGCGCGGCGCATGGGCCTGCTCTTTCAGCAGTATCTGGGGCGCGATTGGCGCGAGCGCGCCGACGACCTGGATTTCTGGTCGCAGGTAGAAGCCATCCCCGATGCTCAATTGTGGGCGGTGCGCGAGCATCTCAAGCGCAAGCTGATCATGTTTGCCAACGAGCGGGCGCGTAAGGCCTGGCATGAGGGCGGCAGTCACCCCGTGCAGGTGGTGGCGGGCGGCGTTTTGCTGGAGCCGTATTCGCTCACCATTGGCTTTGCCCGCCGTTTTGCCACCTATAAACGCGGCAATTTGATCCTGCGTGATTTCGACCGCCTGATGCGCATCATCAACAACACGCGTATGCCGGTGCAGATCATCTTTGCAGGTAAGGCTCACCCTGCGGATGAACCCGGCAAGCTGATCATCCAGCAGGTGTACCGCGCGGTGAAAAATTCCAAAACGGCCGGACGTCTGGTTTTCCTGGAAGATTACGATATGAACGTGGCCCGCTATCTGGTGCAGGGTGTGGATGTGTGGCTGAACACCCCGCGGCGGCCCAACGAAGCCTCGGGTACCTCCGGTATGAAAGCGGCCTTGAACGGCGCCTTGAACTTCTCGGTGTTGGATGGCTGGTGGCACGAGGCCTATAACGGCATGAACGGCTGGTCGATTGGCGACGAAACCGAATACAGCGACCCCAACGTGCAGGACGATGCGGAAGCGCGCGAGCTGTACGACACGCTGGAGAACGAGATTGTGCCGCTGTATTACAGCCGCCGCTCCAGCGACAAATTGCCTGGGGATTGGTTGGTGCGCGTGAAAGAATCCATCCGCACCCTGGCCCCGCAGTTCAGCATGAAGCGCATGGTCAAAGAATATATGGATGAGCTGTATCTCTCGGCAATGGGTGTCAAAAAAGCCCCGAATGCGGCGGAAGATTAGCCGGAAAGGATCAGGGATATTATGCAGTTGATTTTGACGCCAGAGGCTTTCTTGGGTGCGCTGCTGATTTTTGTGCTGCGCATCGGCGATATGTCGTTGGATACTATCCGCGTGCTGTTTGTGGTGCGCGGACGGAAGGGACTGGCCTGGGTGCTGGGGTTCTTTCAATCCCTCATTTTTGTCATCGCCATCAGTTCCGTGCTTTCGAATCTGGATAATTTGCTCAATGTGTTGGGTTACGCAGGCGGTTTCGCCACGGGTAACGTGGTGGGTATGCTGATTGAAGAGCGTCTGGCGGTGGGGCACATTCATTTCACGATCATGTCCTCCACCCGCGGGGCGTCCATCACCGAAAAACTGCGTGCCAACGGCTTTGCCGTCACCGAGATCCCGGCGCGCGGCAAGAACGGCACCGTGTTTGTGCTGCATGTGGATGTTACCCGCCGCGATAAGGACAATGTGGAGACGGTGGTTTTGGAAACTGACCCGGATGCCTTTGTCACCGCCGAAGATGTGCGCCCCATCCGGCGCGGTTACTGGCGGGCCTGAAGCCCGGTAAAAAACGGAGTCCCCAATGCCTGTAAAACGGGTATTGGGGACTTTTTTGATGGATTGCGGGAGGCGGCATGGACGTTTTGGTGGGTCTGGACCTGGGAACTTCGAGCGTGAAAGCGGTAGTCATGCAGCGCGATGGGCGTCTGCTGGCGGCGGCGGGCGAAGAAACCACCCTGTACACTCCGCAGCCGGGCTGGGCGGAACAGGACCCTCAGGACTGGCTGGCGGCCAGCCTGCACGTCTTGCAGCGGGCAGTGGCCGAAAGCGGCGTTTCAGCGCAGCAGGTGGCCGGGGTGGGGGTGACCGGCCAAATGCATTCGCTGGTGTGCCTGGGCGGCGCGGGGGAGGTGCTGCGCCCGGCCATTTTATGGGCCGACAGCCGCAGTCAACCCCAGGTGGATGCACTGCTAGTCAGCCCCGGGGCTGACGCTCTGGCGGAATGGACAGGTAACCCCCTGGCGGCGGGGATGATGTTGGTTTCGTGGCTGTGGCTGCGCCAACACGAAGCCGATACCGCCCGGCGCACGCGCTGGTTGGTTTCCCCGAAGGATTATTTGCGTTGGCAGCTCAGCGGCGCGTTGGGCACAGAGGACAGCGATGCTTCGGCCACGCTGCTGTTTGACCCCCTGGAGCGCTATTGGAGTCAGCCGGTGCTGGATCTGGCTGGGCTGCGGGAAGAAAATCTGCCGGATGTGAACCCTTCGGCGCGGTCAGCAGCCGGGCTGCGAACAGAAATCGCATCGGCCTGCGGGCTGCGCGCGGGCACGCCGGTGATCTTTGGGGCCAGCGATCAGGCGGCGCGGGCGGTGGGCCAGGGGCTGCTGGATGAGGGCTGGGCAGCGGTGACCATCGGCACGGGCGGGCAGATTTTTGCACCGGTGGCGGATGCACGCGCGGCGGCTCGGCAGGCCCCGCAACGCAAAGCCGTACATCTCTTTTGCCACGCCCTGCCCGACCGCTGGCATTTGCAGGCAGCCACCCTTTCGGCGGGGCTTTCCCTGCGCTGGCTGCGCGATCAGCTTTGGCCGGGCAGCGATTACACCAGTTTGGCGGAGGCCGCCCAGGTCGTGGAGGCAGCTCAGGAAGGGCTGTTTTTCCTGCCGCATCTGGCCGGGGAACGCACTCCGCACCTGGATTCGTCGGTGCGCGGCCTGTTTGCGGGCTTGGGCCTTGCGCACCAGCGCGCCCATTTGACCCGGGCGGTGATGGAGGGGGTGGTGTTCAGCCTGCGACAGGGGCTGGAGGCGCTCACCACGGCGGGCGCGCCGCTGGAAGGGCTGCTGCTGGCGGGGGGCGCGCTGCGCCATCCGCTGTGGGTGCGGCTGGCGGCGGATATTTTGGGGCAGGCGGTTTACACCACCGAGCGGGAGGAGATCACGGCCTGCGGGGCGGCTATGTTGGCGGGGGTGGGCGGCGGCGTGTATGCGGATGTGCGCGCGGCGGTGGAGGAGGCCGTTCCCCCGCTGGGACAGCCCGTGCTGCCCGACCCGCAGCGGGCCGAATCGTACACGCAGGCCTATGCGCGTTACTGCCGGCTGTATCCGGCATTGCGCCAGGCGGGGTTTGCGCGCCCGGCTTAGCTGGGCGGGTTCACTTTGCGCACCGTCAGGCGTAAGCCGTTGACGGACAGCACTTCCACACGCTCCCCTTCGGCAGCATGCGGCTGGCCTTCTTCCACCTCAGCAGCCCACAGTTCACCGGCCACCTGCACGGTTCCAGCCGGACGCAGCGCCGTGCGCACCACACCCACCTGACCGGGGAGGGATTCGCGGCCGGTGAGAATGGGTTTGTGCTGGGCGCGCAGGGCAAAGGTGACAATAGCCAGGAAGCTGCCTGCCAGGACAATGGAGGTGACCACCACCAGCACGGGCGAAATGCGCGGCAGGCCGGGGACACGCACCGAATTGAAGAGGATCAAAGCCCCCGCGATGAGCGAGATGGCCCCAGCGGCGCTGAGCATGCCCACCGTGGGAGTTTTGACTTCCAGCACAAAGAGCACAAAGGCCACACCGATAAAGAGGATGCCGAACCAGTTGACCGGCAGAATCCCCAGGCCGTACACCGCCAGTAGGATGCACACCACGCCGATGAAGCCGGCCACCCAGCCGCCGGGACTGGAGAGTTCGATCATTAAGGCCCAAATGCCGGTTGAGAGCAGCAAAAACACCAGATTGGGGTTGATCAGCAGTTGGAGCACGTTTTCGATCAGCGAAACGCGGATTTCCACTAACTGCGCCCCGGCGGTGGCCAGGGTGACAGGGCCGCTGTCCAATTCCACTGTGCGGCCGTCCATCTGATCCAGTAAATCCTGCACATCAAAGGCTTTGTAATCCACCAGGCCGATGGCCAGGGCTTCTTCCACGGTCACGGCTTTGGCGGAATCGATCATTTCCTCTGCTAAACGGGTGGCTTCGGGCGGTCGGTTGGCCGTCAGCGCGCGCACAGAGGCTTTAAGTGATTCTTTGACCTTGGCCTGCATGGTCTCATTAATATCCTCGCCCTGCGCGCCTACCGGACTGGCCGCGCCGATGGTCGTTTCGGGGGCCATTGCCGAGATGTGGCCCGCCATGGTGATCAGCGCGCCGGCCGAGCTGGCGGCGGCGTTGCGTGGGGAGACGTACACGGCTACGGGTACAGGGCTGGAGCGGATGATCTGCACAATGCGTTCCATGGTGTCAATTGCCCCGCCGGGGGTGTCGAGCTGCAGGACGACCACGCTGGCGTTTTGCTCTGCAGCGGCGGATAACCCGCGCTCCAGATATTCCACCAGCACAGGGGTGATCGGCCCGCGGAAGGTAAGCACCACCGCCTGAGAGGCGCCGCTTTGGGCCTGAACGGGGATGACGCTCAGCGCCCAAAAGATGCAAAACAAGACCATCCACAGCCGAGAAGCCATTCGTGATTTCATAACGTCCTCCGCTTTCATTATAACGTGAAGTTGTTCAAACTCCATGCGCCGTGTCGCAGCTTAGGGTCAGGTAGGCTTAACAAATTTCCTATAGATCGTTAATGCCCTTCGTATGCAGGGCGGATAAGCTAAACCTGTGAAATTCTTTGCGAAAGGAGCGCAGAACGATGGGAAAAATTATTGGTATTGATTTGGGAACCACCAACAGCGTGGCGGCCGTCATGGAAGGCGGCGAACCGGTGGTCATCACCACTGCAGAAGGACCGCGGTTGTGCCCGTCTGTGGTGGCGTTTAACAAAAACGGTGAACGGCTGGTGGGGCTTTCGGCCAAACGCCAGGCGGTGATTAACCCCGAAAACACGGTGTTTTCGGTGAAGCGTTTCATGGGCCGCCGTTACGATGAGGTGGAACAGGAGCGCCAGATGGTGCCTTACCGGGTGGTAAGCGGCCCGGCGGGGGACGCGCGCGTGTCCATCCCCATGAATCGGCGCGAATATACACCGCAGGAAATTTCGGCCATGATCCTGGCCAAGCTGAAGGCAGACGCCGAGGCCTATTTGGGCCAGCCGGTGACCCAGGCGGTCATCACCGTTCCGGCGTATTTTAACGACAGCCAGCGCCAGGCCACCAAAGATGCAGGCCGGATTGCCGGGCTGGAGGTGCTGCGCATCATCAATGAGCCGACCGCATCGGCTCTGGCGTATGGGTTGGAAAAGAAGCGCAATGAAAAAATTCTGGTGTTCGATCTGGGCGGCGGTACCTTTGATGTCAGTGTGCTAGAGGTGGGCGATGGCGTGTTTGAGGTCAAAGCTACCCACGGAGATACCCACCTGGGCGGCGATGACTGGGATGAGCGCGTGGTGCAGTGGCTGGCGGATACCTTCCAAAAGAACCAGGGCATTGATCTGCGCACTGACCGTCAGGCCCTCCAGCGGCTGCGTGAGGCGGCCGAGAAGGCCAAGATCGAGCTGTCCAGCGTGATGGAAACGGAGATCAACCTGCCCTACATCACCGCCGATGCCAGCGGTCCGCGTCATTTGCAGATCAGCCTGAACCGCGCCCGCTTTGAAGAGCTGACCCGCGACCTGGTGGAGCGTCTGCGCGCTCCTTTGGAAAGCGCGCTGCGCGATGCCGGTTTGAATGCCGCGGCGATTGATGAAGTCGTGTTGGTGGGCGGTTCCACGCGCATGCCGATGGTGCAGGAATTTGTGCGCCGCCTGGTGGGCAAAGAGCCCAACAAGAGCGTCAACCCGGATGAGGTTGTGGCGGTCGGTGCGGCCATTCAGGGCGGCGTTCTGGGCGGCGAGGTGCAGGATGTGCTTTTGCTGGATGTGACCCCCCTGTCGCTGGGGTTAGAGACCCTGGGCGGGGTGATGACACCCTTGATTGAGCGCAACACCACCATCCCCACCCGCAAAAGCCAGGTATTCACCACGGCTGAGGACGGGCAGACAGCTGTGGATGTGCACGTGCTGCAAGGTGAGCGCCCTATGGCCGCAGACAACATGAGCCTGGGCCGCTTCCGCCTGGACGGCATCCCGGCGGCCCCGCGCGGTACGCCGCAGGTGGAGGTGACTTTTGATATTGACGCCAACGGCATCTTGAATGTTTCGGCGCGCGATCAGGCCAGTGGGCGAGAACAGCGCGTGACCATCACCGCCTCGACCCACTTGAGTGCCGCCGAGGTGGAACGCATGGTGCGCGAGGCTCAAACCAATGCAGCCGAAGATCAACGCCGCCGCGAACTGACAGAGGCTCGCAATTTGGCTGACAATGTGCTTTACCAGGCCGAGAAGGTCTTGGGCGCGGGCGGCGTGCCGGAAGCGCAGCGCACCGAGCTGCAAAACCGCGTCAACGAACTGCGCCAGGCATCCAGCGGCAGCGACTTGGGCCGCATTCGCCGCCTGAGCGAAAGCCTGCAGCAGGCCTTGCAGAACCAACCCACCGCAGCCGCAGCCCAGCCCACAGATGAAGATGGGCAGCCTGAGATCGTGGACGGCGAATTTCGCGACGTATGAGCTGGTGCGCGTTCCTTTAGCTTATCGGTGAGCATGGTACAGGTCCGGACGCCCCCCCATCAGGGGGGCGTCCGGACTTCGTGTTTTCGATGATTCCAGAAGAATTAAGCAATTGTTGACCCAAAAAGCGCATTTTTTCGTCTTTTTCCGCTTTCCCTGATTGATCTATCCAGAATAATGACTACAATAAAAATGGAACAATACTTGCAAGACTTTTTTTTCTGTCTTGATTAAGATAGAATTTATCAACGTATCTTGTGGGAACTGTCCGGGGTGTTTCAGCGTCTATGAGATACCGGCTGCCAGCGAATGGATCGCCCTTGCAGCCCATTTCGAAAGGAGAATGTGATGTTGAAGCGAATTTCCCCCACTTTCTTAATGGTACTGGTGGTGATTCTGAGTTTGTCGGCCTGCAACCTACCGGGCATGCCCGCGGGTGGCGGCAGCCTGGATCCGAACGCGATGAACACGGCGGTGGTGCAAACCGTGTCTGCCCAGCAGACGCAGTTTGCCTTTGACACCCTGGTGCAGGAGCTGACCCGCGTGGCGCAGACCACGCCCGGCGCAGGGGAAGCCCCTAGCGGCGGCTTCACGGCCACCCCTACCTCCATCCCCAGTATGACCCTGGCACCCTCGCAGACCCTGCCGCCCACCCAGACTCTGGCCCCTACCTCGACGGCGGTGCCGACTTTGACCACGGCCCCCTGGACGCCGACCCCCATCGCCACCAATACCATCGCCGTGCCCTGCTATCGGGCGCAGTTTATCTCGGATGTGACCATCCCCGACGGCACCAAGATGCAGCCGAACCAGTCCTTTACCAAGACCTGGCGGCTGAGGAACTCGGGCAGCTGCAACTGGACCAACGAATTTGATCTGGTGTTTGACAGCGGCAACGCTATGAGCGGCCCGGCTTCGCAGAAGCTGCCCGCCACCATCCGCCCCGGCGACACGGTGGATTTGTCGGTTTCCTTGAAGGCGCCTTCTTCCAGCGGGTCGTACACCGGCAACTGGAAATTGCGCAGTTCCAACGGCGTGCTCTTTGGGCTGGGCGCCAATGCCAACAATCCCTTCTGGGTCAAGATTGAGGTTGGCGACACGGAACCCGGCAGCTGGGACAGCGATCACCCGCGCGACTTTGCCTACAACTATTGCCAGGCTGCTTGGACTACCAGTAAGGGCCAAATTTTCTGCCCCAGCGATGAAGACAACACCTCCACCGGCTCGGTGCGGCGTTCCAAGACCCCCAAGCTGGAGGGCGGTTATCAGGAAGATGAAATGGCCATCATTGTGGCCCCCAATTCCGGCGAGGGAGGCTACGTTCGTGGGCTCTTCCCGACTTTGAAAATTCGTGACGGCGATCACTTTCGCACCACAGTGGGCTGCCTGGATGGGGCCAAAGACTGCGATGTGACTTTCCGCGTGGGTTATGTCCTGGACGGTGAGACCACCAATAAGAACCTGGGCTCGTGGGAAGAAGAATACGACGGCGATTGGACCACGATTGATATTGATCTATCCGATCTGGCGGGTAAGCGGATTCAACTGTATCTGCGGGTGAACAATAACGGTTCCTCCAAGGATGACCGAGTGTTCTGGCTGGTTCCGGTGGTGTATAAGCCTTAACCAAATACAAACAGCGTGCGGCGCTCTCGCCCCTGGGGAGGGCGCCGCACAGGGTTCAAAAGTTAGCAAGGTAAGAGGCGGGTCAGCTCGCTGCGGTGGGTGAGCTGCCGGTGAACAAGCCCGCAAGGGTTTGTGCGAGATCGAAGGAGGGCCAAATGTTTTCCATTTTTAGCAAAGGCAGTTTTAAGCTCATTCAGGGAGTCGTGGCGCTGGCGGTGGTGTTGGGGATTTTGCTGCCCAATCCGCAGCCGATCGCGGCCTATACCATTCCCACGTTTTCTATCCTGGAAGTGGTGAAAGACACCAGTGTGAAGATTCAGACCGCCAATTTCCCCGCCGGGCAGCTTTTCACCGTGCGCATGGGGAAATACGGCACGCTGGCCATTGGCGGCGTGGTGGTCGCCACCACCAATTCGGGCGCGGGCGGCGCTTTTCAGGAGACCTACACCATCCCAGATTCGCTCAAGGGTGAGTACCGCATCGCCATTCGCATGGACAGCCCGGACGGTTACTACAGCTATAACTGGTTCGTGAACAACACGGATGCAGCGCCCACTCCTGGTTCGGGTTCCAGCTATACCGGCATTCCCACCTTCTCCATCCTGGAAGTGGCCACTGACAATACGGTGAAGATCCGCACCAACAACTTCCCCAAGGATCAGACCTTCACCGTGCGCATGGGCGTGTACGGCACGCTGGGGGTGGGCGGCGTGGTGGTAGCCACCACCAATTCGGGTGCGGGCGGTGCTTTTGAAGAGACCTACACCATCCCCGATTCGCTCAAGGGCGACCAGCGCATTGCCATCCGCATGGACAGCACCGCCGGATACTATGCCTACAACTGGTTCTGGAACAACACTACCAGCGGCGGATCCAGCGGCGGCAGCGGCTCCAGCTATACGGGCATCCCCACCTTTTCCATTCAGGAAGTGGCCGCGGACAGCACCGTGAAGATCCGCACCAACAACTTCCCGGCGGGATATGAGTTCAAAGTGCGCATGGGCGAATACGGCACCCTGGGTGTGGGCGGCGTGGTCGTGGCCACCACCAATTCGGGGGCGGGCGGGGTCTTTGAGGAGACCTACGCCATCCCCGATTCGCTCAAAGGCCGCACGCGTATTGCCATCCGCCTGGAGGCGGCTGAGGGCTTCTACGCTTACAACTGGTTCTGGAACAACACCGCCACCAGCGGCGGCTCCAGCAGCGGCAGCGGCTCCAGCTACACAGGCATCCCCACTTTCTCCATCAAGGCGGTGGTGAAAGATAATACTGTCACCGTGACGACCAACAATTTCCCTGCGGACACGGATTTCACCGTGCGCATGGGTGCATACGGCACGTTGGCGGCGGGCGGTGTGGTGGTTGCCAGCTTCAATTCGGGATCGGGTGGGGCCTTTGAACAGACGTTCACCATCCCCGATGGTTTAAAAGGCAGCAGCCGCATTGCCATCCGCGCCGACAGTTCATTGGGCTATTACGCCTATAACTGGTTCTGGAACAATTCCACTGATTAAGCCACAACCGTTCGACCGGTGAATCCAAAGGGCTGTCCGCATGATCGCGGGCAGCCCTTTGGGGTTTAAATTTCCGTTAGCCCCGGGTCAGGGCAGATAGGCGAAATACAGTTCATTACCGTAGGCCAACAGCACCAGGCGGTTGGGGGTGATGGTGAAGGCGGTGATTTTCCCGCGCAGGGCGGGGTAATCGGGGTTGGCGCGGGGCTGAATTTGACGCACCAGGTTCAGCCGCAGGCTGAAGGTGAACACCGAGCGGCTGGTGGCATCCAGCAGATAGATGGCGGGCTCCGGCGGCGGAGTGGAACGCATCTGGGTGATCTGCGTTCCAGCGGGAAAGGTGAAAGCCGGAACCTGGTTTCCGCTGCGCGTATCCTGCAAGGGAGCGTTTTCGTCGCAGGTGGTTTGGTTGCCGACCGTGAAGGTGCGGAAGGTGCAGGTGATGATGCGGCCTGTCGGCGTGCTGAGGAACAGATTCTGGTTGTAATACACCAGATCGTTGACCTCAGCCAGGTCGGGCACTTGCTCGTCAAAGAACAGCCCCGGCGGTGAGAACACCAGCCCGACCACACCTTCGTCCTGGTTGCGGGGGTAGACCCATACCTGATCTTTTTCTTGATCCAGCACATACAGCACCTGCTGACGGAAATCAATGGCCGAAATGGAGCCCCATTGGGTATCCGGCGGGGTGAGGCTTTGACTTTCGGGGGGCTTATTGGCCCCGCAGTACACCAGGTTGCCGCCTGCATCCATGGCCAGCAAGGTGTAGTCGCTGATTCCGGAAGGGATGAGGGCCAGATCGATCAGTTTGTCCACGGTGGTCAGGCCGTACGAGCCGGGGCCGCAGATAAAGCTGTTATCCACTTCGTAGGTTTGCCCCGAAAGGTACAGCCGGAAAACCCGCCCGCTGGATTGGTCCAGCAGGAAAATCTCGCTGTTGTTGGCGGTGATGCGGGTGAATTGAGCCGTGCTGGTGAAGCCGGAGGAGACCAGGGGGACGAAATCCAGGCGGGTGATGCCGTCCAGTTGATCCAGAGCCTGTGAAGCCTCATTGCGCAGGCTGTTGGCCTCGGCGCTTTGGCCGTACTCTTGAGCCTTGTCCAACAGGGTCATCACCTGCGCCCAGCCGATGCGTTGGGCTTCGCGCTCTTTGCTGTCGCGGGCTTGCTGAGCCAGGGCAGCGGCCTGCTGCACGTAGCTCTCAAATTGCTCTGCACGCCCGCTGGGACCGAACAGGTACACCGTGGCGGCGATGGCCACCACCACCAGGGGCACGGCAATGGCGATGAAGAGCATCGCGCTGCGGCTCGGTCCGCCGGTGCTGTCTTCGCTTTGAGGCAGGGCTTGATTCAGAAATTTCTGTGCGCCCTGCTGAACCCGCTGCCCCCAGCGGCTGGCCCCAAACCAGACGCGTGCCAGACCTTTGCGCATTTCAGGGCTGACCACGGGGCCGGAACGGCGCGAACGGCGCGGCGTGGGCGGGCTGGGCGGCTGCAGGCGATCACCAGTGACGTACACCCCGGCTGGGGCCGGCTCTTCCGCGGCGGCTTCCACGCGCACAGGCTCCGGTAGGGGAGCCGGTTGGGCGGGCGCAGGCGCATTGAGGGGGGCTTCGACGGGGGTTGGCGCGGCGGCTGGAGCTTCGGGGGGGGGCTGCAACTGTTCGCGCGGCTCGGAGGGGGCCGCCGAACCTGCAGCGCGCGGACGCAGCCGCCGCAGCAGGCCGCTGCCCGGTTGGAATTGCAGCAAGGCGGCCTGCAGATCTCCGCTGGCCTGGGCTGTGACCCGGCGACGGATGTTTTCCAGGGTGAAGCGTTCGGCTGGGGCCGACTGGCTGAAGGCAGGCAGAGGTGTGGGGCTGAGCAGCAGCAGTTCGCCGCCCTTCAGCGCGGTCTGCACAAAGCGCGGGCTGGCCTTGCGGCTGATGCCCAAACCGCGTCCGCCGCTTTCGCTGTCGGCGATTTCTTGAATTTCTGCGCGCGCCAACAGCCAGGCGCGGGCCGGGCCGCAAATGGCCACCAACAGGCTGTCGCCGCGCAGCACCGCCATGCCCAGGCTGATCTCGCTGGCTGTGCCCTGAGCGCGGTTTTGCTCTAAGAGGGTCAGGTTTACCTGCTCGGCGGCGGCGCGCAGCGCGCCGGTCACTGTGCCGCGCGTGCGGTAGAAGGTGTCGGCCAGTTTACTGTGCAGCATTTCCATGCCTGCCGGGGTGAGAGCAGGCCCGGCGCATACCTGAAGCAGCGCCACCAGGCGGTCTCCGGCGCGGGTGCGGTCGCAGCGGCGCGGGGCTGCGGTGGAGAGCAAGCCCGGCAGCTCGGTTTGGTCTTCGCCGGAAGCGACATGGATCGGAAGCAGAAACAGGTCTAGCACGGGGCAGCTCCACTTTTTGCGGCGGCGCAGCACAGCGGGCGCGCCGGCCTGGGTTGCTTAAGATTATACATCAGCCCACACCCGCCGCGCTTTCCAGCGGGCCAATCCACCCAAAACGGTTGAAATCCAGCCGCCCCTGCGTGTCAAATTCCACCCCTTCCGCTTCCAGCAAGCTGCGCTGCATGGCGCTGCCGTAGCCGGCCCCGTGCGGACTGATCTTGCCCTGGGCGTTGATCACCCGCTGCCAGGGCACCTGAGCAGGGCCAGGGCGGTCTGCCAGGGCGGCCAGGGCATAGCCCACCATGCGGGCGGTGCACCCGCCGGTGATTTTGGCTACCTGACCGTAGGTGGCTACTTTTCCGGCTGGGATCTGGCGCACCACGCGGTAGATTTGTTCGTATAAAGGAATATCCTGAGGGGCGATGGGCATGTGAAGATCCCTCCTGATGATTGAACCTGATCTAATCTTACCATAAGGCCAATTATTCAAAGCACCTTTTGCTGAGCGGCCGCGCTTGATTTCATGGGAAATCGATCTATAATGATGTTGGGGGTTTTTCCGTCACGAACTTTTATCCACAAAGTACCCAGTTAACACACTTAAGGGGAAAAGTTCGTTTTTTAGTGCTCCTTGTTGGGAGGGATACCTATGCATACCAAGTTTCATAAATTCTGGTTGGTTGGACTGCTGGTGATTGTGTCCTTATTGGCCAACGCCAGCGGCGCGGCGGCGTTTCCGGAGCCGCCGGATGGGCCGCAGCCCGTGCAGCCGCGCGGCGGTTCGGGGGCGGGGGTGGCGGTGACGCAGGGCGCGGAACCCAACGCCCAGGCCATCGCTTTGGGCAAGCCGGGGACGGTGTTCTCTTACGCCGCGGCCTTCGGTGAGGCGGACGTGCCCTATTTTGACAGCCCGACCCTGGATGACCCGATTCTCTATCTGAACCGCCCCTTTGGCCTGCGCTATGATGCCGCCGGACGGCTGTTCATCACCGAAGAGGACGGCGCGCGCCTGAGTATGTTGGAAACCGACCTGACGCCAGTGGTGCTGGCCGGGCGGCCCGGCATGCACGACTGGGGAGCCTACGGCATGAACTGGCCTAAGGACGTGGCCGTGGACATCAATGGGCTTCTGTGGGTGCCCAATAACGAAGTGATCACGGTGGTAGACCCCAACGCGCCGGAGGGGGAGCGGGTTGTGGCGCAGGTGCCGCCCGAGCCCTGGAACGAACCCAACGAAAGCCGCATGAACGAGGCGATGGGCCTGGCCTTTGACGGCACGCGCCTGTTTGTTTCGGACCGCGGCCGCAACTGTGTGAAAGTCTACGAAGCGGATGTGGACAACTTTGTCATCAACTGGCAGTATGACATCGGTGTGTGCGATGAATGGGGTGACGCCAGCCAAACCGAGCGCTTCAACCGCCAGGCGCATGTGGAATTCTATGACGGCGTGCTGTATGTGGCCGATACCGAAAACCACCGCGTGCTGGCCTGTGAAGAAGACCCGGTCGATACCTTCACCTGCTCAGTGTTCCACGGAACCGGCAACCCGGGCGGCGCGGACAATGAACTGAACCGCCCCAACGGCCTGGGGCTGGAATTGAGCCCTAGCCCCTACCTGCTGATTGCGGACAGCGACAACGGGCGAGTAAAGCGCTGTAACCTGAGCGGCGGGCCGGTGGCGTGTGACCCCGATTTCATCACGGTCTATAACTGGCCGGCGGTGGACGTGGCCTATGACGCAGTCACAGGCATGTACGCGGTCAGCGACGGTGAGAAAATTCGCCGCTTCCCGGCTACCGGCGGCGGCGATGCAGATTACACCGTCATCGCGGGCGACCCGGGCGGCAAGCCCTACCTGACCGATGACGCCCATTTCTACGGCGTGCGCGCGATTGACACCGATTCGAAGAACAATTTGTACTTCGCCGAAGAGTTGGGTGGGCGCATGTTTAAGTTCGACGCCCTGGGCAACCTGGTGTGGAAGTTCGGCGGGCGCAGCGATGACCCAGAGAAGGGCTTGAATGGGCCGATGTCCCTGGCGGTCAGCCGCAGCGGGTTGGTGTATGTGGGGCAGAACGGCTGGGCCAGGCTGCTGGTGTACAGCGCCGTGGACGGCAGTTTTGTACGGCGGATTGACCAGAACTGGGATACCGGTTCGGAAGATTATCACTTAACAGGCATCAGCGGCCTGGCGGTGGACCCGCGCGGGTATGTGTATGTGGCGGACCGCTGGCGGCACCGTGTGATGGTGTACGACCGCTTTGACAAGAAGGTGATGGAACTGGGCGTGAAAGACGAGCCCGGTCAGGACAGCAAGCATTTTGCCGAGCCAGGCGGGATCGCTGTGGACGCCAAGCTGAATATCTACGTGGCTGATACCAACAACTGCCGCGTGCAGAAATTCAACAAGTACGGCGTGTACCAGATGACCATCGGCAGTCAGATGTGCGGGCCGGACGGCTTCGACAGCCTGGGTCGGCCGATGGATGTGGCTGTGGACGCCAAGGGGCGCATCTACGTGGCGGATGAATGGCACGTGCGCACCCAGGTGTTTGATAAGACGGGGGCGTATCTGACCACCATCGGCGGCACCTGGGGCTCAAAGACCAGCCAGTTCCGCAATGCCTCGGGTGTGGCGGTAGACAAAAAAGGCAATGTCTACATCTCGGATTGGTCCACAGCCCAGGTGAAGAAGTTCCTGCCCAAGGCCCCCGACTACTTTGCCCAACTGACCCTCAACGGCTTTGGCAGCCGCTGGACAAATGCGGTGACGGCGGTCACCCTGTTTAAGGGCGTGCCGTACGTGGGTGCAGAAAGCGACCGCGGCGCGCAGATTTGGCGCAAGGGCAAGAGCGGCTGGGAGGTGGTGGAAGCCGACGGCTTCCGCAACGGCAACAACGGCATTGACTTCTTGTTTGAATTCAACGGCATGCTCTATGCCTCCACCTATAATTACGACCCCAACAGCGGCGGGCAGATCTGGCGCACGGCCGACGGGCTGAGCTGGCAGATTGTGGTAAACAACGGCTTTGACCAGGGCCAGCGCAACCCTGAAGTCTTCCGCATGATGAAGCTGGGGAATCAACTGTGCGCCACCACCTGGAGTAATAACGCTGGGTCGCAGCTGTGGTGCAGTCCCAGCGGCGACCTGGGCAGCTGGACGAAAGAAGACCTGGGCGGCGACGGCTTTGGACAAGATGACAACACCGTTATTTCGGATGTGATTGAATACCAGGGCACCTGGTATGCAGCTACCCTCCACTCCAATTTTGATAATGACGGCGACGGCGACCCAGACGATCTGGATGCGGATGCGGACGGCGGCCAGGTGTGGCTGCGCGGTAAAAACGGCATCTGGACCCAGGTGAATGAAAACGGTTTTGGAGTACCGGAAAATGTTTTCATCAGCTCGCTGGTGCCCTTCACAGGCGGTTTGTATGCCATGGCGGTGCATACGCCAGGCGACTCCGCCCAAATCTGGCGCTGCAAAGGCAAATGCGATAAAGCCGCCGATTGGGACTTCGTGACTGACGGCGAAATTTTGGGCGGCGACTGGAACTACCGCCGCGGCGCAGGGCTGGTGCTGGTCGGCACGCGCCTGGTGGCGGTGATGGGCAATAACGACCTGGGCCTGGGGGTGTTCACCACCCTGGACGGCAACACCTGGACTCAGGTGGGCCTGCCGGGCATGGGCAACAGCAACAATGTGCTGACCTACTACTCGAACAGCCTGTTCCCCTATAAGGGCAATCTGTACATGGGCGTGTTTAATTGGGGCACAGGCGGCAGCCTGTGGAAATTCTGCCCAACCAAGAAGGTGTGCAAGTAAGCGCATCTGAACGGAAATAAAAGCCCGGCCTCATGGAGAATTCCGTGGGGCCGGGTTTGATTTAACCAGGGGATTGGCGGCGATTCAGACGGCTTGGGGCGCGAGCCGCTCGGCAAACACCTGCTGGGCCGCGGCAAACCCCAAGGTCACGCTCTGTCCGTTGACCTCCAGGGTGACGGTCTGATTGAAGGGCAGCACCTCCACCACCCGCGCCGGACTGCCGGGCACCACCGATTTTTCTTCCAAATAATGCAGTAATTGGCTGTCTTCCTCGGCCAGCTCGTGGATGCGGCGGATGATGACCTCGTCGCCGGGGCGCAGGTTGACCAGCGCGACCCAATCGGCCGTCAGGGCCTCATAACCGGGCAGGGGGTTGCCGTGCGGGCAGGTGGTGGGGTGGTTCAGGTCCGCAATCAGCGCGGCCTCCAACTCATCGGAGATGGCATGTTCCATCTCGTGGGCCTGAAGATGAACCCTCGACCAGGATAACATGCGCGAAAGCAGCCATTCGGTGAGCATGTGGCGGCGCAGGACCGTGCGGGCGGCTTCCAGGCCGGGAACGGTCAGGTGGGGGCCGCGGGCGCTGTCCATGCTCACCAGGCCGTCGCGCACCATGCGCTTGAGGGTGTTGGTGACGGTGGGAGGCGAGACGCCCAGCAGCTCGGCCAGGCGCACTCCCTGAACCGCCTCGCCGTCGCGCTGCAAAATGAACAGGGTCATCAAATAGTCTTCAATCGTCGGGCTAATTTTCTCGGTCATCGCACCTTCACAAAAACAGGACGTTCTTCAGTCTTGACAAATGCTCAAAACCGCTTATAAATTAGTGTATACTAATTGTGAAATTAGTCAATAGTCAATCTCTGAAGTAGGATACTCTAATTATAACCTGGCGGGGCTTCCCGTCAAGATTGGATCCTGATGCAACCATCTACACTTCGATTTACACGATTGTCAGACCTGCGTGCGGGTGAGCGCGGATTGGTGATTTCTTTGGGCAGCGGTAATCAGCTCATCAGCCGCCTGACGGCATTGGGCTTCACCCCAGGGGGAGAGCTGGTGGTCAATCAAAACTATGCCCACGGCCCGCTGATTGTGACCGTGCGCGGCGGGCGGGTGGCCCTGGGGCGGGGGGAAGCCGCGAATATTTTGGTGGAACGGAGCGGCGAATGAGCTGCCATACCGACACCACTGCTGCCCCCACGCTGCGCGTGGAGCATGGTCAGCGCACCACCCTCATCGCCCTGGCGGGGCAGCCTAATATGGGCAAATCGACCCTGTTCAATTTGCTCACGGGTCTGAACCAACATGTGGGCAATTGGGCCGGTAAGACCGTGGAACGGCGCGAAGGCAGCCTGATGCACGACGGGCAGCGTTTTACCCTGGTGGACCTGCCGGGAACCTACAGCCTGACGGCCAATTCAGCCGAAGAGCGCATCGCCCGCGACTTCATCCTGCACGAACAGCCGGATGTGGTCATCGCCGTGGTCAACGCCGCCAACCTGGAACGCAGCCTGTACCTGGTGGCTGAGCTGGTCAGCCTGCCGGCGCCGGTGGTGGTGGCGTTAAATATGATGGATGTGGCCCGCCAGGAGAATATTCTGGTGGAGCCGGAGGTGCTGGAAGCCGCCCTGGGGCTGCCGGTGATCCCCATGACGGCCACGCGCGCCGAAGGGGTGCGCGAGCTTTTTGCGGCGGTGCAGGAGACCCTGGCGGGCCGCCGCGGGTTGGTGGCGCGCCTGCCCGAAATTCGTGAAGATCACCGCGAATCTCTGCGGGTGGTGCTGGAAGCCGTGCAGGGCTACGTGCCCGCGCCCTACCCCACCGCCTGGGTGGCCACCAAGTTGCTGGAAGGGGATGAGGAAATCACCCAGCAGATGCGCGCGCTGCTGCCGGCGGAGCGCTGGGAACGCATTCAACAGGAGCTGATGGCGCATGAGGACGCGTTTTTGGCGGTGGCCACCGGCCGCTATGAGTGGATTGGCCGTCTGGTGCGCGCGGCAGTGGTGCGCCCGCGGGTGGGGCAGATCGGCCTGACCGAACGCCTCGACCGCTGGGCAGCGCACCCATTCTGGGGGCTGGTGATCCTGGCCGCCATTTTGGGTGGGGTGTTTTGGATGACCTTTCAAATTGGCGCGCCCCTGCAGGATTGGCTGGATACGCAGATTGTCGGGCGGATCAGCGGCTGGCTGGCGGCGGCTTTGGTCAATGCGCCGCTGTGGGTGCAGGGCCTGGTTTTGGATGGCGTGATGGGCGGGGTGGGCACGGTGGTGACCTTTTTGCCCATCCTGGTGATTTTCTTTGCGGTCTTGGCCCTGCTGGAAGACGTGGGCTATATGGCGCGGGCGGCCTATGTGATGGACCGCTTTATGCACCTGATGGGCATGCACGGCAAGTCCTTTTTGCCGCTGTTTTTGGGCTTCGGCTGCAACGTTCCGGCGGTGATGGGAGCGCGGGTGGCCGATTCGCGGGCGGCGCAGCTGCTTACCATCCTGCTGACTCCTCTGGTGCCCTGCACAGCCCGCCTGGGCGTGCTGGCCTTCCTGGCGCCGGCCTTTTTTGGCACAGCGGCGGCCTGGGTGTCTTGGGGGTTGGTGATGCTGTCGCTGGCTGTGCTGGTGCTGGTGGGCGTGGTGATGAGCCGCACAGTCTTCCGCGGGCAGCGCTCGGCCTTTGTGATGGAAATGCCCCTCTACCACATCCCCAACGGGCGTACCATCGGCCTGCTGGTGTGGCAGCGCTCGCTGTCCTTCCTGGAAAAGGCCGGCACCACCATTCTGGTGTTTTCGGTGGTGGTGTGGGCTTTGGCGGCCCTGCCCGGCGGGGATCTGGAAAGCAGCTGGCTGGCAGGGCTGGGGCGCTGGTTTGAACCGGTGGGTCTGTGGATGGGGCTGGATTGGCGGCTGACGGTGGCGCTTTTGGCCAGCTTCTTCGCCAAAGAGAACTCCATCGCCACCCTGGGGGTCCTGTTTGGCAGCGCCGAAGGTGCCGGCCTGGCCAGCACCCTGGCGAGCATCTATTCCCCGGCCAGCGGCCTGGCTTTCCTGGCGGTATCGCTGCTGTTCATCCCCTGTGCGGCCACGGCGGCCGTCATCCGCCAGGAGAGCGGCTCGTGGCGCTGGACCCTGTTCAGCGTGGGCCTGACTCTGTCTATCTCGCTGGCGGCGGGCGCGGGCGTGTATGCTCTGGCGGTGTGGGGAGGGCTGTAAAGCATGCTTCAGGAACTTTTGAGCATCTTAAGATCGGGCGGCTCGCTGGAAATTGGCGTGCTGGCCGAGAAGCTGAACACCAGCCCGCAGATGGTGACGGCCATGCTGGATCATTTGCAGCGCATGGGTTTGCTGACGGCGGCGCAGGACTGCTCGGGCTGCCAATTGGCCTCGTCCTGTTCGCACGGCTGCAGGCCGACGGCCCCCATGTGGCAGCTGCGCGGCAGCGCGTTTGACGAGCAACAGCGCTGACCTTGCAGTCATCATCTTGACGCTTTCCGCGACATCTGATAGACTCATCACCCGTCGCGGAAAGTATTTTTAACCCAGGGCTTGTCATTCCGTCATGGGTTTGGTATAATTCGTGCGCTGTAGAAGAACCTTAAAATCATTTTCTGCGCCGACGTAGCTCAATGGTAGAGCAACCGCCTTGTAAGCGGTTGGTTACGGGTCCGATTCCCGTCGTCGGCTCAGTTGACGGCTGGCGAGTGAGATGGATGGAAGGCATAGCCCCCTGCGATCTCACTTGCGAGCTGGCAACAGTTCGAAATATCGGGCGGTTACCCAAGTGGCCAAAGGGACCTGACTGTAAATCAGCTGGAGACACTCCTTCGGAGGTTCGAATCCTTCACCGCCCACTCGCTGAAAAGCGAGAAAGATCACAAGCGCAAAGATGTTACAAGCGCAAAAAGTTGGGATCGGCAAGCCCTCATAGCTCAGTAGGTAGAGCACGTTCTTGGTAAGAACGGGGTCATGGGTTCAAATCCCATTGAGGGCTCTATTTGCCGCCTGCACCTTGATGTCTTTGCAATAGGAGAGGAATCATGGCCAAGCAAAAATTTGATCGAAGCAAGCCGCATCTGAACGTAGGAACGATGGGACACATCGACCACGGGAAGACGACCTTGACGGCGGCGATCACGAAGTACTGCCAGATGCTGGGGACCGCGGAATATCGGGCGTAC
>JARKPO010000014.1 GCA_029975215.1 Levilinea sp.
GGAATTTCTACATTGTATAAATCATTTCTATTTAATCCTGGAATTGCTGCAGATTTATCCATTGATGAAAGAGGTTGACTTTTAAGAAAATAATAAAGATACCGTTTATCCAGATTTTGTGGAAATTCATCAATGTAATAAGTTGTATCAATAGGCCAACATGCGTGCTCACTCCAGTTTACAGCACCAACAGATCCTTTTCGACCAATTATGAGTGTTTGCCCTTTGGTAAAGGCCTCATTGTGATTTCCTACAGGCCCATTTGCGCCAAATACGAAAAATGAGCCAGTCTTCCGTTCTCGTTCTGGCAAACCTTTTCCATAATTAATTGTTATAAGCGTTCGTAATCTTTTAGCTTCCCACCCGGATGGTAACTTCATGGCTGTTCCTCTCCATTGCTTACAACCGAATGTAGATGCTCTAAAATACTTTGAAATTCGCGGGTTCTTTCCAGTAAGCGGGCGGTAATTTCCGCCGGGTGGGGCAGGGTGATGCGGTCGTCCTGGTTGGGGTTGCGCGCGCTCAGGTCATAGCCGCGGGCTGCCAGGTCGTCCAGCCGTTCAACCCAGGCGGTGTAGGGTCCTTGCGGGCGCGGTCCTTCGGCGGCATGCGCGGCGCGCGCCGCGGGGCCGGCTTCCGGCGCAGGCTGGGGGGGTTGCACTTCGGCGTCGCCGTCTTCCAGCGCTTTGCGGTAGGCTTCCCAGGCAAAATGCGCCTGCCAACGGACGCGGATGTCCTCCGCCAGTTCAAAGGGGCGTTCGCACTCACCGTTCAGATAGTCCCGCCACTGCTGCCACATCGCGCGCAGCTCGGTAAAATGCTCATCCGCAATCGGGCTGCCCTTGGAAAATTTTTTCAGCCCTTCGGGCAGCGGCATTTCGTAAAACCAGGTTTCCTGGCGCGCCTGCGGGTTCTTTTCCAGCACCTCCTCCGGGCGTTTGAAGAACAGCAGAGCGGTTTTCACATCCGAATAAGGGGAGAACGTTCCCGGCGGCAGGCTGACCACCGCGAACAGGTGGAATTGATCGAGCAAATCTTTCTTCACTTCGGCAAAGGCGCCGCCGCGAAAGAGCGTGCCTTCGGGGACGACCATCGCGCAGCGCGCGTTGGGGGTGTTCTTCAGTTTCTTGATGATGTGTTCCATGAAGAGCAGCTCGGTGGCGTTGGTCTGCACCGGGAAGTTTTGCTGAATGTGGCGGCCTTCCGTCCCGCCAAAGGGCGGGTTGGTCAAGACAATATCATGGCGTTCGGAGACGCTGCCCTTGATGTTCTCTTCCAGCGTGTTGGCGCGGATCACGTGGTTGGGGGCGGCCACGCCGTGCAGCACCAGGTTCATGGTGCCCAGCAGGGTGGCGATGCCCTTTTTCTCCTGACCATAAAAGGCTTTTTCCTGTAAAAAGTCAAAATCTTCCGCCAACTGCGCCTTGGTTTCCAGGTACAGGTAAGCCCCTGCCAGAAAGCCGGCGGAACCAAAAGCCGGGTCATAGATGGTTTCGCCGATCTGCGGGTCGATCACTTCCACCATGAATTTGATCACCGGGCGCGGGGTGTGAAACTCGCCGCCGGTGCCGCTCTCGGTGCCCATTTTTAGCAGCAGGTCTTCGTAGAAATTGGTGATGGTGAAGATGTCATCATCTTTGTCAAAATTGATCGCATTGATGATCTCGATGACATCCTTGAGGTTGTACCCCGAAGCGCACACCGGCACATTGCGCACCACGTTCTGGTCGCCGCTGCTCTCATCGGAGAAAATCCGCGAGATGGTGCGGGCTAACGGCGCGCCGGTCAGCGTGGCCAGGCCGGGCAGCAGCCGGCCGCGCACGTACTGGATCAGTTCATCGGCTTTCCAATTGCGGATTTTCTCAGGCCCGGCCCACGCGTCCCATGACAGGTCGCCTTGCAGGACTGGTGTGTATGTTTCTCCCGACAGCGCGGCGGTTTCCAGGCGTTTCTTTTCTTCCTGGTCTAAAAACTTAAGGAACAATAACCAGGCAATGTGTTCAATATACTGCATCACCCCACCCACGTTATTGTCGCGGCGGAGGATATCACAGGCTCGCCACATGTCGCTGCGCAGGGTTTCATTGATTCGTCGTGTCGTCATAAACCACCTTAAGAAAAAATTTCGGTTAAGCTGCATATAAACGCCGCTGCATCTCATCCAACGCATGGCGCAATTGCTGCGGTTGACCGCCAAAGCGTCTGACCACGCCGCGCACCTCGCCCATTTCGCGGAAGGGGCTGACGCGGAAGATATTGGGGTCGGTGAGCTGTTTCAGCCCGCCCAGTTCGTACTTTTGCAGCAGCGCCAGCAGCACTTCCTGC
>JARKPO010000019.1 GCA_029975215.1 Levilinea sp.
TCTAATTTACCCTCAGCCACACCAGAGCCAGTCACGGTGACAAACATGCCCTTGTCTGCTCCAGTGTCAATAATGGCCACTTCACCCGCTTTGCCCCAAGGACTATCAGCCGTTAAGAGCAAAAAGGCAATTCCGTCTGGATTTAGACCAACTTGAAAAGCTCTCGGATCGAGCACCCGGTCGGCTGGATTTTCTGGGTTGTTCAGGCTTTGCGCAAACAGGTCGGCCACAGCCTGAATGCGCTGCGGGTCCCCAAAGGACACCTGCTGCAAGATATTCGCGCTGCCCAGGGCGGTCTCCAGCCCGGCGGTGATGGCTTCCTGCAGTTGGCGGTAGGCTTCCGCAGCGGCCGCGTCGGCGGCCTGGGCCGCCAGGCTCTCCGGCTGGGGGAGGCTGACGCTGGGGGCCGCGCTGTTGGGGCTGGGGGTGCAGGCGGTCACCAGTCCGGCGCAGGCAGCCAGCGCCAGGAGGATCCGGCGCCAAAGGGACGCTTTGTGAGATTTCATGGGGCTGGCGGGGTTTTGCAGAATCGGACGGTTCATGGTTTTCCTCCCTGGGGGTGCTTGTATGGGTACGCTGTTTATGCTTGATTGTACACCATCCAGGCAGGTTGGTGCGGTTGATACAGGCGTCTGATTCAGATGGGCGTCTTTTGAGCCTTGGCGGTTCAAAGACATGTTTGATTCACCGCCAAGAAGCCAAGATCGTCAAGAGGGCGGGTATACAAACACCTGTCCATCCAGCTCGTCCTATGAAGCAGCAAGCCAGGGTAGGGGCACGGGCGCTTTTTGCCCGTGCCCCCGCACTGAGGGGGCGTGCCCCTTCTCAGTGGTAGGGTGCGTTCCCAACGCACCGATTTCGTTGCGCGTTTTGGTGCGTTCGATAAATCTGAACGCACCCTACCGGGCCTATCCCTGCGTGATAAAAAACAGCGCGGGCCGGTTGCACCAGCCCGCGCCGTGCTGATTCCCACCCTCTCAAAACTCCAGCAAATACATCACATCCTGCACCACCGCCGCGAACATCTCATCCATCACGGCCGGGTCGGCCTCATACTTGCCGCCAAAAGCCCCATCCCCGTAAGCCTCGCGCGATTCGCTCGCGCTCATCAGCCCCTTGGCGTGCACCGGCGTCTTCTCGCCCTGGGGCAGCTCGGTTACCTTGGTGAAGGGGAACGCCTCCAGCCAGTTGGCATGCTCCGGCTCCAGACCGTATTTCATCGCCACCGCCGACACGCTGTTGGACGTCCACCACGAATACCAGCTCACCTTCAGCCCCGGGCAATCGTTCATCACCTCCCACATCACATACTGCCCCGGCATATTCCCGCCGTGCCCGTTCAGCACCAACACGCGCCGGAAGCCCTGCTGGTACACGCAGCGCACGATATCCTCCACCATCGCGATGTAGGTGCTGGTGCGCACGCTGATCGTGCCCGGGTAGGTCACAAAATAGGGCGTAATCCCGTAGTTCAGCGGCGGCGCCACCAGCACCCCCGTGCGCTGGCTGACCACATCCGCCACCGCCATGGGGATTTTCACGTCCGTCGCCAGGCTCAAATAGCCGTGCTGCTCGGTCGAACCCAACACCAGGATCAGCCGGTCGTCGTTTTCCAGGTATTTCTCCACATCCATCCAGTTCAGTTCTTCGTAACGCATGATCGTTTTCTCCTTCGGGGCCGCAGGCACCCGCAATGATTGGCCTGCAGTTAAGTGTAGCCTGCCACAGCGCGAGAAGCAAGCCAAATCTCCGGCAAAAAAAGAGGGCTGCGCCCTTTCCTTCCAGCGCAGCCCTGAGTGTTTTTACACCGCGATGGGTGTTCACACCCCAATGGGTGTTCACACCACAATGTTGATCAATTTCTTGGGCACCACGATGATCTGCCGCGGCGTCTTTCCTTCCAGGAACTTCGCCACCCCTTCGTTTTCCAGAGCCGCCGCCTTCACCGCCTCTTCGCTGGCGTCCGCCGCCAGCGTCACCCGCCCGCGCACCTTGCCGTTCACCTGCACCACCACGGTGATCTCATCTTCCTGCACGGCTTCCGCGTCCACCGCCGGCCAGCTTTGGGTGTGAATCGAATAGCTCTTGCCCAGGTAAGCCCACAGTTCCTCGGCGATGTGCGGCGTCACCGGCGACAGCATACGCAGGTAAATATCCACCGCCTCGCCCCAGGCCGGGCTGCCGTAGGTGGCCGGTTTCAGACGGGCCATCTCATTGGACAGCTCCATCAGGCTCGACACGATCGTGTTGAACTCAAAATGTTCAAAATCGTGCGTCACCCGCCGCAGCGTCTGGTGCACCTTGCGCCGCAGCACACGCACCGCGCTCTCATCCACAAAGCCGTCCTTGCCCACCGGCTCCACCACCATTGCCCACACCCGCCGCAGCCAGCGGAAAGTGCCGTCAATGCCGTTGCTCGACCACGGCCCGCCCTGATCCCAGCGCGAGAAGAAGATCAAATACGCGCGCAGCGCATCTGCCCCATAGGCCTGCACCAGATCATCCGGCGCCACCACGTTGCCGCGGCTCTTCGACATCTTCTCCGAGTCCTCGCCCAAGACCATGCCCTGGTTGCGCAGCTGCAGCATGGGTTCATCCCCATGCGCAATGCCCATATCCCGCAGGGCCTTGTGGAAGAAGCGCGTGTAGATCAAATGCATATTGGCGTGCTCAATGCCGCCCGTGTAGGTGTCCACCGGCATCCAGTAATCGTATTCTTTCGGGTCAAACGGCCCCTGATCGTAATCCGGGCTCAGGTAGCGCAGGTGATACCAGGATGAGCACATGAAAGTGTCCATCGTGTCGGTGTCGCGTTCCGCCGCCCCGCCGCACTGCGGGCAGGTGGTCAGCCGCCAGGTAGGGTGCAGCTTCAGCGGGCTTTCACCCGTCGGCCGCCATTCCACATCGTCCGGCAGCGTCACCGGCAGCTGCTCTTCCGGCACAGGCACCACGCCGCACTTCTCGCAGTGCACCATCGGGATGGGCGCGCCCCAATAGCGCTGGCGCGAAATCAGCCAGTCACGCAGGCGGTAATTCACCGCCCGTTTGCCCATGCCGTTGGCTTCCAGGAATTTCAAAACCTGCTCAAAGGCCTCTTCGCCGGGCGTGCCGCTCATTGGGCCGCTGTTGACCATCTTGCCGTGCGCCGGAACCGCTTCCGTCAGGGCGGCCCCATCCAGGGCTTCCATATCTTCCGGCTGGATGACCACACGCACCTCCAGGCCAAACCGGCGCGCAAATTCAAAATCGCGCTGGTCGTGGGCCGGAACGGCCATAATCGCGCCCGTGCCGTAGGTCATCAGCACATAGTCCGCCGTCCAGATGGGGATGCGCTCGCCGCTCACCGGGTTGACCGCATACCCGCCCGTGAACACGCCCGTTTTTTCCTTATCGGTCGCCTCGCGCTGCACATCCGTCTGGCGCACCGCTTCAGCCACATATTGTTCCACCGCCGCCTTTTGCTCCGCCGAGGTGATTTTCTGCACCAGCGGATGTTCCGGCGCCAGCACCATAAAGGTCACCCCCCACAGCGTGTCGGGGCGGGTGGTGAACACTTCCAGCTCGTCGCCCTGCTCTGTGTGGAACTTGACCACTGCGCCTTCCGAGCGGCCGATCCAATTGGTTTGCAGCACGCGCACGCGCTCCGGCCAGTTGATGCCCTCGTAGGAGAGCAGCTCATCCGCGTAGCGGGTGGTGCGGAAGAACCATTGATCCAGGTTCTTCTTGGTCACGGGCGTGCCGCAGCGTTCACAGTGCCGGTCGTCGCCCCACACCTGTTCGCGCGCCAGGGTGGTGTTGCAGGTCGGGCACCAATCCACCGGGCTCATTTTGTGATACGCCAACCCGTGCTTGTAGAGCTGGATGAAGAACCACTGCGTCCAGCGGTAATACTTCGGATCCGCGCTCACCGCTTCGCGCCGCCAATCAAACATGGCGCCCATGCTCTTCAACTGATCGCGCATGCGGGCGATGTTGCGGTACGTCCATTCTTTGGGATGCACGTTCTTCTTAATCGCGGCGTTTTCCGCGGGCAGACCAAAGGCGTCAAAACCCATCGGAAACAACACATTGTAGCCGTTCATGCGCATGTACCGCGCGCGTGCATCCGAAGGGGTCATCGCGAACCAATGCCCAATGTGCAGATCGCCGGAAGGGTACGGGAGCATCGTCAGCGCGTAGTGCTTGGGACGCTGCGGGTCCACATCCGAATGATAGAGGCCGTCTGCTTCCCACCGCGCCTGCCACTTCTTTTCAATCTCTGCCGGGTTATACGCCGGAATTTGTGTCTCTGCCATGCTGCACGCTCCCTGTTTCAGATAAAAAAACTCCGTCCCAATCAGGGACGGAGGATTCTCCGCGGTACCACCCTGCTTGCGCAGCCGCTGGAATGCGCTGCGCCGCTCTGGCTCGCGATAACGGGCGAAACCCGGCTGAGGTTACTGCTTTCACCTCAACGGCTGGCCCCTCAGGGCAGCGGGCGAGTTCTGTCTTCTGGCGGTTCACATCCGCCGTTGTCGGGCTTCCACCGGGCTTTCCCGACTCGCTGGTGAATGACCTACTACTCCCGCATTCGCCGTTCGTATGAACAAAGAGAGAGTAAAAACGTCAGGCGTCTCTACTCTCTAATTAGTGGACCCAGAGGGATTCGAACCCTCGGCCTTCTCAATGCCATTGAGACGCGCTCCCAACTGCGCTATGGGCCCTCATTTCCTGACAGTTTGTTAAACTACTCAGAACGATCTCTGTTTGCAGAGTTCTCGTCCCTCAGTGGACCTGGAGGGATTCGAACCCTCGGCCTCTTCAGTGCGATTGAAGCGCGCTCCCAACTGCGCTACAGGCCCTTACTTCATCGTAATCAGGATTTTACTCGAACCATGCCCGCCTGTCAAGACTTCACCGCCTTTCCAAAGTCACTTTTTTGGCCAGACTCGATTGGCTATGCGCAGCTTGCAACTCCCTTCTTTTCTCACCTGCCCTTTTTTCTCTTTCTGCGTATAATCTCCTCTGGAGGTAATCATGTCCCTGTCTCGCTACCAACGTCTCGAAAATCTCATCCGCTCGGCTGGCCTCGACGCCCTGGTGCTCAACCCTGGCCCCACCCTCACCTATCTCACCGGCCTCAATTTCCACCTCATGGAGCGCCCCACCGTCCTCATCATCGTCCCTGGCGCCCAGCCGGCCCTCATCCTGCCCGAACTGGAAGCTGGAAAACTGGCCAAAAGCCGTCTGGCCCTGCGTGATTTCCTCTTCCCCGATAACCCCGCCCTCTGGCCCGAGGTTTTCACCCGCGCTGCCGCCCAGTTTGGCCTCACCGGCGCAAAAATCGGCGTGGAGCCCAACCGCCTGCGCTTCATGGAGCTGACCTACCTGCAAAACGCCGCCTCCCGCGCCGTCTTTGTCAGCGCTGAACCCATCCTCAATCAGCTGCGCATCCAAAAAGATGCCGAAGAAATCGCCGCCATGCGGCAGGCCGCCGTCATCGCTCAAAATGCCTTCCACGCCACCCTGCCCTTTATCCATCCCGGCGTCACCGAGCGCGCCGTAGCCGCTGAGCTGTCTATCCAGCTCCTGCGCGCCGGCTCCGATTCTGAGATGCCTTTCGCCCCCATCGTGGCGGGCGGCCCCAACGGCGCCAATCCCCATGCCGCCCCCAGCGACCGCCCCCTTCAGCTCGGCGATCTGCTCGTCATTGACTGGGGCGCTTCTTACGGCGGCTACTGCTCCGATCTTACCCGCACTGTCGCCATCGGTCAGCCCCACCCCGAACTGCGCCGCATCCACGAAACCGTGCAGGCTGCCAACGCCGCCGGGCGCGCCGCCGGTAAACCCGGCATCCCCGCCGGTGATGTCGACCGCGCCGCCCGCCAGGTGATTGAAGCCGCCGGTTTTGGCCCCTATTTCACCCACCGCACCGGCCACGGCCTGGGCATGGAAGGCCACGAGCCGCCTTACATGTTCGCCGAAAACGATCTCCTTCTGGCAGAGGGCATGGCCTACACCGTCGAGCCGGGCATCTACCTGCCCAACCGCGGCGGCGTGCGCATTGAGGATGATATCGTCGTCACCGCCGACGCCAGCCAAAGCCTCAGCGATTACCCCCGCGACCTGATCATCCTCGAATGAGGATCGGGCCGCCCACCATCCACACCGGAGCGCTTTCATGACCCGCGACCTCCTCCTGGTTTCCATTTCCCTGTTCACCTGGGGGGTCGGCGAGGGCATGTATTTCTATTTCCAGCCGCTCTATCTGGAAAAACTGGGCGCCACCCCCTTTGTCATTGGCGCTATCCTCAGCGCCAACGGCATCGCCATGACCCTGGCGCAAATCCCCGGCGGCTACCTGGCGGACCGTTACGGCCCCCGTCCGCTGATGTGGACCGCCTGGATCATGGGGTCCATCTCCACCACCATCATGGCCTTTTCCGGCTCCCTGCCCATGTTTGTGACCGGCTACCTGCTCTACGGCCTCACCTCCAGCGTACTGGCCCCCATGAACAGCTACATCACCCGTGTACGCGGCACCTGGCCGGTGCAGCGCGCCCTCACCTTCCCCTCCGCCATGTTCCACCTGGGCGCGGTCATCGGCCCCCTCATCGGCGGCTGGGTGGGCGAACAGTATTCCTTCAGCATGGTGTATAAGATTTCCGCGGGGATTTTCTTCCTCTCTTCGGCCGTCATCCTCTGCATACGCCCGGTGCAGCCCCCCCCCCACGCCCAGGTGGTGAAGAACGGCAGCCTGCTGCACAACCGCGCCTTCCTGGTCATGCTGGGGCTGGTGTTTGCTTCTATGACGGTGCTGTATCTGCCTCTGTCGCTGACTCCCAACTTCCTGCAAAATCAAATCGGCCTGGATCTGCGCGCCATCGGCTACCTGGGTTCCATCGGCAGCCTGGGGAACGCCGTTTTTGCCCTCGTGTTGGGCAGTCTGCACCCGTCCACCGGCTTCATCATCGGCCAGACCTTCGTTGCTCTGGCTGCCTTGCTCTTCCGTGTGGGTAAAGCCATCCCGGCTTTTGCGGGCGGCTATTTCTTCTTTGGCGGCTACCGTCTGTCCCGCTCGATGGTGCTGGCCCTCACCCGCGACCTGGTGCACCCCAGTGAAATTGGCCTGGCCTACGGCTTCATCGAAACCGCCAACGCCCTTTCCGTCATCCTGGCCCCCTTCCTGGCGGGCATCCTTTACGAATGGAACCCCGTCGCCATGTACAGCTACGGCCTGCTGGCCATCACCGCCGTGCTGCTGGTCACCGTGCTGTCCCTGCCCCGCCTTCTGCGCAGCCATGCCGCCCGCCAACGCGGCGGCCTCTCCCTGGAAGAGGAGTCCCATGCCCATTGAAACCCTCACCTACGTGCTCGGCTCTTTGAGCAATAACACCTATTGCGCCGTGGATCAGGCCACCCGCCAGGCGGTCATCATTGACCCCTCCTTCGGCGCGCGCAAAGTGCTGGACGACCTGCACGCCCGCGGCCTCAGCCTGTTGGCCGTCTGGCTCACCCACGCCCATTTTGACCACATCGCCGGGGTCAAAGAGATTCTCTCCGCCTTGCCTGCGCCCGTTCCGGTGGGTCTCCACCCGCTGGATCTGCCCCTATGGCGCGAAGACGGCGGCGCGGGCACCTGGGGCTACCATTTCAACGCCGGCCCCGCCCCCGATCTCTTATGGCAGGCCGATCAAACCGCCGCGGTGGGTGAATCCACGGCTGTGGTGCGCCACACCCCCGGCCACACCCCTGGGCACGTGGTCTTCATCTTTCCCCAGGATCACGTCGCCTTCACCGGCGACCTGATCTTCCGCCGCAGCGTGGGCCGCACAGATCTCCCCGGCGGCGATGGGCAGGCCCTGGCAGAGTCCATCCGCAGCCACATCTACACCCTGCCCCCCGAAACCATCCTGCTCAGCGGCCACGGTCCCCAAACCACCGTGGGCGAAAAACTGGACGAAAACCCTTACGTCTAAACCCAACCCACTGAAAAGAAAAACGGCTGCCGTTGTTGCTTTCCGGCAGCCGTTTGTGTTCACAAACACAGTTTACTTGGCGTAGTCCACCGCGCGCGTCTCGCGGATCACCGTCACCTTAATTTGACCCGGATACTGCATGGTCTCTTCGATCTTGCGGGCAATGTCGCGAGCCAGGCGCGTCGCAGCCAGATCGTCCACATCCTCAGGCCGCACGATGATGCGCACTTCTCGGCCCGCCTGAATGGCATAGCTCTGGCTGACACCCTTCTGCGAATTGGCGATATCTTCCAGCGCGCGCAGGCGTTTGATGTACTGCTCCAGGTCTTCGCGCCGCGCGCCCGGGCGCGCGCCCGAAATCGCATCCGCCGCTTCCACAATCACCGCTTCCACGCTCTCCTGCTCCACCTCGTGGTGGTGAGAAGCGATGGTGTTCACCACTTTCGTGTTCACGCCATGACGCCGGGCAAATTCCGCCCCGATCGAGGCGTGCGTACCTTCGGTGTTGTGATCCATCGCCTTGCCCAGATCGTGCAGCAGACCGCCAGCCTTGCACGTTTCCACATCCGCGCCCAATTCCAAGGCAATGATTGCGGCCAATTTGGATACTTCCACCGCATGTGCCAGTTGATTCTGACCGTAAGAGGTGCGGTAGCGCAGCCGTCCCAGTACTTTTAAGATCTCAGGGTGCAGCCCAGGCACGTTGGCCTCGTAAGCCGCCTGCTCGCCCGCTTCCACAATGGCGCGATCCACTTCGCGCTGCTCTTCAGCCAAAATTTTCTCAATGTGCGCCGGGTGAATGCGGCCGTCCAAAATCAGCCGGTCCAAAGCCCGCCGCGCCACCTCACGCCGCACCGGATCAAAACAAGAAACCGTCACGGCTTCCGGAGTATCATCCACGATCACGTCCACGCCTGCGGCCTGCTCAAAAGCGCGGATATTGCGCCCGTTGCGGCCCACGATGCGCCCCTTCATCTCTTCGTTAGGCAGCGACACCAACGAAGTAGTCACTTCAGAAACATGCTCCGACGCCACCCGTTGGATGGCATCCGCGATCAGCTCTCGCGCACGCTTTTCGCCTTCCTGGCGGGCTTCAGCTTCAATCTGGCGAATAATGCGCGCCATGTCGTTGCGAGCTTCTTTTTCTGCCGATTCCAACAGCTCTTTGCGCGCCTCGTCCATCGTCATCTGCGACACGCGCTGCAGTTCAATCAGCTGATCGTTGTACATTTTCTCAACGTCGTTAACGCGCTTGTCCAAAGAACTTTGCCGTTTGTTCAGGGCCACTTCGCGCTGTTCCAACCGTTCCACCTTGTGATCCAGTTCTGCGCGGCGCTTTTGCAGCCGTTCTTCCTCACGGGAAAGTTCCTGCCGCCGCCGGTTGATTTCACTTTCGCCTTCCTGGAGTGTCTTTAGCGCCTTATCTTTTGCCTCCAGCTCAATGGTGCGGGCTTTCTCTTTAGCATTCGAAAGGATCACTTCCAGCTTGGCCGATTCTTCCTTCTTAAACCGGTCCAACAGAAAACGCGTGGCGAAATAGGCCAAACCAGCCACAATCACAATATCAAACAAAATCAAAAGAAATAACAACAGTGGGGATAGTCCATTCATATTCAGCATCTCTCATCCTCATTTCCGAAAGTGGGTTCTGCCTCAGAGGCCTGAATTTCTTCCCAGATGCGTCGGACTGCTGAAGCCGTCGTCTCGAAAACAAAGCCCCTGCGCGCCAGATACGCGCTCAACCGTTCTCGAAACTCGTTCCACTCCAGCCCGGCCCAGCGCCGGGCGCGTTTCAGCCCGGCCTGGTATGCCAGTTCTTCTTCATCGGTGGCTTCTTCTAAAGCAGATAGGATTGCTTCTTCTGCGACCCCTTTATGGCGCAGTTCCGCGCGCAGCATGGCGCGGCTGCGCGGCCGAAAAGCGCTTCGGTTTTCAACCCAAAGACGGGCGAATTGTTCATCACCAATTAACCCGCTGTTGGTCAGGCGTTCCACAGTCGCCTCAATCACAGGCTCCTCAAAGCCGTGCTTGCGCAAACGCTGCTCCACCTCAGCCTGCGAACGCGGACGGTAACTTAAGAACAGCAAAGACCGCTGATAGGCCACTTCGTAGGTATCTTGCCCTTGCAGCTCCGCAATTTTTTCGTCCCCAAGTTCCTGTCCCACTTGCAGCCAGGCCGCTGTAATCCGCGCCAGCCCAAACGCATATTCCCCATCCAGGTAAACATTGACCCGATTTGGGTTGCGTTTTTGTACTTTAAGGGCCGTGATCTTCTTCGTCATATTAAAACGCGCAGCCGTGAACATTCCCGATCGTCACGGCTGAAAAAGAAAGGCTATTCAGGATGGCCTATCCACCCGAGGGGTACAATATCAGCCTTACCTGCCGGTAACACTCAGCAGGTTGGACATTCAAAAGCGCTGCTTGCCTGATCGCGTTGAGGCATGGGTTTGATTACACCTTATGCTGTTATCCTGGTCGTCCCGCTTCCTACAGGCTTCGCTTTCTGCAAGAATGCGTTCTCAAACCTTGAACGTGACCGCTTCTAAATGACCCTTACAAACCAACACTCCCCTCGGAGTGGGATTACAATTCCTGTCGCTGCCAAACTTCATGATCAGCCATTTCAACCGGTTAAATCAGATCGCAAAAAAGAGATCTAATCTAGACAATTACTATTATACAAGATTTTAACCATTTCGTCTATTTTTTTGTACACATGCCGCCGGACGCGCTGTCTGCCCGGTAAAAAAATGGAGTACAATCAAAATATCACCTTTCATTTCCCCATTTAAAGGACATTCCACAATGGCCGTCACCCGTGAAGAAGCCTTGGAATATCACCGCCTCAATGGCCGCCCCGGCAAATTGCAGGTCGTTCCCACCAAACCCCTCGCCACCCAGCGCGATCTTAGCCTGGCTTACACCCCCGGCGTGGCCTACCCCGTGCTTGAAATTGAGCAGGATGCAGAGCTGGCCTATGAATACACCAACCGAGGAAACCTGGTGGCCGTCATCTCCAACGGAACCGCCATCCTGGGCCTGGGAAACCGCGGCGCGCTGGCTTCCAAGCCGGTGATGGAAGGCAAAGGCGTCCTCTTCAAGAAATTTGCCGATATTGACGTATTTGACATCGAGGTCAACGCTTTTGACCCTGAAATTTTCATCCAGACCGTGGCCGCCATCGCCCCCACTTTCGGCGGCATCAACCTGGAAGACATCCGCTCCCCCGAGTGTTTTGAGATCGAGACCCGCCTGCAGGCCATGTTGGACATTCCCGTTTTTCACGACGACCAGCACGGCACAGCCATCATCCTGGGCGCAGCCCTCATCAACGCCCTCGAATTGACCCAGCGCAAAATGGATGAGATTAAGGTGGTCTTCTCCGGTGCAGGCGCTGCCGGCATCTCCTGCGCCCGCCAACTGGTCAAAATTGGCGTGCCCCGCGAGAATATCTGGATGTGCGACATCGCCGGCCTGGTCTATCACGGCCGCCCCGAAGAAATGTTCCCCCAGAAAGCCGAATTTGCCCAGGGAGATCGTCCTGCCTCTCTGCGTGAGGTCATCCGAGGCGCGGACGTGTTCATCGGCCTGTCCGCCGCGAACCTGGTGGACGAGGACATGCTCTGTTCGATGCGCTGCGACCCCATCGTCTTCGCGATGGCTAACCCCGACCCCGAAGTGCGCTACGAAATCGCCCATTCCTGCTGCCCAGGCGGCATCGTTGCCACCGGACGCTCCGATTACCCCAACCAAATCAACAACGTCCTTGGGTTCCCTTTCATCTTCCGCGGTGCGTTGGATGCCCGCGCACGCTGCATCAACGACGAGATGAAAATCGCCGCCTCTCATGCCCTGGCCGCCCTGGCCAAAGAGCCCATCCCTGCCCAGGTTCTGCGCGCCTACCACCTGGATCATCTCGAATACGGCAAAGATTACATTGTCCCCAAGCCGCTCGACCCGCGCGTCAGCCTGTGGGAATCCGCCGCGGTAGCCCAGGCTGCAATGGAGAGCGGGGTCGCTCGCCACGCCCTGGATATAGAGGTCTACCGCCAGCGACTGGCCAACTGGACGCCTGCTGAATAAATACAAAAATCATGCTACAATAACGCTATGGAAAACCGCGCTCCCACTCCACCTCTTTCCACCGCCGCCCAACACCGGAGGCGCACCCTCTGGCAAATTTGGGTTCCCCTTGCCGGGGTTCTTCTCTTGTTTGTTGCCCTGGCAGTGTGGGGCGCGCTGACGGCCAGCCGCGATCCGCTTCAGGGTACACACTGGGCCAGTATTTCCCTTATCTTCCTGATTCTACCCAATTTACTCTTTGGCCTGCTGGGGCTGGTGCTCCTGGCGCTGCTCATCTACGGACTGAGCCAGCTCCTCGGTTGGCTGCCGGTGCAGTCTCTGCGTTTGCGTGCGGCCATGTACCGGATTTCGGCCTGGCTGCTGAATTTTTCCAACCGCAGCGTCCGCCCCTTCATTCAAGTGCGCTCCTGGCGCGCGGCGGCCGCCGCATTCATCCGCGGTCTCACCCCAACCGCAAAACGTTAACCTTTCGCACAGCGAGGATCTTATGGACAATCAAGATCATTGGAAATTCCGCACCATCGCCCTCGGCGCCCTCATCGGCGCGGTCACCGGAACCATCGCCGCGGCCATCCTGGTACAGCGCGCCGAACAGCTGGAAACTCGTCCGCGCCTCACTGCTGGGGACGGAGTCAAAGTAGGTCTGGGCGTGCTGGGGGTGCTGCGCCTTCTGGCAGATATGATGTCTGATAAAAAATAAACGTTCTACCGCAGCGCACAGGCCCTGAACAAACCATTTTCAGGGCCTGTTTCTTTAGAAAATGAGGTGCCATGCAGCCCAGTCCTCCTGTGATCCGTTTTGTCCTTGCCGGCCAACTCCGCCGTGATTACCTGCTTTTGCCCGACGGGAAAGCACATTTAGATATCCCCGGTGGGGGTCTTTTCTATTCCGCCGCGGGCTTGCGCATTTGGGAAACCAACCTCGGCCTGCTCTCGCGCGTCAGCGAGGATTACCCCACCGCCTGGTTAGAGAAAGCTGCCGCCTACGGCATGGATACACGCGGTGTAGCCGTCACCACCGACCCTCTCGAACAACGCAGTTTCTGCGCCTACACCGACCTCAACACCCCCGAAACCGATCATCCCGTCGTCCATTTTTCGCGTCTCGAGATCCCTTTCCCGCACGGTCTGCTCGGTTACACGCCCCCGCCCACCCAGCCCGACAGCCGTACCCGCCCCTCCCCGTACGCAATTCAATTGCGCGATATCCCCGAAGATTACCTCGACGCCACCGCCCTGCACGTCGGCCCGCTGGAATTCCTCAACCACGCCCTGCTCACCTCCCACTTTCGTCAGGGTAACACCACCACCATCACCCTCGACCCCTCCCCAGGCTACATGAGCCCCATTTTTTGGGATGATATTCCCCTTCTGGTCAAAGGGCTGACTGCTTTCCTGCCCACCCAGGATCAATTGGCTTCCCTATTCCAGGGCCGCTCGCTGGATCTGTGGGAAATGGCTGCGGCCATCTGCGCCTACGGCTGTGAATTTGTGGTCATCCGCCGTCGCGGCAACGGCTACTGGCTCTTTGACGGCAATGCCCAGTCGCGCTGGATCATCCCCAACTACCCCGCTTCTCCGGTGGACCCCTCCGGTGTGGGTGACGCATTTTGCGGCGGGTTCCTCGCCGGCTACTGCTCCGCCTACGACCCATTGGAAGCCGCCCTGTACGGCGCAGTCTCCGCTTCGATGGTCATCGAAGGCAGCGGGCCTTTCTATCCGCTGGACGCAATGCCCGGGTTGGCTCAGGCCCGCCTGGATAACCTACGCACGTTGGCCCGCCGCGCATGATCGAATTATCCTCGCAAACCACCGCAAAGATCCTGGAACTGACCTGCACCCTCCAGCAGATTCCCGCGCCCACCTTCAACGAACAGGCCCGTCTGCAATTTCTGCGCGCCCTATGGCAAAACCTGGGGTTTCAATCCATTCAGACGGATACAGTTGGCAATCTTTTGGCCTGTTTACCAGGCAGCGGCGGGCGTCCTCTGGTGCTCACCGCTCATGCAGATACCGTCCACCCTCTGGGCACAGACCTGACAATTACCCGTGAAGCCGACCGGCTGATCGGCCCTGCTATCGGGGATAACTCCCTCGGCGTCGCTGCCATGACCCATGCCGCTTTATGGCTCAGGGAAAATGGCTTCATCCCCCCAGGAGATCTGTGGTTTGCTGCCACAGTGGGCGAAGAAGGCCTCGGCAACCTTTCCGGTGTGCGCGCTGTGGTTGAGCGTTTTCAGGCAAAACCCGTGGCCTATATCCACCTGGAAGGTATGGGGCTGGGCAGCGTATTTCACCGCGGTTTGGGCGTGCAGCGCTACCAAATCACCGTGCGCACCGCCGGAGGGCATTCCTGGGCCAATTACGGCTCCCCCTCCGCCATCCATGCCATCGCCCAACTGGTCGCCGCCTTTACCCAAATCCCCATTCCCACCAAACCGCGTACCAGCCTCAATGTCGGCAAAATCAACGGCGGCATTTCGGTTAATTCCATCGCCTCACAAGCCACCCTGGAATTAGACCTGCGATCCGAAAGCCCACAAAGCCTGGCCCAGCTTATCCAGGCTGTACAAAACCTCATCCACAGCACCCAGAAGCCTGGAATCGAGATTGAAACCGTTGAAATTGGCAGTCGTCCCGCGGGGGAAATTCCCGAATCACATCCCCTGGTGCAGTTGGCCGTGCGCACGCTCGCCGATTGCGGCCAACCAGTCTACCTTTCCATCGCCTCCACCGAAGCCAATATCCCCCTCAGCCTCGGCTTGCCGTCTGTTTGTGTCGGTATCACCCACGGCGGCAGTGCCCACACCCTGCAAGAATGGATCGCCCTGGAGCCCATCCCCATTGGGTTCCGCCAGGTGCTCACCCTGCTCACCCAGGCCTGGCATACAGCCTAGCCGCCAGTCGCCGCATTGGCGCTCTCGCGCAGCCCCACCAGTTCATAGACCACCACAGGTTCCCGCTTGCCTTTGGCGTTAATCGCATCGACCGACCGCACTTCCACGAGGTCCATCACCTGTTCGTAGGTTGCATGGCTGATCAAAATTTGCCCAGGGCCAGCATTCTCCTGAATGCGCTTGGCCGTGTTCACCGAATCGCCGATGGCGGTATATTCCAGGCGTTTTTCTGTGCCCACCAACCCCAACACCGCATCGCCTGTATGAATACCAATGCCGAAGGACAGATGCAGATCCTCTCGCATGGTGGCATGCAGCGCAGTCAGCGAATCACGGATCTGGATCGCTGCCCGCAGCGCGCGAATGATATGATCCTCCTGGGGGATGGGCGCGTTAAACCAGGCCATAACCGCATCACCCATAAATTTATCTACCGTTCCGTCCTCATGCAAAACCGCTTCAGCTGCAGCTGCCAGGTAGCGGTTCAAAACCGCCACCAGCCCTTCCGGCGACAGACTTTCGCTGAAACCGGTGAAACCGCGGATATCCGCGAACAAAACGGTGATCTCCGTACGTCGCCCGCCCAGGTGCAGCCGGTCGGGGTTCAACTGCTCAATTACCGCTGGGGAGACCATGCGTTCAAACAAGCGTCGCTGGGCTTCCAACTTCTTTTTCTCGGTCAAATCCTCCAGAACAATCGCCACCCCCTGCGTCACTTGCTGCACATCCTTTAAGGGCGTCAAAGACATGCGCAAATCTACCATTCCGCGCGGGGTTTGAATGGCGTTCGTTTCCAATCCCAATACCTGCTGATCTGTTTTCATCACCCGCTGCAAGTGCGGTTCGATCAAAGGCGCCAGCCGCGGTAAGGTTTCCTTTAGGTCGTGCCCCACAATCTCGGTGGAAGCCCGCCCCAAGATGGTGGCCGCCGCTCGGTTGCACATCATCACCCGTTCTTCCACGTCCGCGGTCAGCACACCGCTGGCCATAGAGGCAAACACATTGTCCATCAAGTTTTTCAGCTCTGTCACCTCTGCCAGGGTTCGCCGCACCGATTGAAACAGGCGCGCGTTCTCAATAGCCACCCCGGCCTGATTGGCAAAGGCCGAAAGCATATCCAGGTCCTTCTGCGTGAACATCCCGCTGCGGATGCGGTTATCGGCGTATATCACCCCGATCATCTCATCCCGAGCTTTCAACGGCACGCATAAAATGGACCGCAAATTATAGGCCACCACACTGTTTTGCCCGGTAAAGCGAGGATCCTCCTGCGCGTTGGTGGTCAGAAGCGGGAGCCCGTCGTTTACCACGCGGTAGATCACCGTGCGGCTGATCTCAAATTCCGAGGGGTCAATCGATTCCTGCACCCAATTCCGCGCCACCTCGATGACCAGTTCCCCTTCCGGGTTGCGCAGCATCAAGAATCCCCGCTCCGCGCGCGAAATGCGGATGATCGTGTCCATCACCAACTGTAAAACTTCCCGCAGCTCCAACGAAGAATTGACGTAATACCCAATTTGAGCCAAAGCTCGCAGACTGCGGCGCTCATCCTCCAGAGTGCTCACCTGCTTGCGAATCTGGCCCAGCGATCCTGCCAATTGGGTCACCCCCTCATACACAAACGTCGGCAGAGAGGCCGGGCGCACCTTGGTCAGGGTATCCTGGATGTTCTTCAGCAAACCGTCCAGGTGCACCAGTTTTTGATCCAGCGAAGTGAAGGTCAATGAATCGGGAATATTCAGTTCCATAAAGGCTTCAGCCCTCTCGTGGAATCCGCCGCAGTTGGTACCGCAGCCAAATAGGAATCACTTTTAACCAGATTTCTCGCCGCGCTTTGCGGGCACGTTCAAGATCGTAAGCAGACCGGCTATAAATGGCCTTTTGCGCCTCTTCCAATAAAACCGCCCCGGCCGTCTCTGCCTGCGGTACCCATTTTACCAGCTCTCGAACCTGTTCTGCCGGGGTCAGCAAACTCGGATTTCCATTCCGCAGTAATTTTAAACTAAACGGCACCACACTGTAAATCTTTTCCATGCGCGACATTCGCCGCAACGCCGCCCAATAGTGCAGCACCCACGGCACGCGCACCCCTCGCTGGATCAACCGCCCTACAACCCATTCCGGGAAGGGCTTCAGCCGCCCACCCAAATTCAGCCAGCGCCAAATCAAACCCGCCAACACCAGCAGGAGGGTCGCGATCCACACCGCCACCCAGGCGCGCACCTCCACTCCGCCCGCGTCAGCCGCCTCCTCCGCATCCCGTTCTTCCATCAGGCGGTCCAGCCGGTCAAAATCGGGGCCTTCGCGGTCTCGATCTTCCGCGGCTGCCGCGGGCACCGACGGCTGGGCTGGACGAACGCTGCTCTCTTCAAAAAAACTGAGCTCAGGCTGAGACACCGTCGGCTCAAACTCCACCCAGCCAATCCCCGGGAAATACACTTCGGGCCAGGCGTGAGCGTCCATGCGCTGTACGCGGTACACTCCCGCCTTTTCATCATATTTCCCCTGTGCAAACCCCGCCCCCAGCCGCGCTGGAATCCCTAGCGAGCGCAGCATCAGCACTTCGGCGGTCGCATAATAATTGCAGAATCCCTCTTTCTTCTCAAACAAGAACCACTCCATCGGGTCCACCCCCGCTGGGGGCTGCGGGATCACCGCCTGATACCGGATTTCCTTACGCAGGTAGCGCGTCACCGCCTGCACCTGGTCATAGGGAGCATCAGCCCCGCGGGTGATCTCCGCGGCCAGTTCTGCCACCTTCGGTGAAAAATTCTGCGGCAGTTGTAAATAGCGCGTCCGTACCCATTCAGGGTAGTCCGTACCTGCCGCGCGCAGTTCGTTGGTGGTGGGATAGCTGATCTCAGCCCGAGCCCGCAGCACTTCGCCCTGCCGCAGCACCGTATCCGATACCAGAGCCACAGCGTCTGTTTCGCTGTCTTCCAGCACATCGCCGGTCACGCGTACCGCCCGGCTCACCGACACAGGGTAATTGGGAACATACAGCGTACGAGAGGTTTCGCTTTCTAAGGTGAAAATCAAGTCCACCACCACCCGCCCGCGGTGCACTGGGTGAGTCAGCGGCCAATCCCGCGCCATCAGCAGTTCCTTGGCCGCGATCGTATTTTGCCAGCTCACCCCATCATAATAGTTGTAGCTGTGCCCGCGCCAATAGTAGCGCGCGTGTTTCAATTCCGGCATGGAGGTCTCCACCAGGAAAACCTCTTCATCCCCCAGAATGGCTCCGGTGCCCAACTCCAGTTTATCGCCAAAATACTCATTCACCACCGAAACCGGCGTCTGTAAACCTGCAAATGCGTTTGAAAACCGCTCGCGGAAGCCCATCCAGGCCTGTGAAAAACGTTCTCGTGCTGCGGTTCCCGGCGTCATTGTCTCAAATACCATCGGTAAATTCCAGGATACCAGCACCAGCAGCGCCGCCACCACCACCACAGACCAGGTCAGGCTTTGACCGGTATCCAGATCCATCGCCACACCCTGGCTTCCCCATTCCTCGCGCGACCGCAGGTAAAAAATCCGCCCCACCAACACCACCACTGCCAGGGTCAAAAATGCGCCGTACCGGTCGCGGTGCTCGGCAAAGGGGTGGTAATAATCAAAAATAAAGAACATCACCACCGCCACCACCAGCGGCAGCCAGGGCCGCCCTTCACGTACCATTTGCAGCCCCGCGATCAGGCTCACCCCCCAAAACAGCAGGTACATGGACAGCAGGAACAGCACCGGATCAGAAACCGGCTGATTACTTATGAATATACGTGTGGTTTGCGCCAACCGCCCTCCCAGGCTGGCCAGCCGCTCACCCCACAGCACACCGCCCTCCATCGTCAGCCCAAGCTGCCAGGTGACGAAGAACAGGCTGTACACTGCCGCAAAAACCCCCACCCAAACTCCACTAAACCGGCTGCGTCCCAGCAGTGCCCCCAAAAGAAAGGCGATCATCACCAATAGGTTAACCCGCCCCAGATGCTCTGTCCACCCCGTCACTTCCAACCGCGAAGCGACGATCATTAGGGCTGCCCATAAAAGAAAAAGAGCTGGGAGATCCCACCAGCGCTGGTTCGTAGTTTTCATGGGTTGAGTGTACAATATCTTTGACGATTTCGTCAATTGCATTCAGGAGGCGCACATGGATTCATGGCTTCAACTCGAAGTGCAGGTCAATTTATTCCTGCAAAGCCTGGGAACGTGGCTTACCATTCCAATGGGAGTTTTGACCTTCTTGGGCAATGAAGAATTTTTCTTATTGGCAATGCCCTTCCTCTTTTGGTGTGTCAACGCCGGCCTCGGTTTTCGCATCGGTGTGATGCTCATGCTCAGCAACACCGTCAACGCGTTTTTTAAAGTATTATTGCGCAGCCCCCGCCCCTATTGGGTTGAGCCGCGCGTCACTGCCTTCTCTGCTGAGACCTCCTTTGGTGTTCCCTCCGGACATGCACAAAATTCCGCCAGTCTGTGGGGCCTGGCCGCCGCCAAAATTAACCGCCGCTGGGTATGGGTGGTTTTCTCATTGATCGCCTTTGGAGTGGGTCTGTCGCGCATCTATCTCGGCGTCCATTTTTTGCGCGATGTCCTCCTCGGCTGGTTCTTGGGCGCCCTGCTGGTGATCGCTTTCACCCGCTGGGAAAAAGCGGTTTGCGACTGGCTGCGCCCCCAGTCCTTGCGGCGCTGGGTTTTGCTCTCCGCTGCCGCCGCCCTGGTTCTGCTGCTGCTCATGCAGCTGCCCATTGCCCTGCTCAGCCCCGGCGGTTATCCGGCCGAGTGGACCCAGGCCGCTTTGCAGGCTGCGCCTGAAAAGCCCATCACCCCCTTTGAACGCTCCGGCGGTTTTACCATCGCCGGGACATTCTTCGGCATGACCGCCGGTTACGCTTTTCTGATCAAGCGCAAGGGTGGGTTCGATGCATCTGGCTCATGGTGGAAAAAAGCCCTGCGCTATGTTCTGGGAGGCATTGTCCTCCTGGCCCTGTGGTTTGGCCTGGGGCGGATCTTCCCCCGCGGCGAGGATTTGATCAGTTACATTTTGCGCTTTTTGCGTTATACTCTCATTGGCGTCTGGGTATCCGCCCTGGCCCCAATTTTATTTATGCGTCTCGGGTTAGCCAGCCCCATCTTGCGGCCGGATCCAACCCACAGAACCTAAGGCTTTTTGAAGGAGCTCATCATGCGGAAATTTTTTACCTTTGTGTTTGGAGCGGTTGCCGGCGGGCTTTTGGGCGCTGCCCTGGCCATGCTGCTGGCCCCCGCTTCTGGCAAACAGGTGCGCAGTCAAATCACCGATTACACCCAGCAGGTTCGCCAGGAAATCCTTCTGGCCGCCCAGCAGAAACGCGATGAATTAGAAGACGAACTCACCCGTCTGCGTGCTCCCCAACCCCCAGCGGCTCCTCAGGAATAATCATCACCCCAGCCTGAAGTGGGCGTTCTCATTCATCTAGAAACCACCAGCCTCACCCGGAACCGCGGTGAGGCTGGTGGTTTTTTCTCCTGGTGTACAGCTATTTCACGCTAAAGCGGTAGCTGGCCGGTTGACGGGTGAAACGCGTCGTCCCGCTCACCACGATGACCACTTCTTTCGTGCCGGAGCTGAAACTCAAGGGAATTTCCGCCGAAAGGGTCTCATCCAGCGTCACCGGCACCACCGTTGTCGTGCCGCCCACCTCAACCACCGTCAGCAGGAAGGTTTGCGGCAGCCGGTTTTGGATGCGAACCCAACCCGCGCTCTCCCAACCGCCGTTGTCGGTCTCAAAATCCGAGAAATACTGAATAGCCGGGATGGATACATCGTCCAGCAAAAAGCCTTCGCCGTTCACAGCTGCGTCGGTCACATATTCAAAACGCAGCATCACCGTCTGACCCGCATACGCTGAAAGGTCCACGGTTTCCTCGATCCAACCATTGGTTACCCCGTTGTACGCCCATCCGTAGCTGTTCCCGGAAGGATCCTGATCCGTGCCTGAGGGCGTTTTCACAATTTCCCAGCTCTGGCCGTTATCCTTCGAGGCCAGCAGGTAAAGGTAATCGTAATCCTTCTCCAGGTCGTACCAGGTGCGGAAGCTCATCTTCAAGTTGCCGCTGACGCTGCTGAAATCAAATCTCTGCGTCAGCATCATGTCCGATTCATCGCCTTTGTTAGACCAAAAGGCGTATTCCCCCGAGTACGGCTGCTCCGGCAGCACACCCACCTCGGTCGTGCCCTCAAACTTTAGGGTCACATCTCCTTCACACGACAGTACATAATAGTCCGTGCCGTATTGGCTGACTGTGCCGCTCCGCTCACCCGTGGGGCAGGTGCTGAAACGCTCAAAGGAATACACCTGCGGCGCGTTTTTGTAATTATGATAGGTGTAGCGTCCATCCGCAACGTCCCCGTCGCGTAAGTAATTAGCCACCGTCCAGTCGCGGAACAGTTCATCCGCAGTCATCGGCTCGCCCGTCAGACTGTCCACTTTTCCCAGTTCGTTCAGCACTGTATCCACGCTGTCCAGGCCGTTATCTGGGTGGGCCACCAACATGCGCGTGGCCTCTTCACCCAACCGGTCAAGGAAATAGGTCACAAACAGGAAGCCAGCTCCATAGTGCGGCCCCGTGGCGCTGGGGTCGTTGGGCCAATCGTTTAATTGCAGGTCCGGGTCAGACATGAACACCATATCAAAGCCGCCTGGGTCATAATTGTTCAAGAACGAAGCCAGTTCCGAGAAACCTTCGTTCAGCCAGGATTCTTCATTGCGGTCGCGATACCAGTGGATCATGTGCTGGAACTCATGCGCCAGCACACCGTAGGTGAATTCTTCCCCCAGTTCGATGTTATCCGCGTTCAGCAGGAACATTTCATGCGCATTGGAGTATTCATGTGCCAGAGGGTGCACCGAATCCGCCGACGAGAAATACCCCGCCAGATTATTGCCCAACCCGCCTGCCAACAAAATGTACAGGCGAGGATCCTGATCGATCCCAGGGCTCCATTCACTGCCGAAAAATTCACGATTGGTGGGGTAAATTTTCTGATCGAAGGCTTCACTCAGGTTCTTAAGTTCCCGTTCGTTATAGGAAACCCCGTCCTCAATCCAAAAATACAGGTTCGTGCCAATATATCGCAGCACGCCAGTCACCTGGAAATTCTCGTTGGTGTCCACGTTCGTCACCCAGAAGGAACGCTTCTCCCCCAGTTTCGCCGCTTCAGTAGCGGGGGGAACCACTTCGGGGATGTTGCCCTTGCCGCCCAGGCGCTTCGCCAGCTCGCGCATGTCATTGTTTGGCACAATCTGGCTTTTCAGTGTATTCAGCGTCTCGTAGGCATCCGCATCAGCAGGCTCCCGCACCAGGGTAGGGATGGCCTGCGGTTCATCCGAGGGAGGCTCCGGCGTCAGGAAGGAATCAAACTCATCGAACGGCATGTCCGTGAGAAGTTGGGATGGAGCTGGGAACTCTTCAAACACCTCTGTCGACGCCGCCCGAGAAATGCCCCAGGCAGCCAGACCGCCAGTAAGCGCCATGCCGATCAGGCACACACAGCACAGTATGCTCAGAATGACCAATATCAGGATCACCCATTTCGAGTTCATTTTGTTTACTCCTTAAAATTACGTTCCAGATAGACCGGCGATTTCTCTTTCATCTTTCGCCGCAATCAGGGCCGCGCCGCTGACCCACCCCAAAGTAAGCCACGGGTATGGGAAAGCAAATGTATCCACGCTGAACCCTTCCACAAGATACGCCAAAATCACTAACCGTCCAACCCATCCAATCATGCGCAGCTGCCGATCAGGCTGCCGCACCAAACCCAGCGTAGCAAACCACAGGCTCACCAGCCAGCTGATAAATACCGAAAAGCCCACAATACCGGTTTCGGCCAAAAGCCGCACCCAAATGGATTTTATATTTAACAAAGATCCGCTGCGGTACAGCAGGTCGCGCACTTCAAAAAGACCGTGCGCATACCCCTGCAGCGTATCCGGCAAAAAGAAGCCAGCGTTCCCCAGCCCCACGCCAAGCCACGGGTGAGCCGCAAAAACCCCCCAACCCGCCTGCCAGTAGACCATGCGTGCCGCAAACATAAGCTGGTTGGCATAGCGCAAAAGGGGATTTTCGCTGCCCAACTCAAATTGAAATAACTGCGCCATGCGTGGGTCCAGGCGGCTCAACACCCACCCCAACGCCAGCAGCACGCCCGCATACACCACAGCCATACCGCCCAATACAGCCCCCTGCACCCAACGCGCCTGCCCGACGGCCGCATGTCTGCGCTGCCAGGTTTCCTGAATTCTTCGCGCCAGGCGCATATTCATCAGCAGCATGCCGTACCCCACCAGTAAGAAGAAGGCCAAAAGGCCCACCCGAGACAGGCTCAAGCCCAGCGCTGCCACACCCCCCAGCAGCAGCCCATCTTCTGCGATCCATCTGCCCCAGCGCAGCTTGTGGGCCGAATGGCGCGTCACCACCGCCCCAATCCAGATGGGCAGATACAGCAGGTTTAACTGGTTTGCCAGCCAGGAGGGTTCCAAAGTAAAGCCGGAGACCCGCTGGCGGTACAGCGGGCCGATGGAATACAGATCGTGGAAGTCTTTCATCCACTGGGGGTAGCGGTGGTTAAACTGCCACATGCCCGCCTGCAGCAAACAATACAGGATCACGACCGCCCCGCTCCAGTTGATCCAGCGCAGCGCCGTACCCAGGCGGTCGCGCCTCTGCCCCCAGGCGGCACCCGCCAGATAAAATGAAACGCCCACTCCCAGAGTCAGCAGCGCTTGAATCGAATTGCGCAAGGCAGAAATCCCCTTGAAACCAGGGAGGTCCAGAAAGGCCGACCGCAGTGTGACCCCCGCTGCCACCCCCACAAACGCCACCAACGGCACAGTCGTCCAAGGCAGCCGCCCACCCCGCAGCCAGGACGGGATCAGCCAAACGGCCACCAGGACCAAGAGAATCAACCCGGAGGGAGCCGCTACAGCGTCGGACCCCACCAGGCGCACCACCAGCGGCATACTGGTCACCGGCAGCAGCAGGATCATCGCCGCCCAACCAGCGTTTAGCAGCAGCCGGCCTGCTCGCTTAACCACGGGCTTTTCCTCGCCGCACAGCCTTGTCCGCTCCGCTCCACACCCATGTGATTCCAGCCAATGCGCCCAACAGCGCCCCACATACCATCAGCACAGCCGTCGTGCCGCGCACAGGGGCGGTGGGAATTTCTGCCTGGCGCAGCTCAGAATACGTGCTCCACGGCAAAATCCCCTGAGCAGCATCTTTTTCCGCGCGCAGCAGCGGCCCCACCCGCTGAATTTCGTTCTGCAATTCATCCAAATCCCCTTGGCCGCATTGTGCCGGGGCCGGTTCTACCCCCACCGACTGGCCCACACAGCTCGTCAGCCCATCCAGATAGGTTTCCCATTGGTAAGCAGTCTGCGCGTGCAAAACCGCCTCCGAAAGCGCGGTATAGGCCGCCTGCCCCCATGCGTTCGCCACAGCAGCAGCCCGTTGGGGGTTTTCGTCTCGCGCGCGCATACGCCAAACATTAAAATAACGGTCGGCGCTCAAACTCTGGCGCAGCGATTCACGGTCCATTTTGCCATACGCGGCCTGGGCTTGCTGAAACACAGCTTCAAAGACTGCATCGGACTGGATCAAATCACCCACCACCCCCACAGCAAAATCCTCTTCCGCATCGGTCAGCGCGCCCGTGCGAGTGAAGTCAATGGATACGGTGATCTCCGCTGCGGCTTCGTAGACCGGAGTCTGCACGCGGCCGATCCCCCAGCCTGCCGCCGCCCCCAGCAGCATGCAAGCGGCCACCAGCCACCAGCTTCGTACCATCTGCATCACTTTTTCCTGCACGACCACGCCTTGTTCCATGAATTCCCTCAACTTCGCCGCTGTTACGCAGGCCGTTGTTTTGTCGGTTATGCACCACATTATACCTTGATGTCGCCTATCAAAAAGCCCCCGCCAGCGCAGGGGCCTTCGGGTTTACTACAGTTGTGCGTTTATTTTTGCGCCTTAAAGTTGATCAGGATCAGGTTCTTCTCACATCCCGCGTAAGTGTCAAAAGCCGTCAAATAAGAAAGCGGTTTGCCGCTGAGATCATACAGCGAGATAAAAAGGGTTTGCTGAGAAGCCGTGGGTTGATTGGAAAGCTTCACCTCGTACCCCCCTGGTCCGTAGGCCGGTGCCAACCCGGCCAGCCCCACCGCATCCACCATCTGATCGCCCAAAAAACCTTCCACAACCACCACCACGTTGTTCATCGGCTGTTTATTCTTGTCAAATACTTGCCCGGCCACCCCCATCCAGGTGCATTCCTGATCCGGGTGAGCAAAATTACGCAGATACAGCGGGGTTCCAGCTTGCAGTGCATATTCCGGCGTGGCAGTGGCGGTAGCCGTGCGCGTGGGCCGTTTGGTATTGGTCGCCGTAAAAGTCACCGTAGCCGTCGGGGGCTTTTTGGTTTTGGTCGGTGTCAGCGTTTTTGAGGGTTTCACCGTCGGCGTGTCGGTCATCGCAGGCACCGTGGCCGTGGGCGGGCAAGGCTCCGCCGTGGGGCAATCCGGGCAGGCCACCGCTGCGCAGGTCGGGCAAACCTGCGTGGACATGAGCACCTCGGCCGCCGCGGCGGGCTGCGCATCTGCTTTTCCAAAAGGCAGCGTCACCCCAAACGGCAGCGCGCAGGCCGTGCTGACCATCACCCCTAAAACCACCAACCACCCCAATCGTCTCATAACAAACCCTCCCGTACGGTCAAAATGCTGTGTCGTTAAAAAGATTATACCCCCTGCAGGGTTGCACACCTTGTGCCTAATAGGCACCTTTGCCGCGCAAAACCACCCACACCGTTTTCAATAAAATACGCAAATCCAGCCAAATGGAATAATGCTGCACATAATACAAGTCTTCATCCGTATGTAAGTGCATAGGTTTGTCGCTGCGCCCATTCACCTGCCACCAGCCGGTCAGCCCCTGGGGCACGGCAAATCGTTTGCGCTGCCAGGGTTCATATTTTTCCACCAGGTGCGGCTGTTCGGGGCGCGGGCCCACCAGGCTCATTTCGCCCTTCAGAATATTGAACAATTGCGGCAGCTCATCCAGGCTGGTTCGCCGTAAGAAACGGCCTACCCGCGTCACACGCGGATCGGAGGCATGCTTAAACACCAGCCGCCCCTGCTCGTCCGTCTTTTCAACCAGATGGCGCAGCTGATCTGCGTTCACCACCATCGTCCGGAATTTGATCATCTCAAAATAGCGGCCGTTTTCTCCCACCCGCTTGGGGCGGTAAAACACCGGCCCGCCGTCGTCCAGCTTAATCGCCAGTGCCACCGCTCCGATCACCGGAAGCACAAAAGGCATCACCGCCAGTGTCAGCAGCAAATCAAAGGCACGTTTGATCATGCGCTGATATTCGCTCAAGGCAGGCGCGCGCAGATCCATCATGGGCAGTCCAGCGAATTCTTCCACCGTGGCGCGGTGCAGCGCCAGCGAAAAATAATCCGGCACCACCCACACCCGCACGGGCAGATCGTGCAGTTCCGTCACCACACGGGTCAGCGCAGCATATGCCGAGCGTGGCAGCGCCACCACCACATCATCCACCTGCCGCTCGTTCACCACCTGTCGAACCTTCTCCAGCCCGCCTAAAACTCCCTCCTCAGTTTGTTTCTGGGCATCATCATCCAAAAAGCCCGCAAAAGTCAGGCCTAAATGCGGTAAAGACTCCACCTGCTGCCGCACGCGCGTTCCCACAGTTCCAGCCCCCAATACCAACACCCGCCGTACCTGAATATTTCCAATCATCCTACTGCGCCAGGCCATGCGGATCACCAACCGCCACAACGCCAGCATCATGAAAGCTTCCACTGCGAAAAAGATGAACAAGAACCGCGATATATCGCGAAAGGTCAGGAATAAAATCCCCGCCATCGAAATGGTCGCCAAAAGCGAGCCCAATGCCAGACTGCCCATCTCATCGTTCACCCGCAGATTACGGCGGCCGTCATACACCGAAAACAGCACCAGAATCCCCACCCACAGCGCCGGAAACACCAGATACAGCAGCCAGGGCAGCTGCACCGGATCTTCCACCGGGCGCACCAGCGGTAGAGTGCTCATGTCTACACGCAGTTTGGCTGACACATACAGCGTCAGGGCGATCATCAACCCATCCAACGCCATGGAAAACAGCGCAAAATTAGCTGAAAATCTACGGAACATGAACCTTCCTCACTTTTCCAGTGTTCGCTGATTGGCTTTGCGCCCGCGCAAAAGCTGAGCTGCCACCAAGACCACAAACCGCGGATACCCCAGCACATACCGCCGCCACAGCCGCCCTGGTTCGTTGGCCAGGCGGAAAAGCCATTCCAACCCGCTGCGCTGCATCCAGCGCGGAGCCTGCGGCTTGCATCCCGAAAGAAAATCGAAAGCAGCCCCCACGCCCACCAGTACCGGCGCGCCCACCTTCCCACAGTGTGCCGCCATCCACTGCTCCTGGCGCGGCGATCCGATCCCCACCCAAACAACGTCTGCCCCCGAACGCCGCATGCGCTCGGCCGCCTGCGCATCCTCTTCGGCGGTCAATGCGCGAAACGGCGGTGACTCCACGCCCGCGATCTGAATGGAAGGGAAGCGTTCGCGCAGGCGTTCAACCAGCCGCTCGGCCACCCCTGGCGCGCCTCCATAGAAATAATGCCGCCAGCCGCGCTCCACCCCTTCCGCGCAGGCCGCCAGCAGCAAATCTGGCCCATACACCCGTTGGGTACTGCTGTGCCCGTACCAGCGGCAAAGCCATACCATCGGCATCCCATCCGGCGTGGTCATGCCGCTCTGCTCATACACCGCGCGCAGCTCAGGATGATCCACACATTCCATCACCGCATGGGCCGGCGCGCAGCAAACATACTGCGCTTCCCGCGCCGCGATCCATCCCCCCATCCGCGCCAGGGCTGCCGGCATGTCGATGGGGTCAATCCAGGTATGCAAAATTTTTACTTGCCTGCGCTGTGTATCCATCATCACATCATCCTATGCGTTCACGACGGATAAGGCTGCGCCTGCACCTGTTCCAAAATCATCATCAAGCTCAGATAGGCTCGATCTGCCGTATACCTTTCTTCATACGATCGTCTGGCTCCTAAGGATAAACGCTGCCAGTTAGCTTCGTCTGTAAACAGGCGCTGAATTTGCATTTTGAGGGACTTTGAATCTCCAGGCGCGAATAAAAAACCATTCTCTCCCTCCTGCACCAGATCTTGCATACCGCCCAACTTCGCCGCCACCACGGGCGTCCCCTTAGCCAACGCCTCCAGGATAATACGCGGCATACCCTCATACCATAACGACGGCAATACCAAAACCCGGCTCTGACCTAAAGCGCCTAAAACTTCCTTGCTGGCGCACCGGCCCATCAAGGATACATATGGCGAGGAGGCTGCCAGTTCGCCCAGAACAGATTCCAACGGCCCGCTTCCATAAATGCTCAGGGGAATTTCGATCTTTTCTTCAATCCAGGTCCGGGCCAGCCAATCCACACCTTTTTCTGGCGACAACCGCCCGGCAAACATTACCCCCCTGCGCTCCCCAGCGCCGCAGCCTGGATCCGGGTGAATAAAATTGGGCCGTACAAAAATACGCCCAGCATCCATACCCGCCGTGACCATTTTATCGCGCATCATCGGATTGAGCGCCACGAATCCGCTCACACACCGCTTCCAGGTTCCAATCGTGCGGTGAAATACCGTCATCGTTGCTGTGGTAACACTGCCAGCCAGGCTGCCGCGATAGCAGCGGTGTTGAATCCCTGCCAATGGGATCGACTGCTGGTAGCAATCCTCACAAACCTGGCCGTCGCGGAAAAAATATCCGTTCAAACAAAACAATCGGTAATTACGAATGAAATACAATACCGGCACGCCCTCGGCTCGACACGCATGCAAAACCGAGGGAGAAATCAGCGGGAACGCGTTTTGAACCAGCACTGCAGTGTAAGGGTGAGCGTGCAGCCGTTTTCGCATCTCTCGATAACTCTCTTGTGACCAGATCGTCCGCAAACCAGTGCGAATCAGGCCCAGGTTTTCAATCTCCCGGTTATCTACCAGGTATTCATCCACCCTGTGCCCGCGTTCTCGCAACAGTTGCATTTCCAGGTTATGGCTCTGATCCTCTCCACCCGCAATCAAATGCCGGTTAAAAACCGCCAGAAAGCGCATCTCGGGGCTGCTCATTTTCCAGTCAGCTTCTTGCGCAGCCGCAGCGCCAATCGGTGAAACGGCTTGATAAAGAAATAAACCTTCGCTCCAAAGGCTTTCCAAGGGCTCCGAGATAATTTCACCCCAGTAAACTGCCGGTTCTCCAGCGCCTGCGCGATTTGAACGCCCCCCTGACCCTCCAACAACATATTCCAGACCAAGGCATGCTTGCGCGCATATTCCCGCCAGGTCAGCCCCGCCACACTTTCTCGCCGTTCAGCCACTTCCCGGCTTAACTTTTCAAAAATCGCCAGCAATTCTTCCCGATCCCAAAAGGCATGGGTGATCCCATTGGGAATGTCCAGATGAAATCCCTGCGGAGTCACGATGGTGGGAACCCCCGCCGCCAGCGCATCTAAAAAGCCCATCGAGCCTTCATCCAGGCCCATATATAAATAATAATCAAAACGTGAAATTTCTTTCAAGATTTGTTGGTAGTCGTTCTGAAAATCCTCCGTCCCCGGGAAATACTCCACCCTGGCGCCCGCACCTTCCAATATCGGGATCATCTTCTCCCACCCTTTTCCCATAATGCGAAAGGTGAAATACCCCAGGTCCATGTGTTCGCTCAAATACACCAGCAAATCCTCGCGTTTACGGCCGTCATCGTACAAATTGGTGGTCAAGCCAATAACCACCCTGCGGGGCTCCAGCAGTCCATCAATGGCTGGTGAGATGTAGCATAATTTCTCCCGCGGAACGCCCCATTTCACCAAATCCTCCACCGTGTTGCGGGACATACAAATACCCATATCCGCAGTCTGCAGCGCTCTCTGCACCATCTGAACCCGGTAGATGCTGTCTACATGTGTGATGAAAAAAGTCCCCGGCCCCGGCCTCTCCCCTGTGCAGGTATGGTAAATCATCCAATGGTTAATTGCCGCCTCAGGAGATGGCTCAGAGCGTATCACCGCCGAGACACCAAAATCTGCCAGATTTTCCTGAAGCCGCAGAGCAAATTTCTCCAAAATCCAACCTTTGCTTTGCGCATCCAGCACCAGACACACATCCAATGAGCTCATACCTCTCACCTCACAGCATCATCTCTGCCGAAACGCCGCGCACATGCTGATTAACTTCGGCGTGCCTTCCAAATTGTATACCGTTTCCGCAAACTTTCACCGATCAGGCTTCCCGCAATATGACCCAAGGCCCAAACCGAACCTGCCGCTTGCAGCGCATGCCTCGCTGCTTCCCAGGCACGCTTTCGATTTCGTACATCCAGAAAGAGCTTCACAGCCCGCACATAATGTTTCGCCAATACTGCCCGGCCCACTACATGAAGGATTTCGCCTTCATGCTTTTGAATTAACTGATACCATCCGGCAGCATATTGACTGCGGTTGCGGGTCAGCTGTCCAGCAGCATCCCGATGCACCACCGCCAACACTTCTCGCACCACCTCAAAATGATATTGTTTGGCCAGCCGAATGCACAGATCATCATCTTGGAAGCAACGGAACTCTGTATCCCATAACCCCACGGTATCAAAACATGTTTTCCGAATTAAAAGCGTGATCGAAGGAGCCACATACCCCTGGGTCAGCGCCCCAGCATACACATCCCCTTGCAGCGTGTAAAAATGGGCCGGAATAATCCTCCCATCAGGTGTGCGCTCCCCGGATAACACATACACCACACCCAAAGCCTCTGAGTCTGCCGCCTGAACAGCCGCCATCTGCTTCTCAATACAGGTGTCCAAATACTCGTCGTCTGAGTCTAAAAAGCACACCCATTCGCCTCTTGCCGCTCCAATACCAGCATTCATCGCTCCGCATTGTCCCTGATTGGTTTCCAGGCGCAGGAAACGCACCCGCGAATCCTCAAACCCCTTCATCACCTCGGCCGTTCCATCTGTAGAGCCATCATCCACAACCAGAAGCTCCAAGGAGGTATACGACTGGTTTAATACGCTTCTCACCGCCCGCGGCAAAAGATCCGCGCGGTTATAGGTTGGAATAATTACGGTCACCAACGGCAAGTTCATCTTACCTCTTCGCCCGAATTTTTTGGGCGGTTCGCGCAGCCGCCGCTCCCAACGATCTCGGCATCAGGCTCAAACCCCACAAAACCAAACTCTGCCAGGTGATCCCGCGCTTACGGCGGTAATCTGCAAGCGTCTGGCGTGCTTCTTTTGACTGCCCCGCGCGCAAATATGCACTTACCAGCCGCAAATAAGCAGCATAATAACTCCCGTCGAGCTCTGCCTGGCTCAACAACTGTAATTCCGGCCAACGATGATAGGCCCGGTCCAAAACCGCCACCAGACCTTTCAGCATATTCACCCGTTGAGATGAAAGCTGTCCGTCTGAAACCCGGTAATAAGCCAGGGGTTCGGTCACAAAATCAATTTCCCATTCTGCTGCAATTCGCAGCCACAAGTCCAGATCTTCACAGGCCCATAAGCCTTCATCAAACCCACCCACCTGATCCAAACAGGCCTTTCGCACCACCACAGTTGAGGTTGGGATAAAAGAAGCAGTGAAAATGGTTTTCAGCACCCGGCCAGCGCAAGGAGGATTATCCATAAATCCGGTGCGCGGGCGCAGTCCCTGTGAATCAACAAAATAAGTGTCGCTGCATACTAACCCAATCCCACCCCCTTTTTGGAACAAGGGCATCTGCCGGGCCAGTTTCTCTGGAAGCCAAGTATCATCTGCATCCAAAAAAGCCACCCACTCTCCCTGTGCCTGTTGGATACCCAGATTTCGGGCTGCTGATGGGCCGCGGTTGGGCTGCGAGATCACCCGAATCACATCTCCATAAGCCGCTAACACCTTCAGGGTGTCGTCCGTAGAACCATCATCCACCACGACCACTTCGCGGTCGGGATAGGTTTGCGCCAACACGCTGTCCACCGCCGCGCGGATGTGGGCTGCGTCTTGATAGGCAGGGATGATCACGCTGACTTTCGGGGTCATTCCAACCTCATCCAATCGCTCAAGATCAAATCGTGAGTCTGCAAATGCGGGGCCAGGAACCATCGCCCAGGGGCCACCACTTTTCCTCGCCGCTGCGCCATCCAGGCTCCCCACCAACTAAACGAACTGTTTGCCAGCACAAAATGCGCACACTGGCTCAATAAGAACAAATCCAAATAATCCCTATCCACTCCATGACAATCTACAAAAACCATCGAATAAACTGCGGGCAGGTTGTTCTTCGCCCAGTTTAAATCATCAGAAAACACAAAAAAAGTCGGGGCCACGGTCATTGCAGCGATTTTTTCCATACCACGCAGGTAATAATCCAACCCACAGATGCCGTGGAACCGCTGCACTTCTGGATCGGTGACGTAATCTCCCCGACGAATATGAACCCCCACAGCGTTCTCATAGGCGCAGATTTGATCCCGCATCCGCTGGGTGATATCGGGCAAAGGTCTAGAGAGGGTGAGTTCAGCCGCAATCTGATCCCAATGATCCTCAAAATACCGCGGGCTTTGAAAATACCCATCCAACATCACCGGCGGCCTCACACGCCGAATGTTAGCGTCGAACGAAAACGTCGCCGGGCGAAAAATTGCCCGACGATAATACGGGCGCAATTTTTGCAGGACTTTGTATATCAGGGGCAGTTTCCAATTGGCTCCAATCCACCGCTGTGCTGTCTGTGTTTCAACGATGTTCGCAGCTATGGTGTATTCACCCAGCCGATAACTGCGGTTGGTGTTATCCAGTCCACCCAATTCAAGCCAAAGCGGCACGCCCAGCCGCAGGCTTAAATCTCTGCCAGCGGCATACTGAAACAATTGATTACCCAGGCCACCCTTTAGATGAAGAATAACGCCATCTTTCTGATCCTTCATACTTTGTCTCGATTCCATGGCTTCTTCCAATAGTAGACCAAACACCCAAACATCACCATCATTTGCAAACCGTACGAGATTAAACCCGACAGCGCCAAACCCTGTGCGCCTTGAGGAATCAATAGAGAGGCAATCACCACGAAGCTGATTCCCCAGGCCAGGTTAATCGTAAATAGCTGCCACAACTTGCCCATACTGACCATCATTGAGCCAATAACCCCCCCCAAAGAGGTGATTAATACGGTCAGCATCACAATCACCATCACATGAGCCTGTTCAGCGTATCCTTCGCCGTAGCTCGCCATGATCCAGGGTGAAAGCAATAGGAGAGGTGCTGCAATCAGCACAGTAATTAGGAACACCACACCCAGGTTCCCAGCCACCACTTTCCGAAATTTTACTTGATCACCTGTGCCAAACAAGTTCGCCAAAATTGGAACCGATATTTGGGTCAGGATTGCTGGTAAGAACATAGCCGCGGTCCGCCATTGATACGCTGCTAAAAATACGCCCATCTCCGCATACCCATCTGCCTGATTAACCAACAGCGTGTTGCCCAACCAGGTTGCCCCCCCCACCAGCAAATCGGTCAGATATGAGGGTAGTGAAAATTGATAAAGAATAGGCAGTTCATGAGAATCCAGTCGCCAACAAATAAGAATGTCGTACCGGGTACAGCCGCGATTTAACAAATAATGCGTCGCCGCAAAAAGCACCCCGTTCGCTGCCCCCAACCCAATCATCACCCCCATTAATCCACCCCACAATGCCCCCAGTCCATAACATACCAAAACTAAAACTGCCCGCAGGATGTTAACCCAGGCAATCGCCTTAAAATCTTCCAGCCCTGCTAAGGCCCCTAATTGAATACCGTTCAACGTTGTGAAAAACAAAATGATGCCGGAAACTCGAAATTCTGGTGTGAGCGTGGTAGAGTTAAACACGCGCACAGACAGGGTTTCTGCAAACACCACTAACAGCAGGCTTGCCAACCCTCCGATGATCGTGCCAATCGTCAGCGATAACCCCAGGATTTTTCCAGCACGTTCGGGGTTTTCTGATCGGTGTTCCGCGATGTATTTCGTGGAAGTGGATGCCAGACTGATCCCAGCCAGCAGGCCAATCGTCCCAATGGTGCTGTTGATCATCCCTAATTCGCCAAAGGTTGCTTTGCCCAACATCCGTGATAAAAGGATCGATCCAAGCAAATTGGCGCCTTGTGCAGCCACTGAGCCTAATGTGGACCAGAGGGTATGGCGAGCGAAGCGCTGCTTAATCGAACCCGCTGGAAAGTAGGTCACGAAAGTTTGCGAAATCCGCGCGATCAAAGCATTCAATTCCAGCTAGCCTTGTGCCACACCCATCACATTCCAGGTTTCTTCAGAGGGCGTCCCTTGCAGATCGCCAAAAGGCACAAGAGCCTTCAACGAAAGCCCGGCCTGACTGCAAAACAAGCTCAGTTCCTGGGGGAAAAAGTAACGCATTTGGTGAGATTCTTCGGTTTCGTCTACCAAACGATCCTCTTGCAGAGTCCACAGGTGATAATCAACCCGCGCCAGGTGGTGAAACGTGTCCAGGCTGCCGTGCGCAGCCCGTAAAATCTTCCCCCGCGTTGTCTGGATCTGCTTTAAACGGTCGCTGGGTCGCGTGTACAACACCGCCGGACCGTACCACACATCAAAAATGAACACACCGCCCGGCCGAAGGTGTTCCCGCACCGTTTGCAGAGCTGCAGTCACGTCCGCGTTGGTATATTGATATCCCAAAACAGCAAACATCATCACCACCACGTCAAACGTCTTTCCCAATCTGAGCGTACGAATATCTTCAAGGATAAACTCTACCTTCTCTAAACCGCTGCGCTTTTTGTTAGCCACCTCCAGCATCTCCGCTGAAACATCCACCCCCGTCACGCTGTAGCCGCGGCGGTCAAGAATAAACGCATGGCTTCCCGTGCCACAGCCGAGATCCAGAAACGTCTTCACGGGCGGGACGGCATATTGCTTGGCCAGAGTCTCAATCCAATTGCATTCCTGTTCATAGTTCTTATCGTGATACAAGGCATCATAAAGATCCGCATAACTGTGGCCAAAGACGCTCATTTCAAAATCCTCTCCAATTTCTCACAAACCGATTCCACCTGTTCTGCGGTCAAGGTTAATCCCGAAGGCAAATAAAACCCTCGCCGCGCAATCCGCTCCGTCACAGGATAGGACTCACCGACGAATAACCCCATCTGATGAAACACAGGTTGTTCATGCATGCCCAAGAAGAAGGGGCGGGTTTCAATTCCCTCCGTGCGTAAACGTTCTGCCGCTTGGGCCGCATCAATCCCCAACGCTTCTGCAAGCACCACCCCATACATCCAGTACACATTTTTCGCCCAGGGCTTCTCCACAGGAAGCTGCAGCCCGTCCAGACGAGAAAGGCGTGCTGTGTACGCTTCCGCCATCCAGCGTTTACGTGCCACATGCTCTTCAATCCGGCTCAATTGTGCCACGCCAATCGCAGCCTGAATATTGGTCATGCGGTAATTGTGGCCCAACCGTGTATGAAAAAAGCGCCGTTCTTTCTGAAATGCCAAATTCCTCTCTTCGCGCAAACGCGCCGCCAGCCGTGCATCGCTGGTCAAAACCATCCCACCCTCTCCCGTAGTGATGATTTTATTCGCATAGAAACTGAAACAGCTTAAATTGCCCATTCCCCCGCATTTACGGCCCTTATATTCAGCACCGTGGACCTCCGCGGCATCCTCAATAATCACCAGGCCATGCCGCTCTGCCAGCTCCAAAAGCGGATCCATATCCACTGGGTGGCCGTAAATATGTACCGGCATGATCGCCTTCGTCTTTGGGCCTATTTTGGCTTTCACCTGCTCCACATCCATACACCAGGTCAGCGGGTCACAATCCACCAACACAGGTGTAGCCCCCGCCTCCACAACAGCTAAAACGCAGGAGATAATGGTGAAGCTGGGCAAAATGACTTCATCTCCCGGCGCCAGATCCAAAACACGCAGTGCCGCCTCCAACGCCACTGTGCCGTTGCACACCGCCACCCCGTATTGCATGCCGCAATAACTTGCCCATTCGGCTTCGAACTGCTCAATGAACTGCCCCGCCGATGAAATCCAGCCGGTTTTCAAGCAAGAAAGCACAAACTCAATCTCTTTTTCATCCACCCACGGTTCGCTGACGGGGATCATTCAAAACGCTCCTTCTCCACCAGGCCAGTATATGGCCCTTGTTTGATTTCCAAAAAAATGGTATCCTCCAGCATGGTAAACCCGTGCCCACCGCTGACCAACACAATAATATCGCCTTGTTCCAGGGTTACATCGGTAAGCGGCTGCCGTTGGATCCCGAATAAATGAGCAATACATCTCCCCCGCCGGACAATCAGCGTTTCAGATGTCCCGACCAAATGGCGTTCGATCGGTTTATGATCATGCGCAGCGATGTGGCCTCCGGCCGGGTACACCACACACCCCGCTTGCTGATAAAAGAAATCAGGGGTGATGAACGTCGTCCGATCCGGAAGAAACGTGGTGCGGATCACCAGAGCGATGATCTGCTCACCATCCTTAAACCATTCAATGTCAGGGGTAGAAATCCGGTCATCCAAAGTACACCTCTCCTCTCACTTCCCACGCTCCCAGGCCTGCACCTGAACCGCGCGCTCAGCCCATGTTGGCCCCAGCCCCGGCACACTCACCTGCGGAACCAAATCGCGGATCAAACCCGGGCGGCGGAACATGAGGGGTGCGTACACCAGCTTGCCCATCGAACCCGGCCCGTTAGCCCCCCACACCTGCGCCTTGTCCAGGGTTTGCCGCCCCATACGTGCCGCTTCGGACTGGTCGCCCAGGGCCGCCCGAACCTCAGCCCGCAGCCAATCCAACTCCAGCCGGTCTAAATCTGTGGGGATGAACACCAGCCCCGCCTGCTGCACCACGCGGTCTGCATCCTGCGCACGCCCCGCGTCCAAATACCGCCGCGCCAGCTGCAAATATGGGCCCACCACCCCGCTCCCCTGAGCGGTCTCGGCCTCCAAAACCGCCAGCTCCGGCTCAGATGCGCTTTGAGCAGCCTGCCAATCCGCCAGGGTCCGCAAAGCCGTCTCCCCCGCCGCGGCCCACCCCTCTCCCTCCGCGTAGCGCGGCTCCAACCGCAGCACCTCCGCAAAGGCCTGGCCGGCTTGATCCCCTTTGCCTTGCCCGGCCAGCACCAGGCCGTAATTCCACCAAAACAGCGGACTTCTCGGCGCGTAACGCACCGCCAGCGCCCATTCCGCCTCGGCTTCATTTTGCTGACCAACCGCAGCGTAGAGCGCCCCCAGGTTGGCGTGGTACACCGACCAGGCCGGGTCCATGTCCGTGGCCAGCTGCCAGTAACCCAATGCGCGCTGCAAAGCCCCCGCCTCCCCCTCCGCTGCCAGCACAGCCTGGGTCATACCTGCGTCCGCGTACAGCACAGAAAGATGAGGATCGCGTTCCAGCGCCGCCGTAAACTGCGCCTCGGCCTGCCGCCAATCGCCCACATTCGCCGCCGCCACCCCCTGCTGCATGGGGGCCAGCAGCCACAGGTTCACCCCCGCCAGCAGGCTCAGCACCCATCCCAGCCCAAGGCCCACTCCCCAGCGCGTCCGGCGCACAATCCCTTCATTTACAGGGCAACTGCCTGCCGCCGTGCCCAATACCCAGGCGGCCACCCACGCACTGGTGGGAATGGTGTGATGGACGCTATCCACCAGGCCGTGCACCAAAAAAGCCGCCAGCGCCCCCAGGCCGCCCAAAATCGCCGCCCGCTCAAACCCCTGAGCGCTGCGCAGCCCGCGCCACAGCCAGCGCACCAATGCCGCCAGCATCCATAAAAAAGCCCCCAGCCCCAAAAGGCCGCTGCCGCTGAGCACATCTAAAAACATGCTGTGCGCGTACACAAACAGCGTCTCGGGCGGGATGGAAGCATTGGCCAGATAAAAGTAAATGAAAGTGTACGGCCCGCTGCCCACCAACGGCGAACGCAGAAAAGCCTCCCAAGCGGGCGCCCACAGGTACTGCCGCGAGGTAAACAGCGGAGAATGCGTCGGGTGCAGAGTCTGCCGATACAGCACCCACGCCACCCCTGCCAGCAGCACCGCACCCAGAATCCCCAGCATCACCAGCATCCCTCGCCGCTGCCGCAGCCATTTCCACGCCCTTGCCAAATCCGCGGCCCGGTCTCGCACCACCAACAGCCCCAGAGTTCCCAGGCCTGCCGCCGTTCCCAGCCAGCCCCCTCGCGACGAGGTCAGGAAAATCAGGGCCAGCGCCGACAGGCTCCACAACCCCAAAATGACCCTGCCGCCCCAGGAGCGGGTCATCACCAACCGCACCAGGGCAGTCATCAGCAGAACGTTGAGGATCACCCCAAAGAAGTTGGGCAGCGGCAGCCGGTAAGTCACCGTGGGGATCCACGAACCGCTGGACGCAACCCACTGCGTGTACCAGGTGCCAGCCTCGATCCACGCAAACAGCATGGGCAGCGCGCCCACAATCAGCAGGGCCTTGCTCATCAATTCCGCGCCCCAACCGCGCCGCGTCAAATCCGCCGCCAGCCAGAACCAGAACAGTGCAACCGCCGCCAGCCACACTTCCACCGCCGAGCGCCGCGGGTCCACTGAGAAACCCACGCTGAGCACCAGCGTGCCCAGAAATACCAGTGCCGCCGTGCGCACCGGAACCCGCCCATATTGGCCCGCCCCCAGCCAAAACGCACAAATCATCGCCAGCAGCCCCGCCGTCACCATCAGCACTTCGTACATCACCAGGCCGTTGTGTGTGCTGGCGAACATCACCAGGTAGCTGCCTGCCAGGATCAGCACGGCCTCGCGCGCCAGATAACCCCACCGAACCACTGTGCCGGAGAAATTGGCTTTCATGGCATTTCCTCGCAGGCCGGCATCGGCGGAAATTCATCCAGGGTGAACCCCTGCGTGCTGGCCTGCAGCCCCGTCCAAACATGGATAGCTTCCGCGCACTTACCTTGTTTCTGATACAGGTCAAACAAAGCATTCACCACCGCGAACTGTCCCACATCCGCGTTCAGGCGTGCGTATCCCGGCACCAGTTCAATATCCAAACCGCGCCGAAAATACAGCCAGTTCGAATAGGTCTGCGCAAAGAAGCCGGTGCGCAGATTTCCACGGGTCATCTCAGCCAAAACTTTCTCCGCCGCGGTCACAAAAGCCGCCTCATCCCCCTCCAACTGCGCCACCCTGGCCCGTCCTGTCCAATGCGCCAGACCGTCCTCCCCAATCCACTCGCTTTGCTGCAAACGCAGGTGCGCCGTAGGCCAATCGCTTCCCTCAGCGGCTTCAACCGCCTCCAGCCAGTATCCCGAAGGCTGTGGCAGATCCGAATTGGCCGCCAGCCAATCACGGATCACTTTCTGACGCAGCGCGGTCTGCTGCCAAAATGGGTGTCCGCTCCAATCGCGTGCCCGATCCAGGGCATCCCAATACGCCCGCTGTGCCAGGTCTGGGGATTCATCCCGTTCCAGAAAAACTCCGTGAATCAGGGCATAACTTGGTTCGCGCGGAGCAATCCTGCGGGCCTGTTCTATCGCCTCATAAGCTTGCGAGCGAATGCCGATGTGCCAATCCACCACAGCCAGGTCCGCCCACAGCCAGGACGGGCTGTCGTTCAAATCTAAACTGCGGTCCAGATAAAAACGCGCCTCAATCAGCGGCCCTACATCTGCCTGTTCCTGCCCCCACACTTCCGCCCAGGCCAGACCCGCCTGGGTAGAATAATAAGGAAAATTGGGGTCTCGCTTAGCGCTCTGGCTCATGTATTCCGCTGCCTGCTGCCACCTGCTCTGTCGGGCCGCGTCCAGACCGCGCAGCAATGGTGCATATCCGTACAAGCCGTAAGCCAACTGCACAATCAGCACCCCCAGAGGGATGAAAGCCGTCGCCATTGGCAGTGCCCAGCGGGTTCGCATCTCGCGTGAGGAAGCCCCCGCCAGCCCCATCATCAAAATCATGGGGATCATCACTGCCGGCCAATGGGTGAAGTCATCCACCAGGTTAGCCACCACCCACCCCACCACAGCCGCTGCTATCGCCCGCACCCAGGGGCGTTCCATCTCGCCGCAGTGCAGGTACGCCCGCCACAGCCAGCGCAGAATGGCTGCGCCCAGGCCCAACACCGCCACCAACCCTACCAGGCCCATCTCCGCGGCGGCCTGAATAAACAGGTTATGCGCGTGCGTCGCCCAATAATTTGGCGGGATGGAAGCATCCGTCTTCAGATACGCCAGCCCAAACTGCCCCGGGCCGACCCCTGTCCACACATCCGAAAACCACATCTTCAGCGCGTTCATCCATATCGCACTGCGCGAACCCAACACGCCGGAACCGTGCGTGGGGTGCGAGGCAAATTGCTGGTAAAAGATCCAGGCCGTCGCCCCCAAACCCGTCAATCCCAGCGCCCCCCCCAGACCTGCCAGCCACGGCATACGCATCGCCATTTGACGCAAGGACCGGAAAACCTTCTTCTCCCAGCCCCACAGCAGTCCCAAAGACGCCGCCCACGCCCCGAAGCCCAGCCAGCCCCCCCGCGAGGAGGAAAACGGCAGCGTCAGCGCAAACATCACCAGCCAGGCTGCCATCAGCACCCTCACGGTGCGGCGCTGCGAGGTAAAAAAGGCCACTGCAGCCAGCGGCGCACACAGGTTGGCAAACGCCATATAGGCGTTGGAATGTCCCAGAATAGAAACCAGACGGTAGGGAAACGGCGGCTGAGTCCCCCAACCCACCTGACCCCACCATACCTGATAGCGTGCAAAAGTCTCCAGAGCGGCCAACCCCACCACCACCCCGCTCACCGTCAGCAGAGCTGCCACCACTGCTCCGCGGTCCAGGCCCACATCAAAAGCGTCTGTGAATAAATAAAACATCAACATATAAGCCAACAACCAGCTCACCCGCCCCATCCCCTGACGAGGATCCGGCGTCACAATCCACAGCCCAATCACCGCCAATCCCCCCACCAGCAGCGGCCAATCCATCCCCAAACGCGGCAGGCTGGCACGGTGTGTCAGACTGCGCCACAGCACATACCCCACCCCCACCACCGCAGTGAACACCGTCCCTGCCACCTGCACCCCCCAGGCTGCCCGCCACACCATGCCTCCCGCCAAAACTGTCAGGCTCAGACCGATCAGCGCCAGGGTGAAGGATCCCCACCAAATTTTGGAGTAGGTTGAGCGGTTGGCGGCCAACGGCTGGGTTGGGATTTCCATCATCACCTCGAAACTTGTGGAACATGGGACCACCCTGTGGGCGGATGGCTACTTAAGCAATTATATAGTAAACCCATTCATCGCCGGTTTACAAAACCGTAATACCTGAACTTGCCTTCAGCACAAAGTTGACCTGTGAAAAGTGGGCTATAATCGAAGCAAGCTGCCGCTCCGGCGGACAAATTCCATGAAGAAGGATAATCTCTGCGATGAAGCAGTTGCTCCAATACCTCCGCGACGGCAAAACCGTTGTCACCGATGTCCCCGCCCCCTCTGTCCGCCCTGGCACAGCCCTGGTGCGCACGGCTACCTCCCTGGTTTCGGCGGGCACCGAACGTATGCTGGTTGAATTTGCCGAAAAGAGTCTGCTGGGCAAAGCCCGTTCCCGCCCCGATCTGGTGCGTCAGGTACTGGATAAGGCCCGCCGCGAAGGCCTGCTCTCCACCCTCGAAGCTGCCTTCAACCGCCTGGATCAACCCATGCCCCTCGGCTATTCCTCTGCCGGAACCATCGCTGCAGTGGGACGCGGATTGGAAGGCTTTCAGGTCGGCGACCGTGTGGCCTGCGCGGGGGGCGGTTTTGCTGTTCACGCCGAATGGGTCGTCGTCCCACAAAACCTCATGGCGCGCCTGCCCGATTCCGTGGATTTTGAATCAGCCTCCTTCACCACCCTGGCCGCCATCGCCCTGCACGGCTTTCGCCTGGCCCAACCTCAGGTTGGCGACCGCGTGGCTGTCATCGGCATGGGCCTTCTCGGCCTGCTCGCCGCTGGAATCGCTCGTGCAGCGGGCTGCCACGTCTTTGGCGTCGATCTGGCCCCCGACCGCTTGGCCCTGGCCCGCAAAATGGGCTTCACCGCCGTTGCCCGCCCTCAGGCCGAAGCTGCCGCCCAAACCTTTACCCACGGGCGCGGTTTTGATCACGTTCTTATCTGCGCCGATACCGCCTCCAACGACCCCATCACCCTGGCAGGAGCCATTGCCCGCGACCGCGGAAACGTCATCGCCGTCGGCGCGGTGGGGCTGGGCATGCCGCGTAAAGTCTATTATGAAAAAGAACTCCATTTCCAGGTCTCCCGCTCCTATGGTCCCGGCCGTTACGACCCGGTCTATGAAGAAGCTGGCCGCGATTATCCCATCGGCTTTGTTCGCTGGACCGAAGGCCGCAATCTGGAATCGGTGGTGGATCTATTGGCTTCTGGCGCGCTGGATGTTCGCCCCCTCATCACCCACCGTTTCCCCATCCTGCAGGCCGCCGATGCCTATGAACTAATCACCGGCAAAACCAAGCAGCCCTTCCTGGGCGTGCTGCTCACTTACCCGCAGGATGCCGAAGCCGCGCCCCTGCGCCGCATTGCCCTGCCCAGCCGCACTTCTAGCCCTGCGGCTTCCCCCCTGCCGGGGATCGGCGTGCTCGGCTCCGGCAATTACGCCGCAGCCGTCTTCCTCCCCACAATCCAAAAAGCAGGCGGAGTGCGTCCGGTGGGGATTGCCTCTGGCAGTGGCCTGACCGCCCGCCACGCCGCCGAAAAATTCGGTTATGCCTTTGCGGCCTCATCCGAAGACGAGTTGTTTGACCACCCCGACATTCAGATTCTGGCCGTACTCACCCGTCACAATCACCACGCTCGTCAGGTGCTGCGCGCGCTGAAAGCGGGCAAGCACGTCTTCTGCGAAAAACCCCTGGCCCTCCACGCCGCCGAGTTGGAGGAGATCGCCGACGCCCTGCGCGTCCCCAATGCTCCCATGCTGTCTCTGGGCTTCAACCGCCGTTTTGCCCCCCTGGCCCAACAAATGCGCGCCTTTTTGCCGCCAGATGAGCCGCGCGTGGTGCACTACCGCGTTAACGCCGGTTTCCTCCCCTCCACCCACTGGCTGCACGACCCCGCCGTGGGCGGCGGACGCATCATTGGCGAAGGCTGTCACTTCTTTGATTTCCTTACCTTCCTCATTGGTCAATCCCCCAACGAGGTGTGGGCGCAAAGCCTGCCCGATGACGGCCGATACCATCAAGACAACGCCGTCATTCACTTGCGCTACCCCGACGGCTCTCTGGGAACCATTGAATACCTGGCCAATGGGGATAAGAGTTTCCCCAAAGAGCGCGTGGAGATCTTCTCCGCTGGGGCGGTGGCTGTGCTGGATGATTTCCGCTCCCTTGAGCTGGTGCGCGATGGCCGCCGTCAGATGATCCGCTCCCGTCTGCGTCAGGACAAGGGCCACCTGGCCGGGTGGCAAACCTTCCTCAGCGCGGTGAAGATTGACGGTCAGCCGCCCATCCCCTACCCGCAGATTTGGGGCACCGCCCTGGCCACCTTTGCCGCGGTAGAATCACTGTCCACCGGCCGTCCTGTGGCCTTACCAGTAATCCAGGAAGAATGAGCTCAACCCGCCGCCTTCAGGACGCGTTTCAGGCCGTGCAGTACCTGGGCGGCCTGGCTGCGGCGCGCTACGCCCTCTATCAGCTAGGGGTGAGAAGCGGCCTCTACCGCCTGCTCACCCCCGCCGTCCAGCCCCACAGCGGAACCGGACTCATCAGCCGACCGCTGTCCGTGTTCGCGGGTTCCCCGCCCAACTTCCCTGCCCTGCTCGGACCGGCGGAACAAAAGACCCTCCTGGAGCAGGCCGAAGATCTGCTGGCGGGCCGCTTTGCCATCTACGGCGGCGGCAATGTGCCGCTCACCCTCACTCCGCCCCCTCCCCTCCGCCATTGGTCGCAGGCCTACCCCCTGCCAGCCTCTCAGGACATCAAAGACCTGTGGGAACCTGCCCGCTTTGGCTGGGCCTTCACCCTGGTTCGCGCTTACCATCTCAGCGCGGACGAGCGCTTCCCCGCCGCATTCTGGCAGGCGTTTGAGACCTTCCAGGCCCACAATCCGCCCAACTTGGGCCCCCATTGGGCCAGCGCACAGGAGGTAGCCCTGCGTCTGATGGCCTGGGTCTACGCCGCCAATGCCCTGGCCGCCTCGCCCCATTCCACCCCCGCCCGCCTGCAAAGTCTGTCCGGCGCGATCTGGGATCACACCCGCCGCATCCCTCCCACCCTGCTCTACGCCCGCGCCCAACGCAACAATCATCTTCTTTCCGAAACCGCCGGTCTCTACACCGCCGGTCTGTATTTACAGCAGGTCCCCTGGCGAGTCCGCGGGTGGGCCGAATTTCAAAAAGCCCTGTTAGATCAAATTGCCCCCGACGGCACCTACGGTCAGCATTCGGTCAATTACCACCGCCTCATGCTCCAACTGGCCTTGTGGATGTACGCCTTGGGAACGACTAACGGCGAGTCCTTTTCCTTTGAGTGTAAAGAGCGCCTGGCCGCCGCCGTCCGCTGGCTGCTGGCACACGTAGACCCATCCTCCGGTCAAATCCCCAACCTGGGCCATCACGACGGCGCGCTCTTTCTGCCCCTGGCTTCCAGCCCCATCGGCGATTACCGCCCCACGCTCCAGGCTGCTGCCCTCGCCTTCCTGGGCGCGCCCGCCTTCCCCCCCGGCCCTTGGGATGAACTGGCCCTGCGCCTGGGGCTGTCCCCCTCCGCCCCTCTTTTGTCTGCCGAAACCTTCACCTCCCCTGCGGTTCACCGCCTGGGCACACCGCAGGATTGGGCCCTGCTGCGCGCGGTACATTTTTCCGTCCGTCCTGCCCACGCCGACCAGTTGCATGTCGACCTGTGGCACCAGGGGCAAAACATCGCCCTGGACGCCGGCACCTACCGCTACAACACGCCTCCGCCCTGGCAAAACGCCCTGGCCTCCGCCGCGGTTCATAACACCCTCACCCTCAACGGCCTGGAACCCATGCGCCGCGCCGGGCGATTTCTGTGGTTGGAATGGGATCAGGCCCAAATCCTCCCCACAACTTCGCCCGACACGCTCACCGCAGAGCGCAGCGCATACCGTGCCCTGGGGCTGCGCCACCGACGCACCCTCCAGCGCACCCCGATCGGCTGGCACATCCGCGACGAGCTGATCCCCCTGCCTGCGGCGTCCATTAACCCCGTCCAGGCGGTAGTGCATTGGCTCCTCCCAGATTTACCCTACACCCTGGGTGAAAATGAGCTCACTCTTTCGCTGCCTCACGGATCCCTGAAGATCCACTTCTGGGCTGAGGATATGCGCTCGCCCCAGCCTCTTCAGTTGCGTCTCATCCGCGCGGGTGAGGTTCTCAACGGATCCTCCGGCTCCTTCCCCAACCACGGCTGGGTTTCCCCTACCTATGCGCATAAACTGCCCGCCCTCTCCCTGCTCCTGGAGCTTTCTATCCTGCCGCCCCTCATCATTCACACCGAATTCACCCTTCCGCCCGCCCCGCCCCAACCCGCAGCAGACTTTTTCCCCAGTTAACGGTAAAATCAACTTATGCATATCCTCATCGTTCACCAGGCCTTTGCCGCTTTGGATGAAGCCGGCGGAACGCGCCATGTGGAAATGGCCCGTTACCTCGTTGCTCGCGGCCATCAGGTCACCATCATCTCTTCGCCCGTCTCTTATCTGACCGGCAAATCGCGTCAGCAAAAAACCACCTGGGTAGACCGCAGCACGCCGGAGCCTGGCATCACCATCCTGCGCACCTACACATACGCCGCCCTGCACAAAAGCTTCGTCCACCGCGTTTTCAGTTTCCTCAGCTTCATGCTGTCCTCGTTTCTGGCGGGTCTGGGCGTCCGTCATGTGGATCTGGTGTGGGGCACCTCCCCGCCCATTTTTCAGGGTGTTACCGCCTGGCTGCTGGCTCGTCTGAAAGGCGTCCCCTTCTTATTCGAAATTCGCGATCTCTGGCCGGCCTTTGCCATTGCCGTGGGTGTGCTCAAGAACCCCCTGCTCATCCGCCTGTCCCTCTGGCTGGAAAAATTCCTCTACCGCCGCGCCGACCGGGTCATGGTCAACTCGCCCGGGTATGTGCAGCACGTTACCCAACGGGGCGCGCGTTGGGTGGAATTAGTTCCCAACGGCGTTGATCCCGAGATGTTTCCCCCCATCTCAGGCCCCAACCCCTTCCGCCAGGCCCACCACCTCGACGGCCGCTTTGTGGTGCTATATGCCGGGGCACACGGCCTTTCCAACGACCTGGAAATTGTCCTGCAAAGTGCCGAGCTGCTGCGCGACCAGCCCCACATCCTTTTTGCCCTGGTGGGAGACGGCAAAGAGAAAACCGCTCTGCAGGCCTATGCCCGCGATCACCAGCTTAGCAATGTGGCCTTCTTCCCACCGGTGCCTAAAACGGAAATGGCCTCCGTCCTGGCTGCCGCGGATGCCTGCCTGGCCATCCTCAAGCCCATCGAGCTGTACAAAACCACCTACCCCAATAAGGTCTTTGATTATCTCGCCGCGGGTAAACCCGTGGTGTTGGCCATTGACGGCGAAATCCGCAAAGTGGTGGATCAGGCCAGCGCGGGGATCTTTGCCCAGCCCGGCAATCCCCAGGCCCTGGCCCAGGCCGTGCGCACCCTGGCCTCTGACCCTCAGGCCGCCCAGCGTATGGGCGCGGCCGGGCGTGCTTACGTCTCCACCCACTTTAACCGTGCCGCCCTTTCAGATCAGCTCGCTCTGCTGTTAGAAGAAATGCGGAGGGTCCATGCCTGAAAAAATCCTGGTGGTGGAAGACGAACAAACCCTGTTGGAAACCCTCGCCTATAACCTCCGCCGTCAGGGGTACGAAGTTGAACTCGCCAGCGATGGCCGCTCAGCCCTTGCCCAGGCGCGCAGCACCCAGCCCGATTTAATCCTGCTGGATATTATGCTTCCGGGACTGGATGGCTTTGAAGTCTGCCGCATCCTGCGGCAGGAAATGACCACCCCCGTGCTCATGCTCACCGCCCGCGATGACGAAATTGACCGGGTAGTGGGCCTGGAAGTCGGCGCCGACGACTATTTGACCAAGCCTTTCAGCATGCGCGAGCTTCTGGCCCGCGTCAAAGCTCTCTTGCGCCGTGTGCGCATTCTGCGCGAAGAATTCAGCAGCACCGCAGCCCCCGTCGCCCCCCCCGCTAAAGTGCTGGCCTTTTCCAATCTGGAAATTGACCAGACCCGCCGTGAAATCCGCCTCAACGGTCAGCCCCTGGCCGTCAAACCCAAAGAATTCGATCTGCTTCTCTACCTGGCCGAACACCGTGGTCAGGTGCTCACCCGCGACCGTGTCCTGGAAAGCGTTTGGGGCTGGGAGTTCACCGGCGACAGCCGCACCGTGGACGTTCACATCCGTTGGCTACGTGAGAAAATCGAAACGGACCCCGCCGCTCCCTCCCGCATCGTCACCGTGCGCGGGGCCGGTTACCGCTTCGAGGGCTAAAACCATGCGCAACTCTTTTCGCCTGCGTGTCATCGTTTATTCCGCCGTCCTTGTCACCCTGTGTCTGGGCGCGTTCAGCGCCTACATTTACAGTGACATACGCGCCTCTACCCTGAATTCCTTTCGGGACAATCTGTACCGTGAAGTCCGCCTGATAGCCCTACAGTCCGCCCCTGTGCTGGCCCAGGGGCTGCCCAACCCGCAGCTCAGTCAGCTCATGGCCGAAAACGCCCGTCTCACCGGTGCGCGCGTCACGCTCATCCTGCCCGACGGCTCGGTGGCGGCTGAAACCTGGAAAGACCCCGCCGATCTGGATAATCACGCCAACCGCCCCGAGTTCATTCAAGCCCTGGCTGGTCAGGAAAATGACCAGATCCGCTACAGTGCCACCCTCAAGAAAGATCTGCTATACGTGGCTGCCCCGGTTCTGCATGAGAATCAGGTCATCGCTGTTGCCCGCCTGGCCGTTCTCATGGATGATGTCAACCAGACCCTGGCCAGCGTGTTAGGCCGCATCCTCACCGCAGCCGCTCTCACCGGCCTGGCTGTCATCTTACTGGCCTCCCTCATGGCCAACACCGCCCTGCGGCCCCTGCTGCAGCTCACCCATGCCGTGCAGGCCATCAGTCAGGGCCGCCAAAAGAACATCCAACCCTCCGCCCGCCAGGACGAAGTTGGACAGCTCAGCCGCGCCTTCAACCATCTCACCACCCAGCTCAACAATCAGTTAGAAGCCCTCACCACCGAGCGTTCCAAGCTGGAAGTCGTCCTCAACCAGATGACGGATGGGGTCGCCATTGTCAATGAGAGCGGTCAGGTGCTGCTCTCCAACCCCGCTGCCGCGCGCATGTTTGAAGCTGACCTGGACGCACAGCCCTCCAATCCCACCTTGATCGAAATCGTGCGCAGCCACCACCTGGTGGACCTCTGGCAGCGGTCGCATGCTGCCCAGGAGCCTAAAACCCTCATTCAAGAAATTATCCCCGATCGCCTCTTCGTCCAGGCCACCGCTACTCCCCTCGGCACGGCCATGCCTGGCTGCACGCTGATGGTCTTCACCGACATCACCCGCCTGCGCCGCCTGGAAACCGTTCGCCGCGATTTTGTCAGCAACGTCTCCCATGAGCTTCGCACTCCCCTGGCCTCGCTGAAAGCTCTCACCGAGACCCTGGAACAAGGCGCTCTCGAAGATCCCCCGGCTGCCCGCCGCTTCTTGGGGCGCATGGATCAAGAGATTGACAATCTCATTCAGTTAGTGCAAGAGTTCTTGGAATTATCCCGCATCGAATCTGGGCGCGTCCCGCTGGAACGAGCCGCCATTTCCCCGCAGCACATCACCGCCACCGCCGTGGAGCGCATGAGTTTGCAGGCCGAGCGGGCAGGATTGACCCTCGAACACCTCACCCCTGCCGATCTGCCCGCCGTCCTGGCCGATTCTACCCGCCTGCAGCAGGTGTTGGTGAACCTCATCCACAACGCCGTTAAATTCACCCAACCTGGCGGAAAAGTGCAGGTGGGGGCTTACGCCGAAGCCCAGCAGGTGGTCTTCTACGTGCGCGATACCGGCGTGGGCATCGCCCCCGACAGCCTGAACCGTATCTTTGAACGCTTCTATAAAGCCGACCGTGCCCGCTCCGGCGGCGGCACCGGCCTGGGCCTGTCCATCGCCCGCCACCTGGTGGAGCTGCACGGCGGCCGCATCTGGGCCGACAGCGTGCAGGGCCAGGGCAGCACCTTCTACTTCTCCTTACCCACCGCCTGATCCATTCGCCCATTCTCACCATCAACACACAGAAGCCCTGCGCTTCTGTGTTTTTTTGCCTGTTTTCAAACCCATCCTTTACCAGTTGTTAACAAAACCCTCTCAATCTGTTAAACGCGCCCCGTTATATTGATCAAGACAGAAAAATCATCATATGCTTAGGAGAACATAGAAATGAAACGCCCTTACCCGTTTGTCAGCTTTGCCCTGATCATTGCCGCCCTGCTGCTGGCCGCATGTCAGCCTGCGGCCGCCCCCGCCCCCACGCAGGCTCCTGCCGCGGTGGAACAACCCACTTCAGCCCCTGCAAAGCCCACCTCGGTCCCTGCCGAGCCTACCACCGCTCCGGTTGAACCCACAGCTGAACCTACTCCCGCTGAAACCAGCATTCTGCCCGAAGTGGACCCCGCCGCTTTATCGGGAACCATTTACGCGGCCGGTTCTTCCACCGTGTACCCCCTGTCGGAAGCCGTTGCTGAGCAATTCAAGGCGGATGGTTTCGCAGGCGAGATCAAAATCGACTCTATCGGTTCCGGCGCAGGCTTTGAACGCTTCTGCAAGAGCGGTGAATCCGACATCGCCAATGCCAGCCGCCGCATCAAAGACGCTGAGGTCGAAAACTGCAAAGCCATCAGCCGCACCCCCATCGAATTTCGTGTGGGCACAGACGCCATTGCGGTGGTCGTCAGCAAGGAGAACACCTTCCTCACCGATGTCACCCTCGAGCAGCTGGCCGCCATCTTCTCCGACAAGGCTGAAAAATGGTCCGATGTCGATCCTTCCTGGCCGAATGAACCCATCCTACGCTTCACCCCTGGCACCGACTCGGGTACCTTTGATTTCTTCGTCGAAGAAGTGATCCAGAAGCCTGCCAAGATCGAAAAGCTCGACGAAGCCAAGAAGATCGTGCTCAACGCCAAGAACCTGCAAACTTCAGAAGACGATAACGTTCTGGTCAAAGGCATTGAAGGCAGTCCCTACGCCATCGGCTACTTCGGGTTCGCTTATTACCAGGCCGAAGCAGCCAATTTGAAAGCCCTCTCCATCAACGGCGTCACCCCCAACTTCGAAAGCGCTGAATCGGGTGAATACAAACTGTCTCGCCCCCTCTTCATCTACTCGGATGCGAGCGTCCTCAAGGCCAAACCCCAGGTGGCTGGCTTCATCAACTACTACCTCACCTTCGTGAATGACGTGATCGGCGATGTGGGTTACTTCCCCGCCTCCGAAGAAGCACTGACCGCTGCCCAGCAAGCCCTGGCAGACGCCCTGAAATAACATTTCCTCATGGGGTCGAGGCTGGCCGCCGAGGGGCGGCCAGCCTCTCGCCCCGTCTGCCGCCTGTCTGTAAAACCTCTGATCAAAAAAGGCCTACGCATGGAACACCCCCCCACCGCCCTGCGGATTTCAACGGCACAAGTGGAATCCATTCACTCCCGGCTCAAAAAGCGTCCGCGCCACTCAGAAAATGTGATCCAGGCCGCGCTTTTTATCTCCGGGGCAATTTCCATCTTGACCACCCTCGGTATTCTTTATGAGCTCAGCAAAGAAGCCCTGCTGTTCTTCGCCAGTCCTGAGGTCAACCTGTTTGATTTTCTGACCGGAACCAAATGGCAGCCTTCTATCGGCCAGTTTGGCGTGCTCCCCCTGGTGAACGCCACCCTCATGACCAGCTTCATCGCCATGCTCATCGCCCTGCCGCTGGGTCTGGCCGCCGCCATTTACCTTTCCGAGTATGCCTCGCCGCGAAGCCGCAAAATCCTCAAACCCATTCTGGAAATTTTGGCTGGGGTGCCCACGGTCGTCTACGGCTACTTTGCCCTCACCTTCATGACCCCTCTCCTACGCGCACTGTTGGGCGCAGACAATGTGCAAATCTACAACACCCTCTCTGCGGGCTTGGTGATGGGTATCATGATCTTGCCCCTGGTGTGTTCGATGAGTGAAGATGCACTCAGCTCCGTGCCCCAATCCCTGCGCGAAGCCTCCTTTGGCCTGGGTGCCACCCGCCTGGAAACTACCCTGAAAGTGGTCGTACCCGCAGCACTCTCCGGCATCATCGCCGCCTTCATTTTGGGCGTCTCACGCGCTGTGGGCGAAACTATGATTGTGGCCGTGGCCGCCGGTTCCGGACCAAATTTCACCTTCAACCCCCTGCTAGGGGCCGAGACCATGACAGGCTATATCGCCCGCATCAGCGGCGGCGACCTGGCCTACGATACCCCCGATTATAACTCCATCTTCGCCATTGGCCTGCTCCTCTTCCTCATCACCCTCGGCCTCAACATCCTCAGTCGCCGCCTGGTGGCCCGTTACCGCGAGGTCTACGAATGATCCCTGACCCGTTTACTATCCAGGATCCTCAACTGGTTCAACACCTTCAGCAGCGCCACCGCGCCTCTCGGCTGTGGAAAACTGCCTTCTTTTTCTCCATCTGCATCGGCCTGATCGCGCTGTCTACCCTGTTGTGGACAGTGGTCAACCAATCCTTTGGCTATATCGCTGAAATCAACAAGGTGGAGCCGTCCGCTCTGGCCGCTCACCCCTTGGAGCAGCTTTCCAACACCGAGCTGGCCGACATCCTGCGCCAACGCCTCACCCGCCTGCGCTTGCGAGCCCTGGAACGCGAAAAACCGTTGGATCAGCGCCCCCATGCCGATTTGCTCAATTTAACCTATGAACAGGTCGTCCAACCCAAAATTGTGGCTACCTGGACGCTGTATGAATCTCTATTTCGCAAAGAAGCCATACAAACCGAAGTGAACGAGCGTTTTCCCGGCGCTTCCCTCACCTTCCGCGCCTGGCTCAACCTGTCCTTCCTGCAGAATAGTATGTCCTCTCAAGCCCGCCTGGCCGGGGTACGCACCGCCCTACTGGGTTCGATCCATATCATCCTCATCACCATCCTGTTTGCCTTTCCCATCGGTGTCGGCGCGGCCATTTACCTGGAAGAATACGCCGACCGACGGTACTGGTTTAACCGCATCATTCAGACCAACATCGAGAATTTGGCCGGGGTTCCCTCCATCGTCTACGGTATCCTGGGGTTGGCCATCTTCGTCCGTGCCCTCTCCGGCCTTACCAGCGGAGCCTGGTTCGGCACCCCCGCCGATAACGGCCGTACCATTCTATCGGCTGGCTTGACGATGGGCCTGTTGATTTTGCCCATCCTGATCATCAACGCCCAGGAGGCCGTGCGCGCAGTGCCCAACTCGCTGCGTCAGGCAGCTTACGGTTTGGGGGCCACCCAATGGCAGACCATCTGGCACCACGTACTCCCCAACGCACTGCCCGGCATCCTCACCGGCGCCATCCTGGCTGTCTCGCGCGCCATCGGCGAAACCGCCCCGCTCATCCTGGTGGGCGCATCCACCATGCTCACCAGCGATCCCAACGGTCCTTTCTCCTACTTTACAGCTCTGCCAATTCAAATCTATAATTGGACCACGCGTCCGCAAAGTGAGTTCCGCAATATCGCCGCTGCGGCCATTCTGGTCCTGCTCGTCACCCTACTTTCACTCAACGCCGTCGCAATTTTGTTCCGAAACCACTTCAGCAAGAGAGTATAATGGTCACCATGTCCATGTCTCCCAACCAGGATTACGCCATCGAGGCCCGCGATCTCAGTTTTTATTACGGCAACTTTCGGGCGGTTAAAAACGTCCATCTCAAAGTCGCCCCGCGCCAAATTACCGCCATTATTGGCCCCTCCGGCTGCGGTAAGAGCACCGTGCTGCGAGCCTTTAACCGCATGAATGACTTCGTACCCTCTGCCCATATCGACGGCAGTATTTTGTTTCACGGCAAGAACATTTATGATCCAGATGTAGACCCCGTCCAAATTCGCCGCCTCATCGGCATGGTTTTTCAAAAACCGAACCCCTTCCCCAAATCCATCTACGACAACATCGTTTGGGGCGCCAAAATCAACGGTTTTCGCGGCAATCAGGACGACCTGGTGGAAGAAACTTTGCGCAAAGCCGCACTGTGGGATGAGGTCAAGGACAATCTCAAAAAGAGCGCGCTGGCCCTCTCCGGCGGTCAGCAGCAGCGCCTGTGCATCGCACGCGCCCTGGCGGTTCAGCCCGAAATCATCCTCATGGACGAACCCTGCTCTGCTCTGGACCCCATCGCCACCCTGAAAATCGAAGACCTCATGCGCGAGCTTTCCAAGACCATTACCATCATCATCGTTACCCACAACATGCAGCAGGCCGCTCGCGCCTCAGACCAGACCGCATTCTTCACAATGGATGAAGACCGCGCAGGTCTTATGGTAGAATTTGGAGCAACCCAGCAAATCTTCACCAACCCCAAAGAAAAACGCACCGAAGATTACATCACCGGGCGCTTTGGATAACCCTGCCCCATCAGCAGGCTGGCGCTTTCCAGTTTGGAAAGCCCCCCGCCACCTTCTGATCCGATTGAACGAGGTCACTTATGACGCGTGAGACGTTGGATCGTCAGATCCATCACATACAAGATGAAGTCCTGCTCTTGGGAAGCATGGTGGAACAGGCCATGCTCAAATCCGTTGACGCCCTCAAGCGCCGCGACTTAAAGGCATCTCGCACCCTTTATGAAGAAGACGCCCTGATCAATGAGAAGCGTTTCGCCATTGAAAATGCCATCCTCATTCTCATCGCCACCCAGCAGCCCATGGCCCGCGACCTGCGCAGCCTGGCCGCCATGCTGGAGGTCATCACCGAACTGGAACGCATGGGCGATTATGCCAAAGGCATTGGCAAGGTCAACATTCGCCTGGGCGACCACACCATCCCCATCCCCTATCGTGAAATTGACCTGATGGCCGATCTGGCGGTCAGCATGCTGCACCGCTCCCTCAGCGCCTTCATCAACGAAGACGCCGGTCAGGCCTCCGCCATCCCCCTGGAAGACGATAAAGTCGATGATCTCTACAACCACGTCACCCGCGGCCTGGTCAACGCCATGATCGCCAACCCCGAAAATATTGACGCTGCCAACCTGCTCATATGGGTGGCCCACAATCTGGAACGCATGGCTGACCGCGTCACCAACATCTGCGAACGCACCGTCTTCATCGCCACCGGCGAGCTGTTGGAGTTGGAATCCAACGACGATGAACTGGACGACGACCGCGAATAACCCCCTTGCACCTGTACCACCGGCGGATCCCCCGCCGGTTTTTTTGTCCATTTTTCCAGAGGCAGCACGCCGCACGGTTTGTGCTTTTATCACCCCCTTGCTATAATCTCTTAAAGGAAATACACCCATGAAAAAGAATCTCTCCCACTACCTCTGTGCCTACGCTGCCGATGTCCTCAACCGTCATTGGACTGCCCTCCTCACAGAGATGGAAGGAGTCCACGATCTCACCGATATCGAACACGTTCACCGTATGCGCGTGGCCACCCGCCGTCTGCGGGCCGCTTTACCCATTTTTTCACTGTGCTTCCCCACCAAAAAAGTGGCTCAATGGACCAGCGACATCCGTCAGATCACCCGCGCCCTGGGGGCAGCGCGCGACAGCGACGTTCAAATTGAACTCCTCACCCAAATCCTGTCCTCCCTGCCCGAAACCCACCTGCGCCCTGGGGTGCGCCGCCTGCTCCTACGCCGGCAGCAGACGCGTACAGCCCTGCAGCCCAAAGTCGTTCAAGCCGTTGAAAAATTCCACGAATCCCCCACCCTCACCTCCTTTCCGGCTGCCCTCGCTCCACACCTGCCCCCACCGGAAGTTGAATCCCCTGTTCTCACCTTTGACCACGCCCTCTACGCCCTGGCCGCAGAGCACATTCAGGCCCGCCTGGAGGAATTTCTGTCTTTCGAAGCGCATGTCGCCTACCCTGACCATGCAGAAGAGCTGCACGCCATGCGCATCGCCGCCAAAGGCCTGCGCTACACCCTCGAAGCATTTGCCCCCTTGTACGCCGATCAGCTCAAGGATGAATTGAAGACCCTGCGCGCCTTTCAAGATACTCTCGGCGCGCTGCACGATGCCGATGTCTGGCTGGCGGAGCTGCCCCGCTTTGCGGAAAAAGAGCTGCGCCGCACCGAAAAATTCTACGGCTCGGCCCGGCCCTTCCGCAGTCTGCGCCCTGGTTTGGATTATTTCGCCCAAAACCGCGCCAGCGAACGCGAGCGCGTCTATCAAGAACTGGTGCGCCTGTGGGAGCAAACTCAAACCCGCGGGCTATGGTCGTCCCTCCTTGACCAGGTGCAGCTCCCTTTGCTGCGTGCAGAGGGCCTCTACCCGGCGGTCCAGCCCACCCCCTCCGACGAAGCATGATCATCGCCGTCATTGCCGATATCCACGCCAACCTGCTCGCCCTGCGCGCCGTGCTCAAACACGCCCGCGCTGCCGGGGCCGGCCCCGTCTGGAACGTCGGCGACCACCTCGGATACGGCCCTTTCCCATCTGAAACCATAGATGCCGTACAGCGAAAACGCTTCGTCAACATCCTCGGCAATTACGATGCCAAAGTGCTGCGTGTGCCTGAAAATGGCCATGTGCGCAAGACCAACCGCTGCAAACTGCGTGAACTCGCCTTCTCCTGGGCCTACGAGAATCTGACCCCCACCCAGCGCAGCTACCTCCAATCCCTTCCCACCACCCTGCGGCTCACCCTGGGGCCCTGGCGCGTACTGCTGGTGCACGGCAGCCCGGCCTCTCCAAACGAACACCTTTCCCCCGCGGTGCCGCCCGAACGACTGCTGGAGCTGGCAAAGCTGGCCGAAGCCGATCTGGTCATCTGCGGACATTCTCACCAGCCCTTCCTCATCCATTCCGGCAGCACCTGGTTTCTCAACCCCGGCAGTGTCGGCCGCCCCGACGACCACGACCCGCGCAGTGCGTATGCCCTCCTCACCCTCACCCCCTCCGGAGCCATCTCAGCGCGTTTCTTCCGTCTGCCCTATAACTATCAAAAAACAGCCCAGGCCGTGCAGAAAAAAGGCCTGCCGCTGGAATTTGCGCACATGTTCCTGCAAGGCTGCGCCCTGGATGACATCCTCAACCAGCAGACGATCGCTGAACAATCCAGTCTGATCACACCCACGCCCCAATCTTGCCCAAATCCACCCCTCCAGGGGGTATAATCAAACCCGTTCAGCCCATCTCATTCCCCAGTCGAGGTCCTCTTGATTGCTACCATCTCCCAGCGCATTTTAGAAAACATCCAGAAAGTGATTGTCGGTAAAGAAGAAACCATCCGCCTGCTCCTCACCGCCGTGCTGTGCGAAGGTCACGTCCTGCTTGAAGACGTTCCCGGCACCGGCAAAACCACCCTGGCAAACGCGCTGGCCGCTTCGCTGGGCTGTTCTTTCCGCCGCATTCAATTCACCCCCGACCTACTCCCCTCAGATGTCACCGGCTTATCCTGGTTCAACCAAAAAATCCAGGAATTTGAGTACCGCCCCGGCCCCATCATGGCCCAGATCATCCTGGCTGATGAAATCAACCGCGCTACCCCGCGCACCCAATCATCCATGCTGGAAGCCATGCAGGAACGCCAGGTGACCGGTGAAGGCGTCTCCCGCCCGCTGCCGCGCCCCTTTATCGTCCTCGCCACCCAGAACCCGGTCGAATTGGAAGGCACTTTCCCCCTGCCCGAAGCGCAGCTCGACCGTTTTCTCCTGCGTCTGCCCATCGGCTACCCCTCGCAGGACGAAGAAAATGCCATTCTGGATCGTTTTCGTTCTGCGGACCCGCTGGCCGACCTTCAACCGGTCACCAGCCCGCAGGAGATTGTTAACCTTCAGCAGCGCCGGCGCGAAATCCGCGTAGAAAATACGGTGCGCGATTACATCGTGCGCATTGCCCGCGCCACCCGCGAAAACCAGGATATTCAGCTCGGCGCCAGCCCTCGCGCCTCGTTGGCTCTGTATCAGGCTGCGCAGGCCTGGGCCGCCATCCACAGCCGCGATTTTGTCATTCCCGATGATGTCAAGTTCCTTGCACCCTTCATCCTCTGCCATCGAATGATCATCTCTCCACAGGCCCAGCTCCGCGGCCGCACCACCCCCGAACTGGTCGCCGACATCGTCGCCGCCGTGCCTGTTCCGGTCGAAGGTTAATCGTGCGCCCTCGCGACTTGTTGTCCAAATGGGACAACTTGCTTTTTTTGGTCTTTATCTTTGCCGTGCTTTTCCGGCAGGTCTGGCTGATTGCCTTCTCAGTGGCCGTCTCGGTGGTCTTCACCGCCGCGCGCATCTGGAACTACTACGCCCTCAGCCGCATCACCTACCGCCGCCTGTGGCGTTACCGCCGCGGCTTCCCCGGTGAAATTATCACCGTGCGCATCCTCACCGCCAACGAAAAGATTCTCCCTCTGCCCTGGTTGCGCACCACCGACCCCTGGCCGCTGGCTGTCGCCCCACAGGATGAAACCCTCCTGGCCCCTTCACACATCGCCGATCAGGGCAATCTGGTCAACCTCTATTCTCTGCGCTGGTTTGAAAAAGTGGAACGCACAGTTGCCCTGCAGCTGCGCCAGCGCGGCATCTACGATCTCGGCCCCACCCAGCTGCAGTCCGGCGATCCCTTCGGCCTGTTTGACAACACCGTTGAACACGACAACCAGGAATATCTCACCGTTTTTCCTGAGGTGCTGCCCCTGGAACGCCTGAAACTGGACGCTGAAGACCCCTTTGGCGACCGGCGCGCCCGCCGCCGTCTGGTCGAAGACCCTACCCTGCCCATTGGCGTACGCGATTACCATCCCGAAGATGACTTCCGCCACATCCATTGGCCTGCCACAGCTCGCAGCGGTCAAATGCAGGTGCGCATGTTCCAGCCCGTCTCCTCTCAGGTCATGGTTGTCTGTCTGAACGTATCCACTGCCGAACAGCCCTGGCTGGGGACATACCACAGCATGCTGGAGCAGTTGGTCAAAGTCACCGCCACCCTGGTGGTTCACGGCGTCGAAGATGGCTACGCGGTGGGGCTGATCTCCAACGGCTGCCTGGCCCATGCCGACCGTCCTTTCCGCATCTTGCCGGGGCGCTCGCGCGACCAGCTTTCCCTTCTGCTGCAAACCCTGGCGGCCGTCACCCCCTACACCACCACCCCTTTTGAAAAATACCTGGTCAAGGCCGCCTCCAATTTGCCCTACGGCGCCACCCTGCTCATCGTCACCGCCCTGGTCACGCCGGCCCTGCTGGAAACCCTCCTTTCGATCCGCCGTTACCGCACTCACACCACCCTCATCTGCCTGCAGGCCGCCCCCCCGCCCACCATCCCCGGCGTGCGCGTGCTGCACCTGCCCTTTTCGCCATGACGCAGCCCACTCTTTCGCAAGTCCTCGCCGAAACCTTCGACCCCCAGCGCCTTCGCACGCAGGTCTGGTCCGAAATTGCCACCTTTTCCATGCTCATCGCCGAACTGTCGTGGATTGCGGCCTGGTACGGCGCGGTTCTGCTCAGTCAGGGCGGGTGGCTGCCCGCCTACGCGGTCTTAGGCGCGGTTACACTGAGCACGCACATTCTTGTGCGCGTGCTCAACGCTCTGGAACTGCCCAGCCTTTACCGCGTGCCGGCCGTCCTGCTCTGGATTTTCTTCACGATCCTGGTCACCCTCAAGCTACTCCTTTACCCTGACCAGCCGCTGGGTTTGGGCGGTTTGCTCTACCGTTCGGTTCAATTCCTGGTGGATCCCAACTCCGACCTGCGAGAAGTCTTCCATCACTTCATCCTTCTCCTGCTCATTCTGCGCGGCCTTCGCATCGCCCGTGAACCGGCAGACACCCTCACCACCGCCGCCAATTTTCAACTGGGCCTCTTCATGTTTCTGGTTTTTGGCCTGCTCCTCTCCGGCTCGCCGCTGGCCCAACGTCCGCAGACCTATTTCGCCCTTTACCTTTTTTTGCTCTTCAGCCTTTTTGCCATGTTCACCGCCCGCATTGCCAGTTTGCGGGGTCTGCGCGGCGGGCGCACGCCCGTGTTCAACCGCGGCTGGGCTTTGGGCGTACTGCTCATCGGCCTCATCGTGGTCGCCGTCGGCGTTTTCTCTGGCTGGGTGCTCAGCGGCCAGTTGGGGCAGTGGATTGTTCAGCTCATCCTAGCCCTCACCGGCATCATCACTTTCCTGATCTTGCTGATCCTATCTCCCCTTCTGCTGCTGCTGGCCCGCTGGATTCCCATGCTCATCGCCCGTTTCCAAAAGAATTTGGCGGATCCCATCAACGCCTGGCAGCAGTCCATGCAGGAGTTCTTGCAGCACCAAAGCGAACAGGCAGCCGCCCATACCGAGTGGGTCACCACAGGCCGCAACCTGGTGGTGATCCTCTTTGCCCTGATCATCCTGGCGTCCATTTTGGCTGCCCTGCGCTGGCGGCAGCTGCGCATTCAAGCCGCTTCTGAAAAAGGCGACCCCAGCGGGCGATTGGGGCCCTTGACCCCCTGGGAATTTCTCACTGGCCGTCTGCGCTCCAGCCGCGACCTGAACCGCGCTCGCCGCCTCTTGGCCGCCGCCCGCATCCGCTGGGTGTACGCCCAGTTTATGGATCTCTGTGAAGACCTGGGCACTCCTCGTCCGCCAGCGCTGACCCCGCTGGAATTCATCCCCCGCGCCGCGGCGCTCTTTCCCGACCATCTTCCTGCTCTGCAAACCCTCACCCAGGCCTATCTGCGTGTGCGCTACGGTGAACTGCCCGAAACCCAGAAAGAAATTGATGATGTCACCGCTGCCTGGGAATCCGTGGAAGCCGCCGGAAAAGCCCAGCTTCAGGCCCGCCGCAAGCTGCCCAAACATTAGCATATCCGTTTTTTGTCAGTTCAAAAAATGGATCAAAACGGCAGCAGATCCAGAAGCCCTGCGCCCCCATAGGCAAAAACCAGCATCTTGAGGATCTTCCCGATCCAGCAAAACAAGAGGAACTTCCACAAAGGCATGCGCATGGCCCCCGCCGCAATCCCAGCGATATCAAAAGCCGGGTTCGGGACAAAGGACAGCAGCAGCACCGCCCAAATCCCGTAACGCTGCATCCACCCTTCCACCCGCGGATACCACCCCGCTCGCGAGGCCAACCCCCGTCCGCTGAAACCCGCCAGATAGCCCGAAATTTCTCCCAGGGCCGCCCCGCTGCCCGCTGCCATCGCCACCCAAAATGGGTTAAACACCGCTCCCATCGCCGAGGTTAAAATTACCCCCGGCAGTGGAATCACCAGGCTGGCGTTGGCCAGCAGCGAAAACAAAAAAATTCCTGGATACCCATACCCTTCCAGGTCCGCAATGCGGTCGCGAATCAAGACCAGATATATTGTCAGCCCAACAACCAGAATAAAAATGAGAATTCGGACGATTTTCTGACGTGTGTCGGCCTCCATGCAGATCAATCCTCAGCAGCGAGCAGGGCTTCGATCCGCGCAATCACCATATCCAGCGCCACAGCATTGAACCCGCCCTCAGGAATGATCACATCTGCATACCGTTTCGATGGCTCCACAAACTCCATGTGCATCGGCCGCACTGTGCTCAAATATTGAGAGATCACGTTCTCGGTCGAGCGTCCGCGCTCAATCAAATCGCGCTGAAGCCGCCGGATAAAGCGCAAATCTGCGTCGGTATCCACAAAAATCTTCACGTCAAACACGTTGCGCAGCTCCGGCTCAGCAAAAATCAAAATGCCTTCCACCAGAATCACCGGTCTCGGCTCCACCCGCAGGGTGCGGTCGGTGCGCGTGTGAATAGTAAAATCGTAAATCGGTAAATCCACCGGTTCCCAACGCTTGAGCTGCATGATATGCTGCAGCATCAAATCCGATTCCAACGAATTGGGATGGTCAAAGTTCACTTCCCGCCGCTGCACTTCTGGCAAATGGGACAGGTCGCGATAATATGCATCGTGGGGCAAATAGGCAATCCGCAGCGGCCCCACCCGGTTTAAAATCGAGTTTGCAACGGTCGTCTTGCCCGACCCCGACCCGCCCGCAATGGCAATCACCAGAGGTTCGCGTTTATTTTCCATGCGGCCATTATACCCGATGCCGTTTTACCACACGGCAAATTGCAGCCACAAAATTCCTGCTGCCAGGGTGACAATCGTCACTAAAAACCCCACACGCGTGTATTCCCAAAAGCTCAGGTGAATTCGCGCGCTGCCGGCAATCTCGGCCACGATCAGGTTAGCCACGGACCCCAGCAGGGTCAGGTTGCCCGCCAGAGTCGAAGCCACTGCCAGTGTCAGCCAGCCCGCCATGGGCGAATGCAGCTGCATCACTACCGGCTTCAGCAGCAGCACTGCCGGAACGTTGGACACCAGGTTGCTGAGCAGCAGCGTCGTCAGCGAGAACTGCCAGATTCCTGTATCTGGCGTAAGTCCCGCCAGCCGAAAAAGTTCCCCCGCCACACCGTTGGCCTCCAGCGAGCCTGTCACCACAAACATGGCCGCAAAAAAAGCCAGCAGCCCCCAGTTAATCTCATAAAACACATGTTCCGGCGACACGCGCCGTGTGAACAGCAGCGCACAGGCCGCCAGAAAAGAGGCTTCAGCCACCGGCGCGCCCAGCAAAAACGCCGTCAAAAGGCCGCCAGTCACCAGCAAACTCTTGATCAAGAGAGGCCGGTTCAGTTCCAGAGGCTGCTCGGTCAAATCACCCAAAGACTCGCGGCGGAACTCGCCAGGATAAAACAAAATGACCACCCCCCACACCACCACCAGTCCTATCACAGCCACCGGCAGCAGCGGCAAGGCAAAATCCATGTATGAGATGCCTGATGCTGTGCCGATGATCATATTCTGTGGATTTCCAGTCAGGGTGGCCGCCGAGCCGATGTTCGAAGCCGTCGCCAGCGCGATGAGGTACGGCAGCGGGTTGCGCCGCGCCCTCTGGGTGATCTGAACCACCAGCGGGGTGAACATCAGACAGATGGTATCGTTTAGAAACAGCGCGCTCAGCAGCCCCGCCAGGGCAATTTCCACCGCCAACAAAATCCGCGGCGAACGCGCCGTCTTTAAAAGCCCCCGGCCTGCCAGTTGGAAGAACCCCGCCATCTGCAAATTAGCATTTAAAATCATCATCGAGAACAGCAGGATGAGCGTATCCAGGTCCAAAAAATCCCCTAATGCCGAGAACGCCACCTGTCGGGTGGCAATGAGCAGCCCAACACCCATCAGTGTAATCGTAGTACGGTTAGCGCGCAGCCCCGGCCAACGTCCCACTGCAATTCCGATATAAGTAACAGTCACAATAACCAGCGTAATCCAAAAATCCATCAGACCAGCCCTCCAAAGCCTGGATTCTACTCCAAACCTTTGGGCTTGTGCGAAAGACCATGTTTCAGAAGTGGCTATTATTCAATGATTTTGATAAAATATATACATATCTGACGGCCCACATTTACTCAACGGAGTGTCATCTTCATGTCCGCGCCGCCTTCAAAAATGCCTCTGATCGCCCTGGTGGGTGTAGACGGCTCAGGCAAATCTTCTGTCATCCAGGCTTTGAAAGCTGAGCTGCAAGCTAAACAAATCCCGGTGCATGTTCTGCATGGGAATAACCTCCTGCCCAAAAACGGGCCCATTCACAACCATCAGCACCCGCCGCGCCCTTTTTTTACCAGCTGCCTGAAAATGCTCTACCGCGCTGTCCGCTGGCTCAGCCATTATCATCTGCACCTGCGGCCTCGACTGAGTTCTGGCGTGCTAATTTTGGCCGACCGCCATTATTTTGACGATGTGACCATTGACCCGCGCAAATACCGCTACGGCGGCCCGCACGCCCTGGTCAACCGGCTGCGCTGCCATCTGCCCCGCCCCGACCTGTTCATCTTTCTGGACGCGCCTCCCGAAGTCCTTTTGTCCCGCAAACAGGAAATCCCGCTGAAGGAGGTTGTCCGCTTGCGCGCCGCTTATCAATCCCTGTTGGCCTGCCAGCCCAACACACATCAGGTGGACGCCTCGCCCCCCTTGCCGCAGGTGCTGGCTGAGGTACGCGCCGTCATCCAGCCGTACCTTCCCACCAGTCAAAGCTAAGCCGCCCACCGGCGCCGTAAGATCGTTCCACCTCGATGGGCTTGCCGTTTGACAGAGGTTTGCCTACACGCAGACCTATTTTTTACCTCTTCCCTTGCCGAGGAAACCACATTTCTGGTATAATAGCCCTCGCAGTCGCCACCTTAGCTCAGCTGGTAGAGCAGACGATTCGTAATCGTCAGGTCATGAGTTCGAACCTCATAGGTGGCTTATGCCACAACATAAATTTCCGGCAGGCAATTTTTGCCCTGCTGGGAATTTTTTTATCACCCAAACCCCTCTCCTTTGCTCCATAAAGGTATAATCCTGATATGAACATTGCCATGCTCTCGTATCATACCTGCCCCCTGGCCACCCTCGGCGGTAAAGACACCGGCGGCATGAACGTTTACGTCCGTGAGCTCGCCACACAATTAGGACGCATGAAAATTCATGTGGATGTGTTCACCCGCTCTCAGGATGAGCATGTTCCTCACGTGCTCCACGACCTCGGCTTTGGCAACCGTGTGGTGCATGTGCCCGCCGGGCCCGAATACCCCCTGCCTAAATCCGATCTGCCCCAATACCTGCCCGCTTATGCCGAATCCATCCGCCGCTTTGCCGAAGAAAAGAACATCCACTATGACGTCATCCATTCCCACTACTGGATGTCCGGTATCGCTGCCCTAGAGCTTCAGCAGGCCTGGAAAGCCCCTATCGTGCAGATGTTCCACACCCTTGGCCATATGAAAAACCGCGTCGCCCTCTCCCCCGCCGAAATGGAAGGCCCCTACCGTGTGGAAGGCGAGCAAACCGTCATCCGCGGCGCACAGCGCATCATCGCCGCCACTCTGGCCGAAAAAGCTCAATTAGAGTTTCTCTATCAGGCTGACAAGCGCAAGATCACCATCATCCCTCCGGGTGTCGACACGTCGCGTTTTTACCCCATCCCCTGCGAAGAGGCCCGCGATGTTATCGGCATCCCCTGCGGCGACAATATGATCCTCTACGTGGGCCGCATCGAACCCCTCAAAGGCATTGACACCCTCATCCAGGCCCTGGCCGCCATGCGCTCCGACCCCAGGCTCATCCCCATCCCCCATTACCTCACCATCATCGGCGGCGACCCCGACGTGACCCCACAGAATATGAGCGCAGAAATGACCCGCCTGCGCGCCCTATGCAGAGACCTGGGGCTGAACGATATGGTGCTTTTCATCGGCAAGCGCAGCCAAGACACGCTGCCCTATTACTATTCTGCTGCGGAAATCGTGGTCGTCCCTTCTCATTACGAATCGTTTGGCATGGTAGCCCTGGAAGCCATGGCCTGCGGAACTCCTGTGGTGGCCTCACAAGTCGGCGGTTTGGGCTTTTTGGTGCAAAACGGCGTCACCGGCTATTCCATCCCCGACCGCGACCCCAATGCCCTAGCGGAGCGCCTCACCCAACTCATTTGCGACCCCGAACTGCGCGCGCAGCTCGGCGCCCAGGCAAAAGAATACGCCCAGGCCTATGCCTGGGAAAACATCGCCAGCCGCATGATTCAGGTGTACGAACAGCTGCTTCAGCCCAAATCCGCACCGCAGCCCTAAAGAATCCCTCCACGGACAATCATTTGCAAGGTGATCAGGAAAAAGCACAGCCACAGCGCGCCCCAAAGGCGCGGGATCCGGCGAGTCGTTTTAAAGAGAATAAAATAGACCATATACAGCCCGCCCGCGGCGGCTAAAATTCCGTTACCCCAATACAGGCTCTTGAGCAAATACGACACCTGCCCAAAGTAGTTTTGAATCCCTAAGAACATGGTTCCTGTCCAAAACAGCATATACGAGAAGGCGTAAAACCGCGCTCCCAAGGGCAGTACCCGCCGCCACAGCACGCTCACGATCAGTCCCACCATCAACAGCATGATGACCCCGGGCAGGCTGATCAATTCGACCGCCCCCAGGTCGTTGCTGACCATCGTCACCGACCAGGCCAACAGGCCGCCCGCCATACCCCACCACGCGCGCGTTCGCTCACCCCAGCGGGTGATCAGTGAACGCTCCAGGCAAAAAACGGATAAAGCCAATAAGATCACAATGTAAATCAAAACCCCGGCGCTGCCGCTCAGGTTTTGCACCGGCCGCACCATCATTGCCGCCGTCAACATGCATAAATATAAGACAGCTGCTGCACCTAACCCGTCCATCAGTTTACTGCGCAGGTCGCTCTGCAGCCGCTGCCGCCATGGCGCTGGAGTGACCGCCAGCGTTTCTTCCATTTGCTGCCCTTCTTGTGGTCCTTCGCTCATCACGCCTCCCCAAACTTGCTGCTCATTGATGTTCTTCAACTTGGGTCAAATCCACGCCCCCCAGCATGAACCAACCCAGGGCCCCGGCGATTACAATGATCGTGCCGAAGATCCCATAAATCACACGAAACCCGACTGCATCCGCAAAAAAAGAGGCCAGCGCCATCGAGATCAAACCAGCAGCAGAGGCGATCGCGTTGAGTGCGCTGTTCACCCGTCCGCGTTTTAAATCCGTCACCGCCAGCTGGATCAAGGTCATCAGCACGGACTGACCCGGTACCAGGAACAACCCAATCACAAAAGTCAGCATGATAATCCAGACAAAGGCAGGCGAAACGCCGATGCCCACCAGCAGCAGCCCGATGGACATCATCGCCCAGGCCCCCCAGGCCGCTTTTTTCATGCGTCCGCTAAAAAAACCCAGCAAGGCTGTCGCGATCAGCATTCCCAAGCCCTGCGCCGAATCCACAATCCCCAGACCTTCCGGCCCCACCCCAAAATGGGTGCGTAGATATGGAACCCACAGCACATTAATGGCCCCCAGCCCAAACTGGAGCACTGTCATCAACACCAAAATGCTCACCAGCAGTCGGCTGGAAAATAAGGTTCCTATTCCCTCACGCAGCTCAACCCATACCGCCGTCAGACTGCTGGTGCCGCCCGGAGTGGTGCGCGGCACCGTCATCAGCAGAATCGCCAGAGCGCTCAGCAGAAAACTGGCCGAATCAAACAAAAAAGCCACCCGCGCCCCCGCAAACCCAATGGTGAATCCCGCCAGCGCCGGGCCGATCAGAAACCCCATGGTCTCCACCCCTTGCATCAAGCCCATCGCTGCCAGCAGGTCTTTTTTCTCCGGCACAATCAAAGGCAGCACGGCTGCGCGCGCTGGATAGAAAAAACGGCTCAGGCATGACATTAGAAAACCCACCGTGTAATAAATCCACACCTGATCCGCCCGCTGCACCGTCAGACATACCAAAACCAGCCCGGCTCGTATAAAATCCGCCGCCATCATCGTCTTTTTACGGTCCCAGCGGTCCACAAAGACCCCCGCCACCGGCCCCAACACCAGCATGGGGATGCTCGAAGAGATCAAAGATAGGCCAACCATCAAGGTGCTGCCGGTTAAATCCTGAATCAAAATCGGCATCGCCAGCCAGTTAAAATAATCGCCAATAAAAGAGATCATCTGCCCAATCCACAAGGCCACAAAATTGCGGTTGCGGAAAAGGGAAAAATAAGAATTGCTTTGAGGTGAGGCTTCGATGGACATGACAACGATTCTCGTTGATGCAAAAAAAGGAAGTTATTTTTTCTTCGGGCCAGAGCGGTACAAACTTCGCCCCGCCTGCACTACCGGCCGGCCAAAACGTTCGCGCAGTTCATCCAGCGCGCCCAACAGTCGCTGTTCTTTTTCGTTGGGCGTCTCCCACAGCCCCGGCTGAAACGCTTGTTGGCTCAGCCCGCTGGTGCCCACCCCAATCAGCCGTACGGACCTGCCCGGCTGCCACACGGTATCAAACAGCTTCAAAGCCACCGCACCAATGAGTTTATCCTGTTGGGTGGGCCGCTCCAAAGACATCTGCCGGCTCAGGGTGGTGAAATCCGGCCAGCGCAGCTTCAGCCGCACCGTCGCCGCGCATAAACCGTGCTGCCGCAGCCGGTAGGCCACGTCTCCGCTCATGTCCAGCAGGGTCCCGCGCAGCACCGCCGCATCGCTCACATCCCGCTGAAAGGTCACTTCCTGACTGATGGATTGGGCCTGGTGAACGGTGACCACCGGCCGGTCGTCAACGCCCTGCGCGTGGCGCACCAGTTCATGACCGATTCTACCAAACATCCGCACCAATTGGTTCTCCGGCATGGCCGTCAATTGCCCGATGGTGGTCACCCCCACCTCATTCAGCCTGGCCCCCAGCTTGGGTCCCACCCCCCACAGGGCCTGCACGGGCAGCCCAGCCAAAAAGGTCGCCTCTTGCCCCGCCGGAATTTCCAGCAGGGCGTTGGGTGCGGTCGGCCCCCGTTTGGAGGCCTTTCCGTGATCTGTCGCCATTTTGGCCACCAACTTATTGCTGGCCACTCCCAGCGAACAGGGCAGGCCGGTGCGTTCATTCACCGCCCGCTGCACCCGATAGCCAATCTCGGCCGCGGGCTGGGGCAAATCGCTCACATCCAGAAAGGCTTCATCAATCGAAAGCTGTTCCAGCAGGGGCGTAAACTCACCCAGCACCCCCATCACCTGTTCCGAAGCCGCCCGGTACAGCCCGTGGTTCCCTGGGATCAGCGCCAGTTCCGGGCACAGCCGCAGCGCCTGTCCGGTGGGCATGGCCGAATGCACCCCAAACTGGCGCGCCGCATAGGAACAGGAGCTAACCACCCCGCGCTCTTCGGGCTTGCCACCCACAGCAAAGGGTTTGCCCCGCAGGGACGGTTCCCGCTGCTCTTCCACAGCGCAGAAAAATGCGTCCAAATCCACATGCAGGATTTTCCGAAAATTCATCGTGCGGCCTCTGCTCACCAGTGTACAGCCCTACTCTGCGCCGGTCAACCCTTTGCGCCTTGCTAAGCCTGACCCGCGGGCTGGAGCAGCTTCTCTTCGTAAATCCGCCGGATGGTCACCTCTAATTCCGGCCGCCGCACTTCCAGATCGGTCACGGAATAGCGCGCCAGTAAGGTCTGAATCAGCGCGGCGGGGTCATGCGTGTGCCCATCCAGCGCAAATGTCACTCGCGGCCCGTCTCGGCTCACAATCTCGGCCCCCTCCAGGCTAATTTGCTCATCCGGGTTGGCCAGCGTAACTGCCAGCAGCCGCCGCCCGTCGAACCGCTGGCTCAAGGCCGTCAGGCTGCCGTCATACAGCAGCTGTCCCTGATCCAAAATCAGCACCCGGTTGCACAATTTCTCCACATCCGAAAGGTCGTGTGTGGTCAGGATGATGGTCGTCCCCCGCTCCTGATGAATCTTTTGAATAAACTGCCGAATGCGCTCCTTCGCCACCACGTCTAACCCGATGGTCGGCTCATCCAAAAAAACCAGGGGCGGTTCGTGCAGCAGCGCCGCGCACAAATCCGCCCGCATACGCTGGCCCAAAGACAAAGACCGCACCGGCGTGTGGATAAAGTGCTCCATCTCCAACATCTCAGTAAATTCACGCAAATTTCGCCGGAAGCGCTCCGCCGGAATCGAATACATCGCCTGCAGCAGTTCGAAGGAATCGATCACCGGCAGGTCCCACCACAGCGTAGTGCGCTGCCCAAACACCGCCCCGATGTGGGCCACGTAGGCCTGACGCTGCTTCCAGGGTACAAACCCGCCCGCCTCCACTTCGCCCCCGCTCGGAACCAGCAGGCCGGTCAGGATCTTGATCGTGGTGGATTTTCCAGCCCCGTTGGGCCCCAAGTAGCCCACCATCTCGCCTGCCTCCAGCGAAAAGTTCACCTGACTCACCGCCGTCACTTTTTCCACCTGCGGCGCCACCAGGCTCAACGCCGACCCCAAAATCCCCTTGCGGCGTTTATTCACCCAAAAAACCTTCTCCAAATCTCGCACGCGCAAAATCGGATTCATGGCATTAGCTCCCCGTACTCTGATACTTTGTGATCCCCCACCGCCAAAAGCGCAAGGCCAGCCGTAGCCCCGCTGCGGCTACCAGCGGCGCAAAGAACGGCGCTGCCGCTGGAAAACCAAACGGGTCGGGCTTGCCCAAAAAATACAGCGCCGGGTAATAGTTCATAAAAATGAAAGGCACCACATATGTGAAAAAGCGCCTCATCCCTTTGGGGTAAATATCCATCGGATACCCCATCATCTCCACGCCCCCATAGGTCAAAATATTAACCGCCTCCACCCGCTCAACCGTCCAAAAGGTCAGCGTCGTCCCAAAGATGAATATCGCCCCCATCAAGACCACCTGGCTGGCGATCACCAGCGGCAGATACAGAGTCTTGGCCGCCGTCCACACCACAGGTGTCTGCCACAACCCGTAAGCCAGAATGATCACCCCCTGCAGAATGCGCCCCAGACGTCGCAGCAAAAAGGACGATCCCAGAACCTGCACGGTGATGTTGACCGGCCGCAGCAGCAGCTGATCGAACTGCCCCTGGCGTACCATCGGGCTGAAGGTATCCGCGTCAAACCCGCTGAAAATCATGTCCGTCAGCCCAAAGGCGATCTCCGCCACCCCCACCAAAAAAGCCACCTCCCCCACCGTCCACCCCACCACTCCGCCAAAGCGGTTCAGCACCAGCGCCACCGAAAAGAAATAGGTGCCGTTTAAGAGGCCCGTGGAGAGCACGTCCATCAAAAAAGACATGCGGTACTGCATCTGTGAACGCAGTTGAATGGAGAGCAATTTGCGGTAGAGCGTTAAGCTGCGCATCTTCTCACCCTCCTTGAATGACCAGCTTGCGGATGCCGAGCCGCACAGTTACCTGCGAAGCACCCGCCAGCACCAGGAACCACACCAATTGCAGCCCCAGGCGCATCCCCAATTCGCCCGCTGGAACGATCCCCAGGTAAATTTCCACCGGCGTGTTGATCAGCGAGGGAAAGGGGGTCCAATAGCACAGGCGTGTGAACCATTCCGGCATCAATTGCAGCGGCATATAGAAACCGGAAAGCACCCCGGAGATCAAAAACCCCAGGCGCGCCACACCGCGCGCGTCTGGAGTCCAGAAAGCAGCCAAATTGACCAGAAAATTCCAGGAAAAGCTCACCAGCCAGCTCAGCCCCAGGCTGATAAGAAACCAGCCGGTCTGCCCCAGCGAGCCGGGAATAACCAGCGGGTGGAAAATGGCAAACAGCGCCAGGAAAATGACCCCGCGCCCCCACAGGTTGAACCCCGCCTTGCCCATTTCCCGCCCCATCCACAGCGTGTACAGATGGGTCGGCTTGAGCAAATCCATCGCCACCTGCCCGGAATACACACTCTTCGACACATCCGTCATGCCGAAAATCCGCAGAAAGGCGATCATGGCCTGCGTCAGGGCCACATAAGTCACCGAAGCGGCCGCGTCCATGCCGTTCACCGCCGTCCCCACCGGCAGCAGCGCCATCAGCAAGGCCGCCCGCACCAGACCAAAGAACAGATTGGTGGCCAGGCCGGCCCACATCGCCAGGCGGTAGGTCGTCTCCTGCCGAAAAGCCCGCCTCACCACTTCCCAGAAGAATCGCATGTGCGCCGCCTCCGCAGCCCTAAGGATACCGCCGATTATATCCGCTGCGCGGCGGCGGCCGGCCTCAAACCCTCCATCCAGCCCAAAAAACTGGCCGTCTGGGGGGTTCCAGACGGCCAGGACAAAGGTTAGAGATTCCATCCCTTCGCTATTGCAGGGTCAAAATCCCCCAGGTGGTGGGGTTGGTCAACTTTCGGCCCCCCGCGCTGGAGACCATGGTCTGCTGCACATTTTGATCCACGTTGTCGTTATCGGAAACCGAGAAGGCAAAGCCCACCTTGACACCTGGGCCGGGCGTCACCCCAAAAACGCCCCAGGGCACAGCCGCCTCCACGCGGTAGCCTTCCTCGAAGGCCACCGCGCCGATTTTGACCTTGCTCTGCCCGCCAGCCAACCCGCTAGGGAACCACAAAAACGCCTCGCGTGTCCCGTCCACGCCCCCGCGGCCAGGCGAGATGCCCAGTTGAAAATCGTCACCGCTCAGCTGCGCGCTGCCAAAATCGTCCCACAGGTTGCTGTCCAACAAAATCTCCAGGCTGTCGCCTTTATAGAGGTCGGCCCCGCTGGCGTTTTGCGCGTAGCGGTCATCGCGCACTTTGGCCGCCACGTACAGATATTGGTAATCCCACCCCACCCGGAATGAGCTTTCCAAATCCGCGCTGGTCTCCCGCTGCCCATACACCACCGCCGTAGCAGCGTAGGTCTTACCGGGCCATTCATCCCAATTCCCATCCAGAGTCGGCGGGGAAGCAAAATACGCCGCCGAAAATGCTCCCCCGGGCCGCCCTGCCAGAGTGGCCGTGGCAGGACCTGCGGTCAGCGTGGGCGGGGCGGTGGGCAGGCCCGGCGGGGTTGGGGTCGCCGCAAGTTCTGGTGTAGCCGTCAAAGGCACCATCGTCACCGTCGGCGTCAGCATCGGCGGTTCTTCTTCCTCAGTGGGAGCCAGCGTGGGGAATTCCACCGGAGCGGCCGGTGTCAGTGACCCCAAAATTCCCGATCCAAACAGAGCCGTCATCGTCAGGTTAGGCGCAGGTTCACTTCCGCCCGGCTTCAGGCCCGCAAATGGCAAATTGCACCCTAACAGCACCGCAGCCGCCGCCAAAAGCAGCGCTTTTTCAATAGACCGTCTCATCTTACACCTCCCATCCTTCTTATTGACCCAGCCGCAGCGATCCCCAAGTGGTGGGGTCGGCGGCCTTCCAGCCGTACACCCCGCCCACCAGGCTCTGCCGCGCGGCCTGATCCGAATCGTTATCCGATATCACCACCGCAAAGCCCAATTCATCTCCGCCCTGCGGCTGAAGCCCTAAAACCTCCCAGGGGATAGCCACCTCCATCAGATACCCGTTTTCGTGGTCTGACGGGTAAGCCCAGGCGAAGATCTCCACCTCACTGCGCAGTCCGCGAAGGTTGGCCGGAGCTGCCTGATAGGCTCCCGGGTTTTCCCCCACCTTGGGCGCACCCGCCATCAGCCAGAGCTGATGGTCATCCACATTGCGCTGCGGTCTGTTAAAATCTCCCGTTAAGTCCGTATCCACGCACACCAGCACCGCATCCCACACTTGCCAATCCTCACCCGTTCCATTCTGGCGGTACACATCGTCCTTGATCTTGACTCCCAGATACAGGTTCTGATAATCCCACCCCACCTGCACGGCGGCAGACAGATCCAAAGGTCCCTCCCAGTTTTCCCGCCCTTCCAGCAGCAAAGTCGCAGCCGCGGGGGTGAAACCGCTCCATTCTTCCAGATCCCCGTCCACCTCCGGCCGCGTGCTGAAATACGCCGCCGTCCATCCATTACGCTGCGGCGGAGCCTGTGTGGGCGCGGTAGTGGGGTTGACCATCTCGGTCACCGCCAGCGCCAGGGGCGTCTCGGTCGCCTGAGGCTGGGCCGGTGCAGTTTGGGTCGGCCTCAGGTTAGCCGTGGCACTGGGCTGATACACCGCCGTCATGGTGGCATTGGGTGCGAGTGTCGGGCTGCCCGCCGCCGTGCAGGCGCTCAGCAAAATAAGGATGCACAGAGAAATCAGCGCGCGAGTCCAGGCCATTCTTCGAGTCCTTGAGTCCAGATTTGTTTCTATTATACGCGTCCACTCACAGGTGCAGCGGATTTGCTCACCAAAATCTGCCCGCCGATTTTGGGCCGCAGGGCTTGCCCTCAGGATATAATTAACCGTATGAGTGTCCCTGTCGTCTCCCCTCCGGTTGAAGTCCGTGTGGTCATCTTTGGTCTGCAGTCCGACCGGCTGTCAACCCTGCTGCTGCCCTACCCGCCCCAGCAATGGCAGCTTCCGGGCCGCCCGCACACCCTGGGTCAGTCGTTGGAAGACACCGCCAATGCCTCGGTTTGTCACGCAGCTGGGCCGCTGGAAATTTATCTGGAACAGCTCTACACCTACGGTGATTCGGCCCGCGGGGGCGTTTCGGTGGTGTATTTTGCCCTACTGCCCACCAGCGCCGCCCACCCCGAAGCCCTGCAGGCTTCCGGAGCCGATTGGAAACCCGTAGACGCTCTCCCCGCCCTGGCCTTTGACCACGCCAGCATCCTCACCTATGCCCTGCGCCGCCTACGCTACAAGCTGGAATATACCGCCGTCGGCTTTGAGCTTCTCCCCGAAACCTTCACCCTCACCGAGCTCCAGCGCACCTATGAATTGATCCTGGGTGAAAAACTGGACAAGCGCAATTTCCGCCGCCGCATCCTGCAGGCCGGGGTGATCGAACCCACCTCGCATCGGCGCGCGGGTGAAGGCCGCCCAGCCCAGTTGTTCCGCTACCGCGCCGATGCCGTGGCCGAGGTCAAAGCCCGCCGGCTCTTCCCCTAGCCGCTGCTCGTCATCCTGACCAGCGGTCTTCAATCCCCCAGCAGCTTTTCCATATCACGAATAAACGCCAAAAACCTGTCCTCCAGGGTCTGTTTAAGCGTTTCCGGGGAATCAAAATCCGGCTGTGCCACCAGCGTCGTTTCGATGATCGAATCCACCCCTGGGCTGACCGCGGACAGGACGTAGTTCCCCAAAGGTTTGCCGCTCAGCCGCGCAATCGTATCCGCCTGCACCTTGCGGTTGCTGCCCGCCAGCCAGGCCTCAAAGGCGTTTTTCTCATGCACATACACCAACGCGATTTTCAGCTTCTGTTCCCGCAGCGCCGGGGGTGTAAAGGCAAAGTAGGTCATATCCATGTAGCCAGGGTAGAGCGAGCTGACCGCATAGTCCGCATGCCGGTTTTGCAGGTCGGCCGCCAACCCTGTCATAAAAGTCATCAGACCCTTATAGGCCTTTTGGATCTGCCCTTTTTCCAACTGGCGTTGATATTCCTGGATGTTTGAATTCAATGTATCCATCCTCAATCCTCGTTCCAGCGGTATTTCGGGTTGCGCCGCAAATCATCCAGCTGACAGTTCATGCACAGGCCGTTATGGCAGCAAAGGCTGCCCCCACAGGTGGGGCAGCGCCATTTTTGCGCCTCTTGCGCTAAAAGGGCTGCCATCCCCTGGTCGCGAATTTGATCCAGGTTGGCGATCATGCTCATGTGGTATTTCGTGCGGTAGCGTTTATCCAGGGCTTTCAGGCGTTTGCAGGGGTAAACCGCACATTCAAAGCAGAAACGCAGCGTTCCCTGGGCCAGCTGCTCACACACATCCCCCATGTGCAGACAGTTCTGCCCCCGCGGGATGCAGCCCGGGCAATATGTTCGGCGAAAGCCCTTTTTATTCAGATCGTGCAGCCTGAACTGATAAGCAGCACACAGGGCGCAGTTCATCCCACAGGGAGCGATGAGATCTTCGTTCATCCGCAAGCCCTCCTTTCCCGCCTAGATGCCGGTTTTTGTCAGCCAGGCAACTGCCTCCAGGTGGTAGGTCTGTGGAAAGAGATCAAAAGGCGTCACCTCGCGCAGGCTGTAACCGCTCTTCACCATGCGCGCCAGGTCGCGGGCCAAAGTTGCCGGGTCGCAGGATACGTACAAAATCCACTCCGGCTCCATGCTCACAATCGCGTCCAGGGCTGCCCGTTCCAGCCCAGCCCGCGGCGGGTCCACCACTATCCCGCGCGGCTTCACATTCAGCTTCGGCAGCACTTCTTCCGCCGCGCCCTCATACAGCTCCACATGCTCAAATTCATCCAGATTCACGGCAAAATCGGCACAGGCCTGCGGCGACATCTCCACCCCCACCAGTCTACCGGCCTTCGGGGCCAAAAACGCGCTGAACAGCCCCACCCCGCAGTACACGTCCAGAACCGTATCGCCAGCCCCCAGCGCCGCCCGCTCCACCACGTGCTTCACCAGGGCTTCCGCTTGGGCCGTGTTCACCTGAAAAAACGCCCCCGCCGACACGGTGAAGGCCCGCCCCAGCACCTCGAAGCGCGTGAAGTCATCCCCCGCCAGCACAATCGGGTCTTCGCTCTCTGGGCCCAACCACACCGCCGAAAGCGGCATATCCACCTGGAAGGTGGGAAGGGCACCTCCGCTGCTTTCCAAAGCCAAAAGGGCCTCATCCCCCTGGCGCACCGTCACGCGCTCCAACCCGGGCACAGGCTCTATTTCCAACAAAGGCCACAGCGCGTTCAGCTCTTCCTCCGGCAGGTGGCATTCTTCAACCGCCACCACCGTGTGCGAATTGGCCCGCTGAAAGCCCAGCCTGCCCTGCGCATCCAGGTGAAACTGCATGGTGTTGCGGTAATTCCACGGGTTCGGGCTGGCCACAATCGGCTGCACGGGCGGGTCGGTAAAATGCCCAATGCGCTCCAACTGGTCTTTTAAAATCGCCTGTTTGGCCCGCAGCTGATCCTCATAGCGCAGGTGCTGGTAATGGCAGCCCCCGCACACACCGAAATGCCGACAGCGCGCCGTGATGCGTTCCGGCGCAGGTTCCAGCACTTCCAAAAGCTCCGCGCGCACATGCCGCGGGTGTTCTTCCACCACCCGCACCCGTACCAGTTCCCCCGGCAGGCCAAAGGCCGCAAACAAGGCCCGCCCGTCCGGCAGGCGGCCTAAGGCCTCACCCCCATACACCAGGCGCTCCAACCGCACCTCAAACACTGCATTTTCGATGCCCATCTCGTCCTCCGCGTGTCATTCCCTGCCCCCCTGCTGTCTTGATTCTATCATGTTCCCCTCTTCGCGCGGCTGACTGGCGCATTAAGATCAAATTATTCCTATTTTGACAATTTTGATGAAATCATGTATCATTATTTTATTGTCACACACCAACCAGTGAATCACATAAGCCAATATCCCCGTTTCGCAGTATTACGGCTGAACCCGGGTGGATGCAAGGGTTCAAGTTCAAATCGAAGCCTGTTTGCCCGGTAAGGCCCTGATGTACAGCGTTTCAAAATCATCTTTTGAGGAGAAACGGTATGAAACGTCTCGATCCCTGGTACGGCGTCGTCTGGCTGTTCATCACTCTCCTGCTCATCCTGGGGGTCAGCTTCCAGTCTGCTGCGGCCCAGTCTTCCAGCGACGGTGATATTGCCCGCGGCGCCGCCCTGTATGATCATTGGGCAGCCGTGCTGGAAACTCAGCCCCCCGCCGGAAACATGCCCCTGTGGGACAGCCAATCCACCAACACCCGTTCCGGCGCGGATACCTGGCGCTGTTCCACCTGTCACGGTTGGGATTACCAGGGCAAAGACGGCGCTTACCGCGCTGGTTCCAATTACACCGGCTTTCCGGGCGTGCTGACCGCCGCGCAAAAAATGGACACTGCCCAAATCGTGGCTGTCCTTCAGGGCAAAACCAACCCCCAGCATGACTTTTCTCCTTATCTGGATAACGCCAGCCTGAACGATCTGGCCGCCTTTCTAAAAAAAGGCGCGATGGACGACTCGCAGTTTATTGACCCCATCAGCCTGAAAGTCCTCGAGGGCAGCTTGACCCAGGGTCAAAAATTGTACGAGCAGCGCTGCGCCAGCTGCCACGGCAGCGATGGAGCCAAGATCGCCTTCCGCTTTGAGGGCACCGATGCCACCCTGGGTACTTTGGCCGCGGTGGACCCCTGGCGTTTCCTGCATAAAACCCGCTTTGGCACCCCTGGCACGCACATGCCCATCGGCTACGAGCAGAACTGGACCGCTCAGGAAGGCCGGGATGTGCTCCTCTACGCTCAGTCCCTCCCCGGCGCCCTCCCCGAAACCCTCCAAAATCCATCCTTGGAAGGCCGCCCCACTCTGCCCGACCCATCCACTGGTGGGCCGGCCCAAAACTTCTTCACCGCCATCCTCACCGCCCTGGGGGCCATGGCCGCCAGCCTGGGCTTTGCGGTGCTTTTGGGTGGGGCCCTCATCGGCATCCTCCTGCTCATCGTGTGGTTAATCCGCGGACGGAAATAACGTTCACAGCAGCCCCTTTTTCCTGATAAGGAGTCATGTATGGATAAAGTCATCGCCTTAACCAAACGGCCCGCCTTCCGCATCGGCGTGGGTTTGGTGCTGCTGGTTCTCCTGGCTGGCGCCGCTGGCGGTCTCTACTTCACCCAAACCCCACCCCCTCAGCCCATCCAATTCCCCCATAATTTGCACGTCGGCATCGGCGCCCAATGCCAGTACTGCCACCCCGGCGTGGCCTGGGGGCCTACCGCGGGGCTGCCCTCCATCTCCAAATGTTGGGGCTGCCACCAGCAGGTGCAGAAGCAGTCCCCCGAGCTGGAAAAGCTGGCCGCCTATGTCAGCCGCAACGAGGCTGTCCCCTGGGTTCCCGTAGCCATCCAGCCCGATTTCGTTCATTTTAATCACCGCCCCCACGTGGCCGCCGGTGTCGCTTGCGAAACCTGTCACGGCGATCTAACCCAAATGACCGTCGCCGAACCTCAACCCCGCCAAAACATGGGCTGGTGTCTCGACTGCCATAAAAGCATGGCTCCCGAGAACTTCACCCGCCTCTCCGACTGCTCCATCTGCCATTACTAATCCTGGCTGCTGCGAAAGGATGCGGTATGACCAAAAAGTACACTCGCCGTGAATTCATCAAATTATCCGGACTTACTACCGCGGCTGCGGCCGTGCTCACCGGCTGCGGCCCGGCCTCCCGCTACGTGGTGCGCCGCCCCTACACCGATATGCCGGAATATCAGCAAACCGGCCTAAGCACCTACTTTGCCACCACCTGCCGCGAATGTCCCGCGGGCTGCGGCCTCATCGTCCGCACCCACGAAGGCCGCGCCATCAAGGTGGAGGGCAACCCCGCCCACCCCGTCAACCGCGGCAAAGTCTGCTCACGCGGCCTCACCGCCGTGCAGGGCCTCTACAATCCCGACCGCATCACCGGCCCGCTGCAAGGCGGCTCCGAGATCACCTGGGATCAGGCTGTCGTACAGGTGAGTGAGGCCCTCAAAGCCGATCCGCAAGGCGTGGCCTTTTTTCTCGGTCTGGCCCCCGACCACCTCTTTGATCTGGTCTCTGAGCTAACCGCCGCTTTGGGCGCGCCGCCCCCCGTTCGCTATGGGGCCTACGGCATGTTTGAAGCCCGCCGCACCCTCACCGAGGCGGCCAAGCTCACCTTCGGTGTTGCGTCCATGCCCTTCTTCGACCTGGGCGAATCCGACTTCATCCTATCCTTTGGGGCCAACTTCCTGGAGACCTGGGTATCTCCCCTGGCTTATGCCCGCGGCCTCAGTCAGATGCGCCGTGGAAAAAACAGCGCCCGCGGCCGTCTGGTGGTGATAGAGCCGCGCCAGTCCGTCACCTCCGGCACAGCGGACCTGTGGCTTGCCCCAGCCCCCGGCACCGAGGCGCTGGTAGCCGCCGCCCTGGCCAATCTGGTGGCAGCGCGTTTGGGTCTGTCTCTGCCCGACGACCTGGCCAGCGTGGACCCCAAACAGGCCGCCGCTGCCGCTGGAATCGCCTTTGAAAAGCTGCAAGAGGTGGCTGCCGGTTTTGCCTCTGCCCGCGCTCCGCTGGCCTTGCCCGGCGGCAGCGCCCTGGCGCATGCCAACGGCCTGTCAGCTGCCCGCGCCGTGCTGGCCCTGAACGCTCTGGTGAAGAACCTGGGCAGGCCCGGCGGCGTCTTCCTCACCCCCACCGACCCCGCCGCCAGTTCCTTTGCGGATGTGCAGGATCTGGTGGCCCGCATGAACGCTGGCAAGATCCACACCCTCTTCATCCACGGCGTCAACCCCGTTTTCGAGCTGCCCGCGGCTCTCGGCTTTGCCGCCGCCCTCAAAAAAGTGCCCCAGGTGGTGTCCTTTGCCTCCTTCCCTGACGAAACCGCCGCCCTCAGCACCCTCGTCCTCCCTGACCACACCCTGCTGGAATCCTGGGGCTACCAGCGCACCCTGGCGGGTGCGGATCGCACGGCCTATTCTGCCGCCCAGCCTGTAGTCGTACCCCTGCATAACACCCGCGCCGCTGCAGATGTGCTCCTGTCCGCTGCGCGCCAGCTCCCCACATTGGCCGCCGCCCTGCCCTACGCCGATGAGGTGGAATTCCTTCAGGCGCGCCTGCTGCCCTTGCTGGAAAGCCGCAAAGGATTCTATGACGCACCCGAGATCCTCACCTTCTGGTCTCAATGGCTGCAATACGGCGGCTGGTGGCCGCAGCGGGCCGGTCTGGAAGCGCCCATCGTCGCTGAGCTGTACGCCGCTGCCGCTCCGCTGACCCCGCCCGCACCCCTGGCCTCCGGCGAGCTTCATTTTTACACCTACCCCACCCAACTGGGCGACGGCAGCGGGGCCAACCGCCCCTGGCTGCAGGAAACCCCCGATCCCATGACCACCGTCATGTGGAATTCCTGGGTAGAAATCCATCCCGAAACCGCCGCCAAACTGGGCATTCACGATGACGACGTGGTGAAAATCGTCTCCGCCAGCGGTGAAATCGAAGCCGTTGCCTATCTTTATCCTGCCATCCGCCCCGACACGGTGGCCGTGCCCTTTGGCCAGGGTCATTCTGCCCTCGGCCGTTACGCGGAAGGCCGCGGCGCTAACCCCGCTGCCCTACTGCCGCTATCGGTCAACGAATCCGGTGACCTTTCCTTCGGCGACACCCGTGTATCTGTGCAGCCCACCGGTCAGCGCCGCCCCCTCAGCCGTATGGAAAACCGGCATGGGGTCTACGATAAAGCCGAATAATGGAATCAGGAGCGCATCTTATGGCTGAAGTGACTGAAGAAAAAATGAAATGGGGCATGGCCATTGACCTGGATGTGTGTACCGGCTGCAATGCCTGCGTCACCGCCTGCGCTATGGAAAACAACATCCCCTTCACCGGCGAAGATGAGTCCAGCTATGGGCGCGGCCTGCACTGGATTCGCATCCAGCGCTATTGGCACGGCGACTATCCTGAAATTAAGCCCGATTACTCCCCCATGCTCTGCCAGCAGTGCGGCAACGCCCCCTGCGAGCCGGTTTGCCCGGTCTTCGCAGCCGTGCACAGCGAGGAAGAACGCATCAACCTCCAGGTGTACAACCGCTGCATCGGCACGCGCTACTGCGCCAATAACTGCCCCTACCTCTCCCGCGTGTTCAACTGGTTCGATTATGAGATCCCCGAACCAATGGCCTATTACCTCAACCCCTCGGTCACCGTTCGCCGCCGCGGGGTGATGGAAAAATGCACCTTCTGCGTCCAGCGCATTCACGCCGGGCAGGAACAGGCCAAAGCGGAAGGCCGGTCCGTGCAGGACGGTGATATCGTCCCCGCCTGCGCCCAGGCCTGTCCCACCGACGCCATCATTTTTGGCGACCTCAGCGACCCGCAAAGCCGCGTCAGCCAGATGGCCCGCAGTCAGCGCAGTTTCCGCCAGCTGGAAGAATTGGGCACCGAGCCCCGCGTCATCTATCTGAAGGGAGGTGGACAATATGGCGGCTGAAGTCAAACCGTACCAGCGAGTCTATAAGCAATCCGAAGCCGAGGAAGAAGATCCCCGGCAGCACCTCATGTTAGACCCGCGCCCGCGCGAGGAGATGAACCACATGGTCATGGAGGCCATGACCACCACCTCCCGCCGTTATTGGATCACCGTGGGCGCCCTGGCTGTGGCCGTGGCGGTGCTGCTCTTCGGTGCCTGGGGCAACATGGTCTTCACCGGCATGGGTATGGCTGGCATCCGCCGCCCGGTCTTCTGGGGCGTCTTCATCGTCACCTTTGTTTTCTGGATCGGCATCAGCCACGCCGGAACTTTTGTTTCGGCCATCCTGCGCGTTTTCAAAGCCGAATTTCGCCGCCCCTTCACCCGCGCCGCCGAACTGATGACCACCTTCGGCCTGGCTGCGGGTGCGCTCTATCCCCTCATCCATCTCGGCCGTGTGTGGGTCTTCTACTGGATGATTCCCTACCCCAACAGCCGCTGGCTTTGGCCCAACTTCCGCTCCGCCCTGGTATGGGATTTCCTGGCCATCACCACCTACCTGCTCAGCAGCACCATCTATCTCTATCTGCCTCTCATCCCCGACGTAGCCATGGCCCGCGACCGTTCCACCGGCTGGCGGCACACCCTCTATAAACTCCTCTCCCTTGGTTTTCGCGGCACCGAAGCCGAATGGACTCGCATCCGCAAAGCGATTAATATCTTCGCCTTTGCCATCATCCCCGTCATGTTCTCGGTGCACACCATCGTATCGTGGGATTTTGCCTCCACCAAGGTCGTCGGCTGGCAGTCCACCATCTTTGGCCCCTACTTCATCATCGGGGCCATCCTCTCCGGCGTCTCCGCCGTTATCACCATTCTCTTTGTGCTGCGCTACACCCTCAAGAACATGGATTACTTCATCCGCGAAGAGCATTTTGATGCCCTGGGGTTGCTGGTGCTAATTTTCTCCATGGCCTGGGCGTATTTCTTCTACAACGAATACCTGCTGCATTGGTACGGCGGTGGAACGGTGCTGAAACAGCTTCTCACCCTGCACGCCTCAGGCCCCTCAGCCTGGGTGTGGTATCTGATGTTGGTCTGCAACGTGGCCGTGCCCTGGCTGACCCTATGGAACAAGAAGCTGCGCCGCACCCCTTGGGCCATCTTCATCGTCTCTATCCTTATCAATGTGGGCATGTACGCCGAACGCTACACCATCATCCCCCTCACCCTCGGCCACCAACGCTTCCCCTTCGATTGGGGCGAATACACCCCGCGCCTCACCGAAATCAGCATCGCCCTGGGCACGCTGTGTTTGTTCGTCCTCTTGTACCTGCTGGCCTCTCGCCTCATCCCCCTCATTCCGGTGTGGGAAGTGCAGGAAGGGCAGGAAGCCCACCGGCTGCGCAAGGTGGGGAAAACCCAGGTCCCATCCGTCAGCGAGTTGGAGTAGTCTTAAGGAGGCTCCCCTATGCCAGAAGATCCCGTCCATATCGCTTTGTTTGAAGAAGACCGCATTGACTACGCCGCCGAGGCTCTCGACCGCCTGCGCGCCCTGGGGATTCGCGATAAAGACATGTCCGTTCTCTCCGGCGTGCCCTATTCCGATAAGATCCTGGGCCGGCCCATGGCCTGGACGCGCGTGCCCATCATCGCCCTGGCGGGGGCGGGCGTGGGTTTTGCTGCCTCCCTCGCCCTGATTCTCATCGCCAGCCGCCAGTACCCGTTGGTGGTCGGCGGTTTCCCCTACGTCGCCATCCCAACCATCATCCCGGTCACCTTTGAGCTGACCATGCTCGGCCTGCTCATCAGCACCTTCCTGGGAGTCTTCGTCGAAATGATCTCGCCCACCTACGGCCCCAAGGCCTACCATCCCAAAATCAGCGATGGATATATCGGCATCGTCTTCACCTGCCCGCCCAAGCTGGACCAGCCTATGCATGCCGCCCTCACCGAGCTGGGCGCAGAACTGGTGCATCAATCGGAGGTGCAGCCGTGACCAAACGTCTCATCCTCATCCTGGCGCTCCTGGCCCTCCCGCTGATTGCGGGCCTGCTTTTCACCTATGACATCCTCAAGGTTGAGTGGATCAGCCTGATGGAGATTCAGCCCTCCTTCAACCCCCAGGAGGACCCCCTGCCGCTGCCGCCGAATTCAGTGCCCATCCAGGGCGCGGCCTACATCCCCAGGCTGGGCGCGCCGGTCAACCCCGTCGCTGCGGATGAGGCCTCTCTGGCTCGCGGCGAGCAGCTCTATCAGACCCACTGCGCGCTGTGCCACGGCCCCGAAGGCAAAGGCAATGGGCCGTTCTCCGCTTTTCTGGTGAAATTCCGCCCTGCCAATCTGCTGGAAGGCAACCCCGTGACGCAAAGCGACGGGGCCATGTTTATGGTGCTCACTGACGGCGTCGCCGGGCGCATGCCGGCCCTCAAGGAAAACCTGCCCACCCCCCAATCCCGTTGGGATGTAGTCAATTATGTGCGCGCCCTGCAAAAGAAGGCCGCCCCCTAATAACCGCATTCATCCACGCAGCCGTCGGGCCTGGAGATCGTCTTCCAGGCCCATTTTTTTGCCTTCAGCCGCCGCGAGCCAGCCGCAGTCCGGCGGCCGCCAACGCCCCCAGTCCCAGCGGGTACAGTCCCAGCAAAAACACCCACGAAATCCAGTTCACCTGCTGCACTGCCTTACCCCACCCCAATTCGCCCCCCGCCTTGAGGAAGTCATACCACGTGCTAAGCCCCAGCGCCCCCGCCGCCAGATTCATGGCCACCGCCCCCACCAACACCATCCAACCTGCTAAGAAAATTGCGCCCATGCGTCACTCCTTTCGTGCTGCGGTCAGTCCGGCTTTTTCGGGCGCCAGCTTGGGGCTGACCCCCTGCGCCCGGTCTACCGCGTCGTTCAGGATCATTCGCCCCAGCCGCACGCCATACCCCGCCAGCCGGTCCACCTGATCCGCCGCGTCCATTTCGATCGGCTGCTCCAGATCCACCTGGAAACGCCGGAAATCCAGTTCTGGAAAGTATGTGTCCACCAGGTGCACCTGTTGGTCATAAGCCGACTGCAAAAAGGCCCCCAACATGGGCATCAGCCAATCCCAGGCCCACAACTTACCGGCTTTTTCCGGCGCAAACGCGTGCGGCTCACGCCCCGTCCCCAAGCTGATCAAGGTAGTTTCAGCCGGATCCCAGCCCAGACACTGCTGAGCCTCATACGCCGCCAGATAACACGGGTTGGCATACGACCCCACCCCGCCGTCAATGTAGCGGCCTTCCACCACGGGGAAATAGGTGGGAACCGTGCAGGAGGCCTGCACCGCCTTGGCCACCGGCCAATCGGCGTATTCATCCTTCCAGGGCTTCACAAAACGCGTGCGGTTCTCAGCCAGGTCAAAGGTGGTGATGACCACATCCATCGGCGGCTGGCTGATCCAGAAATCACCCATACGCCGCTCCCCAAAATAAGTGTGCAGAGCCTGTGCCAACCCCTCAGCCGAATAGCGCACCTTGCTCAGCGGGAACAGGGACGTGCGCCACGAGCGTCGGAAGATCTTGGGCCCCTCCTGCCGGTAGAGCTGCGTCATCTCCTGCGCGCTGATATGCGCCCCCAGCCCCGCGGCGATGATCGCACCGGTACTGGTGCCTACCGCCAGCTGAAACATCTCGTGCGCGGGTTTCCCAACCGCCGCCTCCAACATCGCCAGTGCCTGTGTCACCACCACTCCGCGAATTCCGCCGCCGTCCACCGCCAGCGCCACATGCTTACGAAAAGGTTTCATCCAGAGCCTCCCATTCCTAAGACGGGTCCTGGCCTTACCGGTGCATACTCAATGCCAGTTCACACAGCTCATCATACACGATCCCCCGCTGAACCGCTCCCGGCTGTAACAAGTCAGCGATTAAAACAAAACAGCCGACGCTTTCCGTCAGCTGTCAAGTCGAGCGGAGAGGGCGGGATTCGAACCCGCGTACCCTTGCGGGTAACGCGCTCTCCAGGCGCGCGCGTTAGGCCAGACTACGCTACCTCTCCAAATACCCTTCTTTTTGGGTGGGCGCGTGTGATTATACCATAGGAATTCCAGAACATAGCGTTTTTCCTTCCGACTTCTTCCGCGTATCCCGTATAATTAACCTATTCAGGAGGCAGTCGCATGACATACATCAGCCAGGAAGACGAGCAGCTTCGCCGCGTGTTTAAATCGTTTAACCCCTTCATGGTGCTCATGTGGCGCATGGGTCTGGGATCTTTCATCAATATCTGGCCTTCCCGCATCGGGCGCATCATGGTGCTGGCCCACACCGGCCGCAAAACCGGCCGCCGCCGCCTGACCCCCGTCAATTACACCGAAATCAACGGTGAAATCTACTGTGTGGCCGGCTTTGGAGCCGTGGCCGATTGGTACCGCAACCTCCAGGCCAATCCTGCAGTCGAAGTCTGGCTCCCCAACGGCTGGTGGAACGCCAGCGCAGAGGATATCAGCGATCATCCCAACCGCCTCGACCTCATGCGCCAGGTGCTCATCGCCTCAGGCTTTGCCGCCCCTCTGGCCGGCATTCACCCCCTCACCGATACGGATGAAGTCCTGCAGAAGAACACCGCCGAGTACCGCCTGGTGCGCATTCGCCGCAGCGCCGCCCGCACTGGCCCCGGCGGCCCAGGAGAACTGGCCTGGCTGTGGCCGCTGATGGTCTTCTTCCTCGCTCCGCTGACCCTCTACCTGCTCCTCACCCGCCCCCGACGCTGAGAACGCCATGCGCCGCGTCGAAGTCCTCCCCTACCAACCTGCCTGGCGCGAAGCCTTTGAACAGGAATCCCGCCTGCTGGAAGAAGCCCTCGGCCCCGTGCTGCAGGTGGCGCACCACGTCGGTTCCACCTCGGTTCCAGGGCTGTGCGCTAAACCTATCATTGACATGCTCCCCGTCGTCTCCGACATCACCGCCGTAGACGCGCTCACCCCTGCGCTGCAGGCCCTGGGGTATCAGGCTCTGGGTGAAAACGGCCTGCCCGGGCGGCGCTTCTTCCGCAAGCCCTCCGAAGAGGTGCGCACCCATCATCTGCATGTTTACCAGGACGGCAATCCCGAGATCACCCGCCATCTGGCCTTCCGCGAATATCTCATCGCCCACCCGGCTGCGGCTCAGGAATACCAGGATCTCAAGCTGACTTTGGCGCAGCAGCGCCCTACCGATATCGAAGCCTATATCCAGGGCAAAAATGACCTCATCCAGCGCATAGAAGCCCAGGCCCTGACCTGGTGGCAGACCATGCAAAACCAGCCCCTCCTGGCTCTGCGTCTGCGTCCCCATCAAGACCTCAATCGCGAACTGCGCCGCTTTGCCCACGCCCACAACCTGCAGGCCGCCTGCGTGGTCACCTGCGTCGGCAGCCTCCGTCAGGCTGTGCTGCGCCCCGCCAACCAGCCTGCGACCGTCTCATGGAGCGACAAATTCGAGATCGTCTCCCTTACGGGAACCTTCAGCCCCGAAGGCCTTCACCTGCACATCGCTCTCTCGGACGGCGCCGGGCGCACCATCGGCGGCCACCTCATGGACGGCTGCCGCATCTACACCACTGCGGAAATCGTCATCGCCCGTCTGCCGGGCTGGCAGTTCACCCGCCCAGTGGATCCTGAAACCACCTACGACGAACTCATCCCCGCCCCGCCCCCATGAGCCGAACAGACGAGCCCATCTGGCCCCGCATCCTTCAGGTTCTGAACCCATCTCCGTCTGACCAGCAAACCGGCCTGGAGCTTTTGGATGAATATCAAACCAGCGGCTGCCTGCGCCGCACCTGTGCCGAAATCATCCATCTGCCCCTGGCCGCCGTTGCGCTTTTCTACGCGCGCCTCTCCCAACAGCGCTCCTGTCAAAGCCCCCTGCGCGGCCAGCCCGATTCCAGTTGGATGGCCCAGGCTGATTTTTGCTTCATGAACATCCGCGCCGCCGGAACGCCCGACTGCCCCGGCAATTTCCTCTCTGCCGCGGCCCTGCTGCCCGCCTTGCGCGTTTCTGCCGTCCACCTGGCTCCCTTCACCCGCTCAGAATTCGGCGTGCTCTACGCCGTCAGCAGCCTCACCAGTCTCGATCCCGCCTTACTCCATCCAGCCCTCTCTGCGGCGGGCTTTCGCCCCGGTGACCAACTGCGCGCTTTCGTCCAGGCCTGTCACCTTTTGGGCATGGCGGTAGGTTTTGATCTGGAACCGCACGTCACTCAATACGCCCAGCCGGTGCTGCTCTATCCCCACCTTTTCCGATGGCTGCACCTTGATCCTCAAAACCCCGACCAGCTCATGGGAGGCCTCACCCAGGAAGAAATGCTGACCGAGGATGCCCAGGCCGCCATCCATGCCCAGGTGCGCCAGATGGTGTCCGAGGCGCTCCAATCCGCCGGGCTGCCCACCCTGGAAAGCCATCCAGATGAAGACCCCGCCCTGGCCCAGCGCAAGCTGGACCTCTATCAGGCCCTCATCCCCAGGTTCATCCAGCGCGGCTTCTGGACCTTTCCCTCCCAAATTTGGGATGCTGACGGTGTGCCCGCCTTTTCCGGCTATGCGCATGACGGCCGCTACCCCCGCTTTCGTTATTTCAACCGCGCCGGTCAGGATCATTCCGACGGAGCCTATCACATCGTCACTCCCTTCAAGTTCTACACAAACCTGCGCCCCAACCAAAAGCCCCATCCCGCTGCCCCGCCCCAACTCATACCTGAAACCCAGGACTTCTTCAACCATATCTTTGACCTGTGGCGGGATGACTTCGATTTCGACTTTGTCCGCCACGACTCGGCTGACCACATCTTCGATTCGCTTTGGCCTGATGATCCCTCCTTGCCTGCTTCGGACCGCCCCAGCCCTGCCAACTTTCAGGCCTGCATCACCGCCAGCCGCACGGTTCAAAAGCCCTATGTGGGGCATATGGCCGAACGCATGGGCACTGAGGTTGAAGACTACGCTGCCGCTGGCTTTGACCTCATCCTTGGCAATGACATGCTGGATGAAATCAATCAGGATCACCTTCAAAAAAGCTTCGCCCTGCACGACCAGCTCAGCCAAATGAATGCGCGCCGCCCCACCCCCTTCACAGTCACCTATGCGGTGGATACACACGACACCGGCAACCCCTACATTTGGGGCCAACCCCTGACCCTGCTGGCAGGGCCGGATGGGCTGTCACAGCGCCTATTCTTGGCACGCTTCCTATCTTGCGGGGCTGCCCGCCGGCCCAAATATGAGGTCATCGGCCTGCAAGACCGCTCCTACGGCCTCTACCAGGCCAACGTCAGCCCCCAAACCCTCACCTGGGTAGGGGATGTAGGCTTCAATCGCTTTTATCACATCCTCGAAGACCTACACACCTCTCTGAAACCTTTTTTAAACGCAGCCCAACGCACCGCTGCCCATGCACAGCCGGAGTTCGCCTGGTGGGCGTTCCAGCACGGCCGTACCGTACTGATCGCGGCCCTCAGCCTGCAAAGCACCCCGCTCACTCTCACTTTGCCGCTGGAAACCATTGGCCGCCCCACGATATTGGAACAGTTCGACTTCGCCCAGGCTGCCTGGCAGCCCCTGACACCCAGCGCTGACCTCACTCTGTCCCTCTCCAGCCGTGGATTTGTCTTGCTGCGCGGTCAAACTTCCTGAGCCTACCCCAACCTCATACACTGCTTTCCAAACACCCCCCTAACAATCAAAATACGGCTATAATCAATTTATGCGCACCTCTTCCCTGCTCCTCGCCTTGCTTTTAGCCCTCATCCTCACCAGCTGCGCCGTGCCTGGATTGCTCGCCCCCGCCCCCACCCCTACCCCGGCGCCCACACGCACGCCCACTCCGCAGCCCAGCCCCACTCCAGAACCCACCGAAACCCTGCCGCCGCCCACCCTCACCCCCACCCTCCCCGGCGCCACCCTCACCCCCACAGCCCGTCCTGTGGAAGAAATGGCCGGTGTGCGCCTGCTCACCGCCGGGTTCTTAAAAGGTTTCCGCTATTTCTTCACCCTTCAGGCCCAGCAGGAAATCAACGGCAAATACGCGGCCCAGGTGGACGGACGTGAGTACACCTGCGTGGTCTATCCCGTATACCCTAACCGCCTGTACTGCAGCGGCCCGCTTACCCGTGTGGACGGAGAAATCCGCCTGCAAGTCTTCACCCAGGACACCAATCAGGTGGTTTATGAAGGCACGCTCTACATACCCCTGGTTATTCCCCCTTAAGCATGGTCACGATCGATTTTTCTTGACGGTTTATAGAAGATCGGTAGAATTGAATAAAAAGCGATGAAGCTCGCTTGATTGCAGTCGAACCGCCATTGATTGGATGATAGCTTCTGCCGAAAATCAATAATGGCAGAGGTTTTTTTATTATCACCAATCTGATCCACAAATACGGCTGCTGCACTGGCTGCCTGAACCTGCGAAAGCAACGCCGATTCAAATTCAGTGGGCAGTGCTGACCGGTATCATCCGAGTTTTTCACTTTCCTTCGAAAAACTCAATCAGATTTAAGCACATCATATCCAAAAAGGAGCTTTGAAAATGTTCAGTTCAATCACTTCTGTACATGCCCGTGAAATCTTGGATTCACGGGGAAACCCGACCGTTGAGGTGGAAATCTCACTCGAGAGCGGCTCTTTTGGCCGGGCTGCCGTCCCGTCGGGAGCATCCACCGGCGTTCATGAGGCCCTGGAGCTTCGAGACAATGATAACAGCCGCTTTAACGGCAAAGGCGTATTGACCGCTGTTAATTACGTCAATACCGAAATCGCCGAAGCAATTATCGGGTTGGATGCGCTCGATCAGGCCGCGGTGGACGGCACCATGCTGACATTGGACGGCACGCCCAACAAGAGTAAGTTCGGCGCTAACGCGATTCTGGGCGTATCCCTGGCTGTGGCCCGCGCAGCAGCGGAAGAAGTTGGGCTGCCCTTGTACCGTTACCTGGGCGGCGTTACGGCAAAGTTGCTCCCCGTTCCCATGTTCAATATCTTGAACGGCGGTGTCCATGCCAATTGGCAAGGGACAGACTTGCAGGAATTCATGATCGCCCCCGTCGGCGCACCCAATTTCCGCGAAGCGCTTCGTTGGGGCAGCGAGGTATACCACGCGCTGAAGAGCGTCTTGAAAAGCAGTGGTTACACGACCGGTGTCGGTGATGAAGGCGGTTTTGCGCCCGCATTAAAAACGAACGCTGAAGCCGTTGAGTTGATCCTAAAAGCCATTGAAAAAGCGCACTACCAGCCTGGAGAGCAAATCGCCATTGCCCTGGACCCCGCCTCCAGCGGTTTTTATGAAGACGGCTTCTATAACCTGCGCACCGAAGGCAAAAAAGTCACCTCGGCAGAAATGGTTGAGATGTACGCAAATTGGGTCCGGAAGTACCCCATTGTCGTGCTGGAAGATGGTCTGGCCGAAGACGATTGGGATGGGTGGAAGTTATTAAATCAAACCATTGGGGATAAAATCGAATTGGTTGGCGATGACCTCTTTGTGACCAACGTGGAGCGTGTGGAACGCGGCATTCGCGAGAATGTGGCCAATGCGGTCTTGATCAAACTCAATCAAATTGGCACCCTGAGCGAAACCATTGCCACCATTGAGATGGCAAAGAGGGCCGGATGGGGCTCCATGGTATCCCATCGGTCGGGCGAGACCATTGACAGCTTTATCGCTGACTTCACTGTGGCCATGAGCACGGGTCACTTAAAGACCGGCGCACCCTGCCGCGGCGAACGAGTTGAAAAATACAATCAACTCATGCGCATCGAGGAAGAATTGGGCTCGGCTGCCATTTATGCAGGGAAGAAAGCTTTCGTACGCTAAAGGTACTCCCGAAGCAATCGTCAGGCGGTCAGGGTGAATAAGCCAGGATTGCCGCTTTTGAAGTAAGTGAATCCTCTTCACTCACTTCCAACCATCAGAATTCGATCCTAAATCTAAGGGCTGCCTGGTCCATCCCAGACAGCCCTTAAGTTTATTTTGTCACCTTCAAAACCCTCAGTCGCCTACCCACAACAGCCGCTCCGATTTTTGGCATTGGATGAGCCGGGTTTTTGCGCAGAGACAATCACGCTGTAAACCGAAACACCCCCAACCGCGCCCATGCTGGTACTGCGGCGGGTGGTGATATTTCGAAATCCAGCCTGGGCGATCAAATCCAGATATTCCTGTTCTGGCAGTGCTCCGCTCACACATGCTGCCCAATCCGCACCATTTTCACGCATTTCCGCCGGCATTGCCCCCGAAGTGACCATATCGCTCACCTCCAGCCGCCCCCCTGGTTTTAACACCCGAAAGGCTTCCTGAAAGACACGTCCCTTATCCTCCGTCAGGTTGATGACGCAGTTGGAAATGACCACATCCACTTCCGCATCTGCTGCCGGCAGTTCTTCTGCATATCCTTCCCGAAACTCCACCTGAGTCAGGTGATTTCGTTCGGCAGCCGCACGCGCGCGTTCCAGCATTTCTGGGGTCATATCCACGCCGATGACCCGGCCTGCGGATCCCACCCTGGCGGCCGCCAGAAACGCATCCAACCCACCCCCGCTGCCAATATCCAACACAACCTCGCCGGGCATCAGCCCCGCCAGGGCCAGCGGATTGCCGCAGCCCAATGAGATCTCCGCAGCCTCTTTCGGCGCCGCGGACAATTCACTGGGTGTATACCCGCTTGAAAAAGTCACGGTATCGCGCTTTTTCTCCGCGCCGCAGCAATCAGAACCGCCGCTCGATCCGCCACAGCAGGTATCTTCACCTGGCATTTCAACACAGCAGCTGGCTGAGCTGCCTGAAATGGTGCTGCAATTGCAGCCTTCCGACTGAGCCGCCGCCGCATACCGTTCTTGAACCACCTCGCGCATCACCGTACGGCGGGTTCCCACCGCAGCAAAGACGCTGATTCTCGCCTCTCGCTGCTCATCGTCACCCAGATTGGCATTTTCGGATTCAGCACAGCAGGATTGCCCCGTGCAGGTCACAATCACATTCACCAATCCGGCTTCTTGGAACCAGGCATAGATCTGTGCACGGGCAAAACCCTGCCACACATCCGCCATCTCCTCCTTCAGCCAGGCATAGGGGTGTTCATCCATATCTGTGATCACGAGCCGCCCCCCCGGCCGCAGCACCCGCACCATTTCTTGAATGGCAGCCAGCGGATCGCTGGTGTGGTGCAGATACATGTTGGTAAACACGGCATCCAGGCTTGCATCCGCAAAAGGCAAATGGGCGCCGTCCGCTTCGTGATATTCAATGTTGTCAAAATCGCTCAGATTCTTTTTGGCCACGTCCAGCATCGCAGCAGATCCATCGACCACATGAACCTTCTGCACCAACGGCGCTAAACCAGCCGCCACAAAACCGGTACCAGTGCCGATATCGGCAACCGCCATCTCTGGGCGCAGATAGGCTTTAGTAATGGCGGTTTCACGGACTGCCTCGCCAAAATAACCCCTCCGCATTTGGTCCCACTGACCGGCGACCTGCTGAAAATACTGGGATGACGCTTGTGTCATAGACATACGGGTTCTCCTCAATGTGTTTTATCGTATTTTTACGATATTCAATGCAAAAAAAGATGCCAGAACCCATCCCTGGGTCCTAGCAGCAGTTCGTCTCATCACTGGGCGATTCAGATTGACAGCATTCCGGCAGCCACTGCTGAATCCGCTCCTTTAAAAATCTTAAGCCCTCCGCATGTATACAGTAGCAGGTCGCTGGGCCTTCAATCTCACCCTCAATTAACCCAGCTTCGCGCAGCACTTTTAAGTGTTGGCTGACTGTTGATTGAGCCAAAGCAGTGAAGACCACCATATCACCTGTGATACACACCTGTCTTTCAGCCAAATATTTCATCATCCGAAAACGCACCGGGTTCCCCAGCGCTTTCAGCATCGCAGCCAGGCGGGCCTCATCTCGGTTCAATTCATACACAGCGTTCTTCTCTGCTTTCATCTTCGTCCCTTATATCGCAATTTTACGATAAAACAATCAAATGTCAATCTTTTCACAGAAATTTCAAACAAATTAAACAAAAGCAAATGGGAGACCTCAACGGAATCAAGACTTAAACACCGCATCATACACATCACCCCCAAAACTAGAGGACAACGGCTTCCCTTCCTTTAGCTTAAAGCTGCGTTCACCCATCTCGTTTCGATCTGCTCTTAAGAATAAAGCGTTTTTCATCCCCAGCTTGTAGTACGAGTATGACAATTCATACATATGGGTCACGTAGCATACTTTAATCTTCTTTTCGAGCATTGCCGTTACAATCTGCCGGGCAATTTCCGCTCCCTCTCGTTCATTGGTAGACGCAAAAGACTCGTTAAACAGCAGGATCGAATGGGGGGTGATTTGATCTACGATACCGCTGATACGGCCAAGCTCTTCTTCCAATTTACCAAATTGCATGGTGTTGTCTTCTTTGCGTTTAAAATGCGTAAAGATCCCCCGACAGACGCTGGCACAAAAATCTTCGGCTGGAACAAACATCCCTGCCTGCATCATCAATTGTGAACTGCCCAGGCTACGCAAGAAGGTGGATTTTCCACCTTGATTGGCTCCCGTGATCATCAACAGCTGCTTGTCATCGGCGTGAAGATCATTACCAACAATGCGCTGTTTCATCGTCAGCGCCAGGCTGATATCATACAGCCCAGTAAAGCGGCAGGCGCGGGCATCAATGGATTCAGGTGTGGGGAAAACAATTGGGCAACCAATACGGGTCAGCGCCTCTTCTAAATGAATACAGCCCAAATAAAAAGCCAGCTCATTTTGCAGCATCTGGAAAAAGCTCTCAATATGCTCTGTTGATTCAGCCAAAGCGCAGGCCACCGCATTGATCCCGCGGTCCTTAATATCCCCCAGAGCACGCACACCGGCGTCATCTCGTTCGCTGATCATAAATGAGTAAGAACTCTTACTGGACGAAAAAACCTCTTTTAACCAATGCTGTTTTTTGGAGGGCAATCGCAATTGGTGGTGAGTTCCTTCATTGCCTTTCCCCAATTCCTCACTGATCAAAACCCCATCATTGAACTTCAGCTGACGCAAATGAGTATCCACCCGCAAAAAATAGGCGTCATCCAATTCACTGTCAATCATGGAGAAGAATCGCCGAAAACCAGCGGATTGAAATTTGTCGCGATTCTCAACTGTGATTTTCTTCAGTTTCTTTAAAAGCCCAACGTACATCACCATCAGATCCACAGCGCTGCTCAAAACGCCGCCCGGCGTGCGCGTAAAAATACCCAGCCAACTCCGATGCTTATTCTCAACCCCTTCCAGGGGGAGTTGGTAGATTGCACGAATCACATCGCGATGGGCCAGGCAGTCTTTCAAGATTTCCTGACGGTAATGAAGCGTGTCCAGATCAATTTGGCTATTTAACAGAGCGGTTTTTGAAATTCCATATAGAAATTTATCGCCGTTTGCCATCGCCTCTAAAACGGTGTTCAATTCGAGATCAGCAATCAAGTCCTCAACATTAACCGGAAGCGGCTGTTTATCATCAAAATCTCGATCTTGAAACATTAAGAATGCTTTCATGAGGGGATCCGTTCAAGAATATCTGAATAGGAAAGGTGATGTTTCTTCGCGATCCACAGGGCGTGCGCCAACCCATCTGCCGGCTTACGAATAATTTTATAGGTGCGTACTGCCGGGTTATCTTCATCCACGGTGCTGACCATACTGACGGTTTTTGGGCTCATTCTGGATAATTCATCCATAAAGGTCACACACACCCCATAACAGCCCAGATCAATGATTTTCTGAATAATTTCTTTACTTAAGAAGATCGCATCCTCTAATGCTGTCGAGGTGAAAATCTCATTCATAATGATGATGCTCTTTGAAGAGGCCTGTTCCAAAATGTCCCGCATGCGGATCAGGTCGTCCTTCAATTTTCCCCTCAAGTTTTGAATCTGTTCTTCCCGTTCAAAATGAGTGAAAATTCGATCAAATAACAACAATTGGGCTTGCTTCCCCGGAACCGGGCAGCCTAAACTGGACAAGTAATGCAGTTGCCCAAACATACGGGCAAATGTCGTTTTTCCACCTTGATTGGGCCCAGAGACAACGATGATTCTCTCTGTAGGCTCCAGGGTAAAATCATTGGGGACCACAAGGGATGAGGATACACTTCTTTTATGCGCCAGAGCAGCATCAAACGCATCCAATGCAAAAAGGCGTTCATTGGGGCCCACCAATCGAGGAAAACAAAATGAAAGCCCCAAACTTTTGATCCCTTCTTGATAATTGCAGTAGGCGATATAGAATTGAATCTGACGATCAAACACCGCGATCGTCTCATCCAAAAAATCATGGTGTTTTTCCACAAACAGACGCAATTCCCGAAATACCCCGGGGAATAATCTGGCTACGCCGTCTAATATTTGCGCTTCAACATGATTTGTGCCAATTGAAAGGGCCGATTCAATCCGATATTTTTGCACCTCGCCCTGTTTAAACTTTTCAAATGTCTCTTCAACTTCCTTACTGTAATCAATCTCCCCTTCGTATTTGCGAACCGTTACACGGCGTTCCTTAATCAGAACGTTATAGCGGATCAATGCCAGTTTGGCCTTCAAAGAATTAACATTCTGCATCAATTCCTGGAATTTTGAAGAGTTGCAGTAATCGCGCAAATACGCTGCAAAGGTCAGCAAACCCTCGGCGCATATACTGTGTTGGCTGAAAGTATTGTAGAGCGCCAGCACCGCCTGGCAATACTCATAAGCCGCCTCCAGGAACCACCCCTCTTTATGATGCAGGTATGGAACTTTTTCGACAACCTTTTCATATCGCCGTACCAGAGACATTTTCTCCGCAAACGCGTTAATTTCATGCAGCAAATCTTCGGATTCCAAATCCCGAAACACTTCTTGCCGATAGATAATTTCGTCTTGATTCAATAACGGCGTAGAGAAATAAGGCTCAAGATGATATTCCTCCTTACCTATCGTGATGGCCCCAATGATTTGATCAATGTTCAAGTCAGCAAAAAAATCCGATGAACGAATTTCTTCCAATTCCGAACCATCAACGGGATTCTTGAACAAAACACTGCAATGTACGATCATCGTATTCTCTCGCTATAAAGTTCTGGTGAATAAGCAAACCGGTCAGCAAAGGACATCTGAAGCAAGATGAAAAAAAGCCCCTACTCGACAAGCGCTGCCCAGTAGAGGCCATCAGTCTCATGACAGTTATGGCGAGCCTCATCGCCTGATTTAATTCGTACTGAGTCATTATACATAAGAAATCGGTTAAGTGTAAGTGCATTTCAAAATTGTATGTTCTCCCCCACCGGTTCAGTCTCGGAGACACAAACCAGGTTCCTCCATTGACTTTTGCTCAATCCTGGGTATAATAATTCCCATCGGGCGGTTAGCTCAGTTGGTTAGAGCATTGCGTTGACATCGCAAAGGCCGTAGGTTCGAGTCCTATACCGCCCACAAACGCTTCGATCAGGACGAGTAACTGGCGTCATTCGACAGAGAACGGGAGCCACCGGGTGCAAGCTCCCCCCGAAAAGGTGCCAGCCAAAACCCCCTGTGAGCGTAAACCGGAACCGGGCTTTACCGCCCCCAGTATGGTGCACGGCTGACCCCGTTATCGGTCGCAATGAGATGGCTCCCTCGGAGCCAAATCTGGGTGGAACCGCGTGAGAAATCTCTCGCCCCAGAACTGGGCGAGGGTTATTTTTTTAATAGCCCTTCGACCCATCTCCATCTCATCATCTCTTTTGTTTCGAGGAGGACACAATGGACGAGAAAGTCAAAGAACGCTATGAAGATTCCTTGCTGTACCGCATCCGCCATTCCAGCGCACACATCATGGCCCAGGCTGTTCTGGAAAAATTCCCCACCGGCAAAGTGGCCATCGGCCCCGCCATTGACGACGGCTTTTATTATGATTTCGACCTGCCCCGCGCTCTGACCCCCGAAGACCTGGCCGAAATTGAAGCCCGCATGCGTGAGATCATCCGCGAAGATCACACCTTCCAGCGCCAGGTGCTTTCGGCTGAACAGGCCCGCGCCATCTTCCAGGACCAGCCCTACAAGTTAGAACTGATTGACGGCCTCGAATCCGGCGGCTATGATGAAGACGGCAATCCCCTGTTTGAAAAACCGGAACTGTCTACCTACCAACACGCCAGCTTTGTAGATCTGTGCCGCGGCCCGCATGTGGAACACACCGGCCTGATCAATCCCGACGCGGTCAAGTTGATGAACGTGGCCGGGGCCTATTGGCGCGGCGATGAACGCCGCCCCATGCTCCAGCGCATCTACGGCACGGCCTGGTATACCCCCCAGGAGCTTCAGGAATACCTCTGGAAGCTGGAAGAAGCCAAAAAACGCGACCACCGCAAGATTGGCCGTGAACTGGACCTTTTCTCGGTCAAAGATGAGGTCGGCGCCGGCCTCATCCTCTGGCACCCCAAGGGCGCCAAAATCCGCATGCTGACCGAAAACTTCTGGGAAAAAGAGCACGAAAACGCCGGCTACGATTTCGTCTATACCCCCCACATCGGCAAATCTTCCCTGTGGGAAACCAGCGGCCACCTGGGCTTTTACAAAGAAAATATGTATGCTCCCATCGAAATTGAAGGGCAGCAGTACTTTTTGAAGCCCATGAACTGCCCCTTCCACATTCACATCTACAACGATCACACCCGCTCGTACCGCGACCTGCCCCTGCGCTTCGCTGAAAAAGGCACTGTCTATCGCTACGAACGCTCCGGCGTGCTCCACGGCCTGCTGCGCGTGCGCGGTTTCACTCAGGATGACGCCCACCACTTCTGCCGCGCCGATCAGATGCCTGACGAAATTGACTTCGTGCTCAATTTCTGCCTCCACATCCTGCGCTCCTTCGGCTTCTCTGATTTCCAGGCCTACCTCTCCACCAAGCCAGAAAAGTCGGTTGGCGAACTTCAGCAATGGCAGGATGCCCAGGACGCTCTGCAGGCCTCGCTGGAACGTGCCCAGATCCCCTACGAGGTAGATGCAGGCGGCGGCGCATTCTACGGCCCCAAGATTGACCTCAAGATCAAAGACGCCATCGGCCGGGAATGGCAGCTCTCCACCATCCAATTTGACTTTAACCTACCGGAACGCTTCAATCTGACTTATGTCGGCGAAGACGGTCATCCTCACCGCCCCTACATGGTGCACCGCGCCCTGCTGGGCAGCATGGAACGCTTCTTCGGGGTTCTCATTGAACACTACGCCGGAGCCTTCCCTGTGTGGCTCTCCCCCGTGCAGGTCAAGCTCATTCCCATCGCTGACCGCCACCTGGAATACGCTGAGCAGGTCAAAGCCCAGCTCAAGAAAGCCGGCCTGCGCGTTGAAGTGGACGACCGCCCCGAACGCATGAACGCCAAAATCCGCGACGCGCAGATGCAAAAAATCCCCTATATGCTCGTCGTCGGCGACAAAGAGATGGAAAATGGGCAGGTCGCCCTGCGCCTACGCAGCGGCGAAAACCCCGGCCCCATGTCCCTGGCAGATTTCATCGCCCAGGCCGAAAAAGACATCGCCGAGAAAATCTAAGCATAGCCGTTTCCCCCTCCCAATCGGGTCCCCGAACCCGCTGGGAGGGGGATGATTTGCCCCAAGCCTTACGGGTGTCTGTCCCAAGAGTGGTAGGTTTTGAAAAAAGAGCAAGCTCCGAGTAAACTGGTAGGTGCTTAGGCCACCAAGTTACCGGAGCTTGCCATGTCTATTGTCACCTTACAGATACCAGAAGTCAAGTCAATTGAGAC
>JARKPO010000024.1 GCA_029975215.1 Levilinea sp.
TCAGGTAGATTTGGATACCTGGTTGGTCCATTACAACACCGAGCGACCACACCAGGGTTATCGCAACATGGGACGCCGTCCCATCGATACGATCAATTTATTCGCTGATCAAAGTGTTAGGAATGAGCCCTAAGAATACAGATAATTTTGTCCTATCAGACTTTTTGGGCAACTTGCTTCTTTCGCATATTTAACTATTTATGTATTAAGTCTGAACGGATTACCCCCTTTCGGTTACTAGTGGCTATTTTATACCATATTGGTTTTAAATTAATCCAAATCATCACTATGATATCAATTCCTGTTGGTGCCAAAATCGGAAAAGGTCTGCATTTAGCACATTTTGGCCCAATTCTTGTTTCTGGAAATGCCGTGTTGGGCGATAATTGCAACCTGAGCAATCAAGTGATTATTGGTTTTGGAAGGAAATCAGGTATTTCTGGTTATCCAGTTCTGGGAGACCGAGTATTTGTTGGGCCGGGTGCCAAAATTTTTGGACCAATAAGAATTGGCAATGATACTGTAATAAGTGCCAACTCGGTGGTTACAAATGATGTTCCTGATCGGGCGGTAGGGCAGGTATTCCCGCAAAGGTTATAAATTACCATGGAAGTTTTTTCTACATTCGGTATCCGGGACTGGAACAAGATATTAATCGTCAGAAAAGTTGGGAGCTAGCCTGTCAAAGCGACCCTTCGCTGATGGAAATCGGCCCGTTTTTTTGACTAAGACGAAAATTGAGCTGCAGCTATGAAAACCTTGCTAATCATTTTTATCATGGGATCCGAAGTGCGGCAGTTTGTTCATTCAGGCTTGGTTTCTAAGTTTTTGAAAGCTGGATGGAAAATTATCGTCATGTCAAAAGTTATCAATGATGATCTATACGATCAAATTCCTGCAGAGGTTGAAATCGTCCCATTAATGTCGGTTAGAAATACAATTCTTCTGAATTCTCTTACAAGAATTTTGGATCGTGCCTTTAATATGAAGCGTGCTCGACAGGGAGAATCTACCTGGCAATATGGAAAGGCCACATATAAAAATTGGCGAGAAGCACTATTGTCAAAAATCATTCAAATTCTTGGTCTGCTTATTTCCTATTCTGAATTCCTTTATAACTTAGTGGAGCGCGCTGAAAAAAGATGTTTGAGGAGTACAGATTACAGAATCTGGAAGAATTTTTTCATCGAAAAACAAGTAGACGCAATCCTTGTTAACGTTCCCAAACAATCTTATTGGGATTCAATGCTTAGTGCTGCTGATGAGAGTGGAATTAAATCATTTCTGATTTACCACACCATGAAAGATATTGTTGCAAACGGCAGACTCAATCATTTATTTACTGGAATTGGCGTCTGGAATTCGGAAATGAAAAGGGATCTCATTCGGTTGAATCCGTGGATTAATTCTGAGACGATAAAAGTTGTAGGTTGTGGCCATTTTGATTGTGTTGGCAGAAAGGATTGGCTGCTTAGTGAAGAAAATTTCCGGAAGGAAATTGGTGCAGATCCTGCATCTTTGTTGATAATCTATCTCACCGCTGGTCCAGGGATTGTTCCTGAGGAGGAGAGGTACATTGATCTTGTAGTTGAAGTCGTCAGAAAAGTCGAACAAGCTATGGGTACAAAAATACAAATTGTCTTTCGTATGAATCCAATGGATAATCGGGATACATTGTATTCCTATCTTAAGGCAACTTATCCACGATATATTGTTCTAAGACCAGATTGGCAAGATAATAGAAAGCTAAATTGGACATATGCTCGGAAATCTGATCCAGTTCTTTATAATGCTTTGCTGCATTACGCCAGCCTGTGCATTACTATACCTTCAACTGTAACTGTTGATTGTGCGATTGCTGGTACGCCTGTAATCAATCTGGGAATTGAAATGCCTGGTGAGCAACCCTTGGCTGGATCGATACGATCATTTTGGGAAGTAGACTTCAATCGCCATGTTCGCGAGACCAATGCTGCTAGATTTGTTACGAATCCTGAACAATTAAAAAGTGCAATTATTGCCTATCTATCCAATAATAGTCTTGACGAGGAAAGCCGAGTTGCGTTAGTGCAGAAAGAAATTGATGGAATAGCTCCTGGTTTTTCATCCGATTTTAGCTTCGAACTCATATCATCCAGTTTCATTTCTAGTTAACCGGTGTAGTATGTGTTCCGTCAGAATCAGTTATATTATTCTTGGTCATAAGAATATTCCCCAAATAAAGCAATTGATGCAGGCAATTCAAGGTAGAGATGTGTCTATATATTTTCACTTGGATTTGCTGGCAGGATCGGATATGTATCGCCATGCGCAGGTTTTGCTTCAAGACATTCCTAATTTAGCTTATATCCGCAGATCTGCGACAAATTGGGGCGGCTTTGGGTTGGTTCAGGCGACACTGGATGGTCTACGAATGATATGTCAAAAGAATGATTTTGATTATGTCATTTTGCTAAGTGGTCAAGATTTTCCAATAAAGCCTAAAGAAACGTTAAAGGATTTCTTATTAGAAAATTTTGGTATATCGTACCTCGAGTACTATAGATTTCCACACCCATATTGGAGAGATAATGGTGGTTATGACCGAATCAGGAAGTGGCATTTCATGTTGCCCATGAAGAAGACCTGGGTTACCACCAAGTTCAGAAATGGAGTTAATAAGATTCTTAATGCAGCAGCCCCAGATCGTCAAATTCCAAACGGTTTATCCCCATATGGAGGGGCTCAGTGGTGGTGTTTATACCAAGATTGTGTTCATTACATCGTTGATTTTCTTAGGAAGAACCGCGCTTTTCTCCAATTTTTTAAAACCGTTCGTATTCCAGATGAAATCATTTTTCATACGATATTGTTGAATTCTCATTTATCGAAAAACATCGAGAACAGAAAACTCACCTATGTCGATTGGAATGGACCTCCATTCCCGCGTATTTTGAAAAATACAGATCTTGCTATGTTGCAAAAAGCCCCGCAGTTTTTTGCCCGGAAGTTTGATATATTGGATACCCCTGACATTTTTGAGAGAATTAGTGATACGGTAATTAAGTATAGGGACTAATTTGATGCATTTGGTATATATTTGCAATGAATATCCTCCCTATCCTCATGGAGGTATTGGCATTTTATACCAGACCTTGGCGCGAAGTTTAGTTAAAGCCGGGTTACGGGTGAGTATTGTTGGTACCTATCGTGTGAAGAAATTGCAGATTGAAGAGGACATGGGGGTCTCAGTTTATCGAATTCCTGCTGTAACGATACCAGGCCCATTAGCGATTCTAAATACAGTTAACATTCAGCGAATTTTGCTGCAAATTCATCGAAATAACCCTATTGATCTTTTGGAGGCGTCTGAATTAGGATTAGGCTTAATTTCTAAACAAATGCCAGGGATAAAAATCATACGAATGAGCGGTGGACATCACTTTTTCTCGATTACCCTTGGGCAGAGAATACGCTTTTGGCGGGGGCTTCTAGAACGGCTGTCCTTTTCGAAGGCAGATGCACTTTGTGCGGTGAGCAGGTTCGTTGGTGAAACGACAAGCAGCATTTTAAATTTACACGGCCGAGCGATTGAGGTCCTTCCCAACCCTGTCGATACAAATATATTTCGGCCGCGATTAAATATGCTTGAAGAACCGAAGTCGATATTATTCGTTGGCACTGTGACAGAGAAAAAAGGAATTTGTCAGCTAATTGACGCAATGGCGAGGGTTAATGAAGCTGTCCCTGGCGTTCACCTAAACGTGGTGGGGAGAGATGCAGTAGATAAAGAATCGGGCAAATCGTATGTTGAATATCTCAAAACCAGGATTCCCCCATCCCTTTCTGATTCAATTCATTTTGTTGGGCCTGTGCAAAATGTAGAAATAAGCGATTGGATAGCCCGTTCTGCGGTATGTGTTTACCCATCCCACATGGAGGCTCAGGGGATTGTTGTCATCGAAGGCATGGCTAGTGGGAAGGCGGTGGTGGCTAGTCAAACCGGGCCAGGCCCAGAATTGATAACCGATGGTCAGGAAGGGTTTTTGTGTGATCCATATTCTCCCGAATCGATCGCTGAAAAAGTCATACTGTTCATGAACGACCTCGACCTGCGTTATCGTTTAGGTCTGAATGCTCGCGCCCGGGCTGAGCGCGAATTTTCTGTCGACGTTATGGTTCAGAAAAACATCGAATTTTACCAAAGGTGTCTATCTTGAGACGCTTTCCTAATCGCTCGGTTATTTTTTCGGGTGTCAGTCACCACCGTGTTAATAACAGAATTATTGCCCATCGAGGTTTTGTTCGCGAAGTGGATATATGGGCACGCATTTTTGATGAAGTATTGGTGATCTCCTGACTTGGAAGCACCTTCGCACTTGCGGATGCTGTTCCGTATAGTGAGGGTAATGTTATCTTTCACTTCTTACCTGGGCCCCAGGATATGGATGGGCTGTTAGGCAAACTAAAATTGGCGATTGTTGGACTGCCCTGGCTTCTTGATTGCCTGAGTCTGGTGCGCACCGGAGATATTCTGATGGCGCGAGGCCCTGATAGTATTGGCTTTCTGGGTTGGTTTTGCATTTTACCTACCTTCCGCGTTTTGCCAAGTACGCTGACCAGTGGGAAAATTTTCCTGGAGAACCGCTTGAATATTGCCTGCAAAAAATGTTTAACCCGAACGCCGAACATTGGCTTATTGGAAATCAACCACCTTCAATACTTCGGGATAGGTCTAAGAATGATTCTAGAATCAAAAATACTGGTTATGTGGAGAATATTGCATCTGCATTGTCTCTGATGAGGGTAATTCTTTGCACCTGGTATGCTAATACGGTTTTCGGAGGTGCCTAATTAAAGTGATGTCAGTTGGAATTCCTATTGTGGCATCAGAAGATGCAGTAGCTGGAATGGATATTTCGCCTGATGCTATAGCTTTGGCAAAAAATGAAAGGCAAATGGCTGAGCTTACATTAAAACTGCTTGATAATTCAGATCAAATGATGATTTTCAGTAAGGCTGCCCGACAAGAAGTTGAGAAAAAATTCTCTTTTGAAACGACATATTATGATTATTTTTCACACCTTTCGGAATACATTCTGTTAGGCAAATGACGCGCAATTTATTAATAGTTTCTCATGTAATGCATTATGAGTGGGATGGGAAATATTGGGCATTTGGACCCTACTCTCGTGAAATTGACATCTGGGCTGACCTTTTCACATCTGTCACGATTTGTTCCCCTTGTAAAAAAAGCCAGCCAACAGGCGACTGTTTACCTTTTTCTCGATCCAATATCTCCATTTCCCCGGTCGAAATCCGTGGTGGTACATATGGCATTTTACCAAGGATAAAACTAATAGCGTCTCTACCCTCTGCTATTTGGGGTTTGGCCAAATCCATGCAAAAAGCATGGGCTATTCATGTGCGATTGCCTGGTAACTTGGGAGCTCTGGGTGCAATTTTGGCCCCTCTTTTCTCAGATAGAATAATTGCGAAATATGCAGGCACCTGGCCGGATTTTGATGGGGAACCTTATAGTTATCGATTCCAAAAAAAGATACTGAAATCTAAATGGTTTAAAGGCCCTGTTACAGTTTATGGCGATTGGCCAAACCAACCAGAACATATTATTTCTTTTTTTACATCCATTCTTACCCAGGACCAAATCCGAATAGCAAAGAAATCTGCTGAAAATCGCACCCTACATTCACCTTCTCGCATCCTTTTTGTTGGCCGCTTTGACAAGGGAAAAAATGCACATGTTTTATTGGATGCTCTATATCAATTGAAACAACTTTCGATACCATTTGAGGCCAGGATCATTGGCGATGGTGATGAAAACGAGAACTTACGCACTCAATGCAATACACTCAACCTTGAAAAAGAGGTCCAATTTACTGGGGCCATTCCTTTCTCAGAAGTTCTTGAACATTACAAATGGGGCGATATCCTTGTTTTAGCATCTGAAAATTCTGAGGGTTGGCCAAAAGTTATTGCGGAAGGAATGGCTTTTGGGCTCGTTTGTTTTGGGTCGCAAAGAGGGTTGATTCCTCAAATGCTTGAGGATGGACGCGGGATAGTTATTTGGCCAGTGACTGCTCAAAACTTATTTGTAAGTCTGCAAAAAATCATTTCTTCACCAGAAGAATATGCAGAAATTTCCAAGCGGGCATCTGTCTGGTCGCAGGTATATAGTCTGGATGGCCTTCAAGGTGCGATCAAACAACTTCTGCGAGATCATTGGCAATTCGAAGAAGATCGTTGAGTAGGTTCTATTGGAAAAAGAACAAACGAATGTCCTTCATATAATAGACGCGCTTGAAGCGGGCGGCGCTGAACGCGTGGCGGTCAACTTGGTGAACCTTTTACCTCGTGATCGCTACAGGGCCTACTTATGTACAACCCGCAAGGAAGGTTCATTATCCACCCTCGTGGCAGAGGATGTTCATTGGCTCAAGCTGCACCGCAAACGGCACGCTGACCTTAAGGCTTTGGCTTGTTTAGTTCGTTTTATCCAAAAAAACAAGATTCGCATCATTCATGCCCATTCCAACTCATTGTTTATCGCTGCAGAAGTCAAACTCCTACTACCGGGCTTAAGAATTCTTTGGCACGTCCATACGGGAGCTCTAGCAAGCGGACTTCCATTTCCACATAAAGTAGCAGTTCATATGATCGATGGCGTCATTACGGTCAATGAACCTCTCGCGCTTCGAATCAAATATGATCTTATATTACCAGACGATCGTGTTTGGTATTTGAGGAATTTTTCTGTACAAGAAAATGGCAAGGGAATTAAGTCGCTACAAGTAGAGTTCCCAGGGAAAGCAGGTAAGAAAATCGTCTGTGTTTCTAATTTTCGTGCTGAAAAAGATCACGATACCTTAGTTAAGGCCTTTTTAGAGGTTGTCAGGAAAGACCCAGAGGCGCGCTTATTTCTGATCGGCATGAAAGTCGATGAAGGGTATTACAGCACGTTGCTGGACTTGATTTCTGAGCTAAGTCTTACACAGCAGGTTATCTTGCTCGGCCAGCGCGACGATGTGCAGCAAATCTTGAGCAATTTCGATGTTGGCGTCTTGAGCTCCCGCTCGGAAGGCCTGCCGTTGGCTTTACTCGAATACGGCCAGGCGAAATTGGCGGTTGTGGTGACCGATGTGGGGCAGTGTCGTGAGGTGGTGGATGATGGATGGGCAGGTCTGGTTGTGCCGCCTGGCGACATCAACGGGTTGGCAACCGCCATGAACCAACTGCTGGAAGATCATTCCCTTCGCCAAAGGTTGGGCGAGACTTTCTACCAACACATCAAAACGCATTACTCTGCCCAGACTGCAATCGAAGAGATCGATAATATTTACCTGAAGCTGCTGAATCTATGAGCGTACTTTTGAAAACCAGCCAGAAAACCAAACAGAGCAATGGAAAATCGTTCATTTGGGGGTTTCTCCTGCTGCATATTCCGCTGGCCTATCTGCTACGAACGGTCAGTTTTGCCGCAGAAGCGCATGCTTTGCTGACCCTGGGGGTGGGTTTATGGTTTGCCCTTCAAGGCAAAGCCGAAAAAGTGGTCTTCACCACGGCTTATGTGGTGGGGTGCGAGGTTCTATGGCGCGCTGCGGGCGCCAGTATTTTCTGGGAGTTCGGAAAGTATGCGGTTGGCTTGATCCTGTTGGTGTATTTATTGCGGATTCGCGATATTCGCCCGCCATTGCTGACTGTGCTTTTCTTCGTCCCCCTGCTTCCCACTATAATGATTACACTGGATTCCCTACCGCTAAGCGAAGCGCGCGAAGAGATCAGTTTTAATTTATCAGGCGCTCTTTCCGTTTTACTGTGTGCCGCCTTTTTTTCGAAAGTTGTGTTATCCAGATCAACCCTTAAACACAGTGCCTGGTTCTATTCTGCTCCTCTCTTAGGGATCATCGGATTTCAGCTGCTATCGATTGCCAGCGCAGAGATCATTCGCTTTACCGATGAATCGAATTTTGTGACCTCTGGTGGGTTTGGTCCAAACCAGGTATCCTCGATTCTGGGGATTGGTGCGATGGCCATGTTTCTTTTACTCTTGTGGGATCGAAAATCGAAGAAAGTCCGCCCATTTCAATATAGTCTATTCATTCTCTTCCTGAGTTTTTGCGCGTTAACTTTTTCACGCAACGGGGTTTATCTGGCGGTTTTGGGAAGTACGGCCGCTTTGGTTTTTTCGGGCGGCTCAGTAAAACACCGCGTGCAAAATGCGTTTTTGGTGGGAGCGACAGCCCTGTTGGTGCTTTTTGTGGTTTTCCCGTGGGTGAACAGCCTGACAAACGGTATGCTTCAGGCGCGCCTTTTGGATCTACAGTTATCTGGTCGAGATCAGATTGCTCTGGCAGATCTACGTATCTGGCAGGATAATATTTGGTTTGGGGTTGGTCCGGGCATGGCCAAAAATTACCGCGCGCTGTATGACTCCTCCAGAGTTGCTGCTCACACAGAGATCACCCGATTGTTGGCCGAGCACGGTTTTTTGGGGTTGTTCAGCCTGCTGATGTTAGTGGCGATGTCGTTTCGGAATATTGCCAGGGCCCGTACCTCCCTGACACGATCCACCCGAGCTGCTTTATTAATGACGTTTTGGATCTACATCGCCGCCAACGCCATGCGGCTGGTTCTGCCTGGGTATTTAATGGGCATGACGTTCAGCCAAGAGGAAACGGAGACGGGGGATTGAATTTTCTTTTCATCGGCAATCACCTGTCCGGCCCAGGTTTTAACCGCGGCGCCTGGCATGAGATTGCGGACCATCTGCGTGCCGCGGGACATGGCGTTCTCACCACTTCTGCGCGGGTGAACAAAGCTGCGCGCCTCGCGGATATGATCATCACAATCCTCACCCGGCGCAGCGACTATCAGATCGCCCAAATTGACGTATTCAGCGGCCCGGCCTTTGTGTTTGCTGAATGCTGTGGGATGGCTCTGAATGCGCTGCACAAACCGTTTATTCTAACTTTGCACGGCGGGAACCTGCCTGAGTTCGCAAAAAAGCACCCGGCGAGAGTCGGCAGGCTGCTGCGGGCTGCTGCGGCCGTCACCACCCCGTCACGTTATTTACAGGAGAAGATGGTGCCTTACCGCACGGGGCTAATCCTGATTCCCAACCCGCTTGGGGTTGCGGATTATCCCTATCAGGCGCGCGCCTATCCGCAGCCCAGGTTGATGTGGTTGCGCGCCTTTCATACAATTTACCATCCAGAGATGGCGGTGGAAGTCCTGAGTCAGTTAACCGCTGATTTCCCCAAAGCCTCTCTAACGATGGTCGGCCCTGATAAGGGCGACGGCAGTTACCAACGCACGCAAGCCAGGGCGGCTGAGATGGGGATGTTGGATCGTATCCGCTTCACGGGTGGGGTGCCCAAGATCAGTGTTCCCAGTACATTGGCCCGAGGGGATATCTTCATCAATACAACGAATATTGATAACACCCCTGTCAGCGTGATGGAAGCCATGGCCTGCGGGCTGTGCGTGGTCAGCACGAACGTGGGCGGCCTGCCGTATTTGCTGGAGGACGGCGTGGATGCGCTGCTCGTTCCGCCCGATGATCCAGGCGTGATGGCGGCAGCCGTGCGAAGAATTCTGACCGAGCCGGGACTGGCGGAAAAACTTTCGGTCAACGCCCGCCGCAAAGCTGAAGGCTTTGACTGGGCTGTGATTTTGCCGCAGTGGGAGAAACTATTTGAAAGGATCGAATGAAACCTGAACAAACCGCTTCTCAGCTGACCATAAAAAAAATAGAATTAGGGAATTTAATGGATGTCGCAAAAATTCATAAACGTGCATTCCCTGATTCAGCTCTTTCCAAATTAGGTCTTGAGGCTACCCGTCGTTACTATGAGTGGCAGCTCTTAGGTCCGCATGACACGTATGCGATTGGCGTTTTCGAAGATGATTTGTTGCTAGGTTTCTGCTTTGGAGGTGTCTTCCGTGGAGCGCTGAATGGATTCTTGAATAAAAACAAGAAATTTCTAATTCTTTTAGTAGCTTCTCACCCATGGTTGTTATTCAATCCCATATTTTTTGAGCGGGTAAAGATCGCTTTTCGCTCCCTGTATCAAAAGAAAAAAGCCATACCCGCACCATCTTTATCAACAGACAATCACAAACCCGCTTTTGGAATCTTGTCTATAGCTGTTGACCCATTACAACAACGACGGAACCTGGGCAGGATGCTGATGGAAAGAAGCGAAGCAGAGGCGTTAGAAAAAGGATTTTCAAGGATGGGATTAACAGTGCATCCGAATAATTCTAAAGCAATCGGTTTCTATGAATCGCTAGGATGGATTAGAAGAAATGATCCATCGGGTAACTGGTCTGGATCTATGGAGAAGCATCTAAGTTGAATATGATCCTTAGGTTGTTTATCTAGCCATCTTGTTGAATAGCCCATTTTCCTGCAATAGGGAAAATTTATAGAACCCAGAATGAACAATGCCTGATATCCTATCTATTTATCATCAACTTCCGTACCCTTTGAAAATACTGGCAGCCAGTATTCGTGGATATCAGCTGCGCTGGTGGCGCTACGGCAAGGATACCGAACGATTGGTTGAAGAAGCCCATGAACGAGAGTTCTGGTCAGAAGAGCAGTGGAGCGCATGGCGGCAAGAACGGCTTTCATATGTTTTGCACCGCGCAGCCACGCAAGTTCCATACTACCGGGAATACTGGCAGAAGCAGCGGCAGATGGGAAACACAGCCTCCTGGGAAGTTCTAGACAATTGGCCGATATTGCAGAAAGAAGCGCTTCGCAGGTCTCCCGAAGCTTTTGTTGCAGAGGATTGTGATCTTCGCGGTATGTATTGCGACCATACCAGTGGCACAACTGGAACCCCTCTCAAGATTTGGCAAAGCCGAAAGACTGTGCAGCACTGGTATGCATTATTTGAAGCTCGTTGGCGAAGATGGTACGGCATATCGTGCGATGATCATTGGGCAATTTTGGGCGGACAGCTGGTAACGTCATTTGATCAGGTTAAACCGCCGTTTTGGGTTTGGAATGCAGGCATGAGGCAGCTTTACTGCTCAACCTACCACATTAATCAAGAAAATGTGGGTTCATATCTGCTCGCGATGTTGAAGTATCGGGTGAAATATCTTCTCGGGTATCCATCAGCAATTTATGCGCTGGCCTTGCAGGCCGCCCGCGTAAAGCTGACTCCTCCAACATTGGAAGTGATCATCAGTAATGCTGAACCACTGTATTCTTATCAAAAACAAGTCATTCAGGATTTTTTTGGCTGCCCAATTTATGATACATATGGAATGACAGAAATTGTTTGTGCTGCCAGCCAATGTAAAGAGGGTGCGTATCACCTTTGGCCCGAGGTAGGGTTTCTGGAAATTATGGAAGACCAAAGCGATCATGCAATCTCGGATGGATGCTCGGGACGCTTAATCTGCACTGGGCTGCTGAATGCGGATATGCCCTTAATCCGATATAACGTTGGAGATCGGGGTTGTCAGAACTCCCAAGTAATAAAATGTAAATGCGGGCGAAGTCTGCCGCAGTTGTTGAGCATCGAAGGAAGGCAGGATGACGGTATACTCACGAAGGATGGCCGGAGAATCGGTCGCCTCGATCCAATATTTAAAACAGATCTGCACATTCTGGAAGCACAAATCATTCAAGAAGAAATTCAAAAATTCTTGATCGTAGTTGTCCCTACATCAGAATGGAGTGAATTGGATAAGGCCGTGATACGGGAAAGGCTGTGCCAACGGGTGGGGGATGTTGAAATTCGTTTTGAAGAAGTAAGCGCCATACCAAGAAGCACTAATGGTAAATTTAAGGCAGTCATTTCCAAAATCCATGAACTCGATAAACAATTTTAAAGAAGAACCTTCCGTTTCCATCCTCATCCCCATCCGCAATGAGGCTGCGTACATAGAGCGCTGCCTGGATGCCGTTCTCCATCAAGATTATTCAGGGGAGATGGAATGCCTGGTGGCGGACGGCATGTCAACCGACGCCACCCGGGAGATCGTTCGGGCCTATCAGCAGGAATATTCTAACCTCCAAATTGTGGATAACCCCGGCAAGATCGTGCCCACCGGACTGAACCGCCTGATCCTGCTTGCCAAAGGTGATATCATCATCCGCGTGGATGGGCACTGTGAGATTGCTACGGATTACGTCAGTAAGTGTGTGGCTCACCTTCAAACAGACAACGTGGATGGGGTTGGTGGTCCCATGGTGACCATCGGCGAAACTCCGTTAGCGGAAGTGATTGCCACTTCGATGAGTTCGCCCTTTGGGGTTGGTAATTCCGCTTTTCGAACCGTGAGTGCAAAAACGATGTTGGCGGATTCAGTACCTTTCCCTGCCTATACGCGCCAGATCATTGAGAAGGTTGGTCTTTATGATGAAGAGCTTGTTCGGAACCAGGACGATGAGTACAATTACCGCCTCCGCGAACTCGGGGGGAAGCTTCTGCTGGCTGCTGATGTGAGCTCTAAATATTACAGTCGAGGGTCTCTTCATAAGCTCTGGCGTCAATATTACCAATACGGCTTATACAAAGTTCGGGTCCTGCAAAAGCACCCGCGCCAAATGAGCCTGCGCCAATTTGTGCCGCCGGCCTTTGTTATGGCGCTGCTGGCATCCGCGCTGCTGGCGGCCATCCCCACAGTGCGCTGGCTTTCTCTGGTTGTTCCCACAGCCTATCTTGCGGCCAACTTGGGCACTTCTATGCTCACCGCCCTTCGCGCGCAAAAATCCAATCGCTCCCCGCTTTCGGCTCACTATTTCCTCTTACCCCTCGCGTTTGCCATCCTGCATCTGAGTTACGGCCTGGGTTTCTTGCTGGGCCTGTTCAAATTTTGGAACCGCTGGGGGGACAAACAGGGAAAGGTGCCCGCAATTAATTTAAATGACCGATACAGTTGACCTCCCCCACTCGCACGGAAAATTATGCCCGTCTCATCGACGGCTGCAGCCGTGGTAGAATCATTGAGGGTCTTAAATACCCATTATTTGGCGCTGATTCGACCCGGCTTTGACAAGAACTGACGGAAAGTGAAGTAGGATTGTAAGCTTTTGGGGGGTTTTCGATAGCAAATCCATTCATCCATTATCCCCAACCCTTATTTCCCTTATTTCTCCATCATAAGGACACTATCAATGGAAATTAAAGAATATCTTCAAATTGCGCGGCGTTGGGCCTGGCTGCTGTTCTTAGGCCTGCTCCTGGGGGCGGTCAGCGCTTACTTCTACGCCAACAGCCAAACCAGAATCTATGAAAGCTCAATCCGTGTGCAGATTGTGACCGCGCTCAAAACGGTCCCAAACATGGATTACAACTCGTATGTGGAGCAGAATCAGCTGGCCCAAACCTATGTGCAAACGCTGCGCAGCCGCCCGGTAATTGACGCTGTGGCGGAGCGAACCAACGCAGTCATTGACCCAAAGCAGATCCGGGCACAAATTGTTCAGAACACGCAATTAATCGATATCTTTGTCACCGACACCGACCCGCAGCGCGCCGCTTTGATCGCCAACACGCTGGTGGAAGTTTTCATTGAACGCAACACCCGCCTGCAGTCGGAGCGCTTCACCGAATCGGAGCGCAGCCTGGAGGCGCAAATTGCGCAGATTGACGCGCAAATTGAAGCCCTGCAGTCGCGCTCTACGGCGGTGACCACGGAACAGTCGGAACAGCAGATTGAAAAAGCTAAATCGGAACTGGACCGCCTGCAGACCGAAATCCTGACCATTCGCACCGCTCTGGATACGCTGCGCTCCCCCAAAGTGGAGGCGGGTTGGTATTCCACACCTACCCCTTCTCCAGAGATCCGTGCGGAGATTAACCAAAAGGAATTGGAGCTTAAAGAGCTGGAGACCACCTACGACCTGTACCAGCAAATTTATACCAACTTGGTGGTTTTGGGAGAGAGCCGCAATCAAAATTCAGCCAATGCGGAGCAGGAGCAAATGCAGTCCACTCTGGCGCTTTACCGCCAGATCCACGCAAACCTGCTCTCCAGCTATGAAAACATCCGCCTGGCGCGCCTTAGCAGCACGTCCAACATCGTTTCAATTGAACCGGCGATCCCACCGGAAGAACCGCTCAGCCCCAAACCGGTACAAACGGGTTTGCTGGGGGGGGCGGTGGGCCTGTTGTTGGCGGCTGGCATCGTGTTCCTGATCGAATATTTGGATGACACGGTCAAATCGGCAGAGCAGGCAGAGGCAGCCCTGGGTGTGCCGGTGATCGGCTTCATCGCCGAGCTGGAGCACGACCAGGATAAAGCCTATGTGGCCGAGAACCCGCGCTCCCCGGTTTCTGAAGCCTTTCGCACCCTGCGCACCAACCTGGAATTTGCAGGGGTAGACCGACCTATTCGCACTATTCTGGTCGTCAGTGCTCACCCCGGCGAAGGCAAATCCACCGTGGCGACTAACCTGGCGATCACCATGGCCCAGGGCGGTAAGAAAACCATGCTGATTGACGCGGATCTGCGCCGTCCGCGCGTGCACCAATACCTTAATCTGCCCAACCGGATTGGCTTGAGCAATCTGTTCCGCGATGCGAAATCGCTGCATGAGGTGATGAGCCAGTGGAAGCAAACCAACCTTCAGGTGATCACCAGCGGCGGCCTGCCCCCCAACCCCACTGATCTGCTGGCGTCTGAACGCATGGCGGCTGTTCTTCAGGCGGCCCTGCAGGAAGCGGATGTGGTGGTGGTAGACGCTCCGCCGTTCCTGGTGGCAGACGCTTCTATTTTGGCCTCACGGGTGGACGGTGTCTTGTTCGTGATCCACCCAGGCCGCACACCGGTGGACGCTGCCCAGGCAACCTTGGAACAGATGCGCCGGGTGGGGGCCAATGTGTTGGGGTTGGTGCTTAATCGCATTCCGCGCAACCGCCCCAATTATTACGGCGGCTACCGCTATTATTCCGGGTATTACAAGGGTGAATACAGCTATTATGACGATGGAGCGCGGGGTAACGGTAAAAAGCACTTAAAATTCCGCTGGCGAACCCGCAAGAACCAGGTGGAAGAAGAACAAACCCTTGAACCGGGTCAAGAATAGCACACCCTTTCCATTTTGCTGAGACCGCGGTTGTGAACACCTGTCCCTTTCTTGGCCTGACGCACGACCCCAAAACGCCGGCGCTGTTTCCAACCGACCGCAATTGCTGTTACCAGGTGATCCCGCTGCGCACGGTGGCCAACCGTCACCAGGAGAAGTACTGCCTGTCGGGCGCACACCAGAACTGCCCGATTTTTCTGAACCCAGAAGATCCCCTGTCCCGCGAGGTGCTGTATTCTCAGGGGCACCGCCAGCAAAGCCGCCGTATGGTTCTTCTTATGCTGGCTGCTCTGGCTCTTTTAGCCTTGGCCTTCGCCGCCTGGGCCTATCGGGATGCGCTCATCAACGCCAGATTCACAGGCTTACCGCCGGTTTCAACAGAGTGGGTCAGCACGCCAACGCTGGGTCTGCTCTCGGCGGCGGTCACGCCGACGGTTGCTGGCTTTGCGGCGACCGCTCTCCCTTCGCCGCCCCCCACTCATACGCCATTGCCGCCGTTGGAAACATCTTCCGTTACCCCTCTGCCGGGGTTGGGAACCCCCATCGGCAGTGACCCGGCTTTTGTGATTCACCGCGTCACAGCTGGTGAAAGCCTGACAATCCTCTCGCGGCGCTACGGAACAACAGAGGCGGCTATCCGCGCAATCAATTTGATGCTGCCAGTGCCCCTTTGGGAGAACTGGCTGGTGGTCGTGCCTTATCAATTTGAGGATGTGGCAGGTTTGCCTCTTTTTGAAGTGTACCAGGTGACGGCGGACGATCTATCGGTGGCTGCCTTGGCGCAGCAGTTAAATGTAGATACTGCTCTCATGGCGCGTTATAATCACCTGGCAGAGGATGATATTTTTGCCAACGGCCAGTGGGTTTTGGTGGCGCATATGCGCCGTTGATCTTGGGCGAGCTTAAGGATAGGAAGCGCAGTATTTAGCCTTGCGCTGACCCGGCAAGTGAACGCCGCTGTGAACGACCAGAAATGGTTGTTTTTCGTTTAAATAGGAAGCCGCTGGAAAGGATATAATTACACAACACCTCACTTTGGGCAGGGCAAATGCAACGGAGTGTATCCATCACCAAAACCGTTGACATTGTCATGCCTGTCGTGGGCGGGGCCTTACTCCTGCTGGCCGTGCGCGCCTGGCGGCCGTACGGCGGGCGGGTGGTGCTGCGGGCGGTTCTGCTGTGCCTGGGGTACGCCCTGCTGGATGAAATTCACCAGCACTTCGTGCCGGGGCGCGCGTTTCAGCTGGCCGACCTGGGCCTGGATCTGCTGGGCAGCACCCTGGGGGCCTGGCTGGGGCTGCGGCTATTCCGTTAGGCGGCGGCGCGCTGTAAGGTTACGGGGTGGGGGAAACTGCCGCTCTCCGTATGTTAGCGACCTTGCGATCTCCTTGTATAATGGTTCTGTTCCCTACGGCGTCTTTCCATAGAAAAGGTCAAAACATCCAACATCATACGCTATTGTGAAACTTTCAGTGCATATGCAGGGTCCGCAAAAGCATTTGCGGCAATGATCATCAACCGGTCCTATAGGATTGGGAGGGTACAAATGGCGGAAATCTCCATACAGGCGGGCCGATAGTGCAAGTTTTTTTCTGTAGGATTGGTCAGGCGACCCAATTGGATTTTTAAAGAACCTTAAGAATTGAACATCGAAAGATAGACTTTGCCTGTCTGCCACTCTTCATCGATCTCCATGAGAACAGCACTAATCAGGCGTAAGCAAGAGGCTTCATTGGGAAAGATGCTAACCACTTGTGTACGGCGATGAACCTCCTCGTTGACCCGTTCCAGGCCGTTGGTGGTGCGCAGCCTGCGCCGGTGATCAGCCGGGAAGGAAAAAACCGTCAACCTTTCGGGGATGTTGTTTTCCATCCAATCGGCCAAGCGTGAGGCGGTTTTGGCGTACTTCTGCACCGTCTTGGCCAGGTACTGCTCGGCGGTGGCACGGTCGGGGGCATTGAAAATAATGCGAATGTCGTTGGCCACCTCTGCTTGCAGCTCCTTGCGCGGGACATACGCCTGGGCATTCTGCTGAAGGTGGAACTGGCAGCGCTGCCAGGCGATGCCGCCGAACACCGCTTGCCGGGCGGCTTTGAGACCGGCGTGGTCATCGCTGACGATGAGCCGTACCCCGCCCAAACCCCTTCCAACCAGGCTCTGCAAAAAGGCGCGCCAGTGGACTTCCTGCTCACTAAGAGAGACCGAGATGCCCAAAATGCGCCGTTTACCGGCTGGGTCAACCCCGCTGGCAATCAAAATGGCCGCATCGCGGATTTGCCCGTCCTGGCGCACCTTCTCATAGCGGGCGTCCAGGAATAGGTACACCATCTCGCCCAGAGGGCGCTTACGCCAGGCAGCCAACGTTTCGTCCAAGAGTGCTGCCGCCCGGCTGACCTGCGTGGAAGACATCTCCGTTCCGCATAATTGTTCGGTGATTGCGGCCACTTTGCGGGTC
>JARKPO010000038.1 GCA_029975215.1 Levilinea sp.
GGTGCCAGTCACGCAGTTTCGACTGGCCGATGCAGCATATGAAGTTCTCTCAATCCCGGTTGAACCTGTTTCTGCAGTAGGTGGACAAATTCGAATCGGAGAACACGTCAATTTGTATCAAGTGCTTCCCGAGGAAATTAATCCTGAGAACACAGCGATTTCAGCCAACGATCAATCTACCTTCAAGGTCGAGCTCATCGCCAGGAGTGTTTTGGTAGTAGATGTCCGCAATGCACAAGGCGTCGCTGCGGAATCCAACCAGAAGAGTGAGGATAACTCAACGTTCGGTGGCAGCCCTCAGAACGAACAAGTCCAAATCCTTACCTTGGCGGTAGAGCCGAAAGATGTGGACGTTATTCTCACTGCGGTTGCAGCAAGCAAAAAACAAGGTGGATTGTTATGGTCAACTCTGGCACTTCCTTGATCCATCCAACCGTTCCACCAACCCTTCAGCCCTTAAACCAATCCGATCTGCTCCTGATCGAACGGGTCCGTGAGGAATTGGTACAGCGCGGAATCAACCCACCCAGCTGGCGAGAAGCAGACTCAGAAAAACGTCGTCGTTTCTATGATGAGGTGCGCTCTATCTTGATTGATCAGGGTGAGAATCGTAGTTCCGTCAACCGCAATGCACAAATTATCACGGATGCATTGTCCGGGGTGGGATTACTCGATCAGTTGCTGCGTGACCCATACGTGGAGGAGATCTTTGTGCGTAATGGGGTGGTAGCTGTGGAATATGATGGGAGCTTTTATCATCTGGGGAAACTGGCTGATGACAGCTATTTCGAAAACCTCGCTGTGCATGTTGCAGATCAAGGCGGTGCTACTTTACGCGGAGATCGCCCGGCTGTGTTAATTGATCTGCCAGGCGGAGAACGGTTTACCGCTATCGTTCCACGCCTGTCAACTGAGGGGACTGCTATTAATATCCGTACTTTCGGACGGCGTGTTCGCACATTAGAAGAAATGGAGCAGACTGGCACTTTTGCCAAATGTGATCCGACATCAATCGGATTGCTGCAGACATTTACCAACCCTGCCGAAAAAGATACCAGGTCCGAACTGACCTGTCGGATCCAATCCCTGAAAGACACACCAGATCGATTTCTAGCCTGGATGGTAGCCAACCTGGCCGGCAGCCTGATGATTGCCGGGGAAATGGGTTCTGGCAAGACGACTTTACTCAACGCTCTTTCGGGTTTCTTGCCTGTATCTGCACCGATTGCTGCGCTGGAAACCTTTCGGGAATTGGAAATCCAGCACCCTTTTTTATTGCGTACTGTAGCTCCAGCTGAATTATCGCCTGGCACACCTGGCGTGACCCTGGATTGGGTCCTAAACGTTATTTATACCCGTATGAACCCGGCAGCCATCCTGGTGGGTGAGGTGGTAGGAAATGAGGCACTGCAATTCTTAAAAGCCACCTGCCTGGGGCGCAAAGCATTGACAACCATTCACGGTGGGACGATAGAAGAGTCCCTGATGCGCCTTGAACAACTTGCCCTGGCTGCAGCACCGGAATTGGGATTGGCTGCTGTTCGCTCGATGGTAGCGATGGGATTGGATGTTATTGCTTTGATGGGAAGGGTCAACCGATCAGGAAGAGTTCAACGCACCTTACAGGCCATCGCCACGATTAAGGGAATTAATGCGAAAGGTGATTATTGTTTGAACTACCTTTACCGGGCAGAAGGTGATGAGAGCCTCCCTGTCTTTGAACAAGCCTATCACCAGTTGGAGGGAATGAAATGAATCGCTTCTTAAAGTGGATCCTTGTCGTTGTATTTCTACTTGCTGTCGTAGGATGCATGGTTTTTGTTTTTGGGAATCTGAACGCCTTAATGAAGGTGGACCCAGCACCATCAAGTGTAGATTATTTCGAAGATGTTAATCATAAGAACGAGGAAATCGAGAGCAAATTGCGGAATGCCCCCTGGCAAGGATTGCGTTTTATCCGGCAAGAACGAACGTGGCGTTTTTATGGGGTAGCTGGTGAAACCAAACAGATTGATTTTATCCAACCGATGAGCTTGGTGAAAGTCTACTATCTCGAAGCAGACGGTGACCTTAGCTTCACCTGGGCGGCTACTGAAATTCAATTTTCTGGAAAACCGGCATATTCATTGATTTCCCATCCTATCCAAGAAGGCCAGTTGATTGGAGTTCAACTGAAAGGTGATTATGTCACTCAAAATGGCGTTTATTGGGAGGATTGCGAGTCTGATTATTGCCACCTGGCGCAAATGATTGACACCATGATTGTGCTGGATGATGTGGGAACTGGACTCACGAACGGGTTTATTCGTTATGGTTGGGAACCGCCAACTTATCC
>JARKPO010000039.1 GCA_029975215.1 Levilinea sp.
GTACGGGCGTCAATGCTATCTAGCCTGGATCCACACAGAGATTGGGTCTTTTTCGCAATCTAGGCTGGTGGCCTGCGAGACTCATAGACTTTTTCAATCTCTGTTCGGTTCCCATCATCTTACCTCAAGTCTAATGGAGACCAGACGGGTTTTCTGGTCGAAGCAATCTCTACCCTGAAAGGTGGAGATTGCTTTGCGTCCTTTGCGCCTTCGCGGTTCAAACACCCATTTTTTACCGCTAAGGAACGAAAGACGCCAAGAAGGCGGTTAAATCAACGCCTGGCCGTCCAGCCCGTCCTATGAAGCAGTGAGTCAAGGTAGGGGCACGGGCGTTTTTCGGCCCGTGCCCCTATCCTGAGGGGGCGTGCCCTCGCGCTTCGAGGGCGTGCCCCTACAATGGTCAATGAATCGTTCGCAATGACATGCCAGGCCAGGGGCCATGCGGTGCGTTCGATAAATCTGAACGCACCCTACTGCGGGCCTGTAGCGCTCATCACTGAGCCAGTGTTAGCGAAGGAAAAGCCTTTGGAAAGGGTGTCGTAGCCCAAGCTTTGACTGTTTATGGCCAGGGGCATATTGAGAGCTTGTTGAGCACTCTCTACGCCAATCAATTCGCCGCCGCTAGGCGGAACGTAGGTGCTGACTCGACTCAGGACTCCTTGGCGACCAAACAAGTTGCCGCCCCAAACGCGAAACCAAGAACTATTGGCAATGCCAGCAATGTTTAAATAAAAATTCAAATTTTCCGTTGGCGAAGTCACTCCAGTGTAGCGACATAAATAGGGATAACTGGGATCAATAGGCGGTGGGCAAGCACAAGCATAGCTGATGTAGCCAGTTTGCTGGCTCAGATCCAGAGTGACGCTGTAGTCATCTCCCGGCGGAGCGAGCAAAGAATAACGACTGTAGTTGATGTAAAGTCCCAAACTGCCAGGAGCAATTAACTTCAAACCATTGATCATCAAAGGCTGACTAGTCGCTTGAGTACAAGCAGGGCCGCTCAAGCTAGCTCCATCATCGCGATGAATTTGACCTCGAATTTCCACCGGTGCAACAGTTGGCGGCGCAGTCGTCGGACTATTAGTCGGAGTGCCAGGCTCCCCTCCTTCTTCGCTGGGAGTCGGAGTGCCAGGCTCTGGCTCTCCGGGGGAGCAACACTCGGTCCAGGTGGTGTAGTCACAGAATTCTGTACCTGCATTTACGCATTCGCAAATATCTTCTTCCGGAGCATATTCATCTTTGGGATCATATTGATGACATACTTCTTTATTTATATAGCAAACTGCATTAGATGCGTTGCAATGACAATAATCAAAATTGAAAGTTCTTTTATTGCCGACTTCAAATTGTCCACGAGCGCAATCACCTGGCGGAGCAGGACATTTGGGAACCTCAGGACAATCGATAGCTCGAGCTTGACTTGCAATTGTTCCAATCATGAGAATGCTTAAAAAAACAAAAAACAAAATTTTATTCATAGCAATTAATGATAGTCGCTTTGACTAATTGACGGTTTTGATCTTGTTGCAAAAAAACATATTTAGCAGCAAGTTCAGCGAGATTAAGTTGATCAAGGGTGGTTTTGCTTTCCCCCTCGATATAAATGACTTGTCCTGGACCAAGTGGCAGATAAGCTTCGCTAATTTGAACACCATTCTGCGTCGTCGGCCAACAATAAATGACTGAAGCCATGGATAAAGGAAAACTTAGTAATTGTTCGTCAGTTTGTAAATAGAGAAGCTGCTGCTCTTGGTCATAATGATCAATCTTACCTCTGAGTAGGGGGTCTTGAGCAGCTGAGCTTATTTTAGCCTGTTCTTTTTTTTGGCTAGAATTAGCAAGCTCAATTGACCTGAATTGTTTAAGGTAAAGCAAAAAAAATAAGCAAAGCACAACTCCCATGATGAGAAACAATGAGAGAAGTCGATTGTTTTTTATCATCTTCTCTCATTATAAACATAATTGACTGTAAAATACCACTA
>JARKPO010000042.1 GCA_029975215.1 Levilinea sp.
GTACGGGCGTCAATGCTATCTAGCCTGGATCCACACAGAGATTGGGTCTTTTTCGCAATCTAGGCTGGTGGCCTGCGAGACTCATAGACTTTTTCAATCTCTGTTCGGTTCCCATCATCTTACCTCAAGTCTAATGGAGACGCGCAGCGGCGTGCCCTCGTACTAGGAGGGCGAAGCAATCCACACACCGAATAGCCAAGCCGTAGGGATTTAACCGCCAAGACACCAAGGACGCAATGTAGGGGCACGCCCTCACAAACCGAGGGCATGGGCGTTTTTCGGCCCGTGCCCTCGTTCTTCGGGGGTGATCCCTCGATGTAGGAACCTAAGTATCATTCATGGTGGAAAAAATGCCCCAGGAGGGAATTGAATCATCCCCTGCATGGGGGGCCTCCAACCTAAGAATGTTTATTCGGAGGGAATCTTGTGCCCCAGGAGGGAATTGAACCCCCAACCTAGGCGTTAGGAGTGCCTTGCTCTGTCCTTTTGAGCTACTGGGGCCTAAGCGCATTATAGCATAATTTCCCTTAAGCCTGAACGCTCAGCTCCCCCAGCCAGGCCAGCACCCGCGCCTCAATTTCATCCCGCACCCGCCGAAAGCGCTGCAATTGAGCCTGCGGGTCGCCCACATCCACGGCGGGGTCTTCAAACGGCCAATGCAGGCGAACGCCCATACCGGGGAAGATGGGACATTGTTCTTCGGCGCGGCTGCACACCGTGATCAAGTACCCAAAGTGCACTCGCCCCAAATAGGTTTGCAGCGTTTTGGACGTATGGCCGCTCATATCCAAACCGGCCTCCTCCATCACCTGCACCGTCAGCGGATGCAGCCCTTTGGGTTCCAGACCCGCCGAATGCACCTCAAACCGATCCCCTGCGTAATGGCGCAGCCAGGCCTCCGCCATTTGACTGCGGGCCGAATTGCCCGTACACAAAAACAGCACCCGAATTTTCGACATGACCCTCTCGCTCTCATAGACCCAAAAGTGCCGCCAAACTGGCAGCCCGCACTCTGTTTAATGTACCCCAGCGCTGTTAACGGCCTGTAGCCATAAAGTTATCGTTGGGTTAACAAAGCGGCCTGGGCCCACGCCAAGCAAAAACCGCCCCGTAGAGAGGCGGTTTTTTGAATGAATCCGTGCGTTTCCGGCTCCGCTAGGAACCGTATGCATCTTCGTAATCCTGCATGGCGGCTTCCACCACCTGCATAGCGCGCCTGGCGTCGTATACTTCCTCAATAAAGGTCTGAGCTTCCTTGCCCGGCACCAGCTTATACGTGCTGAAATAGTGGCGCAGCCGCTCCACCAGCACCTTGGGCAGGTCGTCAATATCTTGTGCGCTCTCCCAGAACAAATCGTTGGCCAACACCGCGATGATCTTATCATCCGCCTCGCCGTTATCCACCATCAACATGCCGCCCACCACACGCACATTCAGGATCACCTCCGATTTGGTGATGGGCCGTTCGCTGATCACGCAAATATCCAGCGGGTCGCCGTCGCCGCGCCCCGCCGCCGTGGTCAACTGGCTGACGCGGTCGCCGCAGAAGGTGCGCGGGATAAAACCGTACAGGGTGGGTGGCTGCGAAGAAGTGCGCTGCGGGCGGTCCACACGCAGATAGCCGGTGGTTTTTTCCACTTCATATTTTACCAGATCAAAGGGAGTGATTTCGATATACGCGTGGACGATATGGGGCGGCTGGGGGCCAACCGGCAGACCGTGCCACGGGTGCGGACGCCAACGAAAGAAGGGGTTTGGAAAAGACATAGTCATTCCTCCTGTCCCATTTTACTATGAACCCGGTAAAATAAGAGCAGGTTTCACCATATTTTCAGACGGAGGGCTCATTGAGCGACATCAGCATTTTATTAGACCTGGTCCTGGCAGCCATGGCCATCGCCATTATCTGGCGCGGCGAGTTCAGCATCAGCGCCAACCGGCGCCTCAGCGCCGTGCGTGCGCGCATCCTGGCCAGCCTGCTGCTCATCGGCATCGCCGTGGGGTACCTGGGCGGCACATTCCGCACCCTCAGCACCATCACCATGGTGGCCATCCTCATCCTGGCGTACGTGCTCTCTGAAAAATTCGAGCCGCAGGAACCGAAAAAGTAAACCACCGCACCCAGGGGGCAAAAACCCGCTCTGCATCCTCCTCCTCAACCGCGACTGAAAAAGCCCGCGGCCTTTTGGTATAATGGAGCTTCAGCCCGGGGTCAAGGCAAGGCACTTGAAATCCATCGGCTGATGAGGTAAAATAAATAAAACATAAGTTCTAAATTCTCGCCCCACCGGTCCCCGCGGGTCGCAGCCTGGCCTGAGTGTTTTGCCGGTGGGATTTCTATGAACCTGGGAGCTGCGCATGGTGAAATACAGCGCCGATCAAATTATCGAACTCGAATTCCTGGAAGCCGTCCGGCGGCGCCCAGGCATGTACATTGGCAACAACAACACCCACGGTTTACACCACATCTTGCTGGAAGTGGTGGACAACGCCGTGGATGAATGCATGGCGGGCTATGCCGACCTGATCCGCGTAACCATTTTCCGCGATGGAACTGTCACGGTGGAAGACAACGGCCGCGGCATCCCCATTGACTATAAAGCCGAATCGGGCATGAGCGCCATGACTCAGGTGCTGCTCAAACCGCATGCCGGCGGCAAATTTGGCGGGGACGAATCGGCCTACAGCAGTTCCGGCGGTTTGCACGGTATCGGTCTGAAATGTACCAACGCCTTTTCTTCCCTGCTTCAGGTGGAATCGCGCCGCCACGGGCTGGCCTTTCGCCAGGTTTTCGTTGAAGGCGGCCTGCCGAAAACAGAAGTGGAAATCTACGACGCCTCTGGCAAGGTCGGCGAAATTAACGCTGAAACCACCCTGCGCCTGGACCGCAAAGAGATGGCCACAGCCCTGGAAGTGAAGGGCAAAAAGGTGCCGGTGCAGACCATCGCCGGGCAGCGCAGCGGCTTTAGCCTGACTTTCCGCCCCAACCGCGCCTGGTTCGCCCGCGAGATGGATTGGCCCAACCCGGAACAAAGCGTCCCCTGGGATGCCGAGCGCCTGGACACGCGCTTCCGCCAGATTGCCCATCTGTACCCCGGCGTTCGCATTGAATTTCACGACCAGCGTGACGCGCGCAGCGAACCGCGGGTGTACTTCTCCAAAAATGGCCTGGTGGATTACATTGCGTATCTGAACGAAGGTCTCGAGCCGCTGCACAAGCCCATCCTTTTCCGCGACAAGAGCGAGATTGACACCGAAAGCGGCAAGCAAAGCGTAGAAATTGAGGTAGCCGTCCAGTACGCGGGCGAAGAGACCCAGATCTATTCCTTCGTTAACGCCATTCCCACCCCTCTGGGCGGCACACACGTCACCGCCTTTAAGGCCGGCCTCACCAAAGCCGTCAAGCAGTTCGCTGTTGCCAAGAAGCTCTTCAAGGGCGAAGAGGATGTTCGTGGGGATGACGCCCTGCTGGGCCTGACCGCCATCGTCAAAGTGACCATGACCGGCACGCCGCAGTTCCTCTCGCAGACCAAAGAAAGCCTCACCAGCCCCGAAGTGCACGGGCCGGTGCTTTCCGGTACGTATAACTACATGAGCGACTACCTGGAGAAGAACATCCCCATCGGCAAGGTCATCGTCAATCAGGCTGTGGCCGCCGCCCGCGGACGCGAAGCCGCCACCCAGGCCCGCCGTCTGGTGATCAAAAAATCCGCGATGGATGCCGGGGAATACGTGCTGGGCAAGCTGGCCGACATCCAGCGGCGCGGCGGCAACCCCGTGGTGCCCCTGGAACATACCGCGCTCTATTTGGTAGAAGGCGACAGCGCCGGAGGCTCGTGCAAACAGGGACGCGATTCGCGTTACCACGCCATCCTGCCCCTGCGCGGCAAGATCCCCAACGTTGAGAAGATGAACATCAACGAAATTCTCAAGAACCGCGAAATCGCCGCCATCATCGCCGCGGTGGGCTCGGGGGTGGGCGCAGATTGCGACATCTCCAGCATGCGCTACGGGCGAGTCAGCGTGCTGGTGGATGCCGACGTGGACGGAAGCCACATCGCCACCCTGCTGGCCACCCTTTTCTGGCGCACCATGCGTCCGGTGATTGAGCAGGGCCGTTTCTTTGTGGCGCGCCCGCCGCTGTATCTGCTGCGTAACGGCAAGACCAAAGAAGAACGCTACGCTTATAACGAGACCGAACGGGCCGAATGGGAACAGGAATGGAAGGGCCAGAATTACACCATCCAACGCTATAAAGGCCTGGGCGAAATGAACCCTGAACAGCTGCGCGAGACGGTGTTTTTTATGCCGGGCAGCAGCGCCGAGAAAGGCCGCCGCAGCCGCACCGCCCAGCTGGCCGAGCAGCAGCTCACCGCTGCCGATTTTTCCCAGCGCGACCTGCGTATGGTGATAGAAGATGTGCACCGCACCCGCTCACTGATTGAGCGTTTGATGGGCAGCGAAGTCGGCCCGCGTAAGGATTGGCTGATGAACGTGGATTGGAGCGAGGAAGACTAATGGCAACCCCTGCAACCGAAATCAACGGCGAAACCACGATCCAGGAACAGCCGCTGGATCATTTTATCGAAGAGGCCTACCGGCGCTACGCCGTGCTAACCATCTTAGACCGCGCCCTGCCAGATGTGCGCGACGGCCTCAAGCCCGTGCAGCGCCGCATCCTGTACGCCATGGGCGATATGAACCTGAAAAGCACCACCCCTCACAAGAAATCGGCTCGTGTGGTGGGTGAAGTGCTGGGCAAATATCACCCTCACGGCGACCAATCGGTCTACGATGCGATGGTGCGCATGGCTCAGGATTTCTCCATGCGCCAACCGCTGATTGACGGCCAGGGGAACTACGGCTCCATTGACGGCGACAGTGCCGCGGCCATGCGCTACACCGAGGCCCGCCTGGCGGCTCTGGGTGAATCCATGCTGGAAGACCTGGAGAAAGACACCGTCAACTGGCGCGCTAACTTCGACGGTTCGCTGAAAGAGCCCATCGTCCTGCCCGCGCGCTTCCCCAACCTGCTGGTCAACGGCGCCTCCGGCATTGCCGTGGGTATGTCTACCAATATTCTGCCCCATAATCTAGGCGAAGTGTGCGATGCCGTCCTGTATCTGGCCAAAAACTGGAAGAAACGCGATCAGGTCAGCGTGGAAGAGCTGATGAAGCTCATCCCCGGCCCCGATCTGCCCACCGGCGGCCTGCTTTACCGCTACCGCGTCAACGGCGACGAGAAAAAGGTGGATATGATCGCCCGCGCTTATGAAACCGGCAACGCCACCCTGGTGTGTCAGGCCAAAGCCGATATTCAAGATATCGGCGGCGGGAAATCTGAAATCCTCATCACCGAACTGCCCTATCAGGTGCAGAAGTCCACCATTCTGGAGCGCATTGCCGCCAGCCGCGATAAATTTGGCGGCATCACAGACGTACGCGACGAATCGGATTACAACGGCATGCGCGTGGTCTTTGAAGTGGCCCGCGGCGCAGACCCCCACGATGTGCTGGAAAAGCTGCTCACCCACACACAAATGCGCAGCAGCCTGTCCTATAATGCCCTGGCTCTGGTGATGGACCCCGAAGGCAAGGCCAGCCCCCACAACCTGACCTTGCGGGATATGCTGGTGGAGTTCATCAAGCACCGCCTGGAGGTCATCACCCGCCGCTCTCAATATGAACTGGATCGGGCCGAAGCTCGCCTGCACATCCTCACCGGCCTGCTCAAGGCCCTTTCGATGATTGACGAGGTCATTGATATCATCCGCCGTTCGCAGACCACCGAATCGGCCAGGGCCAACCTGATGAAAAAGCTGTCCCTCAGCGAGATTCAGGCTCAGGCCATTCTGGATATGCCCCTGCGGCGGCTGGCCTCGCTAGAGCGCAAGAAGCTGGAAGATGAACATAAAGAACTCAAGGCGCGCGTGAAGGAATTGAAGGCCATTCTGGGTTCCGAAGAGCGCCGTCTGGAAGTGGTGGCGCAGGAAACCAGCGACGTGCAGGCGCGCTTTGCCTCCCCCCGCCGTACCGTGATTGTGGAGGCCGAGGAAGGCCACCAGGCGCGCGTCACGGTTTCTGATCTGGTGACCCCCACCGAATCCCAACGGGTGATGGTGACTGCAAACGGCGTGCAGCGCGTCAATGCCAAGGGCTACCGTGAATCCGTCACCAAAAACAAACCTTCCTCCCGTGCCGTAGAAGCCGCTTTACTGAAAGCCGAGATCGCGCCGGATGAACGCCTGGTGATGATCTCCAGTTTTGGCCGTATGTGGCAGGCCAACACCGGCCGTTTGCCCCTGCAAGCCTCCTTCAGCGAAATTGGGCTGGAGCGCGGCGAGCGCATCGTGGGCATGGGCGCAGCCCGCGCCGGGCACAAGCTGGTTTTGCTGACCCTTTCGGGCAGCATCAAACGCGTAGCGGTGGAAGACCTGCCCAATGGACGCACAGAGGGCAGTTGGATCCCCATCATCGGGCTAGCCAAGGATGACGAAGTCCTTTTCGCCGGAATTGCCAGTGATGCTGCCCATATCGTAGTGCTCACCGGCGGAAGCGATAAGACTCCTCCCCGCGCGCTGCGTTTTGAAACCGGTACTGTGAACCCCCAGGCCACCCCCACCGCTCGCGGTGTAACCGCCATCAAAGCGTTGGATGATCCCCTGGTGGGTGCGGTGCTGATTGAACCCAACCAGTTCAAACAGTTTGTGTATTTGCTCAGCGAACGCGGCCACCTGAAGCGAGTCAGCCTGGAAGAGTTCCCCGTGCAGGGGCGCGGCGGGCAGGGTGTTCAGGTGTGGAAGACCAACCCCACCACCGGCATGCTGACCGCCCTGGCGGTGGGCAAAGCGGATGTCGATTTGGATATCCTCTCGGACAAAGGTAAGCGTCTGCGCATCAGCGCCAAAGATGTGCCCCAGGCCACACGCGTGACCAAGGGGGTGGATCTGGGGGCCAAATATGCAGGTGGAGAACTCTTCCCCGGCGAAGCTTCCGAATTCCTCAGCGTCTCTTAACGCCCCCTTCATAGACTAGCAAAAAACGCCCCTTTCACAGGGGCGTTTTGAGTTAACAGCGTCAGGCTGCGGCGCGCCTTTCCCCCAAGGCCAGCCGCGTTGGCGGTTTAGATAAAGGGCAGCACCACTTTGCCTGTCAGCAGCAGAGCAAAGGAGCTGAGCACACAGCACAGGATCAGCAGCATTAACACCAGCAAAAAACGCTGCGGAGCCGTCATTCCCAAAAAGGTGCCGCCCCCTTGGGAAGACGCACGGCGCCGGCGCGGGCCTTCCTCCGGCGGAAACTCCTCAGGGGCTCCTTCCTCATATGAAGAAGCGGCAGAATTTCGCAAATCATCTAGCATGGTTGGCCTCCCAGCATCAGGATCCTTCGTCCAGCGGGCGCAAATGCACGTCGCCAGCGATTACATTATAAACTTGCCCGGCCTCAGTCCGCAAGCGCAAACTGCCTTCAGCTTCCACGCCCAAAAGCACACCTTCTACCGGCGGTTGATGGGGTGGGGCCACACGCACGCGCTGACCACGAAAGGCCAGCCGACTTTGCCAGGCTTCCAGAAACGCCGGGCTGCCCAGGCGCGTACGCCAGGCGGATATGCCGTCCAGCACCCCCCGCAGCAGTTCCCAACGCTCCACCGGGCAGCCCAAAGCCGTCTCCACGCAGGTAGCTGGGAACATCACCGCCTCTGCGGGCGGCACAGCAGAGGGTGCAACATTCACGCCAACCCCCACCACCAGTGCCCCCAGCTGGTCACCGTCCCAGGCTGCCTCCACCAGGATACCGGCGGTTTTGCGGCCGTCGAGGAGCACATCGTTGGGCCATTTGATCTGCGGGTGCAGTCCCAGCGCCTCCAGCGCTTCGGCCAGCCCCAGCGCGGCCAGGGCTGTGAACTGCCCGAGGTGGGCCGCCTCGGCCGGGTTGGGACGCAAAATCAGGCTGAAGGCCAGGGCCGCACCGGGCTGAGTCACCCAGCGGCGGTTCAGCCGGCCGCGCCCTGCGCTTTGAAAATCTGCAGCCACCAAAGCTCCGTCGGGAGCGCCCTCCGCTGCCCAATCCAGGGCCAGCGTGTTGGTGGACCCCACCGCAGCATAGGCACGCGCCGCCGCAGCGGGCAAATCAGAAGGAAAACCGGTTAGGGGCAGCAGGGGTTCGTTCACGCCTTCATTTTACCCGAAAAACCGCGGCCTCTCTTTGTCAGAAAAACAAGGGCCGGAAGGGGATGAATGACCCTTCCGGCCGATGGCAAAGCTTAAGAATGGAGGCTGCGCTCCGAATTTTTAGCGAGCGTTGACCTTGATCACCTTGGGACGGGCCTGTTCCGCCTTGGGGACGCGCAGGGTCAGCACCCCATTTTCCAAACTCGCCTCAGCCTTAGCGGCGTCCAGCGGTTCGGGCAGGGTCAGCGTGCGGTAAAAGCGGCCGCTGGGGATCTCGGAAAGCAGATAGTTGGCGTCTTCTTCACGGGCCAGTTTCAGTTCGCCTTGCAGGGTGACGGTCTCGTTGATAATTTGCACGTTCAGATCATCCGGCCCCACACCCGGCAGCAGCGCAGTGAGCACATAGGCATCGTCTTCGGCTTTCACGCGCACAGGGAAAATCACCTCCGGGCGTTCGCTTTCCATTTCCGATTCCCACATGCGCTGCGCCATGCGGCGCTGTGCCATTCGGCGAGTCCAAGGGGTCGTAACATACAGAGTCATGATTCACCTCCAAATTCATTCTGGTTGCCATCGCCCGCAGGCGATTTGTTGGTTAATTTCATTACGATCCTGATGATATCCCCCGCCTATTGGAAAATTGCTAACAAAAGATTGGCGTTTTATAAGAGCCTGCGGCAAAGCAAAAGATGGGCAGCAAAAACTGTGGTATGATTTGCGCGTACGGATAAACGAGGAATGAATGGACAATAAGATCACAATTATTGAAGGCCCCACCCCCACCTTTGACGATATTCAGGATGGCTGGGCACTGGGGTTAAACGAAGGCCCTTCTCTGTATGACATGGCCCTCACTCGCCTGCGCACCTTTAACGGCCCGGCGCTGGTGCAGCGCTGCTACCGCAGTTGGAACCAGCAGGAACCAATTTACCTGCACTTCCGCAACGATATCGGCCTGGAGGAACGCGTGCCCATCGTGGCCGCGCGCGCCGTGGACACCGATGAGGGCCAGGTGCTGCTGCTGTGGGTGCGGCGCCGCCCGCAGGAAACCGAATTTGAAATTGATATTGATGTGGATGATGATGAAGAGGACGACCTGAGCTAGATCAGGTCCCCCCCGCCGCCGGATTGAACGCCGCAGTGAATGCCTTAACCTGGATCTCTGCGGCGTATTTTTTCAAATCAGCCGACCCGACCCCCTAGACCCCCAAAAAAGGTGAAGCCATGGCCCTCGATCTGAATCCCATTCGCGCTCAGTTTCCGGCCCTCAGCCGGCCCTACATCTTCCTGGACAACCCCGGCGGCACGCAGATTGCCAAAGCCAGCCTGGAGCGCATTCGCGGCTATCTGGAGAATCACAACGCCAACCACGGCGGAACCTTTCGCACCAGCCAGGAATCGGACGCCCTGGTGGACGCTTCGCGCCAGGCCGCGGCGGAATTCCTGAACGCCTCGCGCCCTGAAGAGATCGTTTTTGGGCCTAACATGACCTCGCTGACCTTCAACATCAGCCGCTCGCTGGGGCGCGTTTTCAAACCCGGCGACACCCTGGTGGTCACCCGCCTGGATCACGACGCCAACATCAGCCCCTGGCTGTTGATGGCCGAGGATCGCGGGCTTAAGGTGCGCTGGGTCAATTTCCACAAAGATACCGGCCAACTGGATATGGACGACATGGCCGCCGCCCTGAACGAAAAACCCGCCCTGGTGGCGGTGGGCTATTCCTCCAACGCTCTGGGAACGATCAACCCCATCCGCCAGATCACCGCCCTGGCCCACGAAGCCGGTGCGCTCATCTACGTGGACGCAGTGCAGTACGCCCCCCACGGCCCCATTGACGTGCAGGACCTGGGGGTGGACTTCTTGGTGTGCTCCCCCTATAAATTCTTCGGCCCGCACATGGGCATGCTCTATGGGCGCTACGACCTGCTGGAAAGCCTGCCCGCCTACCGCGTGCGCCCTGCCCCGGCCCACGCCCCTGGCAAATTTGAGACCGGCACAGGCAATTTTGAGCACATGGCCGGGCTGCTGGGCACGTTGGAATATCTGGAATGGCTGGGCAACACGTACGGCGAAGAACACGCCGAGCTGTACGCTGGCCACTTCAAGGGGCGCGCTCTGGCCCTCAAACAGGCCATGAGCGCCAGCCGCGCGTACGAATTTGAGCTGAGCGCCGCGCTCTTAGAGATCCTCACCCACACCCCCGGTGTGCGCCTCTACGGCCCCGCCGACCCCCAGCACCTGGATCAGCGCGTGCCGACCTTCTCCTTCACCCTGGACGGCTGGAGCCCCGAGGCCGTGGCGGCAGCCTTCGCACAGCGATCCATCAACCTGTGGAACGGCAATTTCTACGCCCTGGCCGTCACCACCCATTTGGGTCTGGAAGACCGCGGCGGTCTGGTGCGGGTGGGCGCAGCGCATTACAATACCCTGGATGAAATCGGACGCTTTGGCGAGGTGTTAGCCGAACTGGCCGCCCAGCGCCCGCAGTAAACTGACCGCCAAGAAAGGAAACCCGTATGAAAACCTATCCGATCCCCATGGTCCCCGGGCCGGTCAAAGTGCCGCAGCGCGTGCTGCAGGCCTACCTCACCGATTACGGCGCGGCGGATTTGGAGCCGGAATATCTCAGCCTGTACAACCAGACCGAAGCCGACCTCAAGCAGATCATGGGAACCCAGCACTCGGTGGTCATCATGACCGGCGAAGGCATGCTCGCCTTGTGGGCGGCCCTGAAGAACTTCATGAAGCCCGGCGAACGGCTGCTGTGCCTGGGGACGGGGGTGTTTGGCTACGGCATCGGTGATATGGCCCGCTCCTTGGGCATCCAGGTGAAAACCGTCGGCCTGCCCTACAACCAGACCCTGCACAACTGGGATGAAATTGAAACTGCCATCGCCGACTTCCGTCCCAAGATGATCACCGCCGTACACTGTGAAACGCCCTCCGGCACGCTCAACCCCATCGCCCCGCTGGGCAAGCTCAAAGAGCGCTATGAAGTGCCCCTGCTGTATGTGGACGCGGTGGCCAGCCTGGGCGGCGCGCCGGTGGAAACCGACGATTGGCATGTGGACTTGATGTTGGGCGGCTCGCAGAAGGCCCTCTCGGTTCCCCCCGCCATGTCCTTCCTCACCGTCAGCCCGGCCGCCTGGGAGATCGCCAAACAAGTGAACTACGCCGGCTACGACGCCCTGCTGCCCTTCGAAACCGCCCCGCAAACGGGCTATTTCCCTTACACCCCCTACTGGCAGGGTCTGGCGGCGCTGAGAGAAGGCACACAGATGCTGTTGGAAGAAGGCCTGCCGGCCAGCTTTGCCCGCCATCAACGCCTGGCCGAAATGACCCGCCAGCGGCTGGTGGAGATGGGCTACAGCCTCTTCCCCGCCCCCGAAGCCGTCCCCTCCCCCACCGTCACCGCCGTGCAGGTTCCCGCAGGGGTGGAATGGCCCGACTTTGACCGCAAACTGCGCGAGCGCGGGCTGGTGGTCGGCGGCAGCTACGGCCCCCTGGCTGGCAAAGTCTTCCGCCTGGGACATATGGGCTCACAGGCCGACCCCGACCTGCTGGAGCAGGCCCTGGCCGTGCTGAAAGCCGTGCGCTGACGCGCCTCCGGCGTATTAACCCACACACCGGCGGAGGGCTGAGCCCTCCGCCGGTTTTTGGATGATCTTACAGGGTGATCACCCGATCAGCGCGCATCTGCGCTTCGAGTATGTCGTTCATACCGCCTACAATGCCCACCTGCACCTGATCCACCAGCCCGTAATAGTTCAGGCAGGTGGAGCACAGGATCAACCGCACGCCGCGCTCCTCCAGGGCTTTGAGCTGTTCCAGCACCGGCGAGCCGCTCACCGCCAGCTTGACACCCTCGGTGTACAGGCAGATGGCGTTGGGCAGCCAGGCGTTTTCCAGCAGCAGCTTAAAATATGTTCCAATCAACTTCAACTGCAATTCTCGCTCCCCCTGCCCCATGCCTTCGGCGCGGATGAGTACTACAGTGGATTGGGCTTTTTCCTGCAAATTCATGTCAGTACCTCCCAAACGGTGGATGATGCCGCCCTGCTGAGAATAAAAAACGCCGCCGGTCTCACCAGCGGCGCGCGCAATTCATATGCATGCCGTCCCCGGCGGATGGATGCCGTCGGGATCGCCGTGAGGTGAGGGGCATACTGCTCCGGTGAGCGCGGTTCAAGTGGCGGGGCGGTGGATAGTCATAAAATAAGTATACTGTATTTTTTTTGTATGTATAAGATTACGCGGCTGTCGGTTGACAAGCACCGCAAATTTGGGTATCGTCAGGGTAGGAACAAACTATCGGTAGCACTTATTTGTGAGGATGTGTGCCATGCCCAAAACCTATCAGCCCTCTGAAAAAATTCCCTCGTCGGAGATCACCCCCGAAAAGCACTATTACACCCGCCGCCAATTCATCAAGCTGGCGGCGGCTGCCGCGGCAACCGCGGCCCTGGCGGCCTGCGGTGTGCGCCCGCCCGAAAGCGATCCCCTGCCCAGCTCATCCCAGGCCCCATCCGCCTCCCCACCCCCCGCCGGGGATTTGAGCCAGGAGCTGACCAGCTACGAAGACGTCACCACCTTCAACAACTTCTATGAGTTTGGCTTAGACAAAGGCGATCCGGCCAAGAACGCCGGTCAGCTGAAAACCAGCCCCTGGACGGTGGAGGTGTACGGGCTGGTGAACCGGCCGCGGACCTTCGCCTTTGAGGACCTGCTCAGCAGCTACACCCAGGAAGAGCGCATTTACCGTATGCGCTGCGTGGAAGGCTGGTCCATGGTCATCCCCTGGCAGGGCTTCACCCTCAGCCAACTGCTCAAGGCGGTGGAGCCTACCGCCGAAGCCAAATACGTGCGCTTTGAAACCCTCTACCGCCCTGAGGAAATGCCCGGCCTGAACTACAACGGCTTTCCCTGGCCCTATCAAGAAGGGCTGCGCCTGGATGAGGCCATGCACAACCTCACCATCCTTTCCACCGGCCTGTACGGCAAAACCCTGCTGCCCCAAAACGGCGCGCCCCTGCGCCTGGTGGTGCCCTGGAAATACGGCTTCAAGAGCATCAAGTCCATCGTCAAAATTGAACTGGTGGCCGAGCAGCCCGCCACCTTGTGGAACACCACCGCCCCGCGTGAGTACGGCTTTTATTCCAACGTCAACCCGGATGTGCCCCACCCGCGCTGGTCGCAGGCCAGCGAACGGCGCATCGGCGAAGGCGGGCGGCGGCCCACCCTGCTGTTCAACGGCTATGAGAAAGAGGTGGCCGGTCTGTATGCGGGCATGGATCTGAGGTCTAATTACTGATGAAGACCTGGCCGTTCGTGCGCGCGGCCGCCCATGTGGGCGCGCTGCTGCCTTTGCTGGTGCTGATCTTGGACGCTCTGCGTGATAACCTGACGGCCAACCCCATTCAGGCCGCCACCCAGCGCAGCGGCACCACGGCATTGGTGCTGCTGCTCATCTCGCTGGCCTGCACCCCCTTGTACACGATCACGGGCTATGCGGGCTTCTCCCGCCTGCGCCGGCCCCTGGGGCTGTATGCCTTTCTCTACGCCCTGGTGCACCTCAGCATTTTTCTGGTGCTGGATTACGCCTTCGCCTGGGATTTGATCCTGCCGGAGCTGGCCCAAAAGCGCTATCTGATCGCCGGTGTGGCGGCCTTCGCCATTCTGCTGGCCCTGGCGGCCACCTCGTTCACGGTGATGATGAAAACCCTGGGGAAGAATTGGAAACGCCTGCACCGGCTGGTATACGCCGCCGCGGGCCTGGTGGTGCTGCATGTGGCCTGGGCGGAAAAGGGCAGCCTGAGCACGCTGAGCGGGGACATCCTCAAACCCGCCCTGGCGTTGGCGGTGTTGATCCTGCTGCTGGGATTGCGCCTGCCGCCCATCCGCCGCCGCCTGACGGCCCTGCGCCGTCCCCCTCCGCGCCGGGTGATCCGCACGTAGCGGCAATTTGTCATCGCGACCACCGAAAACCGGTGGCTTGGGCGGTGGTTTTCCGCCCGCGGCGATCTCTACCCCGAAAGGTAAAAAATCACTCTGCGTCCTTGGCGTCCTTCGCGGTTCACACACACATTTTTTACCGCTAAGGAACGAAAGATGCCAAGAAGGCGGTTAAACAAACGCCTGGCCGTCCAGCCCGTCCTATGAAGCGGTGAGCCAAGGTAGGGGCACGGGCGTTTTTCGGCCCGTGCCCCTGTCCTGAGGGGGCGTGCCCTCGCGCTTCGAGGGCGTGCCCTCGCGCTTCGAGGGCGAGCCCCTACAATGGTCAATGGATCGTTCGCGATGATATGCCAGGGCAGGGGCCATGTGGTGCATTCGATCAACCTGAATGCACCCTACCGGGCTCAATTGACCTGAATTGTTTAAGGTAAAGCAAAAAAAATAAGCAAAGCACAACTCCCATGATGAGAAACAATGAGAGAAGTCGATTGTTTTTTATCATCTTCTCTCATTATAAACATAATTGACTGTAAAATACCACTA
>JARKPO010000045.1 GCA_029975215.1 Levilinea sp.
TTACTGCGCCATTTGATTGGTCGCTTGGCCCAGGATTGGGCCAATTACCGGGTATTTGACTGGCAGGCCGAGGTTCCTTGGACCAATAACACCACCGAACAGGTGATTGGCAGAATGAAGATGCGAGCCAGGACGGTGCGAGGGTACAAGAATTGGCCAGGAATGGCCAGCGGATTAATGGCTGCGGGGGTCAGGATCCATTAGGTTCCTTTGCCGAATATTCCCCAAAACCGTCTGCTGTTTGCATGCTAAATCACCAACCGACTTTGGGACAGACACGCAAAAAGAGGTGATTCGGCACAGCCGGAAAACTCAGGTATAATTTTTCTCAGAGGTTGCCTTTCGTGAATGAGAAGAAGATTTCCCAACCGATCTTGCAACGGATGACCCCGGGTTTGATTTTGGGGTTTTTGGTGCTGCTGGGACTGGCCCTGATGGGGGATTTGCGTCAGGTGGGACAGGCAATGCGCACGTTTGACTGGCGGGTGTATCCGGCGGTGCTAGGGCTGACTCTGTTCAATTACACTCTGCGCTTCGTCAAATGGCATTACTACCTGCATGTGATCGGCATTCACCACATTACCTGGGTTGAATCTCTGCGGATGTTCGTGGGCGGATTCCCGCTGGCGATTACCCCTGGGAAGGTGGGCGAGGTGCTGAAGGGGGTGTGGATTAACCAGCGCAGCGGGCTGCCTGTGGCGCGAGGGGTGTCGGTGGTGGCAGCAGAGCGCATCAGCGACGGGCTGGCGGTGATGGCTCTGTCGGTTCTGGGAGTGGTGGCCTACCCGCAATATTGGCCTGCCTTTTTGGTGATTCTGGTGGGGCTGTTGGCGGTGCTGGTTTTGGCGCAGGTGCGGCCTGCGGCCATGTGGGCTTTGGGAGTGGGGGAACGCCTGCCGCTGGTCAAACGTTTCATCGGCGCAGTGCGTGAGTTTTATGAAGGCAGCTACATGCTGTTTCAGCCTGCGCCGACGGCAGCGGCTGTGGGCCTGGGGACGATCTCCTGGTTGGGCGAGGGGGTGGGGTTTTACTTCATCCTTACTGGTCTGGGGTTGGAGCCAAGCTGGCAGCTTCTTTCGCTGGCGGTGTTTATTTTGGCCTTTTCGACGGTTGTGGGGGCGGTTTCTGCGCTACCGGGGGGCATGGGCGCAGCAGAGGTCTCCATCGCGGGCATGCTGACCCTGCTGGGCGGGTTGGAACCGGCGCAGGCCACGACCGCCACGGTCTTGATCCGGCTGGCGACGCTGTGGTTTGGGATCCTTCTGGGGTTGGGTGTGTGGGCTGTGTCACCGCAGCTTATCGGTTTGAGGTCGGCGTATGACCCCTCTGCTCAAGATTGAACTGCACTGTCATACCTATGCCTCCGGCGACAGCCTGGTGAGCCCGCGCGATTTGTTGGATGAGGCGCGGCGCAAGGGCGTGGACCGGTTGGCGATCACCGATCACAACGAGATTTGGGCGGCTTTGGAAGCCCAGCAGATGGACCCTGAACGGGTGATTGTGGGGGAAGAGATTCTGACCACAAAAGGCGAACTGCTGGCGTTTTTTGTGAAGGAAAAAGTGCCGCGGGGGCTGAAGCCCGAAGCGGCGATTGAGCGGCTGCGGGAACAAGGGGCTTACATCAGCGTATCGCATCCCTTTGACCGGCAGCGACACGGGTGGGCGCTGGCGGATTTGGAGGCAATTGCGCCGCTGGTGGACGCAGTGGAGGTGTTTAACGCGCGCTGTGTGCTGCCGCAGATTAACCGCAGCGCTTACGTCTTTGCTGTGGCGCATCAGTTGGCGGGCACGGTGGGTTCGGATGCGCACCTGCTGTGGGAAGTGGGGCGGGCTGCGCTGCGGGTGCGGCCGTTTGCGACGCGGGATGAATTCGCCGAGGCTGTGCGCAGCGGGCAGATGGAAGGCCGGATTTCGCCGCTGTGGGTGCGTTTTGGCTCGCTTTTTGCCAAAAGCCAAAAGCGTTTGGTCAAAGCTCTTGACGCCCGGCGAAGGTAGAATACAATAAGAGGGTATGGGGCGATGGCGGAATAGGCAGACGCAGCAGACTTAAAATCTGCCGGCCGTAAGGCTGTGTGGGTTCGACCCCCACTCGCCCCACCAAATATGGAGAAGGCAAATTATCCGACCGCGAGGCCGGATAAGCGCATTAAAGGGGGTAAATCAGCGTGAGATCAGGTAGATGCTGAGCAGGATGAGCAGGCTGCCGATGATGGAGGCCAGGGTCAGGGGTTCCTGATAGAGCAGAATGCCGATGAGCACGCCGCTGACCGGTTCGAGGATGGCGACGACGCTGACCACCTGGGCTTTGAGTTTTTGCAGGGAGACGAAATACAGAAAGCTGGCGATGCCGAGGGAGATGACCCCCAGAGGGATGAGCACGGGCAGGTTGGAGCGCACCGTATCCCAGGAACCTTGCAGGGCGAAGGGCAGCAGCAGCAGCGAGGCCACGCCCGTGTTCCAAAAGGTCTGGGTGAAGCCCGAGGCTTTGCCGCGCAGAAAGCGGCTGAAGAGCATGGTGAGGGCGTAGGTGAAGCCAGAAAGCACCCCGGCCAGGATGCCGGAAAGGGAATCCAGGGTGAGGCCTTTTTCCAGCACACCGGTGATGAGCAGGATGCCCACCAGGATGAGGGCCAGAGAATGCCAGGTGAAGCGCGGGCGGGCTTCTTTCAGGAACCAGGGGGCCAGGAAGGCGATGTAGATGGGGGCGGAATTGACCAGCAGGGCGGAGTTGGCGGCGGTGGTGTGCTGGACGGCGAAGATGTACAGGGCGGCGGTGAGGCCCATGGCCAGCCCGGAGGCTACCAACGCCCAGACGCCGGAGCGGTAGCGGGAAAACTCAAACGGTTCGCGAAAACGGATGAGCAGCAGGCAGAAGAAGAGAAAAGCGAAGAAGGCCCGAAAGAAGGCGATGCTCATAGCACCCATGTCGTGAGTCAGGCGGGTGAAGATGATCAGCGTGCTGTAGCATAGGGCACCGAGGGCAACCAGGCCGATGCTGCGCCAGGGGGTCGAGGTGGACATGAAGGCGATCCTTTCGAGTGTCAGTGGCCTGATTATACTTCAAAAGGAAGCGATACTGCGTATAGTCCTATGGTTGTTCGGATGTCTGAGCAATATTGGAGAAAATCAGTAAAAATTCCCGTGAACGGCGGGCTTGCGTTTCTTTTCGAGTTGAACGATAATTAGCCTATCGGCATTGGGGTGAGGTATTGTCAGACAACTCGCCCGCGCAACCGAACACAAGACAGGGTTTCCCTAGAGCGATACTTACTGTCTGAAACCCTCTCCCTATTCTAAAAGAGCAGAAAGGAAAGCCAGGATGAGTGCAGAAAAACGACCTTCCGCAGCGCGCCCATTTACCCCTATTCAGTTAAAACGCAGAACGCCGGTGCCCTCGGACATCGAGATTGCCCAGGAATCGGACATTAAACCGATCAGCGATGTGGCGGCAGAACTGGGCCTTCTCCCCGAAGAGATCGAGTTTTATGGGCCGTACAAAGCCAAAGTGAAATTGGAAGTGTTGGACCGCCTGGCGAACGTGCCTGACGGCAAGTACATTGACGTTACGGCCATCACGCCCACCCCGCTGGGAGAGGGCAAAACGACCACGACGGTGGGCTTGAGCCAGGCCTTGGGCGCTCACCTGGGGTATCGGGTGGTTACCGCCATCCGTCAACCCAGCCAGGGGCCGACCTTTGGGATTAAGGGCGGGGCTGCTGGCGGCGGATACAGCCAGGTGATCCCGATGGAAGATTTTAACCTGCACCTGACTGGCGATATTCACGCCATCACCGCGGCGCACAACCTGGTGGCGGCGGCGATTGATGTGCGTATGCTGCACGAATCGCAGGCGACGGACGAACAGTTGTTTGATCGCCTGATGCCCAAAAATAAGAACGGCAAGCGCACCTTTGGGCGCGGGTTGGTGGGCCGTTTGAAACGCTTGGGAATTGATAAGACTGATCCGGACGATTTGACCCCTGAAGAACGACGCAAACTGTGCCGTCTGGATATTGACCCGGCCACGATCACCTGGCGGCGGGTGCTGGATACCAGCGACCGCTTCCTGCGCGGGGTGACGGTGGGGCGCGGGCCGAACGAAACTGGTCACGAGCGTGAGACGGGCTTTGACATCACCGTGGCGTCGGAAATTATGGCCGTGCTGGCGCTGACCACGGGTCTGGCAGATATGCGCGAGCGCTTCAGTAAGATTGTGATCGGTTTGGACAAAGCCGGCAACGCGGTGAGCTGCGACGACCTGGGTGTGGCGGGCGCGATGACGGTGCTGATGCGCGATGCGATCAAGCCCAACCTGATGCAAACTCTGGAAGGCACGCCGGTGTTTGTGCACGCAGGGCCGTTTGCCAATATCGCCCACGGTAACAGCTCAATTTTGGCGGACAAGATCGGCCTGAAACTGGCTGATTTTGTGGTGACGGAGTCCGGCTTTGGGGCCGACATGGGCATGGAAAAGTTCTTCGACATCAAATGCCGCTATTCTGGCCTGATCCCGAATGTGGTGGTTTTGGTGGCGACGGTGCGCGCGCTGAAGATGCACGGAGGCGGCCCCAAGGTGGTGGCTGGCAAACCGTTGGATACAGCCTATACTCAAGAAAACCTGGAATTGCTGCGGGCGGGCATTCCCAACCTGCTGCACCACATTCAATCGGCGCGCAAATTTGGTATTCCGGTGGTGGTGGCTGTGAACAGCTTCGCCACAGATACCGAAGCCGAATTGGAATTGATTCGCAAAATGTCCATTGAAGAGGGTGGGGCGGTGGATGCGGTGGTAAGCCGCCATTGGGAATTTGGCGGCGAAGGCGCTGTGGATTTGGCCAAGGCGGTGGTGAAGGCGTCTGAGATGCCGTCGCAGTTCAAGTTCCTCTATCCGCTGGAATGGACGATCAAGCAGAAAATTGAGACCATCGCTCGGGAAATTTACGGAGCAGACGGCGTGGATTATACGGAACTGGCGGAGCAGCGCATTGAGGAATATACACGCCTGGGCTTCGACAAACTGCCTATCTGCATGGCGAAGACTCATCTGAGCCTAAGCCACGATGCGACCCTGAAGGGTGTGCCGAAAGGCTTCCGCATCCCGATCCGGGATGTGCGCGCTTCGGTGGGGGCAGGTTTTATCTACCCGCTGCTGGGTGAGATGAGCACCATGCCTGGGCTGCCGACGCGGCCGGCCTTCTATGATGTGGATCTGGATCTGGAGACGGGGCGGGTTACCGGCCTGTTCTAAACCTACAGATGAGATCAGCCCTCCCCACAACTAAGAATGTGGGGAGGGCTTGTTTGTGAACCATTTTGGGGGTTGACGTACAATGTGAAAACTGCTTGAGGGCTGTGAAAATTTGAATATGGTATAATTTTCGCGAGTTAATCATCAACGCCGAGCATTTCAGCGCCTTCGGGCACGTAGGAGAACAATTTGGCATTTAATCCATTTAGTTGGCTGCTAGCCCTATTTTCCCTGGACATTGGCATTGACCTGGGGACTGCCAACACATTGGTTTATGTTCGTGGTAAAGGGATCGTAATTAATGAACCATCCTGGGTGGCGATTGAAAAACGCAGCCGCAAGCCGCGCTGGATTGGTTCGCAGGCCAAGGAAATGGTGGGACGCACCCCGGCGGATGTGATTGCGATTCGCCCCCTGCGGGATGGGGTCATCTCAGAATTTGACATTACCCAGGCCATGCTGGATTATTTTATTGGACGCGTGCACCAGCAGACCGTGGTTCCACTGCCGCAGCCGCGGGTAGTGATTGGCATCCCCTCGGGGGCGACGGAAGTGGAAAAGAAAGCGGTCTTAGACGCAGCCATGAAATCAGCGCGGGAAACCTATTTGGTGGAAGAACCGCGGGCAGCGGCGCTGGGGGCTGGACTGCCGGTGATGGACATCCGCGGGACGATGGTTGTGGATATCGGCGGAGGCACAACGGAAGTGGCCTTGCTGGCGATGGGGGGCGTGGTGGTTTCACGTTCGCTGCGTGTGGCGGGCGACGAGATGGATCAAGATATTGTCACCTACATCCGCAACAAATACAATCTGTTCATCGGCGAACGCATGGCAGAACAGGTGAAGGTGACGATTGGCAGCGCTTACCCATTGCCGACTGAAAAAACGATGACCGTGCGCGGTCGGAATTTGGTAAACGGCCTGCCGGAAGCCATGGAAATCTCTTCCGTGGAGATCCGTGAGGCCATTTCTGGATCGGTGCAGGTGATTGTGGATACAATCAAAGACGCCCTGGATGAGGCCCCGCCGGAGACGGTGGCGGATCTTTTGGAAACGGGCATTTGCCTGGCGGGGGGCGGGGCGCTGCTGCAAGGGCTGGCTGAGCGGCTGTCAGATGAGCTGAATGTGCGCGTGTGGGTGGCGGAAGACCCGCTGACTTGCGTGGCGCGTGGTGCGGGGATGATCCTGGAGAATTTGGATCTGTACCGCGACTTTTTGGTACCGCTGGACCGCGGCGGATACCGATAATCGAACACTTTCTGCGCACCTGTATGGGTAAAGGGTGCGAATGGGTTGTACGAAGCAGGTTCTGAACCTTACGATGCAAAAATTTCTACCGCGAAATTTGCAGACGATTGCCGTTGCGCTCTTGGTTGCGGGGATCATCTTCCTGGGCTTCAGCGGCTACCTGAATACGGTAACCAGCTCGGCTTTATCTCCGGTGGTTGGGATCCAGAGCTGGATTTCGAGCCGCTACCTGGCTGTGGTGGAGTTCATCACCGTACCACGAGATGTGGCCACGCTGCGCGCGCGCAACGCGGAGCTGGAAAGCCAGGTGTTTAACCTTCAGGCGCGGGTGGTGGACCTGGAACAGCAGCTGCGCGAGGCCCAGGTGTTGTATGCGCTTTTGGATTTTGCACGTTCTCGACCCGAAAATCAATATGTAGCCGCCGCGGTGATTGGCCGCGACCCCAGCCCATTTCTCCATTACATTTTCATTGATCACGGTTCGGATGACGGACTACGGCACGGCATGCCTGTGGTCACGGAGCAAGGCCTGGTGGGGCGCGTAGACGCGGTGACGGCGCGGGCGGCGCGCGTGCAGCTGATCACAGATCCGGCGACAGTTGTGAACGTGCGGCTGCAATCGCAGGATGTGGACGTGATGCTGACCGGTTCGATCACGGGGGACGTGAACCTGGAAATGATCCCGCAGGATATGGAGATGAAACCTGGGGAACTGATTTTGACCTCCGGTTTGGGCGGCTCTTATCCGCAGGACGTGGTGGTGGGACAGGTGGTGAGTGCGCGCAAGCGGGAAAACGACCTGTTCCAAAGCGCATCGGTGCAGCCGGTGGTGGATTTTCGCAATTTGCGGGCGGTTTTGGTGATTACCAACTTCCGACCCGTGGATATCGGCCCGTTGACGCCGAATCAAAACCCCTGAGTATGGACTATCTGCTGGCGCTGCCTGTTTTTGCTTTTCTGCTGATGCTGCAAACCGCCATCATCAGCCGCCTTCAGCTGCTGCATGGTGCGGCGGATATCATCTTGCTGGTGGTGGCAGCCTGGGCATTGCAGGAGCGGGTGCGCTCAGGGTGGATTTGGGCGGTGGTTGCGGGTGTTCTGGTGAGTGCGGTAACGGCACTGCCGCTGTTTACCCCTCTGGCGGGGTATTTAATGGTAACAGTTTTGGCACGCATCCTACAACGGCGAGTCTGGAAAGTGCCGATTTTGACGATGTTTATTGTCGCATTTTTCGGTACAATAGGTTACCAGTTTCTGTCGTTGGTGGCCTTGAAAGCTACGGGCGTGCCGCTGGGTTGGCTGGAATCACTCACAAATGTGATTATGCCCAGCGCGCTGCTCAACTTATTGTTTGCGCTGCCGGTATATGCGCTGGTGAGCGATTTGGCTCAATCGGTGAATGCAAGTGAGGTGGATGAATGAGCGGTGCTGAGGAAGCAAAAAAACAGCATTCGTATTTTGAGTTTTGGCGGATGTTGGTTTTTTACCTGGCGATCGCCGCGGTGTTTGGGTTCTTTTTGACGCGGCTGTTTACCTTACAAGTGATTGACGGCCCTGAATATCTGGCGCAGGCGGACGAGAACCGCCTGACAGAAGTGCTGACGCCCACCCAGCGCGGGATCATTTATGACCGGAACGGATATGTGTTGGCGCGCAACGTGGCCTCGTACAACGTGACCATCACCCCAGCGCTGCTCCCAGCGGATGAGGGTGCCATTCAAGAAATTTACCGCCGCCTGTCGGTGCTGATTGATGTACCGGTCAACCGCGGAGATATCACCGATGAACAGGTGGTGCGCACTTTTAAACCGTGTGATAACGACCTGGGGATTGCCCAGGTGGTGTATATCGCCGACACTTTGGCACCGTATGACCCGGTGCGGGTGAAATGCAACGTGGATCAGACCACGGCGATGAAGATTCAGGAACGGGGAAGCGATTGGCCTGGGGTAAAGGTGGAGATTGAACCCATCCGCGAATATCCAACCGGCGCGCTGACCGCGGAGATCATTGGCTTTTTAGGCCCGATTCCGGCGGCGCTGGAAGACCAGTACAAGGCCGAAGGCTTTGTGCCGGGGCGCGACAAGGTGGGCTACGCGGGGGTGGAAGCCGAGCTGGATGACTTGCTGATGGGCAAGAACGGGCGACGGCTGGTAGAGGTGGACAGCGCCGGGCAGGAACTGCGCGACGTGGAAGAGCCGCTGCTGCCGGAGCCGGGCCGCAATGTGCGCCTGACAATTGACACCCGTTTGCAGCAAGCCGCAAAGACGGCGCTGGTGAACGAACTGGATTACTGGAACACCAAGGCCAACAAGATTATCTCAGAAAACGGGGTGGTGATTGCGGCGAACCCCAAAACCGGCGAGATTTTGGCGCTGGTGTCTTACCCAACCTTTGAAAACAACCGCATGGCACGCCTGATTCCGGCGTACTATTACGAACAACTCAACCGCGACCCGAACCGCCCTTTGTTTAACCACGCGGTTTCGGCGGAACACCCCCCAGGGTCGGTGTTTAAACTGCCGACTGCAATAGGCGTCTTGAACGAAAAAGTGGTGACGCCGGAATTTCGCATTTTTGACCCCGGCAAGATCACCCTGGAGAACCGCTATTCACCCAATGACCCTGGCCAGTCCCGGGAGTATGTGTGTTGGGAGCGGGCTGGGCACGGTGAGGTGGATTGGCTGCACGCAATTGCCTGGTCGTGCGATATGTATTTCTATAAGGTTTCCGGCGGTTATCAGGATGAAGTGCCAGTGGGTTTGAACATCTGGCGCATGGGTGAATATATGCGTGCGCTGGGCTACGGTTCCCGCACAGGGATTGAACTGCCGGGTGAGGAAGACGGCTTGATCCCCGACCCGAACTGGAAACGGATCAATGTGGGCGAGAACTGGTCCACGGGTGATACCTACATCGCGGCGATGGGGCAGGGGTATGTGTTGGCCACGCCCATTCAAGTGCTGATGTCTTTTAACATTCTGGTGAACAAAGGCCGTTACATGCGCCCGACTCTGGTACGGGAGGTTCTGGATTCGGAAGGGCATGTGGTGAAACCGTTTGAGCCTGAACAGAAGTGGGACATCACCAAGGACCCGCTGATCACCGTCTATGATGAAAACCAGTTCCCCACCGAACAGCGCAAGACGGTGGAGCCGTGGATCATTGATCTGGCCATGCAGGGTATGCACATGGTGACTCTGGAAGGCGGCACAGCGGATTCGATTTTCGCTGACAGCACGCTGCAATCTGGCGGGAAAACTGGAACGGCTGAATATTGTGATGATGTGGCTCAGGAAAAAGATCTGTGCAAGCCAGGGTTGTGGCCTGCGCACGCCTGGTATGTGGGCTTCGCGCCGTATGACGACCCCGAAATTGTGGTGCTGACGTTTGTGTACAACGGCACTGAAGGTTCGACTGTGGCGGCACCGGTGGTGCGTAAGGTGATGGAAACCTATTTTGAATTGAAGGCGATTGACGCGGCGAAGAGTGGGTCGTAATTGGGGGGGTGCGATATAATACAAACTATGACCAATGCGGGAATGACGCTGAGCGTTCAAATTAAAGGAATTAAAGACGGACTGCTGATCACCCTGGGCGAGGGGGACTGGGGAGAGGTGCAAGAGTCTTTGCTGGCGCATATTGCCGAACGCGCGTCGTTCTTTCAGGGGGCGCGGGTCGCATTAGAAGTGGGCAACCGCATCTTGAACGCGGCGGATTTGGGAGGGCTGCGGGATAAGTTGTCGGACCGCGGGGTAATTCTTTGGGCGGTGCTGAGCAATTCACCCAAAACGGAAAATACCGCCCAGGTGTTAGGATTGGCCACGCGCCTTTCCATTCCGCGCCCAGAGCGGGTGAAGCCGGTGGACACCAATCTGCCGGGAGAACCGACTGTTTTGGTGGCGCGGACGCTGCGCTCCGGCTTTCGAATCGCTTATGCCGGACACGTGACCGTGATTGGAGACGTGAACCCGGGAGCGGAAATCGTGGCGGGGGGCAGCGTGGTGGTTTGGGGCAAGCTGCGCGGGGTGGTACACGCGGGGGCAGAAGGGGATGAGAAAGCGGTGGTGTGCGCTTTGGAACTGGCCCCCACCCAGCTGCGGATTGCCGGGCATATCGCTGTGACTCCGCAGCGCAAAGGGAAAGCAAACCCGGAAATCGTCCGGGTGGTTAATGGTCAAATCGTTGCTGAAACCTGGAATCAAAAATAGGGAGACTCATGGCGGCCACTGTTGTTACGATCTCATCGGGTAAAGGCGGGGTAGGAAAAACAACTACCACCGCAAATCTTGCTGTGGCCCTGGCCAACGGCGGACTGAAGGTTGTGTGCATTGACGGGGACATTGGCCTGCGAAACCTGGACGTGGTTTTGGGCCTGGAGAACCGAATTGTGTACGACTTGGTGGACGTGGTGGAAGGGCGCTGTCGGTTGCGGCAAGCCATGATCCGCGATAAGCGCCTGCCGGAGCTGTATTTGATCCCCGCAGCGCAAACCCGCGATAAATCTGCGGTAACGCCCAGTGATATGGTCCGGCTGGTGGATGAGCTGCGCGGCGAATTTGATTTCATCCTGATCGACTCACCTGCCGGAATTGAGCGCGGTTTCCGCAATGCGATCGCCCCAGCGGATATGGTGGTTGTAGTGACCAACCCCGAAGTGTCGGCGGTGCGCGACGCGGACCGCATCATTGGGCTGGTGGAAGCGGAAGAGAAAGGTCCAGCGCGCCTGGTGATCAACCGCATGAACCCCGGCATGGTCAAGCGCGGGGATATGATGGATGCCGAGGATGTTTTAGAGCTGCTGGCGATTGAGCTGATCGGCGTTGTGCCGGAGGATGAAACTGTGGTGGTGAGCACCAACCGCGGTCAGCCGGTGGCGCTGGATCCAAAATCGCGGGCGGGCAAGGCCTTTAACAATATCGCGCGGCGATTGCGCGGTGAGCAGGTGCCGTTTTTGGAATTGGAAGAGAAATCGGACCTTTTCAGCAAGCTGTCGCGGATGCTGCGGCCCGGAGGGGACTAGGACATGACGAATTGGCTTGATAAACTCACGGGTCGGAAACCGGCAAGCGCGAATCAGGCCAAAGAGCGCCTGAAGTTGGTGTTGATTCACGACCGCACCGACCTTTCGGAGCAGGCACTCAACAACATGAAAAATGAGCTGCTGGCGGTCATTTCTCGGTATATTGATATTGACCCGCAGGCTGTGCGGATCAATGTGGCGCAAGATGGGCGCGAACAACGCCTGGTTGCGGATATTCCCATCCGCCCCAATTCGCCGCGCAGGCGGTGAGCGGGACGGCTGGGAGGCGGCTGGATGATTAACGGTTGGTATGCTTAAGCGAGAGTTTTGGCAGTATTTTGACTACGTGTTGTTTGGCAGTGTGGTCATCCTGTGTATTTTTGGGATCGTGATGATCCGCTCTGCTGTGGCGGGGAACGCGGAATTGCAGGGGGCGGCGACCAGCCAGGTGATTTTTGTGGTGACTGGGCTGATCATCACCCTGGTGGTGGCTGCGATCGACTATCATTATTGGTTTTCGCTGTGGCGGTGGATGTACATTTTTGTCATCCTGCTGCTGATTTTTATCTATCTGGTGGGGGATGTAGCCTTTGGTTCGCGGCGCTGGATCAACGTGGGGCCGGTGAACATTCAGCCTTCGGAGCTGGCCAAAATCGTGATGGTGATCGTGTTGGCGCGTTACTATGCCAACGCGGCGGATAAGCCCAAAGATGTGCGCTGGCTGGCCAAGGGGCTGGCGCTGACGGTGGTGATGGTTATTCCGATTGTGATGCAGCCGAACCTTTCGATGACCATCGTAATGTTCGTGCTGTGGCTTTCGATGACGTGGATCAGCGGGGTTCCGCCGAAATACCTGGCCCTTATGGCAGGAATTGGCGTGGCAGGGATCGCGCTGTTCCTGCTGCTGATTTCTTTGGGGGTGCAAATTCCGTTTATTGAAGATTATCAGATCAAGCGGGTGGTGAATTTCTTATTCCCAGATCCAAACGCGCGGCACGGCGATACCTATAATGTGGAGCAGGCCCTGATCACCATTGGTTCAGGGGGCTTGTTTGGGCAGGGTTATGGGCACAGTTCGCAGGTGCAGCTGCGCTACTTAAAAGTGCGGCACACCGACTTTATTTTCAGCGCGATGGCTGCCGAATTTGGCTTTGTGGGCACGACGCTGGTGATGTTGCTGCTGCTGTTTGTGATCCTACGCTGCATCCGCGTGGCGCGCCGGGCCAGCGATATGTTTGGGGCGTTGATCGCATACGGTTTTGCCACCTTGTTATTCTTCCAAACTGCGGTTAATATTGGGGTGAATTTAAAAGTCATTCCTGTGACCGGACTGACGCTACCTTTCATCAGCTATGGGGGCAGCTCGCTGCTGTCTTTGGTTTTGGGTTTAGGTTTGGTGGAAAGTGTCGCGGCACGACATAAATCCTTGAATTTTTGATGGGAGTCAATTAATGGAGAACAACAGACCTGTTCGGGTGCGGTTTGCCCCATCACCCACGGGGCGTATGCATTTGGGTTCAGGGCGCACTGCGCTGTACAACTACCTGCTGGCGCGCAAAACGGGCGGTAAATTTATTCTGCGAATTGAAGATACCGACCGAAGGCGTTTGGTTCCAGGGGCTGAAGAAGAGCTGATTGAGGGGATGAAATGGCTGGGGATTGACTTCGACGAAGGGCCGGGGATTGGCGGGCCGTATGGGCCGTACCGACAGTCGGAGCGTAAAGCCATTTATCAGGAATATGCGGACAGGCTGGTGGAAGCTGGACACGCCTACCCCTGTTTCTGCACGCCCGATCGGCTGGAACGGATGCGCCAGGAACAGCAGAAGCGCAAGGAACCGCCGCATTACGACCGCACCTGCCGGAATTTAAGTCCAGAAGAGGCCAAACGGCGGGTAGAGGCGGGCGAGCCGCATGTGATCCGCTTTAAGTCTCCAATGGAAGGAACAACTACTGTGCGGGATGTGCTGCGGGGTGAGATCACCGTGGAGAACCGCACCATTGATGATTACATTCTGGTGAAAACGGATGGGTTTGCTCTCTATCATCTGGCGGCGACCGTGGATGACCATTTGATGGACATCAGCCACGTGATTCGCGGGAGCGAATGGCTGCCTTCGCTGCCGCTGCACGTACTCATCCACCGCGCGTTTGGATGGGTGGAGCCGGAATACTGCCATTTGTCGGTGTTCTTGAAGCCGAGCGGCAAAGGCAAGATGAGCAAACGTGAAAGCGCCGATTTGCTCAAGGACGGCTATTCCATCTATGTTATGGATTTGAAGGAACTGGGGTATCTGCCTGAGGCAGTGGTGAATTGGATTGCCTTGATGGGGTGGAGCTATGATGACCACACCGAATTCTTCCGCCTGAGTGATTTGGTGGAGAAATTCTCATTGGAACACCTCAACCCCTCTCCGGCGGCGATTAATTTCACGAAGTTCGATCATTTTGCTGGGCTGCATGTGCGCAATTTGCAGGTGGAAGACCTGGCTCAGCGTATGAAGCCCTTTTTTGAAAAGGCGGGTTATGCGGCAGACCTGGACACGCTGGTGAAGATCGCCCCGATTGTGCAGGAACGATTGGTGACCCTGGATGAGGCCCCAGAACTGGCCGGGTTCTTCTTTAAGCCCGAAATTGTGCCCGCGACAGAAGAGCTGATTCCGGCGGGAATGACCCGCGAACAGGCACTGGATGTGGCGCGGCAGTCGCTGGCGGTGCTGGCGGCGGTGCCGGAACTGACCCCCGAAGCAGCGGAACCGCCCATGCGCGAACTGGTGGAAAAGCTGGGTCTGAAGGCCGGACAGGTGTTTGGTTTACTGCGCGTGGCGGTGACCGGCCAAAAGGTGAGCCCGCCCTTATTTGAGAGCATGATGATTATGGGCCGCGAGCGGGTGCTGAAACAGGTGGAACAGGCCGTGCGAATGCTGGAAGGCTAGGAATCATCCAACGGAGGGCAGCATGAGCAACCGCTTGAGCGAATTTCAGCAATACCGCACGCGCATGAATGACCGCATCGCGCAGATTGATCATTTGGGGATCAAACGCTTTTTCAATCTGGACTCAGCTGCCTACAAAGACGGTGCGCTGAGCGCGAAGGAGAAAGAGTTGCTGGGATTGGTGGCCTCGATGGTGCTGCGCTGTAACGACTGCATTGATTATCACATTTTGCAATGCATAGATGCCGGCTGGAGCGATGCGGAGCTAAACGAGGCGTTTAACGTTGCGCTGATTGTCGGCGGCAGCATCGTGATCCCGCATTTGCGCCATGCAGTAGAAACCGTGGATCTGGTGCATCAGATGAAGGCAGAAGGGGCAGATTAGTCTCTGTAGGATGCTGCAAACAACCGGTCTGGCCAAATCCCCACGGCCGAACCGGTTGTTTTTTAATTTCAGAGGAAAGGCGTTCAGCGGAAAAGGGCGAAGAAAGTCTGCCAGACGGCTAAGATCACAAAGACGCCCACACTGCTGACCACCACCAGGGTGTCGTAGATGCGGTCGCCCAGGGTGCGGATGGACCTGGCCCAGGTGTAAACTGTGGCCGCAGCAGTAAGAATGCCTGCTCCCAAGCCCAGCCAGGGCAGGAGCATGGCGAGGCGGTAGCTATTGGGGAGGCCGAAGAGCACCATGAAATCGTTCTCCATGGCCAATTGAAAGCCGCCCACCAGGACAAGGACAAGGAAAGCGATCACTGGCAGAGGGGTAAAGAGGCCCACCAGACGGCCCACGGTGGCGAACACAGGCACGGGAGCCAGAGGGCGGCGGCGAAGCTTGCGCACCAGCCAGAGCACCGGCCACACCAGAAGGGCAGTGGACATGCCCAACAGGCCCAGGGTGAGGATGATCACCTGCACCACGGCGTGGCTGTCAAAGTTGAGCAGGCGGCCCAGGATGGGCAAGGGAATAAATTCTCCCTGGGTGAAGAAATCCATTTTTTGTTCCTGGGCACAGGTGGTGTTGGGGGCGCGTTGGGGGTTATTCAGGAATTCGACGATGATGCCGTCCTCACATTTGCCGGTGGTGGCTGCGCCGTGACTGCCCGTGGGGAAGACAACTACATAGCGGTTCGTGAGGGTTTCCGCGGCGATGGCGCCAAAGGCGGGCGGGGTGATGGGATCATATTGGCCAGAGAGCACCAGGGTGGGCACGCTGCTGACCACGGGTTCATCAGCACGCGGGCCCAGGGCAGGCACACCCCAACTGGCGCACAAGTCAAGCATGGCCTGATCGTTGAGGATCTCGGTATCTGCAATTGAAGGGCGTACCCCCTCCAGGGAGATATCCTGCAGGGTGAAATCGGCGTCTTCAGCGCAGACAACAGAATAGTACATACCGTAGTTCATACTGCGGTCAAAATAGAGCTGACCGAGCAGGCTGGAGAGGAAATCAAAATTACCTTCGCGGGCGTCGTAAATTACTTTGGGCAGCCAGGGAACGAACTGTGAGCCGTAGAGGATTTGGAAGAGGCTGGATTGAAAGGCATCACCGTCGAACAGGGCAGGGTAGGTTTCATTGGTTTCTAAATCCTGCACAATGAGATTGGCCGGGGTCTGATTGAGGGCCGTCATCGTCTCATTGAACACGGATTCCAAATTGGGATAGGCGGCATTGCATTGCTTGTCTGCGGCGCAGGATTGGAAAAGTTCGCTAAAGGCGCGGTTAATGCTGCTAGGGCCCATGGTGATGAAGTTCACCTGGGGCGGAACCACCGCGTCGAGAACCACTGAGCGAAGCCCGCTGGAAAAATCGCGCAGGGTGTGCAGTGCCAGGAGGGTGCCGTAAGAGACGCCGTACAGGTCAATCTGCTCATAGCCGAGGGCGGTCCGCAGGGTATCTACATCGGTGGCGTTTTCGAAGCTGTTGTAGGCCGCCAGGTTTATCCCTTCGGAAAGCAGGCGGTCACGGCAGGCCAGGGCGGATTGGTTGTAGCGTTGGTTACTTTCTTCTAACGTCAAATCTAAATTGAGAATCTCTTTGGTCAGGGTGAGCAGCTCGGGGCAGGCCAGCGAGGGCTTGGATAGGCCGGTGCCGCGTTGATCAAAGAGGATCACATCCCGGCCCTGGCGCAGTGGGGAATCAACGGTGAGCTTCTGAGCGTAGGTTTCAATGGTCGCGCCGCCGGGGCCGCCCTGCGTGATCACAAAGGGGGAGGCCGCCGTGGGGCCGCCGCTGGGGTTGGGCAGAATGAGGACGGCCAATTCGATTTGGGGGCCGTCAGGCTGTTGGTGAACTTCCGGCACGGTGATATAGCCGCATTGGGCCGGATAAGCCGGGTCGAAGCCGATGTTCAAATTAAAATCGGCGCAGTCTGTGGGGGTGAAGGTGGGGCCGCTTTGGGCTAAGACGGGCTGAGCGGGTGAGGATGCGGTGAGGAGAATCCAAAATGCCAAACAAAGAGCAGCAACCAGGAGTTTTCGCATAGGAGGCACCTTTCAGAGTGGGCGGCTATTGGCCAGCGGTGGGAGATTGCAGGGTGGTTTGACTGAGATGCCGGCAGTACCAGCTGAGCCAGCGGTTTGACCATCCAAACAAGGAAGAATTGCGGGCGATGCGTTTGACTTCTTCGCGCGACATTTTAACTTCACTGGCCAGCACCTGGTGTAAATTACCGCGGCTGAGAGCCAGGGTGCGGATGGCAAAGGCCAGCGGCCATATGCAGGCCAGACGGACAGAATGGAAGTGCTGCGGTATGGCCACAATGTAGGACAGGGCAAATTTGAGATGGCGTTCCGCTTTTTGCGCCATCAGACCGACCACCTGAACGGCCTGATCGCGGTGGGCGGGCTCGAACAAATCGGTGCGGCGGATGCCGTAGGCCTTGCAGAAACTCTCTGGCACATACACCCAGCCACGTTCCAGATCTTTGCGTAGGCCGCGGATGATGTTGACGGTTTGCAGCGCGAGACCGGTTTCCCGTGCCAGGGGCATGAGGCGGTCAAGGTGGCGCTTGAGCTGGGGGACATGGCAAGCAAACAATTCGGTAGAAAGGTAGCCCACACGCCCGGCAACTTCGTGCATGTAATCGTCCAGGTCTTCTTCTGTGAGGATATCGGGGCCGCGCAGCACCCAGCGAGCCATCCCCAGGGTGGAATCGGGGACGTGGCGGAAGATGGCGGCCTGCATGCCTTCGGGCAGCCGGCGGGCGTGAGCGAGGATCTGCTCCGCCTGTTCCAGGGCCTGGGAATCAGGGGAGCCGTCGAGGAATTTTTGCGCGGCAATTTGCTTCACCCAAGGCGCAGCGGGCAGGCGACCGAGTAGAACTTGATGCCAACGCAGCAGCTCGGTGTTTTTTTGCTCTGGGGTCATGAGGGTGTTGTCTTCGAGGTAATCGGAGATGCGCAGGAGCAGGTAAGCCAGACAGAACGCCTCACCTAAACGGCCGGGAAGCTGGCGGATGGAAATATAGAAAGTCCGGCTGGTGCCGCGGAGCAATTCCCATTCCTGATGAAGCATGCTGGCGATCTCCTGTGATGGGCACAAATGAATAAAGGAGAGCAGAACGTCTCTATTATGCCAAAACTTGACGAGATTGGCAAATCTGAGTGTAAAAATGACGAGATCCAGGGTGGGGGCTTTGCAATTTGGGGCGAACATGTGATAATCGGTGCAAATCAGTGGTTCTCGCCCCTGAGAAAACGAGGAGAGATGAGAAAGTCCCTGCGATGGTTATGCGTTTTGGCTGCCGTATGGGCAGCCCTGGGCTGTGGGATTTCAACGCCGACCCCGGCCCCCGAGACCAGCCAACCGCTGGAACCAGCCACGCTGCCTCCGCCCACCAGCGCGCCCGCGGTGGATGTCCCCACAGTCCCGTCCGCTGGCGACACGCCCACGGCGCCAGCGGTTCCCACACCCATCACGCGACCCGTGGGGGTGACGCTTTTGGAGCTGCACATGACGGATGCAGCTGTCGGTTGGGCGGTGGGGCAGATTCCAGGATTCAGCCTGGAGTTTGTGCTGCGCACGGCGGATGGCGGAGCGACCTGGCGGGATGTGACCCCGGCACCGGTGAAATCCTTGAGCGTTCAGACGGATCTTGCGACCGCAGCTTATTTTATGGACTCAAACCGCGCCTGGGCAGTGTTCGGCAGCCAGGCTCCTGAACCGCTGGCTTTGAATGAGGTGGTGGTGTGGCGCACGACGGACGGCGGACAAAATTGGGAGGCCAGCCAGCCCTTGAACCTGGACGGACTCCAATATGAATTTTTTATGCCGGGGGAGGTAGTGTTCACCCAGGAGCTTTCTGGCTGGGTGTTGGTGCACCTGGGGGCGGGTATGAGCCACGATTATGTGGCCATTTATGCCACCCGCGATGGGGGCGTCACCTGGGAACGGGTGATTGATCCACAACGCGGCAATCTGCCCATGTCCTGTTCCAAATCGGGAATTCAGTTCCTGCATTGGGAAAGCGGCTGGGTGACGGGGGATTGCCCTGGGTTGATGCCGGGAGTGTATTTTTACGCCACACAGGACGGCGGTAAGAGCTGGTTGGGGGTGGATCTGCCGGTTCCGACCAATGACCCGAGCCTGCTGAAAGATCAAACCATGTGCGGACTGCCGCATGAACCGGTGTTTATCAACGGGAAATCCGGCTATCAGGTGGTGCAGTGCCTGTATGTGGACGCTAACCAGGCGGCGCAGTACCTGTACGTCACCCAGGACAGCGGGGTCAATTGGTCGCCGCGTAGCCTGCCCGCACCGTATGGAGAGGTGTTTTTCCTGGATGAACTGAACGGTTGGTTTGTGGGCGGGGCGGAGCGAGAATTTACCAGCGGCACAAAGATGTACCGGACGGAAGACGGCGGGAAGAACTGGTGGCCGCTTTCGACTTTGATCTGGAGCGGGCCGATTCAATTTATCAACCCGCAGGTGGGATGGGTGATCGCAAAAATTGATCTGGCCAGCACCCTGGTGAAAACAACCAACGGCGGCCAAAGCTGGATGGATCTGAAACCGGTTGTGATTCCATAGCGGATGGGAGAAAAGATGGGCAGCGCAGATTTAACCTGTCGTTTGCTGGGCATGGAGATGAAGAACCCCATTGTCCTGGCGTCGGGGATCATTGGAACCAGCGCCAGTTTATTCCTGCGGGCGGCGCAGGTGGGGGTGGGGGCGGTGACCGCCAAGAGCTGCAGTTTGCAGCCGCGGGCCGGACACCCCAACCCTGTGACGCTGGACTGGGGAGCAGGGGTGATTAACGCCATTGGGTTAACCAACCCAGGCGCTGCAGAAGAGGTGCATTTGCTGGCTGAAGGGCGCCGGGTTTTGGAGCCTTGGGGGGTCCCGCTGATTGCCAGCATCTTTGCCGGAACGGTGGAAGAATTTGGGCAGGTGGCGGCGCTGATCGCGCAGGCGAGGCCCCATCTTTTGGAAGTAAATATCTCTTGTCCGAACGTGGCAGATGAATTTGGCACACCCTTCGCGGCGATGTGCGACAGCGCAGCGGCGGTTACCGAATCGGTGCGCCGCGCGGTGGGCAAAGATTTGCCCATTGCCGTCAAGTTGGCCCCCAATGTGTACAACATTGGGCGAATCGCGGCGGCGGTGGTGGAAGCAGGCGCAGACGCCATCACGGCAATTAATACCATGCCAGGGATGGTGATCAACGCCCATGCCCGGCGGCCTGTGCTGCACAACCGCACGGGGGGTCTTTCAGGGCTGGCGATTAAGCCCATCGCGCTGCGGTGTGTGGCCGAGATTGCCCAGGCGGTGAAAGTGCCCATTATCGGCACCGGTGGGGTGAACACCGGCGAGGATGCGGCCGAGATGATCCTGGCGGGTGCCACAGCCGTAGGGGTGGGCACGGCGGTGTGGTACCGCGGGGTGGAGGCCCTGGGGACGATTGCGCAGGAGTTGGGCGAATTTATGCAGGCCGAGGGAATCCGGTCTTTGGATGAGATGCGAGGACAGGCGATCCGATGAACACAACCCTACAACCCAGCCATTTACACCGGCCGTTTACCCTGGTATCTTCGAAAATGGAAAATTACCGCACGCGCAGCCTGACCTTTGCGGAGAAGCTGGATTGCCAGCCTGGGCAGTTTGTGATGGCCTGGCTGCCTGGGGTGGGCGAAAAGCCCTTTAGCATCGCAGGGGACGACCCGCTGCAGCTGCTGGTGGTGGATGTCGGTCCGGTGAGCCACAGTCTGCATGCGGTGGCGAAAGGCCAGCGGGTATGGATCCGCGGCCCGTTAGGGCATGGCTACCGGCTGGTGGGACAGCGCGTGCTGTTGGCGGCCGGAGGTTACGGCGTGGCCCCGCTGTATTACCTGGCGCGTAAAGCCCTGGAAGCGGGCATGAGCGCGGAACTGTGCATGGGGGCACGCAGCGCGGAGGATGTGCTGTGGGTGGAGCGTTTTCAGGCCCTGGACGTGCCTGTGCGGGTGATGACGGAAGACGGCTCGGCGGGAGGACGCGGGCTGGTGACGCAGGCCACCGAAGCGGCAATTGCCGCGGCAAAGCCGGACAGCCTGTGCGCCTGCGGCCCGCTGGGCATGTTGGAGGCCCTGGACCGGCAGTGTGAGCGCTTGGGGGTGGCCCGCCAGCTTTCGTGGGAGGCGCATATGCGCTGCGGGATGGGATTGTGCGGCAGCTGCGAACTGCCCTCCCCCCAGGGAGAAGACGGCAGCCTGCGGCGGCATTCGTGTCAGCAGCCGGGTTGGCTGGCATGTTTGGATGGACCGGTCTCCTGGAAAGAATGAGAAGATATTGGTTAAATCAATCGCCTGACGGTCAAGGTCGCCAGGCGATTTTATTTTATGTGGGTGTGCGGTGTGGGTTAGATGCCGTGCAGGGCGTTGACCTGGCGGAAGTGGTAGCCGTATATGGTCATGGTGATCGCCAGGGAAAATTTTTGCGGATATTTCCACAAGGCCCAGAAAAACAGTCGCCAATATTCACCGCGCTCTTTGCCCAGGATGCCCAGCTTCCAGATGGAGCGGAAGAAGGCATAAATTTCCTGCCATTCGAGGTGGACGGGAGATTTGGGCGGGTTGTAATGGGTCAGGAAAGTCTTCACGCGTTGGTAGAAGGGGTGGGGGGAATACAGTTCACGCATGATCTTCTTGTAGCCTTCGGTTAAGACTTCAATGCCCATGCGCGGGATGATGTTGGTGGAACCGTCAGCGTTATCGCCGGAAAGCTCGCAGACCAGGCGGCCTTCCTCACGCATGCGCTGGTACAACTGGGTCCCGTAGGGGGCCTGCAGCATGCCCACCATAGCGGTGACGATGCCGCTGCGCTGGATGAAATCGATCTGGCGTTCAAAGATGGAGGTGGTATCGTTGTCGAAGCCGACAATGAACCCGCCCATCACCTGGAGGCCGTATTCTTGGATGCGGCGCACGGTCTCCACCAGATCGCGGCGGGTGTTTTGGCTCTTTTTACATTCGATCAAGCTGGCTTCGTCGGGCGTCTCGATGCCGACAAAGACTGAGATGAAGCCCGCGGCGGACATCATCTGCATGAGTTCGGGGTCGTCTGCCAGATTGATTGAGGCCTCGGTGATGAAATTGACGCCGGATTTACCTTTGCGCCAGGCGATGAGGGCGGGGAGGATTTCTTCTTTGAGCTGGCGCTTGTTGCAGATGAAATTGTCATCCACGAAGAAGATGTTGCGGCGCCAACCGAGGCTGTACATGACGTCCAGTTCGGCAATGACCTGGGCGGCCGATTTGGTGCGGGGGCGGTGGCCAAGCATGGCGGTGACATTGCAGAAGTCGCAATTGAAAGGGCAGCCGCGGGAATACTGAATGCTGAGCGAATCGTAGGCACTCATTTTAATCAGATCCCAGCGAGGGATGGGGCTGGCGGCGATCTCAGCGAAATCATCGGTGCGGTACACGCGCTGGGGGCTGCCGTTTGCCAGTTCGCGCAGGAATAGGGGCAGGGTCAATTCACCTTCGTTGAGAATGAAGTGATCCACTTCGGGGAAGGATTCCCATTCGCCCAGGAAAAGCGGCCCGCCGGCGACCACCGTTTTTTGCAGTTGTTTGCAGCGGTGAATGACCTCATGGGTGGATTCGCGCTGCACAACCATGGCGCTGACGAAGACCATATCTGCCCAAGCGATGTCACGATCTCTCAGCGGCTGCACATTAAGATCCACCAGGCGGGTTTCCCAATCTGCGGGCAGCATAGAAGCGATGGTGAGCAAACCCAGGGGGGGAGAGGAGGATTTTTTAACGACGAAACGCAGAGCGTGTTTAAAGCTCCAAAACGTATCGGGAAATTCGGGGTATACCAAAAGGATCTTCATACGGAGGGGCCTCCAAAAACGAGCAAGGATAACCTCAGTATAAAGATCCGAGGGACGTGCTAGATGTAGCAGAGGTCATATCTGCCGATGGATTCGCGTCCCGTGCGCATCGATGATGAAGTGTGACCGGCGCGGGCGAAAAGCGGGGGACACCCAGACCGCGGTGTGCCTGGATGTTGTGACCTTTTTCACATCACGAGAGGCGGGTGATGCGCAGCAGAGCACTTTCAAAATTGCCGAGCGCCAGCGGCAGACCCGTGTGCATCCAATAGGCCCCGCTGTGCAGTTCTGAAACTCCTTCGACGGCGTACAGCGCTTGCGGATCCAGTCCTTGCAAGCGCAGAGGCGGCAGGATGGCTGGATCGGGCAGGTGGGTGCGGAAGGCGAACAAGACCCCAGCGGCACCGTCTTCGGAGAGGTATTGGACGGCGGAAAAGGGAGATTGAGAAGGAGAGCGCAGGCGGAACTGGCTGCCGAATTGGATGATGGGGCGGATGTCTTTGTAGACTGCGATCCAATGGGCGGCCTCGTCGCGTTCCTGGGGTGACCACTGGGTGAGGTTGCCGCCAATACCCAGGGAGCCGCACATGCTGACGTGGAAGCGGAAGGAGAGGGGAAGCTGGCCGCGATTGGCGTCGGTGACCCAGGCTTCCATCACCTGGGCGGGGAAAAGCTGCGAGAAGCCTTCCTGAATGCGCAGGCGGGCAGCGGCTTCGGTGTTGTCGCTGACCCAAATTTGGTCAGCGTAGCGCAGAACACCCAAATCGGCGCGGCCACCGCCACCGGAACAGGACTGGAAGGTGACGTGGGGGTGACGGCTGCGGAGGGTCTCCAGGATGTGATAGAGGCCGTGGATGTAGCGCACCCACATTTCGCGCGGGTCGCGCGGGGCGCCTGGCCAGCCGGGTTCAGAGACGGCGCGGTTCATGTCCCACTTGATAAACGAAATGTCATGCTGGGAGAGCAGCTCATCCAGAGTTTGAATCAAATGCGCCTGCACATCGGGGCGGGCGAGGTTGAGGATAAGCTGGTTGCGGCCGGTGCGGCGCTGGCGGGTGGGAAAATGGAGTACCCAATCGGGGTGAGCGCGGTAGAGGTCGCTGTCGGGGTTGACCATTTCTGGTTCAACCCACAGGCCAAAGCGCATACCCAGAGCGGTGACCTGCTGAATGAGTGGGTTCAGGCCGTGGGGGAACTTGAGCGGATCGGGGGTCCAATCGCCCAACCCGGCGCGGTCGTCACGGCGACCTTTGAACCAGCCGTCATCCATGACGAAGAGCTCAACGCCCATTTGGGCGGCGAGCTGAGCCAGGCGGATCTGGGAGGGGGCGTCCACATCGAAGAGGGTGGCCTCCCAGGAATTGTAGAGGACGGGGTGCAGGGTGCGGGGATGGGGGATAAGGCGGCTGCGGATGAAGTGGTGAAGGGAGCGGCTAGCTGCGCCGAAGCCGTTTTGCGTATAGCCAGCGTAAGCGGGCGGGGTAACGAAAGTCTCCCCAGGCTGAAGGTCCCAGGCAAAGTCAAAATCGTTCACGCCCAGGCTGAGGCGGGTGGTGCAAAAGCCGGTGTCTTCGGCGCACAGTTTCCAGTTCCCGCTCCAGCCCAGGGCTCCGAACCAGACTTCGCCCTGGGTTTCGCTGGCATCCCCGCCGTCCAGGGCAAACCAGGGGTTGTGGTGGTGGCTGGTGGTGAGGCGGCGGCTTTCGATGACTTTAACACCGGGGGTGAGGGTTTCACGTACGAGGTGAAATTCATCATTCCAGCGTCCGTATAGATGAGAAAAGCGGTAGGCAGCTCCCGCTGGCGGGTGCCACTGGGCAGAAAAGGCGCGTTCCAGGCGGATAGGGTCAGCGGAGTCGTTTACCAGCTCGGCCCAGCGCTCGATGATGTCGGCCTCGGCATGGACGCGGTAATGCAGACGCACGCGCAGGGCATAGACAGGGTCTTGAAGGGTGAGCACCACGTGAGGAACCTCATCCTTTTCTTCCTGACTGTCTTGGAAAATCAACACGGTATCGCGCACCTGATCGGCAGCGGCTGCCTTGAGGCAAGGTTCCACAAATTTCATACCCGCCCAGGCGGGGTATTCTTCGGGGAGGAGCTGTTCGGGGTGGTTGAAAGAAGCCCAACCTTCGGATTCGGGGATGGTGGGCAGTGCGTTAGGGGAAGCTGTGCGCGGGCCCCAATACTGGTGAACCAGCAGCCCCAAGGAATTGAGACCAAAGGCGTAGGTGGTGTTTTGGGTGTGCAGCAGCCAGGAGGAGCCGATCTGTTCGATAGACATGGGCAAGCTCTCAATAAATCGCGTAGAATTAGGGATGCGGTTGATCCCCTGATTATAATGGAATCCACCGTGGGATGACGAATTGGGATTGAACGCAAAAGGAGCGGAGATGCGGTTAAAGGTGTTGGGCTGTGAGGCGTTGGCGCGCATGGTGTATTCTGAGGCGGCGGTGTCGCCGCATGTGGTGGATGTGGAAATTTACCGGCTGGGGCTGCATGTGCGCCCGCCGGAGCTGCGGACGCATCTTCAGGAGCGGATTGACGCCTGCCAGGGGCAGGGGTACGACGCACTGCTGTTGGCTTACGGCCTGTGTGGAAAGGCCACCGAGGGCCTGACGGCTCGGGATGTGCCGTTGGTGATCCCCAGGGCGCACGACTGCATCACCCTGTTCCTGGGCAGCCGCGCACGCTACACGGAAGAATTTACACGCGACCCCGGAACGTACTGGTACGCACTGGATTACGTGCAACGCAACGATCAACCTGGGGCAGCTTTGTCCATCGGCGCGGAGGTGACGGATGACCTGCCGGGCGTATACGCGGCCTATGTGGAGAAATATGGGCAGGAAAACGCCGACTACTTGATGGAAGTGATGGGCGCGTGGCAAAAACATTACGACCGCGCCGCGTTTGTGGATATGGGCGTGGGAGACGGGCACGCGGCCGAGGCGCAGGCGCGAGCGGATGCTGAGCGCCGTGGGTGGAAATTTGCGCGCCTGGAAGGAGATCTGCGCCTGATCCGCGGGCTGCTCAGCGGGGCATGGGATGATGATTACCTGGTGATCCCACCGGGGTACCGCATTCGCATGAGCAGCGATGAGGGTTTGGTGCGCAGTGAACCCGCGGACTGATCAGGGTGTGGGGGGCAGCCAGAAAGCGCGGCTCACGTAGGTGTAGGGCAGCCCGGTGAGGGATGGGTTCTGATCCAGGAGGGCACGCTCCTGCTTGAAGGGGTTAAATCGCTCAAAACTGAGCGAGTATTTGCCCTCAGCCTGGGGTTTCGACACCCACAGGAAAAGCTCCTGCCCATCCGGCGACCAGACCGCCCCGGGCATGATGCCCGTCAGGCGGGGAAATTCGGTGTACCAGCCCTGCTTCACCCAAAAAATAAAGAGGTGATATCCGGAGGACTGTTCATAATATTTGCTGAATTCATCCACCAGAATGAGCATGTGGGAATCGCTGGGGGACCAGAGGAACTGATTGAGGCGATTGCGGACTTTGTAGCCGTTGGCGGGGGGGAACACAATCAGGCGGCGGCTGGGCAGGCGAGTTTCGGCGTTTTCGATGACCAGCTTATCTATGAAGCCGTAATCTCCGGCGGTCTGCGGATCCATAAAGGCCAGGGATTGGGCATCGTTGGAGAGTACCAGCTGCTGCACCTCGCCCACAGGCTGGGTTTGCCCGTCGGTGTTGGTGCGCTGATAGCCGCTGGCATGACAGACCACGCGGGATGAGCAGACGCCGGCCTGCCAATAGACCCATCCCAATTGAGGGGACTTCACCAGGGCGATGGGGCTGTCACTTTCAGCGGTGAGGCGCTGCCAGTCTGCGGCGGCGGACGATGAGGTTTGCCACACCGCGGGGTAGCCTTCGCGATCGGAAAGCAGCAGGATGGACTGTCCATCGGAGAGGAAATAGGCCGATAGGCTGCCGTGATCCACAAAGGCGTCCGTGATAAGAGCGGGCGCAGGGTCAGCGAGTTGAACGTGGTATAACTCTGTGCCCCGGCTAAGCAGGGCGTTTTGACCGTCTGGGGAAACATCCTGCAGGCGAATACCTTCGGCGGTCAGGGGGGTGAGGGCCTGGGAACTGAGGTTGAAGAGGAAAACACCGCGGTCATGCAGCGAACCGTCGCGGCTTTCAATCAGGTCGAGCAGCACGCAGTCCTGACCTGTGGGGCAGTTCGGCGGGTTGAATTGCAGCGGTGCGGCGGTGGGCTGGGAGGTGGGCGCAGCGTTTAGGGCAGCTTCGGAGGCTGCGGGTGCGGCCTGCGTGCTCACCGCGCGCCAGACGGCATCCAGGGCGCGCAGGCCGGTAAAACTCTTCACCAACCAGGCTTCGCGGGTGAGGTGGAATGCGTCCCGTTCGGGGTCAATACCTTTATGTTCAATGCCCTGCACTGCGCGCCAGAAATTCATCATGGGGAGCTGATACTCGCTGGCCAGGCGGGCTACTGCCGGATTGATGACATGTTCTTTGCCGGTCTCAGCCATGTCGGCTTTGGTGGCGAGGATGGGCAGGACGCCCTGATGAATACTGGCCTCTATGATCTGCCGTAAGTACACCTCGTAGCGGTCAATGGTGGCGGGGGTGCGCCAGGTTTCCAAAGAAATGATGACAATACTGGGGTTGTGCACGCGATATTCGCAGGATAGGGGCGATTCGCCGGGCTTGCAGACGCTGGGATCGGCCTGGAGGGGCGACAAAAGGGAGGCTGCAGTGAACCCACCGCGCACAGCGATGCCGTCGCGGTCGAAGGAGCCGGAGAAATGATCAATGGTTTCCTGCAAATACTGTTCATCGGGTTTCAGGCTGTAGCCCAAAGGGTGGCCAAAGACCCCCATAAATACGCCGGGGATGGATTGACAATCGCCGACGACGGAAAACGCCTGCGGATTCGTGCCGTGTTGAATGCCTTGCTGGTAGATTTCGCGGGCACGGTCTGACACCTTAGGAACAACTGGCCAGTTTTTCCAATCTTCGGGGGGCAAGGTTTCGCCGGGGTTGGCGGGCGCGCTGGGCGCAGAGGCCGGGCTGACCGGCGAGGGGGAGGCTGATGGCTGGGTGGAAGCTTCCGTCGGCTCCGCCGCGGGCTGCTCTGGCACAGCAGAGGTCGCTGAGGACAGGGCGGGGGAGGCGGATTGTTCCGCAGTGGGGAGGGCTGGGGCGGCGGTTGGCTGCGGCTGGCAGGCGGTGAGGAGGAGCAGGATGGAGAGCACGGCAAACAGGCGGGCAGACGAATTCACAGCAAGAGGCTGCATGGGGACCTCGGGTCAGTTGGAGAATGGCTGCATGGTAACACAACCCTGCTGGAGGTGCAACCTGTGGGTGATGAGGTTAAACGGTCTGCTCTTGTGCAATCTTGCGGCAAGATGTCACTTTCTCATTTCAAAACCATCCGATAGAATAAGACATATCTTGGAAACAGGCTCAAAGGAGAAGGTGAACCATGAAATGGTTACGGAAAAATGGCATCTGGGTTGGATTAGCGTTGATCGCAGTGGTCGCGTTGAGCGCGATCTTCCTGGCCAATCCCAGCCCGGCGGCGACAGCCGCCCTGCCGAAGGAAGTGACGGTGGCTAAAGCCGCGGAACTGCGGGATGGAGGTGCGTTTATTCTGGATGTGCGCCAGCCAGAAGAGTGGAATGCGGGGCATATCCCCGACGCCACCTTGATCCCTCTGGACCAACTGCCGGGCCGGATTAACGAAGTGCCTAAGGATGAACCTGTGGTGGTGGTGTGCCGTTCAGGCAACCGCAGCGCAGCGGGACGAGATATTTTGCTGGACGCGGGCTTTCCGAATGTGACCAGTATGGGCGGGGGGATGAACTCATGGGCGGCCAAAGGCCTGCCCACGGTGACCGGCCCGTAATAAGATTTGCATGGATGACAACAGCCCAGGGCGTGCGCCCTGGGCTGTTTTGTATTAATACAAAGGGTTATAAGTGGTTCACCCAGGCCAAACCTAATTCTGCTAGCCCCTGAGGGGTGGGCTGTCCGGTGGCCGGATCCCAACCGAGCAGGGTGTAGTATTCCTCCTTGGCGCGCTCAATCACGGCCGGGTCCAGGGCCACGCCCGCGGTGGGGCCTTCGCCCTGAAGAGGCTGGAAGAATTTGGCAGGGAGCTGGTCCTGAGCGCGGGTAAGGCCTTCACGGGCGTTGAAGGCGCGCATCAGGTTCAGACGGCGCTCGCCCACCTTGAGCAGCTCTTCCAGCGAGAAATCGCTCCAACCAGTGACATCCTGCATCATCTGAACGGTTTCCTGCGGGCCGAACATTTCCCAGCTGGGACCCCACACAAACTGGCACAGGCAGGCGGTATCCAGGAAGGAGTAGAACAATTGCGTTCTTAGGGCATAGCGCACTTTTTCGCTGTCCAGAGATCCTGGAGGCAGAGCTTTGTCAAAGCCGAGAAGAGCCAGGCGGTTCAGATAAAAGTCGGAAGCGCCTTCTTCGATCATGGGGTCATGTTCGGAGGACTGGTGGTCGGCGCCAAAGGGGTTCACCGCATAGATCAGACCGAGGCTGCGCTTGGCCTGGGGCATGTGAGCGGGGGCTTCTGCGCCCTTGACGGTGATAAGATAGGCGTGGCCCTTACCCAATCGATCGGCGGCCCGGCGGGAGCCGTCGGCCAGCACCTCGCCAAAGCCTTGGCGTGCCGCGATTTGTTCCAGCAGGCGAATCATGGCGGCAGCGTCGCCAAAGGACAGCGGATAGCCGACATCCTCCGCGGTGATCAGGCCGTTTTGGTAACATTCCATGGCCCAGGCGATGGTGGCGCCGGTGCCGATGGTATCCAGGCCGTTTTCATTGCAGATTTTGTTGGCCAGGCAGACAGCCGCCAGATCATCCACGCCGCAGTAGGAACCAAAGGTGCCCAGGGTTTCGTATTCTGGCCCACCGTGCTGTGCTTCAACGGGGCGGCCCTGCCATTCGGTTTCCACCACGCGTTTGCAGCGGACAGCGCAGGCGAAACAAGTGTCGTTTTCTTTCAGGACGGTGTCTTTCATGGTTTCGCCGCTGATGTGGTCGGCCAGCGGGAATTGCCCCTGAGTGTAATTGAAGGTGGGCAGACTGCCGATGGTATTCTGGAAGCCGACCACGCTGGGGGTGCCGTATTCACGCAGACCGAGAACATCGCCATTATTTTCAATATCCCCCGCGCCCCAACGGGCCAGCTGACCAAGCCTTTGGGCATTGGTGAGGGGCAGGCGGTGGGTTTTACCGCGCACCGCGACGGCACGCAAATTTTTTGAGGCCATGACCGCTCCCATGCCGGTGCGGCCGTTGGAACGGTTGCCCATGTTGATGATGGCCGCCAGGCGCGTGCCTTTTTCGGCGGCGGGGCCGCATTGGGCGATCTCAATTTTAGGATCCCCCAGTTCCTGCTTGATGTACGCCTCTGCTTGAGTGGTGGTTTTGCCCCACAAAGCTGAGGCGTCGCGCAGTTCGGCTTCGCCGTCGTGAATCCAAAGGTACTGGTAGGTGGGCGCTTTGCCGGTGAAGACAATTCCATCAAACCCGGCGAATTTCAGCTCGGCGGGGAAAAAGCCGCCGCATTGGGAGTCGCCGATACCGTCCACCAGGGGGGAGCGGGCGTTGACGCACATGCGGCTTTGCCCAGAGATGGGAGCACCGGTGGGGGCGGAAAGCATCCAAGTGAGGACATTGGCTGGATCCAGGCCGTCAATGCCTGCGGGTACGTGCTTGAGAATGTAGACCAGACCCATGGCAGAGCCGCCGATGTAGGTGCGGTAGAAGGATTCGTCGGGTGTTTCCACCCATATTTTTCCCTGGGACAGATCAACGTGCAGAATCTTGCCTGTGTATCCGGTGAGCATGGGTTCCTCCTGATGGGCCTTTTGGACAATTTTTTCAAATAGCGAAGACCGCTGTGATGGTCTGCGAACGATCTTCCGAGCAGAGCACATCTGTCTGACTTTTCTTCTGATAAGGCATGGGATCAATAAGAGAGGTCGCTTTCGCGTAGAAAACTACCTGCTCTGATTATACAAAACCTTTTTTGAAACGATTCAGGGAAATCCGGCAAAAAAAGAGCGCGCGTTATGTGTATGTCTCAACCATAGGGGTGGAACGATCTTGAGAAGATCTTTTGTAGCAGCCAAAGAGAGAAGCAGGGAAGCACGACCGGAACGTAGGGAGAGGGTGCTGGGTTTGGAAAAGCCGGCTGCACCGATCTGGTAGGAGGGTCGGATGCACCTGATTTCTGGTGACCATCCCCATGCAGGGGGCAGCCCCAACGATGGGTTTTGGATGGGGTCTGCAGGCCTGCGGCCGCTGGACAGCTTGGGTACGGCTGGTAAAGTTACCCTGATACAGGCGGAGCGGCTGCGGGCGCCGATGGCGGACGACATCGCTGTGGAGGTGGCTTTCGGCGGCTACATGGATAACCGCCCGTTGGTGTGCATGCTGCCAGCTATTCATCGAATTTTGGCGAAGGGGAAGGATAACGGGGGTGAGAGTGAAGATTGTTATCTTGTGGGTTTGAAAGGGCTTTGCTATGATAGCCTCTTGCAAGGGGGGCTGACGGGATGAATAAGGAGAGTGGATGAAGATTCTGGTGACGGGTGGGAGCGGTTTTATTGGGAAGCACCTGGCGGCACGTCTGGCACGCACAGACCACACCGTGCGCTGCCTGGTGCGCAGCCCAGAACGGGGGGCGCGCCTGACAGGTTTTGGCGTGGAACTGGCGCTGGGAGATGTAACCCAGCCGGAAACTCTGACCGCAGCGGTACAGGGAATGGACTGTGTAATCCATTTAGCCAATGTGTACACCATGTGGACGCCAAAACCGGAAGAGATGTGGAAAGTGAATGTGGAAGGGACACGCAACCTGATGGAAGCCGCGGCGCAAGCCGGCGTTAGCAAGGTGGTGTACGTCAGCACGGTGGCGGTGTATGGGCAGCCGAAGGATAAACCGTTCCATGAAGACAGCACTCCTGGGCCAAAGCTGTTCAGTACCTACGCGCGTACGAAAGCGGAAGGCGACCGGATTGCCTGGGAGTATTACCACCACCGCGGACTGCCGCTGACGGTGCTGTACCCGGGAATTGTGTTAGGGGCTGGGGACGACAAGGCCAGTGGGGAGTATATTATGGATGTGATCCGCCGCAGGGTTCCCAGCACCATTTACCACCATTCTTATGCGACCTATGTGTATGTGGGAGACGTAGTGGAAGCCATTTTACGCGCGGCGGAGACCCCGGCCAGCGTGGGACGCAGATATTTGATCGGCAAGACGGTCTTGAACGGCAAAGAGTACGCAGCAATGATCGGCGCAGCGGCGGATGTACGCTTACCGCTGATCCCTTTCCCTGATTTTGTGGTGACAGCGGCGGCGTATTTGCAGACCTGGGCGGCAGCGGTGACGCATCAGCCCCCGCGCTGGGGATTATCCATTGATGCGGCCAAGACCTTAAAAAACGGCTTCGCCTTTGACGGCAGCCGGGCAGAAAGGGAATTGGGACTGCGTTACACGCCCATTCGCCAGGCGCTGGCTGAAGCTGTGGCCTGGTACCGTGAACACTGGGCAGCGGGGGAATAAAGCAAACAGGGCAGGCCGTCGGCCTGCCCTGATGTTTTACAGCGTTGTGGACTGGTATCGCGATATCAGGCTTCTTTGCGGCGCTGAACGGCTTTCATGATTTCCAGGCTGAAGAACACCACCGTGCTGGAAATCAGACTGATCGCTAATTGGGTGGGGGTGAGGGCTATGGTCTGGAAGATGTCCTGGAAGAATGGCATGTAGATGACCATCATTTGCAGCACAAAAGTCAGCAGCACCGCACCGAGGAGAGGCTTATTGCTGAGCAGGCCCACCTGGAAGAGGGAGTCCCGCTCGGTACGGATGGCCAGCACGTGGCCCATCTGTGCCAGGGTGAGGGTGGTGAAGACCATCGTCTGCCAGGCAGCGACTTCCTGCTTGAAGAATATGTAGCCCATCGCCAGAGAGACCAGACCCATGAGCAGGCCAACCCACAGGATTTCGCGGGCCATGCCGCGGCCAAAAATGTTTTCCTGGGGGTGGTGCGGCTTGCGCTTCATGGTATTGCGCTCTGTGGGTTCCACGGTGAGTGCCAGGCCCGGCAGGCCGTCGGTGACCAAGTTGATCCACAGAATTTGCAGCGGGGTGAGGGGCATGGGCATGCCTAAGAAGGGGGCGACGAGCATGACCCAGATTTCACCGGCGTTGGAGGTCATGGTGTAGCGGATGAACTTGCGGATGTTGTCGTAGATGCGGCGGCCTTCTTCAACCGCGGCCACGATGGTGGCAAAGTTGTCATCCAGCAGGATCATATCTGAGGCTTCTTTAGATACATCCGTGCCGGTGATGCCCATGGCCACGCCGATGTCGGCGCGCTTGAGGGCCGGGGCGTCGTTGACGCCGTCTCCGGTCATGGCTACGATGTGGCCTTTGGATTGGAGTGCCTGGACGATTTTGAGTTTATGTTCGGGCGACACACGCGCATAGACAGAGATATCATCCACCTGAGCTTTCAGCTCTTCGTCGCTCATGACGGCCAACTCCTGCCCGGTGACCACACGGTGCTGAGTGGCGATGCCTAGTTCTTTGGCGATGGAGAGGGCGGTGAGAGGGTGATCACCGGTGATCATGATGGGGCGGATGCCGGCGCCTTTTGCAACAGCCACGGCGTCTTTTACTTCAGGGCGGGCGGGGTCAATCATGCCGGTCATACCGATGAAGATCAGGTCCTTCTCAACCCCTTCAGCGCTGACATCGGCTGGCACCTGAGCGTCCATATGCACGGCAACGCCGAGGACGCGCATACCTTTTTGGGCCATAGCGTTGTTGGCGGCCTGCACCCGCTCTTTCCAATGCTCGTTGAGCGGCTCAATGCGGCCATCCACCCACACATGCGAGGACACGTCCAAAAGGCCGTCAACGGCGCCTTTGGTGACGGTGAACACGGCTTCGGTTTGGGCGGCAAGACTGCGGGCGTTCCAAAGGGGCAGCAGCGCTTCGGGAAGCTGACTAATTTGGAAGCGGTGGAGGGTGGTCATGCGCTTGCGGTCGCTGTCAAAGGGGACCTCGGCAACCCGGGGCATGACTTGTTCCAGGCTGGGTTTGCGCAAGCCCACGCGGGCGGCAGCAATGACCAAAGCGCCTTCGGTGGGGTCGCCAATGGCTGAAAGATCCCCGGCCTGAGCGTCTTCTTCTAAAATGGCATCGTTACAGAGGGTGCCGCCGATGAGGAGCAGGGCCACCGCGGAATTTTCCTGCACCAGAGGCGCGGGGCTGGCTTTGGTGTCCAGATGGGGGGTGAAGGATTTGACCTGTTCAACAAAATCCATCTGGTTACCGGCCACATCCAGCACGGTTACGGTCATGCGGTTTTCGGTAAGGGTTCCAGTTTTATCAGAGCAGATGACGGTGACAGAGCCGAGGGTTTCCACCGCGGGGAGTTTGCGAATGAGGGCGCGGCGAGAGAGCATGCGCTGGGCGCCCAGAGCCAGGGCGATGGTGACCACGGCGGGCAGACCTTCGGGAACCGCGGCCACGGCCATGCTGATGGCGGTTTGGAACATGAGGCGCAGAGGTTCGCCGCGCAGCAGGCCTAAAATGAAGACGACAAAGACGATGGCCAGGGCAGCAATGGCTAACCCACGTCCGAGCTGTTCCAGACGGCGCTGCAAGGGGGTTTGTTCCTGACCGACGTTCTGGATCATTTCCGCGATGCGGCCCAATTCGGTGGACATGCCGGTGGACGTGACCACGGCTGTACCGCGCCCGTAGGTGGCGACTGTGCCCATGTAGAGCATGTTGCGGCGGTCGCCAAGGGCTAAATTACCACCCTTGAGGGGGGCGGTGTGCTTTTCGACTGCCTCCGATTCACCGGTGAGCACTGCCTCCTGCACCCGCAGGTTGATCGATTCGACCACACGACTGTCAGCAGGGATGGAACTGCCGGCTTCCAGCAGGATCACATCGCCGGGAACCAAGTCGCGGGCGGAAATTTCCTGGACATGGCCGCTGCGGCGGACGCGCACATGAGGGACAGCCATTTTCTTCAGGGCAGCCATCGCCTGTTCGGCGCGATACTCCTGCGTAAAGCCGAGGATGGAATTGAGGATGACGATGATCAAGATGACGATGGCATCTTTGTATTCGCCCAGCAGCATCGAAATGACAGCGGAGATGATCAGAATGATGACCATGACCCCTGTGAGCTGCTCTAAGAGGATCTTCCAGGGGCTTTTGGTGCCGCGGTCGATCAACTCGTTCGGTCCATACTGGGTCTGTCTGCGCTGAACTTCTTCGGCAGACAAACCTTGCTGCGTATTGACTTTCATGGACTGCTCAAATTGAGACAGATCCATTTCATGCCACTGCTGCGTGCCATTGTCTTTCATATGTCCGTCCTTTTTCTAAGATTGATTTTTATTGTGGCAGGCGGTAGTGAAACAAAAGACCACCACAATTGAACTGTGGTGGTCTTGCAAAACGCGATTCTGACGCGTTCAAACTGCCGGGAACTTTGGGTTCCGTCATGACGACAGTTCGCCCTGCGGAGGCTGCTACTCCCCATCCGCAAAAGAGTTTAACCGGAATGGTGAGCGATGTCAAGGCGTTTGTTTCTGAGAAAGAACTAATATTCCTCTTCTTCCTCGTCCAACCAGATGTCCTCGTCATCCTCTTCTTCATCTTCAAGCTCTTCCCATTCTTCCAACTCCTCTTCATCCTCCCAGTTTTCATCGGCGGGGACTTCGGAGGTGGGGGAATAGGTTTGACAGCCGTCATCGGGGTTGACCTCTACCGCGGCGGCACTGCAAAAACCATCATCTAGAAAAGCGCAGTCAATATAGTGACATCGAATTCGGGGCATTTAGCTTCCCTCCTGATTTATGATTGAGCCTGATCGGCGAACAGGCGGTAAATGGTGAGTGCAAACAGCAAGGTAATGACCACAGCAGACAGAACACAAAACGGGCAGATTGCTTTGAGCAGTGCAATTTCAATATACGTCAGGTACGCAGAATAGAGGGCACCAAACAAGGTGGTGGCGAAGGTGATGTAGCGCCAAAAGAAGGCGCGCTGCTCCAGAAGAACCAGGGCGATGAGCGCAGCATAGGCGGCAGCCCCCAGCAGCGCGATGGGGATGCCCAGGATTTCAGAATAAACGCTTTGATTGACCGACCAGCAGTCCCCAATACCCTCCAGACACATTTGGCGGTTGGCGGTGAGCTTGGCGATGGTCAAATAAACCGAATCGAGCAACCCGATAACCGCCAGGGCGATAAACCAGGCGCGCGTGGAAGAAGGTTTCATTGTCATCCTAAGATAAGTCCGCGTTTAACCACCAGGCGGCAGCCTGCGATTGGACAGGAAGCGATTTTACCCCAGAGGGGACAATCAGTAAAGCGTTTGCACGCACCAAAGACAACAAATTGCCGGATCCTTGATGTTCGGCCAGGCGGGCGGTCCAGGCGCCGTTTTGCCAGGTGACCAGGGCGCGGGCATAGGTCTCGCGGCCGTCTGATTCAATCGGCTCAGCAAGGGCCACCGTCACCTGTGCGCGGGAATCTGCTGGCAAGCCCGTCAGGGTATGCAGCACGGGAACCACGAACACCTGGAAAGTCACGAAGGCGGATACGGGGTTGCCCGGCAGGCCGATGACGGGGATGTGCTGGTAGGAGCCAAAAGCCAAAGGTTTGCCGGGGCGCATGTTTACCCGCCAAAGGGTGAGTTGGCCGTCTGCCTGGATGCAGTCGCGCACGTAGTCAAAGGCGCCCACAGACACCCCGGCCGAGGTGAGAAGCAGATCGGGGGACTGCTCTAGGGCGCGGGCAAACATGTCATGAATGGCCTGGGGATGGTCGGGGGCGGCGGCCTGGAAGCAAACCTGCCCGCCGAATTGGCGCACGAGAGCGCCGAGCATGACGCTGTTTGAATTGTAGATTTTTCCAAGGGGCAGGGGCAGCCCAGGTTCTACCAGTTCGTCACCGGTGGAGAGCAGAGCCACGCGGGGACGGCGCACCACTTTGAGAGTGGTAAGGCCAAAGGAGGCCAGCAGGCCCAGGTCTTGAGCGCAAAGGCGGTGCCCTGCGGACAGAATTGTCTGACCGGTGCGGACGTCTTGTCCCAGGGGGCGGATGAAGTCCCCCGGCTGGACGGATTGGCGGGTGGTGATGAGATGTGGGAAGCCCTGAGAGGGGTCAAAGACAGGTTGATCGGTCCACTCGATGGGGATGACGGCGTCGGCGCCTGCGGGCAGCATGGCGCCGGTCATAATGCGGGCGGCCTGACCGGATTGGAGCTTCAGCTCAGGAGCCAGACCCGCGGGGATATCGCCAATGACGGTGAGGGTTTGCGGAGCGGGGGTGGTATCGGCGGCACGTACGGCGTAGCCGTCCATCCCGGAATTGGTGAAAGGGGGGAGATCGAAGACGGCAGATACGTCTTCGGCCAGAACCCGGCCCAGGGCGTGAGCGAGCGAGACATTCTCCGCGGGGAGACGGCTGAAAGCGCTTAACAACTGTCCCAGAGCGTCTTTCACAGAAGTGAGTTCAGGCAACACATTCTCCAAGCGAAGAAGTTTTGGCGCGCTGATTATACATCAAATTAACCAGCGTGAACCCGATGGGCTTCCAGAACGTTGGGCAAGTTTTCGATGCGAGCAAGGATGCGGCTGAGTTGGGTGATGTCGCCGACTTCCACCGAGAGATAGATGGAGGCCAGGTTGTCAGTGACTTTGAGGTTAATGCCGACGAGGTTGATATTTTCGTTGGTGAGGATGTGGTAGATATCACCCACCAGATCCTGCCGGTCGTAGGCTTTAATCTCCAGGCGAATGGGGTAAGTGCGTTGATTTTCGCCCCATGAGACTTTGACGATGCGTTCGCGGTCGGTGAGGCGCAGAATATTGGGGCAGTCGGAGCGGTGGATGGTGGCGCCGCGCCCGCGGGTGATGTACCCCACGATCTCATCGCCGGGAACGGGGTTGCAGCAGCGGGCAAAGACGGTGAGCAGGCCTTTAAGACCCAGAACAGAAACCGCGCTGTGGCTGGTCTTCTGTTCGGTTGGCAGAGAGGGCTTGAGCAGCGGGTCGGGTGAATTCTTCTCCAGATCAGTGAGCTTGGCGATGATGCGACCGATGGAGAGGTCACCGCAGCCCAAAGCGACGTAGAGGTCTTCCACATTGTGGATGTCCAGACTGACGGCCAATTTTTCGAGATCTACATTGTTTAAGCCCAGGCGGCGCAGTTCGCGGTCCAACATGGCACGGCCCTGGGAAAGGTTTTGTTCGCGGTCTTGACGTTTAAACCATTGGCGGATTTTACCCTGGGCGCGCGGGGTCTTCACCAGGCCGAGGTTGGTGTTCAACCAGTCGCGGCTGGGCCCGCCGTGCTTGGCGGTGAGGATTTCCACCTGATCGCCGGTTTTCAGACAGTAATCCAGGCTGACGAGTTTACCGTTAATTTTTGCGCCGCGGCAGCGGTTGCCGATCTCGGTGTGCACCTGATAGGCGAAATCAATGGGGGTTGAACCGGCGGGGAGATCAATGATGTCCCCGCGGGGGGTGAAGACGTATACACGATCTTCAAAGATATCGGTACGCATGCCGTCAATGAATTCTTGGGCATCCTCAACATCTTTGTACCATTCCATCATCTGGCGCAGCCAGTTGATGCGCTGTTCGTAGGCCTGGTCGGATTTGCTGCCGCGCTCTTTGTACCGCCAGTGCGAGGCGATTCCAAATTCGGCGTGCTGGTTCATTTCAGGTGTGCGGATCTGCACTTCGAGGGGCTTGCCGTCATCATAAATGACGGCGGTATGCAGCGATTGGTAATCGTTGTCCTTGGGGGCAGCGATGTAATCGTCAAATTCCATTGGGATGGGGCGCCACTGGCCGTGGATGATGCCGAGGGCGGCGTAGCAATCCTGTTTTTCCGGGACGATGAGGCGCACACCGCGCAGGTCTCGAACCATATCAAAGGTTTTGCCTTTGTCGAGCATCTTCCGGTAGATGGAATAGATGTGCTTGGGGCGTCCGCTGATTTCAGCCTTAATTCCGGACTGCTCCATCAACGCTTTCAGACGTTCGATGATTTTTTGAACCTGTGTTTCGCGTTCGGTGCGGCGCTCGGCCAGGTTCTCGACGATTTCTTTGTAGCGATCGGGGTTGGTGTAGCGAAAGCCGAGGTCTTCCAGCTCCCATTTGATACGCCAGATGCCCAGGCGGTTGGCCAGGGGGGCGTAAATATCCAGGGTTTCCTGGGCGATGCGGGTGCGGCGCGGTTCGGGAATGTAGCTGAGGGTGCGCATATTGTGCAGCCGATCCGCGAGTTTGATGATGACCACGCGGATGTCGTTGCCCATGGCCATGAAGGTTTTGCGCAGATTCTCGTTGCGTGCGTCTTTTTCGCGCTGAATCTCGCGGTCTTTTTTGACGGTGCGGGGTGGTTCACTGGCGGCGGCTGTTGGCGCGGGTTTGGCCCCATCACCATCCACGAGAATGGGCTCCTCATCTACTGAGACAGTGGGCAGCTTGCTGAGCTTGGTGACGCCGTCCACCAGTTGGGCAACCTCATCGCCAAATTCGCGTTTGATGTCTTCCAGGGTAACCGGTGTATCTTCGACGGTGTCATGCAGGAGGGCGGCGATGATGACCGGTGGGGGCAGACGCAGCTCCAACAATATTCCGGCAACTGCCAGGCAGTGCATGACGTAGGGTTCGCCGGAGGCGCGCTTCTGATTCTTGTGTGCGTTTTCGGCAAAACGATAGGCACGCATGACCAATTCGCGGTCTACGATGGTGTAATTATCTGGCAGATTTTCGATCAGCTCTTCAATTTTCATACGCTGGCCGCGCTGCTGCTCCGCACTACCTGTTTGTACAACCCGGTAATTTCAGCACAAGTATAACCCCCGGAACTCCCTTCGCGCAAGTGCGTTTCGCCGGTTAAAAACAGCGTTGCGAGGGGGAAGCTGTTAGTTGGGTCGACCGTTGAAACGTTGGTTGAGCTTTTCGAGGGTGACTTCTTTGAGGCTGGGAACGACCCAATGGGCATGGCTGGTATCCAGGTGGCGGGTGAGAGGGTTGGGAACCGCCACCACGTGGCACCCAGCCGCAATCCCGGCAGTGATGCCGTTGGGAGAATCTTCAAAAACCACTGTTTCGGCGGGCTGCAAGCCAAGGCGCTGGCAGGCAGTGAGGTAGAGAGCCGGGTTGGGTTTCACCTGGGTCACGTCTTCGCGGGTGCAAATGGTGTCGAAATAGGAGGTGAGACCTAGACGGCTGAGGTGGCCGCCGACCCAGGCGCGGTCGGAGCTGGAGGCGACAGCCATTTTAACCCCGCTTTTGCGGCCGTGTTCCAAAAAATCTGTGACGCCTGGGATGGGCGCGGACTGCAATATAACTTCTAATGAAGCGGCGCGGTGGCGCTGCTCAACTTCGGAAATATCGATCTTGCAGTCGGTTAAGGTTTGCAGATAGGCGGCGGGGTGAAAGGCATCCAGCGATGCGCCGACGGCGCGCGCCCACAGCTCCAGAGGCAGGCTGTGGCCATATTCCTGAAAAATTTTGCACCACAAATCATATTCTGGGGTCTCGGTATCTAAGATGAGACCGTCGAAATCAAACAGCAGTCCTTTAATCGTCACGCGTTCCTCCAAATGAAAGCGGAGCCGGCGGGGCTGGCTCCGCTGATTGCGAAAACCGCTTTATTGTACCAGAAGGCAGGCAGGTTATTTGAGCAGCTCCTGACTGGCAAACTGGCGAGTGGGCTTGAGGAAACTGAGGGTTTCATGATCGTTCTCGGTGAGCTGGTTTTGAACCATGCGCAGGATTAATTCACCCAGACCGGGGCCGAGCATGTACCCCTGGCCACACATGCCGACGGCCAGCAGGAAGTTCTCAACGCCTTCGGCCCAGCCCACGATGGGGAAGCCGTCGGGGGTCATGGGGTAGAGGCCGCGCCAGGTGCGGCGCACGCGCAGGTTCTTCAGGCGGGGCATGACTTCGACCATGCGGCGGGTGACCATGGGCAGAAATTCGCTGGTTTCTTCGGTGTCAAAACCCCAAATGTTTGGGCTGGGGGTGATGCAGAAGAAAATCTGGCCGGTGCGGTGTTGGTAGAAATAGTAGTTAGAGGAACCGGGCATGGGGCGAATATCCACAATCATGGGCTTGAGAAAATCTGCCACAGCTTCGGTGACGGCGGATTCATGCGAATCGGGATTGACGGGCACATCCACGCCCACTAACTGGGCCACGGGGCGCGCCCAGGCACCAGCGGCGTTGATGACCACGTCGGCGCCGTACGTCCCCACAGGGGTTTCGACGCCAACAATTTTTCCGCTGCGGGTGATCATTTTGGTGACCGGCTCATGGAAGTGGAAGTTGGCTCCAGCGCGGCAGGCATGTTCGTAAAAACGGTGGGCAGAAAGCAGGGGCGAAGCGCTGCCGTCTTCGGGAGAAAAGGTTCCGCCCAGCAGCCCTTCGGGGTTGAGGTCGGGAACAATATCCAAAAGCTGTTGGGGATCATACCAGTCGATATTCAGACCGTAGGATTTTTGAGTGACCAGAAGGTCTTTCAGTATTTTTTGCTCGCGTTCTCGGTAGGCCATGAACATGTAGCCGTTCTGCACCCACTCAATATCCTCACCGTACCATTTTTCCCAGTTGGAAAAAATCTCCAGGCTGCGCAGGCAGAGGCGAATCTTGGCTGGGTCAGAATGGGTAGCGCGGATGCCGCCGATGGCTTTCTTATTGGATCCTTGGCCGACGGAGGCGCCGGGGTCGAGAACCAGCACTTTGTAACCCGCTTCCGCCAGGTACATGGCACTGGGGGTTCCAACGGAACCCGCGCCGAGGATGATCACATCATAGTGCGGGATGGAGGTAGGTTGGGTCATGCTGATTTATCCTCGGAAGGGGTTTCGCCTGCAAAAACGCCGATGGGAACTTCCATGAAGAGGGGACGCTTGGTGTTGTCCACCACTTCACTATTTGCAACGCCTTCTTCGCGGAAGAGGCGGTGGATGAGGGAGTTGCAGGTTTTGGAGCCGCAGGCGCCCATGCCCGCGCGGGTGACGGTTTTGATTTCATTGATGTCGCGCACGCCTTTGCGGATGAGTTCGCGGATCTCACCGACGGTGACGCGTTCGCAGCGGCAGATGATGGTGTCGTTGTGCAGTTCGGCGAAATATTCATCCAGGGGTTCAGTGACTTTTTGGTCTTGAATGCGCAGCCCGGCGATCTTTTTGGCATATTCCTTGGGGGCCTGCACCTGCACGATGAGGGTGCGGTCGCTGCGCTTGATTTGATGCACACTAAGGACTTCCAGATCACCGAGGGGATTGCCCTGGGTGTCGAGTACGGTGACGAAATCACGCTGGCGGATGGAGTCACGGGTGAACTCGTAGGGGATGGAAACCAGGGGAAAATCCGCATTGGAGCGGTAATCCAGGAGGGTGATGGCCAGGCCCGGACAACCTGCCACGCACTGTTCGCAGAGCTGGCAGCAGTAATTGTTGCCCAGGAATTCGGGGACCTTGCGAATATCGCGGTCATCTACGAAGATAAGGCCGTTGGGGCACAGAGCTGCGCAAGGATTGCAAGGGATTTCCTGAGTGCAGTGGATGACGGGAACGACGCCAACCGAGGCTTCGGGCAGGTGTTCGGAGAAGGTTTCGCCGGGTTTGGATTTGAGAATTTCGCTGGTGCGGTACCATTCGGCGGGAACGGGCGGGGCTTTGCGGCCCAACTGCAGGGCAATTTCACGGCCTTTGATCTTGCCGGAGAACATGGCGGCAGAGGCTTCGGCGATTTCCTCGGCATCGCCGCCCGCAAAGACAGGGATGCCGTACTGCTTGGCTTTGACATAAAACTCGTTGACCGGATCGAGGCCGACAGCGATGAGAAGGCTGTCACAGGCGAAGGATTTTTCTGTGCCGGGGATGGGCTGGAATTTCTCGTCTACTTTAGCGATCGTGACGGATTCGACATAATCCTGGCCGTTGGCGCTGAGGACGGTGTGAGAGGTGTAGATGGGCACCCCCATGCGGACGAGCTTATCTTTATGCACCTTGTAGCCGCCGCATTCGGGCAGGGCTTCTACCAGACCGACGACGTTGATATTGGCCTGCAGGGCGTGGTATCCAGCGATGAGGCCGACATTGCCGCCGCCAACAATGAAGAGGTTTTCTGCCGGGCGCACCAGGTCGCGGTTGACCAGAGTCTGAAAGGCGCCTGCGCCGTACACACCGGGGAGGGAATTGCCTTTGAAGGCCAGGAACTTCTCGCGCGCGCCGGTGGCGACCAGAATAACCTTGGGTTTGACCAGGACGTATTGGCTGCCGTTTCGCAAGATGCCCACTTTTTGATCGCTGAACACTGCCAGGGCGGTGGATTGCAGCCAGATTTGAACGGAGGGGTACTGTCGCAGGTCGTTTTCCAGGCGGGTGGCGATGTCAATTCCGCGTGTACCGGCATAAACCGCGCTGGAGGAGCCGAAGAAGCGGTGGGTTTGCAGCACCAGTTTGCCGCCCAGACGGTGTTTGTCATCAATCAGTAAGGTGGGAATGCCGAGTTTACCCAGCTCGCTGCCAGCGGAAAGCCCCGCGGGGCCGCCGCCCAAGATAAGGACTTCGATTTCGATTTCTTCAATCGGCTGCACTTTGGGGGGGTGGGCGACTTTGGGCAGTTCGGGCAGACCGTTGAGTGGTTCAACGCGCATTCCAGGCCGCACCAGTTCCATACAGGATTTGACCGGCTTTCGATCGGCCAAAACCATGCATTGTGAGCATTGTCCATTGGCACAAAAAATGCCTTGGGGCGACCCATCTTTGGGGTGGTGACCAAAGACGCGAATCCCGCTGGCAAAGAGGGCGGCGGAGATGGTTTCTCCCACAAAGGCCTGAATGGGTTGGCCTTGCCAGAAAATTTGAATTTCCTCCCGCTTTGGAATGGGTAAAATGGGATGCTGCTCGATACGGAGTCCTGTCATGGATTTTCCCTTCGATTTCCTGCGGATAGATGAATTTCCGATGGTCTTAACCCAAGAAATCAAAAAGCCTGAACGAGTGACGAGGATCAGGCGATGATTTCCACGATACATTCTAGCAAAGCGAATTCGGGTTGAATACTGCCATTCTGCCCGTTCTTTGGAACTGAGTGTCATAAGCTTTTCCGAAATTCCGCGCAGATTCTTCCATGCTTGAAGGCAGGCGCAACGGCAGGCATTGGGAGTACAATGAAAGAAAATTCATTTGTTTTCGCCATTATGAAAGGAGGGATGATGAAGCGAATTGGAGTTTTGACCAGCGGTGGGGACGCTCCAGGTATGAATGCAGCCATTCGGGCGGTGGTGCGCACGGCGATCGATCGTGGGGTGGAGGTGTTCGGCGTGCGGAATGGGTATCACGGGCTGATTGACGGCCTGTTCACCCCAATGGGGGCGCGCGATGTGGGCGGGATTATTCAACGCGGCGGCACCATTTTGGGCAGCGCGCGCAGCCTGGAATTTAAGACTCTGGAAGGCCAGCGGGAAGCTCTGCGGGCTTTAAACCAGGCGGGGATTGAAGGCCTGGTCGTGATTGGCGGAAATGGGTCGCAGACCGGTGCATATGCCCTGCACCAATTGGGTTTCCCGGTGGTGGGCGTGGCTTCGACGATTGACAATGACCTGTTTGGCTCAGATATCACCATCGGCGTGGATACGGCCTTGAACATCGCTCTGGAGGCGATTGACCGCCTGAAGATTACCGCCAGTTCACATCAGCGAGCCTTTTTACTGGAGGTGATGGGGCGCGACTGCGGTTATCTGGCGCTCATGTCGGCTATCGCAGGCGGGGCAGAGGCGGTGGTGATTCCAGAGGTGGAAACCGAGCCGGAACATGTGGCGGATGTGATCCGCGAGGCCTACGAGAAGGGTAAGGCCCATGCGATTGTGGTGGTGGCGGAAGGAGCGAAATATAACGCGGCGAAGCTGGACGCATATTTCACCCAGCATCAAGACCGCCTGGGGTTTGCTTTGCGCACGGCGATTTTGGGCCACATTCAGCGCGGCGGCAACCCTGGGGCGTTTGATCGAATTTTAGCCAGCCGCCTGGGAGCTGGAGCCGTGGAAAGCCTGCTGGAAGGACAGTATGGGGTGCTGAACGGTTGGGTGCGCAGCGAACTGACGCGCACACCGTTGGAAACAGTGGTGAACAGCAAGAAGCCGTTGGATTTGACGCTATTCAAACTGGCGCAAATTTTGGATTAGGTCATAGGGCCAATTAAACAGCAGGCCGAACGCTAGATGGTTCGGCCTGCTTCTGGTTAAACAAGGGAAGTTACACAGTTTTTCGGCGAAGGAAAGCTTCAATGAAGGAGTCAATTTCCCCATCCAGGACGGCCTGGGTGTTGCCCACTTCATGCTCGGTGCGGTGATCTTTGACCAGCTGGTAGGGGTGCAGAACGTAAGAACGTATTTGGCTGCCCCATTCCGCTTTGGTGTAATCACCGCGCAGTTCGGCCAGCTCTTTTTCCTGCTCAGCGTGGCGCATTTGGAGGAGGCGAGCACGCAGGACGCGCATGGCGTTTTCACGATTTTGCATCTGCGAGCGCTCATTTTGACAGGAGACCACCAGCCCGGAGGGCAGGTGAGTGATTCGCACGGCGGTGGCGTTCTTTTGCACGTTTTGACCCCCGGCGCTGGAGGAGCGGTAGATATCAATGCGCAATTCGTCGGGATTAATCTGGATATCGCCTTCGTCGTTGGCCTGGGGCAGCACTTCGACCAGGGCAAACGAGGTGTGGCGGCGGTGGGCAGAATCAAAGGGGGAAAGGCGCACCAGACGGTGGACCCCTTTTTCGGGGTGCAGGTAGCCGTAGGCATATTTGCCGTTGACGGCGATGGTGACGCTCTTAATGCCGACCTCTTCGCCTTCGGAGACATCCAAGATTTCGGTTTCGAAGCCGCGGCGTTCGCACCAGCGCAAATACATACGTTCCAGCATAGCGGCCCAATCCTGCGAGTCGTCGCCGCCCGCGCCGGCGTGAATGGCCAGCAGGGCGTTTTCTTTGTCATAGGGGCCGGAAAGCTGGATGTTGATCTCGCGGCGGGCCAAGTCGGGTTCGATCGCTTCCAGCTCTTTTTCCAGGTCTGGGCGCAGGCTTTCATCCATCAGCTCGGCCAGTTCCAGAGAATCGTGAATGCGCTTTTCCAACGAACGCCAGCTCTGCACCTCTTCGCGCAGGTCGGCCAGCTTTTTCATCAATTTTTGGGCAGCCTGGGGATCATCCCAGAGGCTGGAATCTTCCGATTTCTTTTCCAGATCCGCCAGTTCAGCTTCTTTTGCCGGTAAGTCAAAGATACTCCAAGAGGTTGGAGATCGTTTCAGCGGCTGTTTTGAGACGGTTGACTAAGTCTTGCATGCTTTCCTCGTTAATTTCGGCTCAAAATTCCATCTACAAAGGCGGCACGGTCGAAAGGCTGCAGATCTTCGGGTTTCTCACCCAGGCCAGCGTATAAGATGGGCAGGCCCAGTTCTTTTTGAATGGCAAAGGCCATGCCGCCGCGAGCGGAGGAATCCAGTTTTGAAAGGATCACGCCGGTGATGTGCACAGCTTCTTTAAAGGCGCGGGCCTGCATGAGGGCATTTTGGCCAGTGGTGGCGTCGAGCACCAGCCAGACGGCATGGGGCGCGCCGGGGAGGGCTTTGGCGGCCACACGGTTGACCTTTTTTAGCTCTTCCATAAGATTGTAGCGGGTGTGCAGGCGGCCGGCAGTATCCACCAGCACGCGGTCAATTTTGCGCGCAACGGCGGACTGAATGCCGTCGTAGGTGACGGCGCCGGGGTCCGCGCCCGGCTGCCCGGCAAGGATGGGCAGGTTAAGACGCTGCGCCCAGACTTCCAATTGATCCACGGCGGCGGCACGGTACGTATCGGCGGCCACCAGGAGCACCTTTTTGCCGTCGGCTGACCACTGTTTGCCGAGCTTGGCGGCGGTGGTCGTTTTGCCGGAGCCGTTGACCCCGACCATGAGGATGACGGCGGGCTGGTGCTGGTCGAGGTCTGGGGCAGGGGTGGGATCCAGCCGGTTTAATAATTCCTGGCGCAGGACTTCCTGGAGCTCGGCAGTTTTGGTGAGGCCTTCTTTTTCCACCTGGGCGCGAAGGGCTTTCAGGATGGATTCAGAGGTTTCCAGGCCCATATCTGCCTGAACCAGGATGGCTTCCAGCTCTTCCCAGGTGTCCGCGGTGATTTGGGTGGCGCCAAACAGGGTGGCGATGCGCCCGAAGGCTACTTTGCGGGTCCGATCGAGACCCTCTTTCCATTTGCTAAAGAAATCGGCCATAGGTTGGGATTATATCATGGTTGGTTGGATGCGTCTGAGGCCTGAATGGCCAGTTGACCGCAGCCTGCCTGGATGTCGATCCCGCGGCGGATGCGGATGCTGCAGGTGATGCCGCGCTTTTCCAGCTCGGCCTGAAAGGCCTGGGCGCGTTCGCGGGTGGTGGCCTGTCCGGGGTATTTTTGGGTGGGGTTGAGCGGGATGACGTTGACGTGGCAGAGCATGCCCTTGAGCAGCCCCGCCAGGCGGATAGCGGTTTCTGGCGAGTCGTTCACATCCCGAATCAAGGCCCATTCAAAGGTGATGCGGCGGCGGGTTTTGTTGACGTAGTAGCGGCAGGCTTCCAGCAGCGTGGCGATGGGATACTGTTTGTTGACAGGCATCATGGACGAGCGCTGGGCATCATCTACTGCGTGCAGGCTGATGGCCAGATTGATCTGACGGTTTTCATCGGCGAAGCGGCGGATTAAAGGCACCAGGCCAACGGTGGAGATGGTGACGCGGCGCTCGCCAAACTTGAAGCCTTCGGGATGGTTGAGACGGTCAACGGCGTGGAGGACGGCGTTGTAATTGTGGAAGGGCTCACCCATGCCCATGATGACCACATTGGTGACGTGGTCGTTTTCAGCCTGGAGGATGCGGGCGTAATACAGCACTTGAGCCACGATCTCGCCGCTGGAGAGGTGGCGCTTGAAGCCCATTTGGCCGGTGGCGCAAAAGACGCAGCCCATGGCACAGCCCGCCTGAGAGCTGATGCACAGTGTGCGCCGCTCGGAATAGCGCATAAGCACAGCTTCGATGGCGCGCCCGTCCCACAGGGTGAAGAGGGTCTTCACCGTTTCGCCGTCGTTGGAAGACAGCACCTGCGCGGGCCGCAGGGCGCTGAAACGGAATCCGGTGAACAATTTTTCACGCAGGCGGGCGGGGATGTTGGTGAATTCTTCAGGGGAGTCCCACAGGTGCTGGTAAAGACCCTGCCAGATTTGGCGGGCGCGAAAGGCCGGCTCCCCCCACGACTTCAAGAGTTCTTGAAGTTCGGGAAGGTCCAGATCATAAATGAGGGGGAGCGGATCGGTCATTGGAGGAGGTTCCTTAGGCAGATAATAAATGAATCAAGTCCTCGGCCACCAGATCGGGCTGGTAATCGTAGGTTTGCAGGGTCTGGCGTGAGGTGACACCGGAAAGCACCAGGGCGGTGCGGCAGCCAGCGCGAATGCCGCCAAGGATGTCGGTCTCCATGCGGTCGCCGATGGAGATGGTTTGCTGCGGGGAAACCCCCAGGCGCTGCATCGCCATCTGGTAGAGGGTGGGGCTGGGTTTGCCCGCGATGACAGCCGTTTGCTCGCTGGCGGTCTGGATGGCGGCCAGGATGGAACCTGCACCGGGACCCAGACCGTTGGGGGTGGGAAAGGTGGTGTCGGGGTTGGTGCCCATGAAGAAGGCCCCCTGGCGGATGAGGCGGGTGGCGCGAGCCAATTTGTCAAAGCTGAAGGTGCGGTCCAGACCGGAGACCACGGCGAGGACGTTTTCTTCGGCATGGTGAAAACCGGCCTGCTCCAAAGCCTGATGCAGGCTTGCTGCGCCCATGATGTAGACCGGGCCGCCCTGGGGGAAGCGCTGCTGAAGAACGTGTGCGGCAGCCATGGAAGAGGTGACAATTTGTTCTTCGCTCACCTGGGCGCCCATTGAGGCGATTCTCTCCTGGTACTCTTTGACGGTGCGCGACGAGTTGTTGGTGGCCAGAACCACCTGAATGCCCAGCGCGTCAAAGCGGTCGAAGGCTTCTTTAAGGTTGATAAGCGGTTGTTTGTCTTTCCATAGAACGCCGTCCATATCTAAAATGGCGGCCTGGACGGCGGGGGTCAGAGAGGCAAGCATACGAAGGTTACTCCGTGAAACACACAGGCCGGACAGCCGCCAGGGGGGCCATCCGGCCTGCAATAGGTTTTTGGAACCGATCAGCGTTCCGGCGGCTGCAGGACGCTGTCAATCAGGCCGTATTCTACCGCCTGCTGGGCCGAGAGGTAGTAATCGCGCTCGGTGTCTTTTTCGATGATATCCAGAGGCTTTTCGGTGTGGCGGGCCATGATTTCCAACAGGCGGGCCTTCAGACGCAGAATTTCACGCGCCTGGATCTCAATATCGGAGGCCTGCCCTTGCGCACCGCCCAGAGGCTGGTGCATGTGGATGGTGGCATTGGGCAGCGAGTGGCGCATGCCCTTGGTGCCGGCCGTCAGCAGCACGGTGCCAAAGGAGGCGGTGACGCCCACCGCGAAGGTGCGGATGGGGTTGGAGATGAACTGCATGGTGTCGTAAATGGCCAGACCGGCGTAAATTTGACCGCCGGGGGAGTTGATGTACATCTGGATTTCGCGCTCAGGGTCCTCGCGGTTGAGGAACAGGAGCTGCGCGACCACCAGATTGGCGACCTGGTCATCGATGCCGGTGCCGAGGAAGATGATGCGTTCCTTGAGGAGCAGCGAGTAAATATCATACGCGCGCTCGCCCCGGCCAGAGGACTCAATGACCATCGGGATGACGGACTTAAAGTCAGGAATGGACGACATAGTTACCTCAGACACTTTGACGAACGTTAAGCTTCGGTTGTCCCGGCTTCAGGAGTCTCACCGCCTTCGATGCCGGGGGTCAGTTCGGCTGCTTTGGCTTCGACTTCGGCAGCGGCAGCTTCTTCCGCTTCGGCCTGCCCGGAGGCAATGCGCTTCAGTCGTTCCATGAGCCGTTCGTTGAATAAGCGGTTGGCGGTGTCAAACGCCAGGGCGTTGACCAGATCTGCCTGAGCCGCTTTGGAGCGGTATTTCTTATCCTGTGCGATGGATTGGGATAGTTCACCCAGGCGCTGGTTCACTGCCTCGGAAAGCTCGGTTTTATCCAATTGAATATTTTCGGCCTGGGCAATTTTTTCCAAAACCAGGGAGCGCGACAGGCGTTTCTTGGCCGAGGGGATAACTTCCTGCTCGATGAAGGCAGCACGGTCCAGCTGGCGGACTTTCAGATAGGTGTCCAGGTCCAGTTTGCGTTCGGCCAGGTCTTCCTGCAAGTGCTTGAGGATGTGTTCCTGCTCTTCTTCCAGCATGTGCGGGGGGTATTGAATGGTGGATTGGGCGATGATTTCATCAATCAGCTCATCCACATATTGCTGGTCGTATTCAGACATCTGGCGAGCTTCCAGTGAGGTGCGCACAGTATCGCGCAGAGCCTGGAAGTTTTCGAAATCGCCCACCGATTTGGCAAATTCATCATCCATCTCGGGGTACTGCATAACTTTGACCGCAGTCACTTTGACCGTGAAACGAGCGGATTTTCCAGCCAGGCGGGTGAAGGGGGTGTCTTCAGGATAGGTGAACTCGATATCCTTGACATCGCCTTCGGAAAGCCCAATGAGCTCCTTGGAAAAGCCGGGATACGGCCAGGAGTCGTTGTCTTGATCGCCGATGAGGAACTGGGCTGGGCGCTCATCAACGATGGTTTCGGACTCGCCCTCAGCGGGTTGGGTCAGAACGCCGGAAAGATCGACGTACACCAAGTCGCCCTCTTGGGCTGGGCGGTCGCCAGCAGGCTCAGCAGTGGCCATGTCGTTGCGCAGGCTGCTGAGCACTTTTTCAACTTCTTCGTCGGTGACCGGCGCAGGGGCATACTCTTTGCGGATGGCGGCATAGTCACACAGAGTCACTTCGGGGGCCAGGGGCACGATGAAGGAGAACTTCGGCGGGTCAAAGCTGGCGATTTCCTTGAGGGTACCGGGGCCGGAAGGCTCCAGTTTGGCTTCGGTGAGCATCTGAGGATAGACGTCATCAATCATCAGCTCAACGGCTTCCTTTTGGATGGCCTCATCGCCGTAGAGACGGCGGACGACATCAAAGGGGGCTTTGCCGGGGCGAAATCCGGGGATGCGGGTATCTTGGGCAATTTTGCGAGCAGCGCGGCGCATGTAGCCTTGCAGGACTTCGCTTTCCAGCTCAACATCCACCTGTACCTGCTGGTTTTCGAGGGGGGTAGTTTCAATCTTCAAAGCAGCGTTCCTTCTGTCACATATATAGTTTGTCGGCACACAGTGGGGAAGAAGGGGCTCGAACCCTTACGCCCGGAGGCACATGATCCTAAGTCATGCCTGTCTGCCAGTTCCAGCACTTCCCCACGCAACTTTGGATTATAAGCGACAGGGGGAAGTACGTCAACAAGCGGAGGCAGACTCGTATAAATTATTAACAAATGAAAGGGGAAAGCGGGTTCAGGGAGCAGAGGGAAGGTTGAAATAGGTGTAGGCGGATTGGGCCAATTGGGCAATGAGCAGATTGGCGGGGTCAAAAACCAGCTGCTCTCGGCGGTAGACATAGACGGTGAAGACAAAATCGCCGCCAGGGGTGTAGATGACGGCGGCGTCGCTCATGGTGTGCAGCAGACCGTCGGATTCCTCGATCCAGCCGTGCTTGTGGGCCACGCGGGTCCCGTCAGGAACACCTGCTTCGCTGAGCAGGGCGATTTTATTGCGGGCAAGGGTGTCGAGAGTGAGCTGACATTCGCTGGGGGTGACCTGCCCGTCGAACGTGGAGGTGATGCGGTTGGGGCTGCCTTCGGCGCAACGGTAAATTTCGTGGAGGAGCAGGCCGATTTCGGCGGGGGTGGTCTGGTTATACATGTCGGGGGCTACGTTGATATCGGTGCGCAGGTTGGCCGGGGTTTCGTATAGTTTAAGCAGGGGCGCGCCCAGATAAAAGAAACCGGCGATGAAGGTGTTTTGGAAGCCCATCTCGCGCAGATCATCGGTGATGATCAACGGCCCGGAAACAGGGTCGATCGATTCCATCAGGGTATCGGAGGGTGGGTTCTCGGAGAGCACGATCATGCGCTCCAGGAGGGTGAGGTAATCGGCAGGGGTGGGCTCGGGGATACGGCGCAGCACAGAGAGCATGATGGGGATCTTCATGGTGCTGGCGGCGGTGAAGGCCACCCCCGGTTCAATCTCCTGGCCGTTTTGCAGGGCAAAATGGATGATTTGGTCGCTGCGCAAGTCCTGCAAATACAATTCCACGATGCCGTCAAAGCCGGATACGCGCACCAACTGGCGCAGCTGGGTATCCAGATTTTCAAACAGGGGCGGGAGAGCACCGGATTCGGTGACAGGCAATTGAACTGGGGCGCGCGATGGGTCTGTGAGGGCAGCCTGGATGAGGGGGACGGCCTGGGCGATCTCCAGACTCCAGCCGGAGCGGCCGGGGATATAGCGCACGTCACCCGGGTAGGGGACAGGAGCGGAGGCGGGCTGGTCGTAGCGCGGGGCAATCTCGGTCCGTAAATACGCTTCGATCACAGCAGAATCGGAGGCGGCCTGCGCGGGAACCTGGCAGCTTTGAATCTGACCGCGGCCCCACAGGCGCTGCCAATTGGTGATCTGGCCGGTTTGCTGGCGGCAGGCAGCCACCCAGGCGCTGTAGTCCGGCGAAAAACCGAGCTGTGTTGGGGGAACCTGGATGAGGGAATCTTGATAACGGAGCTGGAGCGGCTGGTCATAGACCTGCCGCAGCCGGTCGGCGGCCTGGACTTCGTCCAGACCGCCAACCGGAAGATTTGCAATGGTGGAACCGGCGGGAAAAACGAAGGTGGCTTCCTGACTGGTAATGGAGAAGAGCACCAACAAACCCACGGCAGATAAAATCAGCGCCAGGGCCAGGATGCGCAGAACGAAAACCAACGGTCGATTCATGAGCCGGTTTAAGCGTTGAAGTTATTTAACCACAATGCTGACGGTCACCACGCAGAAGCGCGATGCGCCAAAGGACAGCCCCCAGTTGGCCGTATAACTGCCTTTTTCGGTGGGGGCGATCATATCAACGACAAAGCTGACGGTATCCCCAACCTCGATTTTCTTTGGCAGATCCAGACCGTCTACGCTTTCCTGGAACTTATGGCCTTCAAAATAGCGGAAGTCAATATCATTGGCGTCCCAAGCCTCGGTGCCGGTGTTTTTGAAGGTCCATTTGCCGTCAAAGTCCTGACCGGGGGTCATTTCGGCTTTGTTGGCGGGGGCAGCGGACACCACAGAGCATTGTAGCGCGGCGGGGGTGCTGGTATTGGTTGGTTTGGCTGTGGCGGGGATGAAGGTGGCGGTGGGCGGCGGGGGGAGGGTGGCCGAGGGGGCCAGGGTGGCTGTGGGTTCAGGCGTATTGGTGGGGGGGACGGCGGTGGGAGTGGCGCTGGGGTGCAGGGCTGCATCTACGGTGATTTGAGCCACGGCAGTTTCAACCGCCTGGGTCTGGATGACCGCGACCGTGGCAGCGACGACCGCTGGGTCGATGGTGGGGGTTGCTTGCGGCGCAGCGACGCCGCAGCCGCTGAGAAGAGCGGCAACACCGACAAGGGTGAGGATGAGCTTACTCCATTGGGGTTTGTTTGTTTTTGTGTGCATATTTACCTCCATAGCTCCCAAGTTTACCCCTATTTTTGCGGATCAGACAAGGTTGGAAAAATGCGGCTAGGGCGTGGTTTGGTGGGCGAACTGGGTCTGGTACAACAGGGAATAGACCCCGCCCATTTCCAAAAGCTCAGCGTGCCGCCCGCGTTCCACAATGCGGCCGCGGTCAAAGACCAAAATCTGATCGGCGGCCAGGATGGTGCTGAGACGGTGGGCGATGACGATGCTGGTGCGGCCGGCGAGGATGTGGCGAAGGGCCTGCTGGATTAGGGCTTCGGATTCGCTGTCCAGGTGGCTGGTGGCTTCGTCGAGGATGAGGATGCGAGGGTCTTTGAGGATGACACGCGCCAGGGCCACGCGCTGTTTTTCGCCGCCGCTCAGGCGGTAGCCGCGCTCGCCGACGATGGTGTCGTAGCCGTTGGGCAGTTCGGCGATGAAATCATGAATGTTGGCGGCGCGGGCCGCGGCTTCCATTTGTGCCTGGGTGGCATCGGGGCGGGCAAACAGCAGGTTGGCGCGTATGGTGTCGTGAAAAAGGTAGCTTTCTTGGGTCACCATGCCAATTTGGGCGGAGAGATCATCCAGGCTGAGGTCGCGCAGATCTACGTCATCCAGTAGAATGCGCCCCTGCACGGGATCGTACAGTCGGGGGATGAGGTAGGAAAGGGTGGTTTTTCCTGCGCCGCTGGGACCGACCAGGGCGACCAACTGGCCGGGGAGGACATCAAAGCTGATGTCCTCCAATGCCCAATCGCGGGCTTGACTGGCGCCGTTGTGGTTGCTGGGTTTGCTCTGCTCACTGCTGCGTACGCCGGAGAGAACGGCGTCCACTTCGCGCATTTTGCCGTGGCGCTCCACCTCAGACAGATTGACGGCTCCTTCGATGTCGTATTGAAAGGCGACATTTTCAAAGGTGAGGCGGCCGCGCAGGGCGTGAATGCGGACGGGGTTGGGCTTTTCGGCTATTTCTTGGGGCAGATCCAGGACTTCAAAAACACGCTCGAAACTGACCAGAGAGGTGGCTAATTCTACAGGGATATTGGCCAGACCAGAAAGAGCAGAATAGAGACTGCCGAGATAGGATCCCAAGGCAACGATGGTGCCAATGGTGAGCGATTCGCGGATGACCAGATACCCGCCGATGGAATAGACCAGGGCAGAGCCCACCGCGCTGACCAGGCCGATGACCATGACGAACACGGCGCCAAGAACAGCCCGCTGAATGCCGCCGTCGCGCACGCCAGCAGCCCGCTGGCTGAAGCGCTGTACTTCCTGTTGGGTGCGGCCAAAGATTTTCACCAGCAGCGCACCGCCAATATTGAGAGTCTCGCTCATCATGGCATTCATTTCCGCGTTCAGATCCATCTGACGGCGAGCGATGATGCGCAGGCGGTCGCCGAGCTTTTGGGCGAAGAAGATGAAGAGGGGCAGGATCAGGATGCTGATGAGGGTCAGACGCCATTCCAGGGTGAACATAACGAATAGGACAGCGATGCCCTGGATGATGTCGGTGACCATACCCACGATGGTGGAACTGATGGCGTTTTGCGCGCCGATCACGTCGTTGTTGAGACGGCTCATCAGTTCGCCGACGCGGGTTTGGGTGAAGAAGCGCAGGGACATGCGCTGGAGGTGGTGGTAGAGGGCCACGCGCAGGTCATAAATGACACCTTCACCGACCACCGCGTTGTACCGGCGCTGAAGCACAGAAACACCCCCACGGACAAGGGGCACAGCCAGCAGGGCCGCGGAAAGCCACATCAGGCGGTTGAGGTCGCGGTTGGGAAGGGTGCGGTCAATCAGGTCGCGCATGATCAGTGGAGCGATGAGGGTGAGGCCACTGCTGATGAGAATCATCACCAGCATACCGGCGATGTGCTTCCGGTACGGCCAGGCGTATGCGAAGACGCGGTTCAAGAGTTGGCGGGTAATTTTGGGGCGCTCGCCGCTGGCGGAAATGTAGCTGTGCCATCCACTACCGTGCATGAAGATTTACTCCGTGAAATCCATCATTGAAGGATTGGGTGCAGCCGGCGGAAGGGAAGGGAGGAGGACAAAAATGTCATCCAACAAATGCAGAAAAGTATTAGGGTCGGGGCAGGTGAGCAGCGGGGTGAGACGCTCACGGGGCAGGGGGTAGGGAGTCAGATAGGCACGGGTGAACTTGCGAAAGCGCACCAGGCCGTCGGGGCTGCCGTAGTAGGTCAGCATCTCGCGCAGGTGCATGTGCATGGTATCCTGCACGACAGTCAGGGGTACCTGAGAACGGTCGAGGCGGGAGAAGATCCAGGGGTTGCCCACCGCGGCGCGGCCCACCATGACGGCGGCGCAGCCTGTGAGAGCTTTGATGCGCTCGATGTCGGCTGTGCAGGTCACATCTCCATTGGCGATGACCGGAACGGGCACAGCCCGGACCACTTCAGCAATGGCCTGCCAATCGGCACGGCCGGTGTACTGCTGGGCGCGGGTTCGGCCATGGACGGCGATCAGGGCGCCGCCGTTTTCGACGATGAGCTGGGCGACTTGCAGATAGTTGCGGGAGGCGTCATCCCATCCCAGGCGAATCTTGGCGGTGACGGGGATGGGCAGGTTCTGGGTGAGGCTGGAGAAGATTTCTGCGATTTTTTCGGGCGTTTTGAGCAGGCCAGCCCCTGCGCCGCGCCCAGAAACGTGGCGGGCGGAGCATCCCAGATTAATATCGATAAAATCTGGCTTTCGCTCATACAGCTTGAGGGCGGCCTGCAGGATGCGCTCGGGTTGGTCGTCGCACAATTGAAAGCCGAAAGGACGCTCCTCTTCGCGATAGGCCAGCCGCCGCGGCAGATAGGGCGTGCCGTGAATGACATCGCCTGCGGTGATGAACTCTGTGTAGCTGACGGCGGAACCCAGTCGGCGGGTGAGCAAGCGGAAAGGCAGGTCGGTGATGCCGTCCATGGGGGCGAGAAGCAGGTCGCCATAGACGGGAATGGGGCCGATATGAAAAGAGGGAACGGCGGTACTCATACCCCTTGATCTTATCACACCCTGGCGGTTCTCACAGCAGAGGCCGTTGGATTGTATAGAATGGTTTATAATCTTTCCCTGGAATGCACCGCAGTTTCATGGAGGTTAGGAATGAGCCGAGTAATTAAAACCGAATCGGCGGGAAAAGACCGCACCCGACTGAGTAAAGAGGTGGTCATTGCGCTGCGCGAATTGATGCGGCAGTCGCAGCCAGATGACACCAGCCGAGAGCTGGCAGCCTTCATCGCGCTGGCGTTGGGGGATATCAACGCGACGATTGAGGCATCTGTGGCGGCCTGGGAAAAACGGGGGTATTGGGTAAAAGCCGATCGTTTCCGATTGGAATGGGAATGGACGGGCGTGATGGCTGGCAAGATGCGCAAGGCGGTGCTGGAGGATGATTGGGGGATGGTGGCACTTAACGCGGCGCAGGTGGCCCAGAAATTCATGGCGGTTCAAGTGCCACAGCACCACCGGTTGGGCAAGCCGTGGGAAGGTGCCTGGGAGCGCCTGGTGGATCAGCCGTTTTAATCTTATCTTTTGGATCGTTGAAACCTGATGAATTACGAAGAGAAAATTTCAAATTTGCTGAATGTGCAGACCAGCCGCGTAGCCGCGGCTATTCGTCTGTTGGACGAAGGCAACACCATTCCCTTTATCGCCCGGTACCGCAAAGAGTTAACCGGTACGCTGGATGAAGAACAGCTGCGCCAGGTGCAGGAGCATTTGAGCCGGCTGCGCACGCTGGACGAGCGCCGCGATACCATTCTGGCTTCCATCGCGGAGCAGGGCAAGCTGACCCCAGAGCTGCGTGAGGCGATTCTGGGGGCCGAGACTCTGACCGGCCTGGAAGACCTCTATTTGCCGTACCGCCCCAAACGGCGGACGCGGGCTTCGATTGCTAAAGAAAAGGGCTTGCAGGGTCTAGCCGATCTGATTTTGGCCCAGCCGCTGCGCGGCCCAGCCCCCGCAGAAGCGGCGGCGGCATACCTGAACGAACAGGTTCTGGATGTGGAAAGCGCGCTTGCCGGTGCACGGGATATTGCCGCGGAGACGATCAGCGATCACGCAGAGGTGCGCGCACAGATGCGTGCCAAGGCCATGCAGTGGGGCACGCTGTTGTGTGAAAAAGTGGAAGGTGCAGAAGACCCTAAACAGGTTTTTCAGCTGTATTACGCTTATGAAACGCGGGTAGACCGCCTGCGGCCGCACCAGGTGCTGGCGATAAACCGCGGTGAGCGCGAAAAGGTGTTGAAGGTGCGCATGGAGATGCCGGAGCACGATTGGCTGGCGTCCATTCATGCCTTTTTCAAGGCAGACCGCCGCTCACCCTTTGCCGAGCAGTTGGAGGAGGCCATTCGTGATGCGGCTGAACGCCTGCTGCTGCCCGCTATTGAGCGGGATGTGCGCCGCTCTTTGACTGAAACCGCCGATCAGCACGCCATTCAGGTATTCGCCTCTAATTTGAGAGCGCTGCTGAGCCAACCGCCCATGCTAGGGCAGATCGTTCTGGGGATTGACCCGGGCTTTCGCACCGGCTGTAAGGTGGCTGTGGTGGACGCGACTGGCAAACTGCTGGCGACAGACACCATTTACCCGCACGAACCGCAGAAGCGTACCAAAGAAGCCTTGGAAACCCTGCGGCAGCTGGTGGAACGCTACGGGGTGACGCTGATCACGATTGGCAACGGCACGGCTTCGCGCGAGAGTGAACAGCTGGTGGCGCAGTTAACGCGGAAACGCCCAGGTCTGCATTACCTGATTGTGAACGAAGCCGGGGCGAGCGTGTACAGCGCCAGTCCGCTGGCACGGGCGGAGCTGCCCACGCTGGACGTCAGCCTGCGCGGAGCTGTGTCTATTGCTCGCCGGGCGCAGGACCCGCTGGCTGAACTGGTGAAGATTGACCCTAAATCCATCGGTGTGGGCCTGTACCAGCACGACGTGGATCAGGGACAGCTGGCCGATTCGCTGACAGGCGTGGTGGAAAGCGTGGTGAACCGGGTGGGGGTGGATGTGAACACGGCCTCGCCCGCGCTGCTGACCTATGTGGCGGGAATCGGGCCGAAACTGGCCGAAAAGATCGTGGCCTATCGGGAAGAGAACGGGCCTTTTCAGAATCGCCAGCAGATCAAGAAGGTCAGCGGGCTGGGGGCGAAGGCCTTTGAGCAGTCCGCGGGATTCCTGCGCATTCGCAATGGGGACACACCCCTTGACGCAAGCGCCATTCACCCGGAGAGCTACGCGGCGGCTAAGGTAGTGATGGAACGGGCGGGAATCACAGTGGGGACACCCGCCGAAGAGAAAAAAGCTGCATTGGAAAAACTGCGCAAGACGCAGCCGATGGCCGAACTGGCGGAACAGCTGAACACGGGCGTGCCCACTTTGGAGGATATTTTTGAACAGCTCGTGCGCCCAGGACGAGACCCGCGGCAGGATTTGCCTGTGCCCATTTTGCGCAGCGACGTGCTCTCGATGGATGATTTAAGCGCGGGCATGATCATGAAGGGGACGGTGCGCAACGTGGTAGATTTTGGCGCGTTTGTGGATATTGGTGTGAAGCAGGACGGTCTGCTGCACCGCAGCCAGATCCCTGCCTGGGTAATTTTACAGGTGGGCGATATTATTGATGTGCAGATTCTGGGCGTGGAGACCGAACGCGGGAGAATCTCATTAAAGTGGGTTGAGTAAGGCGGCTTGAGCAGCGGGAGACGGATGTGAGTGCATTGGCAACACCGCAAGCGGAATTTACCCTGAAACGCAGGTTTACCTCAGATCGACGCAGCCCGGTGCGCTGGGTGGCTTATCATGGATTGCGCAACTGGCCAATCGGCTTGGTGGCGCTGACCGGTGCGTTTGGGAACGCAGCCCTCGCAGCGGTTCTGCCGATGTTGATTGGGCAGGCGCTGAATTTGCTGCTTTCACCGAATCCTACCCTGGAAGGCCTGGGTCGGATTGCAGTCTGGGTAGCGCTGTCTCAGGCGGCGCGCAGTGTGCTGCAGTGGATGCGCAACTTTGGCTTTGAGCTGACCGCCCAACGCGTGGAACGAGACGTGCGCGAGGATTTGTACGCGTCTTTGCTGGGCAAAAGCATGACCTTTCACAGCCTGCAGCCGGTGGGGGATACCATGGCGCGGGCGACCAACGATGTGCGCGAGGTCAACTTCTTGTTTAGCCCAGGTCTGAACATGGTGATGGGTTCGCTGAATTTTTTGGTGATGCCGCTGGTGCTGGCTTCGCGCTATCATCCCACCCTGCTGCTGACTCCTTTGTTGTTTGTGCTGGTGTATTTTTACGCCCTGTGGCGCTATCTGCGCCGGCTGCGGCCGGTGACGCATGAGGTGCGCGAATCCTTTGGTGTGATGAACACCCGCCTGGCAGAAGCGTTGGACGGGATTGAGACGGTGAAGGGTTCGTCGCAGGAACGTAGCGAAGTGGAGCGCTTCGGCGCCAATGCCCGCCGTTACCGCAACGCGACGGTGATGCAGGGGGATATTGAGGCGCGCTTTGTGCCTATGCTGCTGTTCAATCTGGCATTGGCGGGCGGTTTGCTGCACGCTTTGATCCTGAACCATCAGGGTTTACTGGATGTGGGGGGTGTGGTGGCGTATTTTGGACTGCTGCTGATGCTGGATTTCCCCACGTTCGCTTCTCTGAGCGCCTATTCGCAGATTTCTTCTGGGCTGGCGGGCGCGCGGCGCATTTTGGAACTGATGAACCGAGAAAACAACCTGGATCAGAACGTGGACGGGGTGCGGCAAACCATTCGAGGCGAAATTGAGCTGCGGGATGTGAGCTTTGGCTACAGTCCGGATGAACTCGCGCTAGAGAAGATCAGTTTTCGTGTTCAACCCGGGCAAACCGTGGCGATTGTGGGGCAGACGGGATCAGGCAAGACCAGCCTGACCAAGCTGATTAACCGCACGCACGACGTGACCAGCGGACAGGTGTTGGTGGACGGCGTAGACGTTCGCGATTGGAATTTGGAATCCCTGCGGCGCGGAATTTCGATCATTGAGCAGGATATCTTCCTGTTTTCGGATACGGTGGCGCGCAACATCGCTTTTGGGCGGCAGGATGCCACCCAAGAGGAAATTGAGGCGGCGGCCAAGGCCGCGCAGGCACATGAATTTATCATGAGCTTCGATCAAGGTTACCAAACGGTGATTGGGGAACGCGGGGTGACACTGTCCGGCGGGCAGCGTCAGCGACTGGCATTGGCACGGGCGTTTTTAACCCGCCCCCAGATATTGATTCTGGATGATTCCACCAGTGCGATTGACAGCGCTACGGAAGATAAAATCCAACGGGCAATTTACAACGCAGCTCAGGGCCGCACCACCCTGATCATCACCCACCGTTTATCACAGATTCGCTGGGCGGATTTGATTGTGGTGATGCGCAAGGGGCGGCTGGCGGCAGTGGGAAGCCATGATGAATTGATGCGCACGTCAGAAGCCTACCGGCGCATTTTTCGGGAAGTGTAGGGACTCATGCGTTTTTCTGCAGGTTTAGCGGCTGAAAAATATGACCGGCAGTATTCTGACCGCGAATTAATCCGGCGAATTGCGCCCTATTTCCGGGCGCAGTGGAAGAGACTGGCGGGGCTGGTGGTGTTGGTGTTGACCATCTCGGCAACCTCATCCTTGCTGCCCATCCTGGTGTCGCGCGGGGTGGACCGCGTTGAGGGGCGGGCAAGCTGGGATCTGGCGCTGATGCTGGGCGGCGCGGTGGCGGGGATTGGGATTGTGCGTTGGGTGGCCAATTGGGCGCGGCGCAGGCTATCGGCTCGAGCAGTGAGCGATGTGATCCTGAACCTGGCCAAAGATGCTTTTGCGGCATCTACAGCGCATGATCTATCCTTCCATGATGAACATTCTTCGGGGAGAATCCTTTCGCGCATCACCACCGACACGCGTGATTTTGGACAGCTGATCAACATGACGGTGGACGTCACCTCTCAGGTGGCGGAAGCTCTCATTTTGGGGGTGGTGCTGGTGCAGATCGAATGGCGGCTGGCACTCTATATTTTTGCTCTGGTTCCGGTGCTGTTTTTTCTGACTGTGATGTACCGACGTTTTATGCGGCGGGTAACGCGCCAGGGGATGCGCGCAATGGCAGAGGTGAACTCGACCATCAAGGAGACCGTAAGCGGGATCGCTGTGGCGAAGAACTTCCGGCAGGAGCAGAATATTTACAACCTGTTTGAACGGGCCAATTCCACCTCGTACCGCATGAACGTGAGGCGGGGACTGGCCTGGACGGTGGTGATTCCGACCCTGAACGGGGTGGGCGGGCTGGCATCGGCCATTCTGGTGTATTTTGGCGGGATGAACGTGATTCAGGGGGTGGTGACGGCGGGGGCCTGGTATTTGTTCCTGCTGAGCCTGGACAGCTTCTTCTTCCCGGTGATGAGCATGGCTTCGTTCATGACCCAGATTCAAACCGGTCTGGCGGCGGCGGAACGGGTGTTCGCGCTGATTGATGCGGCGCCGGTGGTGAAACAGACCGGGAACGAAGCGGTGGGGCGGCTGCGCGGCGCGGTGGACTTTGTGCACGTCAATTTTCGGTATAAAGACTCAGAGCCGGTTTTAGACGATTTTTCGATTTCTATTCGACCAGGGGAGAACCTGGCGTTGGTGGGGCACACCGGCGCGGGAAAATCCTCGGTGGCGAGGCTGGTGGCGCGCTTCTATGAGTTTCAGGAGGGCGAGATCCGCATTGACGGGCGCGATATTCGCAGCCTGGATCTGGAAGCTTACCGCAGGCAGTTGGGAATCGTTTCGCAGACGCCGTTTTTGTTTTCCGGCACAGTGATGGATAATATCCGCTACGCGCGCCCGGAAGCGAGCGATGCAGAGATTGAACACATTTCTCGTCAGGTTGGCGACGGGGAATGGATTGAGACCCTGCCGCGCGGATTGCACAGCGAGGTGGGCGAGCGTGGGGCTTTTCTTTCAATGGGACAGCGCCAGATTGTGTCTTTGATTCGCGTGCTGGTGCAGAAACCGGCGATCTTTATCCTGGATGAGGCGACGGCTTCTGTGGATCCTTTTACCGAATGGCAGATTCAACAGGCGCTAAATTTGATCTTGAGTTCTACCACCAGTATCTTGATTGCGCACCGCTTATCCACGGTGAAAAGCGCGGACCGAATTCTGGTGATGCGCGCTGGCAAGATCATCGAGATGGGCAGTCACCAGGATTTATTAAGCCAGGGCGGGCACTACGCGGAGCTGTATAACACCTATTTCCGGCACCAAAGCCTAGCATATGTGGAACAGGCGCGGCAGATCGCCTCAGGTTCCGGCGTCTAGCAGTTGGAGAAGGTTGGCGAGGTTCTCGCGGGAGATGCGGGTGAGGTCGAAGGGGGCGCTGCGCGGGTTAAACCAGCCAATTTCGCTGCATTTTCCCGGTTCGCGGATGGTGGGTTCACCTTCCAGCAGGGTGCACAGATAGCTGGGCGAGATCCAATGCTGCCCTTCTTCCGGCAAAATGTGATCCACCACATCTAATAAGCGTCCAACCTGGATGGTGATACCGTATTCTTCATGCATTTCACGGATGAGGGCGTGGGCCAGAGTTTCGCCAAATTCCACAGAGCCGCCGGGGAATTCCCACAGGCCGCGCTCATTTTTGGCCAGCGGGCCTCGGCGGGCCATGAAGACCGCGCCGTCTTCACGCTGAATGACGGCCCCCACCCCAACACCGATATAATCTACACCTCGTTTCATTGAGTACCTCCTGAATGCTGTGTATGGATGGACTTGCGGGTACAATTGTACCCGTGGAACGTTTCATACAGCGAAAGTGATGCTATGAGCCGTTATTTGATCCCTGCCCAGGAAGCCCGCGCCGAAATCACCGTGGTGAACAGCCGATTTATCGCCAGCGCGGCCCCTGCGTTCAATGTGGATGAGGCGCGAGCCTTTATTCAGCGGATTCGCGCCGAGTTCCCCGACGCCAGCCACCATGTGCCCTGTTTTCTGGTAGGGCATGGGGCCTCTGTTACGGCGCATTGCAGCGATGCAGGCGAGCCTTCTGGCACAGCCGGGCGGCCTGCGTTGGCGGTGCTGCAAGGCAGCGGCCTGGGCGACGTGGTGGTGGTGACACGCTATTTTGGGGGCACCAAGTTGGGCACAGGCGGCCTGGTGCGTGCCTACAGCGATGCGGTGCGTGCGGTTTTGGCGGTGCTACCGCGGGCGGTGAAGATCCCCACGGCCACGCTGATGGCGGCCCTGCCGTACAGTTATTTTGAACCGGTACGCCTGCTCATCGCCAGCCACCGAGGGGAACTGTTGGACCAGGATTTCGGCGCGGATGTGACCCTGAGCGTGCGTTTCCGCATGGAAGATGCGGCGGGCTTTCAGGAAGCGCTGCGCGAATTGACCCGCGGGACGGTGCAGGCGGAGGTGGTGGAAACCCAGCCCGACACCATTTTCCCCGTGACGGATGATGCGGACTTGGCCTAAGGGTGAGACTGGAGCCAGTCGGGGGCCAAGACTGCCATGAGGTAGCTGGACCAAAACACGTCACCTACTTTGCGAAAATCGCGCAGATGTCCTTCGATTTGAAAGCCGGCTTTCTGGTAACAGCGTACAGCAGGGGTGTTGAAATCAAACACGCGCAAATCCACGCGGTGCAACCCCAACTCCACAAAAGCAATCTCCAGGGCGGCATTGACCATTTGGGTTCCTAAGCCTGCGCCGCGGCCTTGCGGCTGGCCGACCAGCACTTTGCCGAGGGTGGCCGACTGGTTGCGTTCGTCGAAACTGTACAGCTCAATGTGCCCGAACACCTCAGCTGTAGGGTTATGGACGGCTTTATAGATGCGGCGCGGAGGCAGATCGGCCTGAGCGCTGGCGGCATAGGCCAGAAGCTGCTCACGGGTGAGGGGTGCGCGGAAAAACGGCCCAGACCAGAGCATTAAAAACTCGGCGTCGGGAACCCAGCCCAGCAGACGGTCTACATCGGCAGCGGTGAACGGTTCCAGGTGGACGGCAGAGGGCATAGGTCAATCCTGGGGAGGGACGGCAGATGCGGGAAGGCGCGCAGCGAGGGCCTGGGGGTCAAGCTGAGCAAAGACTTCGTTAAACCAGGCGGCAGCTTCCTGGTGGCGTTCTGCCAGATTGGATTTATCCACAAAGTAGAGTGATTCAAGGCGCGCGATGACCTGAGGCGGCAGCTCGTAATACATATAGCGGGTGTGGAAATGGTGGTGGGCGGGTCGGTAGAGATAGGATAAAGCTTCCACCAGGGGACGCAGGGTGTAGCCCTGATAAAAGGCGAGGGCTTCCAACCAGTTCTGGCGGTGGATCTCTTTCAGGGTGAGGATTTGAAAAAGGTCAAACATGAGGCGCAGGGTGGGCAGGCGGCGGGCAGTTTCTTCCTGAAACTGACCGCGATCCAGGTGGGGGACGTTGGAAATGTCGGCCTTATCAAACCAGAATTTGGCCTGGCCGTGAATTTCGGGGGTCAGGAATTTATCGGGGCTGGAACGCTTGATCACGCACAGATCCAACATGAGGAAGGGACTGGTGTCAGCCAGCAGGATAAAGGATTGAGCGTGACCGTGCCAGGTGGGCTGGGGGAGTTCATATTGGATACGGATGGGAGAAAGCTGCAGGAGAAGCTCTTTCAGGCGGGCAAAGATGGGGGCTACCTGGTCATCCTCGACAACGATCTGAAGGTCAATATCTGACCATTCATCGACACGGTCGAAGGCCGCCGCACCGGCTTCCCACATGGCCAGCACTTCTGGGCGGGGCTGAAGATCATCCACCAGGGTTTTGAGGATTGTTTCTCTCGTCAGGGTCATCGAGGGTCTCCAGAAGATAGGATGCAATTTTATGAATTGTACGGGGATTTTCGGTTCTTTACACTGGCTGATTGGGCAGGTTTTGGCACAGAAACCGGGCAATCTGGTCGGCGCCGTTGGTGACGGCGGCGGCTGGGCGGGGGAGGCTGAGCAGGGCGGGAAGCGTATCCAGCCAGTGCATGCGGCGAAAATCGGCTTCGGGGATTTCGACAGCGGGCAGATGGGCGAGGATGTACTCGGCCAGGGGACGCGCCTCACGAAAGCCGCTGCGGCTGACAAAGGCAAAGGGGATGCGGTTTTGGTAGACTTCGGCGATGGTGCTGTAACCGGCCTTGCCCACGGCAGCATCACAGGCCGCCATCAGGTCGGGGTGATAGAAGTCGGAGTGGTGAGCGAGCAAGATGAGGTTGCCGCGGCGTTCATAGGGCTGCTCGACGGCGCCGGGGATGATAAAAAAGACGTCGGAATGAGCTGCCAGACGCTGAAGATGCTCAAACTGATCGGGAATTCCGCCCATGGTGATGAGGACGGCGGGGGCATGATCGGGGATGCCCAGGCGGCGGCGGGTTTCGGCACGCGGGGTGCGCGGCAGGCGGCTGGCGGGCAGGGCGCGCAGGTGAGCCTGGGGATTGGGGGCACAAACCGGCTCGGTTTGGATGTGAAACGTGGCGGTGCGGAAGGAAGAATCTAAGGGGGGCAGGAACGCGGCAAACTGCGGGGCGCGCTCGAGATAACCGGCGTAGATCCAATCCCAGGTGAAGTTTTCGATCAAGACCGAAGGAAGAGCGGCGTTTTGGGCGGCCTGAAGGCCGAGGGGGGAGATATCACACAAGACGGCGCGGCAGCCGAGGGCGCGCAGGCGTTGGGCTGGCTCATCGGCCTGAAGGGGCAGGAAAGCGGCCAGCTTTTCAAGCGTGGCGGGTAGGTTTTCTTCCATCGGCGAAGACTGCACCAACCCCACATCGGCCTGGGTGGGGTGCAGGGTGAATGCTGCGGCCGGCAGGGCGTCTGCGAAGAACCAGGCAGGAACCTGGGTGAAGAGGTCAAAATGCAGGGCAGGATTGAGGCGCAGCAGGGCTTCGATCACCGCACAGGCGCGGGAGGCATGGCCAAAGCCGTGGGCTGTGATCCAATAAGCCCAGCGAACGGGCGTTGGAGCGGTCATATGGTGGAGGGCTCCTCCCATTGGAAGGTTTCCACCGTGCCCAGGGCCTGGCGCAGGGCAGGCTGGGTGAGCAGCAGGGCTGTGCCGCGCTCCCCGGAACCCAGCGAAACCTCGGCGGGCACGAAAATGCGGCTGTCGGCCAGAATGCGCACGGGAGCGGGCAGCCCAAACGGCGAAACTGCCCCGGGCGGACTGCCGGTGACAGTCTGTACCTCTTCATCTGAAGCCATGGTCACTCGGGAAGTGCCCAGGTATTGGCGCAGGCGTTTCCAGGGGATTTGCTGGGGACCGGCGGCCAGTACCAGAAGAAACTGGGAATCGGACAGGCGAAAGAGCAGGCTGCGGATGACCTGATTTGGATTTTGGCCGCGCTCGGCGGCAGCTTCTTCCAGGGAGCGCACGGGCCGGGTGTGTCGAAAAAGGCGGTAGGGGATGCCGCGCGCCTGCAATTTACGGGCGGCGGGAGGCAGTTCAGGGTTCATGTGCGGCCTTAATCAGGGCGGGTCCCGAAGACTATATCCCACAGCGGCGAGCTGACGCCGTAGCGCTGGTTGGGGGTTTTGTAGTGGTGCTGCATATGATAACGCTTGATAAACTTCCAATAGCCGCTGCGCATGGCAAAGTGGTGGGTGGCGTAGTGGATCATGTCGTAAAGCAGGTAACCGGTGATGTAGCCGGAGAACAAGGGGCCGACCCACAGCGGAGCCTGAAGCCATACAGCCACAACCAGATAAAACAAGCCGTAAAACAGGGCGGCCAGGGGAATACTGAGCACGGGGGGCATGACCAGGCGGGTTTTGCACTGCGGTTGGGCATGGTGAACGCCATGAAAGAGAAAGAAGATTTTTTCCTGGCGGGGGGTTTTGGGTGGGTAGTGAAACAGGAAACGGTGCAGGGTGTATTCAGCAAAGGTCCACAAGAACAGGCCGATGAGAAAGGCGGGGGGCAAAATGGCCCAGTTGGGGGAGGCAGCGCGCAGAACATCAAAGAAGAGTGCAAACAACGCCACAGGCACCCATAGGATGAGCACGGCGATGGGGCTGATGTGGGTGAAGAATTCTAAGAAATCCGATTTAAATAAACGAATAGGCACATCGCTGTGGTCGGTAGGGAAATGATTGGCCATAACAAGATCTCCTCGTGCTGGTTCTATGAATAAATGACCTGACCGAACGGTTTACCGCCAATACTTGAGAGGACAGGCTTAATTGGAGGTTGGGGGATCAACGCGTTCAACCACAACGGTTAGGTTGGCAGCCATAGCGGCGATGGCTCCGATGGCGGCCCATACGGGCAGGAGCAGAACGCCCACCACGCCCAGGGTGAGAGGAATTTCAATGAGGACTTCGCCTTGCTCATTTTTGAGGATGATGCGGCGAATATTGCCCTCGCGTATCAACTCTTTGACCTTGGCAACTACAGCCTCACCCGTGACGCGGAACTCTTCGTAACGAACTCTTTCTTCGGACATGTGCACTTCTCCTTATGATTTTGGCTTGTGCCGCTGATTCCACTGCCAGGGCCAAACGGCGGGGACGATGGCGGCGATGCCAAAGAGGAAGGCCAGGACGGCTAACAAAACAGCGATGGGGGCCAGCGGCGGCAGGGCCACCCCCGCCGCGCCGAGGATTAGGCTGAAAATCAGCAGGACCAGGCCGATGCCGCCCAGGACAGCGGCCCATTTCCAACCAGCGGACTGGCTGGCGACGCGCACGCCGTTGATTTGCCCGGTTTGTCCGTGAATCCACACCGGGCGGTGGCGGCCTTCGTCATCCAGGTAATACGACGTGTACATGGGCAGCAGCAAAAGGGTCCAATACGGGTCCTGGTATTCTACTTGCAGTTTGAGGCTGCGGGTGTGCTGTGCGCCGCCTGCCTGGCTGCATTCCTGCCCGGCTTTTTCGTCCAGGGCGGCGCGGGCAGCCGGCCATGCGCTTTCGGGCGGCTCATCCGGCACGCGGATGATAGCGCTGCCCAGCATAGCGGCATCATAGGCGCGGGCTTGCTCCAAGGGATAAGAACCAATAATTCTCTCGCGGGCGGCATGATCGCTGGTGGCTGGGACGGCGATATTATGGTACCTGCGCTGGATTTGGCCCAGGCGCGGCTCCCAGCGCACACGGGTTTCAATGACCTCGCGCGACTGCCAACTGCCGTTGCTGTAATAATCTTGGGAAGATTTGACTTGATAATCAAAGCCGCTTTCGGCCTGCCAGGTGCCGCTGAGGCTGCTGTCTACCAGCCACATGGGCTGCCAGAGCGGGCGGGCGCGTTTGAGGAGGTTGGGGGTGGTGAAATCCGCGGGACGCAGCCAGACCTCTTTGACAAATCTTTCCACCGCTGGAGCCAGACTGCTGACCTGGCGCTGAAAGGGCAGGAGCAATTCGGGCGGTTCTGCCCGCAGCCGCACCGGCTGGGATTCGAGCACGCCCTGGGCGCAGTTGGGGCAGGGCTGCCCAAGCTGTTCGGGGTTAATCAGAAAGGCCTGTCGGCAGGCACGGCAGCCCGCGGGCTGGACCTCCAGGCCCCAGGCGGATTGAACTTCATCCAGTATTGTGGGGTCGGTGGAAGGGGCAGAGGGGGTGCTCATCAGGCGGCCTCCGAATCAACTGCTTTGCGGTAGAGAGAGATGGCAAAGGCGGCGCCAATGCCGAGGACGATGAACGAAATCACCAGGGTGATGGCCCCCACACCGCCTGCCAGGAGCAATGGCAGGCTGATGAGACCGCCTAGCACGCCGGGGGTCAGCATGGCAGCGATGGCTAACCAGACTTTCCACCAGGCGACCGGCTTTTGGCCAGCGATGGTGCCTGTTTGCCCATTGATCATCACCTGATACACCTTGTCTTCGAATTTGTAGGAGGCCAGATAAACCGGCAGGAGCACATAACGCCAGGATTCATCGGCAAAATCTGCCACCATGGTGAAGTTGCGGACGTGCGATGAGGAGATATCTGCGTAGCAGGCGTCGCGGGCTTTTTCCCGCATTTGCGATTTGCCCTCTTCCCAGGCCTGGGTGAGGGGGATATCGTAGGCATGGGCCTGCCAGCCGGCGAGGTAATCGGGCAAATAGGACACCAGATCGCTCAGATCAAAGGGCTGGATGCGGCCCAGGATTCTTTTGCTGATGTGGGAACTGCCCGAAATGAGCCAATCTTCCAATTGAACGTTCACACGCCCATTTTCCCAGCGCCAATCAATGACGGTGCGGGATTTCCATTCTTTGCTGCCGGAGTCGTAGTAGCGCTCGGTGCGCTCATAACCGACTTCGGCTTTCCAGTCGGCCTGGATGTGGCAGTTGAAGGTCCAGAATGGCAGGTAAATGCCCAGGAAACGATCCAGGACAGAGGACTGGCCGAGGGTATCGGGGTGGAACCAGCCTTTGCTGAGCCATTCTTTAGCCAGGCGGCGGTTATTTTCCACGGGGATTTTGAAGGGGATCAGAAAGCGCGGGCGAAGCTGATCATCGGCGGCCTGACGGAGGTTGACGCGGTTGGAGGCGCAGAATGGGCAGGTAATGGAGAGAGCTTTGTCTTCTACCGCCAAATTGGCTCCGCAGGAATCACAGTGCAGTTCCATGCGGCCAGCTGTGCCCCAGCCCTGCTCCGCTTTGGCGACGGTTTCCAGGGTAAATTCTAACTTCTCGGCCTGGCGGCCCACACGCTGGCCGTTGGCCTGGGATTGAAACCCGCAGTGTTCACAAGCCACCCCGCCCGCGGCAACATCGAAACGGGTGACTGCGCCGCATTGGGGGCATTTGAAGGTAATCGGGGCTTCGGCTTCGGTTTTAGCCTGCACCGGGGCGTACACGGTGATGCCGGGAACCTGAGAGTCAACAGCTTGATAATTGGGCGGGATTTCCCAGGGAGGCAGAGGGGTAGAGGCCTGGTTCATTTATGCGATCACTCCTGGATGGTTCAAGGCTGTGCCTGACAAGATCAAAGTATAGCATAATCATTCCAGGGGAGAGGGGAAGTGGCGAGAATAAAAAAAAACCGGAGCCGTGTTGCTCGGCTCCGGTTTCTGTGCCTGTTGGAGATTTACTTCTTCTTGAGGATGATGCGGGCATCCACCACTTTAACACCCTTGCCTTCTTCATAGACCAGGACGGGGTTGGCGTCCGATTCGCTGATCTCGTCCGAGAGGTCGAGGATCATATTGGCATAGCGGCAAATGGTATCGGCCAGGACGGCTTTGTCGCGGGGGGCTTCGCCGCGGACACCGTTGAGGATGGGGCCGCCGCGGATCTCGCCCAGCATGCGCAGGGCCTGCGCAGAGGAGACAGGGGCCACGCGGAAGGTCACGTCCTTGAGGACTTCCACGAAGATTCCGCCCAAACCGAACATCATGGTCGGGCCGAAGGTGGCGTCGTTGACCGAGCCGAGGATGACCTCGGTGCCCCAGGGAGCCATTTCCTGCACGGCTACGCCGTGAATATTGGCGCTGGCATTATAGGCTTTGGCGTTGGCGAGAATGGTGCGATAGGCCTCACGCGCGGCGGCTTCGTCTTTGATGTTGACTTTGACGCCGCCCGCATCGGATTTGTGCAGAATCTCGGGGGAGACGATCTTCATGACCACCGGATAGCCAATTTTATTGGCCAGGGCGGCGGCTTCATCTTCGCTGTGGGCCAGGACGGTGGTGGTTACAGGCAGACCGTAGAGAGTGAAGACCTGTTTGGCTTCAATTTCGGTGAGGCTGCCGCGGCCTTCGGTGCGGGCGTTGGCGATGATTTTGAGGGCAGCAGCGCGGTCGGCTTTGATCTCGGTCTGACTGTTTTCGGCGACCATCTCGCGCATGCGGGCGTATTCGCGCAGGGCGGCCATAGTGTTGACGGCCACATCGGGGGCGCCAAAGGCAGGTACGCCGTTTTCCACCAGCCAGCGCATAGCTTCGGCAGACTTTTCGCCGCCCACGAAGGAGACGGTGACGGGTTTGGTGGTGCAGCCGGATTCGTCAATGGCCTGCTTGATGCCCTTGGCGATTTCGACCGGGTCGGTCATGGCGGTTTCGCAGTAGAGGACGACCAAACCGTCCACCCATTCGTGGGGCAGTGCGTAGCGCACGGAGTCCATGTACCATTCGTTGCCCGCCATACCGGTGAGGTCCACCGGGTTCTTGGCCGAGCCAAATTCGGGCATGTGTTTCTTCAGTTCAGCCTGAACATCGGCGGGGGCAAATTTGAGGGGCAGGCCGTAGCGTTCGGCAGCGTCGGTGGCCAACACGCCCACACCACCACCGTTGGTGATGATGAGCAGGTTATCGCCCTTCATGGGGGGCTGGAGGGAGAGGGCCAGGGTGAGGTCGAAGAGGTTGTCGAGGTCGGCAGCCTGAAGAACGCCAGCCTGTTGGAAGGCCGCGCCGTAGACTTTGGCAGCGCCAGCCAGGGAACCGGTGTGCGAAGCGGCAGCCGCGGCGCCGTGGGCCGACACACCCGACTTGAGAGCGATGATGGGTTTCTTGGACTTGCGGGAAACTTCCATGAAGCGGCGGCCGTCTTTGAAGCCCTCGATGTAGAGGGAGATACAGGCCGTAGCGGGGTCGTCATTCAACCACTCGATGGTGTCGGCAAAATCTACATCGGACATGTTGCCGATGGAGATGAGTTTGTCGAAGCCAACGCGGCGGGTGTAGGTGGAGGCGTCCATGGCAATCAGGAGGGCGCCGCTTTGCGAGATCAGAGCAGCCTTGCCGACCAGGGGCAGGAAGGGGGCAAAGGAAGCGTTGAGTTTTTCGGTGTTGGAAAGGTAGCCCACAATGTTGGGGCCGAGAATGCGGGTGTTGTAGCGGCGAGCGATTTCCACAATTTCGTGTTCCAGCTCGTGCTGGCCGGTTTCGGAGAAGCCGGAGGTGATCACAATGAGGCCCTTGACGCCGTGCTTACCGCAGTCTTCAACCGCCTGAGGCACAAGCTTGGCGGGTACGGTGATGACAGCGGCATCCACACCAGCGGGGAGGTCAGCGACCGTCGGGTAGACCTTGAGGCCCAGAATTTCATCAGCTTTGGGGTTGACCGGGTAGATCTTGCCCTCAAAACCACCCTGAATCAGATTTTCCACAACGGTATAGCCGATTTTTCCGGGCGTGGAGGAGGCGCCAATCACTGCCACATTTTTAGGCCGATAGAGACCATCTAGAACGTTATTACTCATGTATATCCTCCTAAAGCTTTGAATGAAATCTTAGATATTTGCCAGAACTGCATGAGGCGCGCTGTGCCTAGGGTTCATTCTCTGGCGAGCGCGCTAAATCTAGTAGATAGGGGGTGGGGTCCAGCAACTGCAAAGGCCGGTTCTGGGTGAAATAGTTGCCGCCGAGATAATCGGTCGTATCGGGCAGGTCAGTGTGCATTTCAAAGTGGAGCATAGAGGGTGCTCCGGCCTGTTTAAGACGCTGGATGTAGGCAGGAGAGGTCTCATTGATCAGAGCAAGATTGAGCACCAGACCCACACGGCCGATGATCTGTCCGGCGGCGATGGTCTCCCCTGGCTGCACCAGGGCTTGTTCCATTTCAGCATAGCGCTGCAGCGCACCGGAACGCGTGCGGATGAGGACGGAATAGGTGACATTCCAATAGGAAATTTTGCGAGGAGAGGTGAACTCTTCCACTTGCAGAACTTCGCCCTCTTCAATCGCCAATACCGGACAACCCGCAGGGGCATACAGATCTACACCAGCGTGACGGCGGTCGCCTCGGTTTTCCCAAAAGGCCCCTCGTTCGCCAGCCTGTGGAATGGAACGGGAGGCGCTTTCAGGTACGGGCCAGAATTTGCTCACAATCCTCTCCTGAAAACGGTTCTTTCAGGCTTTATTGTAAGCATTTTTGGGAAAACAAAAGTCCTAATCCCATAGTATATTCGTCATTATTAATTCACCCCCGATGGAAACATCAAGAAGAAGGAAGGGGGCTGGAAACCAGGTAAAGACCCTGCGGAAAGGACGCGGGGTCAGAGGCGCAGAGAGGGGGAATGCACTCAATTGGCGGGTTCGATTCCAACCACGCCGCCCAGGCCGTTGACGCTGAGGGTCCATTCGGAGCCGATGCGGCATTGCTGGAACAGGTCAAAGTTGCTGGTTTCGAAGGTGTAGGTATCGGAGCCGGCGTCAAAGAGGATGCGGTATTCTTCGGTGCGGTCGCCCAGACGCTGATCGCTGTTAAGGGTAGAGGCGTTGGGCCAGATGGGGTTGAAATCCTGGCCGGTCTGCACCCATTCATCCACCGCCGCCCATTCTGTGACGGTATATTTGCAATACTCTTGCTTGACCTTATATTCACAGTCCTGAACGACCTCGCCAAAGCCTGTTCCCTTATCTATGGTGTAAGGTGTGCCGCAGACTTTATCGGAGTTGGGGGCTGGGTCCGTTTGGGTATGGTGATAGCGCCATTCGCACACGCCGATTTCTGCGCCGCTGGGAATTTCGTCGCGAAAATCGGAGCGTTCCACCGGCCCGTACTGTTCTATGACTACGGTGCGGCGCCAGGCGACGGAGGTGACCGTTCCGGTGATGTCATCGGTACGCAGCAAATTGATGAGAAAAACGATGCCCAAAACGCCGCACAGCAAGATTGCCAGACCAACGAAGATGAGCACCCAGGGGCTGCCCTTCTTAGCAGGGACTTGAGGCGGGGGTTTAGGGGTGGTTTTCAGTTGGGCACCGCAGTGGGCGCAAATGAGGGCGGTGTCGGGGTTTTTGTTGCCGCAGCTGGGGCAGGGGAGCTCCACCACGGGCTTGGCCACGTGAGCGCCCACTACCTGACCCGCAGCCCGCTGCTGGCCGCCTTTCAGTTCGCCGCTGCATTGGGAACAGGTGACAGCATCGGCGGGGTTGCGGGTTCCACAATAGGGGCAGTGAATGTCGGGCGCGGCTTTTTTGGCTTTTTCGGTCTCGGTTTCGTCCTTGATGATCTCTTCACGTTCTGCCTGAACAAATTTCACGTCTGCCGGTTGGGGAGCGCCGCAGGTTCCACAGGTCTTTTGAGGGCCTGGATTGCGTTGGTGGCAGTTGGGGCAAGTCCATTCTAACTTGACATAGCCAAGTGACTCTTTTGCCATTTGAAAACCTCCGGTAGGGTTAACTCCAGGTTATTATACTGGATTCAAGGGCTGAAGGTGGAAGAAGGGGTAAAAAAGACTGCCTTCTTCAGAAGGCAGTCTGGGGGAGCGATTTTAGTTCTCGCCCGGCGGAAGTGCAGCTTCCATCAGGCGCTGGATGCGCGCGATCATGTTGGCGGGGTCGGGGTGCAGTCCTTCGATCAGCAAGGCGTTTTCATAGATTTGCTCGATGACTGATTCTTCCAGCGGGTGTCCAGCGGGCAAGTGGTGGAGCTTCTTGAGAATGGGGTGGCGGGGATTGATTTCCAGCACCTTTTTCGGTACTTCGTATGGCTTATCCAACAGACGGTATACGCGCTGCATTTGCGGCTCCAGAGTGCCCTCTTCATCCACCAACCGGGCTGGGGATTCGACCAGGCGGTCGGTGAGACGCACAGCTGAGACACGCTCACCCAACTGCTGGGAGATGCGGCGGATCAGATCGCCGCTTTGATCTTCAGAGATGGACGGCTGTTCGTTGGATTCTGGCGAGGAGGGCTTGGGCAGATCCAAATTTCCGGCAGCAATGTTTACCAGGGGAAAATCGTGGTAATTTTCCAGGCGCAGGAGCATGAAGGAGTCGATGGGATCGGTGAGGAAGAGCACATCCAGGTTCCCGGCGCGCAAAGCTTCGAGGTGCGGGCTTTTTTGGATGGAACGGGGATCGTCACCCAGAAGGTAGTAAATGGATTTTTGATCCGTTTGCAGGGACTGGACGTACTCAGAGAGTGAAACCCACTGGTCGGGCTTTTGTAGGGTGTGAAAGCGCAGCAAGCTTTGGAGGGCGGCCTGGTTCTCCATATCCGTAGCCAGGCCTTCTTTGATAAAGCGTCCGTATTTTTCCCAGAACGTGACATACTGTTCCGGCTGGTCTTGGGCCAGAGTTTTGAGATGATCGAGAACTTTGGAGGTGAGGAGCTTGCGCAGCTGAGAGATGATGCGATTGGACTGGATGGATTCGCGGGATACATTGAGGGGCAGGTCCTCAGAATCGACAACACCTACCAGGAAGCGCAGGTAATCGGGCAGCAGGTCGAGGGTGTATTCCTGAATAAGGACTTTACGAGCGTAGAGAGCCAAACCGTCCTGACGGCGCGAGGAGAAGATGGATCGTTCGGGCGAATCGGGCACGAATAAAACTGCGTATAACTGAAGAGGGGCGTCAATATTGAGGTGCAGGTGAGTCAGCGGCGGAGTGCTTTCCATGGTCAACTGGCGGAAGAAATCCGTGTAGCTCTGGCTTTCCACTTCGCGGGGGGATTGACGCCAGAGTGCGGTCAGTCGGTTGACCTGTTCTTGAGAATCGCCGATGTAAATGGGGTAGGGAATGTAATCTGAATGGCGGCGGACGATACTGCGCAGGCGGTATTCCTGGGTGAACTCGTGGGCGTCCTCTTTGAGTTGAATAATGACTTCGGTTCCGCGGTCCGTTTTTTCAGCCGGTTGGATGGTGAAGGTATCCTCACCAGTGGAGAACCATTCGGCGGGGGCGTCGGAGGGACGGTAGGAACGCGACACTACGCGCATGGATTCGGCGACCATGAAGGCAGCATAAAAGCCCACACCAAATTGACCAATCATTTCACTGGGCTTTGCCCCGCTCTGGGCGGCTGCCTGGAGGAAGGCGCGTGCGCCGGAATGGGCGATGGTTCCCAAATTCTCTTCCAATTCAGCGGCGTTCATGCCGATGCCGGTATCGCGGATGGTGAGGGTGTGGTTTTCGGCGTTGGGGATGATCCAGATTCCCAGCGGTTGATCGGGCTGATGCACATCGCGGTTGGTGAGCATCTCGTAATTGAGGCGTGTGATGGCATCGGATGCATTCGAGATCAGCTCACGTAAAAAGACTTCGCGCTCGGTGTAGAGCGAATGGATAAGGATGTCCAAAAGCTGGCGAGTTTCGGCTTTGAATGGGATAGGGTTTTGAGGGTTCATTCCGTTCTCCAGAGAATCAGTTTCACGGGTTGAGGATAACACAGCACTATAAGAATTGAATAAAAACGGCGCGCCTGGTTCCAGACGCGCCGTGGTGAGGCGGGTGCAGAGCGTTAGCGGGTGGTGAAGATGCCCGCTTTTTGACGCACGAGGACGAAGGGCACTTTCATAACCCCCAGGGCGGGGATGAGCATGTTGACGATTTCTGCGTCGTAGATGGGGGTGAAGACTTCGTGGGTGACTTCGAAGTATTTATTCAGGTTTGAGATGGCCGCTAACCGCATGAGCCCATCCATGCGGAAGGTGCTGACGACAATGGAGACTGGATCCATTCGGCGGTTTGGTTCGGTGGGGTCGTAATCTGGGGGATCTTTTTCAGGAGGAACGAGATGACAGGCAAGTACCTGGTCTGCAGCCATGTGAATTTCGGGGTAGACCTGCGGACGAGGAGCTTGGGTGGGGGCAGTGGTGATGAGCACTCGCGCGTTGTAGAGGGTGATACTGTCGGGGGCGGCATTGGTGCGCAGCCAGGTGCTGCCGCGGATTTGCTTTTTTAGGACGGCTTCACCCCACACCAGGGCGGTGTGCGTGTAGAACATGATGGGGGTAACTTTTTCATCGGCTGCGAGGGTATAAAGAGGTGGATTGACCGCTTCTGTCATGCGCTTTCTCCTGAACTGAACATCCAATCACGACCACGGCATATTTATTTGGTGGGGTAGCGACGGCGAATCGCAGGGATCAGGTATTCATCAAAGGCGCGATTCATATCGTAATCGGGCGACCATCCCCAATCTTTGCGGGCAGCGGAGTCGTCAATATCTCCAGGCCAACTATCTACAATGGCCTGACGGCTGCTGTGCACCTGGTAGTGAATTTCTGCCTTGGGGAAATACTGTTTGACCACGGTCTGAATTTCATCCGCGGTGGGGCTGAAGCTGGTGACGTTATAGACCAACTGGGAAAGGTTTTCCTGTGGGGCTTCTTCCAATTGAAGCAGGGATTTCACCGCATCGGGCATGGCCATAAAGGGCAGGCGGGAGTCGGGACGCACGAAGCACTGGTAGGGAATGCCCTGGGCGGCATGATGCAGCATCTCCGGCCCGTAGTCGCTGGTCCCGCCGGTGGGGATGGTATCGGCGCTGATGAGGCCTGGGAAGCGCAGGCAGCGGAAATCAATACTGGCGCTGCCTTTATCGGCGGCTAACTGGCGGTAATGGCGGGTGTAATAGCGGCCTAAATGTTCGCAGTACAATTTGTTGCAGCCGTACATGGTGGTGGGCTGTAAGAACTGCTCTTCTTTGACTTTGCCTGCGTGATTTTTGGTTTCCAGATCGGGAATGCCGTAGGCGGCGATGGAAGAAGGGTAAATGAATTTGACAGCGCGTCCCTGCCAGGCCGATTGTTCCACTGCCAGACGCAGCAGGTTGAGCGTGCCTTCCACATTCACACGATGAGCGGTTTCTGGGTTGTACTCTGCTTTGGTGGAAAGGATGGACGCCAGGTGGAAGATCGTCCGAATTTCAAATTCGGCCACGAGGCGGCCCAGGAGCATGTTGTCGAGGATGTCACCCTGGATAAAGCGCTGGCAGTAGGGCATCAGATCTGCATCCAAGGGCTGTACATCCAATGCAAGAATGCCAATGTCGCCTTTCTTTCCCAAATGTGAAATCAGGCCGTGACCAATTTCGCCGTTAGCGCCGGTGATCATGACGACTTCTTTTCGCATCTTATGTATACTCACTTTCACTGGGGAATGGAGTTGGATAAAGAGGGTTTTGAGACCATCTAGAACCCTCAAGACAGTATTTATTGTACAGAAAATGATGGTTAATGCCAGCGCGATTAATCCTGAGTTCTATAGACGTTTGTTCCAGGGTCTGACACTTTCAATAAATCACGGCTGAGTGTACAATTGTCATATTCTTAAAATTGGAGGCGCTAATGACCGCAGCTCGCAAACCCTTGATCGGCATCGTTGCCCACCCAAACCAGGAAGGTCCTGAGGAGGTGAATTCACGCTATCTGGGGCGAAAAGATGACGTGGAGGCAATTTTGCGGGCTGGGGGAGTGCCGGTGATGCTGTTGCCAGTGTATGATGAAGAAAGCTGGGCTGAGGCCTTTGCGCGCGTGGATGGAGTGATGCTGACCGGTGGATGGGATATGGGGCCGGAGGCCATGGGACTGGTGGCTCATCCCAAAATTGAAAATCCCAATGCGCTGCGCGATCAGGCTGATTTGACGGCGGCACGCATGGCTTTGGCGCTGGATAAACCGCTGCTGGCCATCTGCCGCGGGGCGCAAGTGCTCAATGTGGCCGCAGGCGGGACGTTGGTGGTGGACATCCCCAGCGAAGTGCCCGGGGCGCTGAAGCATCGGCGCGTGCCGGAAGAAGGGGATGTCTTTCAGAATCACGCGGTGACGCTGGCGGAAGGCTCGCTCATCGCTGATATCATGGGCAGTTTGGAGATTCTCTCCAACAGCTTTCACCACCAGGCGGTGAAAGACCCCGGCCAGGGGCTGCGGGTGAGCGCGCGGACGGCCGACGGGGTGGTTGAAGCGATTGAACACCCCCAGATGCGGTTCTGTTTAGGGCTGCAATGGCATCCGGAGGAACATTCGGTTCCGCAGACGAACATGCAGCCCATTTTTGAACGCTTTCTGTGGGCGGCCAGCGGCGCGTGAGTTCAGGTCAGCTCGGTGCGGCGGACAGCACCTCCCTGGATTTCCCATAGAGTAGTGGCGTACTGCTGAATGAAATAGCGGTCGTGCAGGATGGTCAGGATGGTGCCGTCAAAATCGGCTAATGCTTGCTCAAACTGGGCGCGCGAGGGGATATCCAGATGGTTGAGCGGTTCATCCAGAATGAGGAAGTTGCAGCCGCGGGCTACCAGACAGGCCAGGGATAAACGCGCCCGCTCACCGTACGAGAGCTGCCCGGCGGGTGAAAAAACCCCATCTCCTTTGAAGAGGAATTTGGACAAATAAGACCTTGCTTCGGTCTGAGACCATCCCGTGATGGACTGGATCGTCTCGAATGCGTTTAAATGCGCTTCCAACTCTTCCTGTTCCTGTGCCATGATGCCCACTTGGACGGCAGGACCGAGGCGGAAACGACCCGACAAGGGAGGAATCTGGCCGGTGAGGGTGCGGATGAGGGTGGTTTTGCCGGAGCCGTTGGGACCGACCAGGGCTACTCGTTCGCCGAAACGAATCCAGATATTGAGCTTTTCCAGGAGGGTCACATCGGGGTAACCGATGGTGAGATCTTCAGTGACCAGGATTTCACGGCTGCTGGCGGGAGTGCTGCCAAATTCCATTTTCATCTGCCAGGTGCGGCCGGGTTTTTCAACATGCTCTACGGTGAGCAACCGTTCCACGCGTTTTTCAATCCCTTTGGCCTTGTGAATGGTTTCTTTACCGCGGTCGGCAAAAAAGCCCAAAGCAAAGCCGTCGGTATTGGTCGATGGGTCGGTTTTTCCACCCTTATGCTGACGGGCCAGCCCGCGCATTTTGGAAGCGGCGCGGCGCAGACGAGAGATTTCGCTTTGCTGGTCGGTATACTCCTGCCATTGGCGTTCGCGTTCGGTTTGTTTTTGCTGCAAATAGTCGCTGAAATTGCCGGGGTAGGTGTGTGCCTGATGGGTGAGGGGGTCAATTTCCAGGATGGAGGTGGCCACCTGATCGAGGAAGGCGCGGTCGTGGGAAACGATCAGTACGGCGTTGGGCAGTGCTTTCAACCAGTTTTCCAACCAGTTGAGCATTTCAAGGTCAAGATGGTTGGTGGGCTCATCCAGCAGCAGGATGGGTGGGTTTTCAATGAGCAGGCGCGCCAGGCCCAGGCGGGTTTTTTGGCCGCCGCTGAGGGATTTGATGGACAGCGTACGGGGGAGTTGTGAGAGGTTCAATGCAGCTAATACGGAGGCCGCCCGACCGGCGTTTTGGGCGGCATGGTTGATCTGGGCCAACACCTGATCATATTCGGCCTGCAGCCCAGCAGAGCCGTTGGGCTGGATGATGGCTTCAGCCAGTTCGGCTAAACGGTCGGAGAGGCGGTCGAGGCCGCCTTCGATACGGTCGAGATATTGGCCGAGGGTTTCATCTGGCAGGAGGTTTTCAAAGCCCTGGGGCAGGTAACCCACAGGCAGATCCGAGGGGGTGCGCTGCACCACGCCGCTGTCGGCTTTTTCATAACCGGCAATGATGCGCAGCAGGGTGGTCTTGCCGCAGCCGTTAGGCCCAACCAGGCCCATGCGTTCGCCGGGCTGCAAGGTAAAGCTGATCTCCCGCAGAACTGGGTCAAGGGAATACGATTTGGTGATGTGATGGGTTGTAAGCATGACAGCAATCTCTTTCTGGAAACAAAAACCGAGGGCAAACGCCCTCGGCTATTGAAGAATCAATAGGGAGCCGAGTACCGTACCCTGAAACATTCGCAGATTAGAGCGTGCTGTCTGTCATTAAAGAGTCTCCTGATCGATTACGACAGAGTCATTTTACCATAGGTTTTTGGCGCGGCAAAGCTGGTCAGATGGCGGGTTTTGTTTCTAGGACAGGCGGCTTACTGCGAATGGGCGCTGGGGGTGAATCCGCGCACAGCTATCAGTGGCCAGGCGGTAAGGATGCCGGTGTTGGGGTCTGAAAAATCTCCGACAACGGTTTCGGTGCGATCAAAGCACTGCTGCACCTGGTTTTCAGACGCGACCACAGCAAAGAGAGTGTAATTTCCCTCCTGTCCTCCCACCACCGGCGGGGTAAAGCCAAAACGGGGTGAAATGTGGGTGCTTTGAGCGCGGCGTCGGTTCATGCCGGTGCTTTCCAAGAGGGTGGCGCCGGTGATGCCGATTTCTTCCCAGGCATCCAGGACAGCATCCAATCGTTCGGGCGTATCCAAGACCAGGCAAATCATATACATGGGGGACCTCTTTTTGGTGATGAATCAAAACGCCGGGGAGCGCCCGGCGTAAGGGAACGAGGGAGCAGGCTTCAGGGGACAGAACGGGCCGAGATCACGATCACCAGCCAGGTTCCATAAATGACCGCGAAGCCACCGGCCACGATCAGGATGCGGTTGACCCAGCGCAGCGCGTTAGGTGAGGGATTCAGGTCAAGAATAATTGAGCGCATCCCGATGAAGGCGTGGGCAATGACCACGATTAAGAAAGCCACTTCCATCACGCCAATCCAGGGGTTGTCATAATAACGGACGACATCTGCATAGGTTAACAGCCCGCCGGGGGCGACCAGGTGGTTAACCACAAAATGCACGCCCAAGAGGACGAGGATAAACAAACCAGCAAAGACTTTGATCATCCAAATTCCGGCGCCTTCAGCATTGGTACGCTGCGGGGAAGTATGCATGCGAAGCTCCTTTTAGGCCCAGCCGAACATGTGAACCGCGAAAAATACGGTTCCAGCCAGGGCGATGATCATGAGGATAATAAAAGTCTCGCGTTGACGCTGGAGGCCGAAGCCGAAGCTGTTTAAGCCGACGCGGATGCCGTTGAGCCCATGAATGAGGCCGGCGGCAATGACGAGCAGCTCGCCGAACAAGATGACGGGGGTCTTGGCCAGAGCGATGAATGCATCGTAGGCTTCGGGGCCTTGCACCAGCTTGCTGAGCATGTACAGATGCAGCACAAGGTAGACGGTCAGGCCGATGGCGGTGATGCGGTTGAGAATGAAGGCCCAGGTGCCGATCTGGCGGTAGCGCGGGTCAAACCAGCGCCAAAATTTTCGTGGGGAAGGTTGGTTCATCATGGTCGAGGTTCCTTGCCGCCGAAAAGGCTGCGGATGCGTTGGGTGACAACATGGCGGCGCAAATTCATGATGCGCCAGGCTGGGTTGACGTTGGATGGACAAACGGCGGTGCATTCATACGCGCTGTGGCAGCGCCACAGACCATCCTGATGATCGACCCAATCTAGAAGGGAAAAGTCGCCTGTGGTCTGGAATTGTTGGTGAGCCCCCGCCAGGGCCGCAGGGCCGACATAGCTGTTGGATGTGGCGGCGGCCGGGCAGGCGCTAACGCACAAACCGCACTCGATGCAGTCCACCAGCCGTTCAGCGTCCACGGCAGGCGCGGCAGGCGAGGGATGGTCGATGGGCAGGTCAGCCTTTTCCACAGGGGAAACCGAGTACAGTTTGGAGGATTCCATGTTCTGGTAGAAAGCGCTCATATCCACGACCAAATCGCTTTGCACGGGGAAATTGCGCAGAGGTTCGATGCGAAGCATTCCGCGGTCGCGAGTGACCTCGCGGATGGGGGTGATGCAGGTGAGTTTTTCGACGCCGTTGACCAACATACCGCAGGCGCCGCAGGTGGAATGGTGGCAGGCGTGCCGGTAATTGAGCGAGCGGTCATGGAAGGCCCAGACGCGTTCTACTGCATCCAGCACGTATTCATCCGGGTTGACTTCCAGGGTGAATTCTTGAAAATGACGCGGAGTGCCGCTCGATTGGCGAGAGATGGATAAGGTGATGGTCCAGGTTGTTGGTTTCACGAGGTTCCCTCCGGCGGTCAGGAGCTGTAATACAAACGATAAGAAGCCAACGGTTGTTCGGCGGTTTGGCAAGCGGCAGAGATGCCCAATTTCTGGCAGACCAGATCGGCGGTCTTTTCGGCCATGGCGCGGCAGGTGGTGGCTTTGCCGCCGGTGATGGTAACCAGCCGTTCCACATTGCCTCCCTGGGCATGATCGTAGCATTTGAAGGTGCGGGTGAGGCTGCGCTCATCCTCGGCTGTACCGATGAGCGGGCGGGCGGACATGTAGGCCCCGCGTTCAGCGGTTTGGGCGACTGCGGGGATCAGTTCCATGGCTTTGCGGTGCATTTCTTCAACCTGCTCTGGGAAGACAGGGATGTAGTCGGCATCCTGGACTTTGAAAGAGGTGGTGCCGATGACGACCATGCGGCGCTGCGGGATGAGAATGTCGCCGTCGCCGGGGGCGTTGAGGCGATTGATGACTCGCTGGATGAGGCGGCGGTTATAGGCGACCATCACGCCGGGGGCGGGGGTGACAGGCACAGTCAGGCCGATCATGGCGGCCAGGTGACCTGCCCAGGCTCCAGTGGCGTTGATGACGATGTCGGCAGGCTGCTGGTAAGCATGGCGGGTGTGGCGGTCGGTGACGTTCAGCCCGGTCACAGCCCCTTGACCATCCAGAAGGAAGCCGGTAACTTCATGATAAGGTTTGAACTCAGCCCCGAACTGGCGGGCGCTTGCGGCAAAAGCAAGTGCCAGGCGCAGAGGGTCAAAGGCGCCGTCAGGGACGCGGTACGCCAGCTTCACCCTCGGGTTGAGATTCGGCTCCAATTGGAGGGCCTGGGAGGGGGTTAGCTCCTCGATGTCAATATCACAGGCCTGGGCTCCAGAGGTAAATTTGGGAGCGTAAGCCAGATCGGAATCATCCAGGGCAACGAACAATCCGCCGTTGAATTCAATGCATTGAGCGGCGATTTTGCGCAGAATGCGGTTTTCTTGAATGCATTCGCGAGCGGCTTCCTGATCTTCAGTGCAGTAACGGGCGCCGGAATGCAGCAGGCCGTGGGTGCGGCCTGAGGTACCGGAGGCGATTTCACCGCGTTCCAGGACGGTGACGGCGAAGCCGCGCTGAGCAAGGTCATAGGCCAGGGCGCAGCCTGTGAAGCCTGCTCCAATGATGACAGCGTGGGGGGAATGCTGTTTGGGCATGAATTAATCCATCCAATCAAAGGTGCGGGTGACGGCTTTTTTCCAGCGGCGGTAATAGGTGTCGCGCTGGGCATCAGCCATGTTTGGATGCCAAATTTTGTCCTGTGCCCAGTTGGCGCGCAGCTCATCAAAGTTAGACCAGTATTGAACGGCCAGACCGGCGGCGTAGGCTGCGCCCAGGGCAGTGGTTTCGGCCACTTTGGGACGCACCACGGGGACGTTGAGGATGTCCGCCTGAAACTGCATGAGCAGATCATTGATAACCATGCCGCCGTCCACTTTGAGAGTGGTCAGTTTTACCTGGGAATCCTGTTCCATGGCGTCCAGTACTTCACGCGTTTGGAAGGCAGTGGCCTCTAAGACGGCGCGGGCGAGGTGGGCGCGGGTGACAAAGCGGGTCAGGCCGAGGATGGCGCCGCGAGCATCGCTGCGCCAGTAGGGCGCGAATAAGCCGGAAAAAGCGGGGACAAAGTAGACGCCGCCGTTATCGGCTGCGGAGGCGGCGAGTTTTTCAATTTCGGAGGAGCTTTCGATGATTCCCAAATTGTCGCGCAGCCACTGCACCAGCGCGCCGGTGATAGCGATGGAGCCTTCCAGGCAGTACACGGCTGGCTGGCCGCCGATCTGGTATCCCAGGGTGGTGAGCAGGCCAGATTGGCTCTGCACAGGCTGTGTGCCGGTGTTTAAGAGCATGAAACAGCCGGTTCCGTAGGTGTTTTTTGCTTCACCAGGAGTAAAACAGGTTTGCCCAAAGAGAGCAGCCTGCTGATCTCCCAGGTCGCCCGCCACTGGCACACCCGGCAGAACCACGCGAGCATAACCATATTGGGAGGAGGACGGTTGGATTTTGGGCAGCATGGTTTCGGGGATGCCCAAAATACGTAGAATTTCCGGATCCCAGCGAAGGGTTTTCAAGTCCATCATCAGGGTGCGGGAGGCATTGGTGACGTCGGTCACGTGAACTCCCCCTTGCGGCCCGCCGGTCAAGTTCCAGATGATCCAGGTGTCCATGTTTCCAAAAATTGCGTCGCCGCGTTGGGCCGCTTCCCGCACGCCGGGGACATTCTCCAGGATCCATTGGATCTTGGGGCCGGAAAAATAGGGGGCTAAGGGCAGCCCGACGCGGGTTCTGAAGCGATCTTGCCCGCCGTCTTGGGCGAGCTGGTTGCAGATTTCGTCGGTGCGGGTGTCCTGCCAAACAATTGCGTTGTAATATGGCTTACCGGTACGGCGGTTCCAGACCAGAGTAGTTTCGCGCTGGTTTGTGATGCCAATGGCGGCGATATTGGCAGCGTTCAGCCCAGCTTTGCGCAATGCGTTATGGGTCACTTCTTGGGTGCGGTCCCAAATTTCCAAGGCGTCGTGTTCAACCCAGCCGGGCTTGGGGTAGATTTGCTGATGCTCTTTCTGGTCCAGGGAGACGATGTGCCCGCTGTGATTAAAAATGATACAGCGGGTGCTGGTGGTGCCCTGGTCAATTGCTGCGATGTATTTGGTCATCCCATTACCTCCAAAGGTTGCAAGAATTATTGGCCGAGCTTAGAAGAAATCCACTGTTGGGCGGATTGAAGATCAGAAATTTGGAGAGATCCGTTTTGGCCGGGAGTGCACATCTTTTGAGGTAGGGCTTCCACGCTCATTTGGCCGGACGACATCTTTTGCCCGACACAGGCTAGCTGGGTGATGTGCTCCAGGTTTAGATCGGTGATCAGTGAGGATTGAAATTGCTGATAGATCGCAGGGACTTTGAGGAGAATATCCGGTTCAGCCAAACGCTGCTTGATTCCAGAGAGCAGGAGGTCTTGGCGCTGGAGGCGGTCCCATTCGGAGGCGTTGGCTGGCAAGTGGCGGGCATACCATTGGGCGCGTTCGCCGTTGAGTGTTTGTGTGCCTGCCGGGTAAGAAATCCCGGAGATTTGCAGAGCCTGGGGGAGTGTCACTTCAACGCCGCCGAGGGCGTCAATGGTTTTCCAGAGGCTGTTTTCTTTCATGACAAAATAATGCTGAGGCGCCGCGCCGAAATTGTCATAAATGGCCTGGGACAGAGCTTCTACAGCCTTGAGGTTGGCCTCTGTGCTATCACGGCCGCCCTCGCGTTGAATGACCAGGGCGTAAATATCTCCCAACTGGCTGGTTTTTATTCCATAAGCCGCCTCTAATTTAGGGGTGGAGACCACCAGAGTGCGGGGTAATGAGATGATCGAGGCGGTAGAGGCATCAAAATCCACACGCGCCAGGCGAATGGCGTCTGCCCCATAGGGCGGGACCCACACACTGGCATCTCGGGCGATGATCAAATATGTTTGACTGCCTTGCCGACCGCAAGCAGCCGCTTTGTCTCCCGCTGTGGAAGATTCAGGAGTAGCGGTTGCCTGCAGCGGACTGACCGAGGTCTTCGGCATGATGATGGTAACCTGGGCTTGCGGCGCGGTGGGGGCTGTATCTGCAGATACGGCGGTTGCACTTTGCGCGGGGGTTAAGAAGGGCAATGATAGGCCGCCCTGACTGCGCTGGATCAGGATCAACGCCACGGCCCCAAGCAAACAAAGAAACAGGATGGTGATGATGATCCAATAAATAATGCTGGTCTTTTTCATCCCTACCCTCACTTTTATCTCTGAAGAATCATGTAAAAAAAGCTCTTAACCTATGGGTTTTGGGCCGAAGGGGTGGGGGAAGCATCTTTTGGAGGGTTCGAAACCGGTTCTGTGGGACGATTAGGAAGAGAGGGCAGGTAAACGACATCACCGGGATTGAGCACAGAGGTTTCTGTGAGGCAGTTATGATCCCTCAGCTTCGCCACGCTAACGCCAACCGCTTTACTCAACGCTTCCAGTGTATCACCAGCCTGAACGATGTAGGGGAGGTAATTGGAAGGAGGGAAGCAGATTTTCGCCGGAGCCGTTGAGTTGACTTCAGTAGAACCAGAAGGTTGCGCTGTGGACTGGGCGGTGGCTGTTTGGGCAGCAGGAGCCGTGGGTGTGAATCCGGAAGGGAGGATGATGAGGGCTGGGCGGGTAGTAGTGGGGGTAGGGGTGAGCAAACCTGTGGAAGAGACCCCCAGCACATTCCAGTTGAGCGGGAGAGCGGTAAATATCCACCACAGTACAGCAGCCAACAACAGGAAGATGGCAAATCCGACCAGAAACACCGGCAGCCAACGGCGCGGCGGTTTTTGGACCATGGGCGGAATTTCCTGAATGGGCCGCACGTGGTCTGGCAGCCACGCGCCAGGACGCATGGGTTGGGTCTCGGTGATGTGAGGGTCAAGGCGAGGAATAAGGTCTGATGGTTTGTCCGGACCGTGGGTTGGGCCAAATTCTAAGTTTTCAACGGCGGTTAATGGCGCAGCAGCAGGCTGGTCAGAAGGAGCAGGAACCATCTCTGGTGCAGGTGAGATGTGCACTGGTGGAACGGTTGGCTTCACTGGTGATTCTGCTGGTGAAACAGCTGGAGCACCCGCCGGAGGTTGGGGAGCGTGTTCATCCCCTGAAACTGGCGCAGGGCTGATGCCTGAATATCTTTGAAAAATGGGGCAGCGCGTGTAGGTACTTGAAAGACAGTATTGATCCTGATGGGGATTGGAGACGCTGGCTGGTTTGGGCGGGCGATAGCAGCGGTTGGACGGCGAAGGATAAGCCAGAGCCGTGTCTGCATCGTCATAAATGCCTAAATAGGGACAAATAATGCCGGTCATGGGGATACCCTGCCCTTTTTCATCAGAACTGCGGCCGATCAGAAGACTCATCCGAGACAAAGTTAATCATATCGCCGGATTCTTTACGTTTGCGGCTGCTCTGCGGCGGGGTTGACCCGTCTGAGGCGGCGTAGTATGAATAATATTGAGAGTAATGGTGGTAGCCGCCGTAATATTCTGCACGGTTTGCGGGAATTCGGTTGAAGATGACACCCAACACGCGCGCATTGACCCGGCGCAGCTGCTCAAAGGTGGCGCTGCCGGAATTACGGTCGGTCTTGCCGGGGTTCATGACCACTAAAACCCCATCCACGCGCGAGGCCAAAACGGCAGCGTCTGCCACCAGGATGGGCGGCGAGTCGATGATGGCGATATCACACTGCTCTTTTAACCCTTCGATGAATTGGCGCATTTTTTCAGATGCAAGCAGTTCTGCAGGATTGGGAGGAAGGCTGCCAGAGGTGATGACGCCCATGTCGGAATCGCGCCAGGGGCGGGTGATGGCCTGGATGGTACGGTGATTGAGGAAAACATCGCTTAAACCGACGCGGTTGTTGACGCCGAGGAATTTATGCAGCTTGGGCCGGCGCAGGTCGGCATCTACGACGATCACGCGCTTTCCAGCCTGCGCCATGACCATGCCCAGGTTGGCGGCTAGGGTGGTTTTGCCTTCTCCAGGCCCGCCGCTGGTGACCAGAATGACGCGCAGCGGCTTATCAATACTTGAGAATTCCAGATTGGTTCGTAAGGAACGCAGGGATTCTGCAAAGGGCGAACGCGGTTCATCCGCGGCCATGAGCGCTTCGCGAGTGCGGCTGTTTTTTACTTCCGGAATATAACCAATCACTGGAACTTCAAACAATTGGGCAATTTCTTCCGGGGATTTGATGGTGTTATCTAAATACTCGATGAGGAAAATGATACCGGCAGCAATGAGCAGCCCTACCGTGCAGCCCAGGGCGGTATTCGTGAGCGGACGCGGCCGGATGGGTTTTTTGGCCGGTTCTGCTTGCTCAACCTGCACCACGTTGGGCGTGTTGCGCAAGCGTGCAAGGCGTACGGATTCATAACTGTTGAGAAGATTGGAGTAAATTTGCTGGTATTGGGTGAGGGTAGAACGCTTTTGCTCCAGATCAACTGTCTGCGAATTTGACGTAGAAATTTCTCCATTCAGCAAATTTAGATAAATCTGTTGATAAAAGTCCAGCGTGCTCTGGAGACGTTCCAGGCGCAGCTCTTTTTCTTTGATTAGATTCATTTGCTCAGGGGTAGGCGTGCTCAACCCGGAAGGGTTGATGGCCGAGATTTCTTTTTGCACCCCAAGAATGGATTCCTGAAGGGATTTGATCTGCGCGTTGACTTCTTTTTGTTGGTCTTTTTTGGTCTGTTCAGACACCAGGCTGATTTCAACTTGGAGAGCAGCGATTTGCTGTTCCATTTGCTTCAGCTGAGCTTGCAGGCTTTCTTCACTGGCAGCAAATCGGGATGCCTGGATGACCTCATTCTGATCAATCAATACCGAGATGAGCGAATTGGCAATCAGGGCGGCGCGGTTGGCGTCGGAATCTTCCACAGTCACCTGGATTAGAAGGGTATCGCGGACCAGCTGCCCCGATATTTGATTCCCTTCAACCTTGGAGCCAACTTTTTCACTGGCGGCATCCAGCACCGGTTGGGTGGTGAGCAGTTGAATGTAGGTCAAGGCTAGCTGCTGGTCGCTGATATAACCCACATCGGAAACGCGTTGGTCGGGCGCACGGGAAACCAGGAATTTGGTGGTAGATTGGTACATAGGCGTTTGATAGGTGCTGCCGATGTAACCGCCGACGCCGCCCAACAGAACGCCCAAGAGGAGCAGCCAGAACCAGCGCAAAAACAACTGCAGATATTGTTTTAATTCCATGAATTGGCCTCGATCTCTGCTCAGCCCGCCTGATATGGATAACAGAAGCGTCAGGCTGAATCAGGTGAGAGATGGGTGTACTGAATGTAAGCGATGCAATTATTATACCCTGCGGTTAAAAAAGCGTTGTCATTTTCGGATGCATAGATGACCGGCAGGGCCGCTATTTCTCAGGTGAGGTAAAATGGGAGTCATGACCTTGAGTGAAAGGAAGAATGTATGCAGAATGTTTTGGTTACCGGCGGAGCAGGGTTTATCGGTTCCAACTTCATCCGCTATCTGTTAAACCATGATAAAGCAGTGCGCATCGTAAACCTGGATGCGTTGACGTATGCAGGGACGCTGGATAATTTGCGCGATTTGCCGGATGAGAATCGGCATACGTTCATTCAGGGTGATATCACGAACGCAGACTGTCTGGCGGCAGTATTTGCTGACCATGCAGTTGATACGGTGGTGCATTTTGCGGCAGAAACCCATGTGGACCGCTCAATCACTGGGCCGCAGCGCTTTATTCAAACCAATGTGGTTGGGACGATGAATCTGCTGGACGCGGCGCGGCAGGCCTGGCAAACTCCTGCGGGTGGATATATCAGTGGAGTGCGTTTTCACCACATTTCTACCGATGAAGTGTTTGGAGCGCTCGCGGTGGGGGACCCTGCTTTTGATGAACAGACCCCTTATGCGCCGCGCTCACCCTATTCCGCCTCGAAAGCGGCCAGCGATCATCTGGTTCGAGCGTATTTTCATTCGTTTGGCTTACCGGTGACGATCACCAACTGCTCGAATAATTACGGGCCGCACCAATTTCCAGAAAAGCTGATTCCTTTGATGATCCTGAATGCGGTGGAGGGGAAGCCTTTGCCTTTGTACGGCGATGGTCAGCAAATCCGTGATTGGCTGTATGTTGAGGATCATTGCGAGGCGATTTGCTGCGTTCTGGAGAAGGGCGCGCTGGGTGAGACATATGGGGTGGGCGGCGGAAACCAGCCCACTAATCAAATGATCGTTGAGACCATTTGCGATATTCTGGATGAGTGGCTGCCAGCAGCCAGCTTTGGTGCGCGGCGATCCCTGATCCGCTATGTGAGCGACCGGCCTGGGCATGACCGGCGCTATGCCATGAATATTGAGAAGATTCGCAAAAAATTGGGCTGGCAGCCGCGTGAGAGCCTGGACAGCGGACTGCGGAAGACGATCGCGTGGTATCTGGAGAATTCGGCATGGATTGAAAGCATCCGCACGAAACCGGATTTCCAAGCCTGGATGAAAGAAAACTACGGCCATAGGAGCGTACTGGCATGAAAGGGATCGTGTTGGCTGGTGGATACGGAACGCGCTTGTACCCGCTGACCCTGGCGGTGAGCAAGCAGCTGCTGCCGGTGTATGACAAACCGATGATCTATTATCCAATTTCCATGCTGATGCTGGCTGGTATTCGGGAACTGCTGGTCATTTCGACACCAGAAGATCTGCCGGGGTTTGAGCGGCTGCTGGGGGATGGGGCGCAGTGGGGCATGCAGTTTTCGTATGCGGCCCAGAGTAAGCCGCGCGGTTTGGCGGATGCGCTGCGCGTGGGTCGCGAATTCATTGCCGGGGAGCCGGTCTGCCTTATTTTGGGCGACAATATCTTCTTTGGAACCGGTTTGGGGGATATATTGCGGCAGGCGGCACAGGTGGAGGATGGGGCGGTGATTTTTGCATATCCGGTGAAGGATCCGCAGCGCTACGGTGTGGTGGAATTTGACAAGGACTACCAGGTGCTGAGCCTGGAAGAGAAGCCCAGTAAGCCGCGGTCAAATTACGCTGTGCCGGGGATTTATTTCTATGACCGTCAGGCGTGTGACATGGCGGCCTGTTTGAAACCTTCGAATCGGGGGGAGTTAGAGATCACGGATCTGAACCAGATGTATTTGCGGACTGGAAAGTTGCAGGTGCAGGTACTGGGGCGCGGGGTGGCCTGGCTGGATGCGGGCACGCACGAATCTTTGCTGCAGGCGGCCAGTTTTATTGAAGCGGTGGAGGAGCGGCAGGGTTTAATGATCGCCTGTTTGGAGGAAATTGCCTACCGCATGGGTTACATTGATCTGAAACAGCTTAACGCTCTGGCGCGCAAACTGGCAACCAATCATTACGGGCGATATTTGCTGAATTTGGTCGAGGAAGAAAGCCGCGGATAGGAAACCGGCATTAAAATGTCAAACGCCAGGGTGAGGGGGGCACCCAGGCGTTTGACTTATATACTTTATCACTTTTCCTGACGACAAGCAAGAGTTTCTTGCCCACAGCAGCCTTACAAAAATGCAAAGTCAAGTCAAATGTTTATTGAACTGCCAGAAAGCACAAGTAGTAGGCAGCGATGCCAAAGGCTACGGAGACGTTGAGAGACTCTTTTTTTCCTAACATGGGCAGATACACCACCTGATGACAGAGGGCCAGCAGGTTTGGATCCACGCCTGAGACTTCGTTACCCAGGATCAAGATGATTGGCGCAGCGGTGGGCAAGAGAGTCTGCGCAAAGAGCGGTTGAGCATTGGGGCCGCCTTCCAACGCCCAAATTTGCGCGCCGCGGGCTTTTTCTTCGTTGATGAGATCCACAGCATTCCAGGTCTGGCTCCAGGGGACGCGCAGTTCGGCGCCCAAGGCCGTTTTTGCCACTTTGGGTTGGTCAGGGGTGGGGGTGATGCCGCACAGGTACAGGTGGGCAATGCCAGCCGCGTCAGCAGTGCGAAAAATGGAGCCGACGTTGTGGGCGCTGCGCAGATTATCCAACAGAACCGAAATTTCTGGCTGCGGAGCTGCGGCCTGGGATGGAACCGGCAAGCCGTTGTAGGGAAGCTCGGTGATTTCCAGCGGGCCGCCGCATTTGGGACAGGCAGTGGGCGGAACCTGATGGGGGGATGCTGGAAAGTGAAACCGACAGGTGGGGCGCAGACAGCGGCAGATCTTTGGGCTTTGCGGTTGATTCAAAAGAAAACTCCTGTGGGCAGGTTGCCTGCTGATTGTACCTGATTTGGCTGCGAATGCGGGCCGTTCTGGCTTGCCGTTTTGAGGGGTATGTTTTAGACTGATCATCATCATACACAAGCAGCCAGCAGAAAAGGATAAGAAGATGGCACGATACGGGTGTGTGGAAGCGGGTGGCACCAAATTCATTTGCGCGGTGGCGGACGAGACGGGGACGATCGAGGCGGAAGTGCGCATCCCCACCACCACGCCAGAAGAAACGCTGGGCCAGGCACTGCGCTTTTTTCAGGCGCAGCACGCCGCGGGGAACGAGGCTCTGCAATCCCTGGGGATTGCTTGTTTTGGGCCGGTGGATTTGCGGGTGGATTCGACCACTTATGGGATGATCACCGCTACACCCAAGGCGGGATGGCGGATGACCCCGGTGGTGCGCTTTTTTCAGGATGGCCTGGGAATTCCGGTGGGGTTGGATACGGACGTAAACGGCGCCGCCCTGGCGGAAGGTGTTTGGGGGGCAGGGAAAGGACTGCAAGATTTTGTATATGTGACGATCGGCACGGGCATTGGCGGTGGAGCCGTGGTGGGGGGGCGCGCTGTGCATGGGGCTATGCACCCGGAAATGGGGCATATGCGCATCCCACACGATCGGGAGCGCGATCCTTTTACGGGGATCTGTCCTTTTCACGGCGACTGCTGGGAGGGCCTGTGCAGCGGCCCGGCTTTGCATGCGCGCTACGGCGAGGCGGCTGAAAACTGGCCTGAGGATCACCCGGGTTGGGAGCTGGCAACGGAATACACCGCCCTGGCGGTGCAGAACATCCTGTGCACTTTATCGCCGCAGCGCATCCTGTTAGGCGGCGGGGTGATGCAGCAAGCGCGGCTGTTCCCCATCCTGCGACAAAGATCGGCGGCCCTGCTGAATGGGTATTTATCCACAGCGGCCACGGCAGCGGATTTGGAGGCGGTGATTATGCCTCCGGCTTTAGGTTCCAGAGCAGGGATTATGGGGGGGTTGGTGCTGGCGCTGCGGGCAGCGGGGGTGGAGGTGTAGATGCAGATGCAGATGCAGATGCAGATGCGGTATTACGGTGAGAATGGGGTGCGTATTACGCATATTGCAGCTGGGCAACAGCCGCAGAAAGACGCCGTGTGGTTGGCGGATGTCTTTACGGGGCTGGCGCCAGAGCAAGATCAGGGGAATTTTCGGGTGGAAACTGTGAGAGGATGTGTTGTGGTGCGAGGAGCCGATGGCGCTCTGCGTTTCTCTGAGGCGCAAGCACCGCGTTGGACAGCGAAAGGGAGGATTCGGCTGTCGTTTAAAGCCTGGCCGGAGGAGCGCTTTTTTGGTTGGGGGGAGTGGTTCAATGCTTATGCCCGCCGCAGCGGCCAATGGAAGCTGAAGGCGCGGGAATCACCGGCATTCTTGCAGGGGCGGCAGACATATTCGACCATCCCTATGTTCATCAGCAGCCGCGGGTACGCCTGTTTCTTGCTCAACAGCCGCCCCAGCTGTTGGAAACTGGACGATCATAAGGGAATGTTGAGTGTGGAGGTAAGCCAAGGCCCTGCGGATTACCTGCTGATCTTCGGCCGTACCCTGAAAGAGATCGTGCGTCAGTACACCCAGTGGACGGGGCGGCCGCCGCTGCTGCCGCGCTGGGCGTTTGGCCTGTGGGTGACGGCTTACCCCCAGGAAGCTCAGGACAAGGTAGTGGAACTGGTGCGGGAACACCGCCGGTGGGACGTGGCCCTGGACGGGGTAATCCTGGATTACCATTGGGAGGAGAAATTCCACAACTTTCAGTTCCGGAAAAGTCTATTCCCCAATCCGGACCGGCTGGTGGAGGATCTGAAGCAGGAAAACGTGCGCCTGGGCTTGATTTTTACACCGTTTTTAAACACGAAAAACGAGCCTTTGAAGAAAACCATCTTGAACCTGGCGGTGCGAAACGTCCCCACAGGTCTGGAAAAGGATGATGAGTGTGATTTGGAAGGCTACCAGCAGGCGCAGGATGCTGGCTATCTGGCCCACTCGGACGCGGCCTGGTGGTTTGGGCGCGGGGGCATGTTTGACTTCACTAACCCTGCGGGCGTGCGCTGGTGGTGCGGGCGTATGGAGCCGCTGTATCGGCTGGGGGTGGCTTTTTTTAAGAATGATGATGGCGAATATCTGCCGAAGAATGCCTGGTCAGCCGCAGGCCTGACAGGTGAGGAGTACCACAACCTATACGGTTTCTACTACGGAAAAGCGATCTATGAGGGGATGGAAGGGTTGGACGACCGACGGGGGATGGTGTATGCGCGCAGTGTGTGGGCCGGCTCGCAGCGCTACCCGGCGCTTTTTCTGGGTGATCAAAAACCGACCTTCGCTCATCTGCGAGCCACCCTGCGTGCAGCTTTGAATATGAGCTGGCTGGGGTTCTCTTATTGGACGGCGGACGTTTTTGGGTTGGATGGGCGGACGACCCCTGAAACCCACATGCGGTATGCACAATGGACGCTGCTTGCGCCAGTGGCGCGTTACTTTCAACGGCCGGCGGCGGTGGACGACACCCGCAGCCCGTGGTCGCACGGCCCACAGGCTGCGGCGAGTTTTTGTAAATATACTGAGCTGCGCTACCGGCTGCTGCCGTACTATCACTGCCTGGGGTGGGAAGCCTACACAGACGGGGTGCCTGTGGTGCGTCCGCTGGCGCTGGAGTTTGAAGGAGAGCCAGAACTGCTGGAGATTGCAGATCAGGTGATGCTCGGCCCGGCGTTGATGGCCGCTCCTGTGGTGGAAGGTGGGGCGACCTCCCGTCCGGTGACTTTCCCGCAAGGGAAATGGTTCAATTTTTGGACGGATGAAGCGATGCCTGGTGGTAAACGGGTGGAGGTGCTCGCGGCGGTGGATGATCTGCCACTGTTTGTGCGCGGAGGACAGTGGCTGGTGATGGGGCCTGCTCACCGCTTTATCCGCGACGACCATCGTTTTGACTCACTTGAATTCCACCTGTGGCCGCCGTTTGAGGCCGAGCTGACTTTTCGTGATGACGACGGCCTGACGCGCGCCTACCAGCGAGGCGAATTCGCCGAGACGAAATTGACAGCGCAAATGCGGGACGGGCAGGTGAACTTGGAATTGTCGCCGACGGTGGGGAGGTACTGCGGAATGCCGGAAACGCGCCAGGTAACTTTTGTGCTGCATTTCCCCGCGGGCAGCATACCCCGAGTCGCGGCGCAGCCGCAGGGTTTTGAGGTTCGAGCGGAGGGGAACAGCCTGCGAGCAGCAGGGACGGTGCGGACGCAGGAGGGGGCCGAGATCACACTGACGCTGAAATAACCCTAAGATCGCGACAAACGCCAGTTAAAGCATCGAGAGGCAGTTCTGAGGCTGCCTCTCGGTTCTTTTATGGGTGAGCTGAGGGTTACTGAAGGATGGAGAGCAGGGCATCCAGGGGCAGGTGGATGCGGACAGCACGGCGCTGACGGGCCAGCAGGGCCTCCAGATCACCCAGTGCCTGAGCGCGTTCCAACTTCCCGAAGGAAATGCCTTCATTGGGGATGTCTATGTCGGAGACTGGGTCGCTGGTGATTTGCAGGAAGAGGCCCGTATTGGGGCCGCCCTTGTGGAGCTGACCGGTGGAATGCAGGAAACGCGGCCCAAACCCCAGGGTGGTGGCGCAGCCGGTGCGCTGGAGGATGGCTTTGCGCACGGCTTGCAAGGTGCTCTGCGTCTTTGCATTGCGGGGCAGGTAGGCGTTGACGGCCACGAAGTCGCCGGGGCGCGCCTGCTGGAGGAAAGCCAAGACGGCTTCCTGAAGCGAGGCAGCCTGGGTGAGGCGGGGGAATGGCTGACCAAAGATTTTGACCTCGCCCTGAGACCAGATCGGCTTGCCCTCTTCCATTTGGCCTTTGTGCAGGTAATCCTCTACCTTTTGCTTGGTCAGAGTCTTGTTGAACTGCACATCGGGCTGGTCGAAACTGTTGACGCCCAGGAGCGAACAGGCCACAGCCGTGGCATATTCCCAACGGAAGAATTCTGCGCCGAGGTCGTAGCCGTCTTTGAGAGTCAGGGTGAAGAGGGGAAGCCCGGCTTTTTGCAGGCGGGCAGCACGGGCATCTGCTTTCCCTGACAGGCGCAGATAGACAAACAGACGATCAGGGCCGTAAGCCGAGGCGGGCATGGGCGGTTCGAGATCAATGGGCAAGATGCCTTTGCCCTGCTTTCCGGAGGATTCGGCGATGAGTTGCTCCATCCAAGAGCCGAAAGAGGCCAATTCGGGATCTGTGAGGATGGTGAGCTTATCGCGCCCGTTCAGAGCAGCGCCGCCCAAAAGCGCGCCCAAAACTAGCCCGGGATTACGGCCAGAGGGAACGCCCGGCAGACATTCGCGGGCCAGTGCAGCGGCACGGGAAAGCAGTTCGGCGAGATCCAGACCAAGGAGGCCGGCAGGGACCAGGCCAAAAGCGGAGAGGACGGAATTGCGCCCGCCGATGGTGGGGTCAGCAAGGAAGACGCGGCGAAAACCGCGGCTGCGCGCCAGGGTATCCAGGGATGTGCCTGGGTCGGTGACAGCGATGAAGTGTTTTCCGGCATCAACACCCAGGCGGCGCTGAGCGCGGTGCCAGAAGTAATCGAGGAAGGCGTTGACTTCGCTGGTTCCGCCGGATTTGGAGGCAACGATGTAAACTGTTTTAGCGATGGGTGAGCGGCGAGCACTGGCAGCTACCTGCTGCGGGTCTGTGGAATCCAGGATGGAAAGAGCCAGTCCTGCGCGGCCGCGAGTGTGGGGCTTGCCGAAGGTGAGGGCCAGGACTTCGGGCGCCAGAGAGGAGCCGCCCATGCCGAGGAGGAGGGCATGCGTGTAGCCTTCGTCTAAAAGCTGTTGGCGCAGGGCATTGATCTCTGGAATTAACGTCTGGCTGGCATTGGGCGCGTCGAGCCAACCCATGCGCTGGCGAATTTCTTTCTGTCCGGCGGGGTCATCTGTCCAGAGGCTGGGGTCATGTTCGGCAATGCGGCGGGAGGCCTGGGATTTTTCCAGGTTGGAGATGGTTTGGGCGGTGACATCAGCCAGGGAGCTCAGGGCGGCCTGTTCGGCGCGGCAGCGTTGGCGGATGGTGTCGAGCAGGGCTGTGAAGGCATCCGAAAAAGCCTGAACACCCTCATCTTCCAATTCTTGGGTGACGGCGTCCATTGAGATGCCAACTTTTTCAATAGCGGCCAACGTCTCTTTGGCATCGGCCTCATGCCCTTGAATGGTCAGGGCGGCGCGGCCGTGATCGCGGAAGAGGTCTAAAGTTTGAGGCGGAACGGTGTTGACCGTTTGCGGGGCGATGAGCTCTTCAACGTACAGCACGTCGCGGTAGGCAGGATTCTTGGTACTGGTGGATGCCCACAAAGCCCGCTGGGGTTTTGCACCCTGTTTTTGCAGGGCCTGGAAACGGGGACTGCTGAAGACTTCCTGGAATTTAAAGAAGGCCAGGCGGCTGTTGGCCACGGCCGCTTTGCCGAGCAGGCTGGAAATCTGTTCCGCCTGGGCCGGATTGCGGCTGACAGCTTTTTGCAGGAGGCTGTCCACTTTGGAATCAACACGGGAGACGAAGAAGGAAGCCACGGATGCGATTTCACCCAGAGGCAAACCAGCCGCCAGGCGATCTTCCAGGCCGCTGAGGTAAGCGTCCATGACTTCCATGTAGCGCTGAATGGAGAAGATCAGGGTGACATTGACATTGACACCGGCGGCGATGGCTTTTCGAATGGCGGGCAGTCCGGCTTTTGTGGCTGGAATTTTCACCATCAGGTTGGGGCGGTTGACGCGGCTGCGTAAGGCCAGAGCCTGCTGTAGGGTGGCCTCCGTGTCGTGTGCGAGGTAGGGGCTGACCTCCAGGCTGACGTAACCGTCGCCGCCTGCGGTAGATTCATACAAGGGCAGAAAGCAGTCTGCGGCGGCCTGGATATCTTCGACAGCCAGTTGGAAGAAAATGTCTTCGGCAGACCAGTTAGCCCAGGCCATAGGCTTGAGGGCGGCGTCGTAATCGTTGGATTTGGCAATGGCATTGTGAAATATGCTGGGGTTAGAGGTGATACCGCGAATATCCCCGCGGCGGATCATCTCTGCCAATTCGCCGTTTTCCAACAGGCGGCGCTGAATATTGTCGTACCACAAAGACTGTCCCAGGGCGTGTAAGGCTTGAATGGGATTTGACATGGCTACTTCTCCTGCTCCACGGCCACGGTTTTTAGAAAACGGCGTTCAAAGCGCTCTTCGCCGCTGTAGTGCGCCCCCAAAAAGGCGCGCACCAGTTCTTTGGCCAGTTCGGTGCCGATGACGCGCCCGCCCAGGCAGAGCACGTTCATTTTGTCGTGCTCCACGCCCTGATGAGCGGAGTAGGTGTCGTGGCAGATGGCGGCATAGATTCCTTTGTGTTTATTGGCAGCGATGCATATGCCCACGCCTGACCCGCACATAAGAATACCGCGTTCAGCCTGACCTGCGTGAATGGCCGCGGCCACTCTGGCAGCGTAGTCGGGATAATCGGTGCTGGCGGGTGAGTCTGTGCCCAAGTCCAGAGGGTGGTGCCCAGCGGCGCGCACAGCCTCCAGTACGGCATCTTTCAAGGGATACCCGCCGTGATCACAAGCGACTGCAACATTCATCGTCTTTCTCCCTCTTACGCTTAACTCTCGATAAAACCGAGCAGCTGGTGGGCCTGGGCAACTACATTGGCGGCGGTAAAGCCGTACTCTTCAAAAAGTTTTTTCGCAGGAGCCGATGCGCCGAAGGTTTCGATGCTGATCACTGCGCCTTTTTGACCGGTGTAACGTTCCCAGCCCATCTTGACGCCAGCTTCCACTGCCAGGCGCAGTTCGATGTTGCGGGGGAGGACATTTTTCTGATAATCCGCATCCTGGGCATCAAACAGCTCCCAACTGGGGAAGGAAACCAGACGGACGCCGTAGCCTTCGGCGGCCAGCTGCTCACCAGCTTCAATGATGAGCGATACTTCGGAGCCGGAGGCCATCAGAATGATTTGCGGGGCCACATCGCCCAGATCGGCGAGGATATACGCGCCGCGGTGCAAGCCGGAGGCGGGGGCAAAACGCCCGCGGTCAAGGGTGGGGACGTTCTGACGGGTGAGGGCCAGCAGAGTGGGCCCATTGCGGCGGCGAATGGCTGCGACCCAGGCTTCGGCGGTCTCATTGGCATCGGCGGGGCGGATGACGTTCAAATTGGGAATGGCGCGCAGGGCAGCCAGTTGTTCGACAGGTTGGTGAGTGGGGCCGTCTTCGCCCAGGCCGATGCTGTCATGGGTGAACAGCCAAATGGTGGGCAGGTGCGAAAGGGCCGACAGGCGAATGGCTGGCCGGTTGTAATCCGCAAAGACGAGGAAAGTGCCGCCCAGGGCGATGAGGCCTTTGTGCAGAGTGATGCCGTTGAGGATGGAGCCCATGGCATGTTCGCGCACGCCGTAATGGACATAGCGGCCGTCATAGGCGCCGGGCTGAATGGCATGGGTGTCGGCCAGCCAGGTGTTGTTGGAGGGGGTCAGGTCGGCGGAACCGCTGACCAGCTCCGGCAGGCGGGCGGCCAGGGCGTTGAGCACCTTGCCAGAGGCGGCGCGGGTGGCCATGCCTTTGGGATCGGCGGGGAAGACCGGCAGGTTTTGATCCCAACCGATGGGTAGTTCACCCTGCAAGCGGCGCTGCAACTCGGCGGCTTTTTGGGGGTCCTGCTTCTTGTAAGCGGCAAATTGCTGGTTCCATTCTTGTTCCCACTGTGCGCCTCGTTCCACCGCCTGGCGGAAATGGGCGAGAATATCTTCGGGGATGAAGAAACGCGGCTGTTCCGGCCAACCAACGCGGGCCTTGGCAGCATTCAGTTCCTCATCCCCTGGGGGTTCTCCGTGGGCTTTGGAGGTATCCTGACGGGTGGGCAAACCGAAGCCGATGTGAGTGCGGCAGATGATCAGTGAAGGACGGGGATCAGCCTTGGCGGCCTGGATGGCCTGATCAATGGCTTCGACATCGTTGCCATCTTCCACATGCAGTACCTGCCAACCGTAGGCCTGGAAGCGCGCCCCGCGGTCTTCCGTGAAGGACAAATCAGTGCTGCCGTCAATGGAGATGCGGTTATCGTCGTAGAGATAGATCAATTTGCCTAATTGGAGGTGACCCGCCAGCGAGGCTGCTTCGGCGGTGACGCCTTCCATCAAGTCCCCGTCGGTGACAATGGCATAGACATAATGGTCGATGATGGGGTTTTCGGAGGTGTTGAAAGTGGCAGCCAGGTGGGCTTCAGCAAGGGCCATGCCCACGCCGTTAGCGAAACCCTGACCCAGGGGACCGGTGGTGACTTCGACGCCGGGAGTTTGGCCTACTTCGGGGTGGCCGGGGGTGATGCTGCCCCACTGCCGGAAACGGGTGAGGTCATCCAGCGAAACGGCAAAACCAGTCAGATGCAGCAGGCTGTAGAGCAGCATGGAGCCGTGGCCGCCGGACAAGACAAAGCGGTCGCGGTTAGCCCACTGGGGGTTTTGGGGGTTGAAGCGTAAATGGCGGGTCCAGATGGTGTAAGCCATCGCGGCTGTGCCCATGGGAAGGCCGGGGTGACCGGAATTGGCGTTTTGAACGCCGTCTGCCGCCAAAAAGCGGATGGTTTGCACGGCGCGCTGCTGGATTTCCTTAAGATCGGTCATGGGGGTATCCTCCAAACGATGAAAAATAGGGTCCTTGAAACAGGGTTTGGACACCCTGCTGTAAGCGAGGAGAAACAATTGCTGCCATTCATATCATTTTACCATGCAGGCTAACGGCTGGTGGATTTTCATTTGCTTGACATAACATCATTCTCCCCGTAAGATTGAGCGCATGGGAACGCTTTTTGGCCTTTTGACGCGAAGACGGTGGCGCTGGATTTCGGCGGCGGTGTTGGTCGCTGCGGCGCTGTGGGTGGCAGGGACAGCGCAATTTAGGCCAAAAACCGAAGCCGCAGAGCTTTCCACCGCGCCGAGGGAAGGGTTTAACGCTCCGGAATTTATCTTGAACACGTTAGATCAAAATAGCCTGGCGCTGAAGGATTTGCGTGGGCAGGCGGTGATTTTGAACTTCTGGGCCAGCTGGTGCCCGCCGTGCCAGGAAGAAATGCCGGCGATGCAGTCTGTTTATGAGACGTTTGCGGATCAGGGGCTGCAAATTGTGGCGGTGAACCTGGCGTTTCAGGACAGCACCGAAGCGGCTCAAGCCTTTGTGGATGAGCGGGGGTTGACTTTCCCGGTGGTGATGGACGAGGATGGTGAGGTGGCACGGCGGTACCGTATCAGCGCGCTGCCGACCACCTTTTTTATTGATGCTGAGGGAGTCATTCAAGAAGTGGTCATGGGCGGTCCGCTGAGCGAAGCGCTGCTGTATACGCGGGCGGAATCCCTGCTGGAAGGGGTGCGCTGATGCTGCCGACGCTGCAGCTTGGGCCGCTTTCTATTCAGACACCGGGGCTGATCCTTTTGGTGGCGCTGTGGATTGGCGTGGCACAGGCCAGCCGTCACGCGCCAAAATATGGACTTAGCCCAACAGCGATTGATACTATCACCCTGGTTGGGCTGTTGGTAGGAATTGTGGGCGGAAGAGCGAGCTATGTGCTGCAAAATTTGTCCGCTTTCACCCGCGCGCCTTTGAACATCATCGCTTTGAACCCTGAGCTTTTCGACGTTTGGGGCGGACTTTTGGCCGCCGTATTGGCGGTGCTGATTTACATCCAGCGCAAAGGGCTGAGGTGGGCGGAGACGCTCGATGCACTGACGCCGGCTGCCGCGGTGGTGATGGTGGGGTTAGGCCTTTCGCACCTGGCGGCTGGGAGTGCCTACGGCCGCCCAACGGATTTGCCCTGGGGGTTAGATCTCTGGGGAGTTCCGCGCCACCCGACGCAGGTATATGAGACTCTTTTCGCGCTGGGAGTGGGAATTTTAATTTGGCCGCGAGACGCAAGAAAATTGGGCGTTTTTGGTTGGGAGGTGCGGCCGGGCGGTGTTTTTTGGGGATTTGTGGCCCTGAGCGCGCTGGCGCGCATCGTTTTAGAGACCTTTCTGGCAAAGCAAACCCTATGGCTGGGTTGGCTCTTGGCCGGACAGGTAACGGCTTGGGGCATTTTAGCGCTGGGGGTGTTTGCTTTGGGAAGGCGGCTGGTGTTTGTGGATGAACTACTTTCAGAACCAACAGGAGTGACAGATGGATAAAATTCTGGTGAAGGACTTGTTGGTGCGCGGGGTCATTGGGGTGAGCGACCGGGAACGCGCCGAACCGCAAGATATTCTGATCAACATCGTTCTCTACATGGACACTTCTGTGGCTGGGGCGACAGACCGTATTGAAGACAGTGTCAGTTACAGTGTGGTGGCGCGCAAGGTTTTTGGCCTGGTTGAAAAAGCGCACCGCTACACGGTGGAGGCGTTGGCCGAAGATATCGCCCATCTGTGCTTGCTGGAGGAAAAGGTGCAGCGGGTGATGGTGAGGGTGGAAAAGCCGGACGCAGTGCGCTTTGCGCGTTCGGTGGGGGTGGAAATTGAACGCGGACGTGAGTGAGCTGCGCAGGTGAATTAAAAAATACTGCTGCCCGTTCTGAAGATTGAGACGGGCAGCGTTTTATTAGAAGTCGAAATCGTGCAGGGCAGAAATGACCTGTTCCAGGTCGCTGGTGGTGAGGGCGTTGTGAAAGGGCAGGCGCAGGAGTCGGTCGGAGACATCCTCTGTGACGGGACAGTCGCCTGGACGGCCGCCGAACTGCTGGCCCATATCCGATAAGTGCAGGGGGAGGTAATGAAAAACGCTGTAGATGCCGCGATCCTTGAGGTGTTGAATCAGGCGGGTGCGAATCTCCAGCGAGGGAAGCAGCAGATAAAACATGTGGTAGGCTTGCTGGGTGTATTCCGGCACGAAGGGCAGGCGCACATCGTGTGCGGCGGCCCAGCCAGATAGACCTGCCGCATAGGTTTCCCAAAGGTGCTGCCGCCGCGATTGGATGCTCTCCCAGGCCTCGAGTTGGCCGAAGAGGATGGCGGCCAGGATATCAGAGGGAAGGTAGCTGGAACCGACATCCACCCAGGTGTATTTATCCACCATGCCGCGGAAAAACCGGCTGCGGTTGGTACCTTTTTCGCGAATGATCTCGGCGCGTTCCACCAGATCGGGCTGGTTGATGAGCAAGGCGCCGCCTTCACCGCAGGTGATGTTTTTGGTTTCGTGAAAACTTTGGGTGGCCATCGCTCCCATCGTGCCCAAGAAACGGCCTTTGTACCGGCCAAACAGGCCGTGGGCATTATCTTCCACCACAGCAACTTGGGCGCGGGAGGCAATTTCCAGAATGGTGTCCATTTCACAGGCCACGCCAGCGTAATGAACGGGGAGAACGGCGCGTGTGCGAGGGGTGAGGAGGGATTCGAGACGAGTTTCGTCCAGATTGAGCGTGTCGGGTCGAATATCAATAAATATGGGCCGCGCGCCGCGCAAGACAAAAGCATTGACGGTGGAAACGAAGGTAAACGAGGGTACTATGACTTCGTCCCCCGGCTGAATGTTCAGCAAAAGGGCGGCCATCTCCAGGGCGTGGGTGCAGGAAGTCGTCAACAGGGCACGGCGAACCCCCAGCGTGTTTTCCAGGAAAGCGTGGCATTTCTTGGAGTAATAGCCGTCGCCGGAAATGTGCGCGCGGGAGAAGGCGTCCTGAATGTATTCCAGTTCTTTTCCGGCCAGGGACGGGCGGTTGAAATCAATCATAGGGGCGGACATGATGCTTTTTCCCACGGCTATTTGCGAATCAGCAGGGTGAAGTCATAGACGGTGTAATCATGCAGCAGGGCCACGTTGCGAGAAAAATGTGTTTTGCAGTAATCAAACAGGTAGCAAGGGTCGGCATAATACAGATCGGGACGCATCTTTTCCGGATCGGAGTATTTGGTGAGGAAATTGACGGAAAACCCGCGGCGGGAGCGTTCGTTCATCACCTTGAGACAATCCAAGACAAAGGGGGTCCATTCTTCGTATGAGGCGCGCAGCTTCATATTGAATACCCCACAGGCCACGGCATAATCAGCAGTGGGCACCTCAGAAAGCTGGTTGGTGAAGAAGAAGCGGTCTGGGTCGGGGTAATCCCGCTGGCCTTGCTCAATCATGGATTGAACGATGTCATAGCCGATGTAGCGGGTGAAAGGCAGGTTGACATCCAGCATGTAGCCTGCAAAGGCACCATAGCCGCTGCCGTAATCCAGCAGGGTGAAAGGCTGCGAGGGGTCAATGATTTTGGCGAGCTGATCAAAGCGGATACGGCGCGCGTCGTCGGAGTTCCAGTCTACGCCGCGGGCGGTGGCTCCATAATTTTGCAGCGTTTTGGCGAAGTACTCGCGAACCTCATCCAGGTGGTTTGAGGAGAGCGGCGGTTGGGTCATTTGGTGGCATCCTTTTGTTCCAGAATGTAGTCCAGGGCAGATGGACCGGTCATGAACAGCAAATCCAGAATGGAGACCTGGCTTTCATACGGCGGGTACAGCTGCGGGTAGGGGGGATAGGAATACTGCATGTATTCTAACGCAATCCCAGCTTGACGGAGTTTATCTTCTTCCAAATAATCGCGGGCAGAGGGGCCTGAGAGGTAGTGGGTGGCGCCTAACTGAGTGAGGATGGACAATAACCGATCGGTTTTGACGCCGCTGAGGCCGGTGAGCTGCGAAGAGCGTAAGAAGCGGGTATGCGTGATGCCCAGCAGGCGCGCCAGGGCGATCGTTTGGGGAATGGTCAGGTCGGTGAGGTAAGTGGTGCGGCTGAGATAAAACGCGGAGAGCTGGTCAGCATAGGTGTCAAAAAAGGGGGCGCGGGCGTAATTGGTTTGCAGGGCGTTCCAATGCTTCTTGGCCCAATCGGTTTGGTCATTAATGCGGATCTTGTGAATGGGGGTGTGTTGGGTTTCGACGCCTTTATTGAGGACAGGAATGGTGAGCCACTGCAGCCCCTGCGGGGTTTTGATGCGGTTGCGGTTGCGCCAGCCGTTTTTGTCGTATTTAACGTCGTCATAAAAGACAAATACATCCGCCAGGGCAATTTGGTGAAAATAACCGCGCCAGGGGATATACGACGGTTGGAGGATGACCACACGCATGGCTCAGACGTCCTTGGCGGGTGCAGGTGGGGTTTGTTGGTGGATAACGTAGGTGGGGCGGTCCATGCTGCGGTCGAAGATGCGCGCCAGGTATTCGCCAAAGATACCCAGGGCAAACATTTGCATACCCGAAAAAAGGGAGATGATGGAGGCCAGGAAAGGAAAGCCGGGAATACTGCCGAGGGTGAAATAGATGGCGACCACGTAGATAAATACCGCCAGGCCAAAAAGGGTGAACAGGAAACCCACCCAGCTGGCGATGCGCAGGGGGACGGTGCTGAACCCAGTTAGAATCAGAAAGACTTGAGAGGCCAGACGGGCGAAATTGTAGTTGGAACGGCCAATTTTACGCGGTTCTTCGTGGACGGGGACGCTGGTGAAGCGGGATGTGCCCCAGGAGAGGAGCACATCAATGATCACGCCTGGACTCTGGTACTGCAAGGAGGCTTCGCGCAGGTAGGTGCGGAAAGCGCGGAAGGCGCTGATCTCGTTGACGGTGGGGATCCCCATGACAAAGGCGAGTACTTTTTTGGTGAGGCGGGAGAAGAGATTTCGCCAGAGGGTGTGGGGCAGCTTGCGCGGAAAGCCGTAGACAACGTCATAGCCCTCGTTCAATTTGGCCAACATGGCGTGGATTTCCGAAGGCGGATGTTGGAGGTCGTCATCCATGGTGACAGTCACGGCAAAGCGGGCGCTGCGCAGACCACACAGCAGGGCATTGTGCTGTCCGTAATTCCGCATGAGGTTGATGCCGCGCAGCCAGGGATAGATCTGGCATAGACGTTGAATTTCTTCCCAGGATGCGTCCCGGCTGCCGTCGTTGACGAGGATGACCTCATATTGTGCAGCCAGGGTGGGCAGTTCGACGGCAAGGGCTTGAACCAACAATGCCAGGGAAGGCTGGCTGTTGTATACCGGTACGACCACAGAAAGTGATTCGACCGGCAGAGCGAAAGATCCAGATTGGGTCATGGGAACTTCCTTTACCGGGGACATTCGATCTGTTCACGCGCCCCGGCTAAGGCCTGCGCGTCAGCTCCTTGAGGAGAAGTTTTGGCCTCGACGCGGGTCAGCAGGCGGCAGAGAGGGCTTTGCAGGCTGTGGGCGAGCTGATCGGTTTTGACAGCCATGTCTGCGGCGGGCTGCCAGCGACCGGCGCGGGCATAGCCTTCGATAAAGAGCATGTATTCGGAAGGCTCGGCAGGCTCCAGTCCTTTTGAAAAGGCTTCTTCGCCCAGGGCGACCACCTGCTCCCAATCGCTGGTCTGGCGGGCGAGATCAGCTTTTTGATAATAATAGCACCAACCGTGCTCAGGCTCCGCACCGAAGATGTGAGCGGGCGGGCTGGCTGGGGCCGCGGGGTCGGGGATGACCTGATTGAGGTGCGAAATCTTAAGGGCTTTGCGGATATCGCGCGGCAAAATGGGCAAGTCGTCATCCCGGCTGGGCGAAAGCAGGCGCAAGCAGCCCGGCGGCGAGTAGAAATAGACCACGGCCTGATCGGTGCTGCTTTCAAAGCGGGCGCTGCGGTATTCTTGCACCACTGGCAGCCCTTTTTCCAGGGCGGGAATGGCCGCGCCCAGACGGACTTCGGTGAAGGCCAGGAAATAGGGCAGGGTGTTGGTATGGTTGTCAGGGGCGTACAGCCAATTGAGGGGGGCGGTGAGGGAATTGTCGCTGTAATAGGTCAGCGGCATTTTCTGCGTGACGAGGAGAGTATTCGGTTTGAGGGCTGGAGCACGCCAGGATAGCTGCCAGAAGAAATCCTTCTGTGTGATCCATTCGCGTCGGTAGGAATTGGCGGTTTCAAAATTGGCACCCACGGCCATGGCCACCGCCAGCGAAAGCAGTACCACGCGCTGAAGGTGCTTGCGGAACAGCCATTCCAACACACCGACGGCGAAGATGCAGCTGCCCAGCATAAAGGCCAGGGAGAAGCGATCCCAGGGGAACTGCACGCCCAGGGGCAGGTTGGTGATCCAAAACGGCCAACCCGCGAAGAGCATGGCCAGGCCGCCGACAATGATGGCTTGATGAGACCAGGCGACGCGCTTTTGCGGCTCGGCGGTTTCTTTCGGCAGGAAGCGAAGCACGGCCAGCAGGGTAAGGAGCAGGCTGGCGGCGGTGATCAGCCAAAAGGCCGCGCCGGATGCATTGGCAAAATCTTCCAGGGTGGGGAAGCGGAAGGGCAATGCCCACACCAACCAGGAGGAAGTGAACACATCCTGCACCACCCGGTAGAGCAGATTGCCCGCGGCGGCCACCGGACTGGCGGCAGCGGCATCGATCAGCTCAGGCTGGTAGGTGGGGAATTCAAATACGAATACGCGCCAGATCAAGAAGGCCAGCATAGCCCCCAGATAGGGCAGCCAATGGAAGAACGCAGATTGGGCACGCTGTTTCCAGTTGGGGATGGATTCGCGCAGCACCAACCACAGCAATATGGGGCGGATGAGATCCAGGCCGACGTAATACTCGGTGGAGAAGGTGCAGAGGGCAAAGGTGAGCACGCCCAAAATGGTCCACTGCCAGCGGCGTTGGGGCTGACGGACGGCGGCCAACATGCAGCCCAGGGAGAGGATATAACTGGCCAAAAGGATGAAGCCGTTGCTGTAGACCACGGAGATGGATTGCTGCTTGAAACCAGGGAAAACAGCAAACAAAACCGCAACCCAGGCGGCAGCCATGCGCCGTTCTGGCCAAATTTTCTGCACGGTCCAATACACTGCCAGGGCGGTGAGCCAGCGCGTGACCAGGCCGAATATTTGCCAGGGGAGGGGAGAGGTCTGGAATAGAGCGGTGGTGAGGACGTAGATACCGGCCAGGAAAGGGCGGTCTGAGGAAAACACCTGAGTGAAACCAGCGGGGCCTAAGGTGTGGGCGAACCACACCATGGGCCAATCATCCCAATAAAAACCCAGGGCGGGAGCCAGGACTCCATAGGAGGCAATGCAGAGAATCAGCAGAAATGCAGGAAAGCGCAGCCAAGACCAAAAGCGTTTTAACACGCGGAAATAACTCCTTGCGGCAGAGCCGGTGATCTTGAAAAACGAAACGGGCAGCCCAAAGAGGAGCGCCCGGAGCGGATGTGCTCGACGGGCCAGCGTTTGCCGCCCGACTTCGAATTTTACCATGAGAATGGAGCGGTGAGGTTTAACCGCGCGGGATGGCCTGAATATCGCGTAGGAAGCTGTCCACCTGCTGCTCGTAGGAGGCAGGGTCGCTCCAGAAGGCTTCGGCGTGTCCGGCCTGGGGAGCCAGGTAAATGCGGCTGAGACGGCTGTTTTTGGCCGCTGCCAGCAGGGCGAGAGACATCTCTTTGGGAACAAAGGTGTCTTGATCCCCATGAATCAGGAGAATTGGGGCCTCAATTTCAGGCATTTCTCGCAGAGGCGAGACTTTGTGGAAGGCCATGCCGGTAAACGCCCAGCAGATCATGCTGGAGACTGGAAGAAGGGGAAAGGCGGGCAAATGAAATTCGCTCCGCAGACGGTAAGCAAGCAGCTGTTGGAGGTCGGAGAAGGGGCAATCCGCGATGACAAACGAGATACGCGGGTCGAGGGCGGCATGCTGCAGCGATAGGGCGGCCCCCAAGGATTCCCCAAAGACCCCTACCTTGCCGCCAGTTCCCAGCTTGTCATAAGCCCAGGTGACCACAGCTTTGAGATCCAGTTTTTCATAGAAGCCGAAGGTGGTGTTCCATCCGCCGGTTTTACCGTGGTGGCGTAAGTCGTAGATGAGCACATTGAAACCGCGCTTGCGAAACATGGGCACGTATTTCACCATGCCGTACAGGCTGTAGGTAAAGCCGTGAGACAGGACGACGGTCTTGTTGGCGTTGGGATGCGGAATGTAGATGGCGTTGATCAGATAATTATGGGGGGAGCGGATTTTGACATACTGCTTGGGCCAGCGGTTAAATTCTACTTCGTCCAATTTGCCTTGGCGTACCTCAATCTCATAAGTTTTTTCGGAGGGAATGACCTTGGGCAGCACCACGCGGCCGGCGAAGTATAAGCCAGCTCCAAGAATAACGGCAAGAAGCCCGATGAAGATCCAGATCACGATTGAACTCATATTTTCCCCGCTGCTCGAAACTTTGAGGTGTTTATCATTGGTACGGTTAACCGGACTGATTTTAACTGTGTTTCGGGAATTGGGGAAGGTGTGCTGACGGCTGCCATTGGGGGCTAAACCTGCCTGGAACGCATTAATTTTACCAAAGCTGAGAGGAAGGGCCGGGGGTTTAAAGAAACCATGAGGAGAAGGTTCTCGCCAAGGGTGGCATCTTCATTGAGAAAACGGAAGAGACGCTGAATGGGGTTGTGCATGAACAGGTCGGTGAAGATGTCCTTCATCTTTGGTCCCTGGCGCTGCATGAGTTGCAGCATGACGCGGTCGTTGAAGCGGGCCAGGGCTGGATCGGCGGGGATGTGGAAGGGATGACCGCGCTGAGTGAGGGAACGCACCACGGCAGCGGAATCGCGCTGAATGCGCAGGAAGGCGTAGCCGGTGGAGGGTTTGACGCGCCCGCCGATAGTGCCGATGTTGAGGATGCGCTGACCTGTGCGCCGCGGGAAGGGCTGGTCGGTCATGGGGATGACGCCGGATTCTTCAGCCTTAATATGGTAATGGGTGAGCTTCAGCACATCCTGAATGTAGGCTTTCAAGGCCAGGTCATATTCGGCAGGGGGAAGCAAATCCGTTGAAAAGAGGGTGTATTCCACCAGGGCCTGACGCGGAGAAAAGGGGAGAATATAGACAAAACGCATCACGCCGTGCTGCGGGGTGCGGAAATCAAACATGGTTGGGCAGCGGGGATTGAAGACATCGGTTTCGGTTTCAATTTCCCAGCCTTTAAAATGCTGTTTGACGTCGTGATAACGGGGATCGGTGATTTTGAATTCGGAAGAGCGAAAGAGGCTGTTAAAGACCCATTCTGCAGCGTAGGTTTGGCCCGCGGCGGTGACCTGGACGTGCTGGTTGCCGTCTTGCACCGATTCGACGGGAGCCTGGAGGAAGGTCACATTGGGGAGGCTGCGCAATGTCTCTTGGGCGTGGCGGTAGAAATCAATACCGCGCAGCATATGATAGCGAAAGGGCGCCAGGGTGTAGGTATGGGAAAAGGTTTCGGACGCAAAGGCAATTTCATCCCATGAGCGGTAGAGGATGGGCTGGTAGCGGCTGGGCTGATCAGACCAAAAACACCAGGTGCGGTCGTTTTGCTTTTTCTGTTCCAAATCAATGATGAGCATGCGTTTATTGCGCAGGGCGCTGTCGGCCAGGTGCAGGGCCAGGCTTAGCCCTGCCGCGCCGCCGCCAGTGAAGATGTAATCATAGATTTCGGTGTGATTCTGGCCCATCCAATCTCTCCTGTGGGTTAACCCAGCCAATCGACGATGTAATCCTCAAGGTGATCCATGTCCACTTCGTTTTCTGCCTGGGTTTTCCAGCGCACAGAGATTCCAGCTTCGTGAACAGTAGAAGGATCGCCGGAAACGAGGGGGTGCCACCATTCCAGGTCTTTGCCTTCAGCCAGCAGCCGATAGGCACAGGTTTTGGGCATCCACTTGAGCTGCTGGACGAGGTCGGGGTTGAGCACCAGGCAGGTGGGCATGAGCACAGTGCGCTCGTGGTAGGCGGTGCAGCGGCAGCGCTGCGTATCCAGCAGGCGGCAGACAACATCCGTGTAGTAAATTTCGCCGGTCTCTTCGTCCTGGAGTTTGTACAGGCAGCAGCGAGCGCAGCCGTCGCACAGAGATTCCCATTCCTGCGGCGACATTTCCGCCAGGGTTTTAGTTTTCCAGAAGGGTTGGGCGTGGGTCATGGGGCAAACTCCAGAACAGCACCGACATGGAGGGGGCTGACCGGTTGGCTGAAGGTGGCTTGAATGTGTGCGACGGCGGCGTCTCCGGTGCAGTGGCCCGGAGAAAGAGCTTGAATGGGGAGGGCATTCAGCGCAGCGAGGGTGTGATCCACACTCTCTGCCGAAGCGTCTTTGAGGTGGAAGCCGCCGCCGACCCAATTGAAGGGCGTTGAGTACTGCGTGTAGGCACGCTGGATGATGCGGACAATGCCGGGGTGGGCGCAGCCGGTGAGCAGCACCTGGTACTGGGGGAAGCGAGTGATAAGGGCCTGTTCGGGAGTGTTTTCAGAAATTTCACCGGTGGTGTACCAATTTCCGGCCAGATGCGCGGGGGCGGCGATCTCCTGGTAGGAACCCAGAGCTTGAAACCGGGCTTTGTAAGCCTCGGGGGTGGCGGCGAGGAAGTAAATTTTTTCCGGTTGGGCGCCAGCCTGGATGAGGCCAGCCAAACCATCGGTGTGGTCTTCGTGAAAATGGGAAAGGAAGATGCGTTGGATTTGGGCGGGAGAGATGCCCAGGGCTGCCATGTTGTGCAGCAGGGTAGGGCTGTCGCCGCCAGTGTCGAAGAGCAGGTTCAGGCCGTCCTGTTCAAGCAGAGCCGAAAAGCCCCAGGCTTCCTTGAGGGCAGGATCCATGCTGCGGTTGTCGTAAAGAATCGTGATGCGCAAGGATGATGAATTGTTCAAGCGACCTCCGATGGGTTGCATTATCTGTATTGTAGCAGAAGACTTCAGGATACGGGGGCAGAGCGAGTATAATTAGGCGCGCCTGACCCATCTCCTGATACGAAAGAACGCCATGACCCCTGAACTGATGGAATCCCCTACCTCCACCGCTCTAGTGGAATCTGCCGATGAGCGACCTTTGAATTTGTTCACGGCCGCGCTGCTTCTGCTGTTTTTTTTGACGCTGCTGCGCCGGGCATGGATCTGCGATGACGCCTATATCACCTTTCGCACGGTGGATAACTTTATCCACGGTTACCGGCTGACCTGGAATGTGACCGAACGGGTGCAGGTGTTCACCCACCCTTTGTGGATGTTCCTGCTGAGTTTCTTTTACTGGATCACTCATGAAATTTACCTGACCAGCCTGGCAATTTCGGCAGCGGTGACGGCGGTGACGCTGGGGATTTTGACGCGCAGCCTGGCGAAATCGGCTTGGGGCGCGGGACTGGCGATTTTAGGGCTGACGGTTTCAAAAGCTTTTGTGGATTTTTCTACCAGTGGGTTGGAAAATCCGCTCAGCCATCTGTTAATTGTGGTGTTCTTTGTGCTGTTCTGGGGCATGCCGTCTGGCAAGAATAAAGCGTTCTGGTTGTCTTTTACGGCCTCGCTGGGGATCCTAAACCGGATGGACACTGCGCTGGTGTTCCTTCCGGCGTTGGCCTATACCCTATGGGAACAGCGCAAGGTGAAAAATGTGCTGTGGCTGATGGCTGCGGGGCAGAGCCCCTTTTTGGCGTGGGAGGCCTTCGCTGTTTTCTATTATGGGTTCCCTTTTCCGAACACAGCTTATGCCAAGCTGAATACAGGCATCCCTTCTGGAGAGTATGTGCAGCAGGGGCTGCTGTATTTGCTTAACTCGATTCAGTTTGATCCCATCACGTTGCTGCTGACGGCGGCAGGGGTGGGCGCGGCAGCGGCACAGCGAGATAAGCGCGGGCTGTTCCTGGCGGCTGGCATGCTGGCGTACCTGGCCTATGTGGTTAAGGTAGGGGGCGATTTTATGAGCGGGCGCTTCCTGACCGTCCCGCTGATCTGTGCGGCGATTCTGCTGGTGCGTTTGGACTTCCGCAAGGTGCAGCCCTGGGCAGCGGCAGGGCTGTATGCGCTCGTGCTGTTGGTGGGTCTATCGGAAAAGAACGCCACACTGCATATTTCCGATTACGGCGATATTGACCGCGGCCCGGTGCACGTGGGCAGCCACGGTGTTTTGGATGAACGCATGTTGTACTACGGCGGCACGGGCCTGCTGAACGCAGAACGGTTTTTACAGCTGCCCGACTTTTATTGGGGGCAGTACGGCGAGGCTGCTAAGAACGAAGGCAAGGTCGTGGCAGATAACTACGGCATTGGGTTGTATGGGTTCTTTGCTGGGCCGGATGTGTATGTATTGGACCGGCTGGCTTTAGCTGACCCGTTGCTGGCGCGCATCCCCGCCAGGCGGATGGTGAACTGGCGTATTGGGCACATGGAGCGGATTTTGCCGGAGCGGTATCTGCAATCGCTGATGCTTCAGGAAAATAAACTGGAGGATGCCCAACTGCATGAGTATTACGACAAGCTGCTGCTGATCACCCGCGGCAGTCTGAGCGACCCGCGGCGCCTGGTGGAAATTTGGAAGATGAACACCGGCCAGTACGAACACCTGATTCAACGAGACCTTTACCAATACCCTGGGATGCAGCGGATCTCCGCCGAGGTAGTAAGTACCGTGTGGGCTAACGGCACGGATTGTTCGATGGGGATTGAGATGGACGACAGCGGGGTTGAGGTGCAGTTCCCTGAGGTTTTGCAGGCGAAGTGGCTGCAGGTGGGGGCGGACCACAACGACCGGTATGAACTGATTTTTTTGAAAGAGGGAAAAGAGCTGGCGCGGACCAGGGTCGGAACGGCTTATTTGAGCGAGCCAGGGGGGCTTTCTTCGCGCGTGACGGCAGTGCCGGAAAAAGCTGTTCGCGCGGGCTACGACCGCGTGCGTATGCTGCCGCTGGTGGGCAGCGACGAACGCTACTGCCTGGGGACGTTGATCCCGCTTAATCCGTAGGCGTAGCAAACCACTGATGAAGCCAGCCAGAAATGCCCTGGGCTGGCTTTTCTGCATTCACCTGCCCACTTTGGCCGTGGATCATCACCGAATACTCCTGCTGGGCGAAGCGGTAACGGGTCAGCCAGACCGGGATCAAAATGAGTGTAAATGATTCGATGAACATCCGGCTGGATGTGACCGTGAACTGACCGATGGGCTGCCCCCGGAAGGAACGAATTTCCTCTTTTTCTTTTTCCAACGCAGCCGCGCGCGCTTGCAGAGAGGCGTCGGCGATGGAGATCTGGTAAGTTTCGGCGGGCCAATGCGAGAGGTATTTGGATTGATAGGGCTGGATGGTGTCCAGACAGGTGCTTTCAAGGGCGGGGCGGTGAACAGCGGACAGAGAACGAGTGGCCGTGACGAGGACATTCTGACGTGAAACGGGGCGGTCTTCAACAATGGCCGTCCCAGGATCCATGAGGTTCATATTCAGACGGCATTGGACAAAGCCGCCGAAATTGAAGGCCCACACCGGCAGGTAGACACAGCGGGCGGGCAATACCTGGGGCAGGACGTCGAACTTTTGCTGCTTAAACCACTGGATGAGGGCTTTGCGGGCCTTGTTTTCGGAGATTTGAATGGGGATAACAGCGGTGGGCGGGATGATCTCGCGAGATTGTGTGTTTTGGATGACGTAATTGCTGCCGCAATAGGGGCAAACCATGCTTAACTGCTGGGGGGTAAGCAGGAAACTGGCACCGCAGCCCTGGCAATCGATCACCTGGGTGGCGATGGGTTGGCTGAAACCGCGGGCCGTGGCCAGGGTGTGACAAAGTCGTGCTCCATCGCGGGAGCGGATGGTGAGCGGGTGGGGGCGTGAATTTCACAATACTCACAGGTCAGGCTTTGGCCGTCGGGTGAATAGGTCATGCGTCCGCCGCACTGCGGGCAGGTGAAACGGTCAGCTTGCGTTTTTTGGGGGGCGGTGATGGGCCTGGGTTGGAACTGGTTGGGGTCAATGACGTCCTGCGCGTTGAGTTTGCCTTGCAGGATGGCCAGCTTTTTCCGGGCGCGCATATCCGTGGGATCCTGGTTGAGAAGGTCTTGCAGCAGGAGGACGGCAGAGGCCGGGTCAGCGATTTCGCTCAGCCAAAAGAGGGCTTCACTGCGCTCTGCCAAAGGTGGGTCGAGGCGCAGCACCCATTCCAAATAAAAGCGGGCTTCCTGTACTTCAGCTGCTTTAGCCGCAGCACGGCCTCTAACCAATAAATCCCTGGTGCCATCGCTCATGGACGCATTCTCCTTATGGTTGCGATTTTATCCAAAAAAGGACAAGGGCGGGGGAAAAAACGGGAGGGATATCACATGGAGGTGAGATGGCGGCATGGTAAAATCTTGAAGACTGCTCCAAAACTGCGGTGTCAGATTCTGAAGACATTTACTTTATGAGGGTTGTGGATGATGAGCCAACGGAAGATACGCGTGCTGTTTGTCTGTACCGGCAATATTTGTCGCTCACCGATGGCTGAGGCAGTGTTTCAGCATTTGGTGAATGAGGCGGGACTCACCGACCGGTTTGAAATTGCCTCGGCGGCGATGACTTCCTGGGAAGTGGGTGATAAGATCCATCCCGGGACGATGGCAGTGCTGCGCGCGCACCGGGTGGATTTTCGCCCGGAAAAACGTGCCCGGCAGATCACTTTGGATGATTTTGACACCTACGATTTCGTTGTGGCTATGGATGAGATTAATCTGCGTGAGATGGCGCAGATGGGTAAAACCGCCCCGCGCTTGCTGGAATTTGTTGAGGGCAGCACAGTGCTGAACGTTCCAGACCCTTATTACGACCACAATTTTGAGCGCAGCTATCAGTTGATTAAAATGGGCTGCCAGGCATTACTGCGTAAAATTCGCGAACAAGAATAATTCTGATGTCTGCACCGGACGGCTTGAGTCTCCTTCATCAGGCGTTGACGTGCTGCGGGGACGACACGCCCATAGCAGACTGCCAGATGATGGGCACCGGCAGCGGCCACCGTTTGATGCGGGTGGAGACGGAGCGGCGGCTGTATTGTTTTAAGTGGAACCCCCGGCCTGCTGCAGGGATGTTCCTGGCAGAGGCTGAAGGGCTGCGAACACTGGCGGGGACGAACAGCGTGCGGGTTCCGCAGGTGTTTGCAGCGAATCAGGAGGAAAACGGCCCGGGTTGGGTTCTGATGGAGTGGATCGAGACGGGTCGGTGGGGAGAAATGAATTGGGAAGGGTTGGGTGAGGGCCTGGCGCAGATGCATTCCTGTGGGGCCAAAGCGTATGGTTTCTCGAGCGACAACTATTTGGGGGCAGCACCGCAACAAAATGCATGGGATACAGATTGGGTACGATTTTTTGCCGAGCAGCGCTTGGGCTTTCAACGTGATTGGGCAGCGCAGAAAGGCTGTTTGCCGCTGGAACGCGCCCGCCGTCTGGATTGGCTGATTGCACACCTGGGGGATTTTTTGGGAGGTGTACCGCGCCAACCGGCGCTGCTGCACGGCGACTTATGGGGTGGGAACGTACTATCGGGGCGGGCTGGAGCAGCGGTGCTGATTGACCCTGCGGCGTACTACGGTGATCGTGAGGCGGAAATTGCTTTCACAAGGCTGTTCGGGGGATTTTCGGCACGTTTTTATCAGGCTTACCAAAGCGTACAGCCGCTGGATCTCGGTTTTCACGAACGTGTGGATCTTTATAATCTGTATCATCTACTGAATCATCTGAATTTGTTTGGGGAAGGTTATGCCGGTGCAGTGGACGCGGTTTTGCGGCGTTATACCGGGCCGGCGGGGGTGAAGCGATGACGCGCATGCGGTGGGCCCGCCTTTGGGTGGGGGGGGTGCTCTTTTTCAATGTACAGTGCGCCCTGGTGTTTCTGATCCAACCTCAAGCTTATGTGGGGGCGTTTGAGCTGCAAGGCACGGCCGGAGAGGTGATCGTGCGGAGCCTGGGCATTTTGTTTTTGATGTGGAACGTGCCGTATGTGTTTGCGGTGATCCATCCGGTGAACAACCGCCTTTCCCTGTGGCAGGCCTGGGTGATGCAGGCGATCGGCTTGATGGGAGAGACGCTCTTATTGACAACTTTGCCGGAGGGACACGCGGCTTTACGGGCGACAGCCCTCCGCTTTATCTGGTTTGATGGCGCGGGTTTGCTGGCGCTGACAGGGGCGCTGTTGATCACACGACCTGCCAAGGAGGTGGGGCAAGGGAAAAAGTAACGGCTCAGGTGATCACCTGAGCCGTTGAAAACCAGGGGAGAATGACTGCCGCAGTGAGGAACTCAGGCGGCAGCTGTTTTGTTGCCTTTGAACCAGGTCTTCCATTCTTGCTTTTCCCAAACCACCAGGAAGGGAGCAGCGATGAAAATGGAGGAGTAGGTACCCATAAACAAACCGACCAGCAGGATAATGGCGAATTCGCGCAGGGTGACGCCGCCGAAGAGGGCCAGCGCCAGGAGCATGAATTCAGAAGTCATCAGCTGGGTGTTGATGGAGCGCTGTAGGGTCTGCACAATGGAGTGATTGGCCAGTTTTTCAAAATCCAGCTTGCGGAAGATGGCGCTGTTTTCGCGGATGCGGTCAAACACCACGATTTTGTCCTGGACAGAAAAACCGATCACGGTGAGGAGGGCGGTCAGGAACAGCGAGTCGATCTGCCAACCGAAGAAATGCCCACCGATGGCAGAGATGCTGAGCACAACCAGACCGTCATGCAGCATGGCGATGATGGCGCAGACGCCGTAGCGGAACGCATGGGGAATGCCGCGGAAAGCAAACGTGATGTAAAGGATGACGCCCAGGGCAGCCACTGCCACCGCCAAACCGGCGCGGCTGGTAACTTCTTGACCGATGGTGGGGCCGACTGCGTCGAAGCGCAGGACGACGGGTTCTGCACCGAAGCGTTCGGTCATAGCCGAGACGATTCCGGCGCGGGTTTCATCATCCACGAAGGAAGAGCGAATGATGAGGATGTTGTCGCCGCTAGTCTGGACGGTAGTGTTGGTAATTCCCAGTTCTTCGTAGAGCTGAATGACTTCGGCAGGGGCAGGGGCGGCAATGGTGTCAAATTTGACTTCGAGCAGCAAGCCGCCGGTGAAGTCGATGGCCAGGGGCAGACCCATAAAAGCCATGACGATGAGACCCGGCAAGATCAGCGCTAAGGATATAGCAAAGAAGAGATAACGTTTTCCAAGAATATTGAGCATTTTACAACCTCCTAGGCGCCATACCAGCGGGCAGTCTTGGTGATTTTGAGGCTATCCACGGCCAAACCCAGGTAAGTACGGGTGATGACGATGGCGCTGAACAGGCTGATGGCCACACCCAGAGCCAGGGTGAGCGCAAAGCCTTTAACCATGCTGGCGCCAAAGGCAGAGCCAAACCAGAATAGGATGGCGCTGGTGATGAGCGTGGCGATGTTTGAATCGCGGATGGACGGCCAGGCGCGTTTCCAAGAGATATCGATCGCTTGTTTGAGAGTTCTGCCGGCGCGAAGTTCTTCTTTGAGGCGTTCAAAAATAAGGATGTTCGCATCTAGCGCACCGCCTGTGGACAGCAAGAAGCCTGCAATACCGGGCAGAGTGAGGGTGACCGGGATGAGCTTATAGACGGCCAGGGTGATCACGGCGTAGCTGATGATGGCCAAAATGGCAATGGCACCCGGAAGGCGGTAGTAGATGGTCATGAAGAGGATGACCAGCAGGAAGCCGATGAGGCCTGCCAGGATGGATTTATTCAGCGAGTCTTGACCCAGGGTGGGGCCGACGACGCGGGTTTCCACCACTTTGAGAGGGATGGGCAGGGAACCATAACGCAGGGTGATGGCCAGGTTGTTAGCTTCTTCGTAGCTGAAACCGTTTGACCCGCCAGAGATCTGGCCGCGCCCTTCGGTGATGGCCGATTCAACGCGGGGAGCGGAGACAATTTTCTTGTCCAGAACGATGGCCAGGAATTTGCCGACATTCTTGCTGGTGTAATCCGCAAAGATGGCCGTGCCGTCATCTTTCAATTCGAAATCCACCACATATTTGCCCAAGGCGTCCGTAGTGACCGAAATGGATTTGATTTTGTCACCGGTCATGACCGTCTTATAGACTTTTTCGGGCGTGGCCGTGGCGTCGGCGGGCTGGGGTGTGGTCTCGGCCTCAGGCACAACGAGGGTGCCTTGGGCAACGGCGGTGCGGCCGGCTTCCACCGTCTTAACGATGATTTCTTCGGTGGTGAGGGTGGGTTCCACGCTGGCCTGGGGTTCTTCAGCAGCGGTAGAAGTGCTCAGTTCCGTCTTCAGCACTGTGCCGTCGGGCAGGTATTCATCGCCCAAATCCACGAATTCCAACTGGCCGGTTTCTTTCAAGGTGGCGACCACTTCTTCAGGATTCTTGAGGCCGGGGAATTCGCCCATGATGCGGCGGTCACCAGCAACCTGGAAGACGACCTCGCTGACACCAAGACCGTTGGCGCGGTTTTCAAGAATTTGCCGGGCGGTTTCCAGTTGGCCGGCGTCAACCGCAACATCCGCAGGGACATCGGCTTCCAAAAGGACTTGAAGTCCGCCTTGCAAGTCTAAACCGAGCTGCAACTTACCGGGGCGGGAAAAACCGCCGATCTTTAAGGGCTGTTCTTTCGGGATATCCACCCAAATGGCCACCCCCAACAAGATCACAATCAAAATAATGTTTACTAAGCGTCGACTCATTCGTCAAAGGCCTCCGATTCAAACAAATTCCAGCCATTGGCTGGCGGGGTAGGAACGATTATACCCCCGATGGGAGGGAATGAGTAGGGGAGCCAAAAAGCGGGGAATTAATGGTGGTTGGCGTGAACCAGGAGGTTGATCTGATTCGGGCTGCCCAGCAGGGCCAGATCGCAGCCTACCGTTAATCGCTGTGTACCCTGGGGGTGATAGATACGTTGGCAGTCTTGGACGATGAGCACGATGCTGACCTGGAAATCGTTTTCGACCTCTTCCACAGTTTTGCCGATGAGGGGCGAGTCGGGCTGAAGGATGAAGCGTGCCAGGCTGTTGGCCTGCCCATCAATGGTGATGGGCGGGGTGATATCCACATTAGCGGCGGAAGCGGCGAAGACGGGAGCGGCCATGCCTGTGGCGCTGAGGGCTTGAAAACCAAATTGTTCTTGCAGGGCGTGGGCAAAGTCGTCATCGAAGATCCGCACGATGACCTGGATGTCGGGGTTCATGCTGCGGGCTTTGAGGGCGATTTGCAGGTTGAGGCTGTCGTTTTGAGTGCAGAGTACCACAGCGCGGGCGCGCGGAATCCCGGCGCTGGCCAGGACAACCTCGCGGCGGCCGTCATCTTCAATTACGGGGATGCCGAGAGCACGCACCGATTCCATCAAATCCCGGTCGGATTCAATGGTGATGACAGCCACGTCCTGTTCCATTTCGTGCAGTTTGTGAACAACGCGGTAGCCTAAATGTCCTAAGCCGATGAGAACTGTGTGGTGATTGAGGGTAGACGCAACTGCCATTTCCCATTCCCTAACCCGGCTGCGCCGGTTGAACAGCGTAACGCCGAAATCGGTCAGCCCGCGTGCCAGAAGGGCCAGACCAGCGATGGGCATAATGAAATAAAAGAGCTGCAAATACCAACGGGTGGGGAAGTCGCCGCTGGACTGCAAAAAGGTCATGGTCAGAATCTGGTAAGCGCTTTCGATGACACTGCGGGTAGGGGTGCTTGAATTCTGTGAAAGGGCATGAAAAAGCGCCCCGCCGCCGACAATAAGCAGAATAAAAAAAACCAGCGGAGCACGAAACTCTCTGAGCAATAAGAAGGTGTCGCGCAGGCTGGCTTTCCATTTCCGCCGGGTGCTTTTGTGGATCAACTCTTTCATGCCATAGAGGGACCCTGGTCGTTGAACACCGGAATGCGGACGGTCATGCGGCGAATGGAGTCGCGGGCGCCTGAGCGTGTGCGCAGGACGACCACCGACATGTCGTCGTTGGGCTGACCTTGATCCAGGCGGATGGCGTCCGCAAGAATGGTGTCAGCGATTTCCTGTGACGTGGGTTCCTGATCTTCGAGGAGGGATTCCAGGAGCATGCAAATATCTAAACCCTGGCCGATGCGCGAACCTGCCTGGAGCAAGCCGTCGGTATATAGGACCACGGTGGTGCCGGATTCTAAGGGGATTTCGGTGATAGCGGGGCGGATGTTGCGGGAGCCGCCGATGGCAACGGATTCACCTGAGAGACATTCGATACGATCACGCTGGGCGATAAAGACGGGCGTGGGATTGTTGCGCGCAATCACCAGGGTTTTGGTTTCCAAATCGGCGGAAAGCACGTTAAGGAATGCGGTGGCGCGGCCTTCACGTTCGGTGTAGAGCAGGTCGGACGCTGCGCGCACGGCAGCCCCATCGCGAATGCCCTCGGCCAGAAGGGAGATGACTTTATGAACGACCATGCTCGAGATGGCTTTAGCGCTTTTACCCGAGGCGCGTCCATCGGCGAGAACGACAGAGACACCCCCCGAAGGGCGTTCGACAACTTCCAGCGTGTCACCGCTTTCGAGGGATCCGTAACGATTAATTTTGGCGACCGCGACTTGAATTTCCATACTATGAATTTTACAACAAAAAGGGAGAAATTGTACCAGTCATTATAGCAAGGTGTGGACATTTTATTCAGTGCGGCGGCCTTCAAAGATCAACAATTGGTCAGGTGGGATGTGAACCCATTGAGCTTGCCCAGCGAACCCGGCTTGTTGGAATCCGGCCTGAAATCGTACGCGAAGATGTTCCAATTGCTCTTCCGAGCGCCCGAAGGACAGGGCGAAGCGAGCCAGCCGTTCGGAGTGACGGCGCCCCTGGGGGACAGCACCCTGAATGACCAGCAATTTCCCGTTGGGGCGGAGTACGCGGAGGATTTCCTGCAAGGTGGCCGGGTCTTTGATGTAAGGTGCAGGGAAGGTGGATACGACCGTGTCAAACCAGGCAGAAGGAAACGGCAGGGATTGGGTTCTGGCGCGAGCATGGCGCAAGGGCAAGCGCGCCCGCAGGAGGCGGCGGCGAGTCAATCGTATCATCTGGGGGCTAAGATCTACGCCGTAAGCAGCGTGATGGTCACAGGCCAGGGCAACGAGGAGACGGCCAGGGCCGTGGCCGAGCTCTAATACGCGATGACCTTCGACCCGGGGTAAGGCAGACAGCACCCAGCGGTTCCAGCGGCCGGCTGATGCCAGCCAGGCCACCGTGTCATAGGCCCAGGACAACTGCGTGTAGAGGCGTTCGAAGAACCAAAGCAGTGCGCGGGCAAAAAGTTGGGTATGCACCTTGCAGATTCCACCCATTAAAAGTATAATTACCCCGTTAACATGGCTTTATGATGACTAAAGGAGAGGTTCATGGTTCCGCTTCCAAAACGTAAACTTTCGAAGGGCCGCCGCGACCGCCGCCGTGCACACGATGCGTTGACGGCAACGGCTCTGGTGCAGTGCCCGAACTGCGGTGAGATGTCTCTGCCGCATACGGTCTGCCCCAACTGTGGTCACTATCAGGGCCGGGAAGTAATTGAAAAGCCCAGCGAAGATAAGAAGAAATAAATCAAACGGGCCGAAAAACGGCCCGTTTGGTTTTTAGCAGCTAAAGTGCGCGGGCCAGTAAGAAGCCCAGAATGGCTACAATAATCCCTAGATGGAGGAGCAGGTTGGTGCTTGCCAACCATCCGGGGGCGACGAGAACGATGAGGTAATTTGCTGCCACCAGGGCCATGCCGATGAGGGGGAGAAGCCCTTTACGGTGGGCAAAAAAATCAGACAGCTGGTCTACCCAACGAGAGAGAGTCTGCATCATTCCTCGCTTTCTTCGGCTTGAGGTTTGTTTTTGACCTGGAAGGGTTGGAAGCGGGTGAGCATTCGGCCTGGGATGAAACCCTGAATTTGAACCCCGCCGCGCACATGCTCAACACGGCTGATCTGCCCGTGCTCGTGGAACATGGAAATGAGCTGACCCTGTTGGTAGGGCAGGCGGACATGCACCGGGGTGAGGGTTTCGTAAAGCATGGTCTCCAGAGTACAAACGAGATCCGGCAGCCCCTGGCCGGTGAGGCCGGAGATGGGCAAGGCGTTGCCCACGGCCGCGGAGGCCGCTTCGAGCACGGTGGGATCTTTGAGGCGGTCTATTTTGTTGAAGACAGTCAGGACCGGAATGCCGCCCGCGCCAATTTCTTCGAGGGTGCTCATGACGGACTGCCACTGCGCCTGGGCGCTGGGATGGGTGATATCCACAACGTGCACGAGAAGGTCGGCTTCGCTGATCTCTTCCAATGTGGCACGGAAGGCGGCCACGAGCTGGGTGGGGAGTTTTTGGATGAAGCCGACGGTGTCGGTGAAGAGCACGGTGTGGCCGCCGGGAAGCTCGACGCGGCGGGTGGTGGGATCGAGGGTGGCAAAGAGCTGGTTGGCCACGTAGACTTCGGAACGGGCGAGGGTGTTGAGCAGGGTGGACTTTCCAGCATTCGTGTAGCCGACCAAAGCAACCACGGGGATCTGATTGCGTTTACGTTGAGCGCGGTACCGTTGACGGTGCTCGCGGACTTTCTCCAATTCTGCTTTCAAATTGCTGATGCGCTTGCGGATTTCACGGCGGTCGACTTCCAACTGGGTTTCACCAGGACCGCGCAGGCCCACACCGCCGGTGCTGCCTGTGCGGCCACCGCCGCCGCCCGCCTGGCGCGCGAGGTGAGTCCAGGCGCGGGTTAGGCGCGGAAGGCGGTATTCATATTGAGCCAGTTCCACTTGCAGGATACCTTCGCGGGTGGAAGCGTGTTGAGCGAAGATTTCCAGGATGAGGGCAGTGCGGTCGGAGACCTGGACGTTGGGACCGAGGCGTTCTTCCAGCTCGCGCAAGTGGCGGGGAGAAAGCTCGCTGTCAAAAATGACCACCTCTGCCAGGGTTTCTTCGACGAGCATTTGCAGCTCTTCCACTTTGCCGGCGCCAATGTAGGTTTCGGGATTGGGATGATCTAGGCGCTGTGTCAGCTCACCCACCACCTCTAACCCGGCGGTCTTGGCCAGGAGTGATAATTCTTCGAGCGATTCTTCAAGAGGGAGAATGGCCTGCTCTCCCCGAAATTCAACGCCAACTAGAAAGGCGCGCGACTGCGGGGCTTTTGTCGGTTCAGGTATTTTTTTTGCCATGTAGGTTCTATTTTTTCATCCACTTGACCAGGCGCTGCATGGCTTCGGCAATTCGTTTGGTTTCGGTGCCTAACGAAATGCGGATGTATCCTTTGCCGTTTTCGCCATAGACCACGCCTGGTGTCATACTGACGCCGGCCTCGCGCAGTAATTGATCGCAGAAGGCCAGGTCGTCTGTGTAAGGTTTGGGTAATTGCGCCCAAACATAAATGGCCGCAGGGGGCGTATCGACATCAAAACCGACTTCACGCAGGGCTTTCAGGCAGATATCGCGGCGTTCCTGGTAGATCCGGTTGCGTTCTTCCAACCAATTTTGGTCGCCCGTGAGAGCCTCAACACCTGCGGCAAAGACCGGGCCAAAATGGGAAGTGTCCATCTGGCTTTTGTAGGTGTCGAGATAGCCCACCACTTTGGCGTTGCCCACGGCCATACCCAGGCGCCAGCCGGCCATGTTGTAGGCTTTGGCTAGAGAGTTAAACTCGACGGCGACCTCTTTGGCCCCCGGAACTTGCAAAATGCTGGGGGCGACATAGCCGTTGAAACAAATGTCTGCATAGGGGGCGTCGTGAGCGATGACCACGTGATGCTGGCGGCCAAATTCCACTGCTTTTTGGAAGAATTCCAGCGAGGCAACCGCGCCGGTGGGGTTATTGGGGTAGTTCAGCCAAAGGATTTTGGCTTTTGCAGCCACCTCGGCGGGGATGGCGTCCAGATCGGGGAGGAAGCCGTTCTTGCGCAGGAGAGGCACATACACCACCTCGCCGCCCGCGATGAGGCCGCCGGCAGAATACACCGGATAGCCGGGGTCGGGAACCAGGGTAATGTCCCCTGGATTCAAGAGCACCTGACTGAGGTTGAAAAGACCTTCCTTGGAGCCAATTAACCCCAAGACTTCTTTCTTCGGGTCGAGGTCTACATTGAAACGCCGTTTGTAGTAGGTGGCGATGGCTTCGCGGTAGCTGGCCGTACCGCCGATGGGGGAATAACCGTGGGTGTTGGGTTTGCGGGCTTCACTGACCAATTTTTCGATGATGAAATCCGCCGGAGGCAGGTCGGGCGAACCCATGTCAATGCGAACAACATCCATACCATCGGCTTTGAGCTGGGCGATGACTTTGTTTAGGGAAGCGAAAAAATACGGCTGGAAATTCGCGATACGGTTGGCAGGCTGAATGAAGTCGGTACTTGTGAGAGAAGGTGTCAGGCTCATTTTAGGGTCTTCTTTAGGATTGGTTTTGGGTGAGGGGTGAAAAGATGCGCGCCATTTTTTCGTCTGGCGGCTCAATGCGAATGGGCAGGAGCACATGGAAGGTGGAACCCGGACAGGTCTGTTCGTTGCAGCCTGGAGATTCAACCCATACGGCTCCGCCGTGGGATTCTACAATGCCTTTGACAATATGCAAGCCGAGACCAGGTCCGCCGCCTTTGAATTTAATCTTTCCAGAGGAGTGCAGGGCGGTGTTGCCGATGGTGCCGAATTTTTCAAAGATGGCGAGCTGATCTTCGGGGTCAATGCCGATGCCGTTATCTTCGATGGTGACTTCGATAAAGCCAGGCAGCTTGCGTCCACTGACGTGAATGCGTCCGCCGTCGGGGGTGAATTTGACGGCATTGATGAGCAGGTTGCGGAACACCTGCATCAACCGTTCGGGGTCTCCGAAGGTCATTTCGTTGCATCCGGGGAAGGAATCAATTTCCAGCCGCTGATTACGTTCGGCCAGGGCGGGTTTAATTTCGTTTTCCAATACCTGAAAGAGGCGATTGAGCCACAGCGGCTGCAAGTTGAGCTTTAACAAGTTGTTATCAATCAACGAGACATCAATCATGTCGTCTACGATGCTGCGCAGACGGCGGGTGCCGTTGGAAATGCCTGTGAGGAGGACGAGGTCGTTAGCGTCGCGCCCGTTCTTTTCACTGGCTTCGCGCAGCATGGCGGTGTAACCGTCAATAAGCGTGAGGGGGGTTTTCAGCTCATGGGCAGCGACAGCGATGAAATCGGATTTGGAGCGGTCAAGACGGTCGAGGGTTTGCTGTACCTGGGTGAGCTGATTGGAAACGTAGGCAATTCGGGCCTGGATCTCAGCTTTGGCGACCGCCTCATAGGCGTGGGTGAAGCTGGGTATGAGGGCTGAAAAAATTTGCAGAGCCTGGGCCGGATCAAGGTTTTCCAAACAGATGCTAAGGGTGAGGTTGAGCAGCTGGCTAACAAAGCCTGTAGGACTGCTGGTGTTGGATTCCAGGTCAGTTTCGGTGAGGGAGGAAGCCCAGGCGTTGAGCGATGGGTCAATCCAGCTTGGGTCACCGGATTCGATGGCTTGCTCCAAGCTGTCAAAAAACTCGCTCATCTCATGGGTGATGCCCTCACGCACGCTGGTACCCCGCGCCAGCAGTTGCACAGCGCGGTGGAGCCAGATGGGACGAATTTTCTGAAGAAGCTCGACTTCGTGCATCATATCGAATCAATACAAGTTTACGTCAGGATCGCAGATTTGCCAATTGCTAATCGTCAGTAATCCAGTGCCATAAAGTATCGCCTACGGCCTGTAAACTGTCACTGGTCACTTTATCCGCGCTGTCGGCCAGGGTGTGCCAGTAAGGATAATCAAAATCTATCAGATCCACGGCGGGGATTTCACGGCGGACAAAGGGAATATGGTCGTCTATCATGCGGTGCTTGGGATCCAGAGGGAACTGGTTGGCGTAACCCAGCCGGGCGGCTTGATCCCAGATCTGCTGTGTGAGGATGGGGTCAGAATTGCGCTCTGGATGGATGTTGAGATCCGCATCGCCGATCATATCTACGATGATAACGGCATCGGGCCGGCCGTTCAGTTGGCTGGCGAAATACTCGGAACCGACGATCCAATTTTGGCCTTGAATCTCGCCTTGATCTTCAGCGTCAAAAAAAGCCAGCCAGGTTTCGGCGTCGAGGTTGACGGGTAGGGTGCGGGCCAACTCTAAGAGCACGGCCACCCCAGAGGCACCGTCATTGGCGCCGGGGACGGGTTGGGTATGATTGGCAGGGTCGGGGTCCTGGTCGGCGAATTCGCGGGTATCAAAATGGGCGCCGAGGATGACCCAACGGCTGCCGCTGCCCCGTTGGGCAACGACATTGCGGACGGGCCGCCCCTGGACGGTGGTTTCCTGCACACGGGTCTTCCAGCCGGATTCGGTGAGCGTGGAAACGAGCCAGTCCACCAGGGCGGCATGGCCCGGGGATCCGGGATTGCGCGGGCCGAAGGCCAGCTGGGTTTCTACGTGTTGGTAGGCGCGCTGACCGTCGAAACGCAAGGTGGTTGGCTGATTGCGCAACTTGAACCAAACCAGCAGGCTGGCGAGAACCACGACTGCCAGGGCAATGAGCATGAGGGGGCGTTTATTCCAATGGGGCATGACTGTTATCCAGGGTATCCATCCAACTTTGTAAGGAGGCCAAACTGCGCTGGGCGTACTGCATGGCTCGCTCCCGCTTACCATGAGCAGGTTGGGGCAGCTCGGGCAGGATACCAAAATTGGCTTTCATGGGCTGAAAATCTTTCAGATCGGCATGGGTAATGTAGTGACAGAGGGCACCCAACATGGTGTCGGTGGGCAAGGCGCGTGTGGGCTGACCCAGTGCCCAACGAGAAAGGTTCAGTCCGGCCAGCAGACCGGTGGCGATGTTGCCCATGTAGCCTTCCACGCCGGTGATTTGTCCGGCGAAGAACAGCCCAGGAACCTGACGGCTTTGCAGATCCGCATGAAGCAGGCGTGGGGAGGCGAGGAAAGTATTACGGTGCATCTGGCCGTAACGCACAAATTCGGCCTGGGCCAGACCGGGGATCAGGCGCAGAACACGGCGCTGCTCGGGGAAGGTGAGGTTGGTTTGGAACCCTACCAGATTATAGAGGCTGCCGCTGAGGTTGTCTTGGCGCAGCTGCACAACGGCATAGGGACGGCGGCCCGTGCGCGGGTCTCTGAGGCCCACGGGGCGCATGGGGCCGAAGGCCAGCGCATCAGGATGGCGCATCGCGAGGACTTCAACGGGCAGGCAGCCCTCGAAGAATTGGCTGGCCCCTGCGCGCACGCCGTTTTCCAGACCCTGCTCAAATTCGCGCAGCCGAATGCGTTCGGCGCTGCGCAGGGCTTCGACGAAGGTGTAGTATTCCTCCTTGGTGAAGGGACAATTGATGTAATCGCCGAGTTCTGGGTTTTCACGCTGGTAGCGAGAGGCCCGGAAGGCGACGGTGGTATCAATCGATTCGGCGGAGACAATGGGGGCGATGGCGTCAAAGAAGAAGAGGTGGTCTTCTCCGGTGAGCTGGAGCAGGGCCTCTGAAAGAGCGAGGGAGGTGAGGGGACCAGAGGCGATGACGGCGGGGGCAGAGGGCAGGCTGCGTACCTCTTGACGCACCAGATGGATGCGAGGATGGCTTTCGACAGCCTGTGTGACCTGGGCGGCGAAAGCCTCACGATCCACAGCCAGCGCGCCCCCCGCGGGGAGAGCCGCAGCTTCGGCGCAGGTGAGCAGTAGGGAACCCAACCGGCGAGCCTCTTCTTTTAATAAACCTGAGGCGCGGTCCACCAAATTGGAGCCAAGAGAATTGGAACAGACCAGTTCGGCTAATTGGCCGCTGGTATGGGCGCCGGTGGGGACGGCGGGGCGCATTTCATAGAGAGTTACATCCAGTCCACGTTGGGCAGCCTGCCAGGCAGCTTCACAACCGGCCAGGCCGCCACCGACGACGGTACAATGGGGCATAGGGACACCTGAGATGCAAGAAGATGACCAAATTGTACCAAAATCACCCCAAGAACCCTAAAAATTGCCCTGGTATAAAACTTGCAACGTTCAGCGAGGCGATCTATACTCAATCTTACCTCGAGCAGGTGACTTATGTTTCAAATTCACGTTCCCTCTCTGCGACCGCTAACTACCGCGCATCTGGCGCAAACCATGACGCTGCTGTGCTTGCCTGTAGGCGAGTTGCGCCAACAAATTGAGGCGGAACTGGCTTCGAATCCCGCGCTTGAGCTGGTGGAAGAACGCCGCTGCCCGTCCTGTCACCGTCCGCTGCCAGACCAGGGCCACTGCCCCATCTGCAGCGCGCCGACCTCAGATTTGATGGACGAGCCGATTGTCTATCTTTCCCCGCGGGATGAATTCTATGATGGGCCGCGCTCTTTGGGTGGTGAAGGTGATCTGCCCGAAGATAATTTCAGCGCCACCTGGGAGGATCTGCCCACTTATGTGCTGCGGCAGATCGCGCCCGAACTGGAGGGGGACGAGCGCAAAGTGGCGGCCTACTTGTTGACGAATCTGGATGAGGATGGACTGCTGGCCATCCCATTGGTGGAGGTAGTGCGGTATCTGCATGTGCCGCTGAGTACAGTGGAAAAAGTGCAGCGCCTGATCCAACATGCCGACCCGATAGGGGTGGGGTCTGGCAGCCCGCGCGAGGCGCTTTTGGTTCAGATGGACGTTTTGGAAGAGGTGGGGTCCACCATCCCGCGCCTGGCGCGCCCGATCGTGCTGGAAGGGATGGATTTGCTGAGCCGCCGCCTGTACGGTGACCTGGCGCGCAAATTCCACGCGCCGCTTTCGCAGGTGCATAAGGCGGTGCAGTTCATCAGCGATAACCTGTACCCCTTCCCGGCGCGTTCGCATTGGGGAGATGTGCGCCAGCCGAGTGGGTCTCAGCTGAACGTTTATCACCACCCGGACATCTTGATTGGATACTACAACGACGACCCTGAAAAGCCTTTGGTGGTCGAAATCATCACGCCCATTGCGGGCACTTTGAGGGTGAACCCAATGTTTCGCAAGGCGGTGCAGTCCGCGGATGAAGAAATGAAAGAAAGCTGGCGCGAGGATATTGAGAAGGCTTCGTTGTTTGTGAAGTGCTTACAGCAGCGCAATTACACCATTCAGCGTTTGATTCAAAAAGTGGTCATGTTTCAGCGTGGGTATATTTTGCAGGGAGAAAAGCATCTGCGTCCATTGACGCGCGCACAGCTTTCCCGTGAACTGGGCGTGCATGAATCGACCATTTCTCGTGCAGTGGCCAACAAAACCGTGCAGCTGCCGAACCGGCGGATTGTGCCGCTCTCCGCGTTTTTTGACCGGAGCATGAATGTACGCTCGGTTTTGAAAGAGATGATCGCGGATGAGCCGCGGCCGTTGAGCGATGCGGAATTGGCGGATATGCTGGCAGACCGCGGGTTTCAGGTGGCGCGGCGGACGGTGGCCAAATATCGGGCGATGGAAGGAATTTTGCCTGCCCATTTGCGGATGGGGGTGATGGCAAAATCCTTATGAGCACCGCCAGCCCTTCCACCACCCTGCAAAGCTTCCTGCGCGGATCGAACCTGACGCTGGAAGATGTGACGACCTTGCTGAACCTGATGCAAAATGCGGCTGTGGTGTGCACCACAAAACAGGGACAGATTGTGGCCGCCAACCAGGCCTTCCTCAACTGGACCGCTTTCTCTGAGCTGGAAGTGATGGGCAAGCCGGTGGGTGATCTGGCCAGAGGGTTGGATTTAGACGCGGCTGAGGCTGAAGGGATTGAAGTGCGGCGGGCGCGGCGGGCCGCAGCCACCGTGAACGCGCGCCTTTTCCCTTTGGGGCGCGGACATTTGTGGACGGTGGTTGTCTTTGAAGAGAGCAAGGCGCGGCAAAACGCCCTGGAATGGGATTCACGTGAAATTTACACCTGGGCGCTGTCGCTGCTGCGGCAATTGGACTGCGACCATTTTTCGCTGTGTCTGGAGCAGGCCCTGGGCAGCATTCAATCTGTGCTGCCGGCCAGCCACGTGTGTATTTATGAGGCAAACAGTCAGTTCCCGCGGCTGATCAAAACGCATTCCCGCGAGGAGAGCGAGGTTTTTCCAGCGGAAATTTCTACGGCGGATTTGCTGCGTTTGAATGGGTTAAGTGTGTGGCGGCCTGGAAAGCGGGTATCCGGAGAAATTCACCGGGCGGCGCGAATCGCGGGGCTGGATTATGTGGTGACCATGCCGCTGGGGTTAGAGGGGGGTATTTTTGGCTTGTTTGTGGCGGCAGGCGTGGAAGAAACGCAGATGGACGCTCTGCAGGCTATGGTGGAATTCATCGCTGGCCTGCTGAGCCTGTCGCTGCAATTGAACACTCTGCTGGCCAATTTGCGTAGTGAACAAGAGCGGTCGCTGGAACAAAACCTGATCCGCGGAGCGGTCTTTGATAATATTCAAGAAGGGGTTGTGATCATCTCCCCCGATTTGACCATCCAGGGGATTAATCCATCGGCGGAGATGATGTTGGGGTATGCGGATTGGGAAGTGTGGCAGCAGCCTGTTGAAAATATACTGATTGGGCCAGAGGGCCTGGTTCGAGCTTTGCAGGACGCGGTGGAGCGGGGTGTGCCGACCCTGGGTCTGGGGGTGGTTTCTGTGCACCGCCGCGACGGGTTCACCTTCCCGGCACATATTCAGACTTTTCCGGTACAGCGGGATGAAACTGTGACCGCTGTGCTGGTGGTGATGACGGATGTGAGCGAGCATGAAGAAACGCGCATTCGCACGCAGCAGTTGGAGCACCGCGCCATGCTGGGCGACATCACCGCCATTTTTGCCCATGAGGTGCGCAACCCGCTGAACAACATTTCGATGGGCACTCAAGTTCTGGCGGCGCGCCTGGCTGCGGACGACCCCAATCAGGATGTGATCCAACGCATACAAGGGGACTGCGGACGGCTGGAGCATTTGATGGAGTCGGTGTTATCCTCTACCCGCTCCATTGAGTCGTCGTTCAAACGGGTGGATGTGCAGGCGCTCTTGCAGCGCATTTTGGATCGCTGGCAGCCGCGCTTCAGCCGCGTGAATGTGCGGTCATTCTTCCAGGCGGCGCAGGATGTGCCGGATGTGTTTGGCGACTCGCGCTCGTTGGAGCAGGTGTTCACCAATTTGATTAGCAACGCAGTAGAGGTGATGGGTAAGGGGAACGGCGGAACCCTGGCGATCCACGTGCAGCCGAGCGATGCCATTCCTAACCGCAAGCAGGTGGAAATCACGGTTTCAGATAATGGGCCGGGGATCCCTGAGGATTTGCTGAGTCGGTTGTTTGAACCGTTTGTGTCCCATAACCCGCGGGGAACGGGGCTGGGGCTGGCGATCACCAAACGAATTGTGACGGCGCACCGCGGCAGCATTCAGGTAAACTCATTTCCGGGGGGGACTGTGTTCACAGTCTTCCTGCCAGCGATGGAAGAGGACGGAGAATAAGGTATGGCGATCAGCGTACTGGTTGTGGATGATGAAGAAAACGCGCGGACCTTTTTTAAGGAGATCCTGACCCCGATGGGTTATGAAGTGCTGACGGCAGGCACGCTGGCCGAGGCGCGCGAACATCTGCGGCGCGGGTCGGGGGATGTGGTGCTGCTGGATGTGAACCTGCCGGATGGGTACGGTCCGAATTTGCTGTACGAAATCTCCAAAATGCCGCTGCGTCCGCCGACGATCATGATCACCGCGTATGGTGAGATTGATATGGCCGTGCAGGCGATGAAGGATGGGGCACACGACTTTTTAAGCAAGCCCATTCAGATCAACCAATTGGAACAATCGCTGAAACGCGCCTGTGAGATTGTGTCCATGCGGCGGGAACTGGATCACCTGCGGCAGCGAGACCAACAGCAGGCTCAGTTCATTGTGGGTCAGAGCAAAACCATGCGGGCGATTGCCTCGCAGGCGCAGCGCGCGGCGGCGGCTTCTGTCTCTGTACTGATCACGGGTGAAACCGGAACCGGCAAAGAGGTGCTGGCGCGCTTTATCCATTCCATCGGCCCGCGGGCTTCGAAACAATTCATCGCCATCAACTGCGCGGCGATTCAATCCACCATGCTGGAAGCGGAGCTGTTTGGTTATGAGGCAGGGGCTTTCACCAGCGCGGAGCGGCGGAAGACGGGTTTAATGGAAGTGGCGGATGGAAGTATTTTATTTCTGGATGAAATTTCCTCCATGCCGGTGGATATTCAGGCGAAGCTGCTGCGAGCACTAGAGGAGCGCGCCTTCCGGCGGGTAGGCGGTACCAACCTGATCAAGGTGGATGTGCAGATTCTAGCGGCTTCGAACCGCGATTTAAAGACGATGATCAAAAATGGTCAGTTCCGTGAGGATTTGTATTACCGTTTGAAGGTTGTGGATTTGCATCTGCCGCCGCTGCGCGAACGCAAAGAAGATGTGCCGGAATTGATTGGTTTCTTTGTGCGTAAGTTTAACGCTCGCATGGGGGTGAATGTGCGGGATGTATCCCCGCGGGCGATGCAGGCCCTACAAGACTATGACTGGCCGGGGAACATCCGTGAGCTGAGCAACGCGGTGGAGCGAGCGCTGCTTTTCTGCGATGAAGAAGTGGTAGACCTGGAGCATTTGCCGGCGGATATCATTCAAAGCGCGGCTTAAAAGCATAAGCCTGGCACGCATCTTGCATCATTGCCTCTTGAATCGAGATTCGGGAGGCAATGATGTTTTCTTTTTCCATGCACAGCTTATTTTCCACGATGGCCCTGGTGCTGTTCTCGGTGGGGGTGATCACGCTTGGCGCAGGGGTGTTTGTGTTGGTGAGCCGAGTGTTGGGGCAGGATCTCAAGCTGATCGCTGAGCAAACCGCACATCTGGTCAAAAAGGGGCTGGCGGAGGAGGTTTCGGGCCTGGTGGGGAACGCAGCCTCTTTGCTGGACTCATTAACCCAGCTTGTTCGCACCGCCACCGGTGTGGGGGTTTTCCTGGTGGTGGCGGGCATGATGTTGATTTTTCTGGCCTATGTGATTTTGCGGCAAGCCTGATCGAATTGGACCCAAGCAAGTAAACGCGCACATCAAAACTATAGGAGCAACTATGCAGTTTCTTGAGTTTTGCATGGAAGTGCAAAAGTACCAGCCAGCGGACGCGGTAAGCCCCTGGCTGTCTGCATTGTGGAATGACCGCCTGGCGCGTACCTGCCTGGAACAAACTGCGACGGCCAAGCGCATTTTTGCGGACCTGGAGCGTTTGGCGAGCGGGCTTTCATTAGCGTCGGTGGCGCTGACAGCCCTGGGGCTGGCGTATGAACCGGCTTACTTGAGTCAGGCGAGCTTGCCGGAAGTGGATGCTGGGGTACGGCAGAAGGCCATCCGCGCCTATGAAGCGGCGCTCCGCAGTGGGAAAAACCCGAAAACATTGGAAGAGGCTGGCCTTTTGGCGCTGGCCCTGCGCGAGCGGCGGCGGGTGACAAAACGCTGGGCAGGGCTTCCGGCGGAGCTGGCCTCGGGCAAAGCCGGGCGTGACCTGACTTTTTGGGCTACCCCGCTGGCAGTGTTGTTTGGCCTGGTGCCTGACCCTGAAGAGATGCTGGCGTCGCTGCCTGGGGCACTGGACGGCAAGGAAGTTATCTGGCTGGTGACGCATGTGCTGCTGAGCAACCCGCTTTCCGGCGAGGAACGCCTGCGGCTGTTGATGGACGTGCTGGAACGTTATGAACCCACCGCCTGGGTGGGGTGGCTGAAGCATCTGCACAAATTGGGGCAGCAGGTATTGGCCAATCAACTGGCGCAGAGCCTTTTGGCAAGGCTGCTGAGTGAGGACGGCACTGGCGGTGAGGAATCCGCGGAAGTATGGAGCGCAGAAGGATTAGCCAGGACCGCGTATCAGGCGCAGGTTCAGGCCGCGCTGTATCACTACGCTGGGCAGCCCGACATGGCGGGACAGCAAATTCGGGCGGCGCAAGATTCGCTGAAGAAATGGCAGGCGGCGCTGGAACTGTTAGCGCACACTGGCCAGGTGCGGCCGGCGGGGACGCAGACCAAGGCTTTGGGTGAAATTTCCAGCGAACTGGCGGCGGAATTGGCGCTGGCCAAGGGAACGGCGGAGGTGGGCGCTGATTTGCCGGACGGCCATCCCAACCCATTGGTGCGGATTTACCGGGCGGTGCAGCTTCGCCAACATGGTGAGGAAGATGCGGCGCTGGAGATGGCTAAGCGGGCGGTGGAGCAGCTGGCGGCGGGAGAGGGAACGGCTTTGGACGCAGCCCAGCCGCAGATCTGCCTGGAGTGGGATGCTGTGGGACCGGTGGACGCGCTGCTGGACTTGGGTTTGATAGAAGAGGCTGTGCGCCTGGCGCGGCATTTATTTGCTGCACGGCCGCTGGATTTGGGTCTGATTCGGCGTTTGAGCGAATTGTACGAAGGGATTAACGACCTGACCCAGGCACAGCAATATGCGCGGCTGGCGTTGATGTGGGCTCCGGACTCAGAAGAAAGCCACCGCCGGATGGGGGATCTTTTGGAGCGCGGGCAGGATTATGCACAGGCTTTGGAAGAACGTCGGCATGTTCTACACCTGGCTCCTCAGCCCAAGCAAGCGGATTGGATGGCGTTTGCGCGCAGTGCGCTGGCGGCAGAGCGTTTTGAGGAAACGGCGCAAGCCTGTGAACGGATTTTAGAGCAGGAACCAAACCATGAAGAAGCCAATCGTCTGATGGGGCAGGCGTTGATGGCCCAAAACCAGCCGGCCTTGGCGGTGCCTTTCTTGAGCAGGGCCACTTTGATGTTCCCAGAAAGCGACCAGAGCTGGATTCTCCTGGCTGAGGCTTACCAACGTCTGGGTGATGCGCCGCGATCGCTGGAGACGCTGCGGGCGGGAGTGCTTTCGGCACCCAATTCCAGCAGTTTGAATTTCCTGCTTTCTGAAGCCTATCTCGCCCAAGGGTCTCCCAGTGAATCCCTGCCGTACCTGCGGAAGGCGGCGAATATGCAGCCCACTTCGCTGCCCATCGCGCTGAAATTGGGAAAGACGCTGACAGACCTGGGCTTTTTTAGTGAGGCGCTGCGGGCTTTGGAAGAAGCTAACCGCATGTGGCCGCAGAATGCGGAATTATCTTTTGCTTTGGGGAATGTGTACAGCGCGCAGGGTGAGTATGGGCGGGCACTGCCTTTATTAGAAACGGCGATCCAGGCGGCAGAGGCTCAGCCAGAATGGTTTGTGCGCTATGCCGAGACCCTGCTGGGCTTTTCCAACCCGCTGCAGCGCCACCCGAAGGTGGAGGAGACCCCGGCGCGGTTGGAAACCGCACAGGAAGCCCTGAACAAGGCTTTGCTGCTGCGCCCAGACGATTTTCACACACAGGTTTTGCAGGCTGAGCTTCAACTTTTGAAGGGGGAATGGCTGGCAGCGGAAGGACTGTACCAGGAATTGTCGAATTACCCCGAGGCGGCGGCAGCTGAATGGCATGGGCGGCTGCAGGCGGGTTTGGGACGGGCCTGTGCTGAACAAGGTAAGGTGGAAGCGGCGTTGGCTTTCCTGCGTGAGGCCGCACAGGGTCAAACGCATAATTTGCCGCTGCAGCGGCTGCTTTCCGAAGTATATTGGCAGGCTGGCCTGACGGATGACGCCATGCAGTGCGCCAGGCAGACCTTGCGGTTGGCGCCCAATGATCTGGACCAGTTGAGCTGGTTTGCGCAGCTGGCGGCGGCTTTGGGAAATTGGGAAGCGGGGGTTGAGGCTTTGCAAACCGCAGTGCAATTGGAAAGTGACAATGGTGAAATCCGCGTGCGGCTGGCTGAGGCGCAGCTCATGGCGGGGGATATTATGGGTGCGCAGGTTACTTTGCAAGAATTGGATTGTTTGGCCTTTGCGCAGGGAGAGCATCTACGGCGGGCTGCGTATTTACAGCTGCGGTTGGGCAATGCTTCTGCGGCGTTGGCGTTCTTGCAGCACGCTCTGCAAGCTTCTCCTGAAGACCGCCAGATTCGCTTTGAGACGGCTGGCATGTTGGCCCAGGCGGGAAGTCTGACGGATGCCTTAGATTTGATCCGTGCCAGTGATGCACAGCGGGGAAACGACCCGGTGTTCCTGGTGTTTGAGGCGGACTTGCTGGCAGCCAGCGGGAGGTATCAGGCGGCAGCGGCTTGCGTGGAGAAGAGCCTGCAATGCGAAGCTGCGGGTATCTCAGATTTGAAGCATGGGGTCCTCCCAGAGGAGTGGCTGGCGTCTTTGACCGATCCGGTGGATCGCTGGGTGCGTCTAGCGGTTTGGAACCGTGCGAATGGGGAGACAGCGCAGGCGCTGAATTATGCTGAAATGGCTTTGAAAGCCCGCCCTGAGGCTTTGGAAGTGCGGGTGTTGGCGGCAGAATGCGCCTGGGCGATGATGGACGAGGCCAGCGCGGCGGAATATGTGAATTTGAATGAGATGGACCCGACCACGGTGGAGCGCCTGCGCCGCGAACAACCCGCGGCCTGGGCAGCCTGTTGGGGGCTAACCTTGGAACATGCACTCAACACCGGCAGCGGAGAGGGGATTGATGCCGCTGAGGTAATGCAGTGGGCAGCGCAGGCGGAGGATGCGCGCCTGTGGAGCGCGGCGGCGCGCCTGTGGGTGCGGGCCGGTATGTGGACGAAGGGCCGCAAGGCGATGGATAACGCGAAGCGGGCTTTTGAGGCGGAGAAAGAGCGCCGGGCACAGGGCAAAATTGCTTTGTATGATTGGCGGCCGGCCTGTTTACGCACGGCGGAACGGACTTTGGTGCAATCCTGGATGGAGCTTGAGGACTGGGATGCGGCGGTTGCCGCGGCGCTCAGCGGGCAGGCACGCCAACCAGAGGAACCAAGGGCTAATTATGACCTGGTGCGAACCTTGGTGCTGGCAGTGAAACGCTTCCGTTTGCTGCAGGAACTGCGCTGTGTGACGCGGCTGCCAGGGATGCAGGTATTGGGGGCCGACCGTTACGAGCAGTTTGATCAGGCGCTGAACCAATTGGAACGGTTGTGGCCGGATGGAGAGGTGCAGCTGTGGCGCAGCCTGGGACAATCCCTGTTCCAAATGACGCCGCAGAATGTGCGCGGGTTGGTGAACACGCTGAGGGGCGCACAGGCGGTGGAAAGCATGATTCTGATTTTACGGCAGTTGCGCAACTGCGCGTTGGCGCTGCAAGTAGCGCAGCAGGAGCTGGACACGCCGGAAGTGGCTTTGCAGGCAGCGTTGTGCCATCAGGAGATGGAGCCGCAGGAAGGGCTGGAACTGGCGCGCGGAGTGGTTGCACGTCGACCCAATGACCCCTTGGGGCATGTGGCGCTGGCACTGCTGGCAGAAAAGACTGGGGAACTGCCGCTGGCTCTGGAAGCGTTGGAGAAGGCGGTGGGTTTGTGGCCGGACGAGCCGGAGTGGCAGGTTTGGGCCGGACAGCTGGCAGAGTCGTTGAATCAGGGGCGCTCGATGCTTCAGCATCTGGAAGCCGCAGCCGAGCAGCGGCCCGAAGATGCCCGCTACGCAGTGTTGTTGGCGCGGGCTTACCTGGAACAGGGGCTGCCGTTCCGGGCTTTGGAACTGCTCTCGAAGGCCACGCGCAGCCACCCGGATTCGGCAGATTTGTGGATGACAATGGCGCGCACCTACCGCGCGATCACCTCACACCGCGAGGCGTTGGAGTGTGCAGAACTGGCCTGCCGTCTGGAAGCAGAATCAGCAGCTCCGGCTCTGCTGTGCAGCGAGATTTGTATGGACATGAACGACGGTCTGCGGGCGCTGGCTTTTGCAAATGAAGGTTTGCGGCGTGACTCGGCGGACAGCAGCGCGGCTCTTTTGGCCGGGCGGGCGTTGGTTCTGCAAGGGCAGGAGCGTGAGGCGCTGCGGGTGCTGTCGCGATACCTGGCGGAACACCCCGATCAGCCAGCGGTCCTGTTTGAACAGGCCCAGATGGTGGAACGCCTGGAAGGCGCGGTTCAGGCCATGCCGCTGTACCAGCGCCTGACGACCCTGGACCCGCAAAATGCAAAGGCGTTTTTGGCCTTTGGGCGGGCAAAACTGACTTCTGGGGATGTTTTAGGGGCTGAAAAATTGGTGCAGACCGCGATTAAATTGGACAGCGGCCGGTACGACGCACATTACCTGATGGGCCGTATTCAGCGGCAGATGGGTCAGCTGGATCAGGCTATTTACCATTTTAGCGAGGCAGTTCGGCTGGCCCCAGCGGAGTTGGCTCCTTACCTGGATCTGGGAGCGACCTATCTGGACCGACGAGAGACCCTGCAGGCACTGCAAGTTTACCAAAAAGCCACGCAGGTGGCCCCGGAAGATCCGCGTGCTTTTACCCAGGCGGGAATTCTGCTGCGGGATAGCAAAGATTACCTTGGGGCAGAGGCCATGCTGCGCAAGGCGGCCCATCTGGCCCCGGGGGATGTGCAGATCCGCAAACAGCTTGGCGCGATTATTGCACTGAACCTGGTACATAACCCTCAGGAGGCAAAGGCTTACCCATGAACCCAAAAATTGAGACTCCTTCTGGCGGCGTACAGATCATAGGCCGCGCCAAGCTGGTGCTGCTGCTGACGGCAGCCCTGGAAAGCCGTGCCTATCGCTTTGCCCGGCAGACGGCTGTGAGCTGGCTGGCCATTTTCCCCGGTGATTTGACCGTGCAATGGGCGCTGGCGCGCGCGTGGATGGGCGAAAACCGCCTGGACCTGGCAATCCCGATCTTAGAAAAGCTGGCGGCACAAGATCCTGAAGATGTGCAGGTGCAGCTGGCGTTGGCCGAAGCCTATCGCGAAAATAAACCCGAACTGGCCCAGGAAGCCGGGTATCAGGCGGCTGTGTTGGGTTGGGATTCAAAAGCAGGTGGAGAACTGCCGCAATCTTATGCACAGCTGAGGGACGTGCGAAGACGGATTCTGGCAGGAGAATACGCGCAGGCAGAGGCAGGCATATACACGGTGTTGGGGAGGATGCCAACTTCGGCTTTGGCGGCTGTGCTGCATTTGCGCATTGCGATGCAAACCCAGGATGCTGCTGCCCGGCGGCAGCTGGCCCAGCTGTACCACACGCGTTGGCCGGACGCGCTGGTGTTTACCCTGGCGCTGGCGGATGCGGATTTGCGGGCGGGACAAGAAGCGAACGCCGTGCAGCTTCTGCATCAGGCGGTGTCGAATGACCCGGCGGCGCTGATTCCGGCGCGGCTGTGGGGTGAATCCTTCCGATACCGCCCGCTGTGGCCAGCGCGGTTGGAGATGGCGTTTGACCTGCCAGTGCCGGTGGATGTGAGTGCGCGCCTGGGCGGGAACAACCTGGCGACGGGGGCGGAGAGCACTGTGGTAGAAACCGTAGCGGAAGAAGCTACGAAAGAAGAAACATCGGTGATTGAAACGGCCGCCAAGGAGAGCCTGGCGCGCGCCGAAGAGGACGAAAGGTCCAGCGCGGAAGTGGTAGAGGCGGCTGAAGCGCTGGAGGCTGAGGTCGAAGTGCCACCAGCCACCCTGGAAGAGACTTTAGAAGCCTTTGTGCAGAGTTTGGAAAATGCAGAAAGCGGTTTGAAACCGGCCGCGGAATTCGTCGAAGAAGCCCCTGCGGCTCATGTAAGCGAGGTGAAAAGCAGCCCGGCAAACAGCGAGGAGGTGCAAGAGGTGGCCGCGGTATTGGATCACCTGGCCGAACGACTGCAGCAGACGGAGACGCCGCGTGCGGATGGGCGTTACCCGGTGTATGTGGTCTTCAGCACGCATACGGGCCTGGAAAAGAAATACGGTCTGCAGACGGCGGAGATCATTGAACGAGAAATGCAGCGCCTGGCAGAAGCGGTGAGTAAGCGGCGGCATTGGAGCGGATTGGTTTTTCTGCCGGATGCAGTAAAGAGCGACGGTCCGGCGGGGATGAGCGCAGAGGCAGCATTGGATCCCTGGCAGTTGAAGCTGGCGTTGGTGGATTTGGATCAGGCATTGGCGAAAAAGGGGCAGATGATCGGCGCGCTGGTGATCATTGGCGGGCCGGATGTGGTGCCGCATCACAGGCTGCCCAACCCTAGCGATGACGATGACGTCGAAGTGCCGTCGGACAACCCGTATGCCACTCTGGATTCGAATTATTTTGTGGCAGAGTGGCCGGTTGGGAGAATCCCGGGCGAAAAGGGTTCGGATGCGGGCATGCTGCTGGAACAGATACGGCGCATGACGCGCTACCACAGTCAATGGAAGGTGACGCCCACCTGGGTGAAACCTTTGCTGATGCTGGTGTCGTGGATGGATCGGATTCCATTCCTGCGCTCTTTTGCCCCGGCGTCCTCTGGCGCACCGAGTTTTGGTTATTCGGCTTCGGTGTGGCGGCGATCATCGCTGGCGGCTTTTCGGCCTGTGGGGGACGGAAAAGCCCTGCTGGTTTCGCCGCCAGAGTTCTCAGGCAGCTTTGAACCGAAGCGGCTAACGCATGTGGATGTGGGTTACTACAACCTGCACGGCTTACCAGACACGGCAGAATGGTACGGGCAGCGCGATTTTTCGGAGGCGCACAACGGCCCAGATTATCCCGTGGCATTGAGCGCAAAAGATCTGGCAAAAAATGGGCGCGCGCCCAAAGTGGTCTTTACTGAGGCTTGTTACGGCGGGCTGATTGAAAATAAGAACGAGTCGCAGTCGCTGTGCCTGCGGTTTTTGTCGATTGGCAGCACAGCGGTGGTGGCCTCGACGGTAATTGCCTACGGTTCGGTTGCCACACCCTTGATTGGTGCGGATTTGCTGGGCCAATATTTCTGGAAGCACCTGCGCGATGGACGCCCGGTGGGGGAAGCGCTGCTGCGGGCGCGGCTGGACCTGGTGAAAGAAATGACTCGGCGGCAGGGTTTTTTGGACGCCGAGGATCAGAAGACGTTGATTTCGTTTGTGCTGTACGGCGACCCGCTGGCCAGTTGGGAAGGATTCCGGGCCAACGGCAAGAATATTGCCCGCCTGAAAACCGCTCCCGCGGTAAACACCGTGCAGGAATTGGCAGAGGCGGAGGGATGCCTGCCGAAGGGTTTGACCAAAGAGGCGCTGCTGGAGGTGAAGCAGGTGGTTGCTCCTTATCTGCCGGGGTTGGATCATGCTGAGGTGCGCTTTGGGCGGCAGCACAGCGCCAACAGCCCCAAGCAAGCCAACGGCACCGCGATTCCACAGAACGCCAATGGGCGCGTGGTGGTGACGTTGGAAAAGCAGGTAAAAATCGCCCAGCATGTGCACCATCACTTTGCGCGGGCCACTTTGGATGCTCAGGGGAAAATTGTTAAGCTGGCTGTCTCACGCTAAATGATGGCTGAATAAAACCTGCAAGGCCTGACACCGCTCTGGATAGCCTGGAGCGGTGTTTTTCTTTGGCGAGGTCGGGTGTCTGTCCCAAGAGTGGTAGGTTTTGAAAAAAGAGCAAGCTCCGAGTAAACTGGTAGGTGCTTAGGCCACCAAGTTACCGGAGCTTGCCATGTCTATTGTCACCTTACAGATACCAGAAGTCAAGTCAATTGAGAC
>JARKPO010000072.1 GCA_029975215.1 Levilinea sp.
CTTCTAGACTTACGATATAGTATGGAATAGGAGATGGAAATGGATGTATCAGTAAAGATTGCGAAGCAGCGGTTAAGTGTGTTGGAGCTTGCTGAACGACTCGGCAACATAACGGAGGCGTGCCGCCGGCGAGGCATGGACCGCACTTCTTTCTACGAATGGAAGCGGCGGTTCCAGACCCATGGACTTGAGGGCCTCAAGGACTTGCCCCCCATTCACAAGAGTCACCCCCAGGCGGTCAAGCCAGAAGTGGAAGCGCGCATTATTGAGTTGGCGCTGGAACACCCCTCCTATGGATGTAACAAGCTAGAGAAGATCCTGTCCCTCGAAGGCCCCTACGTATCCAACGTTACCATTCAGAAAATCTTAATCGAGCATGGCCTTGGTTCCCGCTATGATCGATGGCTTGCTTTGGAGCGGAAATCAGCGGAACAGGGCATTGCGCTCACCGCCGAACAGGTAGCCTACATTGAGAAGCTCAATCCGAGCTTCAAAGAGCGGCATGTTGAGAGCTCTGGTCCCGGTCAATTACTTTCCCAGGATACCTTTTTCGTCGGTACCCTCAAAGGTGTGGGGCGGGTCTATATGCATACCGTCATCGACACGTATGGGAGCTTTGCCTTCGGCTTTCTCCACACGACAAAGCAGCCTGAAGCGGCGGTGTCGGTCGTCCATAACGATGTCGTGCCCTTTTACAAAGAGCATGGTATCGAGGTAAAGGCGATTTTAACGGACAATGGCAGGGAGTACTGCGGCACGGAGGCGCATCCCTATGAGCTGTATTTGGCATTGAATGACATCGAACACCGCCGGACCCAGGTTCGCCGACCGCAGACAAACGGCTTTGTGGAGCGCTTTCACCGGACGGTCCTGGACGAGTTTTTCAGAATCGTGTTCCGTAAGAAGCTCTATGAAAGTGTAGCGTCGCTGCAGGAGGATCTGGACAGCTGGCTTCACGAGTACAATTATGAGCGGCCGCATCTGGGGTACAGAAACCAGGGACGGCGGCCCTGGGAGACTATTGAACTGTTTCTCAAGGGAACCCTAAAATTGTAGAAAGAGAAGGTTAGGAATACA
>JARKPO010000086.1 GCA_029975215.1 Levilinea sp.
CGATTTGCGGGTCCACCCGGCGTTCTTTCGAGAAGCCGACCTTGCGGAGGTCGTCTTCCTTCTCCGCCTCGAAATACAAGGTGGTGACGTCGTACAAACACAGGGAGACATCCCCGGCGCTCAGTGCGTGGGTGAAACACAGGGACGCGAGCTGGTCACGGTACTTCCCCGACGCGCACCGGGCCAGGGTGCGGCGCATGGTCTTCTCACTGGCCGGGGCGCGCCCCAGGTCACGGAGTACCCGCCCGGTGTCCAGGATCGAGGTTGGTTCCACGATCCGGGCGACCACCAGGTCCCGGAACACCGCATCACCCACCGCGTCAAACCCGAGATAGGTGAACACGCCCACCAGCGCGTCGTACAGCACCCGCGAGGACGTGGAGATCACCCGCGGTGCCGGCACCGTTCCCACCGGGGCGGACTCCTTGCCTGGGAACAAGGCCGGATCCTCGGCGGGGCCGAGCAGCGCCGTCTTCGGCGCCCGGGGCTCGATCCCGAGCGGGAACTCACCCTGCCCCGGGTCGCCCATCAGGTCCCGGGCCCGCGCGATCAGCAAGCCCAACTCGGCCTCGGTGTGCGCCGAGCCCACATGCGCCACGATCCGGCGCCGCCCGCCGACCGATTCCACGAGCTGGACCGCCGTCGCGCCTGAGCCCGTTCGCACCCGCCGAATCCACACACGCCCTACCGTAGGACACTCGTTAGTGCCTCAGAAGCGACGCCCCAGCCACCGTCACCCCAGCTCAACGGGCTGCGACTCGAAACTCTCCGAGCGACTGACCAAACTCAGGGGTGCCGACGCGCTTGCGAAAGTCCTGGGTGGTCCAGGTCATTGCCCGTGGCCGATGACCACAAGAATTACACACTGTGCCATTACGCCCATCGGGTGACGTTGACACTGAATAGAGGAAAAGGTGGACCTTTCAACGGAAAGGGGTGCCTGACCGGCTCTTCACGATTGAGGGTGTAGTTGGGGTCTGAATCCTCCGGCCTCGAGGAGACTGCGGGCAATGTAGTTCGTCAGGTTTCGGAAGCCCAAGGCTGAGCCGCGCAGGTGTTCCAGTCGGCCATTGAGGGCTTCTGTCG
>JARKPO010000087.1 GCA_029975215.1 Levilinea sp.
CTCACTGACGTTCCCAAGCGCTTCCGCTAATTGCAGTACGCTCAACTTGTGATGCGCTACTCTCATTTCCGCTTCCATCGTGATCTCCTGTTATCATTGTACCGTAGGATCACAATGTTAGGCTTGATTCACTAGAGTACACCAGATGGAACCGGTGCGTCAAATCTTACCGGCGAAATTGAACGCGAGAGGGTTGGAGCTGCAAGGGATCGATATGCAGCGGCTGGAACAGCGCCGCTTCAAGTTTGAGAAGGATTGGGAACGCCGGCTGCATTATCTGGTTGTCAATCAAGACGTGCGTTTTGAAGAGGCCTGGGATTGCGTTTTGAACCTTCTGAACGATATTTCTGGCTCCCCCGGCATATAAACCACCCTGTGCGCTTTACGCCGCTTTCCATCGCCGCACCAGTGACCAGGCGGCCGCGGGCAGCAGGGCCAGGATCACCGGCACGGCGGGGCGTTTGTTCAGGTCATGTGTGATATTTTTAAACAGTTGGGGCTTTCAATTTTTAAACCATGGTCAAATCATCTGCGCTTCTGTCCAAATATCATCGTAAATATCTTTTGCAAGTGCTAAGTCATTGATGTCATTTGAAAGTTCTAATTCAGTCCATTTTCGATTGCGATCTAAATACACTTTGAAGACGTGCGTATTATCTAGAATGGCATAATCAAACGTACCAAATTTTTTAATATTTTGCGAAGTAACGCTCAATTGATTTAGGGTTGCTAATTCAATATAGCGAACCTGAATCCCTATTTCTTTTTGCGACTGCATGACTCGTTTAAGTTCTTGAAATTCAGTCGGATCTTTTACGATAAAAATTCGGGTAATATGAACTCCATTGGCGATTTTCTCTTTGTGCAGCAGCATACTCTTATCACTAAAACCTCTTTCCCAGCCTTCGCTATATGGAGTGAAGGTCGTTGCCTGGTAACTGGCTTCAACATAAGGAAACAACCGCAGCCAAAAGGAATGTCCTTCAGAAGCAGGGATTCGTATTTTATTGATTTCTGATTTTTGAAAACTTCTGTTCAACTGAGAAAGCAACAAAGTATTGAAATATGAATCCAGATTATTGCGAATCGGCGTTTGGAGCGATTTTATGACTTCCGCAATAGTTTCAACGGAACGGCTCATATTGTCAACTTTAAGCCCTATGCGAAGAACCTCGAACATGATAAACGAAGTTATGCCAATGGTAAGATCAACATAAGGATCTCTCACAAAAAAACTCGATATTAATCCAATCACTAAGGCAGATAGTATTTCGAGGCCGATTCGAATTGCTGGTTGCATTTTCATGGATCCCCAAAAAACTCAGAATAATGCTTAAGCTGCCCAATATAAAAGATTATACTGAAAACCGCACACCGCGCAACTCGATTCCCCTCCCGCGGACTGCTGTATAATGGCTGCAATGAAACCGCACGCACGCATTGGGTTGGGGATGGGGCTGGTGATCCTGGCCCTGGCGGCGCGGCTGATCCCGGGGCCGCGCACCATTGACGATTCCTTCATCACCTACCGCTACGCCCGCAACCTGCTGGCGGGGGAAGGCTTTGTCTATAACCCCGGCGAGCGCGTGCAGGGCACCACCACGCCGGTCTACACCCTGCTGATGGCCGGGCTGGGCGCGCTGAGCGGCGGCACGCAGGCGCCTTTCCCCTGGTTGGCCCTGGGGGTCAACGCCCTGGCCGACGCGGCCACCGCCTTGCTCCTGGTGCGCTTAGGCCGGCACGCCGGCGCACGCTGGGCGGGCTGGGCGGCGGGGCTGGTGTGGGCGGTGGCCCCCTACTCCGTCACCTTTGCCATCGGCGGGCTGGAAACCAGCCTGTACGTGCTGCTGCTCACCGGGGCGGTGTGCGCCTATGTGGAACAGCGCCGCGTGTGGACGGCGCTGCTGGGCGCGCTGGCCATCCTCACCCGCCCGGACGCGCTGATTTTGGCCCTGCCGTTGGGGCTAGACCGCCTGTGGCGCGCGCTGCGCAAGGGCGAACGGCTGGGGTGGGGCGAGGTGCTGGCGCTGGCCCTGCCGGGGGCGGCCTGGGGGTTGTTTGCCACTCTCTATTTCGGCAGCCCCATCCCCCATTCGGTGCAGGCCAAGCTGGAGGTGTACCGCCTGGGGGCCAACGAGGGTCTGATCCGCTTATTGCAGCATTACGCCACGCCGTTTTTTGAAAACCTGTGGGGCGGGGCCTGGGCCATCGGCGCCGGGCTGCTGCTGTACCCCTTTCTCTATCTGGTGGGCGCCCGCCGCGCGGCCCGCGTTCAGCCGCGGCTGCTGGGGTGGCTGGTGTACCCCTGGCTGTACCTGCTGGTGTTTGCCGTCTCCAACCCGCTCATCTTCCGCTGGTATCTGACCCCGCCCTTGCCCGCCTATTTCCTCTTTCTGCTGCTGGGGGCCGAGGAACTGCTCAGCCGCCTGCTGCGGGTGGATGCGGCCCACGCCCGGCGCGCGGCCCTGGCGGCGGCCTGTGTGTGCCTGCTGCCGCTGGCCTCCACTTTGGGTGAATGGCGGCTGCGGCCCGACGGCGGCGCGCTGCGCCCTGCCCCGCACATGGCCTATATCGAGCTGGAGCGCCTCTACCGGCAAGCGGCGGATGCGCTGGCCCCCCACATGACCCCGCAGACGCGCCTGGCGGCGGGGGATGTGGGCGTGCTGGGCTTTTTCACCCCCGCGCAGATTTTGGACACAGTCGGCCTGAACTCGCCCGTCTCCCTGGGCTATTACCCGCTGGATCCGGCCGCCTATGTGATCAACTACGCCGTCCCCGCGGATCTGCTGGTGGAGCAGCAGCCGGATTGGGTGGTGGTGCTGGAGGTGTACGGCCGCCGCACCTTTTTGCAAGACGCGCGTTTTCTGAATCAATACCGCCTGTGGAAAACCCTGCCCACCGATATGTACGGCAGCCAGGGCATGCTCATTTTCCAGCGCGCGGCCCCCTAAGCCTGTACAATTCCGTGAATTCTCCCCCCGATTGGGTAGAATGGGACTATGTATCAACTCCCGCTCTTCCCGCTGCATACCGTGTTGTTCCCCGGGATGCCCATTCACCTGCACATTTTCGAGCCGCGCTACCGTGAAATGATGCGTCTGTGCCTGGACGATCAGCGCCCCTTTGGGGTGGTGCTCATCCGCCAGGGCATGGAGGCGCTGGGGCCGCTGGCCGATCCTTTTCCGGTGGGAACCACCGCCCACATCACCGAGGTGGCTACCCTGCCCGACGGGCGCATGAACCTGGTGGCGTTGGGGGATGAACGCTTTCGCATTCTGTCGCTCGACCGTTCTCACACCTATCTGACCGCGCAGGTGGAATCCCTGCCGCTGGACACCGCCCACACCCTGCAAGTGGCGCGCGGCGGGCATCTGCTGCGCAAATACCTGGCGCGCTACATCCGCCTGCTGGCGCGCACCGGTCTGCGCGACCTGATGGAGTTAAACCAGCTGGAAATGCCGGACGACCCCATGTTCCTCACCTATCTGGCCGCGGCTCTGCTCCAGCTCCCCGCGGTGGAAAAGCAGGCCCTGCTGGAAGACGTGTGTGGGCAGGATTTGCAGGCGCATGTGCTGCGCCTGTACAGCCGCGAAATCCCCCTGCTAGCGCGCCTGCTGGGGGTGGAAGAGCGCCGCGCTGAACGGGCCGCCTGGCTGAATTAGCCCGCGCGGGCTTCAACCGCGCTCAGGGCGTGATGCAGCAGGGGGAGGAGGATTCAGGCAGCCTTCGCTTGGGGCAGCCTGTCACCGCTGCCTGCCGCACAATTGAATGACCGCCCCCAACGGGTTGTGGTTTGCCCCAAAATTTGATACGCTTATGCCATCCCCATTTCTCCACCCCCGGAGGTGCGCATGACCCCCATACCGGCCCCCACCCTCACCATCGCCCTGCTGCAATTGGCTCCCTGCGGCCAGGATCCACAGGCCAACCTGGAAAAAGGGCTGACCGCCTGTCAGGCCGCCCGCGACCTGGGCGCGGATGTGGCCCTGTTTCCCGAAATGTGGAGCACGGGCTACGCTGGATTCGACCCAACGGATGAAGACCAACGCCGCGCCTGGGAAGCACAGGCGCTGAGCCTGGACAGCCCCTTTGTGCGCGCCTATCAGGAACAGGCGCGGCAGCTGGGCATGGCGATTGGGTTGACCTTACTGGAACGCTGGTCCGGCGGGCCGCGCAACACCCTGGTGCTGTTCGATCGTTGGGGCCAGCCGGTCCTGACCTACGCCAAGGCCCACCCCTGTGCCTTTGGTTGGGAAGCCGCCCTGACCCCCGGCGAGGATTTCCCCGTGTGCGCCCTGGATACCGCCCAGGGGCAGGTGCGCGTGGGGGCCATGATTTGCTTTGACCGCGAATTCCCCGAAAGCGCCCGCCTCTTAGCCCTGAACGGTGCCGAGCTGATTCTGGTTCCCAACGCCTGCCAGTTGGAGGGCAACCGTCTGGCTCAGTTCCGCGCGCGGGCCTTTGAGAACATGACCGCCCTGGCCATGACCAACTACCCCGCGCCGTTTGAGAACGGCGCTTCACTGGTTTTAGACGGGCGTGCCTTTGGCCCGAACGACGAGTCACGCGATATGATCGTGGCCCAGGCAGGCGCTGAGGAGGGCATCTTTCTGGCCTGCCTCGATCTGGAGTCCCTGCGCGGCTACCGCGAACATGAAGTCTGGCTGGCCTACCGCCGCCCGCACCTCTACGGGTCCCTAAGCCGCCCGCCCCAGCCCTGACCCCACCGCCGCGAGCCATTTTGCCACTTTCGCAAACGGGCGCAGCCGTTTATAATCCATCTCCGCATTCTTATGGAGGGTAGGATATGAAAGTTCAACCGGTAGCCCGCGAAACGCTGCGCGACCTGGCGCGGTCGGTGCGTTTCTCGCGAAATTCTGTGCAGGATTATGCGTTGGTCCTCTTAGGAACTCTGATTCAGGCGCTGGCGCTGCGTCTGTTCCTCATCCCCGCCACACTGGTCAGCGGCGGGGTCAGCGGCGCGGCCCAAATTATCAATTTCTTCACCGGCTGGCCCATCGGTTTGATGGTTTTTATCGGGAATGTGCCCTTATTCGTGCTTGGCTGGCGCTATCTGGGCGGGGTGCGCTTCGCCCTGCGCACGGCGGCAGCCATCGCCTCATTCTCGTTTCTCACCGATCTGCTGGTGGTCTTCATCCCTGCGGGTGGGGTTACGGATGATCTGTTCTTGAACAGCATCTACGGCGGCGTGGTGTTGGGTATTGGCCTGGGGATTGTCTACCGCGGCAAGGGCACCAGCGGCGGCTCAGACATTTTGGGCCGCATCCTCAATCACCGTCTGGGCATTTCGATTTCGCAGGCCTACATGATCACCGACACCCTGGTGGTGCTGCTGGGCGGCATCGCCTTTGACTGGGAACACGCCCTGTACGGCGTGGTGGTGATTTACGTCAGCGGGCTGGCGGCGGAGATGGCTTCTGAGGGGAATAACATCTACCGCACCGCCATGATCATCACCGCCCTGCCGCAGGAGGTCACCCAGCGGGTGCTGACGGTGCTGGAGCGCGGGGTGACTCTGCTGGAGGCCACCGGTGGGTACACCGGTGAGCAGCGTCCGGTGCTGTACTGCGTGGTGACCCGTTCGGAGGTCAACCAGTTGAAGGAGCTGGTGCGCGAGGCCGATCCCAACGCGTTTATGGTGATTGGGCAGGCCAATGAGGCCCTGGGAGAGGGTTTCCGCCCGCTGGAAAAACAGTAGGGGCGGCTGTCCTGTCATCGCGAACGAATTGCACCCGTCCTCAATAACAAAGGCGTGTTCGATGAAGCCGAACAACCCCTACCGGCTGCCGTCCGCCTCTGCAGCCTGCCGCTCCAACCCCTCACGGTACAGCAAAACCGAAAGGCCGTCCACCACCAGCGTGGCGTAGGCGATAAACGCCGCCGACACGAAGGGCAGCAGCGCACACAGCACCAGGGTCATATACAGGAACTGCAAAGCGAAGGTAAAGACCATATAGCCGCCGACCGACAGCAAAAACAAAATGGCAAACCCGCCAAAATTGGCTTTAAGCACGCGGCCCCATTCGCCCACGGCAAACGCCGCGCCGAAGCGGTCTTTGGCCGCCAAATGAGCGTTCGCTGCCGGCAGGAAAAAATACAGCACGGCCTGGAAGATCAGCATCACCAGCATCACCACGGCCATCAGAATGGGGAAAAAGGCGCCCAGCACCGAAAACGCAGCCAGGATGTCGCTTTCGCGCCCCGCCGAAGCGGCGATGAGGGTGATCATAAACAGCGCGTACAGGGTGAACATCCCCGCCCACAGCACCAGCAGGGGCAGGCTGTACACCAGGTTTGCACCCCACAAACGCAGCCCATCCTTCAAGAACTGCCCCCAGTCATCCCATTCCGGCATGTCTAACTGTCCGTCCTCCTGAAGGACGCGCTTCATGATGCGGAAAGAATAACCCCGCAGAGCCAGATAGGGCACAATGGGGATGAGAAACATGGAGAAGGTGACCAGACAGGCAATCAGAAATTTATTGTCGCGAAACGGAAAGGTAAGCGCCTGGCTTAACCCGCGGGTCGAGAATGACGGCATAACTCCCTCCTATTCTTTTTCCATCTTCTTTTTCTATCGGTGCTGCTGGGTAAAGCGCTGTTACTGCGTCAGGAACGCATCAAGAGCGTTCAGCAAAGCCTCAAGATCGTGCAGCTGCAGCTCGCCTCCGTGGGCCACACGGATGGTGCGGTCGCGCAGTATGCCCACGCCCTGCCCCACACGCAGACCGCGCGGCTGTAAAAAGCGGTTGAGGGCTGTCACATCCAGCCCCAGGCGGTTCTGCAGACAGCTCACCAGCGGAGACTGGGCCGCGGCGGGGGCCAGCAAGGGCATTCCACGGCTTTCAGCCCATTCGCGCAGGCGCTGACCCAGGGCAGCATGACGCGCCCAGCGCAGCGGCAGCCCTTCGGCCTGCATGCGGTCTAACTGCACATCCAGGGCGTACAGCAAACCCAACGGCGGGCAGTCCTGGGTTTGGTCGCGCAGGCGCTGGCGTTCCAGTGTGAGCAGGTCAAAATACCAGCCCCGCCCGGCCACCTGCGTCGCCCGCTCCAAAGCCCGCGCCGAAACGCTGAAGATTCCCAATCCCGGCGGCGCGTTCAGAGCGTGGTGTGAGACCCCCAAAACAAAATCTGCCCCCCAGGCATCCATCTCCACCGGCAGCCCGCCCAGCGAAGAAGCAGCGTCCACCAGGATGAGGGTATCGGGGCTGGCCTGATGCACCGCCTCAGCCAGCTCCGCCAGTGGGTTCAGCGTGCCGGTGGCGGTTTCGTGATGGATCAGCGCCACAGCTTGAAAAGGTTGGGCCTGCAGGGCCGCCGCCAGCTTTTCCGCGGAGAGGGGCTCGCCCCAATCCACTTCCAGGCGTTCCACCGTCCGGCCGCAGCTTGCAGCCACACGCGCCCAGCGTTCACCCGCGGGGCCGCCCACGCCCACCAGAACCGCCTCATCCACCAAATTGCGCACGGCGGCTTCCATCAGCCCGCTGGCGCTGCTGCCCAAAAAATACACCGGCCGCGCGGTGCCCAACAGCGGCTGCATGCGTTCGGCCAGGCTTTGCAGCAGCGCATCCAATTCACCGCCGGGGCACGGCAAAGCCGGGCGCGCCTGAGCGGCCAACACTTCGGGGGCAATATCGCCCGATCCGGGGGAAAAACTAGGGCTCATACAGAGGGCGGGGAACACAAAACGGGCCATGTCCAAAGTGAAGACATGGCCCGCACGGAAGGTTGAATTAGCGAATAATGAAAGACAGGATCACCAGCACGGCGATGAACGAGCCCGCCAGGATGCCGATGCGCTTGAGGTCGCTGATCACATACCCATAATCGGGGTTGAACTCCGTTGTCAAGGACGAGCGCGGAGCGGCTGGGGCGCTGGGAGCGGCGGCAGCCGGAGCGGCAACTTCACTGCGAGAAACCTGGCGTTTGTTTTTCTTGGACATACAAACTCTCCTTACAATGATTTTCGCGCTGCAGCCCTTATTCTTGCAGCGCCGCGCTGACCACAATGCGCAGGTCGTCCACCATATAAGGGTAGCAGGATATCAATGTTACCACAGGTTCGCGAGTCTGGGCCATAACTTCTACCCGAGTCGGCTCTACAATTTGGGTTTGCTGCACGATATAGGTGTAAGTGCGCTGGCTGGTGAATAAAATCACCTCGTCCCCCGGGTTTAAACGATCGAGATGGCGGAAAATTTCGCCGAAAACGTCATTATGGGCCGACAGCACGATATTCCCAGCCTGGCCGGGGTTCGGGGTTCCAACGCTCTGACCCACGCCTTTTTTCAATTGTTCAAAGCCGTCCCCCTGCACCACCGGGTGATCCACGCCAATGGCGGGGATCTGGATGCGCACAGCCTGCTGAGGGCCGGCCGTGGGCGCAGGCAAATTCGCCAGGGACTGCACCAGAGGCCGCAGATGTTCGGGGATTTCTGCATCATTGGGCTGCACGCCGCCCGGCGCGTTGGGTGGGGTATGACCGGAGGGCAGCACCACTGCCATGATCAGCGGGGTAGGTGTCAACGTGGGCTGGATCAGCGCCGAAGCCACTTTCTGATTCAAGCTGCGCAGGGAGTTCATGCCGTTAAACAGCACGAACACCAACCCCAATACCGCGGCAATCTCCACCCCCAGCAGCAGCCGGTCTACCCAGCTGCGGGGTGGGCGCGTGCGCCGGGCCGCGGTGTCAGCGGAACTGCGGCGCGGTCCTTCCCAATCTTCCTCCCCCTCTTCATCCGCCGCTATGCTCCCGCTGCGCAGCCGCTCCAGGGGCACAGCCGCGGGCTGCGGCTCCACCATCACCACCCGCCCGGTCACGCGGTAGCGTTCCAGGCGCATCTGACGTTCTGCGCGCCGCTTTTCAATCAGCAGATGGCGCAGTTCTTCGACAGTCAGTTCTTCAGGGGTTCGTTTACGGGCCACAGAATCCGCTCACTTTGTAAATACACACGATCCGATAGGATTATACCCCAGATTTCAGCACTTCCAACGCAGCCCACATGCGCGCGAGAACCGCTATAATACATAGCAGTCCCGTAATGGACAGCAGGATGTATGCCAAACCCAAAACGTCGTTTCCCTCTTCTTCTCTGGCTGCGTTCCCGCGCCGTACCCCCGGTGGAGGATACCGTTCACCCGTCAGAAACGACCACCGCAGACGCGGCGGAGGAAGTGCGCGCGCTGCGGGCAGAGGTGGCCGCCCTGCGCGCCGAACGCGACGCCCTACGCGCCCAACTGCAAGCCCTACAGTCCCCCCCCCCCCTCCCCGATGAACCCGGCCCTCACGTCACACCGCGCTGGGCGGCCTGGGTACGCCGCCATGCCCGCGCGCTGGCGGTGGGTCTGGGACTGGCGCTCAGCCTGGCTGTCCCTGTATGGCTCATCCTGCGCGAACGCTGGCTGCAAGAGCCGATCCGCGACATGCTCTACCGTGAGTGGAACGCCGTTCCTTTCTTAAAAACTCTGGCGCTGCCCTCTTACTTCCTGATCGTATTTGTCTGTCTGTTGGCCGCATTTTTCATTTACATGCGCTGGATTCCGCGCGACCGTGAAGCCTATCTGCCCGACCCGGCTGCAACCGTAGAGCCGCTGCCCCGCCTTTCGCCGGTTGAACGGTGGGTCTGCCGCGGGCTGCAAATCGCGGCGGTGCTGCTGGCCATGTTCAGCTTTGGGCGCGCTGCCCTGCGCCAGACCTACCCCGGGGCCGAGCTGCTGCTGGCGCTGCTGTTTTACCTGCTAGGACGGCTGCTGGTGGAATACCCCTGGGTGCGCCTGCGCGCCGCCCTGAGGCACATGCCCGGGTGGCCCTGGCTGCTCGCTCTGGTGATCGCTGCCCTGACGCTGTTCCTGCGCGCCCTCACCTGGAGCCAAAGCGCCGCGGCCTGGGGGTTAGGGGCCTTTTTGGCCCTGGCTTTGGCGGCCCTGTGGCCGCAGCGCGCCCGTATGCCTGCCGCCGCATGGGTGGCGCTGCTGGCGTTGGTGTTATATTCCCTGCAAATCCTCTCCTGGCAGTTCGCTGCCATTGGCGACGAGCACAGTTTTTACACCTACGCCCGCTCCCAACTGGAAGAATTCACCCTCAGCACGCACCTGTCGCGTTTCTTCTCCGGTCAGGCGGTGTACGGCAGTCACCCCTATTTTTCCTCCCTCATTCAGGCCGTTTTCATGGGAATCCTGGGCAAAGACGCCTTCGGGTGGCGTTTTAGCAACATCTTTTTGATCTCCATCGCCGCGGCCCTGTTTTACGCCTTCTTCTGGCGCTTCACCCACCCGCGCACGGCCTTCCTGACCGCCTTTTGGATGGCCTGCTCCCATTATTTGATGGCCTTCAGCAAGATCGGCTACAACAATTTGCAGGCTCTGTTCCTCATGGGGGTGGTGCTGGCGCTGACGGCCGAGGCGGCCTACACCCGCCGCCGCCTGGCGTACAGCCTGTTGGGGACCGCCCTGGGCTTTTGCTTTTATGTCTATCCGGCGGCTCTGTACGTGCTGCCCCTGCCGGTGGTCTTCCTATTGTTTTATGACTTCCCCCGCGACCGGCAGTCCTGGGGACGCTGGTGGCTGATGTTCACCCCCTTGTTCCTGCTGATGGCGCCGCTGGTTTTCCAGCCCGGCTATTGGGCCGAAAAAATCCCAGGGACCTTTCTGAACAAGCCGGAACTGGCGAGCAACAGCAGCTCTTTGGGACAGCATTTCCTCAGCAACCTGCTCTATTCGGCCCTGGGCTATCTGTACATCCCCAATGAGTCGCATTTCGTAGTTTCTTCATATGTGGACCCGCTCAGCGGGGTTTTGGTGACCCTGGGCTTCTTTGAGCTGCTGCGCCAGGCAGGCCGCCGACGCTTTGCCCGCGCCGGGTTGGCCTGCTTTGCCCTGCTGCTGATCCTGGTGGGCACCACCCACGACCGAGAGTTCCCCGCCAACACGCGCATGTTTATGCTGTTGCCGTTTTGGGCCTGGATGGCGGCCAGCGCGCTGGATGGATGGATGCGGCGCTGGGCCAATGCCTGGCCGGGCAAGGCCGGGCTGCAGCGCGCGGTTTTAGGGGCGGTGCTGTTGGGGACGGCGGCTCTGAATGTTTATCAGGGCTACGGTCTGTCGCGCCTGCGCACGGTGGGCATCCCCGAAATTGAGGTGCTGTTTGTGCGCCTGATGCAGCGCGACCATGCTCTCTTTGCCGATGCTGACAAAACTTTCCTGTTCCTAACCGAAGAGGACTGGGGCATTGACGGCATCCGCGTGCTGCGCGATATCTACCGCCTGCCGCCTTCTCAGAAGCAGTTGGATCGGGCAGTGGTCACAGAGCCAAAATTCTCCCCCGAACTGGCCGCACGCATCCGCCAGCCGGACGTGCTGGTGATCTTTGAGCCGTGGATGAATGAAGATTTGCTGGTGGCTTTGGAAGGAGAGATGGTGCGCCTGGGCAAATATGACTGTCCGGTGCAGGACGCGGTGTGGACCCCGCCGCGCTTCGACCTGTGGACGTCGCGCGAATGGGTGGCGCTTTGCCCGCGCGATGGGGATTGGACAGCCCGCCCCTGAGGGCGGCGCGTGCTATAATGCCCTTATGTGCGCCGCCCCATCTGCCCGTGTGATCACCCGCCGCTGCCTGGCGGTTTGCCTGGCAGCCGGGTCGCTTTTGATGGCGGTGAGCTGCGCCTGGCTGTCGGCTCCCAATGCCGCCCCCACCCCTTCCGTCAGCCCTTCACCCCCGCCCACGGCTTCGGCCACGATGCAGCCCAGCCCTGTGCTTTCCCCTACCTTTGGCCTGAACCCCGACCTGCCGGTCTGGCAGGAGTATCCCGCCCCGCGTCAGACGCCGGTCCTGCCCATCCCGCCGCCCGAAGCCCCGCTGGAGCTGGGGGATGAGGTGCGGGTGCTGGTGCTGATGGGCACGGATCAGGACGCGCCTTTTGTGGGGCGCACAGACGCTATGCTGCTGATTCTGTACCACCCGCGCTTTGGGCGCGCCAGCGTGGTGGCCCTGCCCGCGGACCTGATGGGCTATCTGCCCGGCCACACCATGCAGCGCATCCAAACCGCTTACGGTTTGGGCAGTTTGGATCTGCTTCGGCAGACCCTGCGCTATAACTTCGGCCTGCCGGTAGACGATTTTGCCCTGGTGAACGCCGACCTCTTCAGCGATTATGTGGATGCAGAAGGCGGTTTAGAGATCACCGTGCTGCGCGACTACCCAAAATCCTGCGGCGGCATCCGCACCGGCCCAGCGCGCATGAACGGGCAAAAGCTGCTGTGCTACGTCAGTTTCCGCGAGGAAAACGACGAGATTGACCGCAATATCCGGCAGTTACAGGTATTCGAGCTGATCTTCATGCGCATGGCGCAGGGCGGGGCCTTGAGCCGTCTGGATGAACTGAGCAAGCGCTACCAGGAGGTGCTGGCGACCAATTTGACGCCGGACGACCTGGTGAAAAATATTCCCCTGGCGCTGCGCGTGGCGGATGTGGGCCGGTTGGGGCTGTACACCCTCTCGAGGGCCGACATCTCCGCCTGGAGCCTGCCGGGGCAGGGCGGGGCGGTGGTGTTCTTGCCCAACCGCGAACGGATTCGCCCGGTGCTCCAGCAGGCCGCAAACTTCCTGAACGACCCCGGCCCGGTCACCGACCGCGTGCTGACCTTGCAATATGAGCTGACCCGTTCACCCACCGCCACCATCACCCTGACCCCCACGTTAACGCCCACGCGCACGCCGACCCGCACGCGCACCATCACCCCCACCCGCACTATCACGCGCACGCGCACCATCACCCTGACGCGTACCATTACCCGCACGCGCACCATTACCCCCACGCGCACCATCACCCCCACGCGCACGGTCACGCGCACCGGCACCATCACGCGCACGCCCACCATCTCGACGACGCCGACCATCTCCACCACGCCGACCATCTCGGCCACCCCTACCATTTCGGCCACGCCTACGATTACGCTGACCCCCACCCTCACGCTGACCCCCACCCTCACCCTCACACCCTCGCCCACGATGACGTTCACCATTCCGCCGCCCTAGGGCGGCATTCATCCGCAAGATTTCATCTGGTTTTAAAAGTTTTATGATACACTACACGCAAGAGACGACGCTTTCTTCCAGAAACCGCCGCTTTCGAGGTGGGATGCGGGCGAAACACAGTTTGTAGGTTGGGAGGAGTTTTGCCACGATCATGAGGCGCTGGCTGCTGGGCGGTATTATCGGTGTCCTTTTGTTGGGGAGCTTTCTGGCCTCTCCCATGACCTGGGCACGCGCCCAAGACGGTTCCACCCCTACCCCAACCCCCACCGACGGCCCCATTCGCCAAACCATCTTGAATATTGATGTCGACCGTTACACCTGGTGGCTGCTGCGCTGGGCCGATAACCGCATCGTCTGCACGGTGGTGGTGGAGCACCCCGATGCGCCCACCGGCGCGGAGGTGCTGAATACCTGCGGATTGGACATTTATGAAGACTGGGAAGAAAGTGCCCCCTGCGACCAATCCTTGGGGGATAAAAGCACCTGTCCGGGGGTGTATCTGCATCGGGTGAATCAAGAGCGGGTGCAAAAAGAGGTCAAGATTGAGCTGCCCGCCCCCGAAGTGTGGGTTTCATTGGAAGGCTGCCAGCCCGAACCCCCCGATAACCGCTGTTCCACCATCCCCAGCCTGGTGATCAGCGCCAAAGAACCCCTGCCCAACGAAAGCATCATGCGCATTCAAGGCGCGTACGGCTCCGAGCCGTTCTCGTGCACCGGCGAAACCTGCGTGCTGCCCATGCGCCCCACCGGCCCCAAAGGGGAGACGGTTCAGTTTTGGGCCGATTCCAGCTTTGGCGACTCCAGCCAACGCTACACCGCCCTGGTGCGCGTACTGCCCTGGGGCGATTTTATGTCTCCCGAAGGCCGCAAAAGCGACCCGCGCCTGTATTATGTGGATGTACTCTCCTCTCAGTGGCGCGGACAGCGCCCGGCCTCTTGCTCTGATATCTGGCAGGCCCTGCCCGATGTGGGCGGGCTGCCCGCCTGGCTTTCCAGCCCGCAGAGCGCAGATGAACTGCGCTCGTCCATCTCCTATTACTACCTGGCCGGCATCTTGATCCAGAACGGCGCGGTGGACGCGGGCATGTGCCCCAACGACGGGCTGCAGAAAGACGGCGTGGCCAACGCCTGCGGGGTGCAGGTGGCCATGCCGGAAGTGTTGGAGTGGCAGAACCGCTTTGATGCCGAAATTCTCCAAGTCTCGCAGGATACCGGTGTCCCGGCACAACTGGTGAAAAACATCTTCTCGCGCGAAAGCCAGCTTTGGCCGGGCCTTTATAAGACCTTCCGCGAGGCGGGGTTGGGCCAGCTGACCTCCAACGGGGCCGATACGGTGCTTTTATGGAATTCCAGCTTTTTTGACCAGTTTTGCCCCCTGGTGCTCAGCCGCGACGCTTGCCAGCAAGGTTTTCTGAAATTGGGCGAGAAGGAACAAAACATTCTGCGCGGCGCGCTGGTGCAAAAGGTGAACGCGGCCTGTGCCGACTGCCCCGAGGGAATTGATATGACCCAGGCCAATTTCAGCGTGGGCGTGTTTGCCGAAGGGCTGCTGGCCAACTGCGAGCAGGTAGCGCGCATCGTTCGCAACGTCACCGAACGCGAGCCGGGGCAGGTCTCCAGCTACACCGACCTGTGGCGCTTCACCCTGGTAAATTACAACGCCGGAGCGGGCTGTCTGGCGGAGGCGATTCAGACCACCTACGACAACGAAGACCCGCTGGAATGGCGTTATGTCTCCAAGAATCTGGAACCCGCCTGCCGCGGGTCGGTGAAATATGTGGCGGACATCGTCCAGGTTCCGGGGGCAGCCCCCACCCCCACACCCTGGCTGGCGGTCAACATCACCCCCACCCCCGACACGCCCTATCTGGACGGGGATTGGACAGATGAAGACAGCTGGGACGATGAGGATTATGAGGATTGGGAAACCGAGGACTGGGAAGACTGGTAAGTCCGTTCCAGCCCTTTCAACGCTTTACGACCAGATGCCCGCGATCGCCGTTCCGCAGCGCGGGCATTTTCCTTGCGGGGTCAGCGCGTTTTCCAGCACCATAAAACCGCGCCGCTGCACCAGGGGCAGAGCGCACTGGGGACAGTAAGTGTTTTCCAGCGGCCCCACCCGCCCCGGGCGGTTGCCCGCGTACACATAGCGCAGTCCGGCCTCCTGGCCAATTTCTGCTGCCTGCTGCAGCAAGGCTGAAGAGGTAGGCTCAGCCTGGGTGTGGTGATAATCCGGGTGGAAAGCGGTCACATGCCAGGGGATGTCAGCCGACAGCGCGCGCAGGGTGCGGGCCGCCTCCCACAGCTCCTCCGGGCTGTCGTTGAAGCCGGGGATCACCAGGGTAACCACCTCGACCCACAGGCCCATGTTGTGCGCCTGGGCGATGCTGTCTAAGACGGCCTGCAGTTTGCCGCCCATCTCACGGTAGCGGCGCTCCTGCATGCTCTTCAGGTCAATTTTGTACGCATCCAGATACGGGCGCAGATAGGCCAGCACTTCGGGGGTGGCGTGCCCATTGGAAACGTAGGCCGTGCGCAGACCGGCGGTTTTGGCCTCACGGAAGATGGCCACGGCCCATTCGCTGGTGATGAGTGGCTCGTTGTAGGAGGAAATCAGGGCTGCGGCTCCAGCGCGCACAGCCGTCCGCACCAGTTCCTGAGGGGAAGTTCGCTGCAGGAGCGCGGGCGGCACCCCATTCAGCGGGTCGCAGTATTCCTGGCTGATCTGCCAGTTCTGACAAAAATCGCAGTGAAAGTCGCAGCCCAACATGCCAAAGGTCAGGGCGGTGCGCCCTGGCAGCAGATGGTTGAAAGGTTTTTTCTCAACGGGGTCCACATGCAGGGCAGCCACATAGCCGTAGGGCACGCGCAGCTGCCCCTGTCGGTGAAAACGCACCTCACAGATACCCCGCCGCCCTTCGGCCAGGGTGCAGCGGTGGGCACAGGCGGTGCAGCGCAGGCGGCCGTCCTCCAGCCGCTCCACCAGCTCGCCGTCGGCGGTCATCTCATCCAGAAGCGCCCGCCAGTCATTCATGCGCACCTCCTTAAGCTGATTATACCCACACCGTCAAGCGCGCTGCGCAAAGCGCGGATTGTGCAGCACCCCCACCCATTGGAACCAGGCCGGTTCTGGCAGCGGATTGCGCCGCAGCGTCATGCCCAGGTGGCGCATCACCGCCCGCGAGGCGGGATTGTCATCACGGGTGGTGGCCACCACTCGCGCCAAATGCAGTTCCTCGAAGGCGTAGTGCACCAGGGCGCGCGCGGCCTCCAAGGCATAGCCCTGCCGCTGCCAGCCAGGGTGGACGGCATAAAACAGGCCCACTTCGGGGGTCATGGCCCCCGGCGCGGCCTCACCCAGGCCAATTTGCCCAAAAGGCCCCAGGCTGGGCACCAGGCCGCACACGCCGATCAGCTCCTCGCTGGATTTGAGGACAACAGCGCGGTCGTTATAAGGCGGCTGGAACAACTGGCCCAGCTCACGATAGCCACGCACCGTCCATTCCAGCCAGCGCCGCCGCTCGCGCAGGCCGCGCAGTTCCTGGGCGCCGCCGTCGGTGAAACCCAGAGCTTCGTCTAAAATTTGGCTGACGGCCGCCAGATCGCTGCGCCGCAGGGGGCGAATCCACAGCCGTTCCGTCTCCAAAATGGGCATTTCGGTGTTTTTCATCCGGTTTTTACCTCAAAATCGGGGGGCTGCACACATATTTGGAAGATCACCCGCTTGATTCTCGTTCATAAATCTTGTACAATTCCCATATATATTCGGAGCAATGTACGATCAATCTATTGGTAAGGCCCCCGGGAACTTAACCGCAACCATCATCCGACATTCACCAGCATGGGAGGTTCGAAATGGACGTCATCAAAGTAAAGGCCAACTCCCGCACAGCAGCCGTTGCAGGGGCAATCGCTGGAGTGATCCGCGAACACCACCGCGCGGAGGTGCAAGCCATTGGCGCCGGCGCGGTCAATCAGGCTGTCAAAGCTCTGGTACTTGCCAAAGGATACCTGAGCGAAGATGGGATCTCCGTGGTCTGCATCCCAGAATTTGTTGATGTGGAAATTGATGAGAAAGTCCGAACGGCGGTGAAGCTGGTCATCGAGCCGAGGTAAGCCGTTCCTCGGCCTCAACGCAAGCAGGCAACTTAAACCCCGGAACCCCACCGGGGTTTAATCGCTTGCCTCGGAGACCTCATCCGGCGCAAACATGACCACCTCTTTGCCGGTGAGCTTTTCTTCCACTTTGCGCACCACCAGATCCAAATGGCGAGGGTGGGCCACATAGTCCAGGTCGTCAGCAGGCACCGTCAGCACAGGGCACAGGACAAAATTGGAAATCCAGGTTTCGTACAGGTCGTTGAGCTGCGCCAGGTAACCGGGGGCGATGGTGCGTTCATAATCGCGGTCGCGGCGGGCGATGCGCTGCAGCAGGGTGGGAACCGAAGCGCGCAGGTAAATCACCAGGTCGGGCGGCGGAAGAAAATCGGACAGGGTTTGATAGAGGGTGTGGTAGGTGTGATAATCGCGCTCGCTTAAGTGCCCCTGCAGAAACAGATTGCGCGCGAACACCTCGGCGTCTTCGTAAATGCTGCGGTCTTGAATCACCGACCCGCTGTGGCGCAGCAGGTCCTGGTGAATACGCAGGCGGTGGGTGAGGAAGAAGATCTGCGAATGGAAGCCCCAGGTGCTCATGGCCTGGTAAAAATCGGCTAGGTAGGGGTTTTCGGTCACCGGCTCAAAAAACGGCTCCCAGCCCAGGCGTTGGCTGACCAGAGTGACCAGGGTGGATTTGCCCACGCCAATGTTCCCAGCGACGGCAATGAATTTGTTCATAGATCCTCCTGCGGTGAGGGCTTAGGGGTTCAGTTCAGACTGCATGAGCATGGGGTCAATCAGCTCTTGAAAACTGCGCAGGGGCTGGTTTCCCACGATGCGAATGCCGTTGACAAAGAAAGTGGGCGTGCCTTCAATGCCCAGGGTGATACCGTCGCGAAAATCTGCGGCCACCTCGGCGCGGAATTTTTGCGTATCCATGCAGGATTGGAACTTGCCAGCGTCGAGGCCCAGCTCGACAGCCAGGGTGTTAAAGGCGGCTGTCTCCAGGCTTTCCTGGGCAAACAGGCGGTCGTGATATTCCCAATACTTCCCCTGGTCGCCAGCGCAGTTGGCAGCTTCGGCAGCAGGGGCAGCGTTGGGGTGGATGCCCAGCAGCGGGAAATCACGGTACACCAGGCGAATTTTGCCGGGGTAGGCTTGATCCAACTGGGGCCAAACATTCTGTTCCCAGTGGCGGCAGTAGGGGCATTCGTAATCGCTGAAGGCGATGATGATGATGGGGGCGTCGGCCGGTCCGCGCGAAGGGTCATCATCCAACAGGGCGGCGGCCAATGCGCTTTGAGGGACCGCCGGGCCGCGGTTCCACAGCAAATAGCCGCCCAGCAGCCCCAGGCCAAAGGCCAGCGTCAGCAGCAAGCCGCGGCGCAGCAGGGGGGTCAGGTGGGCCGCCACGCTTGGCTCGCGCAGCGGTTCTTGCAAGGTAGGTGGGGTGGGTTCTTCCATCAGCGCGATTATAACACTTCCCCACCCTCCGGGGCACAGCAGCTTTTTAATAAGCCCAGCCCCTCCTAAGCGAGGGGCTGGAACTTGCCGATTGTTGAAAAAACTAAGGAGGATCAGGCCTTCTGTGGCGCGCCCACAGGGCAAACATCCGCGCAAGCGCCGCAGTCCTGGCACTTGGAGGCATCAATTTTGTAGGTGCCGTCCGATTCAAAAATAGCGCCTTCGGGGCATTCCGCTTCGCAAGCGCCGCAAGCAATGCATTCATCGGTAATAAAATAAGTCATGGTGTCCATCCTTTCCCATAAGGGTCTGGTGATTTATATTCATTACTGTGTGAAGGATAGCACAATCTGAGTTTTTTTGTCAACATTCATCCGGCGGTCATCTGTCATCAGATTCGCTTCAAAATGTCATAACTGCCGGGCGACACTTATACAACTCCCCCCTCCGGACGAACCAGAGGGGGGAGTAAGAATTTTTACGGTAGGCCTGCGATTAGATCCAGCCGCGCAGCTGCATGGCTTTCACCACGCGCGCAATCGAGACCATGTAGGCCGCATCGCGCATGTAGACCTTTTCCTTCAGAGCCATATCCAAAACGCCCTGGAAGGCCACGGTCATCTTCTCATCGAGCTTGGTCAGCACTTCTTCCTTGCTCCAGTAGAAGTTCATGTCGTTCTGCACGCCTTCAAAGTAAGACACCGTCACGCCGCCCGCATTGCACAGGAAATCGGGAACCAGGAAGATGCCGCGTTCCTTGATAACTTCGTCGGCTTCGGGGGTGGTGGGGCCGTTGGCGCCTTCAGCGATGATGCGCACTTTGCTGCTGATCTTCTTGACGGTATCGGCATTGACCTGACCTTCGAGGGCCGCGGGGATGAGCACGTCCACTTCCTTGCTGATCCAGGCTTCGCCGTCTTCGATGACGTAGCCGGCCGCTTTGGCTTTTGCTTTGTCAATCGTGCCGTACTGGTCGGTGATGCTCATCAGGAAGCGCGGATCCACACCGTCCATCTTGGTGAAGGTGTAGGAAACTTTGTCTTCGCGATCCCAGCAGGAAACGCAGACCACTTTACCCTTGAGCAGTTCTACAAAGCCGATGGCGGCGTATTGAGCGACATTGCCGAAGCCCTGCAGGGCCGCGGTGCACTTGCTGGAGTCCATGCCCAGGTGCTTCATAGCTTCGCGCACGGTGTAGATCACGCCGAAACCAGTGGCTTCGGTGCGGCCCAAGGAGCCGCCGCCGCCCACGGGCTTGCCAGTGATCACGCCGGGGGTGTAATCGCCCTGCAGCTTGGAATATTCATCCATCATCCAGCCCATCATCTGCGGGGTGGTTCCAACGTCGGGGGCGGGCACGTCTTTGCGTGGGCCGATGTTTTTCCACATCTGCTGCACCCAGCCGCGCACCAACCGTTCCTTTTCGCCAGTGGACATGGTGGCGGGATCAACCACCACACCGCCCTTGCCGCCGCCCAGCGGGATATCGACCACGGCGCATTTCCAGGTCATCCAGGTGGCCAGGGCGCGCACGGTGTCAATGGTTTCCGAGGGGTGGAAGCGGATGCCGCCCTTGTTGGGGCCGCGGGCGTCGTTGTGCTGAACGCGGAAGCCCTGGAAAACCTTAATGGTGCCGTCATCCATCCGCACGGGAATGCGAAAATGGAATTCGCGCAGCGGCCACCGCAGGATTTCACGAACCTGCGGATCGAGCTTGAGGAGGTCGGCCACATGGTCGAATTGGCGCTGTGCCATTTCAAACGCATTGGTTGTTCCTGCCATAGAAAATTCTCCTATCGTTAGGATCTAAAGGAATTGTGGGACTGAGGTTGTGCGCCGGGCGAGTCTGGAAAACAATAAGCGGACACGTTCGTGGTGTGCCCGCCTCTACCAGGGTTGTTTCGTCCTATCGTACACTGCTTTCCTCCGCCCGCCGGTTTACTGTGTTAAAGGTAACAAATTTGACGGTGTGGGTCAATATGATGAAAGTCGCCTGTTACCATGATGACCTTCTTCAACCCGGGGGAAAGGCAGCTGAAAGCAGCTTTTTTAACCGAAACGCCCTTGAATATACTCCTGGGTGCGCGAATCTTTGGGGTTCACAAACAGTTTTTCGCCCTCCTCCATCTCCACCAATTCGCCCGCCAGGAAAAAGGCGGCGTAATCGGCAATGCGCGCGGCCTGCTGGGTGCTGTGGGGGGCCAGGACGATGGTCAGCTCACTGCGCAGTTCGCGCAGGGTGGTTTCGATCTTAAACGTGGATACCGGGTCGAGGGCCGAGGTAGGCTCATCTAACAAAATCACCTCCGGCTGCAGCGCCAGCACCCGCGCAATGCACAGGCGCTGCTGCTGGCCGCCGCTGAGGGCGTGGGCCGGGTCATGCAGCCGGTCGCTGACCTCATCCCACAGCACAACCTGGCGCAGGGCGCGCTCCACAGCCTCGTCCAGGCGGGTCTTGCGCCGTTCCCCGGCGATCTCTAACCCATAGGTGATGTTTTGATAGATGCTCAACGGTAAAGGCACCGGCCGCGAAAACACCATGCCCACCCGCCGCCGCAGTTCAATCACGTTGGTGTGCGGATCCAGCACATTTTCGCCGTTCAGCAGCACCCGTCCCGACAGCATGGTCACATCCGCCAGATCATTCAGGCGGTTGATGCAGCGCAGCAGGGTAGATTTTCCTCCGCCTGCCGGGCCAAACAGCACAGTAATGCAGTTGGCTGGAATACACAGACTGACGTCCTTCAGGCTCTCGGTGCCGTCGGAGTAGTTCAGGCTGAGGTGTTCAATGACAATTTTATCCATACGCTCACCAATGCCGCCGGGCGCGCGCCCGCGAACGGATGAAATTGGCGATCAGATTCATGCCCAGCACAAAGGTCAGCAGCACCAGCACTGTGCCGTATTGGATCTGAATGGGCATCCCCGGAATCTGGGTGGAAATGACAAACAGATGATAGGGGAGGGCCATGGTGGGGTCGAGGGGGGAACCGGGTAAATTGGGCAGGAAAAAGGCCGCGCCGGTGAACAGGATGGGGGCAGTTTCGCCCGCGGCCCGCTCCAGGCCCAGGATGATGCCGGTGATGATCCCCGGCAGACCCTGCGGCAGCACAATGCGCCAGATGGTCTCCCATTTGCTGGCCCCCATCGAAATGCTCACCACCCGAAAACTGGTGGGCACCGAACGCAGCGCCTCTTCGGTGGTGCTGATGATCACCGGCAGGGTCATGATCGAAAGGGTCAGCGAGGCAGCCAGGATGCTGGTGCCGAAATTGAGGAAGAGAACAAACAGCCCCAGGCCAAACAGGCCGTACACCACTGAGGGGATGCCAGACAGGTTGATCATGGCGATGCGGATGGCGCGGGTCAGACCGTTATCCGGCGCGTACTCAGCCAGGTACACCGCTGCGGCGATTCCCGGCGGAACGGAGAAGAGCGCCGTGCCCAGGGTCAAATACAGCGTGCCCAAAATGGCTGGAAGGATACCCCCGCTGCGCATGCCGTCACGCGGGAAACTGCTGAGGAATTCCCAGCTGATAGCGGGCAGACCGGCGATCAGAATGTAGATAAATAGAGCGATGATGGGGATCACGGTCAGCACGGCCACGCCCGCCAAAGCGGCATAGCCCACTTTTTGGGTCTGGCGTGCGGTCAGGAAGGGTTTTGGCTGGTTCAATCCCAACTCCTCAGGAGAGCAGGCGCTCCACGCGCTGAGTACGGCGGTTGCTGATGATGAAGGCGGTGATGTTGATGATCAGAGAAAGGGCAAACAGGACGATGCCGATGAAGAAAAGCACCTGGTAATGTTGGCTGCCGGTGGCTACCTCGCCCATTTCAGAGGCGATGGTGGCGGTCATGGTGCGCACCGGCCCAAACAGGGCGTTCAGCCCGCTGGGCAGCACCGGCGCGTTGCCGGTCACCATCATCACGGCCATGGTCTCGCCGATGACGCGCCCAACGCCCAGCATGACCGCGGTGAGCACACCCGAGCGCGCCGCCGGAAGGGTAACGCCCCAAATGACCTGCCAGGGGGTAGCCCCCACAGCTAAAGCCGCCTCGCGGTAGGAGCGCGGCACGCCGTACAGAGCGTCTTCAGCGATGGACACAATGGTGGGAATGGCCGCCCAGCCCAACAGCAAAGCACCGGTGAAGGCCGTCAGGCCGGTGGGCAGATCGAGGGCTTTGCGGAGGAAAGGCGACAGCACCAGAATGCCCACAAACCCCAGCACCACCGAGGGCAGGCCCGCCAGAAGCTCCACCAGGGGTTTGAGGGTCTCTTTGACCCACTGGGGGGCTATTTCAGACAGGAAGATGGCGGTTCCCAACCCCAACGGCACAGCGAACAGGGCCGCGCCCAGGGTGACAGTGAGCGAGCCGAAAATCAGCGGCCACAGGCTGTAATACCCTTCGATGGGGTACCAGAATTTGCCCGCCAGGCTGGAAAGCGGCACATCCGTCAGAGCCGGCAGGCCCTCTTTGAGCAGAAACAGACAGATGAGCGCCACATAAAAGATGCTCAAATAACCCGCCACGCGGATCAGCAGGGTGATGATCCATTCTGTGCGGCGGGCGGGCGGACGGGCGGATTCCAGAGAGGAGTGTGGAGAGGTCATGGCGTCTCCAGCTTCACCGGCACAAAGCCGAGGTCGTCCACAATTTGCTGGGCCTCGGCAGAAAGGATCCAATCCAGATAGGTCTTGAGCGTGCCCTGCGGGGCGCTGCGGGTATACATGTACAGGTCGCGGGCGATGGGGTACGAGCCGTCGTTGACCGTGGCCACTGAGGGGCGCACATACGGCGCTCCGGCCCTGGCGGCTACGGCGATCATTTTGACATGGTCGGTGACGTATCCCAGGCCGTCGTAGCCGATGGCGTTGGGGTTATCACTGACTTCGGCGATGATGCCTTCGGAGGAGGGCAGCAGCAGGGTTTGCGGCGAAAAAATGCTCTTATCTTTGGAATTACCCAGGCGCACAACCTCTTCCAGAAAGTAGACGTGCGTGCCAGAATTGGTCTCACGCGACAGGCGCACAATGGGCCGGTCTTCGCCCCCCACCTCCAACCAGTTGTTGATCTCGCCGCGGTAAATCAGGGCAATCTGTTCCAGGGTCAGGTTGTCCACCGGGTTATCGGGGTGAACGATGACGGCGATAGCGTCTCGTGCGACCACAAATTCCTGCGGGTCTGCCCCCGCGGCGGCGGCCTGAGCCAGTTCTTCGTCTTTGATCTTACGCGAGGCGTTGGCCAGATCCACGGTATTGTTGGCCAGCGAAGCCAGCCCCGTGCCCGAACCGCCGCCGGTGACGGCGATGGTCACCTCCGGATGAGCGCTTTGGTAGCGCTCGGCCCAGGCCAGGGCCAGGTTCACCATCGTGTCGGAGCCTTTATTTTGCAGATATACGCTCGCCGTCTGTCCCGGTTCGCTGCTGGAGCGGGCAGAGCAGCCCCCTACCAGCACGGCGACGATCAGGATACAGCAGGTGATGCGCAGAAGTTTCATGGTGTGCCTTTTATGAAGCGGCTTGTTTGCGTTCCGCCAGCTGCCGTTCCAACTCGGCGCGGATGACCTGCGGGTTGCCCTGCCCGCGGGCCGCGCGCATCACCTGGCCGAAGAACCAGTTGGCCAGGGTCTCTTTGCCGCTCAGGTAACTTTGCAGTTCGGCGGGGTTTTCTTCCAGCGCCTGCCGCACCAGGGCCGCCAGCACGTCGCTGTCGGAAATCTGCCGCAGGCCGCGGCTTTGGATCAGGGCGGCTGCGCTCTGTCCGCTGGAAAGCATCTCGCCCAGCAGGGTTTTAGCGGTGGCCATGTTGATCTCGCCCCGCTCCAAAAAGCCCAGCAGTTCCGCCAGCCCTTCGGGCGCAACCCGCAGAGATTCGATTTCGCCGCCGTTCTGGTTGATCCAGCCGAACAGCTCCCCCGTAATCCACAGCGCCAGGGTGCGCGGGGCTACTTCCTTGCCCGCGGCGACAGCGCGCTCAAAGTAGCGGGCCACGGCCTGATCTTCGGCCAGCAAACGGGCTTCGTAGGGGGTCAGGCCAAATTCGGCCTGGAAGCGGGCGCGTTTGGCGCGCGGCAGTTCCGGCAGGCTGGCGGCCACGGCCTGGACCCATTCCGGCTCCACCACCAGGGGGGGCAGATCGGGTTCGGGGAAGTAGCGGTAATCGTGGGCTTCTTCCTTGCTGCGCTGCGAAAAGGTTTTCCCGGCGCTTTCATCCCATCCCAGGGTCTGCTGCACCACACTTTCACCCCGTTCCAGGGCAGCGATTTGCTCTTCGATCTGGTAGGCCACGGAGCGTTCCAAGGCGCGGAAGCTGTTCAGATTCTTAATCTCCACGCGCGTGCCCAGGGTCTGGCTGCCCACCGGCCGCACCGAAACATTGGCCTCAAAGCGGATGACGCCCTTTTCCATATCGCCCGAATTGACCCCCAGATAACGCACAATGGCGCGCAGCCCGTCGGCATAGGCGCGCACCTCTTCCACCGTGTGCATATCCGGCTCGGAGACGATCTCCAGCAGGGCGATGCCCGCACGGTTCAGATCCACCAGAGAATAGCTCTCGCCGTCGCGGGTGACGTGAGTGAGCTTGCCGGTGTCTTCTTCCAGGTGCACCCGCCGCACGCGGATGGCGCGTTCGCCCTGGCTGGTGGTGATCCACAGCTGTCCGTGCTGGGCCAGCGGGTATTCGTACTGAGAAATCTGGTAGCCTTTGGGCAGGTCGGGGTAGAAATAGTTCTTGCGGTCAAACAGGCTGGTGTGCGCCACTTCGCATTCCAACGCCAGCGCCACCCGCAGGCCGTATTCCACCGCCTGGCGGTTGACCACCGGCAGAACGCCGGGCATGCCTGCGCACACCGGGCAGACAGCGACATTGGCTTCCACCTGGGTGGTGTCCACCACTGGACAGGCGCAGAACATCTTGGAGCGCGTCTGCATTTCGGCATGAACTTCCAGACCAATGACCGCTTCGTATTCCATCAGGTTCGTTTTCCGTCCTTCCCCGCGAAATGACCGCAAAAGCGCAGTCTGCTCCTGATTTTACCATAGGCAACCCCGCGCGGCGGAGAAAGTCTGGCGAAGGAGTCCTGCGTTTTTTAAGCGGAAATGTGCCCCCAAATGTGACCCCAATATGCCCAGGTGCTCTGCGCGAGGCGAAGGGCGCAGCGTACAATAAAACCAACCAGTCGGTATGTTATGAATCTCGGAGGAATCATGCAAGAACGCAGTGAAGAGACCCGCGCCCGTATCCTGGCTGCGGCGGTGGAGCAGTTTTCCAAATTTGGCTTTGACGCCGCCAGCGTTTCGGATTTGTGCGCCGCAGCGGGGGTCAGCAAGGGCGCGTTTTATCACCACTTTCCCAGCAAGCAGTCCGTCTTTCTGGAACTACTGAACCAGTGGCTGGCGCAAATCGAAGCCCAGTTTGCCCATTTCTTTGAAGAAGCGCCAGATATCCCCACCCTGCTGCTGTGGATGGCCGATTTAACCCCCGCCGTGTTTGCCGACGCAGCCGGGCGGCTGCCGATCATTTTGGAATTTTGGAATCAGGCTCGCAAAGATCCGGCGGTGTGGGCGGCTGCCATGGCCCCCTATGACCGTTTTGAAAAAATGTTTGCAGAGATCATCGCCCAGGGCATCGAAGAAGGCCACCTGCGGCCGGTGGAACCCCAGACGGTGGCGCACACCCTGATGAGCCTGGCGGTGGGGATGCTGCTGCAAAGCGTGTTGAACCCCAAAGGCACCGATTGGGCAGCGGCCACGCGCCAATCTATTCAATTCTTAATGGACGGTTTACGAAGGAGTGAAGCAGGATGAACCTGGTAACCGGAGCGACAGGACATATTGGCAACACCCTGGTGCGCGCTTTGCGCGCGCGGGGGCTGCCAGTGCGGGCCATGATCCTCCCTAACGAAGACCGCACCCCCCTGGAAGATTTGGATGTGGAGGTCGTGGAAGGCAACGTGCTGCACCCGCAGGAGCTGCAGCGGGCTGTGCAGGGTGTGGATACGGTCTACCATCTGGCAGCGATAGTCTCCATTCTGCCCGGACAAAACGAGATGATGCGGCGGGTGAACGTGGAAGGCACGCGCAACGTCATCGCCGCGGCACGGGCGGCGGGGGTGCGGCGGCTGGTGTACACCAGTTCCATCCATGCCATTCTGCGCGCCCCCCACGGCACGCCCATTGATGAAAGCCTGCCTTTTGACCCCCAGAATCCGGCGGGTGAATACGACCGCACCAAAGCCCAAGCCAGCCTGGCGGTGCTGCAGGCCGCCCAGGACGGGCTGGACGCGGTCATCGTCTGCCCCACCGGTGTGGTCGGCCCCGGCGATTACCGCTGGTCAGAGATGGGCAATTTGATCTTCTCCTGGATGAAGCGCGGCCTGCACGTGATTGTGGACGGGCATTTTGACTTCGTGGACGTGCGCGACGTGGCCGAAGGGCACATCCTGGCGGCCCAGTACGGGCTGCGCGGGCAGACCTATATCCTGGGCGGCGAAAACATCAGCCTGGACTCCATGCTGCGCATCGTACAGGAGGCCGCCGGCATCCGCAGCCCGCGGATCAAGATCCCCTTCAGCCTGGCGATGGCTGCGGCGCATTTGACCCCCTGGTATTACCGCCTGACGCATACCCGCCCGCGCTTTACCCCCTATTCGCTGGAGACGGTGCAGAGCAATTCGGAAATCAGCAGCCAACGCGCCCGCAGCGAGTTGGGCTTTGCCCCGCGCAGCCTGCGCGATACCCTGGCCGATACGGTGCAGTGGTGGCGGCAAAACGCCGGTCGTCTGCGCTCTCTGGCCGCTCTGGGGCGCATGTGAACGGGCAAAACCCGTGGGCGGGCAAGCTGGCGCTGGTGACGGGGGCCTCCAGCGGCATTGGAGCCGCCATCGCCCGCCGCCTGGCGCGGGAGGGGCTGCGCGTGGCGCTGACAGCCCGCCGGGCCGACCGGTTGGAGTCCCTGGCCGCGGAGATCACCCAGGCAGGCGGGCAGGCCGCCGCCTTTCCAGCCGACCTGAGCAGCCCTGCGCAGCGCGGGGATCTGTGGGCGCAGGTGAACGCCCGTTGGGGCGCGCCGGATGTGCTGGTCAACAACGCCGGGCTGGGCTGGTACGGCTGGTTTACGCACATGCCCGCCGAGACCGCCCGCGAACTGCTGGCGGTGAATGTGGAGGCGGCGGTGGATTTGACCCAGCGCGCGCTGCCTGACATGCTGGCGCGGCACAGCGGTGCGGTGATCAACATCAGCTCGGTGGCCGGCAGCCTGCCCATGCAGGGCATCGCCCTCTACGGCGCCAGTAAAGCCTTTCTGGACAGCTTTTCCACTTCACTGCACCGCGAACTGCGCGGCAGCGGCGTACAGATCAGCGTGCTGCGCCCTGGGCCGGTGCGCAGTGAATTCTACCCCCAGGCAGCCCAGCGCTCCGGGGGCAGCCCAGTGCCCGCGGAGCGTTTTGCGGTTTCTTGTGAACAGGTGGCCGACAGCTTGTGGCGGCTGCTGCGCCGCCCGCGCCGCGTGGTGTATGTTCCCGCGCTGCTGCGCACGGCTCCCTGGTTGGAAATCAGCTTTGGTTGGCTGATCGACCGTCTGGGCCCGCTGCTGCTGCGGCGCACCGCACAGCCCTCGCCGTTGAGCTCACCACACGCGCACTAGGTTGGGGTTATCGCAGGGTTGACGCCCCACCTTGGCCATGTCCACCCACTGGCCGTGCACCTTCACGCGCACCACATCGGCGGTGAAATCGGTGACGGTGGGACCGTGGTTGTCGAACAGCGAAGAACCCACGGCGTAAATATCCACCGGCACGTTCAGTTTTTCAAAGCGGCGGATTTTTTCGGGGTTAAACCCGCCCGAAACGACGATCTTGACCGCCTGACAATACTTGCGGGCGCGCTCGCGCCAATGTTGGGGCAGGTCCCAGCTTTCCCAGGCGGTGTCCAGGGCCTGGCGCACCACAAACACCAGCCGCGGGTTCACACCCAGGTCCAGAGCGGGGTCGCCCAGCGGTGTCACCGAACGATCGCGCAGGGTGCCGCTCGTATCCAACCGCACGCCGTACAGGCGGTAGCGCTCGGCCTCTTCGGTTTGCCCGCTGTCCATCAGCGCGCGAAAACGGTCGAACATGCCGCGGCAGACGGTGAGCGAATCGGTCACGCAGTCGTTGTTAAAATCCACCAGGGCGATGCGCGGGATGCTGACGGGTAAAACCCGCGAGAAGGCCAGCATGGCTTCACAGGTGTCGCCCAGGTAACAGGCGATGGCCGCGTGCGCCACGGTGCCGCCCCCTGCCCCGCCCCACCAGTCACCCTGCGCGTCGGTGGATACAAACGGGCCAAGCACACCGGCGAAATCCATGTTAAAACGCTGCACGGCGATGTTATAGGCGTAACCGTCGGCGGCCTGCACCTCGTGCAGGTCAAAGCGGGCCGGGAAAAACAGCATGGGCTTGCCGCGCGAAGCCTGCAGGGCCTCATATACGTTGGTGGCCACGCGGCTGGCGCGGGTCAAAATCCCCAGAGTGGGCGTTTCCAACATGGCAAAATCGCGGTAGCGTCCGCGCACGCGCAGTACCGGCTGAATGCTGCGCGGGTCGCCGTCGTACGTCACGATATCGCCGTCCTGCACCGCCCACACCTGCAGATGATCAGAGGTATCGGTAAAGGTATCGCCCTGCCAGACGCCGGTGCAGTGGCGCAGCATGGCCAGGGCCTTATCCACACCCACCACCAGGGTTTTGCCAGGGCGGCGTGTGAACCACTGCATTTCCACTTCCAGATCGCCGCTGCAAATCCCATCGGGGGAAATTTCAGGGGGCAGGCGGTGACCTGTGCCGGTGTACATCTCGCCGCGTTCCGCCAGGGTGGTCAGCATGGCGGCGATGTTAGTGAAATATTTATCGGTGTACCACCCGCGCCGCATCCGTTCAATATCCAATTTGAAGGTGCTGTTCGTCAGGCGTTTTCCGTCGAAGATACTCATTTTGGCTCCTTGTGTGCCGCAATTGGTGTAATTTATACACTATTATAGGCGTTTTCCCGCGCTTGTCAACCCCTCAGGCACCCATTTCAGCCCAATAAAAAACCGCCTGGTTTCAGGCGGTTTGTACGCAGCGGTGAATGCGGCTCAGGACGCTGGTTGGTTCGAAAGGAAAAGCGCCAGGCCGGCGTTGACCACAAACAACGACAAAGCCAGAATGATGCTGAAATCAAAAGCCATCTCCAGGCCGTTCGCGCTGCGGTACAACCACATGCCAATTTGCGCCACAGCGGTGATGATATACACCACCATGCTGCCCTGCAGGGAAGCCTGCAGCACGGCTTCTACAAACGGATCCATGCCCTTCAGCGCAATCTGCAGCACGCGCCCCATGACGAAACCTAAGAGGGCCGTGCCCCCCGACAGGCACAGCATGACCACATAGCGGGTAAATTGGGCGCTGTGGTAGGTGAGGATGAAGCGCTGGCAGGTCAGCAGGAACAGCCCGGTGTAGCTCAAGAAATGCAGCCAGAAGAACAGGATCATCAGGCAGCTCAGGATGATCTGAAAGGCCTGAAATTCCAGGGTGTGGGCGGGCCGGCCCGTGCCGTAGGCCAGCACCAGGGCCTGGGAAAACAAAAAACAGATCGCCACCAACATGGCCAGGGTGATAAGGGCCGGATTGATGCCCTCAGGCATCTTTTCAAAGAAGTAGCGGCGCACCAGGTCAATGCCAAACACAAACTCGGCAAACAGGGTAAAAACCGCCGTGCTGCCGATCAGCAGCTTGGAAAAATCTTCACGTAACACGCGCACATCGGTTGTCACAAGCTACCTCCCCTATATCAGTATGGCGTGAGTGGAGAAAAATCGATTCTCCCCCTGTTTTCGGCTGTTCGCCATCTAAGCCGACACGCTCCGTATAGGTTGCAAAAAGCATACCAGCCCGATGATACAATTACGCAATCCCCATCTCCAGCGTGTTGAAAGGCGGCCCCATGCAAATTTACTTCTCCTGTTCCATCACCGGCGGACGGCAAGACCAGCCCATCTATCAGCGCATCGTGACCCATTTGCAGGCGCGCGGCCATGTGGTGCCCACCGCGCTTCTGGCGGATGCACAGATGGAGCCGCCCGAAGCCCAGTTCGATGCGGCCGCCATCTACCAGCGCGACGTGAACTGGGTTAAAACCAGTCAGGCCCTCATCGCCGAGGTCAGCACACCCTCACACGGCGTGGGGTATGAAATTGCCCTGGCCGAAAGCCTGGGCCTGCCGGTGCTGTGCTGCTATCAGGCCGGGCGGAAGGTAAGCAAAATGATCACGGGCAACCCTAACCCCGCGGTGGTGGTGTGCGCCTACCGCACCCCTGAAGAAGCCCTGAATATGGTGGATGCGTTCCTGGAGAAAATCGGCTGAAAGGTGAGGAACATCATTCAAAAGCGGTGACGTTCTCCTTTGCATTCAGCCTGCTATATCCGGTATATTGTATATGGAGACACAACTCAGACACTCCAAAACAGCTTATCGCTGTCTCCTCCTTTGGCGAAAGCCTCCGCCAGGTCCCTCACCGCCCCTGGCGGAGGCTCTTTTTAACCCCCCGCTCTGAATCCAATCGAAAAAAGAACAGTGAAAGCGGATGGCGCCGCCTTAGCGCAGGGCGAATTTCACCATGGTCAGGCGCACATTCACATCCAGGGACAGGCCGGTGCTGTCGGTGACACGCAGGCGCACGTAGTAGTAGGGGCGCTTTTCGTAGCGGAAGGTGGTGGCCAGTACCAGTTTGTTATCCTGCACGGCGAACCGAGCGTTGTCATAGCCGCCGGGGGCCAACGAGTAGGTGAAGGTTTCACCCGGGTTGGGGTCTTTGGCGGTCAGCGTGCCCACCACCGTGCCGGGCAGCGCGTACTTGAAGAAAATCAGGCGCGAAAGCTTCAGGCTGGTGGGAGCCAGAGCCGGCGCATCCAACGTGAGGCCCACCACGGCGGGGTCGTGATCCGAAGATCGGTAGGCATCCGGGGCGTAGGGGTCAAGGGCGGGCTTGTACTCGGTGTTGTAGTCAATGAACGAAGGTTCATCCGTGTTGATGTGCCAGAAGGCCGCGCTGGTCACCTGAGAGGCCATGCTGGCGGTGCTGAGCATTTGATCCAGATTGCCCGCGGCGCCGTCATAGATGTAGCTGTAGCGGTCAGCAGCGGGGATGCGGTCCGCATGGTTCACCAGACCGCCGGCTTCCAACACGTCAATGGGATCCTCTTCATTGTAGGAGTTCAGGTCGCCCAGAACGAGCACATCCGGGTCGCCGGACGCGGTGACGATCTCATCAATGAAATCCAGCAGAGCTTCAGCTTCCTGCATGCGGGTGGCATTCCAGCAGCCCTGCCCGTCACCCTGATCGGCGTCCAGCCCCGTGGCGCTGGCGTCGCAGCCTTTGGATTTGAAGTGATTGACCACAGCGGTGAACTTGGCGCCGGTGGCTTTTTCTTTGAAAGTCTGGGCCACAGGAGCGCGCTTGTGGATGGGGTCGGTGCTGCTCATGGAAGCGCCCACCAATTCAACCTTGGCGGGTTTGTAGATGAATCCGACTTTGATCACGTCCGTGCCCACGCCGCTGGCGGGATCCGCCACTTTGGCGTAGGTTCCGGCGCCCATCACGGCGTTCAGGCTGGCGACCAGGTCGTCCACAGCCCCGGCGGCGGGGTCGCTTTCCAATTCGATCAAACCGTACACGTCCGCGTTGAGCGCAGACAGGGCAGCCACGATTTTTGCCTTTTGGCGCGCGAATTCAGTGGAGGTATTGGCCCCGCGGCTGTTCAGGGTGGTGAAGTAATTCAGCACGTTGAAGCCGACCACCTTCAGGCTGCCGGTGGTGGCGGGGGGGCCGCTGCGCGGGTTGCCGGAGGTGAAGGCCACCGGCGCAACCGGGTGCAGGCGGTAGTGAATGGGGGCGGTGGAGTTGGAGGTGATCAGACCGTGATCCAAAACACCCACCAGGCTGCCGCTGGTTAAATCACCGGAGCGCGGGAAGTAGTTGACGCCGGAGGGGTTGCCGTAGGTGTAATAGGGCACGGGGTCGGGATTCTGAAGGCTCTTGCCATCATCCAGCATGATCATGCGGCGCAGATTCGCATCCGTCAGATCGGCGTAGGTGCCGGCCTCATTGCCGTTGGTGGGGTTAAACAAGCGTCCCCCCGCAGAGAGGTTCACCTGCCCGTAGCGGCCCTGCCAGTAGTTCTGCGTCACGGTCAGGGGCTGGTCAATCTGCACCAGCATGCCCTCATAGGGTTCCAGGGTGGTGCCCACGGGAACCGGCAGGGTGATCTGCACCGGCGTAATCACGGCAGGCGTGCCGCATTTGGCCACCGAGGTGACCGTTCCGATTTCGGTCATGCCCTTGTATTCGGTGACGGTTCCGGTGACCTGAACGGCATCGCCAACGGCCACATCCACGGCGGGGGTGGCGCCGTCATAAATCAGGATGCCCTCCGAGGTAGTCGGGTCTGCATCCGGATCACTTTGCAGGAAGAAACCGCTCATGCCCGCGGAGGTCTGGAAATCCGCGGTGACAGTGCCGCGCACCGTGACCACCTGACCGGTGAAGGGGCTGGAGGCCCCAGTCCCCTGCACCTCTTCAATCTCTTTGAGATTGGTGGGCACAGGGCAGGCGCCCACGGTGGCGAAGTTGATCACATAATCGCCGCTCATGGCAGCCCCGTCCGCGTCCGTCACTTTGGCGGCAGCCACGGTGGCGGTGCAGTTGGCCGCCAGGGGCAGGCCGCCGGTGGGGGTCATCACGTAGGTGGGAGCGCCAGTGGCGTCTTCCGTGAAGGCCACGGGGGTGCCGCCGCAGGTCAGGCTGAACCAATCCGCGGCCAAAGTCACCGGCTCGCTGAAGACCACCGTCAGGGTGGCATCCGCGGCCACATTGGTGGCGTTTTTGGCGGGCACGCTGGAGAGCACGCTGGGCAGCGGGTTGCTGGAGCAGGTGTTGGTGGGGCTGGCGGAGTTGCGCGGAGCGGGCGCACCGGTTTCAAAATCGGCGCTGTTGTTGTCCGTGTCCGTGCAGCCGTTCAGCTTGCGGAAAATGGACGTCGTGGTGCTGGGGGCCGGGGCGGCAGCGGTGCCTTCATAGCCATTCGCCGTGCCAAAACCCACCAAATCCACCAGGCTGCCGCCGCTGGGGTTGGTGCCCGACAGCGCGGTGGTGCTGGACACCAGGGCCACCTTGCCATTCGTGCCGCTCAGGTTGATCGTGCCGGTGGCATCAGGGGTAGGCAGGTCTGCAATACCCGTTCCAGACGCTTCCTGGATCAGGAAATATCCGCCAGCGGCAACGCTGCCGGACAGACTGGTTACCTGCCAGGTGCTTCCGGTGGCGCTGGCGTACTGAACGGAGTAGCCCGTGAGGGAAACCGCGGAGGAGCCGGCGTTGTACAGCTCGATGTAATCATATTTGTATGGTGAGCTGGCATTGCTATTGCCCCCATACACTTGACTGATGCGCAGATCGCTGGCAGCCTGCACCGTGTGTTGCGGGGCGGGCAGCATGACCAAACCGAGCGCAATGGAAATTGCGACGATCAGGTTGAAGAACCGATTGGCAGTTCTCATACAATGTTCTCCTATTCTGTTTCTTGGGTGTTCCGAGGAACCAATGGGATTTCCCTCCAGGGGAGGCCGGTTTGTGATTTTCGGTGCAGAGGCCAAGGTAATTATAACCTTACATTCTCTAATCAGAAATTAATTTAAGTGGGGAGTTTCCGGCCGCGGCGGTCAACTCGCCCCTTGTGCAAGGCCTGATCCGCAGATGACGCAGATTTCGCAGATCCATCCTTGCGTACCCTGCATGTCATCGCGACCACCGAAAACCGGTGGCTTGGCCGGTGCACTTCCGGCCGTGGCGATCTCTACCTCGGCTTTCTCCCTTCCCTCGAGGCCGTACGGGCGCGTCTGAGACGCGCCCCAACCCCCTGTCCACCCCGGCCCCGCCAAATCCAGGCGGATTTTGCCGCAGGCGAAGTATAATGAATGAAAATCCTGAACGAGGTTGCCTGCATGTCTGCTTTTCCCGCCCACTGGTCTGTAAACACCCTCCAGAACCCCAGCCTAACCGTCACCTACCTCACCCGCGGCGCCATGCGCATTGTGGGCCTGTCTACCCCCGCTGCCCCCGAAAACTGGCTGGCGGTTCTGCCCACCACCGCCTGGGAAACCCCCTACGGCTACTTCCAGGCCTACGGCGGTCACCGCTTTTGGCACGCGCCCGAAGCGCACCCCCGCACCTACGTCCCCGACGCCCCCGAAATGGACATCACCCCCCTGCCGGACGGGGTGCGGCTGGTTCAGCCCCCCGAAGCACCCACCGGCCTGCAGAAAAGCCTGGAACTGCACCTGGACGCGCAGCGCCCGCGCTTGACCGTGCAGCACACCCTCACCAATCACAACCTCTTCGCCGTGGAGGCCGCCCCCTGGGGCATCACCCAGCTGCCGTTGGGCGGCACGGCCGTTTTGCCGCAGGGCGCGCCGGTGACCTCCGAATTCACCCCCAACCGCACCCTGGCCCTGTGGCCCTACACCCGCTGGGACGACCCGCGCCTGAACCTGCACGGCGATATGCTGCTGGTGCAGGCCCAGGCGGCTCTGCCGCCCTTTAAAGTGGGCTTCCCCAACCATGCCGGCTGGCTGGCCTATCTGCGCGGGGAGACCCTCTTCATCAAGCGCTTCACCCGCCAAGCCGAAGCCGCCTACGCCGACCTGAACAGCAACGCCCAGGTGTACGTCAACGACGCCTTCATCGAATTGGAAAGCCAGGGGCCGCTGACCCGCCTGGAACCGGGGGCCTCTGTGCAGCACAGCGAAGTGTGGGAAATGCACGCGCCGGTGGATTGCCCGCCCACCCCGCAGGCCCTGCGCGGCCTGCTGGCCGAACTGGGCTGCCCCAGCGGAGGATAAGGCGCATGCCGACCCGCTGGCGCGCGCTGTGGACGGCTCTGATCCCGCTGCTGCTGGTGGCGGCAGTGGGTATCGCCTGCAACTACCCCACCCAGCGCGCGCGGCCTACCCCCGGCCTGCCGCCGTACCTGGAACTCTTCCCCGAACTCAACAGCCCGCCCACCACCCCCAGTGCCGCGCCGGTGCTGCAATGCACCCCGCCGCCCTGCGGGCCGGGCGAGGTTTACGACTGCCCTGGGGACTGCCCGGGCGGCTGCGGCACGCGCTGCGCCACCCCCACGGCCATCCCCCTGGCGCGCGCCTGCCCCATCCTGGCCACGCGCACCCCACCGCCCAGCGCGCCCACCAGCCAGCCGGGCGTGTTTGTGGATCCCCATCTGGAATTGTGCGCCGACCGCCTGGAGCTGAAGGTCGGCCAAACCGTCACCGTGCGCGTCTACACCGTGGATTTAGGGCTGCCCGTCTACAATCTTGTGGCCCTGGGCAAAGACGGCACAGGGGTGATGATGGCCTCGGTGGATTATGAAAACAAAGCCCGCCTGTCCACCCCGCCGGGGCTGCCCCTGCAGGTGATCGAGGTCAGCGCCGAGATGCGCCAGGCGGTTTTCACCCTGCGCGCCGCGGCGGCCGGAGAAGCCCAGTTGTGGATCAGCGCCACGGGTGAAGTGCACTACGGCTACCCTGGCCCCGCCACCTATACCGGCGTCAGTTCAGACCGGCTGGTGCTGACCATCCGCTAACCCCCCCAAGGAATATTCCGCCATGAAAGTGACCTTTTATACCGATACCCGCGCCTTCCACGCGCGCACGCTGGACTCGTTTCTGCAGCAGGAAGCCTTCAATGGGCTGATTTTGGGACTGACGGAAAACGTGATGGTTCATCCGGAGCGCTACGCCGAGGATGTGCTTCTCGCCGCGGTGGAGGACGACAGCGGCCAACTGGTGTTGAGCGCGCTGATGACCCCGCCGCACAATTTGATCCTGCACGCCGCCCAGGAGAACGGCCTGGGGGAGGCCCAGGAGGCGCTGGCCGATGCCCTGCAAAGCGCGGGGCGTCCGGTTCCGGGGGTTAACGGCCCAGCGCAGCTCAGCGGGGCTTTTGCCCGCCTGTGGGCCCAGCGCACCGGTCAGACGGCCGCCCTGGCCATGCACGAGCGCGTGTACGAACTGCGCCGGGTAGTGCCGCCGCCCCAGCCCCCCAGCGGAAGCATGCGGCTGGCGCAGGAGGCCGAGATCGAATATCTGGCGGGCTGGTCGCAGGCTTTTGAAGAAGAAGCCATCGGCGCCGCGCGCGATTGGGAAGACCTGCTGCGGCGGACGCGTTTTCGCATTGAGGACGGCAGTCTGTTTGTTTGGGAAGCCGAAGGCCAGCCGGTGAGTATGACGGCCACCACGCGCCCCACACGCAGCGGCATCACCATTGGGGTGGTGTACACCCCCAGCGCCCAGCGCCGCCGCGGCTACGCCAGCGCCCTGGTGGCCGCCGTCAGCCAGCGCATGCTGGATTCAGGCCGCCAGTTCTGCACCCTGTTCACCGACCTGTCGAACCCCACCTCCAACGCCATCTACCAGCAGATCGGCTATGTGCCCGTGGGCGATTTTGACGAGTACCGGTTTTCCCCCGCCGCCTAAGGCTGCAAAATCACCCAGGTGGAAACCAGATCTTCCAGCCCGCCGTCGCGCATGGAGAAAATCGCCACGGACAGGCGCGCGTTAGTGCGCTGGCTGACGCTGTAGGGGATGTTGAGGTCAAACGGGCCGGGAAAGCCGATGTCCTGAGCGTGGATGGTGGCCGGGGCGCTGAAGAGGATGTTGTCGTCCGTGCCGCACACCGCGTCCGGCGCGCCTTCGCCGCCCTCACCGCACAGATACACCACCACCGTGTTTTCAAATGCCGGGCCGCCGTAGCCCATCATGGTGAAGCCGCCCCCGCTGACCTCTTCCCCCGGCTGGGGGGAGAGGATGCGCAGGCGCGGCGCGGCCTGGGTGGGGGCCGCCGTGGCTGGCGGCGGGCAGGGCGCGCAGGCCGCCTCGGGGCAGGGGGTGGCAGCGGCCGGGGGTTGGGGCACGCTCCACGAGCAGGCCAGGCTGATCCCCGCCAAAATCACGCAGAATCCAATCCAACGGGTTTTCATCACGGCACCTCCTGTGCGCCCAACGGCGGGTACGGGCGGCATTCCGCCTCCAGATCCGCGCCCGCGTACAAACAGGCCAGCATGCGGCCGTTGTCAAAATGCGCCACCACCACCGACATTTCGTATTCGGGGCGGTTGGGGCGCGGGATGGCAAAACGCTCCAGGCTGCGCGATTCCCAGGCCAGCTCATAGTTGGGGCTGGAGATGCCCAGGAAATCGGGCACATCCGGGGCCTGCAGCGGCACAGGCAGCGCCTCGGGCGAAGCGGCCTGCAGCCCGGCCTGCAGCAGGACGTCCATGCGCTGCAGGGCGTCGCGGCCTTCGACCGGCAGGAAAGAGATCATCCCCAGGCCCACCGCCATCGCCAGCGCCGCCACCGTGCGCCAGATACGCACAAAGAAGTTGATCCTTCGCCCGCGGTGCAGTTGGAGCTTATCCAGCGTCCAGCGGAAGAAAATCAGCACCGGTGCCACCATGCCCGTCAGGGGGATGTACAGGAAAAGGGTCGTGGCAATTTTGCCCATGCGCATCTCCGCCGGGGTGCTGCCCGACACCAGCAGGCCGATACCCACAAACAAGGCTGCCACAATGCTGCCGTAAATCCAGCCCACCGCGCCGGTGGGCGGCCAGCCGGTGATCCAGCCCAACACCAGACCGATCCCCCCTGCTAACGCGGTGTTGAGCATCGGCCCAAAAGGCGGCTGGTACAGGGGTACACCCGGCAAGGCGAACTGATTGGCGTATTGGGTGGTGAAACCGTAGATCAAGCCCAGCACCAGCCCAAAAATCGGGCCGAGCCAGCGGCGAAAAGCAGTATCCGACATACAAACTCCTATGAGTGGATTAATTTCGGGCCGTTTTACCAAAAGCCGCTGTGAACCTCGCGGGCCTCCGGCAGATCCGCCGGACCTTCCACTTCCACCGTGTGTTGGCCGCGGGCAAAGACCTCGCGGCAGGACAGCACCAGGGCGTCGTGTTCCGTGTTCGGGCCGATCATCTCGCGCAGCTGGTCTTCACCCAGGGCAAACACCACCCGCCCCACCGCTCCCCAATAAATCGCCCCGGAGCACATGGGGCACGGCTCGGTGCTGGCGTACAGGGTGCAGGTGCGCAGGACCTCGGGGGAGTAACGAGCCGTGGCGGCTCGCATCAAGTTGGTTTCGGCGTGGCCGGTGCAGTCGCGCTCGGTGATCACGGTGCTTTCGGCTTCCAGGAGGAGGCTGCCGTTTTTATCCACCAAAACCGCGCCAAAAGGAAGGTTGCCGTGCTGGCGCGCCTTTTGGGCCACCGAAACGGCCCAGCGCAAATAATACAGATCCATGTCGTTCATTGTGGCTCCCTTCCCGTTCCAAAAAGGCCGTACCGCGGTAGAAATTGGTTTTCTAAGTATAACCAGTTTTGCGCCGGAAGGGGGGAGGATTCCCGCCCGCTGCGCGCTGAGCGGCGAGATTTTCCGATGGATCCATTCTTATGTACAGGCTTAAGCATCCAAAATCGCCCCAGCCGTTGACAAATCCACCCGCGGGCAGTAGAATGCCACACAATGAACGCCATTTTCTGCCAGTTCCATCATCATACCAGCCGCCCCCCTGCCTGACCGGAGGTCTGGTTCGTTTTACGTACCTGACAAAGCACATCTAACCCCCCGGTCTGCCGGGGGGTTTTTATTTTCTCGAAGTTCCGTTCTGAAAGGATCGAAGGATGACTGAACCCAACCCCGCCATACGCCTGTCGCTGCCCTCCAAAGGCCGCCTGGCTGAAGACTGCCTGTCTTTTTTAGCGGCCTGCGGGCTGCCCGTGTACAAGCCCAACCCGCGCCAATACGAAGCCGTGCTGCCGGCTATCCCCGACCTGCACGTGCTCTTCCAGCGGCCCGTGGATATCGCCGTATCGGTGCGGGACGGCTCCGTGACCTTTGGCATCACCGGCCGCGACGTGGTGGAGGAATTCAAAGGGGAAAACAGCGACGTGATCCTGCTGCACAACGCGCTCAATTTTGGCGGCTGCACGCTCAATCTGGCTGTGCCGGAAGACTGGCAGAACGTGCTGTGCGTGCCCGATCTGGCCGACCGCGCCCGACAGTTGGGCCGCCCGCTGCGCGTGGCCACCAAATACCCCAGTCTGGCCGGGCGCTTCTTGGCCCAACACAACGTGCCCTACCAGCTGGTGCACGCCGAAGGCACGCTGGAAACCGCCCCCGCCATCGGCTACGCCGACCTGATCTGCGACATCGTCTCCTCCGGCCAAACCCTGCGCGACAACCGCCTGCGGCCCCTGCCGGATGGGGTGCTGCTGACCTCGCAGGCGGTGCTGATCGCCAACCGGCAGGCGCTGCGGCGCAACCCGGCCGCCCTGCCCGCCGCTCGTCAGCTGCTGGAATATTTTGAGGCTTATCTGCGCGCCAGCGACAACCTGGCCGTGTTCGTCAACATGCGCGGGGATTCGCCCGAGGCCATCGCCGAGCGCATCTTCCAGGAATGTCACATCCACGGCCTGCAAGGCCCCACCATCTCGCGCGTGATTCTGCCCCAGGACTCGCAAAGCTGGTACGCCGTGAACCTGATCGTGCCGCGGCGGGATTTATTTCAGACTATCCAGGATCTGCGCCGCATCGGCGGCTCAGGCGTGGTGGCCGTGCCGGTGACCTACATTTTTGAAGAAGAGCCGCCGCGCTACACCGCCTTGCTGACCGCGCTGAATGACCCCAACGCATAAATTTGGAGACCGCCATGACCCTCTTTCCCATTCTCGATGTGCCCACCGCCCAATCCAGCCTGCTGCTGCGCCGCCCGCCGGATGAAATCTCCGTGCCGCCCGCGGTATCGCAGCGCCTGGCTGATTTGTTTGGTGAAACCCTGACCCCCGCCCAGGCCGTGCAGCGCATCCTGCGCGATGTGCGCTCTCGCGGCGACCAGGCCGTGCGCGACTGGGGCCAGCGGCTGGACGGCGCTGCCCCCGACTCGCTGCGCGTGCCGCCCGAGGCCCTGCGTCAGGCCCTGACAGAACTGCCCCCAGACCTACGCGCCGCTTTGCAGGAATCGGCCGACCGCGTGCGCGCCTTTTACCAACGCCAGCCGCTGACTTCGTGGATCACCAACACCAGCGGCGGCACCCTGGGCCAATGGGTGCGGCCCATTCGGCGCGTGGGCCTGTACGTTCCCGCCGGAACCGCCCCGCTGCCCTCCAGCGTGATCATGAGCGCCGTCCCCGCCCAGGTGGCTGGCGTCCCAGAGATCGTCCTGGCTGCGCCGCCCGCCCGCGGCACAGGGCGCATCGCTCCGGTGATTTTGGCCGCCGCCGCCCTGCTGGGCATTGAAGAAGTCTACGTCATGGGTGGGGCGCAGGCCGTGGCCGCCCTGGCCTACGGAACCCCCAGCGTGCCGCCCGTGGATAAAATCTTCGGCCCCGGCAACCTGTTTGTCACCCTGGCCAAGCGCGAGGTGTACGGCCTGGTGGGCATTGATTCCCTGGCCGGGCCGACCGAGACCCTCATCATCGCCGACGACACCGCCCGCCCCGATTGGGTGGCCGCCGACCTGCTGGCCCAGGCGGAACACGATGTGCTGGCCTCGGCCGTGCTGCTGACTCCCTCGCCCCGCCTGGCCGAAGCCGTGCGCAGCCAGGTGCTGAGCCAGATGCAGTCCCTCAGCCGCCTCAGCATCCTGCAAACCTCGCTCAGCCAAAGCAGCGGGGCCGTGCTGACCCGCGATCTGGACGAGGCTGCCGCACTGGCTAACGCCTTTGGCGCAGAACACCTGTGCCTGTCGGTGGCCGACCCCTGGCGGCTGGCAGAAAAAATCACCTGTGCGGGCGGGGTCTTCCTGGGAGAACACTCCTGCGAAGTGCTGGGGGATTATGCTGCCGGCCCCAGCCATGTGATGCCCACGGGGGGATCGGCGCGCTTTTCCTCGCCGGTGAATGTCTGGGATTTCGTCAAGCTCATCAGCCTGGTAGCGCTGGATCCGCAAACCGCCGCCCAAATCAGCCGGTCGGCCGCCCGTCTGGCCGATGCGGAGGGGTTAGATGGGCACGCCGCCGCCGCGAGGATGCGCCAATGATGCCCCTGCCCGCCCGCATCCTCAACCTGCCGCCCTATGCCCCCGTGGAGCCGCTGGACGTGCTTTCGGCGCGCTGGGGACGGCCGGTGGACTCTCTGGTCAAGCTGGACGCCAACGAGAACCCCTACGGCCCCGCGCCGCGCGTGCGGCAGGCGCTGGCCGAGCTGCCCTGGGTGAATATCTACCCCGACCCCGAAAGCCGCGCCCTACGCGCCGCCCTGGCGGATTTCACCGGCGTGCCCGCCGAATTTCTCCTGGCGGGGGCGGGCGCGGACGAGCTGATCGACCTGCTGCTACGCGTCTTGCTGGAACCCGGCGACCGGGCAGCCGTGTGCTCGCCGACCTTCGGCATGTACGCCTTCGGGGCACGCCTGAACGCCGGTCATGAGATGGATATCCCCCGCCGTGCGGATTTTTCCCTGGATCTGCCTGCCCTGCAGGCCGTATGCGCGCAGCAGCGGCCCAAAGTGCTCTTTTTGGCCAACCCCAACAACCCCGACGGTCAGCTCCTGACCGCAGAGGAGATCGAAACCCTGCTGGCGCTGCCCACCCTGGTGGTGCTGGATGAAGCTTACATCGAATTCAGCCACAGCCCCAGCCTGGGCGCAGCCCGCTCCTGCATCCAGCAGGTGCCTCAGCGCGATAATTTGATCGTGCTGCGCACATTCAGCAAATGGGCGGGGCTGGCCGGGCTGCGGGTGGGCTACGGGGCCTTTCCAGGCTGGCTGCTGCCCGCTTTGTGGAAAGCCAAACAGCCCTACAATGTCAACATCGCAGCCAGCGCCGCCGCCCTGGCCTCGCTGGAAGAGCGCGTCCTGCTGGGTGAGCGTGTGGGGCAGATCTGCGCGGAACGCGAACGCCTGCGCCAGGCCCTGAGCGCCTTCCCCGGCCTGGAACCGCTGCCAAGCGCGGCCAATTTCATCCTCTGCCACGTGTCGGCCCGCCCGGCGGCCGAGCTGCACCAGGCCTTGCTGGAACGCGGCATTCTGGTGCGGCGCTACGCCACTCCCCGCCTGCAAAATTACCTGCGTATCAGCGTGGGCCGTCCGCAAGACAGCCGCGCCCTGCTGGACGCACTGGAGGAACTGCTATGACCCTTTCCCCTGAGCCTGACCGCACGGCCGAGGTGCGGCGCACAACCGCCGAAACCGATATCACCGTGCGCATCAATTTGGACGGCAGCGGCCAGCACAAGCTCTCCACCGGCGTCGGCTTTTTGGATCACATGCTGGCGCAGCTGGCCTGCCACAGCCTGGTGGACATCGAGGTACAGGCGCGCGGCGATCTGCACATTGACGCTCACCACACAGTGGAAGACTGCGCCCTGGCCCTGGGCAGCGCCTTCCACCAGGCCCTGGGGGCGCGCACCGGAATCCAGCGCATGGCCTCGGCCTGGGTACCGATGGATGAAGCCCTGGCCTTCGCCGCCCTCGATTTTTCCGGTCGGGGGGTGGCGGTAATCGAGGCCGAATTCAGCGCGCCCAGCCTGGGCAGCCTGCCCACCAGCCTGATCGCCCACTTTTTGGACTCCTTCGCGCGCGAAGCCGGGGTGAACCTGCACGCGCGCATCTGCGCCGGGCGCGACGATCACCACAAGGCCGAGGCCCTGTTTAAGGCCCTGGCGCGCGCCGTGCGCGAGGCTGTGCAGCGCGACCCGCGCCGCGCGGGCATTCCCTCTACGAAAGGCAGACTGCAGCCATGAACCCGCGCCGAGTCTCTTTGATTGACGCTGGAACGGGCAATCTGCGTTCGGTGGAAAAAGCCCTGCGCGCCCTGGGGGCTGAGATTGAAGCCGTGCGCCGCCCCGAAGATCTGCGCCCTGGGCAGCGCATCCTGCTGCCGGGGGTGGGGGCCTTCGCCAGCTTTATGGCCGGGCTGCGCGCCGCCGGGTTGGATCGGGCCGTGCGGCAGGCCGTGCAGCGCGGCGACCCGCTGCTGGGCATCTGCGTGGGCATGCAGGCCCTCTTTGAAAGCAGCGAAGAAATGGGCGAATGTGCCGGGCTGGGGCTGCTGCCGGGCCGCGTGCAGCGCTTCCCCGACCTGCCGGGGCTCAAAATTCCCCACACCGGCTGGAACAGCCTGCACCAGACCCGGCCCAGCCCCCTGCTGGATGGGCTGGGGGAAGAGCCTTACGTGTACTATAACCACAGCTACCTGTGCCAGGCCGCACCAGAAGACGAGGCCGCCGAAAGCCTGTACGGCCAGGCCTTTGCCAGCGTGGTGCAGCGCGGACGTTTGTACGGCGTGCAGTTTCACCCCGAAAAGAGTCAGCGGGTGGGGCTGCGGTTTCTGGATAACTTTCTGACCCAAGGATGAGGTGAATCATGAGCGTTTTTATTCCCTTCCCCGCCATTGACCTGCGCCGCGGACAGGTGGTGCGGCTGCGCGGCGGCGCGCCCGGCAGTGAAACCGTCTTCAGCAGCGACCCGGCCGAATGCGCCCGGCGCTGGATTGAGGCCGGAGCGCACTGGCTACATGTGGTGAATCTGGACGGCGCCTTTGGCGAAGACGATGACGCCAACCGCACCGCCCTGGGCGGCATCATCAAAACCGCTGCAGAACTGGGCGCAGCCGTGCAGTTCGGCGGCGGCCTGCGCACCGAAGAGGCCGTGCGCGCCGCCCTGGAAGCCGGGGTGCAGCGCGCCGTTTTGGGCACCAGCGCGGTGGAAAACCCCGATATGCTGGCGGGCGTGCTGGATCGCTGGGGGCCAGAGCGCATCGCCGCGGGTGTGGACGCGCGCGAGGGGGTGGTGTATGTGCGCGGCTGGCGCACGGGCAGCGGCTTTGATCCCCTGTCGGTGGCCCGCCGCCTGCAGGACGCGGGTGTGCGCTGGGTGCTGTATACCGACATCGCCCGCGACGGGCTGAACCAGGGGCTGAACCTGAGCGTGGCTCAAAGCCTGGCCAGCGGCACCGCCCTGAATGTGGTCGCTTCTGGGGGCGTGCGCAGCCTGAGCGAGGTGGAAGAAGCTCGCCGCGCTGGCCTGGCGGGCGTCATCGTGGGGCGCGCCCTGTACACCGGCCAGATGGACCCCCAGGCGCTGTTTGCCCTGGAGACGCCCGCATGTTAGCCCGCCGCATCATCCCCTGCCTGGATATTCACGCCGGCCGGGTGGTGAAAGGGGTCAACTTTGTCCACCTGCGCGACGCCGGTGATGCCGTGGAACAGGCCGCGGCCTACGATCAGGCGGGGGCGGATGAACTGGTCTTTCTGGATATCAGCGCCACGGTGGAGGGTCGCGACACGATGGTGCAGGTGGTGGAGCGCGTGGCCGAGCGGGTGTTCATGCCGCTGACGGTGGGTGGCGGCATCCGCACGGTGGAAGATATGCGCCGCCTACTGCTGGCCGGGGCCGACAAAATCAGCCTGAATTCCGCCGCCGTGCGTAGCCCGCAGCTGATCGCCGCGGGGGCCGAGCGCTTCGGCAGCCAGTGTATGGTGCTGGCGGTGGACGCGCGCCAGCACAGCCCAGGCCGCTGGCGGGTGGTGATTGACGGCGGGCGCACCGACACCAGCCTGGACGTGGTGGACTGGTGTCAGCAGGCCGTGGCCCTGGGCGCAGGGGAGATTCTCTTAACCAGCATGGACCGCGACGGGACCCTGGCGGGCTACGACCTGGCGCTGACCCACACCGTGGCCCAGGCCGTGCCCGTGCCCCTCATCGCCTCGGGCGGGGCGGGGCGCTGGCAGGATTTTGCCGATGTGCTTTCCAGCGGCGGTGCGGATGCGGCCCTGGCGGCCTCGCTGTTTCATGACGGCGTGCTGGCCATCGGCGACCTCAAGCAGCGGCTGGCCGAAGCTGGCTTGCCGGTGCGGCGGGAGGTGCGGTGATGCCCCCCATTCAATTTGACGACCGCGGGCTGATCCCCGCCGTATTGCAGGACGCCGACAGCGGCCAGGTGCTGATGTTGGCCTGGATGAACGCAGAAGCCCTGCGGCAGACCCAGGCGCGCGGGCAGGTGGTCTTTTGGTCGCGCAGCCGCCAGGAATTGTGGCACAAAGGGGCCACCAGCGGCCATACCATGCAGGTGGTGGAGCTGCGCCTGGACTGCGACAGCGACGCCCTGCTGGTGCGCGTACGCCCGAATGGTCCGGCCTGTCACACCGGCGCGGTCAGCTGTTTCTTTCAATCCCTGCCTACTCAGCCGCAGAATGAGGAGTGAGCATGAACATCAACCAATTATTTGCTGTCATCCAGGCGCGGCGCAGCGCCCCGCCGGAAGAATCCTACACCGCCCGCCTGACGGCCGCCGGGGAAGATGAAATCTTAAAGAAAGTGGGGGAAGAAGCCGTGGAAGTGATTCTGGCGGCCAAAGGACAGGGGCAGGCCCGCCTGGTGGAGGAACTGGCCGACCTCACCTATCACGCCCTGGTGCTGCTGGCCGTGCGCGGGCTGACCCCCCAGGATGTGGAGGCTGAGCTGGCCCGCCGCCACGCAGGTTAGATCTCTAAACAGCACTCATGTGGGTCTTTAGGGTTGTAATGCACCACCACCCGCCGCCCCACCGGGTAACGGCGCAGTACGCGCTGCATTTCGGCTTTGGTTCCGCTCATCACCGGCTGATCCCAGCGCAGACGTTCGCCCCGGTAAATAAAATGGCCTACGCTGAATTCGTAGGCGATGTGGGCGCGGTAAGCCCCCGAGTTGTCTCCCAACCAGCGTTCGATGACCGCATGGGTGATGTGCCCGTGGGTGGTGGGCCAGGCAGAGCGCGGGTTCAGGCGCTCCCAAATATAGAGCAGCAGCCGCACAAAGATCACGGCCAGCACAAGAATACCAGCAACCAGCAAGAGGGTGAATGAATCCACGGCGTCCCTCCGGGCGAAAGCGGTTGTGCGGGTGTGTATATGTGTATGTGCATCTGTATTATAGCGCGCAGAAATCCGCGCCGTACCGGTCAATTTGGTCAGGGCGCCCCTCCAATCGGCATTTATGGGTACACTTAAGGGGTGGGGGCTTTTGTAGCCAAGAGGCCAGGCGTTTAGCTCAGAGGAGGATGGATGAAAATAGCCCAAAAAACGTGGCGGATCGGGCGGGTGGGGGGCACCGAAATCCACCTGCACATTTCAATGCTGTTGGTGATTCCACTCATGTACTTCCTGTTCCGTCCGCAGGTGTGGGAAGATGTGCTGATTGATAGTGTCTGGGCGCTGGGGCTGTTTGCTTCCATTCTGCTGCACGAACTGGGTCACGCGCTGACCGCCCAGGCCTTTCAGATTGAGGTGAAAAAGATCGTCTTGTGGCCGCTGGGCGGCATCACCCAGTTGAGCAGCGGGGCTAAGAAACCCTGGCAGCGATTTTTCATCTCGGCGGCTGGGCCGGCAGTGAGCCTGGGTCTGGCGGGGGCCTTTTGGGCAGCCCACATCTTCTCCACCGTGCCGATTGAATGGTATTTGGTGGAGAATCTTTGGAAGCTGCGTCTGCACAGCCTGCTCAGCGTGCTGGCGTTGACGAACGGCATTCTGACGGTCTTTAATCTGCTGCCCATCTTCCCATTGGACGGCGGCGGCATGCTGCACGCCCTGGGTGAAGGCCTGTTCGGCCGGCGCACCGCCAACGTGATCAGCCTGGTGGTGGGCCTGCCCATCCTCATCGGGTTGGTAGCCTTGAGCCTGACCCAGCGCGACTACGTCATGCTGCTGTTTTGCGTTTTGATGGCCCTGGGGCTGGCCAGTCTGAACCCGCATTCGCAGCGCTGGCTGGCCCTGGCGGTGAATTACCTCTTCCGCCGTTCCGGTTATCACTATATGCAGGAGGATTTCGACGCCTCCATTCAAATTTACACACAGAAACTGACCGCCCAGCCCCAAGATGTGAACAGCCGCCTGGCACGCAGCCTGGCCTATACCAACCTGGGGGAGATCGCCCAGGCCAAAGCGGATGTGGAACAGGTGCTGCAAATGGACCCCCAAAACGCTGTGGCGCTGGAACTGCGCGGGGAAATGTTTGCGATGGACAAAGATTACCCAACCGCCCTGGAGCACTACCAGCAGGTGAAAGCCCTCAAGCCCGATTGGGGGGTGCCCTACCTGGACGCAGGCGGAGCATACCTGGATCAAGGCGACCCCGCGGCAGCCCTGCGCGAGCTGGATCAGGCCGTTGCGATGATGCCGGAGTTTGCCCTGGGCTATCTGGTGCGCTCCATCGCCCATTTTCATCTGGGAGATCGGGCCGCCGCTCACCGCGATCAAGCCGAGACCCTGAAAATCTCCCCCCAGCAGGCGCTGACCATCAACGAAGTCAACCTGACCCTGTACCGCAACAAGCTGGATTGGGCGCTGGATTTCTTCGGCTGGGTGCTGGAAAAATACCCCAAACAGTGGATGGCCTACCAGGGGCGGGGGGATGCGCTGGCAGTGAATGGGCAGGAGGAGCAGGCGCTGGATGATTACAACCAGGCTGTCCAATTGGCCCCGCAGCAGCCGGTGCTGTATTTGCGGCGGGGGGCGGCGTACCAACGCCTGGGCCGCGTGGAAGAGGCCCGCCAGGATTTTCAGCAGGTGTTGGCGCTCAAAGCCAAATCCCACCTGCGCCGCCGGGCTGAGGAGCAGTTGGGGTTGATGACGACAGGATAGATCCGCAGATAACGCAGCTTTTGCAGATGGGGAGAACTTGGCCAATTGGGTTAAATGCGCCTGGGGTTGGTAGAGGCCAACCCCAGGCTAACAGCGTAGAACCACCCCGATGTATTTTAACCTTTGACACCCGAGGACATGGCGCTTTCGATGAAGAAGCGCTGCCCCAGGATAAAGAGGATCATGGGCGGCAGGATGGAAATGGCCGCACCGGCCAGGATGATATTGCCCTGATCCGACGCCCGACCGCGCAGCATGTTCAGCGTCAGGGTCAAGACGTGGTTGTCGTAATTGCCCGTGTTAATGATCACCAGCGGCCAGAAGAAGCTGTTCCAGGCATACAGGAAGGTGAAGGTGGCCAGGGTGGCCAGGGCCGGGGCGGCCGCGGGCAGAAAGATGCGCCACAGAATTTGCAGGCGCGAGGCCCCGTCAATCAGCGCGGCTTCCTCTATCTCTTTCGGCACGGTGATGAAAAACTGGCGCATGAGGAAGGTGCCGTAGGCCGTGAACACCCAGGGGAAAATCAAGGCCGCAAGGCTGTCTACCCACCCAAATAATACCATCAATTGATACAAAGGGATGATGAGCATTACGAAGGGGATCATCATCGTGCCCAGATAGACCACAAAGAGCTTGTCGCGCCCCGGGAAACGCAGGCGGGCAAAGGCATAGCCGCCCAGCACCGAGGTGGTCACCTGCCCAATGACCACAAAGAGGGTCACCAGGGTGGTGTTGGTCAGACTGCGGCCCATGTTCTCCAGGGTCATCACACGCACGTAGTTTTCCGGGTGCCAGGTGATGCGGTTGACAGGTTCACTCTTGCGCACATTTTGAAAGACTTCTTCGCTGGGGTTATCGGGATTAATAAAACGTCCCAGGGCAGTTTTGCCCACCTGCACCATCGCAACGATCTGCCCATTCACGGGCACATCCAGCAGGGGCTGTTCCTGGCCGTCCACCACAGCGGTTTGGCCGTTGGGAACCGCCAGGTCCAGCGGCACCGCCACGGTTTGGTCCAGCGCATCGGGGCGCGCATACACCCCCGCGGGAACCGTCTGCTGAGCCAGGGCAAAGGCGAACCGCTGCCCGTCCTTTTCTACGTAGTACATCGGCAGAGGTTCAGGATACCCTTCCACCTGGACGGTGGATTGTTCGCGCGGGAAGAAGCGCGGGGGATAGTTATAGGTATCGTCCGGCGTCTTCAGCGACGTGGCAAACATATATAAGAAAGGGAAGAGCATCACCAGGGCAAAAGCCGAAAGGACGATGTAGGCCAGGGCGTTGGTCAGCCAGCGGCCCCACTGCGATTTGGAAGGGGAATGGAAGCGGGATGAGTTCATGGCGGCCTCCTACATGTCGTACCCGCCGCCGGTGCGGCGCTGGTTGCGGAACTGCAGCAGGGTCACGAGGAAAATCACCGTGAACAGCACCCAGGCGATAGCGGCAGCATACCCCTGGCGGAAGCGCTGGAAACCGTTTTGATAGAGGTACAGCACAATCGTCAGGGTAGAATTGGCCGGAGCCCCCGGCGGGTTGGTCATGATAAAGACCTGTTCAAAGACCTGCATGGCTTGAATGGTGGTGGTGGTGATCACAAAAAACGTGGTGGGGGCCAGCAGCGGCAAGGTCATTTGCCAGAAGCGCGCCCAAGAGCCCGCGCCGTCCACCGTGGCGGCTTCGTAAATCTCTTTGGGGATGTTTTGCAGCCCCGCCAGGAACAGCACGGTGTTGAACCCCATCGTCTGCCAGGCAGACATGATCACAATGGCCAGCATGGAGGTGCGCGCCTCGGATAACCAGCGGATTTGCGGATCCACCAGGGCTGTCCCAAACGTGCCGTTGAAGAACGTCACCGCCAGGGTGATGAAATAATTGATGTAACCGATGGAGGCATTGTACAGCCACTGCCAGATGAGGGCAATGCCCACGGTGGCGGCGATGGAGGGCACAAAGTAAATCGCACGGAAAATCTTCATGCCGGGGATTTTGCTGTTGAGGATATTGGCCAGCAGCAAGGCTGGGACGGCGCTGAGCGGCACGGTAAGGATCACAAACAAAAGGGTGTTGCGCAGCGAAATCCAGAACAGGGCATCTTTAGCCCCCAGCAGATATTCCTGACCAAAGAAATTGAAGCGCAGCAGCTCCGAAAAGACGGAGCCGTCCATGACCTCGGTCATCAACTGGCCCGCGTAGGCCAGCGGCTGCAAATTCAGGGTGAAGATGTTAGCGTAATTGCGCAGCCCAATGAAATTCTGGTTACCAAAGGCGTCCCAATCGGTGAGGGAGACGAAGAAGGAAAACAGCAGCGGGAAGGCAAAGAAAATCAAAAAGCCGAGCAGATTGGGGGAGAGGAAGAGATAACCTTCCAGCGTTTCGGTTTGCGCGTTGCTGCGGTTCAGGGCAATTGCCGAATCCTCGCGCCACAGCGCCCAAACCATGAACCCAAACACCAGGCTCAGCAGCAGCGCAGCCGCAGCCGCAGGCTGGGCCAACTGGCGGGCCAGGAAAAGCAGCCCGTCCACCAGTCCCACAAGGAACAGAAAGACGGCAAAACTGGCCAGAGCCACATATTTGCCGATCTTCTTGAGCAAGATTTCCGTATCCATGCTGGCATGAAAACGGTCGCCGCTGGCGGAGATCAGGTAGCCCAGCAACACCCCGGCCAGCGCCCCCAAACCGCGTCCGAAGGTATCCGCCAGAGCATCCACGCCGGTAAAAACCCCCAAAACCTGAAAGAGTGCCAAAAGCGAGACAATAAAACCAAGGTAATTGGTCACCAGTGATAAGGTGCGGCCCAGGCGTTTGCGCAGATGCAGAAACCAGGCCGCCGCCGCGGAAGCGCCAGTGAAAACCAATAACAACACCCCGGCGGTGATGCGCAGCCAGGTGGGCAAATTGAGAACAATCACCCCAACGGCGACCAGCGCCACCGCGGCCAGGCCCGCAAGCGCGGCGATGACATGCCAGAGGGTGACGGATTGGATCAAACGCTGGGTGAGACGCGCGGAACGCGCATCCAAAGCAGGGGTCATCGGACGGCCCTCCATAAAATTCGAAGAAGCTCACAAAACCAACAACGCTGTGCGGCAGTGCAGTACCAGTGGGGAATACAACGGTTCAAAGAAATTTCCTTCCCTGCCCGGCTTCGGGCAGGGAAGGAGGGAGGGAAACGGAACACCTATTTCGCGAAAGCTTTGTTGGCTTCCGTGCAGATCTTGGCCTTGAATTCTTCGATGGTCATTTCGCCGTTCATGACCGAGCTGATCATGGGGCCCATAACAGCGTCGAAATCGGGCCAGGAGCCAGCCCACAGCGGACCTTCGGCGGTGGGTTTATTCTTGGGGTCAATGCCGTTCAAGAAGGCCTGGTTGTTGGCAGGCGGGGTGAAGGTCAAGAAGGCGTCAAAAGCTTCCTGGCTGACCCGGCTGGGGATGTTGGCGCCCAGAGCCGAGATTTTGCCCTGCGTTTCGGCGGTGGTCAGAGCCTGCACCAGTTTCCAGGCTTCTTCGGGGTGGGCGGTCTTGGCGTTGACCACGTAAGCGCCCCAGAACAGCCAGTTACCCTGACCGTTGGCGCCAGTGGGCAGTTCCACCACGTCCCAGTTGAATTTGGCGTTGGCGCGAACCCCGGGGGTGGCCCAGCGGCCGTTTTGGAACATGGCAACCTTACCTGCCATGAAGGGGGGTTCGGAGTCTTCGCCGTAGGGCACGGCCACTTTTTCGTCCACATACAGCTTACGTTCAAATTCCAGGCCAGCGATGGAGGCGTCTGTGTCCAGGGCGCAGGCCGTGCGGTCAGCGTTGAAGAAACCGCCGCCAGCGGAGTTCAGCCACACACCGTAGGGACCCCACCAGGCATTGGCACCGTAACCGTAGATGTCGGAGCCGAGGGCGGTGACTTTCTTGGCTACATCCAGGAAAGCTTCCCAATCCCATTTGCCTTCTTTGGCCAGTTCGCGCGGATCATCCGCACCAGCTTCGGCAATCAAGTCCAGGTTGAGGTAAAGCACGAAGGTGGAAACGTCGCGGGGGATGCCCCACAGCGCGTCGCCAGCTTTGTTGGTGGTGGGGCTGAAGGTCATGTGGAACATGGGGCCTTCGTAGAAATCGGTGGTTTTGAAGCCTTCGGTCTTGTCGGCCATGGCTTTGAGGTCCATGATCAGGCCGCGCTTGGCAAAATCAGCCACATCGGTGCCGGGGATCCAGAACACGTCCGGGGCGGTGCCGTTGGCGATTTCGGTCTTGAGCACATCCTGGTAGCTGGAGGATTCCGAGCCGCCGGGTTCGTAGGTCAGAGTGATGCCTTCCAGGGCTGCGTCCAGGTCCTGGCTGATGGTGGAATACAGATCAATTTCAGCCTGGTTGTCGGGGCGGGTGCGCCAGCGCAGGGCCACTTCCGCAGAGGCTTCGGGAGCCTTGGTGGGTTCCACAGCGGCCTCGGGGGCCTTGGTGGGTTCAACCGCGGGGGCGGCGGGTTCAGCGGGGGCCGCCGGGGCAGGGGTGGCCGCCGGGGCGCAGGCCGCCAACAGCATAGCCGCCATAACCATCAAGCTTAAGGCAAACAACAGGTTCTTCTTCATGATTCTCCTCTTAATATTTTTCGATTGAGAATTGGGTCATCCCCAGCGGGTCAGGCCCAACTTCACACATATGGGGGGAATAGGGGGAAAGTCGCTCCGGTGAAAGGGGCATCACCTCCTTTGATACGGGGCGGTCGAGCCGCGCGCCACCAACTGGGTGGCCAGGCGGGTGTGCTTTCCGGGGAGTTCGGGGTTTTGCAGCAGTTCCACCAGGCGCAGCACAGCCTCGCGGCCCAAACCTTCTGTGTCCTGGCGGATCGTAGTGAGCGAAGGGTCAAAATAGGAAGCCAGCGGCATATCATCAAAGCCGACCACCGCCAAATCTTCGGGAATGCTCAGTCCCGCGTCGCGAGCGGCGCGGATGACGCCCACGGCCATGCGGTCGTTTTGGGCGAAAATGGCCTGGGGATGATGGTTCCAAATCTTCTGAAAAGCACGGTAGCCGGAAGTGGCCGACCAATCGCCTTCTGCGATTAAGGCTGTATCCAAATCTTCCTGCGCGGCGCGCACCGCTTCTTCGTAGCCGCGGGTGCGTTCCCGCGAGGTGATCTCGTGCTGCGGGCCGGTGATGAGGCCCACACGGCGGTAGCCCAGGCTGAAGAGGTAGGTGGTGGCGTCGTAACCGCCCTGGTAGTTGTCAATATCCACGGTTTGCAGCGCACCCGAAGGGTGGGGGGCACTGACAAACACCGAGGGGATGGTGGCAGCAATGGTGGCCTGATAACTGTCGAGGCAGGGGCTGATGACGATGATGCCGTCAATGCGCTGGTGCCCCACCAACTGCTCAATTACGTTTTCGAAGTCACTGTCCAAAGCGGCGGCAGCCGCCAGGGTGAAATAGCCTTGTTTGCGGGCTTCGCCCTCGGCCCCTTCGATGATGCTGGAGAAGGTGAAGTCGGTCAGGTTGGGGGCCACGCAAGCCAACATACAGGTGCGCCCCTGGGCCATGGAGCGAGCAATTGCGTTGGGGCGGTAGCCCAGGGCAGCGATGGCTTCTTCCACTTTCTCGCGCGTTTCGGGGTTGACCCGTTCAATCCCGTTAATCACCCGCGAGACCGTTTGGTGAGAGACACCGGCCAGGGCAGCAACATCTCGAATGGTGGGGCTGGAACGTTTCATCCGTACAGGTCGCCTATGCAAACAAAGAAAGAAGGGATGTTACCGGTCACGTTACCGTTCACGTGAACGGTAACATCAATATAAAAGATTTTTGAGGGTTTGTCAATCCCTCAACGTCTCTTCAAATGGGATTTCAAGTGTTTGGCGGCGGCCTCAGCCCCTCAGGGGCAAAATGTCTCCACCAGGAGAGCCTGCCCCTGCGGGTACTGTTTCCCCCATCCGGCCCCGTCCGCCTGAAACAGCGCGCAGGCCTGATAGCGCAGGTACGGCTGGTCTTTCACGATCACCGCCAATTGGCGCAAAGCGTCTTCCCGCCCCAGGTAGGCATAAGCCTGGATGAAGGGCATCCACTCCACCCAATCCACAGGGTGAAGCCTGGCCTGGATGGCCTCATCCCCCAGACGGACCACTTCTTTCCAATCGCCGCGTTGGCGGGCCAGATCAGCGCGCTGATAGGTGTAACACCAGGTGTGAGGCGGCTCCGGCCCAAAAATGGCCTGGGGGGGCTGGCGGGGGTCGGCCTCGGTCAACACCGCCGACGGATCGGAGCGGGGGGCGATGATCTGCATCTCATAACCCTCCTGGTCGGAAAGCTCTGGCTGCGCGCCCTGTAGCAGATGTACGCACGAGCCTTCGGTCGGCATGGATAGGGCCAGCACTCGTCCGTAATCGCGGGTCACCTCCAGGCCGCGCCGGTCCACCGTTTCGGTCACGCCAGCGCCCCGCAGAATGTTTTGCACCGTGGTGCGGTTCAGCACCGCCGCAGGCAGAGAGATGGGCGTGGGACTGCCGGTTTTCTTTTCGGGGTAAAAGATCAGGTTGGCCGGCCCCCACACAAAATAATCCTCGGCGATGCCGCTGTTGGGGTAATCAGCCACCAGCACCGTGCCCGACTGGATCTGCGGGGCGCGCCAGGAAACCTGCCACCAAAAATTGCGCAGCGAGCGCCATTCGTTGACGTATTGGGTAGCGTTGCCAAAATGGGCAAAGACGGCCGCGCCCACCAACACCGCGGTCAGCCCCAGGCGCAGACGCTGCGATGTGAGCATGGAAAGCAGACCGCCCAGAATCAACACCGCACCCAAAGATCCCGGCAGGGTGAAGCGGCTGTAAGTGGGAAAGAGAATATGGCGGTCGCCCAGGGTGACGGGGGCCAGGCTGGCCAGCACGCTCAGCGCGCCAATCGCCAGGGCTTCCCAGGCCCAGTTTTTAGAGGAGGGATCCTCCTCCTTTGCCTGGGGGCTGTCTGCGCCCTTGGCACGGTGAAGCCACCACACCACGCCCACCAGCAGCAGTGCCGCCGCCGCTCCCAGGGCCATGCCCGTCAGGCTGTCACGCAGCCGCAAGCGGAAAGCGCTCTGATACAGCGGCACGCCCCAGGCCAGGACGGTCACATTCCAAAAATCCTGAAGCCAATAGACCCCAAACCACAGTCCGCGCATCAACGGCGATTCGGCCAGACTGCTGAACATGGAGCCAATGTCCGTGGCGGCGCGCTGACTGTTGAAGAAGAAAATCCGCCAAATTAAGAAACCCGCCGCCGCCGCCCAATAGGGGGCCGCCCGCAGCGCACCCCGCCGCAAACGCGGCAGCAGGCGCACCCCCGACTGTCCCAGAGCTGCCAGAATCAAGAAGCGGAAAACCTCCATGCCGATGTAATACTCCATCAGCAGCAGGCCCGCCAGGGAAGACAGCGCCGAGAGCAGTACCAGGCCGATGCGCAGCCCCCGCCGTTCGGTGGTGAGGGCCGCCACCGACCCAGCCATCGAAAGCAAAATGAGCGCAAAACTGACCAGGTGTGATTGGTAATCCACCGCGTTGGGCTGATCCAAAAAGCCGGGGTACACGGCGAAGAGAGTCGCCACCAGCAGCATCAGGCGGCTTTGGCGCGGCCAGACCCGCCGCAGTGTCCACAGTAAACTGAGGGTGCTGATCAAACGCAGCACGTAGGCGCTGTAACTGTACCAGGGGGCGTGCGTGCCCAAAAGCTGGTAAGCCGCCGAGACCAAAAACGCGCGCGCCGGGCGGTCAATGGCAAAGACATCCGTAAATTTTGCCGTCCCCTGGGTAAAGCCAGCGTACATCAGATACCAATCATCGTTATAAAAGCCGAACTGGGCCGCCAAAGGCAGGTAGGCCAGGGCAGAAAGCAAAGCCAGCAAACCAACAGCAGCCAGGGCTTCCAGGCGTTTGCGTTTCAGTTGAGGTTCGGGTGTGGGCATACGGGCCTCTGCACAGCAAAGATGGCCACATTATACCGGATGTACCGAACAGCGGTGAGGGGCGCGTTGGAGGGATCAGCACTTGAATAATTCGAAAAAATATCCTACAATTACGGTACTTTACAAGAGGAGCGGTGCAATGGACTCAGCCGATATCATCCGGTTTCTTTTAATCGCCGTGATCGCTGTCCTATTTCTCCTGGCGATGCTTTCCCTGCGCCGGCGAAAGGTGGGATTGTTAGAGTTCTGCTGCCTGGGTCTGCTGGCCCTTTTGGTGCCGCTCCTGGGCCCCTTCCTGGTCATCGCCCTGCGCCCTGGCCGCCCGCGCGCTGCCGCCTCCGCCCATACCGCGCGCCCGCAGCGCGTTAACGGGTGAGCTACTGATCCTACCCTATTCGGAGTTTCGTATGAAACAAGACCGTTTTCTCATGGCCATCCTGGCCGGGATTGGCGTATTGGCGGTTATCTCCCTGACCATCTTCCTGGTGCGCCGCCAACAGATCACTTATCTGCCCGAAGATACCCCCAGCGCTGTGGTCCACAACTACGTGGTGGCCCTGCAGTCGGGTGATTTTGAACGCGCCCACGGCTATCTGGCTGACGCCGCCGGACGCCCCAGCCTGCAGGCCTTCCGAGATGTCTTCCTGACCAAGCAGCTTCAGCCCGGTCAGGCCAGCCTGAAGCTCGGCGAGACTTTCATCAGCGGGGAGCAAGCCACCGTGCAGCTCACCGTGATCCAGGGCGATTCGGGGTTGGTAGGCTCCACCTACCGTCAGAACGACCGCGCCACGCTGGAACAGCAGAACGGCGTTTGGAAGATCCGCTACCTGCCTTATCCCTATTTCAATTGGGATTGGTTCCAGGAAGAGATCAAAAAGTAAGCGGCGCAGCGGCCGTCTGGATTCATCACGCACAAGGAGCAGCCCATGCGCACCGTTCGGCGCTTGTACTTTTATCTGATCGCCCTCATCAGCCTGGAAGTGATCGTGTGGGGGGTGATTAACCTGGCCCGCACCCTGTTTGATGTGCTGCCGTTGGGGGGTGTCAACTTGTTGGCGGGGGGGCTTTCGCTGGTGCTGGTGGGCGTGCCTATTTTCGGCATTCACTGGGCCGTGGTGCAGCGCGACGCCCGCAGCGACGAAGAAGAACACACCTCGCGCATCCGCGCCCTGTTTTTATACGCGGCCCGCTTTGGGTTGCTGGTTCCGGTGGCCCAAAATGTGTTGGCCATCCTCAACCGCGCGCTGATCACATGGATCGGGCGCGGGCTGGATTCGCCCCTGGTGGGCAGCGGGCAAACCCTGGCGGATAACCTGGCGGCGGTGGCCGTCAATCTGATCGCCTGGGCCTACATCGAACGCGTGCTGCGCGGCGATTGGCAGGCCGCCGCGCCCAGCGGGGAACTGCCTGAGGTGCGGCGGGTGTACCGCTACGCCTGGGGCATTTACAGCCTGGGATTGGCGGTTTTCGGCTGCCAGCAGCTCATCCGCTTTATCTTCACCACGCCCGAAGGGCTGAGCGACCTGACTGCGGCCTGGCTGGCCAACGGCATTGCCCTGTGCGCGGTGGGGGCGCCCTTGTTTGCCCACACCTGGCTGGTCATCCGCCGCGGCCTGGACGAACACCCCAACGAACGCCGTTCCCTGCTGCGCCTGGGGGTGCTGTACGCCCTCAGTTGGATCTCGCTGGGGCTGGGGCTGCTGTCTTTGGGAAATCTGGCGGCCTCGCTCATCCGCTGGGGCCTGGGCGAAGCCAACCAGTTAGAGCTGTGGCTAAACGAAAAGGCCAACTGGCTGGCGGTGATGATCATCGCCGGGGTGGTGTGGGCCTATTTCTCGCGTCAGCGCCAGCAGGCCGTGCGGGATGAAGACGAAATTCGGCGGCGCGAAGGGCTGGAACGACTGTATGATTCTCTCCTGTCGCTGGGCGGAACGGCGGCTACTTTCTTCAGTCTGTGGGGCCTGGTCAGCACCTTAACCGAAATTTTGATCAACCAGCCCGCCACACTGGGCGGACTGCGCGACACGCTGAGCTATTCTCTGGCCGGTCTGGCCATTGGCCTGCCTTTGTGGCTGCGGCCCTGGGGGCGGCTGCAGGCTCAGGCGCGCGCCTTTGGCGACGCAGGCGATCACGCTCGCCGGTCGGTGGTGCGCAAGGCATACCTGTACCTGGTGCTGTTCGCCAGCGTGGTGGGCGGCATGGCCGCGGGCGGGACGCTGTTCTTCCTGGTGCTTTCAACCGTGCTGGGCAGCCCCGACCCCAATTTTTGGCTGGAATTTGCACGCCGCGCCGAAGTGCTGGCGCTGCTGTTGGTGTGGCTCAGCTATCATTTGGGGGCCTTGCGCAGCGACGGGCGCGCCGCCCAACAGGCGGTGCACGAGCGCCAGGCGCTCTTCCCCGTGCTGGTGATTCAAGCGCAGGGCGAGGAGGCCTTCAACGAGGCGCTGACCCACGCCCTGCATCAGCAAGCCCCGCGCCTGCCGGTCATTCCCTTCAAGCTGGGGGTCCAGGCCTTCAGCGATGAGTACTATCAGACCAAAGCCGTACTGCTGCCTGCCGCATTAGCAGCCAACCCGCCTGAAGCGCTGCGTCTGTGGCTGAGGGAATATCAGGGTCAGCGGGTGCTCATTCCCCTGGAAGCCGAAGGCTGGGTTTGGCCGGGGACGCCCCTGCGCAGCCCGCGCGAGTTGGCCTTGGAGACGGCGCGAGTGGTGCGCCAGATGGCCGAAGGTCAGCCCGTGCGCACGGCGGCCCCGCTGACCGCCTGGGTGATCGTCGGCTACGTGCTGGCCGGTCTGTTTGGCCTGCAAATGCTCTTGTTCTTGCTCAGTTTAGGGATATCGCTGCTGGGAGTGGGCTAAAGTTCCAGATCGCGGCGGTTAAAGCCCACCCAGGCCGCCGCCAGGCACAGCCCCGAAAGACCCGCCAATACCCAGCCTGCCGGGGGCAGGCTGGGTTGCGTATAGTGGAAGGGGGACAGCCACGAGAAGAAAGAAAGCGCACCTTGAGCAGGGCTCAGGCGGTGCAGCAGGTAAAACAGAACAAATGCCCCCGCGCCCGCCCAGTGGCTGAGGTTGGGGCGGCCGGTCAGCGCCCCGGTCAAAAAGGCCGCACTGCCCCACAGCAGAGCCAAGAGGGTATTCAGGCCCACTGCGCTCAGCAGAGACCCCGTCCTCAACCCCAGGGACAGACTGAGGTTGGCCAACAGCAAAACCCCCGCCAGCCAGCCTCCCAAAACCGCCATCGCCAGCCACAAGACCGCGTATTGGGCCAGCAGCAAGCGGCTGCGCGGCATGGGGGCGGCCAGCAGCAGGGTCAGGGTGCGGCGGCGCTCTTCACCCGCCAAAAGCCCTCCCCCCAGCCAGATAGCAAAGGAAGAGGTCAGCAGCGGATAGGGCAGGGCAAAGCCGCCCGCCCACAGCCAATTTTCCAGCGCGGCGGGAGGGGTGGGAACGGCTCCCAAAAAGGCCACCACCTGTCCCATGCCCTGCGCCAGCGGTCCGGCAGGCAGATGGAAACTGGTTAAAAGGTGCCCTGTCCAGAAGAACAGCGCCAGCCCCCAGGCAAGCAGGGGCCAGCGCGCGCGCTGCACCGCACTGCGCAGCAGATCAGGCAGCACAGGTAATCCCATAGTCACGGCGGAAGACTTCTTCCAGGCTGAGCGACTGGCTGAGCATATCGGTAACGCGGTACTGACTGGCCAGCTTGAGCAGGGTGTCGGGGTCGCCGCGCACCGTGCAGGAAAGAGAATGAGGGGTAATGTGCAGGTCCTGCAGGTTGGGCAGGGCGTCAAAGGCGCCCGCCGGAACCGGCGTGGCGAAGCGCATCTCAATGCGCCGCAGGGCGCGGGCGCGCAGGTGTACCCCGCGTTCCACCGCCATCACCTGCCCGCCGTAGAGCACGGCGACGCGGTCGCACAGACGTTCCATCTCACACACCGAGTTGGAAGCCAGGAACACCGTGCGCCCTTCCTGGCGCACCTCAGCGATCAACTGATAGAGGGCCTGCTGCGTGGCCAAATCCAGGCCGCGGCTGGGCTCATCCAATAAGATCAATTCGGGGCGGTGCATGAAGGCTTGAATCAGCCCCACTTTGCGGCGTTCCAGGGCTGGCATGTCGCCGATCTTTTGATCCACGTCCAACCCAAAGCGCTCGATCAGGCCGTCCACGTAGGTCCAATCCAGCTTGCCGCGCAAATTCTCAAAAGAACGCAGGGCGGCGCGGCCGGTTTGGTGGGCGAAGAAATCAAATTCCCCCGGTAAATAACCCACCTGGCGGCGAACTTTCAGGCTGTCCAGGCGGCTGTCGAGGCCCAACACCAGGGCGCGGCCCGAAGTGGGGCGTACGAAATCCAGCAGTAAACGGATGGTGGTGGTTTTGCCGGAACCGTCTGGGCCCAGGAAGCCAAAAATCTCTCCCGGTTCAACCTCTAACATCAGATCCCGTACGCCGAGATGGCGGCCGTACATCTTGGTCAAATTTTCGGTGCGGATCACCAGATAGCGCATCGCTCGCCTCCTTCACAGGGACTGCGGTTTCAAACAAAGCGCCGGTTGGAGCGGAGGTCCAACCGGCGCTGGAAACGCGCAGGGGGCGGCAGGGCGAATCAGGACCCTGGACCGGCCAAGACCTCCGAACGGGATTGCCACTCGTCTCGGGTGCGCTGGAGGATGGTTTCCACCATGCCCACCCAATCCATGAGTGATTGCAGGCGCGGCCGAGCGGGATGTTCTGGATGTAAACCCTCCAGGCCCTCTTCCGCCAGTTCCTTCAAGGGAAGAATGGCAGCCAGGCGCATTTCGAGCGTGTTCTGCCAGGCGAGATCCGAAAGGACGTAGTAGTCCACCCGGTCCCCCGGCAGGGACACCTTCTCGACCAGTTCAGCCATGAGCAGCGTGCGCAAATTGGTGGAAATGCTGCTTCGGCTGACCTGCAGGGCCTCGGCCATCTCTTCCGAAGACACCGGTCGCGGCGTTACCAGGAGATAGCCAACAATCCGCCCGCCGATGCGGGACACGCCGTAATCCTGGTAAAGCAACCCCATATTTTCAACGAACTGGGATAGAGTCTGTCTATCCTCCCCCTTCGAGGGAGGATTATCCGCAGACTCACCCGAGCTTTCCAGCTCCATCCAAACGCTCCTTCACAAAATCCAAAAAATGTGTTTATTTTCTGGCCAACAACGCTTGGGTGTTCTCACCAGTAGCATTATAGTCGCTCCTGTTATTTCTGTCAATACTGAAACAACTGTATTTGCTGTAAATACAGAATCGCATGAAATAAAAGCCACTTGACCTACCCGCTGCAACCTCCCTATAATGAATGTAAAAGGAGGATGGACGATGGATTCCAACCTCGAAGCAAAGCATATATTGGCCGAAGGCGACCGCGGCAAGAAAATTCAGCTCCAGGCAGGCGAAAGCATCACCGTGGTGCTTTCCGGAAACCCTTCCACAGGGTTTGACTGGAGCGTGGCCGAGATGAATCCCGAAATTTTGAACCTGGAAGAACGCCAATTCCAACCTGCCAACCCGCATGTGGGCAGCGGCGGGCAGGTGCGGCTGCATTTTTGCGCGGTAGGCTCGGGCCGTACGCGCCTGAAGCTGCACTACCGCCGCTCATGGGAGACAGAAAAACGCCCCTTGCGCACCTGGTATGTCACCCTGCAAATTCAAGGAGAAGACTAAAGCAAGCCCCCCAGGCAAAATACACCCGGGGGGCATCAACCCGCAGCCAGCGCAGACGCGCTAGTATTCGATGGCGCTGATTTGGGTGAGCTTGGCCAGGCGGTGGGTGGAGGTGATGCGGCGCACCGTGCCGGTCAGCCCGCGCATCACGATGCTGTCGGTCACCGCCCCGCCCGCGAAGTAATCCACCCCGCGCAGCAAATCGCCGTTGGTCAGGCCGGTGGCAGCAAAAAAGACATCATCCGAAGATACCAGGGTATCCATAGTCAGGACTTTGTTAAAGTCAATGCCCGCCTCATCCCCACGGCGGCGCTCTTCGTCGTTGCGCGCCACCAGCAAGCCCTGGATGTTGCCGCCCGCTGCGCGCAGGGCGCAGGCTGCCAATACGCCCTCAGGCGTGCCGCCGATGCCCAGGAGCACATCAATGCCCGAATCCGGCAAAGCGGTCATCAAGGCCCCGGCCACATCCCCATCGGGGATCAGGCGGATGCGCGCGCCGCAGCGCCGCACCTCGGCGATCATCTCCTCATGGCGGGGACGGTCCAAAATGACTACCGTCAGGTCTTTCACATCTTCACCTCTGGCCCTGGCAATGGCGTTGAGGTTGTCGGTGATCGAGGCGCGGATGTCAATCACATCCCGCGCCTGGGGGCCGACTGCGATTTTCTTCATGTACACATACGGGCCGGGGTTAAACATGGCGCCGCGCGGGGCCAGAGCCACGGTGGTGATAGAGTTTTGCAATCCCAGCGCCAGCGGGCGCGTGCCGTCAATGGGGTCCACGGCAATATCCACCATCGGCGGGTCGCCTGTGCCCAGCTTCTCGCCATTGTACAGCATGGGCGCCTCATCTTTTTCGCCCTCGCCGATCACAATAACCCCGTCCATTTGGATGGAATTGAGCACCAGGCGCATTCCATTGACCGCAGCGCGGTCCGCGGCGATTTTATCTCCGCGGCCCATATAACGGCCAGCCCCCAGGGCAGCAGCTTCGGTCACCCGGACCAGTTCCAGAGCCAGGTTACGAGTGGGGCGTGTGTCAATCATTGCAATCCTCCTCTTCCATAGGCCAGCCCGCGGGCAGACTGGATCAGTTGGGAAACGTTACAATGCAGACGATGGCGTTCGATTGAGGCAAAACTACATATTCAGCTGTAAAAGAGGGGCTACCCCAGCCACAGCACCAGATAGTATCCCAGGGTGACCGCCCAAATCCACGAATCCACACGGTCCATGATGCCGCCGTGGCCGGGGAGGAGTTTTCCAGAATCTTTGACCCCAAACTGACGCTTGAGCATACTTTCGCCCAGATCACCCAGGGGGGTAAGGACAGCCATGACCAGCCCGATTTGCAGACCGTGCAGGGGGGTGACAGCCGGGGTGCGCAAGTGCCACAGGGCGGCCAGCAGGGGGGTCAGCAGAGCCGCCGCGGCCATACCGCCCAGGTAGCCTTCCCAGGTTTTCTTGGGGCTGACGCGCGAACACAGCGGGCGCTTGCCAAAGCGGCGGCCGATGATGTACGCGCCTGCATCCGCGGCCCACACCGCCGGCAGCACCACCAACACCCACCACTGTCCGTCGGGCAGGCTGCGCAGGGAAACAAAATAGGCCCCCAACCAACCCAGATACAGCACGCTGGAGAGGACCATGCCAAAATCACTGGCGGAAGTCTGACTGCCGCGCTGCTGGGCCACCACCTGAAAAGCCATGGCCAGCAGAACGATCAACGTCAGGATCCAATCGGAATGGGTGAACCCCCAGGCCTGGCGCGCCAGGATCAGAGCCGCCACCCCGGCCAGGGGCAGCACCGCTGCCGAACCGCGCGCACCGGGGTGGAAAATGCGCACGTATTCCCAGGCGGCCACGGCCATCACCGCGGCGATCAGCCCGGCAAAGGGCCAGCCGCCCCAAACCGTGAAGCCCACCACCAGGGGGACCAAAACAATGATGACTTTAAGCCGGTTTGCCAGCATGGGCTGCATTGTCCTCGAAGCATTTGGACAGGCGCCCAAAGCGGCGGTCGCGTTTGCTGTAATCTTCTAACGCGGAGCGCAGCGCCTCTTTATCAAAATCAGGCCACAGGGTGGGGGTGACGTACCATTCTGAGTAGGCAGCCTGCCAGATTAAGAAATTACTGATTCGCATTTCGCCGGAAGTGCGAATGATTAAATCGGGATCAGGGATCCCAGCCGTGAAAAGGTGTTGGCTGACGGTTTCTTCGGTCACCGCTTCGGCGGGGATGCCCGCGCGGATCATATCCCGGATGGCGCAGACGATCTCATCACGGCCGCCGTAGTTCCAGGCCACCGAAAGCACCAGGCGCTGGTTATTGCGGGTCATTTCCACCGCCGCCTCTACCTTCTGGCGTAGGCTGGGGTCCAGCCGTTCCAGGCGGCCAATATGGCGCAGCTGCACACCTTCCTGGTGCAGCTCAGCCAGCTCCTGGTCAATCACCTGGGCCAGGATGTTCATTAAGCCGTCCACTTCTTCCTGGGGGCGGCCCCAGTTTTCGGTCGAGAAGGCGTAAATGGTCAGATATTTGACCCCAAATTCCACACAGGCGGTGATAATGCGGCGCAGGTTCTCGGTTCCGGCTCGGTGGCCGACCATACGCGGCATACCGCGGGCGGCGGCCCAGCGGCCGTTCCCGTCCATGATCACTGCGATGTGATTGGGGATTTTTAACTCAAGGCGGGGGGCTTCTTCACTCATGAGCGGGTGTGTGTTAGACCTCCATGATTTCCTTTTGCTTGCGTTCTTTAATCACGTTCACCTGTTCAATAAAGCGGTCGGTCAGCTTCTGAAGCTCTTCTTCCCCGTTCTTCAAATCATCTTCCGAGATCAACTTTTCGTGTTCGAACTCGCGCAGATCTTTAATCAGGTCGCGGCGCACATTGCGCACAGCCACATGGGCTTCTTCGGCGCGGTTATGCACCACCTTGGCCAAATCGCGGCGGCGCTGCTCGTTGAGGGGCGGCAGATTCAGGCGGATGGCCTTGCCGTCGTTATTGGGTGTCAGGCCCAAATCGGAAGCCAGGATGGCGCGTTCGACGGGCTTGAGCATATTGGTTTCAAAGGGGCGAATGAGGATTTGGCGGGGTTCAGGAATGCTAATGCTGGCCACCTGCATTAAGGGCGTGGGTGAACCGTAATATTCCACAAGCAAACGTTCTACCAGAGCAGGTGAGGCGCGGCCGGTGCGAATTCCAGCCAGGTCTTCCTCGAGCGCCTGAATCGCACCCTTCATGCGCGCTTCTGCTTCTTTGAGGGTTTCTTTGATCACGTCTACCTCCTCGGGGCTGTAAATGGGGGGCCGGACTGTCCGGCCAATTATTGCGGCCAGATGCGTTAAGCATACCTTAAATTCAAAAAAAAAGCTATGCCTGCCGCCCGCCATCCCAGGGCAATCGCATTCTAATCACTGAAGAGTTGGATGAGGTAATCATTGTCCCAGGCGGCTGCCAATCGTTTTATTTTGATGCCGCGTTTGATCGTCCTATCTTGTCTGAGCAGATTTAGAGCAATATGTCGCAACACA
>JARKPO010000005.1 GCA_029975215.1 Levilinea sp.
GATGCCGGGCGACAATGTCAACATGGAAGTTGAACTGATTGTGCCGGTGGCGCTGGAGCAAGGCTCCAAGTTCGCCATTCGCGAAGGCGGTCTGACCGTTGGCGCTGGCGTGATCACCAAAATTCTGGACTAGGTAAGAGGAGAGCCAGCCGGGTAACTGGCTGCGTGAAACGGTATGGCATCTAAAAAGAAAGATATCCGCCCGGTGATCACGTTCGCGTGCATGGACTGCAAAGAGCGCAACTACACTTCGCAGAAGAACCGCCGCAATGACCCCGGCCGCATGGAACTGAAAAAATACTGCCCTCGCTGCCGCAAACATACTGCGCACCGCGAGACAAAGTAAGGATTGAGAGCGCTGGAAACCCGCCGGACAACCAGCGGGTTTCCAGCCTCGCATAGGCCAGTAGCTCAATTGGCAGAGCGCCTGTCTCCAAAACAGGAGGTTGTGGGTTCAATTCCTGCCTGGCCTGCCTCATCCAAGGCGACGCCGTCTTCATGGCGGCGTTTTAGCCGTAAAGATAAGGAGTGCTGCGTGACAGACAAAACCGAGAAAAAAGAGGCAAAACCGAATTTCTTCGAGCGCATGGGCAATGGCATCAAGCGCTGGTGGCGTGAGACTGTCGGCGAGCTGCGAAAAGTGACCTGGCCCACCCGCCAGGAGACCGTTCGCCTGACCAAGATCGTTTTGATGGTTTTGGCTGTGATGAGCGTGGCTTTAGGCTTGCTCGATTTTCTGCTTTCGCAGCTCATGGTTTTGATTTTGGCCTAGCCTGGGTGAACTGCCGGGCGTGGACAGCTTTATAAGGAAAAAATGATGGATGCGTTAAACGAGAATTATCAGGACGACGAAAGCCAGGAAACCCTGCCGGAAAATGCGGCGGGGGATGACGTGCTTCCGGTCCCTGGCGCTTCCAAGGATGAACAGGCTGTCGAAGAAGGCACGGACCGCGCCTGGTATGTGATTCACTGCTATTCGGGGTATGAAAACAAGGTTCGTCATAACCTGGAGCAGCGAATTGAAACCATGAACATGAAAGACATGATCTTTGACGTGGTCATTCCGACCCAGGAAGAGATCGAAGTCAAAGATGGTAAGCGCCGTGTGGTCGAGCGCCATGTTTTCCCTGGGTACGTTCTGGTGAACATGATTATGACGGAAGAGTCCTGGTATGTGGTTCGCAACACACCAGGCGTTACCGGTTTTGTGGGCATGGGCACCGCGCCCACCGCCCTGCGGCCCGAAGAAGTCAACCAGATTTTGAAGCGCATGGAAGCTGAGGCACCCGTCGTCAAGGTGACCTTTAAGGTTGGCGAGCGCGTGCGCATCATTGACGGGCCGTTCAACGACTTCCGCGGCACGGTTTCAGAAATTGACATGGGGCGCACCAAAGTGCGCGTGATGGTCAATTTCTTTGGTCGTGAAACCCCTGTGGAACTGGACTTCCTGCAGGTGGAAAAGGCTTAGTTAGCGGGCCTGCGCCCAGCGCAGGCTTGGACATTCGTGGGAGGGCGCCCACCCTAATCGCCCGTTATAACCACAAAGGAGTAAAGCTGTGGCAAAGAAACTGAAAGCGATCGTACGTTTACAGCTGCCTGGCGGAAAAGCAACGCCAGCGCCCCCGGTTGGTCCTGCCCTGGCTGGGCACGGCATCAACATTATGGCGTTTGTGAAAGAATACAACGCTCGGACGGCGAACCGGGCCGGGGAAATTGTCCCGGCGGAAATCACGGTGTATACCGATGGTTCCTTCAACTTCATCCTGAAGTCACCCCCGGCTGGCTTCTTGTTGAAGCGGGCCGCTGGTATTGATAAAGGCTCTGCCACTTCGAACCGCACCAAGGTTGGCAAAGTGACTCGCGCGCAAATTCGTGAGATCGCTGAGCTGAAGATGAAAGACCTCAACGCGGTTGATTTGGAAGGCGCCATGCGCCAGATCGAAGGAACGGCCCGCAGCCTTGGGCTGCAGGTGGTCGACTGACACCCCGTGGGAGGGCCTGCTGACAGGCCCGTTTGAACCACAAAGGAGTTCGCATGTCTAAGCACGGTAAGAAATATACGGCTGCAAGCGCGCTGGTAAACCCGGCGCAGTATTACGCCCCCCGCGAAGCCCTGGAATTGGTCCAGAAGGCCAGCTACACCTCGTTTGACGCCACGGTGGAAGTTCACCTGCGCATGGGCTTGGACCCGCGCCAGGCTGACCAGCAGGTGCGTGACGTGGTGGTGTTGCCCCACGGGTTGGGCAAGACGGTGCGCGTTTTGGTCTTCGCCCAGGGCGAAGGTGTTCAGTTCGCCCAGGAAGGCGGCGCGGATTACATCGCCGATACCGATGAATGGATCAACAAGATTCAGGGCGGTTGGACGGATTTCGATGTGGCCATCGCCACGCCGGATATGATGGGTAAAGCGGGCCGCCTGGGCCGTGTGTTAGGCCCCCGCGGTTTGATGCCGAACCCCAAGGCTGGGACGGTGGTGCAGGCGGTTGACCTGCCGCGCGTGATCCAGGAAGCTAAAGCTGGCCGCGTGGAATTCCGCCTGGATAAAACCGCCAACCTGCACGTTCCGATTGGCAAAGTGTCCTTCGATCTGGATAAACTGTACGACAACCTGGCTGCGCTGATGGAAGCGATCAAGAAAGCTCGCCCCTCGGCTGCCAAGGGCACCTATATCCGCCGCATGACCGTCACCGCAACGATGGCCCCAGGCGTCAAAGTGGACGCCAACGCGGCTCAGACCATGTCGGTGCGTGAGTAAACTTGTGGTATAATCGGGTTGCCAGGCGGGTTGAACCGGCCTGGCGCCCGCATCAAAACTGAATAAGCCCGTATCACCGTAGAAAGCTGGTGCCGAGAGGCTCAATATCCTGCCGAGGTGAAGTGCGCGAGAATGTACCCCAGCCGTTGGGGCTGATTTCCTGCGTCTTTGCCTGGCAGTTTTCGGGCAAAGACGTTTTGTTTGATCAAGAAGATTTTATCAAGGAAGGAAGGAGGTGAATTCAAGTTGGCTTTCTCAAAGAAGCAAAAAACAGCAATGGTTTCGCAGTACACCGAATGGTTCGACCAGAGTCAAGCGGTCTTCATGCTTTCGTTTTCGAAGATGTCGATGAAAGAAATCGACGCTTTGCGCGCCAAAGCGCGAGAAGCAGGCGGTGAGGCCCATGTGGTTAAGAACCGGCTGGTCGAAATGGCCCTGCGTGAACGAGGTGTAAGTTTTGATAAACCCCTCGAAGGCACGACCCTGATGGGCTTTGCGTTCCAGGATGTACCGGCCCTGGCAAAAGTGTTCTCAGATGCGGCGAAAGCGGAAACGTTTGAAATCAAGGGCGGCGTTTTGGGCGCTCGGGTGATTTCCGCCGCGGATGTGAAGGCACTGGCGGATATGCCGCCGCTGCCGGTGGTGCGCGCTCAGCTGCTGGGCACCCTGTTGGCCCCGGCGAGCAAACTGGTGCGTACACTGGCCGAACCTGCGCGTCAGGTTGCGGCAGTCGTCAAGGCATATTCCGAAAAGGAAGCTGCCCCGGCCGTGTAACCGGCTGGTAATGGAAAACCAAGTGGGTTGGCCTTTGGGCTGCCCGACCTTTTTTGAAAACGAACAAACATACGTAAGGAGTATTTGAAATGGCTGATATCGCGAAGCTGGTTGATGAACTGAGCACCCTCACCGTCCTGGAAGCTGCTGAACTGGTGAAGGCTCTGGAAGAGAAGTGGGGCGTTTCCGCCGCCGCTCCTGTGGCCATGGCTGCCATGCCCGCCGCTGGCGCCGCTGCTGCTGCCGAACCCGTCGAAGAAAAGACTGAGTTCGATGTTGTCCTCAAGGACGCTGGTCCCAAGAAGATCGAGACCATCAAGGTCATCCGCCAACTGACCAACCTGGGTCTGGTGGAAGCCAAGACCATGGCCGAGACCGCTGGCACCAAGGTTCTGTCCGGCGTGGGCAAAGAAGTTGCCAACGATGCCAAGAGCAAGCTCGAAGCTGCTGGCGCCGTGGTTGCGATCGAGTAATTCTCGCTGACCTGCACAACAAAAACAGGCCCTCCTGCAAAGGAGAGGCCTGTTTTTTTGATGTGTGATGAAGCAAAAGGCGAAGGTGCTGAAGGGGATAGATCAGGCGAATTGGCTTTTCACCTGACGGATGACCATGACCACCTTGCCCATGATGCGCAGCCGTTCGGGGTTGTTGATGTAGATGGGCGACATGGTGGGGTTGGCAGGCTGTAGGCGGACGCGGTCGTTTTCTTTGAAGAAGTATTTCAGGGTGGTTTCGTCGTTGTCATCTAACCACACAGCCACCATCTCACCGTTGGCGGCTTGATTGGCCTGTCGCAGGACGACGATGTCTCCGTCGTTGATCATGGCGTCAATCATCGAGTCGCCCTCCACTTCCAGGGCAAAGAGCTCGCTGATGTTCTCACGAGCGGGAATCAGGCTGCGGGCAATTTCCACGCCGCTTTCGGGGTCGTAGTAAGCCAAGTCGGAGGACGGCACGGGGATGGGTTTGCCAGCTACGATGCGCCCCAGCAGGGGAACCGAGAAGAAGTCGCTGGCAGCCTGGGCAGCCTGACGGGCCACGCGCTTAACCTCCCCTGTGAAGGAGGGGTACATGGGCCGCAGGATGCGGATGCTGCGCGAGACGTGTTGGTTGCGCTCGATGTATTTGTGCTGTTCCAGGTTTTTAAGATAATAATCCACCAACGAGGTGGAGGTGACCCCAATGCTGTCGCCGATTTCTCGAATGGAAGGGGAGTACCCGTTTTTATCCTGGAAGGCGGTGAGGAACTCCATGATCTTACGGTGCCGCTCACCCAAACCTGCGCTTTTTCGTGCCATAGCCCTCTCCTTTCAGAGGAACCTCGATCATTTGTACTATTTATTATATTACACGAACATCCGTTCTGTGTCAAGACTCAATTTTTAAGAATCCGGCACCTAACAAAATTCTTAAGAGCTTTTATTTGACGACTGCCGCAAAGCCTTGTATAGTAAACAGATAAGCCCGCGTGGAGGATTTGTCGGATGTCGAAAGGCGTTGTGCTGGTCATCGAAGATAATATTGACAACCTGGATCTGGTGCGCTTCTTGTTGGAAGAAGGCGGATTTGAGGTGCTCACCGCTATGGACGGTCGCGAGGGCCTGAACGCGGCACGGGAAAAAATGCCCGATTTGATCTTGCTGGACCTGGCCATTCCGGAAATTGACGGCTGGGATGTGGCTCAGTCGCTGAAAAAAGACCCGGCGACCGCGGGCATCTTTGTGGTGGCCATGACCGCCCATATTTTGCCGGGGGACCGCAAACGAGCCTTGGATGCTGGCTGCGATGCGTACATATCCAAGCCGCTGGATGTGCCCACCTTTGCCGATACCATCGCGGGTTTCATTCGCTCGAAACCTTCAGCGAATTGAACCGCCCTTCCACCTGCCCACAAGAAAAAATCGCCGTACACGGCGATTTTTTGTTTTCTTGAGAAGAATGTAGAGATCAGCGTTTGCCCAGGGTCTGAACAAAGAGGGTGACGGCGTCGCCCTCGTCGCGGGCGTACACATCCCTCCGCAGGAAGTACATCCAGGCCACCACCGCCAGATCGCCCACCGAAGACCCAACATTGATGCTGAGGTACAGAGAGGCCGCCAGCATCCACGCGCCGGGGCCCAGCAGCAGGGCGGCCAACCCAGGCAGTGATAACAGCACCACCGGAGCCAGCGCCACCAGGGCGTAGGCGCGGCGGGCAAAATACCAATTGGGCGCTGCCGCGAAAGCATAGCCGCCGCGGAAGCCGAAGGTGGGCTTCTCACGGCTGAACAGGTAGAAGAACACCCCGTGGATCAGCTCGTGGACGACCACCATGGCGGCCAGCAGCCCAATCAGCACGGCGGTGAAGACCAGTATATTATCCACCACGAACATCTGCGCGCCGGCTTGCGGGCGCAGCCAACGGATCAGCGCCAGGCAGGCGATTTGCGTCAGGGCGATGAGCCCTAGACCCAGCACGTTCAGGCCAATCTGTAAGGCCCAATTCTTCTTCATGTCCAGGCGGCCGGCAGATTTGAAGCCAGCGGGAAGGTGGGGCACGGCGAGCATGGCTTGATTATAGCATAGGCCCATCTGTGCGAGATGTGAAGATTTGCCGTTAAAATAGAGAGAAAGCAGATTTCATTTTCCTTTCAAGGAGCGGCCATGCACGCCAGACGCGCATTGATGTACATGCCCGGACACGACCGGCGCAAGATTGAGAAGGCCATTGCCCTGCAGGTGGATACCATCTGTATGGATATTGAAGACGGTGTGGCGGCTAACCGCAAAGCTGACGCCCGCCAGGGGATCGCCGCGGCCCTGGAGGAACTGGACTTTGGCCGCAGTGAAAAGCTGGTGCGCATCAATCCGGTGCAGTCCGGCCTGGCCGAGGATGATTTGAATGCGGTTTTGCCCCACCGTCCCGACGGCATCGTGGTTCCGAAAATCCAATCGGCGGCGGATGTGCATTGGGTGGAGGCGCGCCTGGAGCAGGCAGAGCGCCAGCACGGCTGGGAGGCGGGGTCGCTGATCTTGATTGTGCTGATCGAAACGCCCCTGGCGGTCATCCATCTGAACGAGATTTGCCAATCTTCCGCGCGCCTGCAAGCTTTGATCTTTGGGGCCGACGACCTGGCGGCCTGGATGCAGGCCACACGCACCTCGGCGGCCTGGGAGGTGTTCTACGCGCGCGGGGCGGTGGCGCTGCACGCAGCGGCCTACGGCCTGCAGAGCATTGATATGGTTAAGATTGATTTCAACGACACCGAGGGGCTGCGCCAGGAGGCTCGCATGGGGGCGGAGATGGGTTACACCGGCAAACAAATCATCCACCCTAACCAATGGCCGCTGACGGCAGAGGTCTTCACCCCCAGCCCGGCGCAAATTGAAGAGGCTCAGCGCCTTTTGGATTCGTTTGACCAGGAAAGCAGCCAGGGCCGCGGGGCCTACGCTGTGGACGGGCGCATGGTGGACATGCCGCTGATCCGCGCCGCCCGCAATGTCATCGAGCGGGCCAACGCGGCACGCTGATGTGAAGCGGTGGGGAGCCGCTTAGGGCGCGGATGGCGGGGGGTTGGTGGGCCAGGGCGTCAGGGTGGCGCCGCCTTCCAGGGGGTCTGGCAGCAGGATGGGCGTGAGGCTGGGGGTCAGGGTGGCCCCCGGCTGCAGTGTGGCTGTCGGCGCAGCGGTGAGAAGCCCAGGCGCGCCCGGCGGCACAGTCAGGCTTTGCAACGTGGGGGTGGGAATGCCGCGGCGCTGCTGCCACCACAGGGCGCCCAGGATGGCCACGGCGATGAGGGCCAAAACCAGCACCATTACCATGCAGCCCAGCACCAGCGGCTTAAAGCTGATCTTGCGCGGCGGCGGCGGAGGAACCTCGGCCACCACCAGGGTGATATTGTCGTGACCGCCGCGGGCATTGGCCAGCTCCACCAGGGCGTCAGCTGCGCCTTGCAGGGGCTGCCGCCGCAAAATATCCTCAATTTCCTCGCGGCTGACCAGATCCGTCAGACCGTCGCTGCACAGCAGCAGGCGATCTTTGGGCTGAAGGAGCATACCCTGGTTGGACAGCGCGTTCTTGTCGTTCTCAGTAGCGTTCATGCGCAGGCGGTGATCCAACCGGGGCGGGTTGGGTGAGCCCAGGTAGCGGCGGATGACATGTGAATTGGGGTGCCCTTTGACCTGATCAGGGCGAATGAAGCCGCCCTCCAGGGCTTCCTGAATCCAGGTGTGGTCCGTGCTGAGCTGGCGCAGGATCCCGCCGCGCAGCAGATAAATGCGCGAATCGCCAACGGTGCCGGTGTAGAGGCGTCTGCCCTGCACCCAGGCCAGGGCGCAGGTGGCGCCCATGCCGTGATAGGAGGGGCTGCTTTCGGCCAGCTCGCGGATACGCTCACTGCTTTCCACAATGGCTTCATCCAAAATCTTCAGGGGGTCTGCTCCGTCACTGTCGGCGACCACTTCACTGATGATCTCTACCGCCAGTTCGGCGGCCACTTCGCCCGCCTGGTGGCCGCCAATGCCGTCGCACAATACTGCCAGTAGCACCGGTTCTTCTCCAGCCAGAAAAGCCGAAACGGCGTAGCGGTCTTCGTTGATTTTGCCGGTCATCCCCGGGTGGGTGGCGGCGGCAATGGTCAGGTGGGCGTGCTCGGTGCGGATCATTCGAGGGTGTCCTGGTAGGGTTGGGTTTGGATTTTGCGGGCGCGTCCCGGGCGGCTGAGCTGGAAACGGAACGATACCCGGCCAAAGTGAATCAAATCACCGTGTTCCAAACGGGCGCCCAGGGAGGAAACCGGGGCGTAATTCAGCCAGGTGCCGGCTACCGAGCCGGCGTCTGCCAGGCGGTAGCCTTCGCTGGTGGTGATCAGACGTGCGTGCAGGGGGCTGACGCTGGGCGAATCGATCACTTGAATGGCCTGGGCAGGGTCGGAACCAAAGGTGATTTCGGTTTGGGTGAGGGGGATGATGCTGCCGCTCAACGGATTGCCGTCTTCGCCCAGGCGCTGCAAGTACGCCTTGGCGGGGGTAGGAACAAGCGTGCGCGGTAGGGAGGGCGAGCCTACGGGGGCATAAGCCGAAGGCGCTTCCTGGGGGATCCGTACCACCTGGGTGAGCGGGTCGCGGGTGGGTTGACGCTTTTTGGGCAGGCGCGGCAGGGCGCGCAGAATGCGGCGCGCGCTGAGGGCAAACACCACCCCCAGCACCAGCACAGCCGCACCAACGGCCAGGCCGGTTTGCAGGCCGCGGTCCGTCATCAGGCGCAGCATCAACCCGCTGGGTTTGGGAGGTACAACCACTTCTACGGGGATGTTGATGCTGGCGCGGCGCAGGCCAATTTCGTCCTCCACTTCCACTTTCAGCTGGTGGGTACCGCTTTCGGTGTAGGCAGTTAACGGCCAGCGGAAAACGTCAAAGGGGGGTTGGGTGTTCTCGGCGGCCACTGCCCCGTCTACGTACAACCGCGACATCCGCAGCTCGCGCGGACGGCCGTCGGGGAATTCCACCAAAATGCGCAGTTCTACGCTGGGCGGTCCCAGAATGGGGGCCTCGGTGCGCGACACCTGTACCCACTGCTGTTCGAGGCGCACCGGTGGGGCCAGGAACATGGGGTTGGGGGGCTGAAGCTGCAATTCGAAGGTGGTTTCGGGGCTGACGGCCTGCAGCTGGTCTTGCTGAATCTCAATCTGCAGGCGGGCTGTGCCGCTTTGCTGCAGCGCAGAGCGGTAGCGCCCCTGATACAAATAGCGCTGCGACCACAAATAGGTTTCCAGGTTGGGTAGCGGCTCGGAACCGGTGAAGATGAAGAACTCCCCGCCGGTGCGCCCGGCCATTTCCAAGAGCACGTCCGCTGCGGGCGTGCCGGCAGCGTTGGGCGGCGCCACCATCCACACGTAAATGCGCACGCCCATTTGAGCCGCGCGGTTGGTGAGGTTGGGGATGGCCTGCTGGAGGGCGGTGTTGGGCGGTGTGGTGATGTAGAGGATAGCCCGCTTCATGTGGGGCGTGGGGTTGGGGTCAGAGGCCAGGTCCAGAGCCTGGGTCAGGCTGACCAGGGCGGCCTGGGCGTTGAGCAAGTCGGGGTTGTAGGCCCCCAGGGCTTGGGCAAAGGCTGCGGGATCTTTTTCGCGGATGACCTGCAGGCCGGTGTTGGTGGCCAGGCTGTAATCGTTGGGTGCCTCGCTGGACAGATTGGTGACCCACACCTGCAAGGCGCCTTGAATCTGTGAATAATGGCTAACCCCGGCCACCTGAGCGGCCATCAGCGGGGCGGGGTTGACCGCTACGATGAACTGCAGGCCCGGCTCCAGACGGTCCAGGGCGGTCAGCGGCTGGGGCTGGCCGTTTTCCAGCACGCGCAGCTGATTGGGCTGCAGATCTGGCAGGAATTGACCCGAGGCGGTGTAGGCCTCAAAAGTGAATTCGACCTCAGGAAAAGCTTGTGTGTTGGGGGGCAGCAAAATAATCCGGCCCGCTTGCTGTGCGCTGGCGGGCTGAGGATGGGTCAAGTTCACGCTTAGCGCCAGCAGCGCCAGGCCGATCGTAAGCAGAATACGCCGGTGGGTTTCTGGCTTCATGCAGTCTATTTTACCGACTTTTTGAGGTTTGTGCATCCTTTTTCAGCCTGGCAGCCTACGGCGATTCCTCCCCTGGGCGGATGTCCTGTCCAAGGGGATGATGTATAATGATCTTGGAAAGTAATTTGCCCAAATCTGCAGTTTCCGGCTGGAAAGGGTCGGGAAAAATGAATCTCCTTTTGGATCCCAATGTTGCGTATTTGCTGCTGGTGGCTGGCTCTGTGCTGGTTTTGCTGGCGCTGCTTTCGCCGGGCACGGGTGTATTGGAGGCAGCGGCTCTGGTGATTTTGGTGCTGGCGGGGTACAGCCTGGCCAGCCTGCCAATCAACATCTGGGCGCTGCTGCTCCTGGTGGGGGCGATTTACCCCTTCTGGCTGGCGGTGCGCCGAAAAAAACAGATTCCGTATTTGCTGCTGTCCATGGCAGCTCTGGTGGTGGGGTCGGTGTTCATGTTCCGCGGAGCCGACGGCAGTCTTTCGGCGGTCCATCCTGCATTGGCGGGCGTGGTTTCGGTGTTGGTGCTGCTGCTGTTGTGGCTGGTGGCGCGCCGCGGCCTGGAGGCTGTGGGCATTCAGCCGGTGCATTCCCTGGATCCGCTGATCGGCATGGAAGCCGAGGTGCGGGCCAGTTTTAAGGGGGATGGGGCGGTTTATGTACGCGGTGAAGAATGGACTGCGCGCTGCCCGGTGATGGTGAAGAGCGGGGCACGGGTGCGCGTGGTGGGTCGAGAGGGTTTGGTCTTGTTGGTGACGCCCATTGAGGCAGACCCGAATTAATCCGGCGGGCGCGCTGCGGCGGTCTGTCGGTGCAGAAACTCAGCAAGGAGGAGACAAATGCAAGAAGGTGCGATGTCTGTATTATGCCTGATCGGTGTGGTCGGCCTGGTGTTTGTGGTGTTTTTGTCCACAGCATTGCGCATTGTTCCCGAATATCAGCGCTTGGTGGTGTTCCGCCTGGGCCGCTGCATCGGCAGCCGCGGGCCGGGTTTGATCATCCTGATCCCATTCATTGATCGGGCGGTCAAAGTGGACTTGCGCGAGCAGGTGCGCGAGATTCCGGCGCAAACCTCCATCACCGCCGATAACGCCCCCATCTCGATTGACTTCCTGTGGTACTACAAGGTGTTTGATCCGATGAACACTGTGCTGCAAGTGGGCAATTTCGAACTGGCAGCACAGGGTATTGCTACCACCACGCTGCGCGCGGTGATCGGTGGCATTATGCTGGACGGCGTGTTATCGGAACGTGAGAAAATTAACCTGGCCCTGCGCACCCGTTTGGATGAGGTCACCGAACGATGGGGTGTCAAAGTGACCAATGTTGAAATTCGCGAGATCATCCCTCCGCGTGATGTGCAGGAAGCGATGAACCGCCAGCTTTCGGCGGAACGCAACCGCCGCGCCGTGGTGACTGAATCCACCGGTACGCGTGAAGCCGCTGTCAACGTGGCAGAAGGCCAGCGCCAGGCCGCCATTCTGCAGGCGGAAGGTGAGAAGCAGGCCCAACTGCTGCGTGCCGAAGGTTATGCGGCGGCCCTGGAGCGCATCTTCTCTGTGGCAGGGAAAATTGATCATCAGACGATCACCCTGCAGTACTTTGAGACCTTGAAGACCATGTCGGCCAACCCGGCCACCAAGTTCGTCTTCCCGTTGGAGTTTACATCCATGCTGACCGACTTCATACGTGTCCGCGAGGAGAAGAAATCTGCGTAGTGGGTTCGCTGGAAATGACGCTATTCCGGTGCAGACAGGATTGTCTGCACCGGTTTTTTATTCCATTGGCGGTGAAAAGCGTTTAGAATGGGAAATATGACGACAGAACCTGCCTTATTCACCATTCAGCCCGCCGGCCTCTTTGACCTGAATGATCTGCGCCGCCTGGAATCGCTTTGTTTTCAGGAGGACGCCTGGCCGGTGTTAGACCTCGTGGGGGTGCTGACGCTGCCGGGGATTGTTCGCTTGAAGGCTGTCATCAGCGGACGGATGGTTGGTTTTGTAGCCGGAGATAAGCGGGATTCGCTGGGGATTGGTTGGATTACCACCCTGGGGGTGGACCCCGAATTCCGCCATCGGGGGGTGGGGTGGGCACTGTTGGCGGCCTGTGAAGAACAGATGTGTTTGCCACGGGTGCGGTTAACCCTTCGCCGCAGCAATCAAGACGCGTACCGCCTGTACCAGGCAGCCGGATACACCCGCTATGAAGTGTGGCCGCAGTATTATTCCGGGGGAGAAGACGGCATTGTGATGCAGAAGGTGCTGGGAGAATTCAAGAAAACAGAAATTGGGTAATTGACAAACTAGAATATCTGTTCTATAATGTGTTCAATTAGAACAAATATTCAGTATTACCCTGCCTGAAAGGAGAATTTCCATGAATCTCACCGGTACCCGCACTGGTCGTTTTTCGCCCTCCCAACTGTTTCGGAATGTGTCGGTCAACCCATCCGTGGTGTTTGGGTTGATCATCCTCACAGCGCTGGGCGCGTTCGAAATGTTCAACTACTCCACCACGGATTATGCCCTGCGAGATTTGTTGGGCAATTTGAAATTCGCTGGAATTCCCTGGGCGACCATCCTGGCCGTGGCCTTTTGCGGCATTGACTTTGCGGGGATTGCGCGCCTGTTTACCCCCGAACAGGGTAGTGAAGAGCCGAAAGAGGTGTGGTATTTGTTCGGTGCCTGGCTGCTTGCAGCCACGATGAATGCCATTCTGACCTGGTGGGGTGTATCCATGGCAATTGCAACCCACAACGTGCAGAGTGCAGCTGTGCTGGATTCAAAAATCATTATGAATGTGGTGCCTGCCTTTGTGGCTATCATGGTGTGGGTGATCCGCATCCTCATCATCGGCACGATCTCGGTTGCCGGAGACCGTCTGGTCTGGGGGACGCAGCGCCGCGGAGTAAGCCGCCGCCCAACAGCCAGCCTGCCCGCCACCAGCCGCACGGTCTCGACACCCCTGGGCACCAGCACCCCGATGCCGCGTCCCACCTTCTCCCGCACGGTGGAAGCCGCTGCCTCTCCCCGACCTGAACCCACTTATCACAGTGTCTCGGCCAGCTCGCGGGCGGTACCGCGTTCGAACGAAAGCAGCAGCGGATCTTCAGCCCCCCGCCGGTTCTAAAGCGCGTTCACTGCGCAGGGTAAACTTATGAAGAGGCCTCCCCCAATCGCGGGGGAGGCCTTTGATTTATAGAGTGGAATTGGGCGGCCCGCTGAGTGGCAGCCACACGCAGAAGGTGGTGCCCTGGCCCACACGGGAGCTTACCTCGATGCGCCCGCCGTGACTGCGGGTGATCCAATTGGCAATGGACAGGCCCAGGCCGAAACCTGTACCGGAGCCGCGCGTACGCGATTTCTCGGCGCGGTAGAAGCGCTCAAAGATGTGCGGCAAATCCTCGGCGGGGATGCCAGGGCCGGTATCGGTGACCAGGATTTGGGCCATTTGGTCCGATTTGCGCAGGGAAAGAATGATCTCGCCGCCGTTAGGGGTGTATTGGATGGCATTGCCGCCCAGATTCAACAACACTTGCTTGATGCGGTCATAGTCCGCGATAATTTCCACCTGATCAATTTCTGCAATACGCAGGCTCAACCGGTCACCGGCGATAGTGCGCATTTGCTGGAAGACTTCCAGCAAGATGGTGTCCAGCGAGACAGGCATAAGGTTTAGCGGCAGGCGTCCTGATTCGGCCTGAGCCAGGATGAGCAGATCTCCCACCAGGCGGGTGAGGCGGTCTACCTCGGATTCGATGCTGGTCAGCGATTCCTCATCCAGCTCTTTCATGCGGCGCATCAGCCCAACATTACCGCGGATAACGGTCAGAGGCGTGCGCAGCTCATGGGAGACATCTGCCAGGAAGCGGCGCTGGCTGGTGAACAGCTTTTCCAGACGTTCCAGCACTTGATTGAACGAAGCGATCAGCGCACCCACTTCATCATCCCCCACCCCCGTCATGGGAATGCGGCGCTGTAGATCGTCTGCACGGGTGATCTGGGCGGCCACACGCGTAACGGTTGCCAGGGGCGCCAGAGTCTGGCCAATGACCAACCAGGCCGAAAGCCCGGAAAAGACCACCCCCAGGGCTAGCACAAGCACCAGGATGAGCGAAAGGGTGGAGAGGATGACGTCCACCAGGGTGATATTTTGGCCGATTTGCAGAACGCCGACGGGGCCGCGGATGGTTTTGAGGGGGATAGAGAGTACTCGCAGGCTTTTGCCGGACTGGCGGATGGTTTGGTAGCGGGGTTCATCAGCCCAGCGCCCGGCGTTATCCAACGGGTCGCGTAAGGTGGGAGGCTTGGCCAGGAGCAGCTTGCGGTCAATGCTCCACACCTGAAATTCCACCGTTTCCGTGGTGCGCAGATCAATCAGACCGCGCGGGTCAAAGGTGTTGGCAGTGTTCATCCGCAGGCGGGAGATAATGGCGGTGGAGTTTTGGGCCAGGGTGCGGTCTACCTGGTCCAGAAGGATCACATTCACCAGACCGTACACCAGAGCTGAAACCAGCAGCATGGTGCCCCCCAGCAGGCTGGTGTACAGCAGGGTCAGACGTAAACGCAGCGACATTATGCCGTCTCGCGCATGACATACCCCACACCGCGCACGGTGTAGATCAGCCGCGATTCCTTTTCCCCTTCCAACTTCTGGCGCAGGTAGCGAATATACACATCCAAAACGTTGCTCTCACCGCCAAAATCATAGCCCCACACCCGGTCGAAGATCATTTCACGGGTGAGCACCTGGCGGGGGTGGCGCATGAACAGCTCCAGCAGGTCGTATTCTTTGGCGGTGAGCGAGATCACCCGCCCATTGCGTTCGGCCTGACGGGTGGAGGTATCCAGATTGAGATCCATGAAGCTCAGCACAGGGGTGCGATCCTGCTGCGTACGGCGCAGCAGTGCGCGGATGCGCGCGGTCAACTCGTCTAACTGGAAGGGCTTCACCACATAGTCGTCTGCGCCGGCGTCCAGGCCCTGCACCCGGTCGTGGAGGGTGTCTTTGGCGGTCAGCATCAGCACGGGCACGTTGCTCAGGCTGCGCAGGCGCTGGCAGACTTCCAGTCCATCCATGCCGGGCAGCATCCAATCCAGGATGATTAGATCGGGCTGCCGGTCTCGCGCCAGGGACAGGCCGCTTTCCCCGTCTAACGCCGCATCCACCTGATAGCCCTCGTAGGCTAAGGAGCGGCGCAGCAGCTTCACAATGGCTTCATCATCCTCAATGATCAATACTTTCTCATTCATAATGCCTCCCAGCCGAAAAAACTGTTCCAGGTTGTTGGAACCGAAAATATCTAGTTTATTCTTTAATTTTAGCTGTTTTTTCAAAAAAGCAATTCGGATTCGGGAATTTGATCTGAGTTTGCGCTATAATGACCCGCATGGCATCCTCTTTAATGCAGCCGCCTGTGTGGATTGACCGTTATGCCGCCCTGGAACGTTTGGCCAGCCAACTGCTGCGCGAAACGCGGGTGGCGGTGGATACGGAATCGAACTCGTTGTACGCCTATCAAGAACAGGTGTGTCTGATTCAAATTTCCACCATTGAAAAAGATTACCTGATCGATCCCCTGGCCATCGACAGCCTGGACCCTTTGGCGGGTGTGTTTTCGCGCTCAGAGGTTGAAAAGATCTTCCACGCGGCTGAATATGACATCATCTGCCTGAAACGCGATTTTGGCTTTGAGATTCACCACCTGTTTGACACCATGCACGCCAGCCGCATTTTAGGACGGGAAAACGTGGGCCTGGCCGGCATTTTGGAACAGGAATTTCAAATTGAGCTGAATAAGCAATACCAGCGCGCCAATTGGGGCCGACGCCCGCTGCCGCCGGAGATGTTGGCCTACGCCCGCCTGGACAGCCATTACCTGATTGACCTGCGCGCCCGTTTGGAGGCGGAACTGCGCCAGCGCGGACGCTGGGAGCTGGCCCAGGAGGATTTTTGCCGCCTGGAGAACACCGAAGTGCCCCCGCAGGAGAACGGCAACGCCGTCTGGCGCATTCCCGGCGCGCACGACCTGAACGCTTCCCAATTGGCGGTGCTGAAATCTCTGGTACAGTACCGCGATCAGCAGGCACGGATGGCCAATTTGCCTGTGTTTAAGGTGCTGAGCAACCAGGTGCTGTACGAGATTGCCCGCAGCCTGCCGCAAACCCGGTCGGCATTGGAGGGCCTGGGGATTCTCAACGGCCGCCTGCTGCAGCGGCATGGCGACTCATTACTGCAGGCTGTGCAGCGCGGTCTGCGCGAGCCCCCCTTGACCCGTACCCACAATCAGCGCCCCAGCGACGCGTACCTGACGCGCCTGGACGCCCTGCGCAGCTGGCGCAAACAGACTGCGGAATCGCTGGAAGTGCCTTCGGATGTAGTGCTGCCGCGCGATGTGCTGGAATGTATTGCCCAGAGCTGCCCGAACTCTCTGGAGGAGCTGCGCGGCTTGATGAACACCATTCCCTGGCGCTACCAGAACTTTGGAAACGAGATCCTGCGCGTTATTCATCCCTAGGAGGCTGTCATGAAGCTGCATATCTTGGGCGCAGCCCATACGGTTACTGGATCGGAATATCTGCTTGAAGTGAACGGACACCGCCTGCTGTTGGAATGCGGCTTGTTTCAGGGCCGGCGCAGCGATACCTACGAGAAGAACCTGCACTTCAGCTATAACCCCAAAGATGTGGATGCGATGATCCTTTCGCATGCCCACATTGATCACAGCGGCAATTTGCCCAACCTGGTGAAGAACGGCTTCAACGCGCCCATCTACGCCACGCCGGCCACGGTGGAATTGACAGATATCATGCTGCAGGATTCGGCACATGTGCAGGAGATGGACGTTGCTTTTGTGAACAAAAAGCGCAGCCAACGCCGCGAACCCCTGGCGGAGCCGCTGTATACCGTGCAGGACGCCATCGACGTGCGCCCGTTGTTCGTGAAGAAGAATTACAACGAGACTTTCACCCCCATCCCTGGCGTGCTCGCTCAGTTGGTGGATGCCGGCCACATTCTAGGCTCGGCCAGCGTGTGTTTGGACGTGAAGGAAGACGGGCGCAGCTACCGCTTTTGGTTCTCCGGTGATATCGGCCGCTACCAGCTGCCCCTGCTGAAAGACCCCACGATGCCGCAGGACGTGGATTACCTGTTGATGGAAAGCACCTATGGGGATAAGGTGCACGGCGACCCCGAAGTCGCCTTCCGCGAATTTCGCGATGTGGTCAAGCGCACGGTGGCGCGCGGCGGTAAGGTGATCGTTCCGGCCTTTGCGGTAGGCCGCACCCAGGAACTGGTGTACGCGCTCAACCGTATGATCACCAGTGGCGAGCTGCCCGCCATCCCTGTGTTTGTCGACAGTCCCCTGGCGGTGCGCGCCACCAATGTGTTTAAAGAGTTTGCGGATGATTTTGATGAGGAAACTCGCGCCTTTGTGCTCAGCGGTAAGCACCCGGCCCTGACCTTTAAGACCCTCACCTATATTCAGTCGGTGGATGAATCCAAAGCGCTGAACGAACGCAGCGACCCCATGGTGATCATCTCAGCCTCGGGCATGGCGGAAGCCGGTCGGATTCTACACCATTTGCGCAACAACATCGAAAACCCGCGCAATACCATCGCAATTGTCTCCTGGCAGGCCCCCGACACCCTCGGCCGCCGCCTGGCAGACCGCGAGCCGCATGTGCGCATCTTTGGCGAAAAATTCACCCGCCGCGCCGAAGTGGCCACCATCGGCGGCCTGTCGGCCCACGCCGACCAGGCCCTGCTGATGCGCTACGCCCAGGCCAGCAACGGACGCCTGAAGAAACTGGTGGTGGTGCACGGCGAGCCGCGCTCTTCGGGTGTGCTGATTGAAAAGCTGCGGCCGGCCCTGCCCGAGACGGAAATCATTTACCCAATTCAGGACGAGATTGTGGATATTTAAGCCAGTCTCAGGTATAATGAACCCGCTTGGAGAGGTGCCGGAGTGGCCGATCGGGGCGGTCTCGAAAACCGTTGTGGCGCTCGTCGTCACCGTGGGTTCGAATCCCACCCTCTCCGCAGCTACAACTTTTTTGTTCGACAAGAGGTGAAAACGCTTCCGTTGGTTGAAGAGCCACAAACGCGTCGCCTCGGATGAAAGCTGCCCGGATGGCCGTCCGGAGCAGCTTTTTTCTTTCGGTTGGTAAAGTACTGTCCCAAGCCTCTACACCTGTCAAAATCGCCTGGGCCAATGTCATTGTAGCATTGATATTGGTGTTTTGCAAGCTATTTAAGGTCTTTTCGTACCTGTTTTTCTCCTCGGCGAATATTTCGCGGGTGATTTCACCATCGATGTAAAGTTCCTTCGCTCGTTCCATTCTGCTCTCTGCATCCAGCTCTTTTTGGTGCTGATCGTAGATTTCGCGCGAATTTTGCCAGTTGTAGCTGTTGTCTCGTATCCATGACAACAGCTGCAACTCCAGTTCATTCGCTCGAGTTGATTTCTGTTGGCAGGTATGCGTCCGATCAATCAATGCGGAATCTCGATAGTATCGCCGTCCTTCGGAAGAAACGCCGCGCACCGTGGAACCGCAGTAACCACAGAAAAGGGATCCGGTCAGAGGGTAGACCTGAACTCCTCTTTCTCCCTTTTTCTTGCAATTGAATCCATTGAGAGACCGAAGTTCAGCAGCTCTTTGGAAATCTTCCGGTGAAATAATCGCCGGATGTTTCCCATCGAAGAGTTCCATTTCCCCCAATTCGCTTCGTTTCGTATGGCGGCTGCCCAACTTTTTGGAGCTTAGGTATGGAACTTTTCCGATATAGAAAACACGAACCATGGTATTGCGCACCGTATCTTTCGTGAATGCACCCGGGTTTGAAAATCCCGGATGACCACGCTGCCGAATTTTTACAGAGTAACCATCCGGAAGTGTAAGGGTGTAGTCATTCAACCGATCCGCGATATCCATGAAGGAGGTGTTGCCTTCGAGATACCATTTGAAGATGAGCTTCACCACCTCTGAATCGATGGGGTGAACGATCAAGCGTTTTCCATCGGTTTTATTCGGTGTACCATATTCCGGGCAGTAATCTTTTCCGTTTGGTTCGGTACATTCGGCACAAAGCCCACGGCAGTACCCTAAAGGAGCAAAGCCATTCCATAATCCTTCCCTGGCTCTTTGGCGTTTCCCTTTGATTGTTTCCTGACGTAAATTGTCCAGATAAATTTCGGCCAGGATGCCCAAAACGGTGAGCATGAGTTTGCCCCAAGGGGATGTAAAATCAAGGCGTTCTTGGACCGACACGAAAGAAACGTCAAAGCCGCGTAGTTCATCCAATGCGGTCAACAAGCCAGCCAGGTGACGATAGAAGCGGTCTACCTTATCGACAATCACCACATCGAATTTCCCGGCTTCTGCGTTCTGCATCAATTGAGCCAAAGCTGGGCGGTGACTGTCCTTTTTGGCGGAAATACCCGCATCGGTATAAAGTTCAATCAATTCCCAATCATTATGCTTTGCATAATCTCGAATATTCTTCTCCTGTGCGTCTAAACTGTGACCATCCACCTGTTCCCGCATGGAAACCCGACGATAACCAACTGCTCTTAGCCTATCTTTCTCCATATAGAGACTCCTAATGCTATAATGGAATTGATGTTATGTAATTGTACCCCATAGTTCGTTATTTTGTTCTATTGAGGAAATCCATGGAAGAACCAATTGCTAAAGCTCGTCGAGAAGCGATCCACGCCACTTTTGATCCTGAACCGCTGATCGCCAGAATAAAAGAGCTGCTCAAGAAACATAATGAGAGTTATCGGGAGGCATCCCTTCGATCTGGACTTGATCATCAGGCGATCCGGCGTATCCTTTCAGGTCAAAAACCTCAGATGCATATCTGCATTTTGCTGGCCGATCACTTTGGGGTCAACCCTAACGAGATACTCCATTTGGCCGGCTGGCCAACATTGAAAGCATTTGATGTTAGTGTGGTCGATGCGGTTAATCTTCCCCCAGAAGCGACAGAAGTAGCTCTTGCTGTGGCAAAGATTTCTGAACCAGGCGTCCGCAGAGAAGTCACAGATGCGATTCTGATCCTGATGAAAAAATATTTTACTGAATAACAACCGAGGATCCGATAAGCATCTTACATAGGTCGCTCTGTCAGTGATATAAAACAATGCAAAAGATTTCTGCATACCCCTAATAGGGTAAAAGTTTCAATAGGGTGAATCTCCATGCCAATTGAAGACGACCTGATCGATTTTTTCGCGCAAAATGAACGGGGTAAATTTGATCGAAATGTCGAGGCGTTTTTGTTTCGTTTCGGCTTTTTTCGAGCCGCAATCTGGCCGACATTGGAAGAAATCGGTAAAGAATATATGTCGGAGGAAGGAGATGCACGAAGTAAGCGAGAGCTTGTTCGGCAGAAAATGGAGGATAAAATAAATACGCTTTTAGCTTCACCTCCCCTGCCATCCGTTCAACTTTTGGTTAATACATTTACCACCACTCAATTTGTTCGCTGGTCGGTACTGGCTCACCGTTTGTTTGAATTGGGGCTGGTCGGACAAACGGAAGAATGCAACATCCGGGGCTTGTTAAATTTAACCCAAGCTCTGAATACTTGTCAACATTTGGAAATCTATGATTTGAGACTTAGTAATGTAAGGCGGGTGGATTACAAATTAGGACAAGAATATTTCATTGTTGATCAAGGTTTGATTGAAAAACTGAAACATGCCATTGATCTTGCGGACACAATATCCGGGGATTTTGGATTGGTTCCCTTTTCTTTTCTACGTGAAAATTTGGGGGCACTTATAGATATAGCAGACATTGTCTTTGAAGCCGTTCAGTTCAATCCCGATGTAATCTGGGTCAAAGATAGTAAAGGCGAAACCTATTATCACTTTATTCATAAAAAAGATGGGTTTGTTTCCTGTTTAGGCCGAATTTTTTCGGTTACAGATCGAGTTCATCTCAATGATCTTGTCGAAGCCATGCGCCGTTCTGTCGTCAGGAGGCAGGGCAAAAAAGCTCGCCAGCTTTTAAAACCTGATGCTATTGTAAACTTTATCCGAGCTTATCGTCCTCTTCAGCTTACCGGGGATTGGGTGACTTTTTCTGGGGAACGACAGTCCGTACGTGATATTGAGTCGGTTGCGGTAAAACTCTTACGGGAAAAAAGCCCGGTGGTCTATCATGACCTTTATAAAACTTTGCGGGATAAGGGATATGGAGAAGCCAGCATCGATGATGTGATTTATCATTCCCCCATTATCAGTATGGATGTCAGTAAAGGCTATGGAAATTATCAGTATTCATTGATCGGTCAGGGTTCCGGCGCCTTTGTCCCAGAAGATGTGCAAGATGAACACGAAGATTGGCGCAACATTTCGCCCCAAGATTTTAAGGAGAAGCAGGATGAAGCAGATTCTATCGGGCAATTGGGGGAGGAATATGTGAATGCCTTTTTGACCGATGAAATCAGAAAAGAAAGAATTCTCAGTTTTGAGTGGGTTTCTCAAAAACATCCCACAGCGCCGTTTGATTTTCAGGTATGTACTAAGGATGGCAATGAAATGTTCATTGATGTGAAATCAACCGGATGGGGATTTGCCGCTAACCTCCACATTTCATATGGAGAGCTATGCAAGATGGGGGCGAGCCAGAATTACCATATTTTCCGCGTCTACGATGTGCGTCCTGATGTTGCGAAACTCAGAATTTCGGTCAATCTGAATCAATTCGCCAATAAGATCATACCTTACATTGAGCAAATGCCTTTCGAGATTTATCCTGATAGCATTGTTCTGGATCCCTCTCTGATACATTTCGACAGGGAGATTGTGCTCATAGAGGGGAGACATAATTAATCCAAGTTGCCGCCTTGGGGTGGCAACTTGGATTAATTAACTGTACGAATAGCATGGCAGTAATCTGTCAAAAGGTTCGTGGGCCAGGATGAGCCGAATTTTGGAAGTTGGGTCAAAGTAAATAGAGAGAAACATGACCTTTAGCAGCTTTTTCCGTTCGGTCATATTGAAGGTTGCCCAGATCTTTGGAAATTCCTTCAATAAACCCATGATTTCGCGCGCTTCCGGCTGTGAAGTGGGTTGGTAAGTCTCAAGATTTTTACCGATCGTCAATGCTTTTTCCTGGAAATCGGGCAGGCTAATAAAGCCATTGGAGTACAGTTCCTTCGCCCGGTTCAGTTCCTGGCGCAAGTTGTAGCTTTCCCGTTCGAACTCCGCCATCCCGTCGTCGCTAAGGTAATAGGCAGCGATCATCTCGTACCAGGCTTCAGGGATAGAAAACTGGGAGACCAGGTGGTCGACTTGAGCTTCAGCGATCTTTGCTCTCAGATTTGTATCGTGCGCATCGACCAGTTCACGCCAGTTCTCATCCTCAACGGTCTGGATGCCGTCATTTTCTAGAACTTCCCCTAATACCACTTTACTGGAGTTTCCTTTCCGTTTGTCCAGCATCACCGCGCAGCGATAATATTGGTTCTGGCTCCCGCCCAGTGAACCCCGCAGACCAACTTTATGATGTCCGTGTTCATAACATACCCAGCAGCGACCAATGCCGCTTAAGAGATATTCGTGATGTTGTCTTGTTCGATCTGTTGTGGGCGTATTCGCTTTGGCCTGACGGCGTTGCATATTCCGCTTCCACAAATCAGCAGAATAGAGCGGTTCATGGACACCCTGTGTCAGAACCTGGGGATTACGCCGATTCTCCAGGGCAATACTGGTATTGCGTTTCTTGGGATTTTCCGGGTCGTCTTCCATATCCAACGGGCGGGTAGGGTAGTGCGCCACCAGGCCAACGTAATACGGGCTTCGAATAATCACACGGATGCTATCTCTACTGAAAGCTCCAGGCCTTTTCTGGTTTGGTAGACCCTTGGTGCGGAAATGGATCAGCGATCCATCTGGTAAACGGAACAGGTGACGGTTCAGGTCGTCGGCAACTTCCAGATCGCTCTTTCCCTGGGCGTACAGGTTGACCGCCAGTCGAACCCCATGCGCTTCGACTGGATGGGGAACTGCGATCCGGCCGCGCTGACTTTCGACTCTATCCGGTTTGCCATATTGTGGGCAGTAATCTTTGCCGTTCGGATCGGAACAAGTTGAGCACAGACCATTGCAGTAACCGAAGCGAAAGGATGCATTGGACAGCCCACGCATCACCCGCTCGAGTTTTGCCTCCCGAGTACGGGCAGAGGATTGCCAAATGTACATTTCAGCCAGGGCGCCAAGAACGTAGAGCACCAGACGCCCCCACCAGTTATCGGTATCAATCTGTTCTGTCACCGATACCAGGCGCACGCGATAACGCTTGATCATTCTCAGAAAGCGCAGAAGCGATTCCAGGTTTCGATACAGACGGTCCAGACGATGGACAACCACGATCGTGATGCGTCCGGCCTTGATGTCATTGATCATGTGCTGCAGTTCGGGCCGGCGGCTATTCCGTCCGGTTCTAGCCGGGTCTTCGTACACCTGGTAGATTTGCCAACCCTTTGTTTTGGCATACTCCTCAGAGCGATCCGGCTGAATATCCAACGAATATCCGTGAGCGCGATGATCGATCCGGGACACGCGCGTGTAAATCCCTGCCATTTCCGATCCATCAGGCCGGTTCAATTCTTTTACGTATCCCTGGATTTTCTTGTTCAAATCATCCAGGCTGTTTGGGATGAAATCCAACATGGTCAGCCTATCCTAATCGTCTGTTTTATTTTCCGATGGTGTTTCATTTTGGGTGTCGGTTGGATGATCTTTCTCATCGCTCAAAAAGTCCAGATCGTTTTCAACCACCTTACCGGTAATCCTCCGGAGTGCTAAAGCCAGCTCATAGCAAAACTCGCGGATTTTCTCCTGTGAGGCGCGATCTGCTCGGGGGCTTTGCGGTTTGTCATCTGGCGCATTTGCATTCACCGGCCACCTCCAAGAGCTTCTCAGCAAATTGCTTCAGCGCTTCATCAATTGTTCGCTCCTGATCCGATTGATCCACCCGCCTGGCTTGCACAGAACGCACACTTTGAGCCAGATACTTCACTGCTACATGCAGTCCGTCGATCTGGCGAAGGAGTGTGGTATGGTCGTTGCCGTTAGGCGCGATAACGCTTGTTGACATTGCGTCAACCACATTTTCGATCGTTGTGCTGACGAACAGCGAACTCCAGGCGATCCGCTGAAGCTCTACGCTCATTGCCTTCAGATGAGATGAATTAAGGTTTGCATTTTCTTGATCAAATTGGTCCGCAAGTTTATGCAGTGACTCGGACACTCCTGATACCTTGGTGTTCAGTACCTGGTCGATATCAAAAACACGATCGTTCATGGATTCCTCGATGAGTAGGGTAGTGGTTTTGACGGGAAGCTTTCTCGTTTCAACCGGACGAGATTATAGGATCAGGCGTCGATTTTGCTAGCTGTCCAAACCCGCAAGAAACGTTGCGGATTCCCGCAAAAAAACGGTTTTCATTGCGGAAACCCGCAAAACGACAGGTAAATAAAAACCCCGGCAAGAAGCCGGGGCCTGAGTTTGTTATTCGTCTCAACTAAAGTAAGCCGTGTTCTTGAGCCCAAATCACCGCACTGGGTCTGGTGGTGACCCCTAACTTGTCGTAGATGTTGGATATGTGGAATTCGACGGTTCGCTCTGCCATATGGAGGCGTGAAGCGATGTCTTTTGTGGTTAAGCCATCTGCAATCAGCCGGATTACTTCACACTCTTTTTCCGTCAGAACGCCGGAATTCGTTTGCGATGGATTATCGCGAAATTTCCCCATCATCATAGTTGCTACGGAAGGTCCTACCCAATTTCTGCCTTTAATAACAGAACGGACCGCTTCTGGAACGACGAATGGATCTTCTTCCTTCAAAACGTAGCCGTGCGCGCCGGCTTTCAGCATGGATGTAACAGTACCTTTATCCCCATGAGCCGTCAGCACCAACACTTTTATAGCGGGATGGGATTTCCCCAGCCGTCTGATAACCTCCACTGCTTTGATCCCTGGCATGCTGATATCCAGGATCACCACATCAACCGGCGCTTCATTGACTTTCACAATCACCTCGTCGCCATCGACCGCCTCACCCGCGATTTCAAAATCGGCATGACGGGACAATTCGGCTTTCAAGCCGGAGCGAAAAATCGGATGATCATCCGCTATCAAAATACGCGTTCTCAAATCTACCTCCGATAAAGTTGTTAAATTGGAACCTGGGCGGACAGAATGCAGCCCTGGCCCGGGCTCGATGAAATCGACAAACAACCATTCACAGCTTCAACCATTTCTTTTATGCCTATCAGACCGTAGTGCCGATTCGGGACCAAAAGCTCCAGCCGGTCAGGCACCGTGAAACCCTTTCCGTTATCCGTTACCATCACGGAAACCTGTTCCGATGTGACTTTGACCCACACCTCCACATGATCAGCGTGGGCATGTTTATAGATATTGATCAGGCTTTCCTGGACCAAACGGTAGATGCATAGCTTGACATCCTCGCCCATTTCCTGGTTTTCATTTCCCTCGATGAGAACGCGAACCTTGAAATCAGCGTTTTCTTCAACTTCATAAATTTTGGACTGTATGGCTTCAAAGAAATTGAGCACGTCAAGCGTTGGTGGACGCAAATCATCACAAATCTGCCTCAACACGCCGATCATCTCCTGAATTTCTGTCTGCACTTTCACGAGATTATCAGTTTGCGCGCCATTCAATTGGCTTCGAATCCCAGCCATCTGGTAATTCAGGCCGGCTAACGATTGGATGACCAGATCGTGCAGGTCGCGCGCCAACCGCTTGCGCTCCTCTTCGCGGCCGCGCAAAACTTGCCGGTGGAGCCGGCTTATCTTTTCCAAATGCGTTTGGGCTTCTTCCAACAGCTTTGCGTTCTCTAGAGTCATCTGGGCCTGGTGGATTACGACCTTCAGAATTTCAAAATCGGGCTCGCTCAGCGGTTCTCCATCCCGTTTTACACCAAGTAAAAGAACACCTGACAAGCGGGCGTCGTCCCCTTTTAGGGGAACCACGTGTGTTGGATGGACCCCATTTTTCGAGGCCCATGGATAGGCAGCGGCATATTCTTGTTTCCAGGGCAGAAAATCGTTGGGTTTGTTCGTAAAAAGTACTTCAAAATCGCCAAGATCACATTTCTGGTCATCCGGTAGCGTTTCTGTCCGGACGGTAAGGCCGTGTTCATACGTAAACCTGATCTTGTCAGGCAAGATAAGATAGGCTGTTTCCAGACGCATGGATTGCCCAATCACCTGGGTCAGGGATGCCCCGATCGATATTTGATTTTGCTCGGTTGTGGTCAAGGAGTGCCTCGTTTGTTCGACTACGGTGCGGAAATCGTACCATCCACCATACAGGAGCTGGTTGACAAAGCGGGTCAGGACGCCATAAAGTTTGACCGCGGAACCAGCAAGGATGACGGTCGTGACCAGCCCCCAGACCGGAGAGTGGGTCAGCGATGGTGAAATAAACGTTGATGTGAGTGAAAAACAAAGCGAATAAATGCCGGTTAGAAGCAAACCCACGAGAACAATTGCCAGGCCCCGGTTAATGGTGTCTTTTACGCCGACCAGTCGGTAGCGGTAAATCGCAAAACCATAACCTAAGGGCAGAGTTAACAATGCAAGAAAAGCCAATTCGAACGATACGACGGGATGCCCGCTAATCACCTGCGGGATGATGACCAGAGTAATCACGGGAACGATTCCGATCAGGCCGCTCAGAACGATCAACCCGACCTGGTATCGTTCCAGTGCAGTCGTGGCATTTCTGAACGAGCGGGTCAGGAGATAAATTACCGCGAGCATGTCAATGGCAAATATCGTGAAGATAATATTTGACACGATATGATCCTGGAGGAGTCCGACGCCTGCGAATGAGTTCCAAACATTTAGAAGACAGAACAGAATACTTGCTGCCACCAAGGCGTATCCTGCCCTGGGACTAAAATTACGAACCTTGACGGGAAATACCACATGAAGGTGAACGGCCAAAGTCCCCAACCAAAGGATGCCGCAATGGAACCCCACCTTCGTCCAATCGGGGCCATATGTGCTGATCGCACCACACGTGAGTGAAACCACCGCGCTTTGACTAACCAGGAAAAAGAGGATCGATTGGACACGCGCCCGGCTGAAGGCCAGCACATAACCACCCACAAGCCAGAAACCGAAAGCGACAAGGAATGCTGGTAAACGATTGAGAATGGCTCGGAAACTTGATGGTGTGACCTGGACCGCCAAATTCTGTATCTGGCCATCGCGCTCAACATCGATCCGGATAGTCTGATCAATTTCAGTTCTCGTCAATTTGTATAAATCCGCTGCCGATTTATCGCCAGCCGAGATGATCCTGTCACCAATTTGGAATGTCTTGGATGAAGGATGGCCGGCGTCGACATCATAGACGACGCCGGACCGATAACCCCAATAGGCGCCAATGCTTGGCTTCTGTACGGCTAGCAATACCGACCATCCGATCCAGACCAATGTAATTACCGATATTCCGTGCAGAAGCACAAGCAAGGCTTTTTTCAATTTACAGCCACTCCTAACCAGGATAAATGGTTCAGCATTTTCAGGATTCTCTCGTGAGGCTCTTTTGCTAGCGGTATTGCGCGGAGTTCACTCCTGCCAATTTCGGCGTACTTCATCGCTTCCAGCCTCAGATAGAGGATCAGGCTGTTCTGTAGCGAATCTGTTTGTGCTTTTGGCCCGAATCCCAAGTAAATGGGATCTTGACCGCTCAAGCCCAGGTAGCTCAAGTAGGCGTTTGCCATTGGACTGAGAGTGTGGTTTCCTGCCTGTTTGATGGCATCCGCCTCAAGATCCTTTAGATCATCCGATATCTGTACAATTGTCCCAACGGCAGTTCCGAATTTGTCGAAATGCAGAAGTCGATCGGTTTGATTGGTCGCAACGCGTGCGCCAACGTAGCAGCCCAGGCCAAAGGCCGAGCCGGATTTCTTTTGCGCAATTTCCCAACAAGTTGCCAGATCTGGCAAGGGGACAGAGAGATCAAGATGTTGCCCCGAACATACGGAAAGGACGGTTTCGTGAAACGCCCTTTGGATATCCCAGGCTGCGCCGGCATCTATGCAATCTAACTCGAGATGGTTGAGAATCCATTCGGCGACGAATATCATCCCGGTCGACAGGTTGGTACAAATCCCCTGACCGTAGGGAGATAAGCCAGGAAGCGCGGGCTCATGATCTTCAACCTTGTCCAACACGTGCGCAGCGGTTTGAAGCAGAAACCAGGAAGTGGTCACTCCAATTGCGCGCAGGGGATTCACTCCGTTTGCCTCGCAACACAAAAAAGGAAGACAAACTGGAGGCTCGCTGGCTTTAAAACGATGAAATTGCATTTGCAGGTAATCTTGCCCAACCGACAACAGCAAATTTCGATAAGATGGCGCGAGATCGATCCGCCGCAGCGCAAGCGCCAGGCGGTCGCAAATCATAGCTTCTGCGTCCATCGCTTAGGCAGCCCAGGGTTCGGTCGTGAGCATGAAATTGCCTGCTTTGGAAATGGATTCCGGCAGCGCCAGCAGGGCTTCCAGGGCCTTTTTCTCGGTCTTTTCCAGGGCAATGCCGGCCAGTTGGAGAGCTACTTCCGCATTCATTTGCAGCGATTCGGCGAACGAAACATCCGTGGAAATCCGATAGGCAACAGTAGCGAGTGTCATTTCTATACCTCTCAAAGTGGATTTGGAATTACTCGCCAAGTTTATCCGCGCCCTTTGAAATCGATAACTGGGATAATCCGCAAGAATCGTTGCGGATTCCCGCAAAATTCGGCGCCTGATTGCGGATTCCCGCAACATCCAACTGAAATCAAAATTGGCCAAGCACGGCGTAACCGGATTGGTCTTCGGGATAACAGGTTGTTCAGTTAATTTCTTTTCTTGATTGGGAACGATTACTGCTGGCACCAATAAAAACTAATCCTCGTTTTCTGCCAGGACCCCAACCAGCTTGACCGCTCTCTTTCGGTCTCGTTCAGAGAGCTTTCCGTAAGAAAATTTTAAGTGCTCGAAATCCGGGTCCAATTCAGGGGGATACGGAAGTAAACCGGCTGCGCAAAAGACTTCAACCGGATCGATCCGTAAAGCACGGGCAATTTTTAGGCATATGTCCCACCTGGGGAGAACACCTTTATTCCGAGCCTTGCTGAAATTCGTGTGGGAAATGTCCGCTCTTATGGCAAGTTGATTGTCGGTAAGATTATATTCAGCAAGTACGCTGTCCAACCATTTAACGAATACTGCGGCTTTGTCTTCTGTCATAATCTGTCCCTGATGGAACAAATTATGACATTCAAGGTTGTCATTGGTAGAACAGGATATGTTACCGGAGTGACATTTTCAATTTACCATGCATACACTAGATCAATGTGCTCCCCGGATTCTCAGCAAGTACTATGGAAATTTCTAATTCGATGGCGAGGATTGGTCTTTTGACGTTTCTTTACGTATCTTCCGTTCAGCTTTCTTTTCCCGTTGATCCTGAACCATCTCTTCGATACTCCTCACTACTTCAGGCATCGATCGACCAAAGCGCTTAAAATAAATTTCTTCGATAAATTCCGGCAAAGGCTTTTTCCACGGTTCCTGTTTCTCATTGGCCAGCTTCCCAAACTTATTCGGATTTAGTCCTAATTCCCTAGCCATCTGAACTTGCGCATCGGTGAGACGATAGTGCTTTCGTGCGTCGATCCACACTTGATATTTCTGTGGTATCGCAACTTTCTTTACCATGCGCAGACCTCCTGCAAAATTGTGAGAAATATAATTGGTTTCTTTGAGGAGCACGAGATCCATCTTGAAAGATAATAATACAAAACTGAACAATAATGACAATATCAGATAGCTATTTCTAGTCAAAGTGTATAATAAATTCATCTTCCTAACCGAGGATCCCATGGAAAATCACCTGCCGGAAATCATGACCATTGAAGAAGTTGCTGAATATCTTCGCGTCCCAGTTTCTTCGCTGTACAAGCTGGCCCAACAAGGGAAAATTCCGGCTTCCAAGGTGGGTCGCCACTGGCGTTTCCGACGCGAGTTCATCGACCGTTGGATCAATGACCAGGCGCGTGGTATGAAGCCGGAAAGAACAAGTCAAAGAGGCTCAGAGGGGGAATAAGGATGCGCACAATTGCTGAAATCCAAAGTCTAATGGAAGAATTGAGAGTCCGACTGAAATATAGGATTCGAGTATAAAATGACAAATGACCATTCATTACGCCAAATAAAGCCGAATAATGGCACAACGAATGGCGCAAATCCATTATGGTCCATTGTCAATATAAAACGGGGCTGCAATGCACCATTGGATAAATTCTTACCGGCTAAAATATTCGAACAGGAATCCATTCCTCAATGCACCTTTACGAGCTCCTCGCCGACAAAGTAACCGAATGGCGTAAAAAGGGTTATGCCACCCCAGATCATCCTGCGATAGCGGAGATCCTGGACTATGCCTGGTTAACGCCTAGCGAGCAGCCGCGCGCCCTGCGCCTGGCGCAAATTCGTGCCCTCGAAACGTATTGGTATCTGCGGCTCATCGATGGCACGCCTCACATCACCCAGCTCTACAAGCGCCTTTTCCCCAAAAAGAGCGACCGGGCCAAAGCGTTCGGCATGGACCACCCTGACATGTTGCAAATGCTGATCGACTATGACCTGGACGATCTGCTCGAGCAGGTGCGGACGGATGACGCGATGGTCAAGAAATATCGCCTCGAAGCCCTGCGCGAGACACTGGCGCTCGATTATCCTAGCTACATCCTGGCGCTGGCCATGGGCGCAGGCAAGACCATGCTGATTGGGACAATTATTGCTACCGAGTTTGCGATGGCGTTAGAAACACCCGATGGGCCTTTTATCCAAAATGCCCTGGTCTTCGCTCCCGGAAAAACCATCCTTGATGCGCTGCGGGAACTGGCCGATGTGCCATACGATCAAATCCTGCCGCCGCGGCTCTACAAGCAGTTCATCACCAACTATAAGCTAACTTTCACCCGCGATGGGGAGAAAGACCTGCCTATCATCCGCGGCAGCCGCTACAATATTGTTGTAACCAACACAGAGAAAATTCGTATTCAAAAGCGCTCTGTGCGCTCGCGCCAGGGCTGGACCCAGCTTAAGTTAAACGAGCTGGAGAAACAGGAAGAGGAAATCGCCAATCTGCGCCTGCAGGCGGTGGCCAGCCTGCCTCACCTGGGGATTTTTTCGGACGAAGCCCACCATACTTACGGCCAGGCGATGGAAGCCGACTTAAAACGCGTCCGACAGACGGTCAACTATCTCCACGAGAACACAAATCTGATCGCCGTGGTTAACACCACTGGCACGCCCTATTACCAGAAGCAGCTCCTGAAGGACGTGATCGTCTGGTACAGCCTGTCACAGGGCATCCGCGACGATATTCTCAAAGATTTGTCGGGTAACATCTACAGCTACCGTTTCAACGATGAAAACACCGACGCTTTTGTGGCTGAAGTGGTGCGCGACTTCTTCCAGACTTACGGCGATGTGGCGTTGCCGGATAGATCGCCGGCCAAGCTGGCCATGTACTTCCCCCAGGAAGATGACCTACAAACCCTGAGGCCTGTCATCGAAGGCGTGCTGGTTGAGTTGGGACGCGATCCGGCGATGGTGCTGCGCAATACCTCTCAGTCTTCCCAGGCCGAATTGGATGCTTTCGCCCGCCTGAACGAACCCGGTGCGACCCACCGAATTATTCTGCTAGTCAACAAGGGTACGGAGGGCTGGAATTGCCCCAGCCTGTTTGCGACGGCTCTGGCACGCAAGCTGCGATCCAGTAACAACTTCGTTTTACAGGCTGCCACGCGCTGCCTGCGCCAGGTGCCCGGCAATACTCATAAGGCTCGCGTATATCTTTCTCAGGATAATTACAGCACACTAGACGCCCAACTTCAGGAGACATACGGCGAGCGCCTGGCCGACCTGAACCAGACTGCCGCCCAGTCACGGACGGTCCGTTTGGTGGTACGTAAAGTGGATATCCCGCCCCTGGTGGTCCGCCGCCTGGTGCAGACCATAGTGCCGATTGAAGGGGTGAAGAGGCCTGCTCTGCACCTGAGCAAGGTCGCCGCTCGCACGACGGAAGAGCTGATCCGAGAACGCGCCACCCTCACAAGCGCGGACACTCCCGGTACAGGCGAAAGGAATGTGCTGACCTTTGTGGACAAAACCGTCATCGATGGCGCTCCACAGGAGATCGACTTGTATCAGGCTTCCACCCAATTGGGCGCCACCTACCGACTTGACGCAGGTGACTTATACCGCCAACTGCGACAAGTTTACGCGCCTGAGCGCAAGATTCCGGAAGCTCATCTGTTGGAACTGGCCGGTCAGATTGAAGCCCAGGTGCAGCTCTATGCGGTTCAGACCGAGACGGTCGAGGACGCGCTGGCGCTGGTCCGGCTGGATGGCTTCGAACAGGCCGTCGAGCAGGGAGAAGTGGTATACACAACGACCATCAGCGTGCCGGTGGATCGTTTCCATCTAATCGCCGATGGGAAGGGCAGAGATCGCTACGGTTTCCACTACAGCCCCTACAATTTCGACTCGGGCGCGGAAAGATCTTTCTTCTCCTGGCTGCTGCAGCGCCTGGGAGAAGACCCGGACGATATTCAGGATGTGTATTTCACCGGCGGCCTGACTGCCGAGAAGCATTCCGACTTTTATGTCGAGTACAAGGGCGTCGATGGCCGCCCGCACCGCTACGTTCCGGACTTCCTGTTGCGCAAACGCGACGGTCGCAGCTTGATTGTCGAGATCAAAGATGCTCGCTGGCAGGAGTCGGTCGAACAGGATTTGCAGCGCGCCGGCCAGGGACAGGAAGCCTTGAGCGTGGAGGGGCGCAAACTGATCGCACTCGACCGCTGGACGCAGCTCTCGCCGGAACAGTTGGCTTACCATGTCATCTTCGCGGCCAGTGAAAACTTACCTCATGATGACCTGGCGCAGATAAATCTCTTCTTCTTGCGTGAGTAGGAGCTGAACAATGTCAGTTTCGAGTGTTGAAGAAAATGCTTTTCAGATGGTTCGTTATATGGTTGAAGTCGGCCGTAAGGTATATTCGTGGGGCGATGTCAGGCAAGAATTGGAAATACCCCCCACCGATTTTGAAGCTGCTTACAACTATCTTTATGGAAACGACTGCTGTCATGCTGCCGGGCAATTAGGAGATGATGCGACAATATTGATAGACAAAGGTGGCTATTCCTTTTATGGAAAATTTAAAGAGCAGAGGATCAATTTTCCGAGAGAAGCTGAGAAACTGCTTAAATACCTCGTGGAAGCTCAAAAGCCCGGGTTTCCATTTAATAACGGTGATGCTGTTATGAAAGCATTCGGATGGGATAAAGACCTATTCATGCAAGCGGCACAAGCATTAGGTGATGAGGGTTTAGTTCGTGGACAGGCTGCAGACAATAACCCTTATTGGTTAATCAGCGTAACATCGGAAGGAAGAAATATTGTGAGATCGAATTTTCGACGATCTGGTATGAACAGTGGCGTTCACACCGGAGATATCACTACCCATATACATGGAAATAACAACGTGCTTTCGATTGGCTCGATTCTGACATCTGCCAGCCAGTCTATTCAAATAAGTTCCGCTATTAACGATTCTGATAAAGCGGCGATTGGGGATCTGCTGGATCGGTTGAACAATGATTTACAAGAGGTGCCGGAAGATCGCGCCGATGATGCAGAAGCGGTGGCTGAAACAGCAAAAAGCTTGGTTGAAAGTGCATCCAAAGAAAAACCTAACAAAAGATTGCTAGCGATAAATATCGAAGGACTGAAGAAGGCGGCTGAAAACATTGCAGCGATCACTCCCCGGGTTCTCACCACTGCACTTGCTATCATTTCATTTGTTGAGAAATTGCCTAAATAGCATCTTCAATTGCTGAGGACCACAAATGAATCGTCACGAATTTGAAAATTCCACGGCAGGTAAAGTCATTCAAGCTGGACAAGGTGAAACGGCCTACTGGGCTTTCGTTCCCAACCCTTTACCTCCCGACCTGGCGGCCGATTGGGACCTGACCAGACTGCTCTCTGACGCAGACCGGGCAGTCAGTGAATTGGCCGGGTTAGGAAGGCTGTTGCCAAATCCTGATCTTTTTGTTTCGCCATTCCTACGCCGCGAGGCGGTCCTGTCATCGCGCATTGAGGGGACGCAGTCGGATTTGACGGATCTTTACCTTTACGAGGCTGGTCAAATGCCGTTGCCTGGATTTGAAAAAACACCCCCCTCAGAAGCAGATGTTCGCGAAGTCTTTAACTATGTTGTGGCATTAAAGTTTGGCTTGAACCGGTTGGACATCCTTCCAGTCAGCCTGAGGCTGATCAAGGAAACGCATGAGGTATTGTTGAAGGGTGTGCGCGGTGAGTTCGCCACGCCAGGGGAATTTCGTACCCGACAGAACTGGATCGGTGGCGCTACAATTAACAGCGCTATCTACGTTCCCCCGCCGGTTCCTGAGATGAAAGTTGCTTTGGATGCCTTTGAGAAGTATTTGCATATCCAAGATCTATTCCCACCGCTCATCCGCCTGGCATTTATTCATTACCAGTTTGAATCGATCCATCCTTTTGTGGACGGGAATGGGCGCATCGGCCGGCTGCTGCTTTCGTTGCTAATGGTAAACTGGGGAATACTCCCCCTCCCGTTGCTCTACCTGAGCGCGTATTTTGAAAAAAACCGCCAGATGTATTATGAACGCCTCCTGGCGGTTAGCCAGTCAGGCGAGTGGCGTGAATGGGTGGTCTTTTTCCTGCAAGGTATCCAACAACAAGCAGTAGATACCGCTCAACGGGCCAAGCAAATGCAAGATCTCCATGCAGACTGGCGCGAAAAACTCCAGCAAATCCGTTCATCGATGCTGGCCATGCGTGTGGCCGATCTGCTTTTTGAGATTCCGGCAGTGTCAGCCAATCAGGTGGCGAAGTATTGCCAGGTGTCGCATCAATCGGCGATGCAGGCGCTTCGAAAACTGGAGGGTCTGGGCTGGGTGCATGAGATTACCGATCATAAACGAAACCGGATCTATCTTGCCGACCCGATTGTTTCGATTATGCAATAAGAATGGGGTAAGCGAACCGTTATGTAAGTTTTCTCCGAAATATTTACATAAAAAATTCCCTATGTAAGCGGGTTTACATAGGACAATGATTGCCAGAAAAGGATGATTGCATGCCCGAAGGAAAACCCATCAAACTAACCCCCGCCAAGGGCCGGCCTATGCTGCAATGGGTGGGTAAGCGCCCCCTGGACCGTGTGACAGCATTTCCCGCCCAACTCATTGAGCGGTTTTCTCCGGTCCTCGACGCCCAGGGAGAGGGCCTGATCTTCCACGGCGACAATAAGGATGTGCTGGCCTGGCTGCTGGCCAACGGCTACCGGGGAAAGATCAACCTGGTGTACATCGATCCGCCGTTTGACAGTGGGGCTGACTATGTCCGAAAAATTGAGTTGAGGGGGCTTAGCTCAACTCGTTTAGATGGCGAAATGTATTCTTTGGGGGAGCAAGTTCAGTATACGGATATTTGGGCCAATGATAATTACCTCCAATTTATGTATGAGCGTTTGTTGATGCTCAAGGAGCTACTTACAGAAGACGGAAGTCTCTATTTGCATTGTGATTGGAATAAAAGTCATTTACTTCGTTGCATTTTGGAGGAAGTTTTTAGTCCGGAATTCTTACGAAATGAGGTGGTTTGGAAGAGAACATCCGCAAGAAGCGATTCAAAGACCTACAACCATATCCATGACACTATATACCTGGTAACAAAGGGCGATCAATTCACCTGGAATAAGCTAAAACTTCCTTATAGTCAAGAGTATATAGATCGTTATTTCACGATGGTTGACAAAGTAAATGGAAAACGTTTTTCAGGCACGGATTTAACTGCCCGAGGATTACGCAACGGATCAACTGGCAAACCTTGGAAAGGTTTTGACCCCTCCACAAAGGGAAACCACTGGAAATATACTATCGAAAAACTTAATGAGCTGAATGCTGAGGGAAGAATCTATTGGCCGGAGGCTGGTGGATGGCCGAGACAAAAACAATATCTAGAAGATGCTGAAGGGGTAGCAATTCAATCAATTTGGACTGACTTGTATGTGATTAATAGCCAAGCTCAGGAACGAACAGATTATCCTACTCAAAAGCCAGAGGATATTTTAGAGAGAATTATTGGATCATCCTCTAACCCGGGCGATTTGATTCTCGATTGTTTCGCTGGTTCCGGTACAACCGCCGCAGTCGCCCAAAAGTTGGGCCGCCGCTGGATCATCGCCGACATCAACAAGGGCGCTGTCCAGACCGCCAGCAAGCGCCTGCAGCGCATCATCCAGGAGCAGGTTGAGGGCAGGGAGAAAAGCACCCAGTTAGCCCTGCTGCCTGAAGACACCAAGGGCGAGCCCCAACCGGCGCAGCTCGCGTTTGCGGTCTACCGGGTCAACGACTACGACCTGCAGATCCAGCACAACGAGGCCCTTAACCTGGCCATCGAGCACGTAGGCATCGAGCGGCTGAAGGGCGATCCTTTCTTTGAGGGCACGCTGGGAAAGCGCCTGGTGAAAATCATCCCGTTCAACCATCCACTCACGCGCCTGGATCTGCAAATGATCCAGGATGAGTTGAAAAAGCGCTCGAGCGAAGATCGCGATATTATTGCCGTCTGCCTTGGTAAAGAACTGGCCGCCGATGCCTGGCTGGCCGAATACAACCACCACCATCCGGTCAACAAAATCAGCGTGATTGAGCTGCGCACCGATCCGCGCTACGGCAAGTTCTTCGAGCACCAGCCGGCCAGCGCCGAGGTCCACGTTATGCGGAAAGACGGGAAAATTGTCGTTGACATTGAGGATTTCATCTCTCCCACGATTCTTGAACGGCTAGAAATGGATTCGGGTATGTTCAAGGCCAAAATTACCGACTGGCGGGCAATGGTGGACACCGTGCTCATCGATGTGGCTTATGATGGAGAGGTGTTCAACGTGGCGCTAAGCGACGTGCCGGAGCGCAAGGCGGATCTGGTGGTCGGGCATTACGAGCTGCCCGCACCGGCGGACGCGACGACGGTAGCAGTTAAGATTATCGATATGCTGGGTGAGGAGTTGCTTGAAATACATGATGTGTGAAATTCGGTATGATCTGATCTAAATGAAAAGATTACCCTTACCACAACAAGAAAATTCATTGAGCCATTGATGGAACGATATAGGAGGAAATATGTCATCTGGGCTTCACTTCTGCAATGTGGACCTCCATGTTCATACCCCAAAATCTGAATGTTTTATCGAGCCAGATGTTTCTCCTGCAATGATAGTTTCCGAAGCACTACATGCTGGGATGAAAGCAATCGCGATCACTGACCATAATAGTGCTGATTGGGTCGATCTAATTAAAGAAGCAGCGATAGGTACTGGTCTAACGGTATTTCCGGGAGTCGAAATAACTGTTCAACCAGGTGTGCATGTTCTAGCGATTTTTCCTGAGGATCGTGCCACTACCAATGTTAATGACCTTTTATCGGATTTGGGCTTGAGGGCAGATGATCGAGGAAAAAATGACTCTCTAGTAAAGGACTTTAGCATTCAAAAAACAGTGTCATTTATCAGAAACCATAATGCATTACCTATTTTGGCTCATATAGATGATGAAAAAGGCGCCTGGAAGGTGCTTTGCGGATCAGGTCAAACATTTATTCAATTCTGGGAAACTGGAGAATTTGCGGCGGTCGAGATAGTTGGTGACCGGTTGCCGGATGGAGTTGGTAAAGACCCTTACAATCGACTGCCAGCCTTTTTCTGGTCGTCGGATAATCCGCATCCAGAAAATCCCACCAAGCACTCTCATAAAGGGATTGGCAAACGACACTCTCAGTTTAAATTAAGTGAACCCATTACATTTGAGGGATTGCGTCTTTGTTTCCAAGACCCTTCTACTCGGATACGTCCAGCGGCCCCACAGCCGATAACACATCCGGTGATAGAAAGAGTATCCATTGACGGCGGCTTTTTAAACGAGTTTGATATAGAGTTGAATCCTAATTTGAATTGTTTTATTGGCGGACGAGGCACTGGTAAATCATGTCTATTTGAAGTCGTTCGGCATACTTTTGGAATTAATCCTAAAACGAGCCAAAATCAGACACAAGCTCAAGGTATTATAGATAACACTTTCCCCGCCGGATCCACTGCATCCGTTCAAATTCGATTCGATGCAGATACGGCTTATAGGGTTGAAAGAACCGCAAAGGCCACACCCAAGGTGTATCGCTTAGGAGAGGATGAACCTTTAGGCCTTGAACCAGCGGATTTACTACCTATTCAAGTTTACGGACAGAAAGAAGTGTATGAAATCTCAAGGGATTCAACCTTCCAATTGAGGTTGCTGGATAATTACCTGGAAGAAACCTTACGCCCATTGAAAAAGGACGAGAGTGAAATCCTTAATCGTCTTACTGAAAATGCAAACCAGATACAAATCCGAGCGCAAGAAATCGAAAGTATTCAAATCGAAGTAGAGAAACTGGGGGCGGTTACGGAGCAGTTACATCGTATGGAACGGGAGAACTTTACCACCCGACTCCAGCAGAAAAGTTATTTTGATCGAGAGAAGGAGCTGTTAGATTTTGCCGCTAAAAAGATTGGTGATTTAACAGCCGCATTATCATTGTTCCTGGCAAAAAACAGTATCGAGACTGATAGATTTGATCCAAATAAAATTGACGGATTGCCTAACAAAGCATTGCTAGAACAACGAAAAGCTGCCTTAGAAGAAATTGATCGAACCCTCGAAAATAGGATTAGCCAGGTAATCGCGGAAATTAAAGGCATCGATCAAAGAGACGGTCCCGGATTAGGCCAGTGGACGAAGGATTATTCTGAGCAAGAGGAAGCATACCAGGCCTTGCTACTCGAATTCCAAACAGACGAAACAGGGTTGAAACCGGAGCGTTATATTCAACTCCAACGAGAGCAAAGGCGGTTACAAGGATTGTCTGACACATTAGTTGATCTCAGCAACCAACTAGATGAAGTGAAAATTGCCCGCATGAGTCTCCTTCAACAGCTAAAGAGCAATAGACGGGCACAATATGAACTCCGTCAAATGAAAGCAGAGGAGCTGTCGCAGAAACTAGGACAACGGGTTCGTATTACGATTTGGCCTCAGGGCAATCGAGCTGAATATCAGAAACAGCTTGGATTGATTTTGGAAGGAACCCGTACCAGGAAAGATGTAATCGACCAGATAGGAAAGATCAAAGCCGAACACCCAGAGAGGCCTGCGCAACGCCCAATTAATTATCGCGGTGAAACAAGATACCTGATTCCAGAAATACCACTATTTCTGGATCCAATTGACCTGGCAGATGCTATCCGGAAAGAAGCTCAAGGGGTTCCTGAAGAAGAATCAGTGTTGATCCAAACATATGGAATTGAATCTGCGGCGATGAGGCGAAATTTGTCCGGTCTCTCCACAGAGAAACTATTTGAGCTGGAATTAGTTTCTATCCCTGATTTACCCATAATTGAGCTTAAAGTGGGTAACGGCGCACTTGGTTACAAACAACTCGACTCATTATCAATAGGTCAAAAATGCACTGCATTACTTTCCCTTGTTCTCCTGGAAAGCCCCGCCTCGTTGCTTATTGATCAACCAGAAGACGATCTAGATAATCATTTCATTTTTGATCAGATTGTCACTACATTAAGAAGCGCAAAAGAAAAAAGGCAATTCTTAATTGCCACCCACAATGCGAACATTCCGGTATCCGGTGATGCCGAGTTGATCGTGGTCTTAAACGCTGATGAGCGTCGAGGTTGGATTGAAGAAGATGGAATTGGTTCAATCGATACAAAATCCATCAAACAATATGTTGAGCATATCCTTGAGGGTGGGGAGAATGCATTTAAGATTCGGAAAGAAAAATACGGAATATAAGAATCGATGCAGAAAAGATCGGGGGAACAATGCCAGAGCCATTTGAGTTGGTTTCAAAAGGTTTAGAACTTGTTGAACAGAAAAAATTCCTCGAGGCTGAACAATACATCCTGAAGGGGATTAAAACCTACGAAAAACAAAAAGATCGAGAAGGTGTCACCTTTGCACTCGGGCGACTGGGATATTGTTACGAACAAGCCGGCGAGGATGGAAAGGCAAGAGAGGCTTATGAAAAAGCTGTTCAGATCGGAACAGACATCCCAGCAATCTATTATGGGTTGATATCTATCCTTATCTTCGCGACAGAAGTAGATCAAGCATTTAAGATCGCAGAAATCTGGCAGCAAAAAGGTACACAGCATGTATCTGGGGCTACACAAGAGATATTTATCGAGTTATCCTCTCGACTAGTCAGACAGGAACGCTATAACGAAGCCGTCCAACTACTGAATCGAACCATTAATTACTTCCCTAAGAGTCAGTCTCCACAAGTGTATTGGCGTATCCGCGGACTGGTAGGAAGCGCATATGAACAAGAGGGTAATTTAGACGAGGCCATCCAGCTTTATGGCAACGCGATATCAGAGGGGAGTACCGATTCATTTACGTTCAATCGGTATCTGATTAACCTTGAAAAACAAAAAAACTACTCAGTCGCTCTTACTATTATTGAAAAAGCGTTAAAAAATCAAATAGATGCGGCGTGGGAAGCGGATCTCAAGAAGCGTAAACAACGACTAGAACAAAAAACCGGAGCAGTGCCTAAAGGAACTCCTAAAGCGCTTATTCCGGATTTTACAATTCGTTCGGGAGAACGGAATCTGTCCCTACTTCAGCAGATCCAATTCTCACCTCAGCTTTCTAACCTTGCCAGTTTAGGTGACCGTTTTTGGGGGACTACAGGAGGAAAAACCCCAAAATTGTTTTGTTATCGATTGGATGAAATCGAGCGCAGCTGGGAAATTCCGTTCGAGGGGGCACCTGCAGGATTGATGGCAGTTAATGATCGGGTGATCGTTTACACCCGCGATGGAAGAATTGGCGAGGGTGAAACAAAGATCTTTTTTTATGATGCGAAAGGGAATTTGATATCTAATCAAATCCTACCTGATGTACCTTCTGAAGTTGTGTCTACTACCGACCGCATCTATGCTGGTTGTCGTGATGGAAACCTATATGCCTTTTCCTTGGACGGGAATAGTATTTGGTCCTTTAAAGTGCCAGGCAGTTCAGAACCTCAAGATGACAATTACTCTCGTCCATGCCCATACTATGTTGCAGCAGGAAAAGATATTGTTGCATTCACCAGTTTTGGAACATTGTATGTGTTAAATTCCCAAGGAAAGTTACAATACACTTGGGGGATGCCAGAACATAATGAAACAATTAAATCGGAATTCATGACAATTAGGATTTCAACAGGAGCGCCATCAGTTGTTGCTTTAGCAGCCGCACCCGTTGGTCGAAATATACTGGCAGCATCTAGTGATACGGTTTATGAATTGGCTGATGGGAAAGAAGTGCGCAAAATTAAGGCAAAACTTGAATCGATCAATCGCATTTATTGGGTTGACACGGGAAGCATAGGGGTATGCGACTCGGAAAAAATGATTATATATGACAACGGAAAGGTCACAGCTAAAATCCCAGTCAAAGGCTTTAGTCAGATCGCAATTAACCGGTCCGCTAATAGATTAGTAGTCTGGTCTGGAAATAATCTGGATGTTGCGACCCTTGGCGGGAAACTCCTTGCTGAGATCGAATTTGTAAAAAGTGTTCATTCCGTTACATGCTTTGACAATGGCCAATTATTGATCGGCACACGTTATGCGATGTTGTTTGATACGAACCCAGACCATCCAAAAGGGGATGATATCGAAACCAACCAAGCTTCAAAAAATATATCAGTGACAGACAAGCCATCGATCTCAACTAGGTCTCAACGGTCGATTGAGGAAAACAACATTCCGATTCATTGGATCGAAGCGCAAAAATTAACGATTGGTCCAGGGAAAGCGTATTATAAAGGCCCACTAGGAAAGGAGATCACTATTGAGCAGGTAGCATTAAACGACTACGTTTCTCGGGGGTTTCGAGGAATCTGGGCTGAAAATAATTATTGGTGGGAAATCATGGCTTTATTATTCTGGGATGTGATTTTTGCTAAGTTGCCAGGCGTTTACACTACACAATTCGGTGAATTCCCAAGCAGATTACAAGATATGCCACTGGATTTCTTTCAACCCGAGTTTTATTCGCGCCGAAAGCAACTGATCGAAAAACGGATGCATGAATTTGGCGCAACGAAGCTGTTCGGATTGGTAAAAAATACCCCCGAGGCTGAGTTGAGGTCTGCCTATAATCGATTTTTTGGAAAACCTTGCCGGGCAATTGAAGATTGGCAGCATTTTTCACTTGATGAATTAGTTATCTCGACCCAGGTTCTACAAAAGGATCAGCTTCTACTAATTCTGAAAAGATTGCTAGAGAACTTCAACGACAATCGGAAAGGTTTGCCGGATTTATTCCTGGTTGATGCAAACGGAAAGGCGTTATTTGTTGAAGTCAAAGGTGAAAGGGAAAAAGTAGCGGATCACCAGGTGAAATGGCATCATTTTCTAAGAAATCAGGTTCAAGTTCCAAGTGAAATCTGCAGGGTGATCAATGACTGACGTTGCCGAACCAGATGATTCGAATATTCCTCGCCAGTGGTTTGATCGCGGAGAAGCGTTAAAAGTAATCCGCTACCACTTTATGTGTGGAACGAAATTAATCCGTATTGCGACTGGTTTCTTTACTGTCCGTGGATATAACCTGATCAGAGGGTCAGCTCGTGGAAAGCAAATGTATATCCTGGTTGGCGTAGATGACCCAGGAAAAGATCGTGTTCGTAAAGCGCTAGTTGAAGAAATTATGCGTGATCTGCGAACGGGATTAGATGTAGATCGTCGAAAAGCTGTTCAAGAGCTTGTTGAGAAGATGGAAGGTGGCGAATTCCGCATAATTGATGCGCGGGCAAAAGACCACCATGCCAAGCTTTTCTTAGTTGATGATGCGATAGCACTGGTTGCTTCATCTAATGTCTCTCAACGAGGGATGATTGATGCGATTGAAGCTGGTACTGTTGTTGATGATCCAGCTGCTTTGAGTCTTTTTCTCAAACAATTTGATCATCATTTCTTTTCCCCTGATAGTATCGATATCACGCAAGAATTAATCGAGCAGTTAAGACGCTGGTTGGGATTATCTACTCCATGGGAGGTGTATCTTAAGACCCTGATAGCGATTAAATCATTAGATGATATTGAATTGCAAAGGCCATCCTATCGAAAACCTGTTGGATATCAAACGGATGTTATTGCCCGTATCTTACGCCAAATGGATGACTTTGATGGAGCTATCCTGATCGCCTCGACTGGGTTGGGGAAAACAGTGATCGCTTCTGATGTCGCTCTTCGTCTAAAGCAGACTGGCTTGATTGACAACGTTTTGGTGATTGGGCCAGATCCAGTACGAAAAGAGTGGAATGATCATCTTCGTCCAACCGGGGTTTGGCTGGAATACTATAATCATCTTGCTCTCAACGCCGCCAAACTTGATCATAATCGTCATGCAGAAGAACTGGTCAACACACTTGAGAAATTGTTAGATGATCGTTGGCTAGTTATAATCGATGAAAGCCACAATCTGCGTAATAGATATCATAAATCGCTGCAAAACGGAAAAATTAACCATACAGAGCATACTGCTTTTATTCGGTTTCGCCAGGCAGTTATTAAAAGCCAATGCAAAGTTCTGCTTCTCACAGCAACGCCGTTTGCAAAGGAAATAGAAAACGTCAACAATCAGTTATTCTTGTTACCTCATGTTGGCCCTAATCGAACACTTTTTCAAGATATTATTGATGATGCCCACGCCTGGCATATCAATGATTTGAGCCATTTAAAAGAGCTCCCGCCAAGTTCGGTAATTACGACTCCATATGTAGCAAAGCATTATGGCCAGAAAAGTGAAGATGGCGTATTTGTCGATTTTAATGGCCAAAAAATGTATATTCCACGAGTTATCTTGTATGGCGTTCGCGCTCCAATGGTTTTAGAAGATGAAATGACAAGGATACTTGATCATCGAATTCTTGCAAGAAAATCTAAACGGGCACGGAACCAACCAATAGAAAATCATGCTCGGATTGCATGGGGAAGTTCGCCTTGGGCGATTCGAGAAGTAATTGAAAAGTCAATCCGATCTCCTGAAGATGGGGGATACAGAATAAAAGATTTCATACTCGATGAGGAAACTCGCCAGGAATTGCTAATTCCTACTTTGGAACGCCTAAAACAGATGACATACGAAGAGGATGAAAAGCTTCAGGCAGTGCTCGCGGCTCTTGATCATCGTTGTAGAAATGGGAACAAGGTTATTGTTTATTCTGAGCGCCGTGCGACAATCGCATATCTTGAAACAGCGTTGAAGAATCTCAGACCCTCCATACGAGTAGCTAGTACCATTGAGCTTGTAAACACAGGGAATTACAAACTAAAATCTAAAAAAGTTATCAGGAAAATGCTGGAAAATTTCGCGCCAGTGTCGAATAAAAATCACAACCCGACTGAAGAGTATGATGTGCTGCTCGCGACAGACGCTTACGGGGTAGGTATTAATTTACAGGATGCTGAAACTGTTATTAATTACGATCTTGCATGGACACCTATCGAGCCCGATCAAAGGGCGGGAAGAATTTTACGTTTTTGGAAAATGCCACGTTCTGTAAATTTATACGTTTTTGTTCCTACATTCATGCTTGGATCCATTCATAAACACCAATCTATGCTCGCTCTCAGCCGATGGGAGAAACTTACAAACCGTCATTCCCAGGCCAGAACAATCTTAGAAATGCCGACAATTACACACCAACAACTGGTTGAAATTGATTTGCAATCCATCGCTAACGGACAGCGGATAACAGAAATTGGTGAGTTGGATCTTCAAGCTGTAGAAGATCGAGATTCATCAGCAATTTTTGAGCATACGGCAACATTGGTTCGATATCGAGACTTCGCTCATAAAATCCCAGATGACATCATCAGTGCAAAAGAGTACGATGGTAAAGATGCGCTCATATTCGTACTATTCAAGCGATTGGATAAAATTGATTGGGCCATTTACAACCTTTCTAGAAAGAAATTATTGCCAATGAAATTAGACATTGAAATGTTGAGGGTTATTCAAAGCACTGAGACAACAGCGACGGCCGGCGTTGATCCGAACACTATTGAACAAGCAAGTGATCGATGTATTCAGGCTTGGTGTTCATTGACTGGTAATTCACCTAATGAGATATACAGAATATGCGCGTTATACCTTGCTCCTCGACAATCTGAGAGTATGTTCCAAAACCTGTTTGATAATTGAAATTCGTGAATTGGTTTTCATTGCTTTTGGAAAAAACGAAAGGAGCTGGGAAAATCCAGCTCCTTTTTTTCATATGCCCAATCCCATCTGAGCCTCGGGTACCACCTCCTTTCTTTTCGATTTCCTCACAATCACCGTCCTCTGCGTCACCCACTCATCCCATGTGAGTACCTTCGGACCCGGCATGATCGTCGCACTCGGCGTTGTCAGGCTCCCCATCGGGTTGTGACTCACCTGCAGATCATCGGCAAACAGGGTCTGCAGATCCGGCAGCTTCGCTCCATCCAATACATCACGCGCCAACTGCGTCAAGAAATCGCCTTCATCCTCTGGCACGATTGCACCGCCAACCTCATCGCCGTAGACGAGCTGCGCGGCCTTCATCTTGCGCCCCATCAACCGGAGCGCGGTTGCTTCCATGGTGGAGTTGTAGACCGAGAAGATGGCCTTGACCGGCTGTGTTTGTCCCAACCGCCACACCCGTCGGACGCTCTGCCATAAGGTGTAGAGCGAATATTCCGGCTCGAAAAAGATGACGGTTGAGAACTGGACCAGATCCAGGCCGGTTTCCACCAGGCGCGGGTTGCAGATCATCACGTCGATGCCGTTGACTCGTTTGGCGATCCATTCTTCGCGTTTGCGCGGATTGATGTTTCCACCCAGGATGGTCACGCGCAGTCCAGCCGCTTGCAGTGGCAGCTCTACTCGATCCTGTATATCTCGGGTACCGGTTTGGCGCAGGTACACCAACACTTTTCGCCCCTGTTGTTTTTCGGCCTTGCAGAAGCTGGCCAGCCAGTTTTCTTTCGGTAACCATTTATGCCCATTCGGGTTGATTGCCGGTAGTTCCATCAACGTTACTTTTCGCACCGCTTCGCCATCTTCGCTGTCCACCTCATCAACCATCACCGCTTCATCCCGGAAGGCCGAGTTTGGCCGCGCCAGGGTCCATTGCAGCCAGGTCGAGAGATAACGCCGGGATTGAATGGCGAGTTGCTTGAGTGCGGTATCCATGCCGCGGTACTGATCACCCTGATCCTGGAACATGTCGAGCGATACCACTTCCTCCTTGTAAGCCGGGAGCGCCAGGTTCAGATCCTTGAGGCTCAAGAACACGGTCGTGTCCAGCAACCGGCTGACGATCGCCGGGCTGACGCCTGGCTGTTCTTTGGCCTGGTTGCGATAGCGCCGGTTTCCCGTGAACACGCCATCATCGTCATCTTCATCTCGCCGCCGGCGGCGCTGTGTTTCCAATACGCCGTACAGCCGTGCCCAGCGTTTTTCGTCTTGGAAGGCGAAGTCGCGCCGGACACCTGCGTTCAAGCGATGCAGCAGCCAGAAGATTGACGTGCTCTTGCCGCCGAAGAACGTGCCGGTGAGGGTCAGCGTGCTTTTGCAGGATGTGACCAACTGGTGAAATGCTACGCCTCGGTCAGAGGCCTTGGCCTGGAATTGGTGGACTTCGTCCGCGATCAGCAGCTTGAAGGCTCCCTTTGCGTGTTTGGCGATGTATTCGGCAATCGAATGCCGGCGGGCGCCGGAGAACTCAAACAGGGCTTGGCCGCATTTCCGCGTTCCCCAGATCGGATTCCCATTGTCATCCAATTTCCTTTGTTGGCGGCTATCTAACTGCCAGCCAGGGATCTGGTTGGTGCAGAAGCGCCGTTTATCGGCCAGGTCTTTCAGATCCGTGACCGGTACTTCGAAGCCATCTTCTTCCTTTGTGATGATCTTTCCACATGCCGGGCAGGCGCAGGCATCGACTCGTTTACCGGTCAGTGGGTGTTCTGTCTTGCGCATCACCACCGCCGGCTGCCAACCCGCCCCGAATTTGGCCGAGGTATGAGCCACGACCGCCACCCACCTGGGCGCAGGCAAACCCTTCTCCTTTGCGTTTCGAGTTGCCACCTGGTATTGCTCCAGGAAATCGCGTACGTCATTTACATCGGCCATCTCATTCGCGTTTCGTCCGATCCGGCGCAGTTCTCGCGCGTGTGCGCCAGGAATGACTTCCTCGATCTCGCGAATCCACTTGGGAACCAGGTGCGGTGGGCAGACAATCAGGGCCGGGTAGGCGTGAAGCAAAGCTATAACTGCCGCTCCGATGCTGGTCTTTCCGATCCCCATTTCGCCTTGCATGTTTCCCACACCGTTCTTACGCACAGACCGCGCCATTGCGGTAGCTGCGTGCCGCTGTGTTGGCAGCAATCCCGGCCGTTCTTGCCCGGGCAGCGGCTTTCGCCCTGTTCCGAGTGTATCCAGGATCACAGTTTCATCAGCAGTTGGATCCAGATTGTAGAGCGGCCGGTAGGTTTCCAATACGTGCCCGGCGATCTTCTCGCCGTGCGCCTTCATGAAGTCCGATAGCCCCTTTACGTCCTTGATCACCTGCACGCCGTCTTGTTTGAGCACGGCCACCGTGGTAACAAACCGGTCCTTGTAGGTTTCCACTACCACGCCGCTGTCTTTGCTGTCAGTTTCCTCGCTTTTCTCGACGACTTTGATCACCCGCCCTTTGATCAACACCGGGCGGCCTTCTTCGTCGGTCAGCCGAACCGTTCCCATCATCCCGGACGCCATCAGCATCGCCACGTGGCCCTTCTTGAGCGGCATCACCGGTTGGGTGAGCTGCGCCAAGCCGCGGGAAGGATTGATGAGATCCAGCCATTCGGACGTGGTCTGCACGCCGGCTTTCTGAGTCGCTTCCACCACCTCCTCCGGTTCCCAGTCCATGCGCTTGAACACCACCGGCCGGCTGTTTGCACCGCGGATAGGGGCTGGAACGAGCGGATAGACCGGCTGCGGAACAGACTGTATTGGTGCGATCTCGCCTTGTGACTGGCTTGTGATTTCGCCGACTTCTCGATCTCCGGGGATCTTGTAAGCCAGCCGACGAGTGGCGAACACCACCACCTGCTGGAATTTTTCGAACAGGCCGTCTGGAAAGCGGTAGATGCGTGTGTTCTCGTAATGCCCTCCCAACAGCCGGGCAACTTCGGGCATGCCCAGGATACGCTGAGGGATGATGTAGACCAATAACCCGCCGCGAGCCAACTTTGGCGTTGTGGATTTCAGAAACTCCAATTCGAGCCGTTTTTGATCGTCAAAGCGGTCGTACTCGTAAGGCGGGTTCAAAAAGAGGCATGAGATGCTTTCATCGGTCAGGAAGCAGGCTTGCCAGGGGGCCTGATAAACCTTATCCATGACTTGCTCAGCTTTTGCCGCGCGTTCCGGCGACAGCTCCACGCCCCAGGTTTCGCAGTTGAGAGCCTGGCCAAGCTGTGAAGCCGCCCAGCCCTCGCCCGCGCAAGGATCAAATAGTCGAGCTCGAGTTTCGGCAGGCGCAATATAATTTTGAATGACTTCGATCACAGGTTGGTCGGTGGGGTAATACCCCATCTTTTCGATGGCTGGTGGACGCATATTCGGCTCCTTTGGGGAAAATAAAAAGACCCCGCAGGAGTCGCGATTCACCCCTGGAGGGGAAAGCGCGCCCCTCCGGGGTCAGTTGGGTGAAATGATTGTCGGGTGCGATCAGGCGGTGAGTTGGAGCGTTTCCTGCTGGAGCAAATCGGTGATTAAGCCTATCCAATCCGCTTGCAGATCGATTCGCGCTCCCAGAATGCAGTCGCCGCCGGTGGTGAGGTCATGTACGTACCGCTGGTTGCGAGCCTGTTTCCACAGCTCAGCACCCCATTCGTCGAGGATGGGGATTTCTAGGGCATCTTTGAGCCGGTCGATGAATAACCGCTTCAAATCCTGATCCGGGTTAAATGATCCTTTGAAAACGAGCAGGTATGCGTAAAGGTCTTCCGGTTCCCACTTGCGGGGCAACGCATTCCGTGCGATGAATGCCGCATGGTGGCTGGTGTAGTCCGGCATCGGCTGCCAGGCCTGTTCGTACTTTTCGGCCGGCAGCAGGCTGACGTCGCCCATATTGTCCTGAGACATGCTTATCGGCTTATTTGCCATCAACGTTACCCGTAACGATTCCAGACTGGTTTTATAGCCGGTCAGACCGACATACACCAGATTATGATCACTGTCGTAGGCAAAACCGCTGACGTAGCCCATGGCCTGTCCATTGCGCAGCTTGGGTACCGCTCCTGGAAATAGCCGCTCCTGCAAAGCCACACTCTGGTTCTCCTTTTTGGTGATCTTCCACACCACAATACCAGCATCAGTGCGCAGCAGCTCTTCATTCATTTCGCGCAGGATTTCGTACAGCCCTTTCCAGGGGTGCGCGCCAGTGAACGTAACCAACGTCTCACCGGTTTTGATCTGAATGGTTCGCGTTTCGGCGTCCAGCGTTGCTTCGCCCAGGGTAATGCGCCGGTATTTGGCAAGAACCGGTGGCAGTTTTGCACCTTCCTTTGCAGTAAAGAGGTAGGCCCCGAGTTCCGAGTCGTACTTGAGATACCCGAAACTGCCAACACTGTAATCGTATGGGTAAGCAGCCCGGTCAAGAGCTGCGCCGAGATCTTCGCGCGCCGGTAGGCCGCTGCCGTCTTTGTATGCCGCGATGATGACCTTGCCCTCTCGCTGCTTTGCAATGATGCGGTTCACTTTTTCACGCAGGTATTTATCTTCGTAAACGTTCATATGTTTCTCCTTTGAGTTTTCGACATGGATTTAATAACCAAGGTTGAGACGAACTTGAAATCACCGGCCAACGTTGATACGCTGCTGTATGCGAATGCATTACAGAACAGCAAACATAAGGTATCCAGAGGTTTGAATACTTTGTGTTTACTGTTGTCTACTATTCAACACAAAGGTGTGAATCGGAGAGAATTAGGGCAATTTCTTAGTGCAGGGATCTACCCCTGTTTCAGACTGCCGCGATTTCACATGGGCAAGGAGCACCCATTCTGCTAGATCCGATGGCGTTTCACGGGATATTGAATTGACGACTTTTTGTAAAAGGGAATGATCAGGCGAGTTACTGATCTCTACAGTGAATTAAATATTATTGCGGATTTCCTTAACCAGTTCGTTGTAACAAATCCCAGAGAAGTCGGTAGTATCGACGATACGGTATAAATTGCCCACTTTAAGCTGTGGAGCATTGCGACCTTGGAGAAGAATAGTTCGCGCCTGATCTAGCGCAGTGTGATCGACATGACCAGGGTGGCGTTCGCCAGTCTGTATGCGATTCTGCCAGCGCTGATAGAGGATCTCTCCGTCGGCAATACATTCAACCACGAAAGAACGAAAGGGAGTTCGTGCTTGGATCGCCTCAAATTCTGCTTTTGCCATCTCGGGCCGAAAGTAAGTTTCGGCAATGACGGGAATGCCGGCTTGGAGAAGGTTTTCAACTAATTGATATAGCAGTTGAATTGTTGCACGTCCAAGCTTTATCGACCAATCTCGATCAGACCAACCAAGAGAGTCGAACAAGCTTTCTTTCAAATCGTCTTTAGCAATTATCGGGATATGTATATCGTGAGCCAAGCGATGAGCGAGAACCGTCTTTCCTGTGCATGGCAATCCAGTAACGATGACAAGAAGCGGCGGTGATTGCGACATAAGGGTAGTTATCCAAATATTATTGCTTAGATATATTATCGGTTAATAAGGCGAGCCTGGAGAACATGGGGTTCGCAAATTGGTATGCCAATCATCGGTCCATATTTTTTAAGATCTTCGTCATATGTTTGAATTTCAGAAATGGGCTGGACGGCATTGTTTATCCAAGATGCAGTTGCTAAATGGATAGCATCGTTTGGTTTCAATATCCATGAATTTGGTAAGGCCGACCGCATTAAGCCCCTTGCGATCCTGGCAATTTCGGGATGGAGTTCTGAAACCATTACAGAAGCGTCTTCCCACATAGTATCGATTTTGTCTTCAATACCCTGATCTATTATCCGCCGGTCTCTTTCAATGCTGGCATAAGCCACCTCTGTTAAAGTAATGACAGAGGTGTAAATGGTCCCATTACTCTCGGTTATTTCATCCCACAATGTTTCAATGACTTGCAAACGGTCTTCGGGGCCATTTACATACGAAAGGAAGACACAACTATCCCAGTAAACAAGGCGTGGTTTATTGATCATCGCGTTCTTGCCTGATTATTTTTTCGGGTAATGCATCGCCATTTTTCCAGGGAAGAACGCCCCTTGCTCGTTTATGAATGTCCATGGATTTCTCATTTAAGACAGCGATCCTATTTATGTTCCGAACTTCAATTGGTTTACCTGAAAATGGTTCCCGGTAAATTTTCCCAGTGACGGAAACTTGTTTTCCCCAAAGATCACGCATCAGTTCTTCCTGTTCCTTATCAATGAAACAGGTTACGGCACGATCAAATGTGTCGTCATATAAAATAAATCGAAGACTGCGACGCATAGACAACGTCTCAACAAGGCCTGTGATTGTCCCTATCGATCCCATTTTCTTTAGCTCCTGGTCTGAAGCAAATGGTTCGGAAATTCGGGATTGACTGCTATCTGTAATTAATTGAATCCCTGTGATTTTTCCACCAATGATTGTGGTGAGTGCGTATGCTTCGGTTGCCACATTAGTCGAATAAGGGATAGGTTTTTTATGTTCTAGTGCATCTCCAACGACTGAGTAGGCTTCAACAACCTTCTCAACCATTTCAACATCTTGATAAAATCCCCTAACTACAGCTGTCGCACTTCCACTCTCCAGACCAATAATTTCCCATTCAATATGATTACCACTAATTTCGGAGGAAAGCGCATTAACCAAAGCAGAAAAGCGCCCAACAGCCTGAGCAAAATCAGACAGCGGCACTTCTCCGGTTAATTTAAGAGTAAGCGTATCTTTTGACACATAACACCTGTCAAAAATTATTATATAACGGATATGGAAAATGATCTTTCTAAATAGTGCGATAGGTGGAAATAAACTACAGATATGGGGGAGCTATGCGCTCCCCCATTTTTTACTTACCGTCCACGTGCATCGGCATCAAGATGTACTGATAATCCTCCTCTCTCGCTGTCTGGGATGTTCCACTACCCGCCGGGCGGATCACCGCCGGCGTTTTGTGTGAATTAGTTTCAATGACCACATTCTGTGTGCGGATCGCCTCCAGTCCATCCTGCAAGAACTTTACGTTGAAAGCGATCGTCAGTTCCGGCCCGGTCACGGTCGCCGGCAGTTCAACCTCGCTCTCACCGGTATCGCCGGACTCGGCCAGGACAGTCACTTTCCCAGTCTGATCCGCGCCAGGTGTCAGGCGTAGCTGGATCACATTGCCGCCCTCGCGGGCGATGATGCCGGCTTGCTTGCAGGCTTTGAGCAGATCCGTAGTGGCAATCACGGTGCGTGTCTTGTAACCTTTCGGTACGATCACCTGATAATCTGGAAAACGGCCGTCGATCAACTGCGACACGAGTTGCACATTTTCGGTGCGCAACACCACCTGCGAGCCGGTCGGCGGGATATACAACTTGACCTGCTCGGGTTTGGTGGCGCTCAGAACCCGGACTACCTCCTTGAGAGAAGACGCCGGGATGATCACTTGTTTCTTTGTCACCGCAGATGGCAGAGGCGCCCGCTTGATCGCCAGGCGGAAGCCGTCGGTCGCAGCCATCGAAAGCGTATTGCCGTCGAAGGAGATCTGTACTCCTTCCAGCACAGGCCGGGCTTCGTCTGAAGCGGCGGCAAAGGCGGTTCCCTGGATCATTTCACGCAGCAAGGATGCTGGCAGTGATACTCCCTCAGAGACATCATGTTCAGGGAGGGGAGGGAACTCAGATGCTTCAGTCCCACGCACCACACCCTTAAACGTACCGCTCTTCAAGGTCGCTTCCGGTTTACCATTTACCGAAAACTGCACTTCGTTATCCGCCAGTGAATTGACGATATCGGTCAGCGTTTTGGCCGGCAGGGTCAATGCAATCTGCCCATCCAACCGCGCGTCCATCCAGGTGGATACACCCAGGGTCAGGTTCGTCGCCGCGAGCCGCAACTGCCCACCTTCGCTGGTAATCAGAATGTTCGCCAGGATCTGCAGGTGCGGGCTAGATGCCACCGCCCGTCCCACAATGGACAGGCTTTCTGCGAAAGCGCTTTTTTCAACGATCACTTTACTGCTCATCGTTTGGTCCTCCTTTGAATTCCTCGTGTACGTTACTTTGTTTCGGTTATCGAGTTATCAAGCCAGGCGCACAGCGCCTGGACGGCTGCCCGGTCTTCGGACATCCGGGTCATCACATCCTGGTTGGATGGCGGCTGCCATTGCTCCGCGATTCTTTTGATCACAGCTTCCAGATCGTCCAGAGAAAGGACTTGTGGTACGGCCGGTTGGTTGTTCCCTTCCCATTGCGCAGCCAGCAACCTGCTGGCCTGACTGGGTGGAAGGATGTAAGCAGCCCGGTCTACGCGATCGATCACCAGCCGGCAGTCTGCCTCACACTCCGAAGAGCCCAGGTTGAAACCGACCAGGTGCGGGTAAATGTTCCGGTGTTGAACGTAGGCCAGGTAACCCGGCCAGTGGCCGGTGAAGGAAATGTAGCCATCCGAAACCATTACCTCGTCGCCACACGGCTCCCACCATAAGGCCAGATATCGCGCCTCTTCGCCTCGCCGGTAACCCACCGCCTGTTCTAACAAGGGCGCAGGCGGAACCGGAATTGGGAGCGGGATGAGATTCCATCCATTGGATTGAGCCAGGTCTTGTATCTTTGCATCTGAAACAGCCATTTGTATTCTCCAGGTTCAAATTTTGAGAGGTTACAACAGCGAACCTCAGGAAGGAATTCATCCTGAGGTTACTTTGCTTTCTTTTGAATGCTGCTACCCTACTCGTCGAAGAAGCCGGCCGATTCGCCGCCATCCACCCAGTACGACTCGTCGTCACCCAGGCGGGTGGCATTTTCGTACTGTTCTACCAGGGGGCCTTCGTCCGGCTCATAGTCCGGTTCCCACAGCGCCGGGTTGATTGCTCTGCAGGTCATCACCCGGTCGAGCACAACTTCGCGCCAGTTAAGCGGGTCGATTTCCAACAGGTCCCGCCGGATAGTGTCCGCCAGGATCACCGTGGTTTCCTCGGTCAGCGTATCGGTGGGCAGGTTGTGAGACAAAACCGTCTGTGCGATGGCTTCGGCGATCTGTCCCCAGGTGACTGCAAATGCGGGAGCATCTGCCGGGTAACCATTGTAGGCCAGCAGCTTCGATACTTCAAATCCCAGCTCCAGGTTCTCATTCATCTGTGTTTCTCCTTGTGATTAGCGCGGCAGAAAGGCCGGCTGGAAGGATTCCAGCGCCGGCAGGTATACGCCGCACATGCGTTTGTACAGTTCGATTACCAACGCCAGGTCATTTCCGGCGTATTTGCGCAGCGTGTCGCGATCCATGTTGGCCACCTGCGATCCATCCAGATCAGGCATCGGGTTCGGAATTCCATAGCGCTTGCAGACCCATTTCAGGCCGCGCGGGTTGCCCCAGTTGTAGAGAATTCCCATCAGATCCACGACCGGCTCAGTCTGATACTTCGCCAGGCGCGGCACCAACGGAACATCGATGTTCAAGGCAAACGAGCGGCGCAGCAGGTACGGCAGATCGAAGCCCAGGATGTTGTAGCCGCACACACGCCCATTCAGCTGGGCGAAATTACTCCAGAAGAAGCGCAGTAACGCCTCTTCATCCGATGTGTCAGGGTCGCCCACCAGGCAGACTTCCGCGGCATTTTCCAAACCGCGCTGCATCGCGATGGCGATTACTATCCCCAGGTCGGCGTCCAAGGGCGCCGGCTGAAGTTGTTCGACTTTCTTTTCGGTGACATATTGCGCGATTTTGTCGGCATCTTTGTAATTGGCCGGAGCAGCGGGTTCCGGGAGGAACCCAATTGCATCCGGGTTGGTGGCCGTTTCAATATCAAAGAATAAAACCGGTTGCATCTGTTTCTCCTTTGCTTAGTTGGGTGCACACCAGAGCAAAAGCTATCGCTCTGGTGTGCGATGATTACGAAAATCCCATCCCTTTTTCTTTTAGCGATACCCAGCGGGAAAGGCCGATCACCAGGTGATCCAGCACCGAAATGTCCAGCAGTTTGCCTGCCTGAACGATGGCGCGGGTCACGCTGACGTCCTCTGGGCTGGGGGTTGGGTCAGTCGAGGGATGGTTGTGTGCGATGACCACTCCAGCGGCATTGCGCTGCAGGGCCGGCTTGAACAATTCTCCGACACGGACCATCGAGGAATTCAGGCTGCCGTGATAGACCTCCACCACGTCCAGCACGCGGTTGCGCGTGTCAAGCGCTATCACCACCAGGTATTCTTGCTCGCGATGGGCTAGCAGCGGCATCAGGATCTGCGCCGCGTCGGATGGGGAGTGGATCACTGGACGATCATCTTCCGGCTGGAGCAGCTTTCGCCCCAGCGCCAGCGCAGCCTTGATCCGCAGCGCGGTCTGGTTGCCAATGCCGTCTACCCGGGCGATCTCACTGACGTGCGCCTGGGCGATCTTCTGCATGGTGCCAAACTGGCTGATCAGGCGTTCGGCGTGCTCGATCTGGTTGGAGCCTCCGATGATCACTGCCAGCAGCTCAGGTAGATTGCAGGCATCCGGATCTTTAGCGACCCGGTAGCCTGGCTGCTCGCGTACTGGCAGTAGTTTCAATCGCGGAAGCGCGTAAGCCTGGTCTCTGGGGTCTTGCAATAAGGGCATTTGGGTTTGAGTCATTTGTCTGTCTCCACTGAATGAGACGTGGGAGACAGCCACCCCCGCGTGGGGACAACGTCTCCCACGTCTGGGGTCGGGTAACTGCGTCAGGCAGTCGGGTCATAGCCGGTCTCTTCGAATACCCGGCGACTGATCGCCGCGCACTCTTCCCAGGTCATGATTTCATCTCGCCGCACGCCGGGATATCCGGGCACGGGCGGGAAGAGCCATGGGTTTTCTGCCAGGTTCTTTTGGATGCGCTGCGCTTTGGCTTGCAGAAAGTGCCTTAACCCACCAGTCTGACAGCGCCAACCGGGAGTCTTGGTGAACTTTCCGTCCCATTTCGGATCCCGGAACGTTTTCGCGCCGCAGATTGGGCAGGCAGCAGGGTCAAGTGGTTCTGGCGCGCGCGAACCGCCGGCTTGTAAATATCGCCGGACCGCGTCGATCGCATCGCAGTATGGTGCACCGCAAGAGCAGGTCTTGTCTTTGCTTACCCGGTGATAGCGGGGATTGTCTTGCCGGCCCAAGTCCACCAGGTATTGGTATCCCTGAATGGAAACGGTGGGATCCGGTGGATCTGGGCCGCGGATTGGAGCCGTGGACAGACCCTTTCGAAATGCAGCGCGCAGGTTTTGCCTCCTTTCTTCTGAGCGCGAATCAATCGATGCAGGTGCGGTCTTCATAGGCCATTTCCAGGAACCAATCCACAGGGATGTGTCGATCGGGTGCAGGCTCAACTTGCTCAACCGGCGTAAGATCGATTGCCAGCGGCTGCTCTTCCTCGGCCACGACTTGCACGTTGCGTACGTGCGGGATCGACCAGACCGCTGTGTCATCCTGATAAGGCCCGCCGTGGCTCATCTTTGTAAAGGGGGCGAGATTATTCAAGGCCCGCACCCAGACCGTTCCGGGACGCGGCCCTTTGGCAAAGATCTCGACTGGGATATTTGCATCCCCATAACAGGTTCTCACGGTGATTTCGCCCGTGACCATGTGATCCTCCTTTGGTGTAGAAACGGTCAAAGGGCACGCCTATTCGGCAATGCCCTTTGATCCTCTGGTGGTTATCGGTTGACGGTTGGGTTAGAAGGGAATGTCGCTGTCGGCCAGACCAGCGCCGATGGCTTCACCTTCCTCTCCGTCCTCACGGCTGGACAGGAAGCGAACGGTCGAAGCGGTCACTTCATAGGAAGCGCCATGCTTGCTGTTGTTTTCCCATACGTGCGGCCCGCCCGTTTCCGGGTCCGGCGTCAGCCGGCCTTCGACCAGCACCTTGCTCCCCTTGTGGAGGAACTGATTGCAGGTTTCCGCTTGCTTCCCCCAGATGGTCACGCGGAACCATGCGGTTTCCTTCACCGGCTGGCCGTTAGCGCCAGAATAGCGACGGTTGGTAGCGACGGACAGCGTAGTCACGGGCTGCCCAGAGGGGGTGAAGCGCATTTCTGGCTCTTTCCCCAGGTTTCCGATCAGAATCAGCGTTTGAAACATTAGGTTTTCCTTTCCTTGACTTCGAGTTTATGCAGCAGTTGGGATGCGGTTGGCGGAAATCCAGTTCCGCAGGTCGGCCTTGGAGGCCGGCTGTTTGCCCATCTTCTTGATGTAAGCGTCGTAAGCTTCCTGCTCGGGCGCATTGCCGTTCACATTCGTGCCATCCATGTACAGGCGAGCAGGCGCAGCCGGTGCCGATCCATTCGCAGGACGATGATCGGAGGTTCCAGTGTTGCCTGTGTGGCTCTGTTCCGTCCCGGCAATCTGGGCAATTTCCTTGTCGTACAGCGTATTGCCAAACTGGTCACCCAGCTGGCGGAAACAGCGCTTCAGGCAGTCGGTCACTGAACCGGCCAGAGCCATATCCAGCGCCTCGGGTGTATCGCCGGAAAAGACACATCGCCCAAGATCGGCATGGGAATAAACCGAGCCGTTCAAGGTGATGCTGACTTTGCCAGTCGCGTACACAATACCCACATCCTCGACTTGAAAATTGCCATTCGCGTCCATTTGCGGAACCTTGCGCCGTTCTTGCTGGTTCCAGACCATGATTTTCTTTTGCCAGCGCACGACCACCGGCTCGCCCAGCAGATCGAACGACCAGGCGAAGTCGAAAATGGCGTTGGCGCGATCAATCACGTCATAACCTTCCAAATATGGAACAGTTCCCTGGCCTGGCGCCTGGCGGCGCTTGACTCGGGTCATATCCAGCGGCTGGCGCAGTTCCCACAAGACACGATCCAACCGGTCCTGCAAGCTTTCTTCTGTGTTTACGTTCGTCTGGTCCATTTGCGTCTCCTGTTGCGATATTTGTTGTTGTGCCGCCTCTGAAAGGCGCACACCTTCGATATGTTTGCAGCGCAAGTCTGGCCCGCGCTGCTGGAAGTCTTTACAGGTGCAGCTCCACGTTTCGCCCTGCAGGGAAACCACGTAGGGCAGCTTGTCACCGTTCCTGACCGTCCATTGGAATGGACTGGTGCGGGTAATTTGAAAGCTGCCAGCGTGTATTGCAGCGTAAGCGCGTTCAGTCCGTTCGGTTTGAGCCTGTTCCTGCAAATGCTTTGCGGTGTCCTTGCCATCCTGATCCGTCATGTTCCTCCTTTGGTGTGTAAAATCCAACGTTGAATAAGACTGATGTTTGAACAACAACCCAGGTAACTTCAACCACTCTGAATTGGGAATTCAGAGCAGCAAACGCCAGCCGGCTAGAAAACTAAGCAGCTCGCATTTGTTGCTCTGGAAAATCGTTGTGAGGTGAGTTGCCCCGTAGATTTGGGGCAACTCACCCATATCTTTGTTTTCGTATGTGATATGAGCCTTCCAGACACATTTCTGGCGAACAAGGCTGTTTGTTAAAGTGCGGAATCAAAAAGGAGGAACCACAAACCACCCGATAAACGGGTATGCCTGTGTTCCTCCTTTGACCCCGAAGCGCTGTGCTTCAGGTAGAAAAACCGAACCGGATCCGCGCGAGGTTAGGTTTTATCGCATATGCGGCCGAGACCTGGTTTCCCAGGGATTGCGACCCGCGGCGAGATTATTCAGCGGTTAGGGATGGTTTCGGCTTTTTCTCTGTGTTATTGCCGTTGTCCATGACGATCAAACGGCGGGCAACGATCTCGATGGCGTTGCGGTCAATCTGCACCTGGTTCGGCTTGAGCCCGGTGGCTTCCACCTGAAACTCGTTATTGCTTTGCTTGTGAGCCTTTTCGAGAAACTCTTCCAGGCTCTCCTTGAAATCGCGGGATTGGATGAATCCGTGCACCCGCAGGCGCATCCCGCGGTGGATCTGGATCAGCCCGTTTGCGCCGCCGTTCACACGCACGTTGACGTAGTCGCCGCTGTCGCGTTCGGCATCCAGTTTCTTTGCGGGCATATCGCTGTCGCGATACACACCCAGACGGAAGAAGAGATCATCCGTGTACTTCCACGGTTCCCGGACGACAATACCTTCTAAAATGACTTCGTTGATCAATCGCTCCTCCAGTTAGCGGCTTATTGGGCCATGAAAATCGGTTAAACAGGTTGGCCGGACGGTTGCTCAGGGGATAAGCAATGTCCGGCCAACGGGGAAAATAGCGTGCAATAGAAGGGGTATTCAGTTGTTCGAGATCATTATAGCGATCTATCTGATCTCATCCTAGATAGCCCAGGAAAACAGGTCAGTGTGTCAGTGCTCTCAGTTTGGCGATCCCAGTTTGGGAGACAATCACGTCTGGGACTACGGAGGGGAAGAGTATGGAAAGGTCGGCGGAAACCGTGACCTGCACCATGTTTTCCCCGCCACTCACCTGAATGCCGGTGACATATGCATGGACGCCCTTGTTGGAGAGGCCGGCTGAATTGAGCGAGGCATAGGATTGGGCGTTCGACCAGGTCTTTCCAGTGGGTACAAGGCTGCCACTGTCTTGAAACGTGCGCGCATTGATTTCAGCCGATGCTGCCACGGCAGCCGCATCCGCGGCTTTTGCCACTTCGGAGATGGCATAGAAATACCGGCCCAGTTCAATGGCAAGCGCAAAGGTTGGCACAAGCACAAAGCCAATGAACACCGCCCAAAAGGTCATGGTGTACCCGCGCCGGTCACGCTGCAGCCGGTTCACTACCAGCCTTCCTGGCGGAAAGTTGACTCAGCCCTGACAATAAAGGTCTGGCCGGGAAGTCCGGGGAATAGGCTCGTTAGTGGCGAAAGGAAATTGGTCACCGAACCGCTGACCTGGATCTGGAGAATACTGCCGGCGCTGCCACCGGGCGCGAGTACCGAAACAGAGGGATTCTGGACTATCCCCGCCGCTGAGATGGATGACCGGGCCGCGCTGGTGGCGTAACAGGCCGGGCAGGTTTGGGCCACGCTGCCCATTCGAGCGCCGTGTCGTGCGGCAGCCTGAACTGCCTGTTGGGCATAAATTACCATTCCCAGGTTGACGATCGCCAGCATGACCAGAATCGCAATCGGGGTCGTGATAGCCGCCTCCAGCATCTCAATCCCGCGATGATCATTTAGGAAACGCATAAACCTCCGTTTGGGTTCTGCCGGCGTTTTTTCTTTCACCGGCAGAACCGCTGGGATTAGATCTTGCCGGCAATGTCGGTGACGATTGCGGCGATGTTGGCGCCGAGCAGGCGATACGCGCCATAGGCGACTAGAACGACCACTGCGATGATCAGAGCAACTTCGGTCGACTCGATGCCCCGATGGTCTTTCAAGAAACGCAAATCAGATCACCTCCTTTCATTTCAGGGTGAGGGGAACGATGGTGTAAAGCAGGGTTCCCAAGAAAATAGAGAAAACGTAGGGGACGGATGTTTGCTTGCGAAAGTACGCTACCAGGCCTTGAATTCCGCCAACCAGGGTGATGGGAAGCAGGACAATCGGATTGCCAGATGCCAGAATGACTGCGGCCATCAGCTTCATATCCGCTCCACCCATTTTGTCCAGATCCCATAGAAACCAGATGAATAAGAGCGTCAGGCAGAGTATCGTGGAAGCGGGTTCGAAAATCGCCGCGAAGACTGACAAAACGACCGCAAAGGATCGCCGCTGAGTTGTGATTGTCATTTCTGCAACCAAGCAGAGAATAACAGTCAGGAGTGCCGGCATCCAAAGGCCACGGAAAACAGCATATGCTCCCGATCCAAGCAGCGTAGTTAGCGTCAGCCAGGCTGGAACTTCGCGGAAGCGCAGATCAAAGTATGTGGCGATAAGAAGGAGAGCGCATATCAGCATAGGATGGGCCTTAAAAAATATAGGCCAGACACCACCTGGGTGGTAAATGTCTGGCCGACGATTTGGTAGATGCGTCTATATTATAGAGATCAAAATTGCCTTATCCTAGCAGGAGCATATTAATATTTATGGCCAATTCTTTTCCCAACCAAAAATGATCTTAAAAAATTTGGTACTATACGCTCATCCACGGCAAATTTAAGTTTGGACCATATATGTGATTATTGTGAATGTAAAATTTTCCTGAATCTTTTGGTCCATAAATATATCCATTTTGAATATAGTAACGTCCACTATTTAACGGGCCAAAAATGTATCCGTTCTGAATATAGAATTCTCCAGACATTTTTGAGCCGTATATGTAATTATTGTTAATGTAATAACCGGTGTACATCCCATCCTCCCATAGCGTTAACCAGTATTCTGAAAAAAAGGTTTTATAGCCAAGATTTTTTAAATCCGTTTATCTAGGAGCTTGCTTGAACGAGGCATAGATGAAATCCCAAGTTTCCTTTTTTGAGATTTAGTGAGAGGCAATGATCTTTGTACGATGGTTACAATAATCAAAACGAGAAAAGACAGGAAAATTGATGTGTTCACAGGCGTGGTAGAAAGACCAACGTGTAAGCGGGCTGGCATGCGACCGAAAGCATATAAGACAACTTCCCAAGAAGAGAAAATCAACGCGGCAACCAGCGAAGCGGAGAGAAAAGGGTAAAAGTGTTTTCTGCGGTCCACGATGTAAGCAGCCAGGCGCATAATCGTTGCAAATGTGAGCCATAAAAGGAGGATGGCAAATAGAGGTGAAATTTCCCAACCTGATTCGATCAATGGTAGCAGCCAGTACTGATTAGGGGCAAACATATTTTTCCTCCTGATCGATTGATTAGCGAACCTTCTTCACTTTTACCCGATCGTTCATACCACTCACCTGAAGGTAAAAACTACCCTGATCTTCGATGATCTGAGCAGCTGGTCGATAGGCATAGTGGTAATGGTATTTGTATTCGGCCTGTTCCCATATTTGCCCAGTGGTGAATTTGAACACGCGACCGCCATCGAAACCATGAAACGAACCTTCGAGATTACTATCTACTATGATCCTCATCATTTCTCCTTTGGTTGGACCTGCTTCAGACTAGAAGCTCTCGAGGCCTTATATGTGGATCAGTCCAGGGTTGAACAAATCCAGACAGGATCGATTTGGAACCACGCAGCTCAATATAGAAGAAGAGCGCAAATCACCATCGATTAGCTCATCGATGCTCTCGCCGATGATGAGGCGGAGGACTTGGGCAATCACGAGCGTCGAAGCGACAGCCCCTACAAAAGAAGCGCCTACGCTGTGACCCGCCAGTTCTATCAAGCCGCAACGATCTGCCCCCTTTTCAAGGAGATCCTGGTAGGCCGGCTGCGTGATGAGGGGGACGGGTGAATAGCTCCCTTCATTTGTGGATTTCCAGCATTGATCAGCCGGTCGGCTTCCAGGAAAGGTATGGATCTTCAACGCCAAGTATTCTTGGGTTCCCTTTCCTAGACCTGCCTCGATGATCCGTTTAAACCCCACTTTATCCAGCACCCGGCGTGCCTCAATATTGTCGACGCCGCACAGGACTAAAGCCGGCTCACTGTCACTGATGTTGAAATCTCCAGCAAATATACGTTCGATGAGCGACGTCTGGAAGCCGCGTTCTTCGCACCAGGCTGCCATTGCCCTCGTTTTCTTTACTCCAACGAGCGCTGAGTTGGTTAAAAGGGAGGTGCTATCATTTGCATCTTCTAGTGAATCAATGTCCTGCAAAACGAGATTTACTTTACTCCCCACTGGATAGGGCAGGAAGCCTAGCGTCCACAAATACGCCTGCCCAAGATGACCGAGACCGATCAGCCATAATTTGGCGGGTAGATATTCTAATCTTGGGCCTGGCTCTGCGGTTTGCCAGTTGGCCGTTGCGCTGGGCTGCCATAAAGATAATCCAACTGAGCGATACCCCGCCAATGGGCTGTCGCCGCGGATCCATTGGAAAGCCTCTGAAACTGCCATCGCGCCGGCCAGAACGCCTGCGGGCGTGAAGGTTTCTTCCATTGAGAAGGAGATTGGATCACAGGCTGGGAGTACGCCGCCATTCCAACCCTGAACTACCGGCCGGATGGCAAACCCGGTCGAGGTGTTTTTCGGGATGCCATCACCGAAATAGATCCACGGCAAGCCGGCTGGTAGCTCACTGACAATCTGCCCTTGAAGATCTTGAGTAGCCTCGGCCAGCGTAGAACAACCCCGCCAGGGAATGGATAATGGAATATCCAGATCCCCAGCAACCTGCACGCCGCCCAGAAAGCAGCGCCGGCCTGTGTTGACTGCGGTGAGAAGAGCAGCTTGATATGCGGGTGAGGCAGCAGACCCACGGCGCACCTGTATTCCCATCCGGTATTGCGCCAATATTTGTTGTGCTTCTTCGACCGATTTTGCTTCGCCCGAATCCATCATCAACTTAACCAACCGGTGCAGACGATTGCTTTGAATCATGTTCTCTGCCATGCTAACTCCATCTACCGATATAAAAGAACGTCGCTGCATCTCGACCCAGATGGGATCGCCACTTGTGATTGCCCTGATATTCGTATACGCCCAGCTGGTTTGTCGCGCTCTCTTGCCTGGCCAAATGTGGAACGATGATGGCAATATGACCCTTTGTTCCCACCATCGGGTTATCCTGATCTGAAGCGCTTTGATAAGGCCGGCCTGGATGGGTATGCACATCGGCCAGAACATCCAACCCGGTCTCGCGGCAGATCCTCCAAAGATCTCCAAAGTAGGCCCCATTAAAGACGATAATGCCAGAGTCAAGGCAGTGCGGGTCCAGGTCATCGTAGTAGATTATCTGGGCAATCCTGCGTTTCTCACCCTCGCGCCGGCCGAGCAGGAATGCGCCACTTTCGCGGCATTCCATCCCACGCTGTTTCAATTCAGACAATCCTGCTCGCCAAAGTGCAGCGGGGCAGCTGATGTGGTGGTCAGGCGCTACGAGGTCCCGTATAGTCGCTCGAATTGAGAAGATCATAGATTTCATTGAGGTACAGGGTTATATCGCTGGTCGGTTTCCAGATCAGGTGTGGATGCAGGCGATGCCAGTCAGTATGGCCATCGATGGATATCCGGTCGCAGGGCAGGTATAGACACTGCCCTGCTTTCCAATCCGGCCGGAATACTTTTGGAACCCGGTTTTTCCCGCCAGGCCATTTGCCGGGGTCTAATGGCGCATTGCGTTCCAGATCCCATGGTTGCGCAGTGACGGCGGTATCTGGATAATTGGAGCACTCAAAGCGGAAGCCGTATGCGACCGGCCATCCCTCACGAACTGCGGCACTGACGCTGATCAGAACATAAGGCCAATCGATTGAGACGAGTTGCCACTTTTTCAGATCGACGCCGCTTTGAAATGGCCCATCCGCCAAATGCGCGCGGAGGATCTGCTCATCGAGCGGCATGCTTACCCCTCAACCCGCTGTTTAGCAACTAGGTCAAAGCAAACCTGGCATTGGCCAGGCTGAACCAGTGAGCCTACCTGGATATCGTCAGCAGGTCGATCACTCATGCCGCATACCTGTAGCGCATATTCACTGGCGTCCACCTCGCTCAAGCCATATTTCTTATCCGCCCATTGTTTGATGGTTCGAATGGTCGCCACCGGTGAGAACGGGTGGTCTTCTGAGCGACTTTGAAAATTCACTGTGACATGGATGCGGGGGCAGGTGTGAACCTGGACACGGCTGCGGGATTGGATGCCAGCTATTTTTAAAGGCTGATCAGGCGTGAGGGGATCATCCTTATCCTCCATCCACACCTGGGGTGTTTGCCCATCTTCCAGCTTCAATCCCTTTTCTTTGGCAATCTCTATGAGATCCTGCACTTTTCCATCTGCAGGCACTTTAATAAGTGCGAGCCGGGCCATGCCAGGTCCTTGCAAGAATACTTCCATCTCGTGCTTCTCTTCCATTGATTTACTCCTCTGCCATATAGGCAACAATAAGATTGGTAGGATCTTCGGAGCGGCGTTTTGATCTCCTGCGGTCCTACCTACATAATCGGTAGAGGATGGAAAAACCGGAAATGGAAAAGAAAAAGACTAGAAAATTACCCGAAATCGAGGGCTGTTACTTTGTGGGTATGGCTGGACAGATGAAGTAATTGGGGCAGCGCGGACAATTACGCAAATCCTCTGGCTCGGGTGGAAACTGGTTGGTCAGAATGTCGTAAATAGCTTGATCATAAGCATCGCGATGGGCTGCAATTTTCTTCTCAGGCAGGTCGATGGACTCAGTCTTTCCATCGGTCAGTGAAAATACTTCCACCAGATAAGGTTCGCTTGTCAACTGTTGGGCGGCAGCATGATACAGCCCGTAGACCCGATGATTCGATTCAGTGGAGCTGATCCGCCCGGTTCGCATCCGGCGAAGAATCGGCTGGCCTCCCTCACTGATCTCAAGGTGATCGGGCGAGAAAAGCACAATCCCATTCTGTAAATGGATTTGAACCGTCTCCCCTTTGGTAATTCTTCGACCCTTCGAAAACACTTGTAGCGCTCGGGAAATCATCCTCTCGGCGGTTTTGCGGTAAATTGGCTCGAAGGGGTGATCGACCAGATCGGTTGTTGACCAGGTACTCTCCAGTTGATGGTAAACGGCTGGAAACTCTACCTCTCCTATTTGACTGTGCTGATCCTGAACCCAATCTAAAAGCTCTCGAAGATAACTATGGAAGCGTAAAAATGCAGTTTCTTCGCTATGTCGACCAAAGCCAAGAACCATTTCATAGTAGTACCTGCGCGGACAGCGGAGGTAAAGATCCAGGGCCTCGACTTCAAATACTTCAGGAGAGCTAATAACCATTATTTCGGCCACGCCTGCCCTCTGGTCAGCAATTTCCACGCGACCTTTTTGCCGCGGCGCGGCACTGGGTGATTGATGTGGTAGTGCTGATCCAATTAATTCCAGGTAATCCGAAGGGTTGCTGCCCCGGTTGTTGTACCGCCTGGCGCGTGATAAGCACAATACATCCCTGGCGCGCGAGAGCGCCACAAAGAAAAGGCAAAGCTCCTCTTCGTTATGGGCATCCTTGGGATCCTGCTCCACCATTCCTTGGGGCGGGAAGCAGGTTTGAGGCTGCATCCGCGATGGGACGATGCCTTTTCCTAACATAGGCAGGTAAACCGCGCGAAACTCTAACCCTTTACTTGCATGAATTGTCAACATGCGGACGGCATCCATAGCCTGACCGGCATCTGGAATCTGGCGGAGCTGCTTTTCCTCGCCAAAGATTTCGAGACGGCGCACATAATCCAAAAACCGCTGCTTTGCATCTTGACTGCCGGCCAGCGTGCGATCCTGTTCATATGCAAAGCGCAGGAACTGGTAAATGGCGATGCGTTGCTGAATCGCGGCCTGGTTGGTATTGGCGAGGAGGGAGACCAGGTACCCACTGCGGTTAAAGAGGTAATGGGCGAGCAGCGCCCAGTTACCGTGCCCATAAGAAAGACCCTGTAAGTGCCGGTCGATCTGTTCGAGCGCATTCCGGCCCTGCTCGGAGAGGCTTGGCTCGCCTTTGAATCGAGTAATTGCCTGAGGAAACGGAACGTGCTCCTTTTCAGGCAGAGCCAGGAGAAGCTGTACATCGTCAGCTGACATATTGTATTCGGGAAAGGTCGCGACCCGGATAAAGCCACGTGCATCGCCGGCCACGAGTTCGAGGATTGACAGCAGATCGCTGATTTCCGAGCGCTCGAAAAGATCACCGATATAAAGAATAGGGATATCGTGTTGTTCAAGAAGTGCGGCAATCCGCGCCAGGTTGGTGTGAGAGCGACAGAGAACGGCCTGATCGCGATATGCGATGCCCTGTTTGAAGCGCTGTTGGATTTCTCTGGCAATAATTTCCCCTTCCGCGTCCAGATCCTCCTCGGTTTGCATGATCACCTCGCCGCCCTCTATTTCCCGGTGGGTCTCCCATTCTTCGAAAGGAATCGTGGTTTGAATTCCCATCTGTGGCGCAAGGGCGGAGAAGGTCTTAACCAGTGGTGGTTGAGTGCGGTAATTTCTGCGCAACGGAACCGTGCTGGCACCGGGAAAATCGCTTGAGAACCAGGTGATATTCTGCGGCGCAGCACCTCGGAACCGGTAGATTGACTGGCGGGCGTCGCCTACCACCCACAAGCCTTCCCCCTCGCCGGCGACCTGTTTTAGCAGGAGCGCGCAGGCCCGGTTGACATCTTGATATTCATCGACGAGGATGTGCCTGAAGATATTGCGAAGATCCTGGCGAATATCAGGATGCTCGGTGAGCAACTGAACCGTTTTTGCGATCAGGTCACCAAAATCGATCAGTTGTTCTTGATCCAGGTGGACCTGATATACCTGGTAAACGCCTGCTACCTCCAATACTTTTTCTGCTCGCTCGCGTTCCTCATCGTTGGAAGCGGTTTGCACCATCTGCTCGGCCATCTGCTGATATTTGATGGGATCGACCAGTTCATCCTTGGCCCGAGATATGGCTTGCAGAAAATCGCGCAGGGGCAGCGTGGGATCATACAAGTTCTGGTAGTGGCTCAATTCCAGTTTTGGCAGCAGTTGCTCCATCAAGAGAAGTGCGCTCACCGGATCAAGCAGTTTAGGGGATGGGGGAAGCCCAAGCACATACCCATATTTCCGGAGCGTTTCGAGACCAAAAGCATGGAAGGTGCCCATCCAGACAGAAGGCGCCTCAACTGGTAATACCTGGGCCAGTCTGGTACGCATCTCCTCAGCTGCTTTATTCGAGAAGGTCAGCACGAGAATCTGGCGCGGATCCACTTTTTGCTGAGCGATCAAAAACTGGACTCGTCCAACCAGCGTGCGCGTCTTTCCTGTACCTGGCCCGGCTTCCACCAAGAGGGGACCTTTGGTAACATAAGCCGCCTTTTCCTGGCTGGGATCAAGTTGGCGGCCGGCCGGCTGAGTATTATCTTCTTTGGAATTTTGTTTTTCTGGAATGGTCGGCAAAAGTAGAACGTCGGTAAGCTGGTGAAATACCAGACTTTCCGGAACGCCGACGTACTGCGCAATCTTTGATGCTGACCATCGTTCTTGAATAAACCAGTTACGGAGCCGTTCTGCCGGTAGAAGGAATTCGCGCGCATAAACGTTCGCTTGCGCTTCGCGGCGCTCCTTAGGGCTGTAACTCTCTACGCGATCAACACCCAATGGCGATTTCTCTTCAGACAGACGTGCAGCCAGATCTGGGTGGTTGCAGGCAACGATCTGCCCTTCGATCCAATAATGCGCATACTCGTGAATTTTATAAACTATCAACAGGGGAGGGTCGACTTCCCGGTTATACCAAATACGCTCTGACTCAGGATCCAGAACAGCTTCCGCACCATATAATAGTGGATCGTCTGCGGGAAGTCCCACACAAGGAATATTGGTCACCACTGCTATAGCAGCAAGCAAGTCTTCTGCGTTTTCACCTTTAGCAAGCAGATCGATTTCGGTACGCTTTTTTCGAGCGAGCTGTCGGATAGATTCCCACAGATTCATCGATATTTAGTTCCCTTATTCTTTTTTTGTTTCGAAGGAGAGCCAGTAGGTTCGTTGTTCTTCGCTGATTGTTGGGTCTGTGCGAATAACATCGAAAAAATTCTGCTGCTGTGCAACTTTGGGCGCTTGGTGTGACTTGAGACGAACGGATTGTGGAATATCTGGTCGACTCTTCAGGAAATGTGAGATGTCGCCGAATGGACGTTGAAGTGTTGTTGCAAAAGACTCAATCAGCCCGGTCGGAATGGTATCGATTAATACGAGGTGGCTTTCGATTCTTCTGATCACAGTCACTGGGATGTTGAGTTGCCTTGCGAGCTCATCCGGAGAATATCCTAGTTGCTTTCCCTCGCGAAAAAAAGATTCGATCGGCGCTCTACTTTGAGCCTTGGTTCTGTGATTTGCGATCACTGCTTGCTTATACGCTTGCCGTGCGATATTCATTCCAATCTGGAGCCTTGCATTTGGATCCTTCTGCGGGTTCTTATTTTCCGGAAAATACTCTGTCTGAGACCAAGCGATCGTAAACTCTGTCAATGCTTGCGCATATTGCGGATAGCGCTTAATCCATTCTTGTAACACTACTCGGCTAGGCGTCGGCGAAGCCGCAATATATGCGTCGAGCACCTCTTCAAGAGTGTATGGCTCGATCGGATTATTCATTGTGATCTCCTCGCCAAATTTTCAAGTCGCTTTTAGCTTTTCTTAGCCAATTGCCGATTGTTTTAGGCGTGACCTGATAATATTTACTCAAAGTCATTTCATCAGGGTCTTTTGATTCGATTTGCCAACCTTCAAGGTAATGGAGAATAAAAGCTGTACGAGTGGGTTCTCCCAATACTTGTAGTGCATCTTCGATTAAGGCCTTGCGCTCAACGGAAGACCACCGGCTTTCTCCCGGAATTAGGTGTTCTGAGCCAATTAGTATTTGTTCCCATTCATCTTTAACCTCTTCAGTTTCTTCGCCAGCTGTATAAGGACTCGATAACAAATTTGCTTCGTCCTGTTCTCGCCGGTGATTACACTGCCGAAATACATCTATTGCGATCCGATCTAATGCATTCCAAAAACGAACTTGCAGGTAATCACTTTGTCCTTCTGCGCCGAATATCTTTTCAAAAAGTTTTCGCATGATCTCGGCATATGCTTCATTCGCCAAATCGGAATCGAGGGACCGAATTCGGTAATCCACCTGCCTCTGACAACGGACTAACAATATCTCTAGAAGGATATCAGCAACCAATTGCCTTTGATTTTGGGCGCTTTCCCTGATTAAGTAGACCAGTGTTTCTTCCTGTAGAAATCCAACTGCTTCTTTATCCGATATTTTCGCCCTGGCAATTACTCCTTCATCGGGTAATCCGATTGAAGAGATTATTTGACTTTCTACAACACTCTCTCGCTTGTAAACATCGCCGTTTAAATTTCTTCGAGTGAGAGGTTCAAGGATTCGTTGGGGAAGCGTAGATGGCGTTTCAGGCAAGGGACCGTTCCTCCAATGGCCTCTACTAAGAGCTTACCCTATAATCATAATCGTTGAAGATAGGGATAACCGGAAATACAAAACTTAGTTTTGACCGTGTGAAAATCAAATCCAATTATTTGTTATTGATTTTCAATATTTCGATTCTATTTTTTTCAATCACTAGAGCCAGCCTTGATAAAACCTGAAAATGTGCTTATAAGCCTCAATGGCATATCGTTCTTGGCTTGTATTAGACACAAGCTTAATCATATCATTAGATTTAGATTACTTTTTCAAATACACATCGCCCAAGAGGCATTATGCGATGAGTATTTACAGAAATCGTCGCATAAATGGCTTATTTGAGCCATTTATCTTCTTAAAAACTGGTCATACAATATTTCAAGTACTTGGCATCGTCGTGAAACAATAAAGCATTCAAAGCGAGCCTTGAATGCTTTATTGTTTATCGGAATCCCTATTCAAAATTCCAGCGTGGTTTTTAGGCAAAAGGACTTACATTTGCATCTCCGTTGGTGTTGCAACCAGGATGGTCATTCCCTGCGTTTTACAGCCTACTGCGGACACATTCACTTGTATGCTTCCTGCCTCCGATCCTGCACGAATCGCTGCTAATGTCCGGCCGTAATAGGTAGAGTGTTCAGAACCTATGAAGCTCTCTTCTGTAAATGGCCTTGCGCTGCCAAAGCCCTGTAATATTCCAGCACCTTCCACTGTAACCGAAATGGAACGGCCTTCCAGCATTTTCACAGTGTCTTGATCATCCGTAATTTCAATCGTCAGAAAAGCCAGATCTTTGCCATTCGCCTGGAGGACGGGACGATCAACTCTCACATTGAGCTGGGTGGTTTCATTGGCAGACTTCAAATAGCTTCGGGAACATTCATTACCCTGTGAATCATACGCAATCGCTTCCAGAATGCCGGGGATATATTTCGTCTTGAACAGCGCATTCATCTTCCGGACTTTCTTTTTCCCGAGCGACCTGCGTTGAGACATAATTCCACCTGGTCCGCATTGGAATACACTTCAACGAGTGCATTCTTGCCTTCACAGCCGGCCAACTCCAGCTCACGATGGCATCGGTACCGCGCCATACCGATTTCGAGGGTCGCTCGCCGGAATGGTTCACCGGACGCACACAAATATACGGCTTTTCTTCCAGTCCCCACACCACTTTGTTGTAGTACGCCTGGGCCGTGACATACCCGGTGATATCGATTAGGCCCTGTTCTGCCAGGATGCAGGGATACTCCTTCTAGAGTGCGCCTTTCTTCTTGCCATACTCCCACATGCCGGAGCCCGCTTCACCCAGGTAATCCCATCCCGCCCATTGAAAATCGCCAATCCTTGTTTTCGGAAAAGTACTCTTCGTCTGGCCTACTCAATTGCAGGCTTCATTGAAAGACCGAGCTATAACGAGATCACCTTCCCCGCTTTGCTCATTGCCTCGATGATATCCGGCATCCCGCCGACGATGCCCACTTCGACACGCTCACCTAATCCAAAATAATCAAGACAGGTTTTACACAAGACCAGTTCGACACCTTTGGATTCTAGCTGTTTCAAAAGGTCAATAATTGGAGAGCCGTTGCAAGCCAGCTTCACGCCGTCGGTATAAAAGAGGATTTTTGCTGGTAGCATGCCAGATTCATTAATTAAGGTCAGGAATTTCTGGGCCAGCTTGCCCTGAAGGTCTGCGGGGGCATCACCCAGGCCATTGCGTGTAAAAAGCAAGACAGTCTGACTATCCATTGGTTTCACCATTGCTGTTGGATTGAATAGGTGGAAGATCATCGCGGGAGAGAATGTCGATAACATCCGCGGCCACTTCACCAGTAATTGTAATGCACTGCTGGATGTGCTCGGGCGAGCCCATCTGGAATTTGCGGATCAAAACCCGACAGCAGACACTTTTTCGGCGGGCTAAGAAACGGTCATGCAGTTCTTTAGCGGCCTCAAACATACCTGGCGTTGGCGCAGCCGCCTGCGTCCGGCCGTATTTCAACCCCAGTGACATAACACCCCCGGTTAGAGCGCCGCAAGCGCACCCAGCCAATCCCATGCCGACGGGAAAGCCGGAGGCCAGCTTGACTACTTCATCGGATACCGGTTTGCACAAATACTCGTTAGCAACCAGAAATACGGCTTCCGAGCAGAGAAACTGGCCATTGCGGTACATTTCCTCGGCTTCTGTCCTGGCTTTTTGGATTGCTTCATCTCGATCCATAACCTTTCCTCCTGATAGATTTGTTTCCGGACGGTTCATCCGCCCGGTGAATAACAAAAACGCTGCCGGCACATGGGCTAGCAGCGATCAAGAGGATTCTTGAAATTAAATCTCAAGCCTGGCTCGACGTAGTGTTCTGCCTGTGCTGGGCGTTTGTAGGCAACCAACTGGCTGCCTGTTTTAAAACGGCTCAAACGTAATGCTGCATAAACGCTTCTCTTTGTTTCTCAAAAAAGATAGGATATAGCCCGAAAACTCAGGGTTATTATACATCGATTTTTTTAAGGAGAAGTGGGTATGCCTTATTGACATTCTTGAAATTATTTGTATAATACAAATTATAGGATATACAAGTAATCTATTATGGATAAAGACTCTTTTCAACTTCTGTTCGCTGAAACGCTTCAACGGTTAACCAATGATCTGGTCCGTTATGCCGGGCTGCTGGATCGGGTCTGTACCGAAAATCTCAACATTACCGGTTCGCAAGGCTACACATTGCTGGCCATGCCAGACGGCGAGAGCATTTCCATGAATGATCTGAGCCTGAAGATGAAGCTGGCAGGTAGCACGATGACTCGGACGGTCGATCCGCTGGTCAAAAAAGGTCTGGTGGATCGCTACCCGGATGCGGAAGACCGGCGGGTGGTGCGGGTACACCTGACGGACGATGGCATTCGGGCCAAACGGCAGCTGCATGAGACGCTGCAGTGGTTCTTTTCGAGTGTCATGGAGGCAATTCCAGAGGGTGAGCGAGCGCAGGTCATTCAAAGCCTGGAACGGTTGAATGGGGCGATTATGAATGCTCTGCAGTGCTGCTTTCCATCGACGGAACCATAAATTCGTCTCTTTTTTTGTGGAAATGGTTGTAATATACAAATTTTGCTAATAGCAAGAATAATTAGGAGACCAAGATCATGAATGCTTCAACCGGTGTGGATGCTCGTTTATCACAAAAGGAAGTGCGGAATGTATACAACCGGATCGCGCGGGTTTATGACCTGTGGGGAACGCTGACTGAGACCCGTGCCCGCCAGCGGGGGATTGAATTGGCGGATATTCGGGATGGGGAACAGATTTTAGATGTCGCCGCCGGCACCGGTATGATTCTGACGGAGATCGTCCGCCGAAATCCAACCGGCATGACCGCGGCGATTGATATTTCCGAAGGGATGCTGCAAAAAGCGCAGGCCAAGCTGAAGGATACCCGGGCGCCGGTGGAACTGAAACAGGGCAGCGCGTTCGAGATCTCGTACCCATCGGGAACTTTTGATCTGCTCATCAATGGCTATATGTTTGACCTGATGCCCAATACTGCTGTTCCTCAGCTTCTAGCCGAATTCAAACGCGTGCTGAAACCAGACGGCCGGCTTGTGCTAATCAATATGACGGAAGGAGAACGCTGGGGCAGCCACTTCTATGAGTGGATTTACCGCCAGTCACCGGCGCTGGTGGGCGGCTGCCGCGGCGTAAAACTGGCTGGTCCACTTGGACAGGCCGGGTTTAGGGTGATGGTCAGGGAATACCAGCAGCAGTTCTTTTTCCCTTCGGAAGTCATTCTGGCCAAAGCCAGTTGAGGATTAATAGGAAACGAAAGAAAGGAAATGGATCAACCTATTCAACCACGCATAATGGATCGCCAGGCTCGCCGGGCCATCCTCCTCTTAGCTGGCAGCGTGATGCTGATGGAGACAGGCTACGGCATCGTGATGCCCATCTTTGCCAAACGGTTAGGCGAGCTGGGGGCCGGGGTGGAAACCCTGGGTTACATGGCAATCGCCTTTGCCATCGGGCAGCTGATTATGGCGCCGATTCTGGGTTCACTGGCTGACCGGGTCGGCCGACGCCCGGTCATCCTCACTGCGCTGGCAGGTGTGGCGCTGGCCAACCTGGGCTTTCTACTGGTCAATTCATCTTCTGGGTATGTCCTGATCCGCATGGCTCAGGGCGCGGTCACGGCTGGCCTGCTGCCAGCCTCGATCAGCTTTGTGGCGGACGCGGTACCCGATACCCAGCGGGCGCGGTGGGTAGGTCTATTGATGGGCAGCTATGGCGCGGGATTTATTTTTGGCCCGGCGCTGGGCGGCTTTCTATACGATCAGGGAGGATTTGCAGCGCCGTTTACCGTCTCTGCCATCCTGGCCGCGGTTGGTTTATTGGCTACCCTGATATTGGTACCCGAAACGCGCAGGCAGATATCGCCCGACAAAGAACCTGCACCAGCAATAGACCGGAAGCTTCCCGACCCAAGGACCTGGTTCAATGTTGATTTTCGCATCCTGCCGCTGCTGGTGTTAGATTTCCTTGAGGTGTCCATCTTTGCCTTTGTCGAGCCGCAGCTGGCCGTGTATGCCTACCAGGGGCTGCACTACACCTCCAGCCAGTTCGGCCTGATTGTCAGCCTGTATGGATTGTCATTTGTGGCAGGTCAGTTTGGGCTGGGCCGGCTCAGCGACCGCTTTGGCCGCCGGCCGCTGATTGTCCTCGGTTTTATCTTCAAAATCATCTTCTACCTGGGTCTGACCCTGGCGAATGAGTTCTGGCTGTTGGTTCTGGCAGGTGTTTTTGGTGGCGTTGGTGGGGCGCTGATTTCCCCGGCGCTCAGCGCTGCCTACCTGGATCTGACAAGAGAGACTAATCGTTCCCGCGTGATGGGGCTCAAAGAGTCGGCCGCGGCGATGGGCGGAATTCTTGGACCCATGGGGGTGGTGATCGCGAGCCAGTGGATGCCACCGCTCGATATCTTCCGGGTTGCTGCCGGGTTTACCCTGGTCGGTGTCCTGCTAGCCTTCTTTGCACTCGGCTGTTCCAGGAAAAATGGAGCGGTGCGTTCTGGTCGGCCGGTTCGGATCGGCTGCTACCAGCGAGCAGCCGCAGATTAAGCGTGATCTCAAACCAATAAGTCAATTAATCGAGAGGAAACAACGATGATAAAGGCTCACGAATACCAACCGCAGACCATCAAACAGGCCTACAACCGACGGGGCTGGATTTACAGCAAAACCGTCGCCCCAATGGAATGGGAATACCACTTGGAGGCATTGGAACAGGCTAACCTCCAGCCAGGTGAGAAAGTCCTGGAGGTGGCCGTTGGCCCTGGGCTCACTGCTGTAGAAATCGCCAGGCGGGTCGGAAAAGAGGCCGTCTTTTCTGGTATGGACATCTCGACCAGTATGCTGGCCCTCACCGAGCAGCGCCTACGATCAAGTGGGTTTTCCCAGTTTGTATTGAAAGAAGGCAGTGCCACCCAGATACCGTATTCATCCAACACCTTCGATGTCCTCTACAATGGCTATATGCTCGATCTCATCCCTGAAGAGGAGATGCCGGGTATCCTGGCGGAGTTCAAACGGTTGCTCAAGCCGGGGGGACGGATGATTTTGCTTAACATGAGCAAGGCAGATCAAGAGACCGTTTTATTTCGAGAGAGGCTTTACCAGTTCCTGCCACCAAAGCTTGTTTTGTACCTGATGGGCGGCTGCCGGCCAGTATTGATGGAAGATCTGACCTTGCGAGCGGGCTTTCATCAAGTGCGGCGGACGTATCTGGGCGGTAAAGCACCGTCCGAGATTGTTACCGCAATGAATCCGGCAAGCGAAAACTAAATTCGGAGCGGTGCATACTGTTTTTTAATGAGCTGTGCGATAATCTCTTGCTGAGGTGATTCATGCTGCCACAACTCTCCCAAGAGGAAATGATCCGGTATTCGCGCCATCTGCTGATCCCGGAAGTCGGGCTTACGGGTCAGCGCAAGCTCAAGGACGCTTCCGTACTGCTGGTGGGCACTGGCGGGCTCGGTTCGCCGCTGGGCCTGTATCTTGCTGCGGCAGGCATTGGGCATATCGGCATTGTCGATTATGACGTTGTGGATTGTTCGAACTTGCAGCGCCAGGTCATTCACGATACCAGCCGGGTGGGCAAGCTCAAGGTGGAGTCGGCGCGTCAGCGAATGCTTGATCTCAACCCCCACATTCAGGTCGATGCTTATAATGAGGTTTTCAGCGCTGAAAATGCGGAGCAAATCGCTGGCGGTTACGATATCCTTGTGGATGGCACGGATAATTTCCCAACGCGTTACCTGATCAACGATTTGTGTGTATTGACCGGCAGGCCATATGTATACGGTTCGATCTTTCGATTTGAGGGCCAGGTCAGTGTTTTTGATGCCCGCAGCGGGCCGTGCTACCGCTGCCTGTTTCCAGAACCGCCCCCGCCTGGGTCGGTTCCTACTTGTGCGGAGGGTGGTGTGTTTGGCGTACTTCCAGGCACGGTTGGGACACTCCAGGGCACGGAGGTGATCAAAATAATCCTGGGCATCGGTGAGTCGCTGATCGGTCGCCTGCTGCTCTATGATGCACTGGATTTGACCTTTCATACGGTTCAGCTGCGCAAGAACCCGAACTGTAAGATTTGCGGACCCAACCCACAGGTGACTCATCTGATCGATTACGAACAGTTTTGTGGCGTTCCAACCCGCGGCGTACACACACCGTTGGGCATCCCGGAGATTAGCGTACGGGAGCTGGCAGCGCGGCTGGATCGGGGTGAGGCGGTTCACCTGCTGGATGTCCGCGAGGAGCTGGAAGGACAATTTTCACAGCTTACTGGTGCAAAAGTAATCCCATTAGCCCGGCTGCAAACATGCCTGGACGAGTTGGATCCCTCTGTTGAATGGGTGGTGTTTTGTCGCAACGGGGTGCGTTCAGCACGCGCTGTAGAAGTATTATTGCAGGCTGGCTATTCGCGCATCTCCAATTTGCATGGCGGCATACTTGCCTGGGCAGAAGAAATAAATCCCAGCATGTTTGTTTTGTAAATATCCATCCACGTCTGCCGATATACTCAGAAATATCCCCAAAATAAGTGCCTCGTTACGTCATTGATGATATAATTCAATAGCGATTGAAATATCCAGAAAGGAACCGCATGGATAATGCAGAATTCTCAAAAGAGCAGGTGACAGATTTAGCCCGCTGGCTGAAGGTGCTCGCCGAACCCAATCGACTGCTGCTTCTGGAGCAGATCATTGAGGGGGTGCAGTGTAACTGCGAGTTGGGGAATGCGCTACAACTTGCGCCAAACCTGATTTCTCACCACCTGAGTGTTTTGCGTGAAGTGGGGCTAGTCAATGTCGAACGGGATCCAAAGGATGCGCGATGGGTATATTACTCAATCAATTTGAAGGCATTTGAGGATTTCCGGCAAACTTTTAACACCTTCTTTGACCCAGATCGCATTCAATCCCGCCGCGTTATCTGTGGCCCCCAGGCATTTGAAAACCTACGCTTTGGCATCGAAAAACGTACTGATTGAACGTTTTTTAGCCTTGATACTTCAATGGAGATAGAAATAATATGAGTGAAAATAGTCAGAATTTCAAACGCGCTTTCACGTTTTCAAAACCAGGGACTCGCCCAGATGTTGAAATCTTCGATCCACCCATGTGCTGCCCAACCGGTCTTTGCGGGCCGACCCTGGACCAGACCTTATTGGATCTCAACGAAACCATTTTGAGGCTGCAGCAGGAAGGCTACCAGGTGACCCGTTACCAGATGGCCTCGAATCCTCAGGCCTTCCTAGGGAACGCGCAAGTAATGCGACTGGTGCGCGAGAAAGAGATGGCGGCGTTGCCGATCGTGGTAGTGCGGGGTGAAATCGTTGCCGAGGGGAAGTATCCGGGTATCTTTGAGATCTTGGGCAAGTTGAATCGTGGAAAGTAATATGGCAACTTCCTATCTCTTTTTCTCGGGCAAAGGTGGGGTCGGAAAGACCTCGATGGCCTGCACGCACGCGGTCCGGCTGGCAGAGCAGGGCCAGAAAACCCTGATTGTGACCACCGACCCGGCCTCCAACCTGGCAGACGTCTTTGAGCAGTCGATAGGCCACCAAATCACCGCGATCCAGGGCATCGCCAACCTGTGGGCCATGGAGATCGACCCCGATAAAGCTACGCAGGAGTACATCGACCGGGCCATGGCGCCCCTGCGCGCTGCCTTCCCACCCCAAATTGTGCAGGTGATGGAAGAACAGATGAGCGGCCCATGCACCGCGGAAGTTGCCGCTTTCGACCGCTTCACCGACTTTCTCGAGGCTCCTGAAAAGGATGCTTTGGTTTTCGACGTGGTCATCTTTGACACAGCCCCAACCGGCCACACGATCCGCCTGCTGGAACTGCCGGCGGAATGGAGCCAGTCGATCGACGCCGCCAGCGCGGGCAGCGGGCAAACCTGCCTGGGACCTGCTGCAGCGATCCAGGATGCCAAGCACAAATATGAGCGTGCACTGGCGGCCATGCGCGAGAGCGATCAGACCAGCTTTATCTTTGTCCTGCACCCAGAAGCGATATCAATCAAGGAAACCCGGCGAGCTATCAGCGAGCTAAGCAAGTTAGGCATCCATAACTACCGCCTGATCGTCAATGGCGTTATTCCACCCGAAGGCACGCAGAACGCGCTCTTTGCTGCCCGGGCGGAAATGCAGTCCCATTACCTGGAACAGATTAAAAAGGATCTGCCCTATTCCAAGCAATTCATGACTTTGTTGTCTGGGGAAATTAAAGGCATCCATCGGCTAAGCCAGGTTGCGAAAATCTTCTTTGATGGGAACCCCGCGGAGAAAACCTTTCAAGCGGAGGCGGTTGAGCCCCAGGTGATGCCCGTGATAACACCCCTGGCGGATGTGCGGTCGCGCCTGCAGCCGAACGGCCACCAACGCACGGTGTTTTTTGCCGGTAAAGGCGGCGTGGGCAAAACGGTTGCTTCCTGCATCACGGCCGTCTGGCTGGCACGGCAGGGATACAAAACGCTCCTCTTAACCACTGATCCAGCAGCGCATCTGGGCGATGTCCTCGACAGCCCGGTGGGTGACGAAATCGCGCCGGTAGCCGGCCAGCCCAATTTGTGGGCGGTCAAGATTGACCCAAAAGCCGCGGCGGAAACCTATAAGACGCGCATCCTCGAAGATGCCCGCCGGCGCGGACGGCCGGAAAGCGCCATCGCCGTGATGGAAGAGGAGCTTAACTCACCCTGTACCGAGGAGATGGCAGCCTTCGATAAGTTCATTGAATATGCCTCTTTGAAGGAATGGCAGGCGGTGATTTTTGATACTGCTCCGACTGGCCATACCTTGCGCCTGCTGGAACTACCCGTGGATTGGTCGAAGCAGCTGGATGTAAAGATCTTTGCATCGGTCGATGCCACTGCTGCTGACGATGTGGCTAAGCAACGCTTTAGCAAAGTGATCGAGATGATGCGCGATCCACAGCAAAGCACGTTTGCCTTTGTGATGTACCCCGAAGCTACGCCTATTCTTGAAGCCTGGCGTGCTGCAAAAGAACTGAGCACCGTCGGGATCCGGCCAGGTCTGGTGGTCGCCAATCAAGTGATTCCAGCGCAGCAAGCCAATACGCCCTTCACCCATTCCCGCCGCGCCATGCAGGAGAAGTACCTGAGTGACATCGTGGATCGGTTTGGACTGCCGCTGGTACAAATTCCCCTCCAGCCGCAGGAAATCAAGGGGCTGGCCATGCTAGCCGAATTAGGTGAGCAAATTTATCAAAACGACTTTGCTGTTGAAAATACAATAGGTCAGTAAAAAGGAGCCTCAGAATGGTCGAAACAACCTGGAATGATTTAGAAGTTGCTTCCAAAGAAGTGGTGATGCAAGCTGCCAGGCAGTTTGCCGAGGTCCTTGCGGAAGCGCCGCAATTTCAGGCGTTTGAACAGGCCCTCTTCACCTTCCGACAGGATGCGGAAGCTCAAAGCGCCATTCAGGAATTTCAGAAAAAGCAGGCTTCTTTGAAAGCACTGTTGATGTTGAATGCAGTGAGCGCTGAGGATCGCCAGGAACTTCAGACTCTCCTCGACCGGGTCAACCAGCAGCCATCCGTCATTGCCTACAACCAGGCACAAGGAGCATTGGTGGCTTTGTCCCAAGAGCTTGGCGATCTGTTATCGAAGGCCATCGGGCTGGATTATGCCAGTGTCTGCCGGACAGGAGGCTGCTGTGGCTAAGGAGATCGAAATGACATCGAACATCGCCGGGGTTTCCATCACCTTACTGGAAGCAACGTCCAGTCTGGCGGAAAATTTGACCCAATCTGAACCATTTCTGCGCTATATAGCCGCAGTACAAAGGTTGCATGCAGATCCGCAGGCGATGCAATTGCTTTCTGACCTTTCTGCATTGCAGCAGAAAATTCGGAGGCAGCAAAATACAGGCGCTATTTCTCAAGTAGACCTGACGCAGCTGCGCGCACTACAAAGCGCGGTCGGCACAAATGAAACCATTCAGGACCATCTGATGACGCAGGAACTAGCTGTCGCCTTCTTGCGCGAAGTGAATCAGGAGATCAGCCAACAGTTGGGCGTGGATTTTGCCTCACTTGCCCGCCGTTCCAGCGGCTGTTGCTGAGCAAGCGGATCGGAGAGGAGGTGCTCTGTGCATCAGGTTGTTATCATCGGCGCGCCGGTGGCCTGCAAAGAAGGCATTCAAGAAACCTGGCGGGAGGTAGCCGAGTGGGCAGCTGGGCAGATCAAAGCAAGGTATGGGAATGAAGTCACCGTTCGGTACCATGATTTGTTTGACCCTGAATGCCCAGCGCTTCCAGACGAGGGTCAATTGCCAGTCGTTATAATAGATGGAATTGTAATTAGCTGTGGCGGAAAAATATCGATCCCACTTATCTGCAAAACGATCGATCAATCGCATTAAAAGCTTGGTTTAAATATCACTATATGGCATTTGTATAGTAAAGCAGGTCCCGCCTTTTTCTTGCACTGAATTAGAATAAACCGGAGACTTGACCAACACCTTTCCACCATGCGCTTCCACTAGCTGCTTGACAATCGCCAGTCCGATCCCCGATCCGCCACTGCTTCGACTGCGTGACTTATCTGCCCGGTAAAAACGATCAAACACATAGGGGAGGTCCTCAACGGCAATGCCTCGGCCGGTGTCCGTAACATTCAGGATCGCTTCCCCATCCTTTTGAGATGCGTGGACGACAATTTCCCCATTTTCCGGCGTGTATCGCAGCGCGTTCGAAATCAGGTTTCGAAGTACCATATTCATCCTATCGGCGTCTACGAATACCGGCGGTAAGCCATCCGCCACGTCTGTCACGAGATTAACCTTCTGTTCGGCAGCCTGCATCTGGAACCCTTCGATAGCTAGTTCGACGATCCGTCTGGCAGGGACCATCGTTTTTTCGAGCTTCAACTGGCCAGCCTCCGCCAGGGACAGCAAGCGCAGATCGGCGATCAGGCGGGAAAGCAAATCGACCTCATCGCGTAGTGAAGCGATTTCTTCCGGGCTGGATGGCAGGACCCCATCCAGCATTCCTTCCAAATTTGCCTGCAGGATGGTGACTGGCGTGCGTAATTCGTGGGCGATGTCCGCGATCATGCTCTGGCGCAGGTGCTGGTCGCGTTCCAAGGAATCGGCCATTTGATTGAAGGTGCGCGCCAGGGTGCCAACTTCATCATTGGATTTTACCGGAACACGCTGGTGGAGCTTGCCGTTCGCAATGTTTGAAGCGGCCTCGGTTACCGTCCGGATCGGCGAGACAATTTGCCTGAACAGGAAAAATCCTAGAAGAAGCCCTAAAATGCCGGTCATTAATCCAGTGATCCAGGTCGTTCGCTGGACCGCATTGAGAAAATTGGCGCTAATCGAATTGCTGGCCGGTGTGCTGGAGACGGCTAGCAGGGTTCCAACTGGCTGTGAATTGACTTGCAGTGGAATGCCGGCCTGCAGATCATTGGCGGAGAGTTGCTGGTTCACCGCAGTTTGGGCGGTATCAGCGATGACCTTACCCTGGTTATCTGCCAGGATCAGGCGTACATCCATTATCCCCCACATGTCGCCCATCATGCTGCTTGACCCCATCCAGTCTTGCATTCCCCCGTTCCACATCCCGTTATCGCCCATCATGCTTGGTCCCATGCGTTCCGATGGGGAAGTGGTTTCCCCGGTTCCACCCATCATCATTGAACTGGAATTGCCCAGGTACTGATCCACGCCCTGCCAGGTGCCATTTTGCGCATAATAACTGGCCAGCGAAGGCGCCAGGCGTGCTGCCCAGGCCTGTCCGGTAGTCGTCACATACTGGCTGAACTGGCTTTGTGTGAGTTGGTTGATCAACAGCGAATTGACTACGATCCCCAGTAGGATCACGCCGGCGAATGCACTGACCAGTTTTACCCAAAGACTGCGCATGGCTTCCTCAATCACGAAACGAATTTATACCCAACGCCATAAACGGTCAGGATATAACGGGGACTGCGGGCATCATCGCCCAGTTTTGCGCGCAGGTTCTTGATATGTTGGTCTATCGCCCGCTCGTAACCTTCGTAGGCTGCATCCTGGGTGTTTTCTAGAAGCTGCAGGCGGGTAAAGACTTGCCCCGGGTGCTGGAGCAGAGTGGCCAGAAGGTCGAACTCAATCGGGGTCAGTTCCACCGTTGTTCCATTGATCGCTGCCGCGTGCTGCTCGATACTCAAGGTGACCGGCCCGGCTTCCAGCATTCGGGGCGGCTGCACCTGCCCCTGGGTGCGTCGGAAGACCGCCCGAACCCGCGCTACCACTTCCCGCGGGCTAAAGGGTTTGGCGATATAGTCATCCGCGCCTAATTCCAACCCAACAATGCGATCGGTCTCTTCGCCCTGTGCGGTGAGCATGATGATCGGGACCCTGGACGTGCTACGGATCTGCCGGCAGATTTCCCAGCCGTCTTGATGCGGCAGCAAAATATCCAGGATGACCAAATCCGGCCGTTCATGATGGAACGCTGGCATGGCCAGCGCCCCATCTTGGACGGATACAGTTTTGTACCCGGCCTGCTCCAGATAAAGCTTGAGGGTGCGGGTTATTTTCGCTTCATCGTCGATCAGCAAGATCTTTTCCGGCATGTTTCCCTAAGCATACGCGATCATTGTGTAGAAGTTATGAGGATGAGCTGTTGGCGCAGCGACTCCTGAAACGAATAACACAGATTCTCGCTAACCCTTCATCCTGCTTGCGGCATGACTGACTCTTCCAAACCGTATTTATCCCTTAACTTCTGACGCAGCATTTCTACGCTTGGCCAGCCCTTTAATCCGTTTGGGGTAGCGTAGACCCGGCAGCTCATTGAAAAGCGATCCTGGTGCGTGGGCCAGAAATCAACACCCTCTACTTGGAAGGAAGGAGAGCCAAGAAACCGGTGATCCACCGCTTCCTGGCCAGTTGTCACCTTGATTAATTGCACGGATGCATCCAGTTTCTCTTCCGTGATCGCCGTTTTTAGATTCGTCAGCGCCTGTTGCCAGGATGGGCACCCGTCAAAGTACAGCAAATTGATTTTCATCCGGTCGAATACCTCTTTACATTTTCATTGTTCTGTTCCGCTCACTTCTGCCGTAAAAGCCGAGAAGAGTTTCCAAGAATACCCAGATCGGGGAGTGATTGAGCTGCTGCCGCCAGAATGGGCGGCAGAATGCCAATGGCAGCCAATGTCAGCCCAACGATGTTGTAGATCATCGTAAATCCCAGGTTCATTTTGACCACGCGCATGGTTCGCTGCGCAATTTGGAAGGCGCGTGGTAGCAGAGTCCAATCCTCTCGCATCAAAGCAATGTGGGCGGCTTCGATGGCTACATCGGTGCCACCGGCCCCCATGGCAATACCCACATTCGCCTGTGCCAGGGCCGGCGCATCATTGACGCCGTCGCCGACCATCACGACGGTATGACCTTGCGTCTGGTACTCTTTGACAATGCGGATTTTATCCTCTGGGAGCAAGTTGGCGCGATAGTCAATCCCCAACTGTGCCGCAATGGCTGCCGCGGTGCGCTCGTTGTCGCCGGTCAGCAGCTCGATTCTCCGCACCCCCATTCGTTTGAGTTCCGCTAACGCTGCCGGTGTTTCTGGCCGCAGAGTATCGGAGGCTGCCAATATTCCAGCCAGTTCCTGATTGGCACGGACAAAGAGCAGCGTTTTGCCTTGCTTTTCCAACTCGGCTGCTGCAGCAGGGAGGGGTTGATCTCCCAGGATGCGCCAGCTGCCCACTTCAACCAGCGTTTCATCGACGCGGGCGCGCACACCGCGGCCTGGTTCTGCCACAAATTCTTGTGGTTCCAACAAGCGCAAGTCTTGATCGCGGGCCGCCCGGCGCACAGCCTCCGCCAAGGGATGTTCGGAATAGCGTTCCGCCGAAGCAGCCAGGGTGAGCAGGCGTTCCTCGCTCAACCCATTTAAGCGGACCACATCCGTCAGGCGTGGTTTACCGGTGGTAAGCGTACCGGTTTTGTCGATGAGCACCGTATCGGCTTTGGCCAACAGTTCGATGTAACGGCCGCCCTTGATTAGCAGGCCGTGTTTCGCCGCGGCGCCGATGGAAGCCAGCATGGCGATCGGAGTTGCCAGGGCAAATGAGCAGGAGCAAGCCACCAGCAACACCGCGGCTGTCGAGAGGGGATTGCGGGTGACCAGGTAAGTGATCAAGGCAATGCCGGCCACAACCGGCAGATAATACGTGGCAAACCGGTCACCGATGCGCTGCACCTCGGCCCGGTTGGATTCGGCTTCCTCGACCATGCGTACAACCCGGCCAAATGTGGTATCGGGACCTACCAGGGTGGTTTTCACGCGCAGGCTGCCCATCTGGGCGATCGTTGCAGCGAAGACCTTCGCGCCCTGGCTGGCTTCGACAGGCATCGACTCACCGGTTATGGCAGCCTGGTTGATGGTCGCCTGGCCATCCAAGACAACCCCGTCGACCGGGATCTTCTCCCCAGGCCGAACGATGACCACATCACCTGGCTGCACTTCGCTGATCGGCACGTCTACTTCGCTGCCATCCCGTTCCAGCCGGGCCGTTTGTGGGGCCATAGCGGTCAGGTCGCGGACGGCTTTGCGGGCGCGGTCGGTAGTGAACTTTTCGGCGTAATCCCCCACGCGCATGAAGAAGACGACCACCGCCGCGGTGGCCCATTCGCCAACCGCCAGCGCCGCGATGACACCCACGGTCATCAGGGTATGCGAAATGACCTGCCGGCGCAGGGTGGCCTGGATCACGTTTTTAAAGACCGGGTAGCCAAAAACCAACACCAGCGCAAAACCCACCGGCCAGGGCACCAGCTCGGTAATCTTCTCGAACCAGCCTAACCATTCGCCAAAGACGACTATAAATAGCACCACGCCGAAGACGATGCCAAACACAGTCAGAACCGGTCGGGTAAAGTCTTGGAGCGTGTGGGCAGGCGGTGTTGGATCGGGCACACTTTCCGGTACTTTATAGCCAGCCCCGGCAACGGCTTTGCGGATCATGGGGAGATCGACCAGGGTCGGATCAAACTGGATGGTTGCCTTCTCGGCGGCCAGAAGCACATTCACCGACTTGACGCCAGGCAGTTCCTGGATCGCGTGCTGCACATGCTGGGTACATTCGGTACAATCCATCCCCTTGACGGGAACTTCCATAGTCCTCAGATTAGCCATTAATTTGCTCCTTGGGTAAATCTACCGCTAATTCATCCTCGCTGTCATAACGGGTGCATTCGTAGACCCCCCTGGCGACATCCGCCAGAAGGCTGCTGGTCAGGTTTAGGATTTCGTTGACGCGCGGGTCGCTCAACTGGTAAATCACAAACTTGCCCTGCGATTGGGTACTGACCAAACCGCAGTCGCGTAGACAACTCAGGTGGCTCGAAACGTTGGGTTGGCTTAATCCAGTCGCCATGACGATTTCATTGACTTTCCTGGGACCATCTAATAAGGTTTCCAGGATTGAAAGCCGAGATGGGTCGCTAAACCCCCGCATTAATTTTGCCTTCGTGAATAAAGCGGTCTTGTCAGTAATTGCAACCATGTGTTCCTCACGATCGTCATATAAGCATATGGTTATACAATTATAAGACTCTATTTCATCGTGTCAAGATAAACCGTTAAAATCGAAGTGCCCTTTATCGAAAAGGACACTTCTTACAGGGGAAGGAAGATGGCGGTCTTCCCGGCAGAAGTTGAATCTGCCCAGAGCATTGCAAAAACAACCTACTCGAGGGATGGAGAGTCTAATGAAATTTTACCCTCCCGCCTGGTATGCAACAGCGATTGTACCTGGTCCAACATGGGTACCAACTACTGGGCTAATCTCAGACAGGATGCACTCGACAGGTGAAAAACGGAGGCGGGCGGTTTCTAACACCTGCTTGGCCATCTCATGGGCCTGAGCATGAAATACGGAAATCCGCACCGGAGCGCGTCCGTCAATACCCCCTTCCACTAAATTTAGCATACTCTCGATTGCTCTGCGGCTTGTACGAACGCTCCCAACGAGTTCGATCTTACCGTCACAAATTGTGAGCACAGGCTTTATGTTTAATGCTGTTCCTATCAACCGCTTGGCACTGTTGATACGACCACCTGCTGCGAGGTATTTGAGGGTGTCGACCGAAAAATACACACCGATTTGCCTGTAAGCCTTCTGCGCAACTTGTGTACACTCACTCAAACTAGCTCCTGCCGCTGCAGCGCGCGCCGCTGCAAGTACCTGAAAACCTAAAGCCATCGAAACCAGCTTTGTATCCAGAACGGTTACATGCCCCTTAGGGAAATTCGAAATCGCACCGGATGCTGTTTGGAAGGTGCTGGAAATACCACTGGAGATTGGCAGGAACAGCACTTCATAACCCATAGCCAGCAGCTCATGGAGGGTTTTACTGATCTCGCCACCAGAGATCTGGCTGGTTGTCGGGATGGTTCTTGATTGGGAGAGGCGGGAATAGAATTCAGTTGCCCCAATATCCACACCGTCTCGAAATGTCTGCCCATCCCAGTTCAAGGTGAGCGGGATGACCCTAATCGGGTGGCTGGCAACCAATTCGGACGGTAAATAAGCGCTGCTATCTGTGACGATCATGACTGGGGGCATATTATATTGATCCTTTGGCTAACTCCCATTATATACAACCTTCATATACCTCTGCCCGACTCATTGGCAGACTGACCTTACCATTGACTGGTCTTGCCAGTAGGGACTGGTTGACGTTCGTCTGACCAGTCTCGAAACCCAGCGCGCAGAAGCTCATATACAACCGCCAGGTCCGATACACCGCCTCGCCCACCATCTGCACGGCCTCATCCTGCCGTTCTTCCAAACGGCGTACCCAATGTCGTAAGGTTAGGGCATAATGCTCACGCAAATTCTCTACGTCCCGCACTTCAAAACCCGCAGTCTCCGCAATCAAATTCGCCTTGCTAACTGGGACCAGCTCACCGTCTGGGAAAATATATCGCTGAGAGAAGGACCCAGCACCAAGTACTTTGCGTTCGAAGTAGCTTTGCCCGTTCGAGGTGTTTTTTGCATGGCCATTTAGCCCTTGGAGCAGTGCCAGATCGGCTGGCTGCCAACGGCGCGAGATGCCGTGATTGAGAAACAGACCGCCAGGTTTGAGCAGCTGGTACGCATGCGAAAAGTATCCCGGAAGGTAATTCCGACCGACGTGCTCAAACATGCCAACGCTGACGATCTTATCGAACGATTCTTGTTTCAAATCGCGATAATCACACATCTCGATCCGCACTTGGTCATTTAACCCCAGGCGAGCAGATTGTTTGGCTCCATATTCGGCCTGGCATTCGCTAAGGGTGACACCCAGCACGCTAACACCATATTTCTGGGCAGCTGCAATCGCCAGACCACCCCAACCACAGCCAATATCCAGCAGCCTTTCGCCGGGTTTCAAACGGAGCTTGCGGCAGATATGCTCAATTTTTCTTGCCTGTGCCACATCGAGATCTTCCGCACCCGTTGAGAAATAGCCGCAAGAATACTGCATTTGACGATCCAACCAAAGGGCATAGAATTCATTGCCCACATCATAATGGAAACGGACCGCATCTCGATCGCGCTCGCGGGAGTGCTGTTTACCGTGCAAATCGAGTGGCTTTCGCGTGATCTGACGGGTTGGACCAGATTTTGGCAATCCTTGAACCTCTTTGATCAGGGCTGCCACTTCCGTCGGGGTGAAGTTCCGGTTGCTCAAGTCGTCGATCAGCCCAAAGGCGGCATAAAAGTCACCTTCAATGTCAAAATCTTTATAAATGTAAGCTTCACCCAAGGCCAGTTCGATCGGGGGAGAAAACATACGGCGCAGCGTTCCGGGATGGTTCAAAACCAGGGTAAAAGCGGTGTCCAATTCAGCCGGCAGTTCATCCTGATTCCACAAGCGTATGGTGAAGTTGCGGGGAGATGGAAAAATATGCTCCAGTAACGCTTTAGACCGCTTGACTACCGGCTCTATTGTTATCATGGTAAAGTGTGACATTTTTCCTCCTTAAGCGCTTGTTTTGAACTGATGATCCAATCCTGTCATCCCAACCGGAGTTGAACCAGCATGCAAGGCTTGAAAGGTCTTGTAGTCACCGGACGGGATGCATATCTTGCTTGAGTTAAGATGCTTTACTGTGTAGTTGCTCTTCCAGAAATATCCTGGAATGGGCTTTACCCTGCATGAATCGGTCTCTCGATAACCAATCAGCCATCGATTGACGTGCCGTCTCATACCCAACCCGGATCAATTCCCGGTGTTTGCTGAAGTCCCAGATCGGGACGGGAGGGGAACTTTTCAGCAAAATATGTTGGACAGGCACGTTGCGCTCCGCTGCCAATGCCATTTCAATGACAGTTTGACGACGGGTGACTGAATAAACGAGTTTTTCCATGTACCAGTTCTGGCGATTGTCAAGATCTAACATCCCGTTTGGATCGTTCAAATCGAGGGCAATGATCTCGGTAGCCCCCAACGCCATGGCTGGCTCAACCGGCAAGCAGCTGACCGCACCACCATCCACGATGGAGTGACCATCCTTTTCAATTGGGGAAAACCAGGGTTGCAGTGCGGTCGAAGCCAGGACGCCTTCCAGTACGGATTGTTCGGGCTGCATACCATAAATAACCGGCTCGCCCGTATCCAGGTCAGCCCCAATCAACCCCAGGCGTACATTCGTGATCTGGCCAAAGCGCAGATCCGGTGTGACCCCTTTCGAGATCAGAAACTTTGCAACCTGGCGGCTGGCGCGCTGATCTGAATGTAGAAACATAGCTTTTAGGGCAAATCGGGCGAGGCGAGGATCCATTAATTTTGAGACAGCAGCCTCCTGGTAGGCCAGTTCCAATGCTCTCACCCCAGTTAGATTTACCCCCCACAACGCTAATCCAGTAGCATTCACAGACCCGATCGAGGTGCCCACGAGCAGGTCGGGTTGATAGCCGGCCTCTAACAGGGCGCGTAACGCGCCCACCTGCAGCGCACCGCGCGCCCCACCGCCTCCCAGTACAAATGCCAGACATGTTTTCATCATAACCTCGTCAACTCCGTCACGATTGGCTTCCGTAATCATCCGGTAATCATCTCCACTGGCCCTGATCTAAAGACTGCGGCAACTCACAATGCCCTTCCGGCTCAGGGACATGTGGTACCGAGCCAACAATTCGTCTCTGGCTGCCTTGCGGTGCTGGACTTGGTCTTCTGAAATGCTGGCAATAACCTTTTCATATTGCTTCCTGCTTCTCGATCAGACGCGAGATGTCCGGAAGGTCACCGATAGAATGATCTGCCGGTCCTATCTCACGTAGATAATGCTCCTGCCAGATGACGCTTGATAAGGATTGGTACTCTCGATCATAGTGGTCCATGCCAGCCGCATAATCCAGGTCAAGGAGTGCCTCTCGGGCACTCTCATCGGACGGTTCTGGTTGATGAACGGCGATCATCTTTCGCAAGTCGGCATGATGATCACGGATGGGACAGGGCATAAGCCAGTTGCCATTGCCGTCCTTATAGGTTTTCTGCCAATCTCGCAATGATGCAAAAAACGGTTCCTTCCACACGTCGTTTAATGTCTGGCCGCGTTGGTATGCCTCGTTTATATTGACCGGTGAATAAGGCATGAACACGCAGGGACTGACCGTGCCATTCCAATCGATGTAAAAATAACCGCCACCGGTATCGCTCCCCGCAGAAAGGCATCCGTCGCAAACCGTGCCGTGGTTCCAGAAATCCGCCAGGAAATAGCTTTTTTCCCGGATCAATTCCCAGGATTTATGCCACATCCACAGGCGCTGTTGCGGGGAAGGCATCAGATTCAGGGAAACGGACCTGCCGATTGGCATGTAGTGGAAGATCCAACTGTAGATCACTCCCTGCTCTTTGTAGAAATAGTCCATGAATTCATCGGACAGGATTTCCTCGGCGTTTTCGCAGGTAGCGGTTAGCGACATGCCATAAGGAACGCCGGCTTTCCGCAGGCGTTCCATCCCGGCAATGACTTTGTCGAACACGCCTTTGCCGCGGCGGGCGTCCGTCCGTTCGCGCCAGCCTTCCAGCGAAAAAGCAGGGGACAGGTTACCAATTTTCGCAAGGCGTTCTGTTGCTTTCTCGTTGATCAGGGTGCCATTGGTATACATCATGAAAAAGCAGTCGTTATGTTTTTCGGCCATGTCGAATAAATCTTTGCCCTCAGAGCGATACGCCATGGGTTCGCCGCCGCTGATGACAAAGAAACGCACGCCCCATAATGTTTTTGCTTCCGTGATGATCCGATCAAAGATTTCCCAGCTCAGCTTTTCGTTGGTCATGATCCCTGCGTTGGCGTAACAACCCGTACATTGCAGGTTACACGCTTTTCCTGGGCTGATGACCATAAAAGTCGGCGCATTGCTTCCTGTTTCTATACGGAATTGTTCGGCAATGTTCCTGTTTTCTCCTTGTTTTAAGAACAAATCCTTGGCAACGATATCAAATAACGTACGCATCACCTTATCAGAAAAGTATCGATTCTCTATAGCCCGGTCCAGGGTATTTACAATGGCTAATCCGAACGCGGTTTTGTCGTCATCAACTCCGGGTACGGTATTGCCTTCCTGACGTTTCGTTTTTAGATCTTCAAACATCTGCTTCTTCAAACGCTTGACGATCATTTTCCGCAAGGGCTTGTTTTGGATTAATTGCGGTCCTGACTGTGCCAACAAATTGGCAATGGGTTTGAAGGTCGTGTTAATCGTTTGGACTGAGTCTCGCATCTTTTTTCCTCTTTCTCAAATTGCATTCATCCAGATCAGACAGGGCCCGGTCTACTCAAGCGGTTGGTCTCTTTCGAAACCGGGCCCCTATTCACTTGTTCTTTCAGTCACCGTACTTGTAAGCCACAGCCCGTAAACTCGGGAGCCTTCTCGAAGATCCTTTTTAGGGATGTCGATGTCCTCTGTAGCATCCAGGTGGAATTGGCTAGTGGGCAACTGCTGACTGAGTCGACTTCGAGCCGAACCACTTGATCCCAGTCCAGACCGCGATGATGGCGCCGATCACCAGCGAGGTCCAAAGCGCGCCTGGGATTGAGCTGAAGCCTAAAATAAACGGGGAGATAAACACCCAGATGCCCAGGACAAAGGCTGCCTTATACCACTTAGCGATACCGGTGATCAACAGTGCGACACCCACAATCAGGCTGGTCCACAAAGCGGCGACGCTGCTGCTGAACCCCAGAACGAAGGGTGAGATACCGAGCAGGATGCTGAGAATGATAATTGTCCAATACATGATTTTTCTCCTTTCAAAAAAGTAAATGGTTTGAAATACGATGGAAGGCGTTCAAATCTGTGGCTGTCAGGTGCTAAAGCTCGTTGTAGTGGACTAAATCCACCTGCGGCGTTTGAGCAAGCTGTTTCATCAGCCATTGCCGCCGGCGGCAGTCTATGGTGACCAGCGTCCGCCTTCCTGGATCACGAGTGAGCGTTTCAAGAATGTTTTTAAAAATTGTGTCATTTGCCTCCTGCCAAACTTTTTTGGCCGTTGGTCCACATAGGTTCAATTCCGCGGCACAGGTCAGATTACAGCAAAGCGAATAAGCAGCTGAGTTGATCGCAGCCGGGTGGTTGATGACCGCCCACGAGATTCGCTGCAAGCCATTGAGCGCGCGGATGACCTGCGCATTCAAGAAACGATCCGCCGGGGGGACGCCAAATTCTTTGAGCACGGATCCTCCCACCGGGATGATGACCATATTCGTACGCCGGCAAAGCGGAACGATCGTTTCGCGAATGGCACGGGGTGCAGCCGCTAAATTACCGGACAGCCAATCGACCCACTGGATTTCGGCACAAATCAGGTCCGGTTGGATCCCCATTATCAACCGGCGCAGCGGCTTTAGATCGTATTGAACAGCCTCGCCATGCAGATCGGCCAAAACGCCCAATACTGCGACCCGGTTCGTTGGTTGATCGTTTGCATCCGTGGTAATCACAATCTCAGGATAGCCGGATCGAGACCTTCCGAAAAGCGTAAGGCTGCTGATCTTTATCCCAGCAAAACTACCGATAAAAAAATCCTACCGATGGCGGTCATCAGTAGGATTACGGAGAAGACTGATAAATGATTGGAATCAGGAGAATTTATTCAAGACTGTGTTGCACGGCAAACAGGGCAGCCTCGGTACGGCTGTGAACGTGGAGCTTTTCATAGATGTGGGCGAGGTGAGACTGCACCGTACGAACGCTAATAAACAGGAGTTGCGCAATCTCTCGATCTGTCAATCCGCGCGAAAGGGCGGATAAGATGTCTCGTTCACGCTCCGTCAGATCATTCGGGGTGGGTGAAATCGGTTTGCTTTGTCCTGCCTCTACTTGTTGGATTATCGCAGGTAACATCGAAGGGTGAAGGGTCAGCTCTCCCCGACTGACCGTGTAGAGGACGCGAACCAGTTCATCCATGTCGACCCCCAGCGGGAGATAGCCGGTCGCGCCCGCCGCCAACGCCATTTGTACCCGCGCATTTTCGACATGAGGTGAAATTACAAGAATTGGGATTTGGGGATGATCTGCCTTTATTTTCTTGATGATGTCGGCGCACGAGCATTCTTCTCCGCCCCAGCCGTCAGCGACGATCAGCACATCCGGCTGATGCTCTGCAACGCCAGCAACTCCAGCCGCATCATCTGCTGCATCTCCGACGACCTCTAAATCTTCATCCTGTTGGGTTAGAAGGATTAATCCTTCCCGGGCAAGAAGCTGAGAGCAGATGATAAAAAGCCGGAGTTTTCTATTTACTGGTTTTTTCATGCAAGCGCCTAATCATCCTGATCCATCAAGGTAAAACTGGCAGCATAGATGGCAAAGACTCGCGCAGACGTGCGAGCGAAATCGCTTTTTGAACAGAAGAAATGGCAGAAAGAGTAACGCTGGTCTGTGCTACGATTTCTTTCTCAGTCAATCCATGGTTCATTCCCCATAGAATCGAGTCCAATTGTTCATAGGTCAGCCCAATTGCGCTTTCGTTGGGCAGCCCGGCAGCCAGATCACCCGAGGAGGGTTTATTCACGATCCTTGCAGGGACTCCCAGGTATTTCGCCAGTTCGCGGATTTGGGTCTTGTATAAATGCCGAAGCAGCTGGACATCGCTTGCCCCATCGCCATACGGATCATAGAAGCCGACGCTCCACTCCGACCGGTCGGTTGTTCCCACCACCAGGCAGTTATTTACCATGGCGTGGAAATACAGCGTAACCATCCGCTGGCGGACCTTCGTTATTGCAAAGGCATGGATGCGTCCTAACGGTTTCCAGAAAATCTGGCGAGCCAGGCGCAGCCAGAAATTTGCCCTGCTGTTATAAAGCATTGCGATCCCCTCGCTGAAAGCGGATGGGGTGGACGACAACCGAGTGATCCAGCGAATACCACGCTCGATGAGCCGGCGGTTGCCCGCCTGTTCAATGGAAACCAGGTCATATACGCCTAGCGTCGCCAACATTGGTGAAATATCGATGTGAGTCGCTTTCAGACCAAGGGTCTGAGCTACGAGTTCAGCGTCGGCCATGTTTTGAGCATCCGTATCCCGCTCCGGAAGCATGTAGGTTAGCACACGCGCTCGCCCAAGGGCGTGCACACATAGAAATGCGCAGGTGGTCGAATCAAGACCACCACTTAACCCCAGAACCACTCCGCGTTTCCCCAGGCGGTGAACTTCGCTGCGAACGAATTGTTCGATATCGTTCACAGCCTGCGCAGCGTCAAAGTGCAACCCTTCCTGAATGCTGAGCATTTCACCTCCTGCAAAATTCCTTTCGGGTCCGGCAGGGGATTGAATGCTCCCTGCCGGACCGAGACGTTGAAATGATTACGACCGCAGCATACGCAAGCCGCTGCCAATGACCACAAACTCACTGATCTCATGAGCCAGCACGGCGATTGGCAAGGTGAACCAGCCGCCCACTGCACCGATAACGAGCACCCCAATCACAACTGCCGAAAGGACTAGGTTCTGGTTGACAACGGATTGATTACGCTTTGCCAGGCGTAACGCATAGGCTAACTTCTCCAGGTCGTCGGCCATCAGGGCCACGTCAGCAGTTTCCAGGGCTACATCCGTACCCGCTGCACCCATCGCGACACCCACCGTCGCCTCGGCGAGCGCGGGGGCATCGTTCACCCCATCTCCGACCATCGCCACGTGCCCATAGCGGGAAGTCAGCTCGCGTACTTTGACCGCCTTATCCTCCGGTTTCAGGTCCGCATATACTTCGTCGATCCCCAGTTCACGGGCAATCGCCTGAGCGGTACGCTCGTTGTCGCCGGTCAGCATGACCACTTTTTCAGCTCCAGCAGCGTGCATCGCATCGATAGCTTTCTGAGCATTGGGGCGGATGTTGTCACGGATGGCAATCATGCCCCATGGGGCTTGTTCATCGCCTAACACCACTACCGTTTTACCTTCACTCTGCAGGTGATTGATGTCCTCCCAGGCGCTTTCCAGGGAGATTCCCAGCTTCGAGTGGAACAGGTCCGGGCTGCCAACATAAACTGTGCGACCGTCCAGACGGGCAGACGCGCCCGCCCCGGTCAATGAGCGGAAGTCAGCCAATTCGGCTGGTTGGACTCCCTGCGTCTCCACATGCCGGACGATAGCTTGGGCCAGGGGGTGGCCGCTGCGCCGTTCAATGCCGGCAGCCACCGCTAAGAATTCCTGCTGAGAGTTTGTCAGCCGGTCCGGGTCCTGGCGGAAGAGAACAACATCGGTTACTTCCGGTTCTCCACGCGTCAGCGTGCCGGTCTTATCCATCGCAACAACCTTCACTTTAGCCAGTTCTTCAACATACACCCCACCTTTGATCAACACGCCGTTGCGTGCGCCGGTGCCAAGCGAAGCCACCAACGTAATCGGGATGGATATGACCAGGGCGCAAGGTGCGGCGGCAACAATGAAGACCGTAGCACGGGTAATCCACGATACCCAATCTGCGCTGAAGAATAGCGGCGGTACAATGGCAATGAGAATACCAGCGAGCAAAACGATGGGACTGTAGCGCTCGCCGAATCGCTCGATGAAGCGCTGGCTTTTGCCTTTCTTCTCCTGGGCTTCTTCAACCATGGTGATAATGCGGGCGATGGTGTTATCGGCAAAGGTTTTGGTCGCTCGAACTTCCAAAGCGCCTTCGCCGTTGATGCTGCCGGCGAAGACCGGGTCGCCCACCTGCTTTTCCACCGGGACGCTTTCGCCGGTCACCGGAGCCTGGTTGACGCTGGAAGCTCCAACCAGTACTTCGCCATCCGTAGCCATGGCTTGACCCGGTTTGACGATGAACACATCCCCAACTACCAGCTCCTCGACCGGGATCTCTCGCTCGCGGCCATCTCGGCGCACCAGAGCCACCTTGGGTGCCAGGTTCATCAGCGCCTTGATCGCGGCGCGAGTCTTCTCCTCTGTATAGCCTTCAGCGGCTTCACTGATTGAGTAGAGGAAGACCAGCATGGCTCCCTCCAACAGCTCGCCCATTGCCGAAGCGACCACCGCGGCAACCATCATCAATAATTCGATCCCGATCTTCCGCTCGAAAATCAATTCTTCGATGGCCTCGCGACCAAAGTAATACCCGCCGATCACTATCGCCGCAATAAAAATAATGGTCGATATAAGAACCGGCGCGCCAGCCAGGCCAATGAGCCAGCCGGCCAGAAGCAGGACACCGGACGCCACTGAAGTCAATACTTTCGGATTGCGCCAGGGTTTGACTTGTTCGGCCATTTCCATCCCTTTTTGAGGCGGAAATCCGATGGCCCCCAGTTTTTCTTTCAAGGCATTTGGATTAGTCTGATCTGGGTCATAGGTCAGAGCTACCTTGGCGGATTTCGGATATACCTTCAGTCCTACGAGACCCGCAAAACCTTCTAACCCTCGTTCGATGTTGGCTGCGTCATGTTCGCAGTCTAGATTGCTTACGCGTACTTCGATCTTGTTCGATTCCATAACTTCTCCAATCAGGGTGAATTATCTGGCTTCTTCTACCAGACTGATAACAATCTTTTCCACTTCGCCCGCAAGCTCTTCAATGCCCAGGCCGGGGTAAAAATCGGATAGGACTCGCGGTTTGAATGCGGTGATATAGGTCTTTCCTTCCTCGGTAAAAACGCTGATCGGGCAGGGCAACATGAGAGAGATTTTTTTATCTTTTGCCAGTGCTTGATTCGCAAACTTCGCATTGCATATTTCAATGATTTTCATCGGTTCGATGTCGAACCCTTTGGCGGACAGGGTTGCCTGCACGTCGTGAATGTACAGAACGCGAAAACCTTTTTCCTGTGCAGTGGCCTCAATGGCGGCCACAGCTTCATCCATGCTTTTGGAGGTCTCCACCGTGTAATCAAATTTCTCCATTTTGTCATCTCCTTGGAATGATTATCTTTCTGGCTCGTTTTTTTGACTTTTAACATCATTGGCTGTGAGGCTCCGCCCCCATTCGACGGATCACCCGCGGTAAAAATCTTCCGGTTCGTTTCATATACTCGCGATACGCGTCGCCGAATTTTTCAATCATCGCGCGCTCTTCACGCGGGAGGCGCATCAGCAAAATCACACTCAGCCCGATGAGCGGAACACCGCCGACGAGCCAGTTCCGCGTGAGCAGCAGGATCGCCGACAGGGACAGAAATAATGCCGTATACATCGGGTGGCGCACGGTGCGATAAGGCCCGCTGGTCACCAACGTATGCTCCTGGCGCACGTGGAGCGTCGGGGAAAAATTACTCCCCAAAACTAGCTGCGTCCATACGAGGAGTGGAATACTGATCCCACCCAGCACAACGCCCAGCCACTGTACCCATTGCGGTAATGGCAGTTCCGCCCATGCCAGGGTATATGGACGAACAAGGTAGACCAAGACGCCGAGGAAAAATATTGCTCCTATGAGAGCGCGCAAGGTGGTGTTCAGCCTGCTTTCCTTGTAGTCAACCTGTCCTTGCACCAGCCGGGCGCGCCACTGGAAATACACACGGATCGCAGCAAACAACACGAAGTAGATGACAAAAATGCTGTGGAAAAACGTTTGGCTCATTCTCGAACTCCGTGTCAATTGGAACTACTGATCAGCACCAGCTATGCTTTCGCAAAGTTGGCCGTGAAAAGGTACCACGGGCCGAGCATGGCTTGCAGTCGAAAGCCAGCAGCTTCGGCTAACCGCTGCACCGTTGCGCGCGATTGATAGTGCGGGTCGGGGAAGATTTCCGTAATCGAAAGTATGCCTTCGGGTTTGAGCGCTGCGTAGCACTGCTGGATGGTCGCCTCACGATCTGGGATTTCGCCCAGCACCGTGCAAAGATAGACCACGTCGAAACTCTCAGGTGGGAATTGCGGTTGGGAGGCATCGCCTAGTAAAGCGATGAGATTGGATACTCCAGCGCGCGCTGCTCTGGCGTTCAAACGGTTAAGCATCCCTGGCTGTATATCCAGCCCAAACACCTCGCCTCCTGGCTGCACGCGTTTTGCAGCCGGGATCAAGAGACGACCTGGCCCCGGGCCAACCTCCAGAACTTTCTGGTCGGGTTTCAACCCGATGCGATCCAGAGTCGTCTGGGTGCCAAGCAACCAATCTGACCAGGAGCTATCCAGTAGATTCGCCAGCCAGGTCGGGCAGGGGAGGGATCGTTTACGACTCGTCCAACGCCAGATCAGGCTCACCCCGACCAGGGTCAGGATGGATAGTAGAAGGATCTTCAAAATTTTCATGTCTGCTGCTCCTGATCAGGGGGTTTGATACTCAAAAGTATCCATAGCAGTATGGCGGCACCCACCATGATAAAACTATCTGCCAGGTTGAAGGTCGGCCAGCGCGCAGTGCCCAGGCCAACGTCCAGAAAGTCTGTCACCCGTCCATCTGGAAGGCGGTCAGCGAAATTCGCTGCCGCACCGCCAAGGATCATCCCAATGGGTAGATGCGTGGCAGCTGGAAATTCGCCGCGGCGTAATTCCCTTACGAGCCATATGACTAGTCCAACAATGATGACACCGGTGACGATGAGTGGAAAGGCCCCACCATTGGCAAACAAACCGAATGCAACGCCCGTGTTGTAACCGAGGGTCAGGCGAAAAGTCTGACCCAGGATTGGAATGGGCGTGGTCAATGCTTGCTCAGCCCAAGCCTTTGTCAACCCATCCAGAAGAAGGGCAACGATAACGGTAGCGAAAATCCGTAGACCCGTTTTCATCCTATACTTTTTCCTGACTTATGTCGCGCGGGAGGTTATATCGGGTGCATTCATATATTCCTCGAGCGACATCGGACAATAGGGATTCGGCCATTGCCAGCAGATCGCCGACACGGTCGTCGCTGAGACGATAGAGCGCATATTTCCCTTGTTGTTCGGCAGCAACTAAACCGCATTCGCGCAGACAGCGCAAGTGGTTAGATGTGTTGGATTGGCTCATCCCCGTGGATGCTACAATTTCGGTCACGGTCATAGGGCCGTTGCGTAACACCTGTAAAATGTTCAGGCGCGCCGGGTCTCCAAAGCCACGAAAAAGCTTGGCTTGCAATTGAACTCCTTCTGCGTTTGTAATGGTTAACAATTCCTACGCCTCCCATCGAAATATTTATATATCACAATATAATGATATGATATTCCCAAGAAATCATTCTGTCAAGGTGTTTTTCTCTGTAAATCCAAGTTTGTGAAATAAGTGACGAAATCCACCAGGGAAGGATGACGATTGTTCATTGCCCACTGATAAAAACAACGTAATATTATGGCAGGCAAGAAAATAATCCCTATTTATTTTAAGGCTCAGCATAAAATATGGTGACCGAGAGCGAAGAAATGTATTTGATAACGGCTGTGCTCCTCAAAGAGCGCGGCCTGGAAGAACCGCTGCCTGTCTCGCAGCTGGCCGAAGCGTTATCCATCCAGCCGGTCTCCGCCCACCAGATGATTCACCGGCTGGCGGAAGATGGCTGGGTAACGTTTACCCCCTACAAGGGTGTTACCTTAACCCCAAATGGTGAAACGTTGGCCTTGTCTGTGCTCCGCCACCGCCGTTTATGGGAAGTGTTCCTGGTTGATCAACTACAAATCTTACCGGACGTTGCGGCTGAGCTGGCCTGCAAACTGGAACACACCGTACCCGACGATATTGCAGAACGTCTGTCCCGCTTTTTAGGCCAACCGACCCAATCTCCTCTGGGAAACCCCATTCCTGCTGCGCAGTCCTCGGCCCTACCCCTGCCAGAACGATTTTTGACACAGCTAAAAACCGGTGAAGAAAGCCAGGTTGCACGTATTCAGGCGGATGAAGCGACACACTCATTTTTAACAGCGGAAGGCATTGGCCCTGGAACACTTGTTACCGTATTGGCCATTGGAAGCAACGGCGCAATCCTGGCGGCTTTTGGTGAACGTAACATGTATCTTTCTGAAAGAACTGCCCGGTCGATTTTGATCTTCCCTTAATCGGTAATAGATTACCGTCCCTAAATCAGGAGTTTATCCATGCAAGAATCCATTGCGAACCCCAGGATCCTCCCAGAATCCAACGGCGCCAGTTGTCACGGGGGTCCCAACGTAGATACCAGCGGGCTGCCGCTGATCGCGATCGTCGGGTCGCCCAACGTAGGCAAGAGCGTGCTGTTCAACACCCTGACCGGAGCTTACGTCACGGTCTCCAATTACCCTGGTACGACGGTAGAAGTCAGCCGGGGAAAAGGCCGCCTGGCGGGCCAGCCGGTCGGCGTGGTCGATACGCCGGGGATGTACCGGTTGGTTCCCGTGACGGAAGAGGAGCGGGTCGCCCGGGATATCTTGCTCCAGGAACGACCAGCGGTTACCTTGCATGTGGTCGACGCCAAGAACCTGGAGCGCATGCTGCCGATGACCCTGCAATTGATCGAGGCCGGCCAGCCGGTCATCCTGGTCTGCAACCTCATGGACGAGGCCGAACGGCTGGGTGTCAAAATCAACACAACCGCCCTCGAACAAGTTTTGGGAATCCAGGTTGTCGCGACTGCGCTGACGACCGGTCGCGGCGCAGATCGCTTGAAAGAAGTTGTGCTTTCTTCCCTCAACCGGAACGGCCATTCGGCAGCAGGCTGCGCGAACTGTGAATCAAAGCCTGCTCAGGTAGCCGTCGTTCAGTATCCACCCGCCATCGAAGACGCCTTACAACAGATCGAAACCCAGATGTATGGTTCCTACCAGTTAACCCATCGGTCGATTGCCCTGCTGCTGTTGCAAAACGACGCCGGAGTGGCCGCGCTGGTCGCGGCGCAAGAAGGCGCTCAGTACGCCGACGTCCAGGCCACGGTGAAGGCCGCCCAGGGCCGTTTTAGCCAACCGCTTTCTCTGGTGATCGCCCGCTACCAGCGCGAGGCCGCCAGCCGGATTCTGCAAAAGGTGCTCACCCAGCCCGTCCGGCGGGTCTCGCGCTTCGCGGAAAAGGTCAGTGAAGCCACGATGAATCCGCTGACCGGGATCCCCCTACTTCTCCTCTCGATGTACCTGTTGTACCAGTTTGTTGGGGTGTTCGGGGCGCAGACCCTGGTCGATTTCTTCGAGAACAGCCTGTTTGGAGCTTACGTCAACCCCTGGATCAACGGATTGCTGGCAACGTACGTTCCCTGGCCGGCGATCCGGGATTTGATCGGCAACCAATACGGTGTGATCACCCTGGGAGTGCGCTATGCCATCGCCATCATTCTCCCCATTGTCGGCACGTTCTTCCTGGCCTTCTCGGTCATCGAAGACAGCGGCTACCTGCCGCGCCTGGCCATGTTGATCGACCGCGTTTTCAAAAAGATCGGGCTGAACGGCCGGGCAGTGATCCCGATGGTTCTGGGGTTCGGCTGCGACACGATGGCGACGATCGTCACCCGGACGCTTGAGACGCGCCGGGAGCGGGTGCTCAGCACGATTCTCCTGTCGCTGGCCATCCCTTGTTCGGCGCAATTAGGCGTCATGCTGGGCATGCTTTCCGGGCGGAACGACCTGCTACTGATCTGGGCTGCTATTATGACCGGCATCTTCCTGCTGGTGGGGTTGGTGACTGCGCGGCTGATGCCCGGCGAGCGTCCGACCTTCTACATGGAGCTGCCGCCGCTGCGTCTGCCCAGTCCGAAAAACGTATTCGTCAAGACCTACACCCGCATGGAGTGGTACTTCCGAGAAGTTTTCCCGCTGTTCATCATCGCCAGCCTGGTGATCTGGGTGGGCCGGCTGACCGGGCTGTTCGACCTGGCTATCAGCGCGCTTGAACCTCTAGTACGTTGGCTGGGCCTGCCTGACCAGACGGCGGTGGCCTTCCTGTTCGGTTTCTTCCGCCGGGATTACGGCGCGGCCGGCCTGTACGATCTGCGTAACACCATGACAGGCGTACAGATCCTGGTTTCGACGGTGACCATGACACTTTTCGTCCCCTGCGTGGCCCAGTTCTCGGTCACCGTGAAAGAACGTGGCTGGAAAACCGCCCTGGCCATCATCGTCTTCATCTTCCCCTTTGCTTTCTTGATCGGCGGGCTGCTCAACTGGTTGCTGATGGTCCTTGGAATCAAGCTATGAAGTGTGGTTTCTGCGGCTACGAATTCGATCCTGAGGAAGCGGGAACGGCCTGCGGCAGTTGCCCACTGGTGAAAGGATGCCACCTGGTGCGCTGCCCGCGCTGCGGGTACGAAATGCTGCCCGAGGCGAAACTGATCATCTGGCTGCGAAACCTGAAGAATTCGACAATTAACCGTGCGGGAAAGACCGTGAAGGAGAAATCGACATGATGGTCAGTGAACGGGCGCAAGAACAACTCGAACAGCTGTGGATGGCCGAAGAAGACGGGCAAGTAGGAGTGCCGGTAACTGAACACCCGGGCGAGAATGTGCAGGATCTGCTGGATGGCGCGTGGATCGTACAGGATCAGGGGATTTGGAAGCTGACCGCATCCGGCCGCGAGGAAGCCGCGCGCGCCATCCGCCGCCACCGGCTGGGAGAAGTCCTGCTGGCAGACGTGCTAAAAGGAGACCAGAACCAGGTGGATGATCAGGCCTGCAGGCTGGAGCACGTCTTGTTCGATGGATTGGATGAGAGTATCTGCACCCTGCTGGGGCATCCTGCGTTCTGCCCGCATGGGAAGGCCATTCCGCCCGGCGACTGCTGCCGGGAAAAGCGCGCCAGAGCCGACGCGGAGATTGCCCCCCTGATCGAACTCCAGCCAGGGCAGGTGGGCCAGGTGGCGTTCATCCAGATGAGTAATCCGGGCCGGTTGGAAAAGCTCATGGCGATGGGCGTACTTCCAGGCGGCAGTATAAAACTGCTGCGTGCTTCGCCCACGTTTGTCTTCGAAAGCGGCTACAGCCAGTTCGCCGTCGACGAGGTGATTGCCTCTGGGATCTACGTGCGGCGGGATGTGGTTTCTTCATAAAGCCCTGATAGGTTTCTCACAATTTCTACACAACTTCCGGGTATCGTTAGTTCATCACGGAATGGATTAGAAAAAGGAGAAACGTCATGCGGAAATTATTGTTGGGTAGCCTGTTATTGATCTTCGGCATCGGTCTAGGGATTGGTGCTGTTTATGGTTTCAATAAATTCTGGCGGCCAACGCCAGTTTACGCGGTTGCTCCGGTGAATGTTCAGGCGGCCTCGGTTGTCCCGCCGGCCAAAACGCCTGTCGCGCCTTCGGCAACCCAACAAACGCCCGACATTACCCCTCCTTACCAGGGTTTGAGAAACAATGGTTGGGGAATGGGCAATGGCATGATGGACGATTGGGGCTGGCAGGGCAACAACACTCCTAACCAGCAATACCGGGGAATGGGTCCTGGAATGATGGGGGGATGGAACAATAACTCCGGACAGGGCAATTGGGGGATGGGTATGATGGGTGGATGGAATGCAACTACCCAAAATGGACAAAGAATTGCGATCGATCTGGCCATTGCCAGCGCAAAACAATACGCCGCCGGGTACGGTCAGGGTCTGACCGTTGCGGAAATCATGGAATTCAATAACAACTTTTATGCTTCGGTAAAAGAAACGAGCACAGGTCGAGGCGCTTTTGAGTTGCTGGTGGATCCCTACAGTGGCGCGGTGTATCCTGAAATGGGTCCGAATATGATGTGGAATGTCAAATACGGCCATATGGGCAACGGCCAGGCCGTTGAGAACACCCTCTCGATCGAGCAGGCTATCCAACAAGGACAGCAGTATTTGGATGCGAACCTGGCCGGGGCACAGCTCCAATCAGACGGCACAAGTTTCTATGGGTATTACACCTTCGATTTCAAGATCAATGACCAGGTTGCCGGTATGTTGAGCGTCAATGGCTTCGATGGCAGCGTCTGGCTGCATACCTGGCATGGTCAGTTTGTTGCCGAACAGGAGGTGCAATAATGCGTACCGCTTGGAAGTGGGCTTTGGGGGGCCTTGCCGTCGCCTTGATAACTTTCACAGTGGCGACTTCACTGTTTGGTGGATTTGGCCGGATGGGTTATGGTTGCGGCGGCTTTGGCATGATGAATCCTCAATTCGGCGGGATGGTCGGAAGCTGGGGTATGTTTGGAGGATTTATGATGCTCGGGATGTTCCTTATCCCTTTGAGTGTTCTCGCACTGCTTGTATTGGGGGGAATTGTACTGGTTCGAAGCTTAAGCACGTCAAGAACAGGTGTTACAACTGGTGCCACCTGCCCTGGCTGCGGCCGACCGGTGCAGAACGAATGGACAACCTGCCCTTATTGTGGAAAACCAGTACACTAAGAACGCCTATGTGTTGTCATAACCCTCTTGGTCTATTAATTGATAAACTTGAATTGAAAAATGATGTGTCGCGGACAGACGTGGATTCTTCCCCGCCTGAAACTTGTCCTAATTGCCGAAATACCATTCACCTTTCCTACGTTTGGTGCCCCGTTTGTGGAAAGGTGCTCAAACCATTTCCATGCAAATATTGCGGTCAAACCGTCGAACCAGAAGCAAATTTCTGCCTGCACTGCGGGGCGCCGCAGCTCATAAGATCTTATCCGTAATGTATTTGTCATCGAATCCCCGGATACCCGTATCTACCGATCAGAATTTACGTCTTAAAGGTTACGGGATGAATCCGGAAACTAGATTACTTGAGCAGGCACGATGTTTTGACCTGACGGCACTGGGGGAAATATACGACTGCTACAGTCCAGGTGTATTTCGCTATGCTATTCGTCTCCTTGGAGAGACCGATCTTGCCGAAGAGTGTGTTGCTGAAACTTTTAGCCGCTTTCTCAAAGCGTTGCATAATGGGGGCGGACCAAAGGATTACCTGCAAGCCTACCTCTACCAGGTGGCGCATCACTGGATCACCGATTATTATCGTCGCCAGCCGCTCCCAGACCTCCCTTTAGATGAGGCATTCGCGAACGATCAGGATGACCCCGCAAAAACTGCTGTGGAGAACATTGATCGCGAACGGGTCAGGGCGGCATTGCTACTTTTGACGCCTGAACAGCGCCAAGTCATCGTGTTGAAATACTTGGAAGGTTGGGAGAATGAAGCGGTGGCGGCTCTATTAGAGAAGCCTCTTGGTTCGATTAAGTCACTACAGCACCGGGCGTTGGAAGCGCTGCGCCGGATTCTGCTTCCCGCAAGGGAGGAAAACGTGTCAGGGAGGAAGGCGTATGAATAGCATTTCTGAAGAGCAAGATTTTGAGATTGTCTCCCTGGTCAAAAAGCTCCAGCAATCTCCAGAGCGGGACCAACGCGCGGCTACAGGCGGGAGAGCTATATTCCTGGCCGAGGCGCAGATGTACCCTCTGCCCGTATCCATACCACCTAAACGGCGTCATATAGAGTGGAAGACATTCTTTTTCCGAAAGGCAAATCCAAAGATGGCAACCATTTCCACTCTGATATTGATTTTTACTTTACTGTTTGGGGGAACCGGAGCTACAGTCTATGCAGCGCAAAACAGCTTGCCGGACGAAACGCTTTATCCGGTAAAATTAATGACCGAAGATATCCGCGTTGGCCTATCGCCCCGGTCAGATGATCGGCTGGAATTGGCGCTCCAGTTTGCACAAAAACGACTGGACGAGATGCTGGCAATGAACCAGGCTGGTTATCATCCGGCAACAACAATTGGCGACCGCTGGGAGTATCAGGTGCAATCGGCTCTTCGGCTGACAGCGAACATGAATGAGACAGCGTTCACGCAGACTTTGAACCGGGTACGCGAACGGTTAATGGAGCAAGAAAACCAGCTCGGCCAGCACCTCGAAACGCACCCCGCTGATCCTACCTTAGAGCGTGTCCGCGAACAGCTCCGCGATCATCTCGGGCTATTAGATGAGGGGTTAGCCGATCACGTTGCCTTCCGTTCCCGCGTTCATAACAATGATTTCGGGCACCATCCCGAGCAGGAACCGGGAGATACTCACCAACCAGGGATTGGACCTGACAATTCACAAACCCCATTCTTGCACCCGGCGGAGCCAGAACATCTTTCGACAGATGTTCCCCATCAGTCGGCAACTCTTCAGCCAACGCACCATCCAGAAGAGGAGCAGCATCAGGCAACCCTGCAGCCACAACATACACCGGAGCCCGAGCAGCATCAGAACAGCCCGGATCCTACCTCACACCCTTCTGAGCCGGAACACAGTAATGATAGCGGTGGGGATGGTGGTGAGCATCGAGGCGGCCACGATTAGGTGAAATACCAGTAATAAAACAAAAGCCCAGGCACAAGCACCTGGGCTTTTGTTTTGCTAAAACTTCACCAGGAAGGCCGTGAAGTACATTATCGCCAAACCAAGCATGAAACCTGCCAGGTTGAGCCAGGACACCCAGTGCATATTTTCTCGTTCTGCGTAACGGCGGAGGAGAGCGGTCACCTCCACGATCACCTGCCAGATCGCCCCCAGCCCAATGCCCAGGAAGATCGTTCCCAACAGGGGCGAGAAGGCAAACCCGCCGATCCAGGTTCCGAGCACGGCCGGGAACCCGGCCAGCAGCGCTAAGCCTGCAAAGGTGAGCAGAGAGGGTGCTGCCGGAGCCTGCTCTTCGTCACTGCGTCGATTAGAAACCAGCGGCGCGGCAATCCCAATCCCTTCGGTTATATTATGCAGAATGAACCCGATCACCAGGAACGAGCCGAGGGCAGCCTCGCCTAACGCGAATGCAGCGCCAACCGCCAACCCCTCTCCGAAATTGTGCAGGCCGATTGAAAGGGCTATCAGGATTGCCAGGAAAGCGCCCTTTGCCCGTATGTTACCCACGGCCTCATTCCTGCGGTTTTGCATCGCGCTAACCGCCATAATTGCCAGCCAGGTCAGCAATGCGGCAAATAAGGCAAGCGGCACACCCTGGAAAACGCCTGGCAGCTCTGCGCCGACTTCCAGCACTTCCAGGAAGGTATCCACCAGCAAGAAGACCAGCAGCCCGACGGTTAGCGCCAGGATAAACCCTAGCCATTTACGCCCCATGCGTATCATAGCCGGGTACCAGAGCAGCCCGAGGGTAACTGGAATCACTCCCACATAAAATCCCAATAATCCATAGCCGGCAAATTCTCGCAGACCTGGGCGCGGAGTGAGTGTGGCCACCGGTACCTCGCCTTCAAACGTTAAACCAGTGTTGGTAACCAACAGGATGCGGTGCGGCTCGGCATAAATCCATTGATACGGGATATGGATGGTGGCTCGTCCGAGACGAGACAGTTCCCCGGCAGGCTCCATAGTGAACTGCCAGTAAGCGTCATCAACCATGATCTGCGCAATCCGAACCGGATGCGGCCCGATGTTCAACACGCTGACCTCAAATCCGTCCTCGACTACCCGGATGCGATCGATAGCGAGGTTTTCAATGGGAGGCAGGTTATTATTAAACATAGCCAGTGGATTGACCGTGGTGAAGAGTAATAGCATTAAACCGATGGCGAGCACTGGGATGAGACCCGTGAGCCAGCCGGGCGCGCGGGGTGATGCTGTTGCGGGCATTGTTTTTTCGTCTTTTTCTACATACATACCTTTATCTCCTATGCAACCGCTTCAAAAAAGCCCATCCACCCCAGTTCTGCGAACTCGCTTTGATGAGCGTGGAACATATACTTACCTGGATCATCGAGAGTGAATTCCAGCACAGCTCGCTCGCCCTGGCCCATAATGACGGTATCCGTCAATTCAAATTGTTCGAGGTTTGTGCCGGTGCGATAGAGCCGGAACATGCTGGCGTGCAGGTGAAAAGAATTGATCAGATCGAACTCGGTCATATTGGTTACATACACCCGCACCAATTCCCCGACCTTCACCAGGATGGGATGCCTGGCATAATGAAAGGCGACGGTATTGACCGCGTAAACCTCGTTTTCGTTGTCAAAGGTTGTATCGAAGGCGTTCATCACCATGATCATTTCGAGCGCTGGCTTCCGGCTCTGCGGTGGATCGATGATCAGTGTTCCGTACAATCCCTTATGAATATGTTTCTTGAGTGACATAACATGGCAGTGATAGGGATGGACGCCAAAGGGACGGGCTTTAAATTCATAGGTAAACGATTCACCCGGCTGGATGATCGGCTCAACACCATCCATCGAAGGCGGGTGGAAACCGTGGAAATGGATCGTGTGTGGGTGGGTGCTGCCATTAGAGAAGTGAAAGCGCAGCAAATCGCCTTCCCGGCAGCGAAAGGTGGGTCCGGGAACCTGGCCGTTATAGGTCCAGGCTGGGAAGAATACACCCGGCGCAATCTCTATTTCTCTTTCGAGAGCAACGACATCCCATTCACGCACGGTTTGACCTGATTCGGTTATTGTTTCACTTCCCCAGTCAAATTTGTATAGAAACTGACTGGGGTCGAATTGTGTAAGATCTACATCCCCGACTGTTCCGCTGTTGTCTCCATGACTCATTCCCATCCCTTTATTTTCATCCAAGGTTGGGTTGGTCGGCGGGTTATCATGATCGGGTCCATTCCCCGAAACGGTATCGATAAGCGGACCGCCGGCAGCCAATAAGCCAGCGATTCCGGCTGCTGCGCTAAGTTGTAGGAGCTTACGCCGGCTGATTTCCGTTTTTTTCAGATTGGTTTGTTCATTCATACGAATGGTCCTAAAATGTGTTGGATGATGGTTGGATAAGAATTTTCTCGGCCACTTCCCGCCCTAATGCCAGGATCGTTTCAGATGAATTGACGATCCGAATGCTAATCGGCCCGTTAAACGGGGCTTTCGAAATCACCTTAATGTGAGTTGATAGGACTAAACCTTGATCAGCTAGGTAGCGTAACAGATCTGGCTCTTGCCTGATAACGCGCCGAATTGTGCCCGGTTGTTCGACCGCTAATTGTGTGAGCGGAATGACGGTCAGTTGGTGAAGGTTCCCTTCGCGGTCGGGAATGGGATCGCCATGCGGATCCGAAATTGGATTCCCCAGTGCCTGGGCCATCCGATCTTCCATAGCCTCTGAGATCACATGTTCGAGCCGTTCTGCTTCTTCGTGTACTTCGTCCCAGGAATAACCCAGTGCCTGGCTCAAGTAACTCTCGATCAGACGGTGGTGACGAATGACTTCTAATGCAATTCTCTCGCCGGCATCTGTCAGCATAAACCCGGTATAAGGCTCATACTCTACAAGTTTTGGAGCAGCAGATGAAAATCGCTTTACCATACCCGTCACAGAAGCGTTTGCCACGCCTAACCAGGAGGCCAGGGCGGAGGTCGAAACAGGTTCGCCGTTTTGCATTTCCTGGATCCGATAAATTGCTTTCAAATAATCTTCTGTTGATTGTGATTTCATAGATGATCAACCACCTAAAATTATTAGTCTTACCTAAATCTTGTTTTATTATAGGTGTAATTAAAATTAAGTCAATATAGGTAAATATTATCCGATTAACTAAATCTATTAATCGTTCCATCGAAATATTTCCGGCATTAACTCTTGACAGTTCCATAGACCAAGGTATAATACTGAATACATGAACACTAATTCATATAATCAAGAAAATGTTACTGAATTTGATGAGGCGCCCTCTCTCGACGATGAGAAAGCTTCACAACTTGCAGAGCTGTTCAGTTCCTTAAGCGATCCAAATCGTTTACGGATCTTAGCGGTATTGCTAAGAGGGGAGACGCATGTCCAGCAGATAAGTGAGACCGTAGCTATGAGCCAGTCAGCTGTCTCTCACCAGCTTCGCGGCCTACGCCAAATGCGAATTGTTCGTGCGCGTAAACAAGGTCGGATGGTCTTTTATAGCCTGGACGATGATCATGTAAAAGAATTGTTCCTTTTAGGACTGGATCATGTGTGCCATGAATAACGCGCGACCATCTTACCATCGCGTTATTGTTATTTTGCTTTTGTTGGTCACATTTAGCGTTGGCGTCCACTTTGTGCATGATATGCTGCCCGGGCATTCAGATGTGATCGGAAGCGGTTCTGGCGTTTGTAGCGGAGTCGTTCATTATGGCGTTGTTCCGGGTGTAATTGCTGGAATGATTTTCATGGTGTTGACGATTAAAATCTATCCCCAACACAAGTCGTTTCTACGTTTACTCAAACTTCCCGTCTTCGACCCTCCCCCCATTCGTTAATACAACTACAAACTATTGAATAACAGGTGCAGTATTAGCGCATCTGGTTATTATGTGTTCTTTCTTATCATGATGAGGAATTTAAAAAGGTTAAACAGATGGCTGAAAAAACTGTTGAAATCTCCTTGCCAGTTCTTTTACCAGAAATTCGAGATGCGCGAGACATTTGTGTGGACCGGCTTCAAGCGAGTCTGCAAGGTCACAAAGGCATCCTCCAAACGCATTTACATATGGATCATGATCCAATTGATTTATGTATCCATTACGATCCAAACCTGATTTCTTTGGCGGCTGTTAAGCGTATTGCGGAAGATGTTGGATCAGAGTTCCGCAACGGTTACCGCCACGAGCAAATATCTTTTAGTGGTCTGGATAGCGCTGATTCGGCCACGATGATCGCCTCTGAGCTTGAAAAACTGAAAGGAATGCTGCATGCGAGTGTGAGCTATGCCTCGGGACTCGCAATTGTGGCATACGATACGAAAGTTCTTTCTCTAGAACAAATCCAGCGCACCATGAAACACTATGGCGCTCGGCCGTTAGCTCAACCAAAAGGACAAGATGAAGAGGAAGCGCACGACCACGATCACGGAAGTGCTCCCACTTTCCTGCCACACTGGATCCAGGAACGATGGACGTTGGTTTTGATCGCGCTTGGAGGCGTATTTCTCCTCCTCGGTTGGGTTGGGCAACAATTTCTGGGTTTACCTGCAAGTGTTGCATTAATTCTTTTCCTGCTTTCCTATATCGCCAGCGCATATGATATAGGGCATCATGCCATCCCGGCGCTATTGAGGGGCAAGTTTGACACGGATGTACTGATGTTAGCCGCCGCAGTTGGCGCTGCCTTTTTAGGGGCGTGGGCTGAAGGTGCTTTTCTTCTTTTCCTATTTGGGGTAGGACATGCTGGAGAGCATTATGCCCTGGATAGGGCCCGTAACGCGATCAATGCATTGGGAGAATTAATGCCCAAGACCGCTCAGGTCAAGCGTGACGGTAAAATCATTGAAGAACCAGTCGAGCAGCTCTCAATCGGTGACGTGGTTGTTGTTCGCCCAGGCGACCGGATTCCAGTCGACGGGGTGATTTCTCAAGGTGAAAGCGCCATCGATCAGAGTCCTATTACCGGGGAATCCGTCCCTGTTCAGAAGGGTATTGGCGACGAGGTATTTACTGGAACGATCAATCAAGAATCAGCACTTGAAGTAAACATCACCCGGCTGGCAAAGGATAACACGTTGAGCCGGGTCATGAAAATGGTAGCTGAAGCCCAAGGACAGCAAAGTCCTACGCAGCAATTCACCGACCGGTTTACCGCCCGATTTGTTCCGATTGTGCTGATTTTGGTCGTGTTGGTCGCGGTGGTACCCCCTATGGTAGGTCTTATGCCGTTTTCAGAGAGCTTTTATCGGGCAATGCTTCTTCTCGTTGCGGCTTCCCCTTGTGCGTTGGCTGTCGGTACCCCGGCAGCAGTTCTGGCTGGGATTGCCCAGGCGGCGCGCAATGGGGTATTGATCAAAGGCGGCGTTCACCTTGAAAACCTCGGCCGTCTGAATGCGATGGCTTTTGATAAGACCGGGACTCTGACTCAGGGTAAGTTTCAGGTAACTGATGTTATTCCTTTCAATGGTGCGAAACCCGATGAAATCCTGAGATTAGCAGGGGCCGTTGAACAGCAGTCTAATCACCCCTTGGCCTTGGCGGTTGTCCGTGCTGCTCAAGAACAGAAACTCTCCCTACCTGTAGCAGAAGGTTTGGAGAATATCCCTGGTCGCGGCGTGCGCAGCCAGGTCGAAGGCCAACCGATCTGGATTGGATCTCTCAAGCTTTTCGAGGAAAATGCCGGAAAGGCCGTGGATGACAGGATTCGCCAAACGGTAGAGCAGTTCGAGAGCGCCGGTCGCACGACGATGACGATTGGCCGCGACGGTGTATTTCTGGGCGTCCTGGCTTTGGCGGATGTGCCCAGACCTCGTGTAGCGGCCGTCCTTTCCCAGTTGCGCAACCTGGGCGTGAAGCACTTGATCATGCTAACGGGCGACAACCGGAAGGTAGCACAACAGATTGCGAAAGAGATTGGGGTCACCGACGTTGAAGCGGAATTGCTGCCTGAAGATAAGCTGGGTACGATAAAGCGTTTACAAAAAGAATATGGGGCGGTTGCAATGACAGGAGATGGCGTAAACGATGCGCCGGCGCTGGCGACTGCTACGGTTGGGATTGCGATGGGGGGCGCGGGGACAGCGGTGGCTCTTGAAACCGCTGACGTGGCCTTGATGGCTGATGACCTAAGCAAGCTGCCGTTCGCAGTCGGCCTGAGTCGCGCCAGCCGGCGAATTATCCAGCAAAATCTGGCTATTTCCCTCGGTGTGATTGCTTTGCTGATTATCACATCCGTGCTCGGTTTGGTGCAGCTCAGTTGGGCTGTTGTTGCCCATGAAGGGAGTACGGTATTGGTTGCAATGAATGCACTGCGCTTGTTGGGATACCAGCTTCGAGGCGGAAAAGCGTAAACCATACGGGGACTTCCCGCTGAAACGTTGAGGCAAACAATGACGATCGAACCATACGATCACCTTTTTCTTGCAGGTGTTTATGGGCTGATGCTGGTCATCCGCCTGATTTATGGATGGCAGGCAAATCGCAAAGGTGGTAAAGCTGTCAGGCGGCGCGAACCAGGTTGGTCACCGGTCTTGATGGGAATATTGATGGTCTTATCCAATGGCGTCCTGTTGGTTGACATCCTTTGGCCTAAAGCGCTGAAAGCCACTTCCATTGCACTTCCGGAAGGATGGCGGTGGATGGGTCTGGTGATTTGCATCGGGATGGATGGGCTGTTCTGGTGGATCCATCAGGCTCTGGGGCAGAACTGGGCGGTGGGGGTTCTTGTGAAGGAAAACCACAGTCTCGTTACCGCAGGGCCATACCGCTGGGTGCGCCACCCCATGTACACCACACTATTCGGTTTTAGTGTCGGGTTCTTCCTTCTGTCGGCGAATGTGCTGGTGGGCGTGTTCTGGTTGGCCATGACCCTTGCCAGTGCCTGGCGGGTGGGCAAGGAGGAATCCATTCTTACGCAGACCTTTGGTGTGGCGTATGTACAATATATGGCCCGAACCGGTCGGTTTCTACCAAAAATGACGGGAATCCAATGAACAACCGTGATAACCTCCAGCTGTATCGCCTATATGCTCCGCTCTACGATCGCTTGATGCGCGCCTGGACGGCAACCGCGCGGCGTAAAGCCATTGACATGCTCCAGCTCCAACCAGGCGAGCGGCTGTTCATCCCAGGGGTAGGGACCGGCCTGGACTTGCCCAACATCCCGGCCGGAGTCTGCATCGTAGCGGGCGATCTCAGTCCGGCCATGCTGCATCAGGCGCGGAAAAAACTGCAAGAACCGGTCGGTTTCATTGTGATGGATGCTCAGGAGCTGCCGCTGCCCGATGGCAGTTGTGATGCAGTATTGCTCAACCTGATCCTCTCAGTTGTCCCCAACGGACCAGTGGCCATGCAGGAAGCCTGGCGCGTTCTGAAACCCGGCGGGCACGTGGCGGTTTTCGATAAATTTCTACCAGAAGGCAGCCGCCTCTCGGGCTTCCGAGTGTTGTTGGGTTGGCTGATTCGTCAAATCGGTACGGATCCCAACCGCCAGTTTCGTGAAATGATCCGGAACATTCCAGGCGCCCATATGCCGGTCGATGCACCTTCCCTGCTGAACGGGCTATACCGGTTGATTCTCATGACAAAACCAGTAGTTACCGTAGCGTAAGGAGCCCATGAGTAGAAGCATGATGCTTTTCCTGGCGATTGGGGTGCCCATTCTGGCGTTGTTATTAGCCTGCCTTGGCGTCGCGACGTTGGCAGACAATCTGACCGGATGGATCCTGTTCATTACCGGGGTCGCATTTTTGGCTGGGCCATTCATCTACTCTTGGCGTAGAGGGCAACCTTACTGGCTGTTGGGCAGCGGAAAGGGCACTCAAGAAGAAAAGGGAGATATCTCTTTCTGGCTCATCTTGCCCGGTTTTCTGCTCGTGTTTTTTGGTTCGCCGCTCGAATTCTTATATCTGCCGGTTACGATCACTCGCGATCATGTCCTGGAAGGTCTGGGACTCCTCCTATTCGGCTTGGGGTTGGGGCTATTCATTTGGACCCGGCGAACCGCGCAAGACCAGTATTCCGGGCATATACAGATTAAAGTCGATCATATCCTGGTGAAAACCGGGCCTTACCGCTATGTGAGACATCCCGCCTATAGTGGCTACCTGCTGATGTCGCTCGGCGTTGCGATCGCTTATTCCAGTATAGTCGGGGTAACATCTGTCCTACTGCTCCTTTTGCCAGGGATACTGTACCGCCTGCGCCTGGAGGAGAAATTCCTATCAGACCGGTTTCCAATGGAATACAGGCAGTATGCGCAAAAAACGGGCTGTTTGTTTCCAAAGATACGGTGAATCTACAATGAAAATTGCTCCCTGCCATAATAGCCACCCCAATCTGGGGGCCTGTCACATGCTCGAAGTGGAAGGCGTTCCGATCCATTTGATATCGGAGGGAAAAGGCCCCCTCATTCTCTTTGTGCATGGCAGCCAGGCCTGGTCCTATTCCTGGCGTTACCAGATCGAAGCCTTTGCTGCTGCTGGTTACCAGGCGGTGGCCGTGAATTTACCCGGCAACGGCTATTCAGCCGCGCCAGCCCATTACGACTATTCGGTTTCCGGGAATGCTCGCTTGATTGGGGCTGTACTGGATTGCTTGAACGCACCCCAGGCAATTCTGGCTGCCAGCTCAGCCGGAGGGCTTCCGGTGCTGGACTTCACGATTCATCATCCAGAACGCGTAACCGCGCTGGTCCTGTCTTCAACCTGCGGAGTGCCTCATCAACTTCCTTTCCTTTGGAATTTGATCCGCCTACCGGTGATCGGCGAACTGGCCCGATTTTTTCTCAATTCTGAAATGATCCGCAAAAACCTGGAAGAAGCCTATGCCGACGCCAGGAAAGTCACGGAAGCGGATGTACAGGCGTACACCCAACCGCTGCTTCGACCTGGAAGTTGGGCCGCGAACTTGCGAACAGAACGCAGCACGGCTCCTGAATTTGTGGAGCAACATCTGGCTGATATTCACTGCCCGGTGCTGATTGTTTGGGGTAAGGAGGATGCCTGGCATCCGCTGGCGATGACAGAAGCCTTTCACCAAAAGCTCCCTCAGGCGAAGATTGAGGTCTTGCCCAACTGTGGCCATCTACCTCACGAGGAGCTACCGGATTGTTTCAATCAACATGCGCTGACCTTCTTAAGCCAAATTTCCTGATGAATGGCATACTCACCGTCTCCCCAATCCAACCTGGTGTTTACCATAGCCGAGAGGGAAGCGCTGAAAGCCAGTTACCCGGGCGCAAAGGTGCACACGTTCGCCAGCGGTGGTCACCAGTCCGGTTTTACCCACAGGGAAGAATTTAACCAGGTGCTGGATGGCTTTCTAGATAAAACGGAATAACAGGTTGATTGAATAAGAAAGAGGATACTGTGAAATATAAAACTTTGGATATCCTGACCTGCCCATTCTGTCGTGAACATGTGGAATTCTTAGGCCCTAAAGCTGAGGATATACAAAGTGGCACGCTTCAATGCAACAACTGTTCGAGAACTTACTCAGTCATCCAGGGCATTCCGCGCTTTGTCAAGCCTGAAGCTCTGACCGGCTTGAACCGTCGCTTCGCCCGTATGTATGACTGGTTTTCGTGGATCTATGTCCCGTTCTCTAAAGCAGCCTTTGCCCTTCTCGGTATGAGCGAGGAACAGGGTCGCCGCGAAATCCTCGATCGCCTCGATCCGCAAGGCGGGCGAGTCCTGGAAGTATCTATCGGCCCAGGCGTGAACCTGCCTTATCTCGTCCGCCGAGCTGACATGGGTGACATCTATGGATTGGATATTTCCCTCGGCCAACTTCATCGTTGTCAGAGGGTAACACAGCGTAAAGGCTGGGACGTGGATTTATTCCTGGGCAACGGCGAGCAGTTGCCATTCCAAGGAGGGTCGTTCGAAAGTGTTTTTCACATAGGGGGCATAAATTTCTTCAACGATAAAAGAGCCGCTATTGAAGAAATGATCCGTGTCGCCAAATCGGGGTCACGCATCCTAATCGCGGACGAAACCGAACAGGGCGCACGCGGCTACGAACGCTTCCTGCCTGGTTTCAAGAAATTGTTTAAAGGCCATCGCGAGGCCATCACCACGCCCGTGGATCTGGTACCGGCGGAGATGTTGGATACGCGCGTATTTGAGGTGTGGAAGGGTATGATGTACTGCTTGGAGTTTAGGAAGCCGTAGGATGAGCCTGGCCCGTGTCGATTTTTTGGTACATTGGTTCGGTGGCCTGATAGCGTTCGCCATTCTGGGAATGGTGCTTGCTGGGATCTGGCGCGGGGCGCGCCGCCCAGCCGGCAGATCGATTGGACGCACCGCAAGCTGGTTACACTCACCTCTTTTCTATTTGCTCTCCACAGTGCTCTTCATTGCCATGTCTGTCGCACTCTGGCGCCCGCTTCCTTTCATGCTTTCCATGCAGAGTCAAGCCTGGCTGCTGGCGCTGGGGTCGTTGGTGTACTTTCCCGGTATGGCCTTCGCCTTGTGGGGCCGGCTTGCCCTCGGAAAAATGTACTTTGTCTCGACCGGATTTGGCGCTCAGTTGTTCGCTAATCACCGGTTGATAACCAGCGGGCCATTTGCGATTGTGCGCCATCCGATGTATGCAGGATTGATCACCGCGGCTGTTGGAAGTCTATTGATTTACCAGACCTGGACGACAGCCTTATTCGCCTTTTTTGCACCGTTTCTCCTCCTGCGCGCCCGGCGCGAGGAGCATGTCCTTTCAGTTGAGTTTGGGGAGCATTGGCAGATGTATTGTCGGCGCGTACCGGCGTTTTTTCCTCGGTTGTGGTAAATGATGGCTTAGTTACTATGTCCCATCAGACCGAATCTTGGTTATCCATGATCACATCGGAAAATTAATCAGGTATATCGGTATGACCTTATTCTAAGGAGATCTTAATTATGGAAAATGAAATCGATGTTCGTAAGCGCTTTACGGTGTTTTCCCATGCATTTCTGTTTGTACTTGGTTTCTCTTTGGTTTTTATCATTGGCTGGGGCGGGGCGGCGACCCTTCTTGGACAGCTGTTTGGGCAGTACAAGGATATCCTGGCCAGAGTCGGGGGCGTTTTTGTGGTAATCCTGGGACTGACATCGATTGGAATCATCAATATCCCTCTTCTAAATTACGACACTCGACCCCACAGGGAGATAAAAACAAAACCTGGTTGGATTTCCTCATTCACAATGGGAATCTTCTTTGCAGCTGGTTGGACACCGTGTATTGGAACGACACTGGGTGCAATTCTTACGCTTGGTATCAGTCAGGATACAAGTTTGCAAGCGATGTTTCTCGCCAGTGGATATGCTTTGGGACTTGGCCTGCCCTTTTTGATTTTGGGCTTTCTTATGGAACAAGCCAAATGGGTGGTAGGAAAAATCCGGAATCATATTCGTAAAATACAAATTATTAGTGGATTAACCATAATCGCAATGGGAATATTGATGATAACCAACCAGATGTTTTATCTGGCAATTTGGGCACAGCAGAACGGCCTTTTTCTAGATTTAAATTCAGGAAGGATTGGACAACCAGATTATTTAGTAGCGATATTGGCGGGGACAGTTTCTTTTCTGTCTCCATGTGTTTTACCGCTTGTGCCGGCTTACATCGGCTATCTAGGCGGACAGACAATTCAAAACGTAAAACCCTTAAAAGGATAACCTAAATGGACACGATACCCACTTCAGAAGATACAGTTACTTTCAAGCGCACCCATTTTTATGCGGTTTTTGTGGTGCTAGCTTTTGCGGTTGGAATCTTGCTCGGCTATGTCGTATGGGGACGGTCACCTGGTCCAGTTGAAAATATAGCGGGACTTCAAGAGCCTCAAAAGAATCCTGTTACCCAATCCGCAGTAGCGACTCAGGCCCCCCAGGTTACTCGATATGATGTCCCAACGGAAGGCTTTCCAAGTATTGGGCCGAAAGATGCGCCGATCGTGATCGTTGAGTTCAGTGATTTTCAGTGTCCTTACTGCAAACGGTTCTTCGATGAAACATATAAGCAATTGCTCGCAGCCTACCCAGGAAAAATCCGGTTTGTTTTCCGACACTTGCCATTGACTTCCATCCATCCCGAGGCATATCCCGCCGCGGAAGCCTCAATGTGCGCGAATGAACAGAATTCGTTTTGGGAGTTCCATGACAAAGTTTTTGAGAATCAAGATAAACTGGGGCGAGAACTGTACTTACAAATCGCCAGTGACCTTAATTTGGATATGCCTGCATTTGAGGACTGTATCATTACGGGCAAATTCAAAGCATTTGTTCAACAGGATTCCGATTACGCAGTGAATTTGGGTATCCAGTCTACACCGACCTTCTTTATAAACGGCTTAGCACTGGTAGGGGCGCAGCCGATTGAGACATTCAAGCAAGTCATTGATATGGAACTCGCAGGTGAAATTCCCAATTAGAATGAGCCGTTTCTGATTACCGGGATTTCCGACGTGTATATCCAAATAGATTATTGGATGAAGCCGATAGATAAAACACTACCTCTTTAGATCAACATATAAGTGCTGTATCGAATATCCACATGATATTTCCTAATCTAAGGCGACGGATATTCGATACAGCACAAACAAATCAGTGAATAAGGCAGCAGAAGATGAAAATGCGACGCTTCCGAGTTGGTTTGTTGGTATCTTTGTTTATGCTTGTATTGTCTGCTTGCGTGAACGCAGGTGAGTTTAAGATAATGGATGCCTGGATCGAGCCGGGCAAAATCGGTTCTACTAGCGAAGCATATCTGATCATCAGCAACGCCACAGACACAAGTGATTCGCTTGAGAGCATCAATTCTGATGCTGCTTCGTCTGTAGAGATTCTTTCACAAGATCAAGATAAGAGTGGACTGATAACCATGAAGGTAATAGAGTCCGTGCCCGTGCCTGCCCAGCAGGAAGTGATTTTTAAACCTGGCAAGTTGGCAATTGCGCTGACCGGGCTAAAGCAAGATCTGGAACCGGGAGATACCATCGATCTGTTTTTGAATTTCAAAAACGCTGGGAAAATGACCATTCAGGCGAAGGTCAACAACCATTAGGATTGGACCAATCCAGTAATCAATAATGACCATTGAGAAACCTGTTGGTTACCTGAAAAAATATTGACGTGAAGATATTGGATCATATACGGCGCGTCATTGTCTATTTTTCGGCGTCGATTTCCTTCAGGATATATTGTATATCTTGTAAGATATCTTCGTATGGCGTTCCAAAAGCATAGGTGAGGAGCAAACGACCCTCATTATCAATCAGGTAAACACGGGCGGTATGATCCATGGTGTATCCTATGCCAGATTTGAGGGGGACCTTTGCCGCATAGATTCCATAGTCTTCACGAACTGCGGACAACTCTTCCTCGCTGCCGGTTAACCCAATAATATTTTCATGGAAATTTTGAACATAGGTATTTAATTTTTCGGTTGTATCCCGTTCCGGGTCCACTGTGATAAATAAAAACGCAAGACGACCTGATTTATCTCCAAGTTCCTCAATGATCCGTTTCGCAATGCCAAGTGTTGCAGGACAAACATCTGGGCAAGATGTGAATCCAAAGAAAAGCAGGACGATCTTCCCCTCCAACTCGCTCAGACGCAATCGCCCACCATCAGCACTTGTTAGCTCAAAATCAGCAGCCTCTGGGGGATCTTCGTAAAATGTGCCTTTGAATTGATAGGGTTGACAGGATGCTAATAGGAAAAGCATCAACATCCCCCCAAAAACGATCGGTCGAATTGCATCTTTCATGCTTTATACTCAATAAACAGGTTCATGGTTCTCTAACCTTTACGGTCTGGACAATTTCACCGGCCTTTTCAAAACGTAGGGTTAGGGTAACTTCATCCCCGACCGCCAGAGGTTGTTTCAGGTCTACTAACATTATATGTAAGCCGCCCGGTTTAAACTCAACTTCTCCACCCGCTGGAATTTCAATGTTTTCTCGAGGTTTCATGCTCATCACCCCATTATCGTCAGCCATTGATTCGTGAACCTCGGCTGCCTGGGCTGAAGGAGTTTCTGCTCCGAGAAGGGTATCGGTTTCATCGCCGTCATTCATGATCCGGAAGTAGATTACGCCGTTCATATCAGCTCCTGCTGAAGGACGTGCCCACGCATCTTGGATTGTAATTTCTGGTCCTTTAGCTCGTGGAGCGCAGCCGGCTAGCAACAAAATGGCCACCAGAAAAAGAACAATACTTTTTTTCCACATAAAATCTACTCCTTGACTGTAGCGCTGATCCTGAAATCCCATCGATCAACCATTTTTTGCTTTCCCACTGAAGATAACGAGACAATTATACTCAAACCAACACCTTTCACCAGCCGTGTCGAAACTTATGCACCCCATAAGTTTAACCGTGGGAGTGACCGCTGAACGCAGTACGATGTTTTGTTGGCCCTATTGGAATTAGTTCCCCATACCCCCCGCGGTCGCCGGCGTACTTATTATGTTGTTGAAATAGTTTTGCAGCACACTTTCAAACAACACAACGTTGTATTGTGTGAATAGCTTTTGTGAAAGTTGGGACAACAATTGCCCATGTTTCTGCTGGGTCATATATTCTTGAAGGTAAGGTTTCGCCTTTTCGAAAGAAAGCTTCTCAGGCTCGGTTCGTTCGAGGACCTGCACGATGTATAAGCTGCCATCCACTTGAAAAGGACGACTGATTTCATTCAATCCCAATGTCAAAATCTTTTCGTGAAACGGATGGAGTTGAATTTCAGTCATTAAATCTTCACTTTCCCCAACCCAGCCCGGATATTCGCCCCCTTGCGCGGCTGATTCTGGATCCTCAGAGTATTCTTGTGCGATTTGCGCGAAATCGGCTCCTTTCTGTAATATGCCTGGCGCCAATTTTCGATAGGCCTCATCGGCCCTTGTCTGAGCGGCCTTCATTTCATCTTCGCTGGAACCAAGTCCAATCCGAATATATCGGATGCGAGCTTGAGCCGGCAGCGTTAATAAATTAGGGTTTTCGTTGTAGAACTTGAGCATTTCCTCGTCGGTTACTTGAATTTGGTCATCGATCTCTTCCTGGTGCAGCATCTGCTTTATCACCTGGAGCCTAGCTTCATCGGTCAACGGCTTGTTCTGCGTGTTGAGTAATTGGTCATAGCTATCTTCGACCAGAAGCAGTCGTTCGATTAACTGCTCGGCCAGGTCGCGCATCCCTTTAGAACCGCTGTATTGAGCTTGCAGGTCTACCGTTAGTTCTTTATATTCCTTATAAAATGAACCAAGTGTATATTGCTTCCCCTTAATTGTAAACAAGGTCTTCATACCATTTGCCTGGAACCATTCCTCGGTTTTTTGCTGCTGGGCAAGCGTCAGGATTGCTGAACGAACCTCATCAAAGCTTTGTGTCCGGGCGGGTTTGACCTCGTTTAAGCGCACGATGTGAAATGAATCGCCGGCGCGAAAAATATCACTGGTTTCACCTTCAGTTAAATCCAGGACGGAGCGCTCCCAGGCAGGGTCACCGCTTCCTTCGGACACCAGCGCACCTGATGTCAAATTACTCTGCAACATAGCCTTAGCGACCTCTTCAAAAGTTGCGCCGGAACGGAGTTTCAAGAGAGCATCATCGGCGTTCTTACGACTAGCAGCCTCATCCGTTCCTACAGGAAATTGAAGCTCATCGATAATGAATTGCCGTGGCAATTTAAATTGGCTCAGGTTCGTATCGTACGTTCGGCGCAAGTCGTCTTCAGAAGGAGCCGGCACGTCCAGCAGTTCAAAGCTACGTGTAATCGAAGCGTTATCTTTGAGCCGTTGAATATATTCCTCGATGTACCCTTTTTCTTTTTCTGCAACGAGTTGCTGGCGGATTTGTTCCCGAACAGCATCGAGCGGCTGGTCGCCGAATTGAGCTTTATTCTTTTGGTAGTAGTTCTGAATATCACTTTCCGCTACAGGAATGTCATTCTCGTGCAGTTGGGTATCCAGAGATTCCAGGTTAATACCTTCAGATATATGCTGCATGGTGTGGCTAAATTCTTCGTCCCGGTCTGGCTGGCGTTGTTCGGCCCAACGCCGGGCGAGTTCATCCATTAGCAGATCATCAACCACCTGGATTAGAAGATCGGGGGATTGGGCAATTGCCTGGTACTCCTCTGGCACAAGTAGTTTAAGATGTTCTTCGAGGTCAGTTGTCGATATCTGGCCACCGCTAAATGTAGCGATGACGTCCGGTGCTGGAGGAGCAGGAGCCAGCCAGCGGGCTAGAAGTTGGTTTCCTCCTGAGAACCATAGGCCGACAATCAGCATACATGCCAGGATTACATACAGAATAACGTTAGAAATCCTCCTTCTTCCACCGGCCGTAGATTGTGGGGTGGGCGAGACTTCTCGTTCCTCTGGATCTTTATCGCTTTCTATCGGTTGGATTGTGTCAGCGGAAGGCTTAGGGAGCACAACTTCCAATAGAGTATTTTGCACCTCTTGCGACGCCGCCTCACCAAAGGCGGGATCAGCAGCCTGGAGATTCCCGGCGTCTTCTGATGGTAGCTGTTCCTCGCTTTCGAGTTTGCGTTCGACCTCTTTCGCGTTCTCGCCGCGTAAAGCATTGAGGATGTCTTTCCAGGTTTGTTTCCAACCGTCAGCCATATGTAGCTCACTCTCCTGGAGCAGGCGTGGCAATGGGTGCAGGATTGCCAAATAGGCGCAGGTTGATCTGGCCTCCATCGGTGGTATCCACCGTATAAACCTGGACGCGTGGCAGGATCTTTTCTATCGTTTCCAGGTAAAGTCGATATCGTGTTACCCCTTCTCCGTATATTTTTGAATTGGTCTGATATTCAGCCAGAATGGCGTCAAAGGCCATTGCAGCGCCGTTCGCTTTGGATAGTGCGTCAGATCTGTAAGCTTCTGCCTTCGATAGAGTTCCCTCAGCTTGGCCACGCGCCTCGGGAATCAGACTGTTAGAATAGCCATTGGCTTCATTAATTCCCCTGGCCCGGTCCTCTCGAGCGCTGTTTACATCCGTAAATGCCGAAGCCACTTCATCCGGTGGATACGCCTTTTGTAAATTGATACCTACTACCAAAAGTCCACTGCCGTATTCATCCAATCGTTTCTGCGTCTCAGCACGAATGTTGTTTTGCAAAGCCTGTCGTTCGGTGGTGAGGATCACGTCCACCGGCAACCGGCTAACCAGCGAAGTGACGGCCTGCCGGACGGCATCCCGCACCAGACGGTAGGGTGCATATTGGACGTTGACGAGATAAGCTGCGGGGTCACGCACCTGGTATTGAACAACAATTTCAACATCGATCACATTGGTGTCCCCAGAAAGGACCTGTAGCTTTGTCGGCGGCTCAGGGTGATCGTGTCCTTCTTCCGGTTGTGGCACGCCAACGATTTCCCGCCTGACATCACTGACATTGATAATATCCACCCGGTCGACCGGCCAGGGTAACCGATAGTGGGCTCCTGGAGTGGCCCGTGGCTCGATAACCATCCCAAAGCGTCGCACAACCGCTGCTTCTCCCGGATCTACTACATAAACTCCTGTGAGTAGATACACAGCAATTGATAGGCCAAATATTCCCCAAAATATCCGCTTTGGCCGGAGATGACCAAAAGTGGCTTGTAGATCTTCCCAAGGGGTTTCGCCATCGCCAATAAGAATTTGAAAAATTTTTCGGATGGCTTGTCCGACTTGCCTTAGCCCGGCCCGCCAATCCAGCGGTTTTCTTTCTGGAGGTTGAGATGAGTTGGTTGTCATAGGGCACCTAATTGGATCCCGAATCTGATGTCGGGGTCGTAGAATCGGTCTGAGGACTGTTCGTCTCTTGCAGATTTGTGATCGATGGGTTAAGGTACCTCAGTAGTTCAGAGTTGGATGGCAAGATCAGTGTTGTATTGCCATCGACAAAAACCTCATAGGACTGCAGAGTGCGCAGGAATTGGTAGAATTCAGGGTCTTTCCCAAAGGCAGCCGCATAGGTGGCTATTGCTTCGGCATCTGCCTGGCCGCGAATTTCGGCCGCTTTTTGGTTCGCATCGGCCAGAATTTGTGCTCTCTCCGTATCCGCTGCAGCTCGAATTTTGGCTGCCTGTTCCGTGCCTTCCGACCGGAACTGGCGAGCAATCGCTTCGCGTTCGGCTTTCATACGCTGAAAGACGCTGGTTAAATTTGCCTGGGGAAAGGTAAGCTGTTTGAGACGTACATCCGTGACGGTAAAACCATACTGCTCTGTCCGGCTGGCGGATGCTTGCGCCACGGTATTCAAGGTGTTGGATAGTTTTAACTGCTCGGTATTCACGGTAACAAGCTGGCTTAATTCCACCTGTCCAAGCGCTACGCCCAACTCGGATGCGATCATATCAGCCAGGCGGGTTTCCGCACCGATCGGGTCGCGCACCGATTTTAGGAACAGCAGTGGGTCGGTTACTTTCCAGGTTGCATACGCTTCGAGAACGATGTTCTTTTTGTCAGCCGTTAAAAATTCGGTTTGGGGTAAGTTAAAAACACTCAGCTGGATGTTTATATGGGTGACGCTCTGGATCGGGTCGGGTAATTTGACGTATAAACCAGGGCTGGTAATCACCCGGACCGGCTGCCCAAATTGTGTAACGATTGCATTTTCCGTCGCGTCCACCTGGAAAAAGACCAAATTGGCCGCAAGAAATACCAAAGCGATCAAGAAAAGTACGAGATTTCGGAAGAGTTTCATGAGGTTTGCTCCTGAAGGATGATCTGAGATAAAACGAGAATTACGAGTTTCAGCATGGTCACTTCTCACGGCTGCGGTGGAAAAGTGCTCGCGCCGTTGACGCCCGGGAACCATAAATCGGTGGACTGCATGCGCACAGCCGAGTCCAGCACGAACTTGCGTGCTCCGGGCAGGACTCGTTCGACAGATTCCAGGTACAGGCGCAGGCGCGTAACGACCGGAGCCTTGGCATATGCCCCCTGCTGGCTGGCGAACCGGGCTGCTTCACCGCTCGCCAGAGCGATTTTTTCAGCCTGGTAGGCATTGGCTGCCTGAATGGCCTTTTCGGCATCACCACGTGCGACTGGAAGAATTTCGTTTTGATAAGCGAGCGCTTCATTGATAAAGGTATTTCGGTCTTCCCGAGCACTGGCCACATCACGAAATGCTTCTGCAACTTCTGGCGGCGGACTGCTTTCAAGCAGTTGAATGCCGGTGATCTGTAAACCGGATTGATAACCATCTAGTGCGGATTGGGTCAGGCCTGCGGCTCGTTGTTGAATGGTAGATTTATCCATTGTGAGCAGCGCATCTACGGATTCACCGGCGACAACTTGACGCATGGCGGCTTCTGACGCCCGTTCGATCAAAATTTTCGGATCAACGGTATTGAGAAGGAAATTGACCGGGTCGTTGACTTTGTAATGGACACTCAGCCGGATGTTGAGCTGGTTTTCATCCCCTGTCAGCATCAGGCTGGCCGGTGTTTCTAATCGGCGAATTTCGTCCAACTGAACGATATCTACACGGTCAACCGGCCAGGGCAGCCGATAGTGCAAGCCAGAACCCAGATTCGGTGAAGCTACTGCTCCAAACCGCCGAACAACAGCCGCCTCTCCGGGTCTGACGATGTAAAACCCAGAAAATAGATACACTCCAAGGAACATTGCCAGTCCAACAGGCAGAAATACCCGCCAAACTGTATGAGAATAATTGTTGTGTGCGTGGCCAGCTTGGCCTTCTACATCAATCTCGGTACGGTGACGAAGCGCATGGATGGCTGAGGAGGCGATTTCATAACCTGAAAACAGAATAAACACCACCACAATGGCGGCAGCAGCCCGATCCAGGTTCGGCAGCCCCAGGGCAGCCCCAGCTAACCCAGCAACCACAACAACAGAGGCATAAATGTCCATCTGTGAGTGGTACCCTCCGGCGATGAGCGCCGGTGAATTGGTCTGGCGGCCTACATAGAGTTTGTAGCGCGCAATAAAATAGGCCGCCGCGACGGTGACCAGTGAGGCCAGGGTGATGGGAACCAGATTTCTCAGTTCAGGGGATTCGCCGCCTAATACTTCTCGTACGATGTCAAACCCAACATAGAAAATTGCACCTGCCACCGCCAGCGCCACCCAATTCTCGGCCATATTGACGCGGTTGCGTGCCTTGTTGCGGTTTGCTTCCCACTGGCTGATGAGCAAGCCGACGAATACGAACCCCCCAATGACAGCGTCGGCAATTGAGTGAAGGGCACTGGCTCGTAAAGCCAGGCTGCCCGAAGCGCCAGCCAATCCTAGCTTAAAGGCAATTAAAAGCAGATTGATGATAATCGTGATCAAGACAGTTCGTTCTTTACGGTTCATATCATTCCCTTCCTCCTGTTTGTGAGAATTTAGCGATTGCTTTACCCGAAAGTCAGGTCGCTTACAAGGAAAATATCGACTGAAAGTTATTGACTAACATAGTCCCAGGGACTGACTTTTCCATAGACTTCATTCCGTAACTCAAAATGCAAATGTGCTCCAGTAGAGTTACCTGTATTACCCACTGTACCGATTAATTCCCCTTGCGCTACGCTTTGGCCACAGGTCACATTTGCTACACTCATGTGAGCGTATGCTGATTGCCACCCATTCCCATGATCGATGACCACCAAATTCCCGTAACCATACTCGCTCCAACCTACGAAAACAACAACGCCGCTATCGGTGGAATAAATCGCATTTCCTTCTGCGCCGGCAATATCCAATGCAGGGTGGATACTAGAAAAGTCATACCCTGAGAGTGAGCGGGCGACGGTGGGCCAAACAAATCCACCAGTACCAATCGCCCCCTGGTAGACTTTTCCGCAAGAGCCCGAACCGTAATAAGCCGCCACTGCCGGATTGCTTCTTGAAATGGGTGGAGGACCCCAATCCTGAAGTGCTCTGCGGCCACCTGGAATGATAAGCCAGGTTCCTTCCTGAATTGAAGCCAAAGTCGGTTCGGTAATAAACGGGTCCAGGTTGTTTTCAGGCCATAAAAGAATTTCTTCAGGCTTGACCTTGAAGAAATTTGCGACGGATTCTAGACTATCGGATTGCTTCCACTGGTAATACACACCGTCGACGGGCAGGATCTTTAGCTCTTGACCCGGCCGTAAAAATTGGGGGTTGTCGCGTAATATCTCGTAATTTCCCCACAGTACAGTCTCGGGCTTTAAGCCATATTTCTCGGCGATGAGGAATAAATTATCCCCAGGTTTTACTTTGTAAAGAATAACTGCCCGAGATAATTCTGAAATGGTGGTTTTCAATAACGCCAGACGCCGAATGCCATCGTTGAACTCGGTTTGTAAGTATGTGTACTCGGGTAATTGAACTTCTTCTGATCGTTGGGTCGCTGTTCGAACGAGATTTGAATTCATTCCTGACAAATTGCTATTCTCCACTTGCATTTCCTGGAAATCTTTTGATTGTCTATTCCCGGATAAAGAAAATCCGGAAACCAATCCGATCGGAGTAAGCAATACGATCACTACCATTAGAAGCGTCCGGACCAGTTTTGACCTTTTCAAAAGTAAGTCTACCAGCGCACCTTTTATTCGTAATAAGGGGATGACATGCCTTTCGTTGGCTCTTTTTTTTATAACCATACTGTTTTTTCGGGCGATCTCAACTTCCTCCCACATTTTGCCCGCATTGAGGACAAAATCCGGCATTTGAGGGCACAGTAAACCCACAAGCCTGGCAAATGGTTGTTGTGTTTGTCAGGTTCGAACCGCAAGCCTGGCAATATTTGCTGCCAATTTGGTTTCTTGCTCCACACTTTTCACAAACAATCCCTTGAATGTTTTGCGCTACCATGGTCAAATCGTTCCCACAGGCAGAGCAATATCTATTTCCAACATTATTATCTACGCCGCATTTTGTGCACACCATAGATGATCTTTCATAAGAAGGGGTCTGCCGACCATGGTGGTCAGAACTCGGCTTGTGGCCCCCTTTCCAATTTTGACGGTTGCGACGATCAAATAAGTTTTCGAACAGGTCTTCAAGAAAGTCCATTTCCAACCTCCATAAAATACTGCGAGGGAATCATATGAACCGCTAAGCGAAGATCAACGATTTGAATCATTGGTTGCGATCTTTCTACAATATCGCTCGGGATCCTGGTCAAACGTGGTCAGGCATCTGCGCGTGCAAAAGTAATACATCCGTCCGAGATACCGGTATGACCACCCTGCCTTACGGGGGAAAAACTCTCTTCCACACACTGGATCTTTCACTCTGTTTTCCATTTGAGCCAGATTCCTTCGGCCACCTAATTGATCAATGACATGATCATTTTTAGCGGTCAACTTTGCTACTCTTATGACTCTGGCCTCGACCCTACGAGAAGGTTAAGGTCATTTTCCCTGCCATTACGCACAATGGTCAGGGTCACTTCTTGCCCCGGCCGCGTTTCCAAAGCGATGTAAACCAACAAATCGTTGAATGTGCCGATAGATTTTCCATCGATTGCGATTACAACATCTCCGCCTACTTCCAAAGATCGGCCATTTACCAGGACTTGTTTGTCCGCACCGCGAATGCCTGCTTGCTCTGCTGGTCCACCCGGAGTAACCTCTACCAGGTATGCTCCGGTAGCGTAAGGCAGGCTCATCGCCTCGACCAGACTGGGATTCACATCGCTCCCTCGAACCCCTAGCCAGGACCACTCGTATTTTCCTTCTGAAATGAGCTCAGGCACTACCTGATTGACAATGTTCACAGGGATCGCAAAACCGACCCCACTATTACTTTGGGACTGTCCGTCCGTTTCGATTTGAGCATTGATTCCAATGACGTGGCCATGAAGATCCAGAAGCGGTCCTCCTGAGTTCCCAGGATTGATCGCGGCATCGGTTTGTATTGCTTCGGGTATCGAGAACGGGGTCAGTGCAGGGATTGTTCTGCCTAATGCGCTGATGACCCCTTTTGTCAAGGTCCCATCCAGGCCAAAGGGATTTCCGATCGCGACCACTGTCTGTCCGACCGCCAATTCTTGCATATTTCCCAACGGTAAGGGGGAAACCTCATCGGGAAGCTGGTCAACCTGAATGATGGCCAGATCACTGTTAAGATCTATCCCTATAATCTTTGCGGATTGAATCAAGCCGTTTGAAAAGGTCACATCCACCTGCTCTGCATCTTGGACGACATGTGCATTGGTGACAATCCGTCCTTTGTCGTCATAAACAAACCCTGAGCCTGTTCCAACTGGCACCATCTCTTGCTGTACTTGTTGGTAAATCGTGATATTTACAACAGCGGGATTGGCCTGGCTATATAAATAAATCAGTAATTCTTCTTGGTTTTGAGAACCGTCAGAAGAGGACCTACCAGGGCCGGGTGAGATCTGTACAACAGTCGGTGTGAGGCGCGGATTGAGGATATTAACCATACCTGTTGAGTAGCTGAATGCTGCGCAGCCTAACAAGGGGATCATTACAAGCAGAAGGAGTAACAAATTGCGGAATCGTTTTATGCTCATGACCATACACTTTTCCATATAGTGATGATGTAACACTGAGATCATAACGGTCCAAAGTTAGAAACTTTTGAACAACTTCTGACAAATAGATTAATTGAGAAGAAAAACTTCTTTAGGTAAAAAATCCAATCCTTGCCATTAGCTTTTAGCAAGGATTGGGAGAGGAGAAGGAGGAGATAGTTCTAGTGTAGGACTTTTCTTTAAATATGTTCTAAAAAACTTCTGACAAACAAATGAGTGTTGCACATTTAGAATCTAAGAATTTCATTATCACTGCCTTCGAAATTAATAGGACCAATATTAACCTCTTTCCTTATTCATTTGCTGCACAGATATTCGCACAATGGGGAGGACGAATTGTCGTTCAGGTAATTGCGCCTGATTTCTCGATCACCCGACAATGACCAATGTTCCATAGCCAGTCTGTTCCCAAGTATCCGGAGCTGATATTGGTGTAGCCCAGCGGAATATCCATTTGGCTTCCTCGATCCGCATGTTGACACAACCGTGGCTCATCATCATTCCAAAATTATCATGCCAATATGTACCGTGAAACGCGACTCCGTTGGGAGCAAAGAAGGTGGTCCAGGGAACACCAGGTAGTTCATATGCTTCGAGATCGGATGTCAACTGCCCATCGCCCATGTGTTTCGATGGCATTTTTGAGTATACATGGAATTCGCCTGTGGGCGTGTTTGTCGAGATTAGCCCTGGGATATTTCGCCGGTCAGGGATACCTGTGGAAACTTTTGTTTTCAAAACCACCCGGTCATTTTCATAAGCGGTCAGGGTCTGCAATGCAATCGAGACGTCAATTCGTTTGTCGGAAGGATTACCTCTGGAGAAATGGGTTCAAATTCTTCGGGTTGTATGAACCGTAAGTGATTCGCCTGAACGTGATACTCGACCTCGTTCAACTCATCATGTAAGCGGTACCATGGGGTCCCATCTGGACCAGAGTTTACTCCTTTAACCCAGTGGGTAGAACCATAATACAACCGGTAAAGGGGTTCCCAATTCTTTCTGTACGACTCTTGATGTGTTTAAGAAAGTTTTTCGTTCAGATTTTTTATCTCAAAGCCCCATATCCTTCTGGTAAAATTTGTTCGGGCAAATCAATGCTAGCCGTTGTTCCCTTTCCAACTTGACTCTGGATCCTCAAATCCCCTTTATGTTCGCGGACAATCCAGCGTGCGATTACCAGCCCCAGTCCGGCGCCCGGGAGGGTAGATGGTGCGGTTCCACGGGAAAATGGCTGAAAGAGGCGCTCTATACTCTGATTAGAAATTCCGGAACCTTGATCAGAAATTTGGACCAGCACGCGGTTGTTCTGGCATCGCAATGCCAATGCTACCGGCGAATGGGGAGGGGAAAATTTTATTGCATTATCGATCAGGTTAAAAAGAACTTGCCTAAGTCGATCCGGGTCACCCAGTATATAAGATGGTTCACAGGCAATGAGTTCAACATGGTTGTTGCTCCAAGATGATTGACTCATCTCATACACTTCCATAAACAGGTCATCCAACCACATAGGTTCTAATTGAAGTCGCCATCCTGCATCCGCTTGGGCAAGGAGAAGCAAATCATCTATAAGTCTTGAAACATGTTTGCCTGTTCGTTGAAGTGCCGCAATTGCTTCAGTTCGTCTCTCTTGGTTCCCCTGGAATCGTGCCAGCAAGTCAATGTTCCCGATCATCACCGCTAACGGCGTTCGCAGCTCATGCGCAGCCTCAGATAAAAATCGTCGTTGCCCTTCAAATAAAGATTGTAAACGGTCGAGCATGTCATTAAACGTATTTGCTAGCAGCCCAATCTCGTCTTGTGGACCTGAATACTTGACCCTAGCCAGGAGGTCTTCCGCACGCACAATATCGCCGGCTGCTTGGGTGACATTTGCAACAGGGCGGAGACCTATGGATGCGAGTACCCAACCGCCGACAAATCCCAGAATGATCACAATAAGAATTCCACCCATATAGATCATGCGAAGACGATTTAGTGTTGATTCCAGGCTGGCAAAGGACTGTCCAACTTGCACGGTGCCGATAACCTCCCCCTCCCGAACAAGTGGCTGGTGAAACAAGCGCACAGATTGGCCAGAAATGGATATGGTTGTATATGGATTAGCATTGTTCGACAGCCGCCCATCGTCTTTAAAGTCTACCGGAAGTTCTTGAGTCCCCAAATTATAAGAATGTGAAACTACCTTTCCACTCGCATTTGTTATCTGGAGATACACGCCGGGAGATCGAAATTCATCCGTGCGATCCGCTGTAATTCCCTCAATAGGTCGGTTGGGTACGACTGCAATTGCATCTGCGACGTGATTAGCACGCTCTACAAGCGTACGATCAATTTCATCTCTTAAGGAAATGGACAAAATTTCATAAGAGACAATCGAAAAGACAATAAGGCTGACGACCGTCAGGCCCAGATGCCATAAGGTGAGCCGCCATCGCAAGGAGATCATCGCTCGTTCTCTTCTTGTAGGATATACCCAACACCAAAAACTGTGTGGATCAGTACAGGCTCGCCCAATTTTCGTCGTAATCGCCCCACATATACATCGAGCACGTTACCATAAGTGGGTTGATCGAAGCCCCAAAAACGATTTAGAAGAACTTCGCGCGAAATTACTTCTCTGGGGTGAGAAAGAAAAAAAACAAGCATTTCATACTCTGTCCTCGTTAGTAGAATGCTTTTTCCATTCCGATAAGCTCCCTGCGTTGACAGATCTACGGTTAGGTTAGAAAAAGACAATACCTTTTCACCTGTTCCAGTCCGCCGCAGCAAAGCTCGAATTCTCGCCAATAATTCATCAAATTCAAAAGGCTTCCCTAAATAATCGTCAGCGCCGGCATCCAATCCCGTCACCCGATCTCCAATCGAGTTGCGAGCGGTGAGCATCAGGATCGGAAAGCGATAACTGCTTTCCCGGAACTGCTTACAGGCTTCAATCCCATCCATTCCAGGCAGCATGAGATCTAAAATAAGTAGATCGGGATGGAACTCGTTCTGGATGAATAAACCGCTTTCAGCGTCGGATGCAAATCGAACCAGATACCCCTCGTAAGTTAAACCTCTTCGCAGGTAATCAGCAAATTCGAGGTTGTCTTCGATAACGAATATTTTTGTAGACATCGGCCTTCCTAAAACCCTTACGCCAACCTTTATCTTCTGGCCTAACTATTCTAGCCAAATTGCAACCGTAGCATTTTTAGTCTTCTTTTACCTCAACAGAGGTCCCGCCGGGCCAAGGGATGGTCTCATCCCCTGGATCTAATGATATGGCGGGCAATGTCCACCTAAAAATCCATTTGGCATCGTCCGGACTGGCATTCACACAACCGTGCGACATGGGTTCGCCGAAGTTGTTATGCCAAAACGTAGAATGAATTGCAACACCATTCTCTGCGAATAGCGATGTCCAGGCAATGGCAGGTAGATCCCAACCGCCCCCGGTAGATCCCCCGCTCATGTGGAGAGAGATGAGTTTCCGCCAGATTGGGTATTTCCCCAAAGGTGTTGCCCAGGCATCGACTGCATTACCCCAGGCGTTCCACAACGCGCCGGACGAGATCCGGCAAAAGTAGACCTCCTTGCGACCTTCAAAACACGACAGGGTCTGACGGGGAATATTGACCTCAACCCGCTTTTCTTCCACATCTGGGCTGATAGGCGAGATCTCATCCTCAGTGAGAGGTCGAAAAGCTTTAGCCGGCGCCCAAAAAATATCCCCATAACTTCCAAATGGCTCATTAACTTGATAAAGGATCCGACCCGTCTCATCCATCTTCCGTTGGTCAACCCAGGTAATCTGGCTGTAATATAAGCGAGGTGAAAGGTTTTGCTCCAGGCGATTTTGTAAACCGGGTGAACGTGCAGGAGGATTGGCTAGTGCCAGGTCTACGAATGGAACACTCACTTCCACCCACATTCCCGGACCCCGGCTGCTATCTGGCAAGGATTGAACCGGTTGGTTGGGTGTATTGCTAACTGGCTGCAGATAAGGAGCCCAGATATAACCTTCAGGCGTTTCCACATACCTTTGATTGTTCCGATATGGATTGGTTCCTACCACCTCGCGAACCCAAGCGACTACAGCGTCTTCGTAAAGGATACCCACCGTCTGGCTATCTGCGTTCGGGCGTTTCTTAATTTCGACCTTCCCTACGTTGACTCGCCCAAGTTCGTCCGTAGCGGAGAATTCAAACATCTCAAGAAATCGACTGGCAGGTCGCGTAAGAAAACCCGCAATCAACAGAGATGAATTTTTGATAAATTGTCGACGATTAAGGAGCATAGGTCTTTCCTGTCTACATCAGTGAAATTGGAGCGCCTGTCCTTTTCCCTTTATAGTGATGTTCATCATGGCACTGGATTTGTTTCAACTTTAGTAGATTTTGTCCTCTCTACTAAGGTTAATTGTTACGAACGAAATCCAAAGCGTATTCGGCGTCGAAATATCCCGGATGCGCTGCTAATGCCTCATTAAAAAGTTTGATGGCCTCTTCTTTGTTTCCCTGGCGATACATGGCCCAACCGCGCCAAAGTTTCGCTTCTTCTGAATTGGGTGTCCTTTTCAGGGCATATTCGGTCAGCGATAAAAGGTCATCGATTCGGCCCGTATGGAAGTAAGCAAAAAAAGGCCCAAACTGATAACGCAGCATACGCTGTGGCAGTCCTGCATTGCGAGCGTTGTCATAGGCCCCAGCAGCCTGAGCATATCTTTCAAAATAGACCAGGTTTGTCCCGATGTTGAACCAGGCGAATGCATCGTCTGGATTTTGTTCAACTTCCCTTTTTGCTAAATCCAATGCGTGTTGTCGATTTGTGTCAACATCCCATTGATCAACTAACAGGGATTGAACTAATTGGCGCGATTCAGGTTTATAGACCAGGATATAGACATAGTTAAAAGACTTCCATCGCTCCTTGAGTGTTGCATAAGAGATTTGCATATCAGGTCCAAGAAATGAATCCTGAACCTGGAATGTCTGTGCGCTTTCGTCATACCCGGTCAACAGCAGATAATGACCAGCCCAGCGATCATCATTCAGCCAATAACTTTCTTCCATGATGAAAGATTCCTCGATCATCACGGGAAAATCGGCTGCCAGAAGACGTTTCAGTGTGTCCACATCCCCACCTACTCGGAATTGGATTTCATACCCTGGCGTTTGGGTGTTCACGTAAGCGACCAGTTCCTCAACGTTCACATTGCGATCTTCACTTTTAGGTTTGGTGATGCTGGCGATGGTCGCCTGGTCTCCTTCCCAGCCGTAATAGCGTAAATACATGGCCAGAGTGGCCGGCCCACAGTTGTTGATCTCCTGCTTTTCATAAGCCGGCGGAGCTAATTGAACAACTCCAGGGATTGGGGTGGGGGCAAGAGTAGGCGTTGGCGAGGGTGTTGGTGAAGATGTGGTCACGTTTGTTTGTTGCGTCGCCTGCTGAATACGTGTTTCCACAGGAGGATCTGTGGGTTTAATTTCCAATTGATCATCCAATATTCGGGTTGTTCTTATTGCGGGCAATGGTTTAACCGGATCCACCAGAGAGCGAAGAAACGTCAGAGCAAAATCCACCCGCCAACCGTAGCGGTCCTGGACTGATGGGATTTGGAACAAAGCAACCGAGAACAGCGCCAGGACAACGCAACCAACACCGATTCCTAACAAAAACCCTGACACTTTTCTTTTCATCGATAACTTCTCATTCATAATTTTGAAACCTGTTTCTTGGGGCCAGTTCTATGATCATTACGCCCCACCCGCGCCATAGAAACTGGGGTCGGTCGGGGTTTCGCCGGATGGATCCCAGACATAAACCCAGTCTCCTTCTTTAGCCCATTGAAATAACCAATTCGCATCTCCCAAAGAAAAATTTACGCAACCATGCGAACTAGCAACCCCGAACCAGGGTCGCCAATAAGCTCCATGTAAAGCTCGCGCTTGATCAAAATACATGGTCCATGGGACATCTTCCAGATAGTAGTAATCTGACTTGTCCGGTTCAAAAGCGCCGCTCATGGTTTCAAACGGCTTTTTTTGATAGATTTGAAACAAACCGGGGCGTGTATAGAACGGCTCACCGCCGGTGGCGACCAGTGTCGCAAATACAAGCTGCCGGTCTTCATAGACCGTAACGATTTGGTCATACAGATCTACGGATATCCAGCGGTCTCCGGTCACTCCTTGTGGGGGGGTAGTATCTACCCTCGCGCGGCGAGCTTTGAGGTAAGGAACCCAGCGGTCCATCCCAATCAGGTACCATTCCATCCCTTCAGCTTCAACTACTTGATAAATTGGGACAAAAGATTCTCTGTAAATCACATCACCAACTTCAGGTGCAGAAAAGCTGGGTTGTGACCTTGCCCGAATTGTATCGATTACCCACCCGAAACCGGTTGAGGGCATTCTCGTAAAAAGAACTCCCTGGAATGTCGAAGATCCAGCTGGCGATGCGCGCACCCATTCGCCACTTTTCAACATAACAAATGAATTGCCATCAATACGCGCTTCCTGGATATAAGAAACGTAACGTAACCCGTTACCAGGTGCGATTGACCGCACCTGGTTTACACCGCTGACCGCATCATCCAGGCTGGCATATAAGCGGACAGGTTCGGTAGGATCGATGTTTATCTTAGCGATAAATGCCGGATTCCTGGTTAGATCTTTGGGGGGAGATACCACCGGTAAAGGTCGTAATGGGTAACTCATTCCCATTCGGGCCAATTGGGTTAGTGTTTGTGAAGGTCCTAATGGCAGACAATCAGCCGGCGGAATTAGATAGGCATCGGGAAGACAAAGGGGAATGCCTGAATAGGGTTCGCCTGGCTCCTCAAAGCTGGCTTGACCAGTTTGCGCGTTGAGTGAAATGGCAACAAGGATGCTGATCGATACCAGGACCCCTTGTAATAGTTTCATTTGTGATTTTCCTTTCGGATGAGAATAATTCGGCATTTGCCATTACACACAGCGGGTTTGCTTTCTTCGAGTATCATGTCATGGAGACCTTCGATGACATTGATAAATTCTTGGGAGGGAAGTACCTGGCTACCAATCCTGAAACCTCGGTACCATCGGTAAAGACGAGATAGCCAATCCTTGCCTTTCAAGGAACACTCCCAAGATACTAGCCGGCCGCCTGGACGAACGACGCGCCATGCTTCCCGCATTGCCTTGGCATGATCCGTTTCGTTGCCTAAAATTGGGTTAAATATCACCGCGTTAAAACTACGATCTCCATAAAGAAGGGATAACGGATCCATTTTTTCCAGCGTGACATAATGACCCTTCGTTTGCACACGCGCTTTTTGGAGTTTTTGAATGCTGGAATCGATACCTGTAATCCATAAACCTGATGGAAGGAATGGGAAATCCTTACCTGTACCCACTCCAACAATCAGCAATCGTTCCATCGGTTGAAGTTGAAGCATGTGAATGGCTTGTTCGCGGGTGGATCGCAATAACAGATGAGATATCCAATCATCTGCAAGAGCGAAAATATTCGCCAGGATTAGATCAAAATTCTTTTTCATCGCTCATCGCCAGCTAACGATCCATGCACCGCTACCATTCGAGGTGTCCACTTAATCTCTGTGCCCAAGGGGACACACCTCTTCGGGAAAATAGCGCCAAGAACATGATCGATACCAAGCTTCATTCATGGCATCAGGCTCCAAGGATTTACTAATCCGCCAAGATAGCGGGTTTCAAAATGCAAATGCGGCCCGGTAGAATTCCCAGAGCTTCCGGATGAGCCGATCGCAGAGCCTTGATAGACGCTGCTTCCGCAGGAGACCGAGACCTGACTCATATGTGCATATAAAGTTTGATAACCATTCCCATGATCGATCATGACCATATTCCCATAACCTGTGTTATTCCATCCGGCATAAACCACCAATCCACTGTCTGATGCAAATACAGGAGAGCCCATGTTTGAGGCGATATCCAGGGCCAGATGGCCTGACCAATAATCATTCCCTGACAGATAGTTATTTACAGCCGGCCACACAAATGTACCCGTGCCATAAGCTCCGTCGGTGGTATCACAAGCGCCTGGGCCTGCCAATGTTTTGGAGACCCCTGCCTTTCCCCGCGGGATGGTTGGCATGACCCAGGAGACCATCTCACGCGTCCCTCCTGGGATCATCACATAAGTATCTGGGGAAACCTCCGGATCGATTATGTCCAATCCGTTTTCTGGCCATAAGAGAATCGCGTCAGGATCGACCCGAAAGCGCGCAGCAATATCGGGGATCGTGTCTCCTGATTTCCATTTGTAGTAAATCCCATCCGATGATGGAATGTTTAAAACCATACCAATGGTTAACAACTCCGGATTATCATTAAACGTTTCCGGGTTTGCCCACAGGATTGTTTCGGGTTTGATGTTGAACTGTTTAGAAATTTTGAATATCGAATCGCCTTTCATGACAGTATAAGTGATGGCATTGAGATGATTCCCTTCCTGGACAACAGTCTGAAGGATTGCCATTCTTTGAATCCCATCGAATTCGGTATTAACCACGAAACCAGGAATGGCAACATCAGGCGGAGGTTGCGTGGCCAACATTATTCTCTCTGTTTCACGATTGCCTGTTTCCGTGACTGGTTGAATCCCATACAATTGGAGCCAGGCAAACCGTATCAAACCGGATACAACCACAGTGGTTATGATCCAACTGATGGCAAATGACAATTTCTGAAGTTTGCTCTTCGACAAACCAAAAGGTTGTAAATTGGCCGATTTCATTCGTTGGCTGACCTGCTTTTATCCCATGTTTCTCTGCATTATGAAAGAAACTCAATTCGATTTTGAAAGCGCGCGGCGGATTTCCTGGCTTAAAATATCAAATTGGCTGCCATTTTCAACCAATTTCCCATTTACGAGTAAAGAGGGTGTGCTCCGAAGTCCAAGGTTTTGGGCTTCCAGGGTTTCTGCTTTCACCTTATCGGTGTACTTACCGGTTGCCAGGCATTCGTTAAAAGTATCGGTCTGTAATCCTAAATCAACAGCAAATTTCTCTAAGTTCTCTTTCCTGAATGCACCCGCATTTTCACCGTCCTGGGAAGAATACAGTTTCTCATAAAACTCCCAATACTTGCCCTGTTCATTGGCGCATTCCGCAGCTTCAGCTGCCCAGAAAGACTCTTCGCCAATGAATTGAAAACTACGGAAGACGAAACGTACTTGTCCGGAATTTACAAATTCCTCTACAAGTTTAGGTTTGACCGTTGACGCGAATCGTCCGCAGGCCGGACACTGATAATCGCCGTACTCGACCACTACAACCGGGGCTTCGACTTCACCCATGCTCTTATCCTGGCTGGTTTCGACCGGCTCGGCTTTCGCTTTATTCTGGTTTTGTTGCAGTGCGATTACACTCACCCCAACGAGCACCACAGCGACGATTAACCCAATCACCCACCAGTTCGCCTGCTTCGGCGTGTTTCTTGACCGTCTGCTTGATTTTGACTTTGCGTATTTCTTAGCCATCTCATCACCTTCTTGTGTCGTGTTCTTATAGAACCCAAATTAATAGGACTAACCCAATGAGCGCCATCACCCCGCCTGTGATCCCGCGCACCTTATGAGAAGAGGCGCGTTCCCACGCTTGAATCTTTGCTCCCATGACTGGGTTTAAGGCGAGGATCAGGATGATCACCAACGGCATAATAAACATCAAGTTATATAGCGCCAGGTATCCAAAACCCTCCCAGAAACCGGTCTGGCTGCCCAATAATCCTAAAATAGCGACGTATGGCCCACCAGAGCATGGGAAACTCTCCAGACCCATGAGCGTACCCAAGACAATGGTGGCGGGTAAGGTTGCCCGGTACATCCAGTTCTTGAGTCCTTCTTTCCCGATTTCGGGGAGCTCCAAACGAATGGGAAACTTTGGGAATATGGCCCCCAGGAGATTGGTCAGACCAAACAGGATCAACAAGCCTGCCCCTGCCTGCCCGAGCCAGTGCCCTTGCACCAGGGAAGTCGCGCGAAGCAAACCCAGGCCGACTAGAAAATAAACGATGTACACACAGGCGATGTAGACCAACCCCATCCGGGCAATCGCTGCTCTTGCCTTTCGGATCGTAAACAAGAACGTGATAAAAAAGAGCAAAATGGCCATTGCACAGGGATTGATGCCGTCCACAAGCCCAGTTAATAGAACAGCCGGAAGCAGCTTGCTTTTTGCCCCGACGCTACTTGCGCCAGCAAAAGATGCTTGGTTTGCCTCAAACCAGGTCAAGTAGGTAGTGATGGGTTCATTTACTCCGTAAGTCTGCACGGGGCCAGCAAACGCCCAAGCCTTGTATCCATCGCTCTCGCCCTCTTCGCTGTAAATCAGGATCCGATCGGGTAGCTCTTGGGCGGATAGCAAGCCTTCAACCACGCGCCTGGGCGGCTCGCCCTGCAAGATAATTTGGCCCTCGTCGATAAAGGTAACCAGGTGACTTTGCAATTCCAGCGGTACACCCAAGGAATCGTTCATTTGGTTCAATTCCTTGCGGTTCTCCCGCTGGTTGATATAGTCTTTTCGAACCATCTGCACCTGGTTGGCCTGGAGGATTTCCTGCAGTTCGCCATTGATATAGGTCGCGCACTCGTCGCACGCTTCGTTGTAATAGATCACCGCCTGCCGTCCGGTGCTATCGGCGTTGACCGGCAGTGCCGAGAGAAGGAGCACGAATAGGGTAATGGCAATCAATCGAAGTTTTTTTATGTTCATTCCGATGTCCTTCTTAGCAGCACGTTAACGTTTTGGGCAACTCGCCCTCGGCAAGCGGTCCGAAGGGATTGCCGTACTGGCGGATATTGGTAATCATCATCTGATTGGCTTCCGTTTCGATGCCGGCTGATATTAAGCCTGCCCGAATGATCTCACCACCCGGGTCGTGCCCAACTGGACAAACGACCCGGCAGGCTCGACATAGGGTGCATTGATAAAAGACCAGGGTCTGAATGCCAGCGGAACCCAGTATCGCGCGACCACGGGGGCTGTACTCTTCCTGGCGTTGGATCTGAAAAACCGGGCAGACCTCTCGACAAAGTCCACACTCGGTGCAGGCAGGGTTTTCGGTAAGATCAATCAACATAACTTCCCTCGGTTGAAAATATGCTGTGGGTCGAACTGCCTTTTCAGCGCCAGAACTTCCGCCTTCAATGCCTCACTGGCCCACTGCCGCTTTTTCAGCCCCATCCCGTGTTCTCCACTGATTTGCCCACCGGAGGCAGAAACCCGGCGGTAAAGCTCCGCGATGCGCGCATCCTCCCGCAAAAATCGGGGGTGCAGGATACCAACCCCAAGATGGCCGAAGACGGGAATATTTTGCACCGTCAGCCAGTCCAGGTTATCTTCCAGGGCTTCGGGGGGGAACTGGGGATCCTCGGAAATGGGGAATCCCGCCTGCGTTAATCGGGCAGACAGGCTTTCTCGCGCTCCCCATAGGTTTGCCATCTCAGCAGGTTCACGAATCTCCCCTTCAGCACTATGGTACTCGGCCAATACACAATGTCTTGCCTTCCACCCGACCAGAGCAGCCGCATGGGGATTGAGATATTCCAACGCGGAAAGGGTAGAATTCGTTTTCAATTGTTTGACTTGCTTCAGCATTTCCGCCAGGTGTTCAAACGAGAACAGAGTGAGCGAGCGACTCTCGGGGATCTCCGTCAGACGGAGCGTAGCCTGTACGATCATCCCGGTGATCCCTTCCCGGCCAGCGAAAGCTTTCCGATCGCCGGAAGACAGTCGCTGAACCTCACCCTTCCCATCCACCACAACCACTTCCTCGACCCAATCACTCATCCTGCCGTAGCGGACGGCGTGCAGCCCCGCAGCGTTGGTGGCGATCATCCCACCAAGGGTCGCCGAGCGATGGCTGCCAGGTATCACGGGGAAGAATAATCCATCTGGGCGAAGCATTCGGTTGAACTGGTCCAGGGGGACGCCGGCATCGACTACCACCATTTTTGATTGAACATCACGAGTGCCGATTTTCCGCAGACAGGAAGAATCAACCACGATCGAGTTTTGCGGTGTTGCTCCGCCACACAGTCCCGTACCTGCCCCGCGCGGCACCAGATCGATCCCAGTTTCGGCAGCCCATTGCGCCAGGCGGACAACATCGTCAACTGTTTCGGGCCAAACAACCCCCTGGCACGGACCCTGAATGCGAGATGCATCCCGGCTGTAGGCCACCTTCGTTTCTGCACGCGTGGACACCTGACCGGGTTGGAATAACGATTCGAGGGATTTCATAGGTTAGCGCCTCGCTTCCGAAGCCTGCGTCAAGGCTTCACTGAACTCCATGACTTGAATATCGCCTGCATTCTCTTTGAAGTGGGCATAGCATAACGGGCATGAAGTGCACAGTCTTCCGTTCTCCACCTGTGCCAGACGCGCTTGCGCTATGGAGTTTGCCAGGTCAGGATAATTTGACTTAACCCCACCACCTGCACCGCAACATAGGCTCATTTCCCGATTGTCTGGAAGTTCTACGACTTGCCAGCCTGCTTGGTGAAGGAGGTGTCGTGGCTCATCATAAATCCCTGACCACCGACCTAAATGGCAAGGATCATGATAGGTTAAGGGCTGGTTTTGATTAAGATCGGATTTGGATGGATTCCCAGCATTCTTTTCCGATAATACCTGGGTGGTGTGAACCACATCCATCTGGTACTCATATTTCAATGTGTGATAACAGCCGGGACAATTGGTGATGATCTTGGTGACGCTGAAACGGGCAAAGGTTTCCATGTTCTTGGTTTTTAACCGTTCAAAGTCCTGATGATATCCTGCGCGCCTGACAGGGCTGCCACAGCATTGCAGTTCACCGGGTAGAACAATGAAATCCACCTTTGCTTGCCGAAGTAATCTTTCATACCTTTCTTGTACTTCAGGCAACGCATAACGGGTTACGCAACCCGGGTAGTACAATGTATTGCCCTTGCTCAACTTGCCGAACCATTTTTTAAACATCTGGTTACCCTTCCGGCTTTTGAATAATGACCCGAAATTCTGCTTCCGCTTCCGGGGTTGCCGGGTCATTACTGCGCAGGTAAATAATGCGCTGGATATCGCCGAATAAGTTATCTTCTGCCGGGTCAAACCTGACACGTAGTTTGGTTGATTCACCGGGCAAGATGGTGTTTGTTTCCAACTCAGCCGTTGTGCACTCACACGAGACACTTACTTTTTCGATCACCAGGTTTGCGTTACCAGTGTTTTTTACCTCGAATACGAGATCGATCGGTTGTTGAGGTTGAGTTCCCAGATCTTGTAAAGCGGGATCTACGCTGATCTGTGGAGCCTTCCCGCCACATGCTGCCAGGATCCCGGTAATCAGTAGTAACAGTAGGAACAGAGCTGGACGTATGGTAGATTGTTTTTTTTGTAGAGTGATCATTGTGTCATCTCTTATGCAAAGTTAAGGACCCGTTTCCACCGGATAACCGGCATTCTGCCAGGCACGAAAACCGCCAAGAATAGGGGTAACATTCTTGAAACCGTTATCCAAGAGAATTCGCGCCGCACGGGCGCTCGATTCTTCTGACGGTCAGGTACAGTAAGTAATGATCCATGCATTCGGATCAAGGTCTTTATATTGGCTATCCAATTGAGCGAGTGGAATGGATAGCGCATTTGCGATATGTGCTTCGGCATATGCGCTATTGTCTCTGACATCGATAAATACCGCATCGCCCGATTTATTTGCGGCGAGCGCATCCTCTAAGGAAACTCGGGGAATCTCGGGGAACGTCTCTTCCTCAGCCACCAAAGGCTGAGTAGTCGGAGTTTGAGCACGTGGTTGAAGGCTGATCGATATGGATGTTATCAATATCGCAACCCCAATTATGATCAGGAGATAAGGTAAAACAGATCTTTTTTTCATTTATGAAATTCCTTCTATAAGGTAAATGCATACACAACGGATGGCAGCAATAAGATTGTGCCTGAACCGGTTAACTCGTTCACTGAGATACGCAAACGAAACAGCCATTGAATATTCAATGGGTTTTTCAAATGCGATTATTCAGTTGTATTTAAGCGATAGGGGGATGGAAAAAGTTGAAGACGAATCCGGATGGAACAAATGGATTGTATTTGACAATTAGATCAGGAAGTTGAATAGGTTTTAATGCCACTAAATCAGGCGTCCAGACTCCAACCTGTAACGTACATACCAGGCAATCCGTATCCCCGGCATTATCAAAGGTTGCTGGCACCGAACAACAGGATGCAGGCGAAGCAAAATGACCAGCCAGATTTATGGCTGTCATAATCAACAAAATCAATAAGAGAGACCGCCGAATGGTAGGTGCCATATTTTGAGAAAGTATATCCGGTTTTGTTTGTTCTGTCAAATTCATGGGCCCATTTCGGCATACCCCTTTTTTGTTTTCTTTTGGATGATCCGTTTGGCTATTTTCTCCGCTTCATCTATTGACTGTGTTTTGATCATTCGCACCCGATGATAACCATTCTTGATACTCCCCCAGGTGCATACAACGGCATGACTATCCAGAAGGGTGGACTGAACATGCACCTCATAAAAGCGAGCCATTTTCTGTTCAGGAACGAATTTTATCATCAGCATGGATAAATTGTAGCACAAACGTTCGCCTGGAAGGTGCATATTTTACCTCCAGACCCAATGAGCGCATAAACCGAACGATCAGCCCGTTACCTCATATCCGTTGGATGATTTGTGATGAAATGACTGCCAGAAGCATAATCGGCAGACCGGGCAGCCGGTGTGCCTTTACCTTCCGCTCCGTTTTGTAGGTAAACGCCATCAAACCGAATGCGACAATAGCATGACACCCGAAAAACGCCAGGAAAAAGCCCGGTCCCGGCCAGACCAGGCTGAGGGCCATCGCGCTAACTGCGTCAGCACCACCCCACCAGCCCAATTCCCAGGCGACCCAAAAGCCGACAATGGACATCGCAGTGATGGGGCTGTTTTGCACCGACCAGAACAATGCCAACAACAAGAACGGCAGCCAGGTCAACACCCGCCCAATTTCCTCAAAACCAAAGAGTTTGGAAATCCGCTCCCGTTCGCTGATCAGCGCTACCAATCCCGTCAGGACGACAAGTTGCCAGTCCCCCTGCCAGAAACGGTAAGCGCCAGCCAGCGCCAGAGGAATAATGACCCACAGGCTGTGCGGAACCTCGCCTTTCCGCAAGTCAAACCAGGATACCGCCGCCAGCCAGAGGATGACAATGCCAAGGATTATCCAGTCCATACATACCTTTTAGGGAACGATTTGCTCTTCAATCCTGCGAATATATTCCGCGCCGCTGCCACAGCCAGTCGGGAAGTTGATCGCAATCGCGCTCCAGGAGCTGGGATTACCGGTATGGCGCAACGCCTGGTAGATGCAGCCAGTTCCTATGTGATAATTTGCCAGCGATAACCGCCAGAAGTCTTCATAACTCAGAAGTTCCGCCGGCCGCTTCCCGGTCGCCAGCCAGAACGTCCGGTTAGATTGCCGGCAGCTCGCATTCAACGATTCTGTGAGCACAGTAACTGCCTGGTCGCCCCTGGTCGGATCCACCCCGCCCGGGCAGGTTGGGCAGGTCGCATCAATGCTCTTCAACATCAGACCGCGTAGGATACGTTGAGCGGCGAGGTCGAGACCTCCATAACCTTTGGCGCAAGCCGCTTTATCCAATCCTTGACTGCAGATCGCTAGAAAATAATCAGGCCGCCATGCCAGAACCAGGTCTGCGCCCATCTCGGTCATCTGTCCCAGGCCAATTTCCCCTTTCGCCCAATTGGCGGCTGGCCAGAACTGCGATTCAACCGCGATGACCGCCTTGAGTACCTTCGCAGGCATGTTCTGCTCCGATGCTGAGGCCTGAATCGACGCATCGTAACGGTTTTGCCAGCGAAACACTTCTTCCCGAGAAGTTTCTAATCCGCAGGCATTGGGTGATCCATCCGCATTCAGCCCGCCGGAGGGACATCGTGAACCATCCACAATGGCGCCCTTCAGCAGGTGGCCGGCCAGGAGTTCATAAGACTGAGCGGTCTGTAAATCTGCCGGTTGCTCAACAGGCTGTAACCAGCCTGGCAGGGGGTCAGGCAAGTTCGCGCCATATGTCTGGCTGCATGCATTTGAAGAAATCGGAAGCGGGGGTACAGCCGCCGAAAGGCAAAACCAGACCAGGATTGAGAGGATCAAGGTGCGCCGCATTATGGCCTCCCATGAACGGGGTACCAGGAAACCGTCCAGGTATTGCTGTTGGTGCGAAAGGTACGCCCTGCAGAATCGGTCAGATCCGCCCAAACGGTCCAGGTTCCTTGCTCCGTTGTGCCAAAATTGATATCCCCAGCTGCTGAGGGTGACAACGACCAGGCCGAACCACTTCGCGAATAGGTTGTAACCGCCCCGGAAGGCGCACGGACTGAAACCACCACAAGATAGGGTGGTTCGCCGCCTGCTACCGTTCCGGTCAGGGTCTGTGCCGGCAGGCCAAGATTAGGGCTAAACAACACCAGCCTGGCAAAGGTCGGTGAGACTGTTCCGGACAGCGGCGCAATCACATACACGGTGACTGTGTCGCTCCGCGTTCCTGAGACATTCGAGCAGGTAAGCGTGTACGAATGGGTTCCAATCAGCGCTCCGGAGATAGGCGCGCTACCGGAGACAGTTACGCTTCCGGTCCATAGGGCATCCGAACTGGCAGCCGTGCAGGATGCGGCATACTGGCTGGTCCAGGTCAGGGTATAGCTGCCTGGCTCAACCTGGGTAATCGGCCCATTGCCACCCTCAACTTGCAGATCCACGATCGGCGGAGGCGGGTTGACATTAACAACCACCGTGTCGTTTGCAGTCGTTCCGGCCAGGTTCATACATTGCACGGTGTATTGATAGGCGCCCTGCAGTACATTGCTGAGAGCTCGGTTGCCACTCGTGCCTACTGGCCCGGAAAGATTATTCAACGCGGAGCAGGAAACAGCATTGACGCTGGTCCAACTGACCGTGTAACCGGCCGGTTCCTGAAAGGTAAGTGGCCCATTTGCCCCGTTCACCCGCACGTCAACGGATGGCGCAGCCACAACGATCATCCGCACCGTATCGCTGGCGGTTGACCCGGCAGGATTCTGGCAGGTCACGCTGTAATCGTAGGTGGTTCCTGCCGGTATGTTTGCTTCCGAACGCGTGCCCGCAAGAGCAGAATATCCTGCCAGGCGGGAAGAACCCGTGCACTGCGTGGCATTACTGCTGGTCCATGTGGCCAAGTAAGAGATCGGACCGGTGCGCGTCACGGTAGGCCCGTCCGAACCGTCTACCTTCAGATCAACTGAAGGGGCAGCATACACAACCGTTCGTTTCGTGTCGGTTGCTGACACGCCGACCGCGTTGGTGCAGGTGACGGTGTAATCATAACTCCCCACCGGGAGACCTGTCTCGGCCCGCGAGCCCGTCAGTCCACTTAGCCCTGTGAAGCGGTTTGCTCCTGTGCAGGATGTAGCATTGGAGCTCGTCCAGGTCGCCGTGTAGCTGGCCGGCGCGGTCGCTGATGCCGGTGCATTAACGATCACCGTTGGGGCAGACAGGACATTTACGGTGACGCTGTCACTGGCGCTGCCGGATGGATTTGAACAGGTGAAGGTGTAGGTATACATTCCACCGCCAACGTTGCTTACACTTTGAGAACCATTCGTTGCCTGCGCTCCGCTCCAACTCCCCGACGCGGTGCAAGACGCGGAATTGGTACTCGTCCAACTCAAGATGTAACTTGCCGGCGAACTGAGACTGAGAGGGCCATTCGAGCCGTTGACCCGTAGATCCACGGTCGGCGCAGGGGTTGTCCGGTAGGTGGTTGTCACCGCCCGGACATCTACATATCCACCACTGGCGGAGATCGACCAGGCACAATCGCCCGTGGTTGGCACGTTCCAGGCCGGATTCGGCAGGTTGTTGAACCCGGGAACGCTCTGGTTTGCCAGATAGAGGTCATCGGTAAAGATGACCTGCCCGCAAGCCCGAACAGTCACCGTTCCGACATTGGAATCGCCGCTGTAGGCGGCCTGCACATTGAAGGTCCGGAGATAGGTGAAGTTGCCAGAAATCGAACTACCGCTTTGAATGCGCGTGACTTGTTCAGTACAACCGCTGCCACAAAATGCTCCCCCTTCGCTAGGCGGGAGCGAAGTGCTATCCCGGTGAAACAGATTTACATAAGATACCGATCCATTCCATTGGATGTAGCTAGACTCTTGATCGTACGTTCGTCCATTCCGCAGGTACTCGGGGGAGATGTTGGCGAAGGCCAGCCGAAAGCCAGCCAGTAGCACGGCAAGAACAACCATAAAAGCAGCGGCTTTCAGCCAACTGGTTTTCTTTGATGATCCAATTTTCAAAGCAAATCTCATTGAGCCACTCCCGCAGAGGCAAACACGTGTACGGTTTTTACCTGGATGTTCAACATATCTAACATCAACCAATCCACCGGAACTTCCAGATACACCCCAACCGCCGGTTCATTGCTGCTCCACGCGCCAAGGCTGTCACCCAAACGTACGGGCCGTGGTGGGAAGCCCGCGATACTCCCTCCGCCTGCATCCGGTAGAACACGCACGTCCATGGTGTAGCCGCTTATTCCTCGTGAAGCCATTTCTGCTATCAATACCCTTTCTGCCTCAGCTTTCGCGGTTGTGCTGTCCAATCTCATTTCAATGCCGGTCATAAGCGCGCTCCAATCCCGCCCGCGGGACGCCCCGGTCAGAGCTGCTTCCTGCGCTGCCGAATAGGCCCAATTGCGGGCGGCGTACAGCCGGTAGATATCTACCAGGCCGGAGGCGATAGCGATCAACACCAGCATGGCGAGAAAGCCCCATAGGGCCGTTTGGCCGTTTCGCTCAGAGATCATGGATAACGCTCGACAATGCCCCAATGGCGGACCCGAATGGTGATGGCCGAATCGGGCAGAAAGGGAATGTCTGTCTGAAATGGGGCGCTGGCTTCGACCACAAAGGCGGTCCCGAATGGGCTACCCGAGAGCCACGCAGCACTCCGCAGGGTGTTGGCAGAGTCGTAAACATGAAGTGTTATCGGCGCGCTGCCGCCCATCACATTCTGATCCACGGTCTGCTGTACAAGCGTCTCCGCGAACGTCCAGCGGGATGGATCCAGCGATAACGCCCTAGAGGCCGCGCCGGACCCGCTGTCTAGCGCCTGGCGGACCGCGATCCCCTGGCTCAGCTCAATACCGCCAAAGATCACCAGGGCGAGGATCATCAAGACCAGCAAAGCTTCCACCGAAGCCTGTCCTTGCTGGGTGTGTTTACGATCCAATTTCGACGTTGACATCATTGAACTTGGTTTGCAAGGTCGTAAAGATTTGCCACAACGCGCCGCCCACCAGGCTGATGAAAATCGCCAGGATTACGATGTATTCCACGACACTCTGTCCATTTCGATCGTGTAACATGAACACTCCTTACCACACATCCTGCGGCCAACATTATCGGCCGCAGGATGTGTTTTACTTAAGTCGGATTACGGGTGCGCGGCTGGCACGGCGATGCTGTCGATCCAGGTGGCGACGCCATTCCCCTGGGTGCCGATATTGCTGAGGATGCCCCAGACGGCGGCTGCGCCGAGAACGATAGCGATCGCCAAAACGACCACGAACTGCGGGATTTCAGAAGCTTTTCGATCAAACAACATAGTTGCTCTCCTTCAAGATTAGAATCCGCCGCCGATTGCCGTCCCCGAGAGGGTTTTAAGAATGCGGTCGACGAGCGGGTAGAAAAAAAGGATGACGATGGGACCGAGCAGGAAGGGCATAGCCAGGAGCGTGATGCGCAGCGGCAGGCGCTGCATTTGCTCTTCGGTCTGCCCGTTGATATCGTCGGTCAACTCTTCGATGGATTTTGCGACTGCCTGATCTACGCCCAGTAAACCGCCGGATTGCTGTGCGGCCTGGATGCGCTGAGTGATGCGGGTCAGGTGCGCCGACCGAAGATCTTTTGCCATCTGCTGGAAGATCTCCAGACCACTCTTCACCTGCCCACCGGACATACGCAACCGTAAAAGGCGGTAGACCAGTTGGTTCTCGCCCGTCGTACTGGCAATGCTCTCCAGGCCCAGCAGCAGCGAACCGCGCAGGCTCATGTGCAGCCTGACGTCGATCAGCAACTGGCGTAGCTGCCCCAACAGGAAACGCCTGCGTTGCCGGATGAGATAGCCTTTGAAAAGCCAGACCAGTGCCGGGGCGGCGAGAAAACCCAGGCGGATGGATGGAACGGCCTCCCCAATCCAGAAGAACAAGGCCAATCCCAGGATGGCTGCTCCTGCATACAGGTTCGTCCAGGGGATCCTGGTCAAGCCAAGAATCTCATCTTCACTGGAATTCCCCTGGTTTTGGCCGTTAATGCCCAGCGCATGCAGGCGATAGCGCCGGCGGCCCAATAGTCGTAACCACCTCCTTCCTAACTCATAAAATGAAGACAATGTGGCGTTGACGATCAACCCAACGCCGATCGCGAGTGAGAAGCCGACCATCAGGGGGTAGGTGTCCATGCTTAGAACGCCTCCCCGCTACCCAACTGGTGGACTTCAAACTCGAAATACAGGCTGGCCAGCACCGCGCAGGAAAGCAGGCCGGTCAGCAGCGTGCGATGAGGAATATCTTGCAGGAAGAATGCGCGCCAATCAGGGGCCATCAGAACGAAGACGGTCGCCGCGGCCGCGACACCCTGCAACAATCGGATCGTTCCCTTGACCAGGGCTAGGGTCTGGCGCATTTTGGAGCGGATCAACTTCTGCCGGTGGGCCTCACCTTCCAGTTCCTGGAACAAATCCATTTGAACCTCATCGGTGATGCGCGCGCTGTTGGCGATCAGGGCCGCCAGGCGGGCTGTGACCGTTCCGGGCAGCACTTTCAAGGCCAGGGCGGCTTGCTCAGGCTGCTGGTGCATTTGTAACCGGGCAGCTACATCTCGAATGGCATTTCGCAGCGCCCCATCTGGCAATTCCAACCCGTTCAGCGCGTTAAGCAGGGAGTGATCCACGTTAAGCAGCGAGCGCATCTGGAGCGTGCCCAGCTCTGCGTCTTCGTTAACCCGCATGCGCTGCGCTTCACCTGCCTGGTAGCGGCTCCAGGCAAATGCAGCCATGCCAAAGAGCAAAATCAATGGAGAAAGGAGCGCGTCGTGAACTGCAGCAGCGATCAGGATGATGGCGATGAAAATCAGGATTCGCACCCAATCCAGCGCCAATCGCTGCCGGCTCTTCTCCTCCCGTAGGATCCCTAAATCGCGCAGCCGCAGCGTGGTCCAGGAGGCGAACAATCGCCGCCATAAATTGGCAAGAGTATCAACCAAAGTACGCAGCGTGTTATAGAGAATGAGGAAAACACCAACTGCCAACGCGAGGGAAGCACCCTCTGAAACCCACCGAAAGATACTCATTCATCCACCTCTTTCGATCCACGGATGTGGATCCCAAGCGACTGGCAGCGCTTTTCCAGCTCCCAGCGGGAGATACCCAGCAAGCTGGCGACATCGCCTATGTCCATGCTCTCTACCAACTGCTCCAGATCACGTACTTCCCAATCCTGGTAAGAAGGATCACGCCGGGATGGCCTGCCCAACAACCGTCTGCCACATAATGGGCAGCGCCCTCGTTGGGGTGGCTTCTGTTGCGATGGATGGGTACTGCCCGTCTCAAGATCGTCTGATGCCATTGCCATCACCACTACCGTGTTGAAACCCGGACTGGATGCTCAACCACCGGCTCTATCGACCAGCACAGGAAACCATACATTGGGTAAGTTGGCGGTTCCCAACCGTGACGAATAAATCCATTACTCAGGCCGGTGCCTTTGTCATCCAGGATCAGCATCGTATCGATGGTGTTGGCCAGGCGACAGTACTCGCTGTCACAATCGGACCAGTCTACGCCCCACTGCCCAACGTGTTTGCCGAATAACCGCACAGCTACGATCTGTCCGGGTTGAACCGTTGAGAGTGTGGCAGTCTGGTAGCCTTCGCCTGGAATCTCGACTCCGGTGGTTACCCAGGTGAAGGTCAGGTCGCCATCGGCTTGCAAGTAGTAGATCTTGATCAGGTCGAAGGTTGTCATGAACTTGATCTGGCGCGTTTCGCCTGTCCAGCCGTAAAAGCGCCATTCCTGCTCTGTAGGAAGAAACCGCAATCCCTGCCAGGGTGCGCCGAGAATTTCTTTCGAGATAACTTCATCCTGACCACGCAAGTCCACCGTTTCTAGGGTTGGCTCTGCGGTTGCTTGCGGCAGCATAATCCCGCGATTCACATTGACAAAGAGAAACGCCAGGCAAGCCAGAGAACAGGCGATCAGGATGATGGCAATTAACCAGCGATGAAATCTTTTCATGCTCCTGCTCCTGCCAAATTGTGATAGGCTTGCCCAAGGATCTGGTTAGCCTGCTCGCTTTGAGCGCGGTAAAGGAAATCCAACTTGTACTCTCCATCCTCATCCAGGCCATTGACCACTGCGATGGCCTGCAGGGACCGTTCTACTCGTCCGGCGCGGTGAACGCGGCCCATGAGTGCCACCACGTCCACGCCCATAGAAACCATCGAGCGAACGGCCGGCAGACCGAGTTCTGGAGCGGATGCCAGCGCCAGTTGTTCCAGGCGCATCAACGCTTCTTCCACGGTTCCGCCGTGGATGGTGGTCATGGCTTTACGGCCCAGGCAGGTCGCTTTTAGAAATTGCAACGCCTCTGGACCAACCACCTCTCCGACCAGTACCGCAGCCGGATTCATGCGGGTGTAGATCACGTTAAGCACCCAGTCAAGAGTTACTCCGGGCGTGCCTTCGGGCAGTTCCGCCGGCGCAACGGCGCGCAGCAGGAAAGGGTGCTGGATATCCAATTCACGGAAAGTTTCCAGTGCCGCGACCGGCGCCAACACAGGCAAGAAACCGGAGAGCGCATTGAGCAGCGTGGTTTTCCCAGAGCCCATTTCGCCCGCCACCAGGATGCTGCCTGAAAGGGTGGCTATCATCCAGGCCAGGAAACGATCCGGGCCGTTCTGCAAGCCGGCGATCCTTTGCCGCAAGGAGGGATCGGTAAGATCAGCCAGCGAACCGGTCATCTCAAAGGACTTCTTCCGGAAGGTGCCAGTCTGTTCCATCTCTTCCAACGTTTTTACCCGCCGGCCAAAGGTGCGGATGTTGATGGCTGTGCCTTCAGTGGACAGCCTGGGAACAATCGCGGTAAAGCGCTCACCATTGGGCAGGTCGATCAGCACCGCCGGACGGTCGCCGCGCAGCGTTGCCCCGCCCTGATCCGCCACGTGGATGGACAGATCTTCGAAGTAGCGATCGTCGGCCAACTTTCCCAAATAGTGAAATGCCCCGTCATATTCCACCGCTACTTCACCTTTGCGCACGAAGATCTCTTCCACATACGGGTCTCTAAGCAGCTGGTCGAGCAGCCCCACGCCGGAGAGGGCATCCGTGATGATCTGGGCGCGCCGGTTGATATTCGAGCGGTCACCGCCCTGTTCGATCAATACGCCGCGCACTTCGTCGAAAAACTTACGCCGTTTCTCCGGATCGACGTCGCGCCAGCTGGGTGGCTTGATGGCTCGCGCCACCAGGACATCCCGCACTCGGGCGATCATCTCCAGATCGGTCTGGCTCAACGCGTCCAAACGAGGAGGGGATGGGCGAGCCGTTATGGCCTGGCAAGCGTTGTCCATAACAGACCTCCCTGTTTTTTTGCTGTGGCAACGGCGCGTAATACTTCCTGGACCTGATCGGGAGGCAGCGCCAGGGTAAGAATTTGGGTTTGTTCTACCTGCTGGCTGCCGGAAAGGGACGCACTCTCTTGTTCCTGGTCTTGGAGGGAATCGGCAGCCAGACCTTGAGATGAGCGCACGTCTACAACCAGGATGCCGGCGGCAATCTGCTTGACCTGCAAGCTTTGTTCGATTTTCGATTTGTCGGTTGCAGCGGTTTCAGATTCATCTTGATCTATCATTTGATACAGGTTCACGCGCTGGCCAATGTGGATTTGACCGCCCACTGCCGAGACCGGCTCAACCGGGATGGAAACTACTTCAAACTCAACGTCTGCCAGGCGAAAACTATCGGGCATTACGGCCAGGCTTTTGGCAACCGGCAACCCGGCCGGAAGTTGGACCGTAGAGATCAGGCCGCTCATCTCTTCTGGATTTTGGAAGTACGGAAGGGTTTGCATCGCCCGGGGTACTTCCCGAAGGCTAAATAGATCGGGTGAGAGCAGGGTATAGGGTGCGATCGGCTGTACGGGCACCGCGATCTGTACAGTGGAAACTTCCTTTAAATACGCGTTACGACCGTAAAAGCCTGCGCCGAGCGCCAGCACCAGGGCTACCAGACCAATTGCGAATTGTATGGGGCGGTTCATTTGGACCTCCGGGACCAGCCTGGATAAGTCAATTCGAGGATGGGATCTGACAGGCGGGGATCGAGCGTATTTGCCCAAGTTTCATTGAAGGGCAAAGTCACCGCAGCCTGAGCGCCTGCCCGGTCCGCCAGTGAGCGGACCATGTTGAGCACTAAATGGGCGTTCTCGTCCAACTCATCGGCCAATCGCTTTGCCTGGAGCAAGGCGTCATCGCGTGGAGAAGAGACGATTAGATTTATCCTTCCAGGCTGGGGAGTGGATAATTGACCGAATAACGGATGGGCCGGGTTAGCATCTACGACCAACAGCGTATGCTGTTTGCGGGTTTCTTCGATCACGCTCAGCACCCGTTCCGGCTCCTCGCTCCACATCACATCCGCGGTACGCCCATCCATCGGGTATAGGCTTACTCCATGCCAGCGCGCCGGCGGCACATTTTGGGTGGCGATCGCAAAAAATTCAGGAACGTCTGCGGAAACTCGTGCGTGCAGTGCGCAGCCGCCCATCCCCAGTTCGAGCAGGGCGGCAGGTAGGCTGGTGCGCTCGACAAAACGCTTACAAATCCCCATCGCCAGAGTCGTTTTTCCAACCCCGCCAGACCAGTTCACCAGGTTTACCTGCCGTGAGGGCAAGATGCTCACCTGACGGGCACTGGTCAACCGTGCCTGTGCCATCCATTCATCCGGCCGTTCCAAAAAATCTTCGGCTGAGGTCACCGGTATACCGCTGGTCTCGAGGGTTCTGGCCAGAACGTCCGCGGATAATCCGGTCATCGGCATAACTTCTCCCAGAATGACCAGGTTCACACCCACCAAGTTCTGTAAGACTCCCTGAGTGGTGAAAGCTTCTCGCAGTGTCACCATTGGGCAACTTGCCAGAACGTCCAGCAGTTTTTGGTCCGGTTGTTTCGCGGCCAGAAGAACAATCAGGTCTTTCTGGCGCTTTTGAGGTGAGAGGATTTTCGAGAGGTTAAAGTTCAAGGGACTGCTTCTCCTTTACGGTGGATAGATCGGCAGAAATTAGCAGAACGGTTGCGGCGATCTGCAGAACGGCAAGAAAAGCCAGCAAGCCGGCCAGGGTTGCTGAAGGCACGGGCGCGGAGCGGAAAACCAGGAGCAGGCCGCCAATCCCAATTGCCATCCCGGTGGTGCGAACCAGTATAAGATTGGATAAGACCGCGCCAGTAATCATGAGAGCCACGACAAACCCGATGAGAGCATCTGGTAAGTGGGTAACCTTCAGCGAAAAAGCTGAACCGATCGAGAGTGAAAAGAGAATATTGGAATACATCCTAGACATTGGATATTGGCGAGCCTTTCCGCATTTCTGGTATGTGCAGCCTGGTTTATTGATTCACACTGATCGAGAATGTGGAATCAAAAACGACCGTCCCGAAAACGAGCCCAACTCCAGATTGGGTGGATCTCTTTTACGAGAGCAGTCGCTCTAACGATGAATGAAGGATTACCTAACGATGCGTGCGACCGCGATTCGATATTTCAAGTTCTATTTTAGCATCAGGAAGCCTGCATTCCTAGTTATTTTACAATTCGATGGATTGCCTCTAAGGCAAACAAAAAGAAGGGATCCAAAATTGGCTCCCTTCTTTTTAAGAAATCTGGCTTACGAAACTACATTTGGGTTGCTGCGAAAATAGAGGGGTTGACCATTCCAAAAATCATCGCAACATGAGCGACCACAAGGAAGATGGCAACGAAAGTGGCATGCAGTTTGTGCTTGTAAGTGTCTTCTTTCCCGCGGGCGACAAGACCAATCTCCAGCAGCGCCATCCCAAACAGGGGAACAACTCCCAATAAGTAGAAGGTGACGGCAATCACATCCGCGAATCCGCGCCACCCGCCGTTGATTGTCAGCGGGATCCAGGCGGTTGTGAATAAATAAGCAAAGATGCCCAGGAAGTAGAAGCCGACAATAATTCCGGCAATTTTGTTCCACTTCCTGGCAGAGCCATTGAAATTTTTGGTGAAAAGGATATACAGTTCGGTGATCGCGATGAACTCGGCGAAAATCACCGGAATGGCCATAAAGATGATCAGGTTCCAGGGCTGGTTGCTTGCCAGCAGCTCCATGTAGTGCGTCATTGAGTTTTCCATCGATCTAATTCTCCTAAAGTTTTTCTGTGTCTGGATGGTTGGCTACGATCGGGAAGTTTGATGTTATTTATGCTATCTTGTAATAGAAACCTCCTTATCGAGTCTGTAGAAATAGGTCGGCTTACACACCACAATTATTTCCACCGCCAGGTGCATTTTCGAGGTATCCATTTTCATCCAGCCATTGGTGTATTTGTTTGAAACCGCTTCCTGACGAATATTGCGTTCCAACAATCTGTTTTGCACCGACCTCTGCGTAATCCGTCTTTAGTACAGTGTTGATGTAAATCGCCTGCTCAAAAGTTTGCTGGGGGAACCAGTAAGCGTTGGCATATTTTGCGGCTTGAAACATTTCAGCGGTTGAGGCATTCTGAGAGGCCATTAGTTCGAGCAAGCCAAGCATCGCCATGCCGTGATTGCAGTCCGGGAAATGGGTGGGATTGTCACAGCATGGTCTGTAGACTGCTTTGGCTACATCCTCAACCCGGGCTTGCTGCTCAGCAGTCAGTCGGATAATCTCGACGCTGGAAAATAGCTCTCTGACCGGCTTTGTTCCTATTGTCCAACCGCCAGTCGAAGCAAACTGGTCAATCTGCCCGCCGCTGGCTTGATGAATAGGTCCTTCATTCAGGACAGCGTTCTTGTTTGTCAAACCTAAGGCCCAGAAGTAGTTCAGGAGAAAGTGAGCATTTTCCCGTGTTATGGCAATTTGCTCCGGGCTACCCCTGGTTAAAACATCCATTTCTTGTGCGGAAAGCGGCTGCCCGGCTTGTTGGTACAGTTGTGTAAAGGTTACTAGATCAATAGCCCCGGCCGCGATCAGTCTTGGGCCGACGTCGCCGTAGATTGCCTGGATTTTGAAGCCATCTTTGGGGTTGACCGCATTCATCAATGCGTTCATCTCAAGAGAGGCTGTTTGATTTGAGCGACTGTGTCCCCAGATGAAATAGCCGCTCCCCAGACCAGATACGAAAATTAATCCCGCCAAGGCGAGGCGTGCAATAACCTGCTTCCATTTACTTGGTCTGGATATCCTTTGATCGATAGGGATATCACGCGCCTCACCATTGACGTTGTTCCGTCCCGGGGCTTGTGTTTCTTCAGTCATGCGAATTGACTCCTTGTCAGGGTCGGGGATGATAGCTATGTGCCAATCTTCACAAAGTGTAATCAACCCAGCCTGGTTCGGTTAGCGCAATTTAGCGGTATTCCAATCAGGCATTTTGGCCTATTCCGAGAAGAAAAATGACATGGTATCCTACCCGAACCAATTGCATCGATTTCAAGCGACGAACAAATTGATTGAGCGCCGTCAATTAAGGAGAATATAGAATGCAGAGAAATCCTCAGATAGAGACCCTCGCGATTCATGCCGGTCAGGGAGCGGATCCAGCCACCGGGGCAGTGATCACGCCGATTTACCAGACCTCGACCTATGCTCAGGCAGAGGTAGGAGTTACCAAAGGTTTTGATTACAGTCGCACAGCGAACCCAACCCGTCTAGCCCTTGAACAATGCCTGGCGGCGCTTGAAAGCGCATTGGCAGGTCAACCTGCCTATGGATTAGCCTTCTCATCCGGTATGGCAGCCACTGACACTCTGCTGCGCCTGATTAAGCCAGGTGAGCATGTTCTAGCTTCGAATGATGTCTACGGAGGTACCTTCCGCCTGTTTGAACGCGTGCTTAAGGAATACGGCCTCGAATTTTCGTATACCGATATCAGTGACCCAACCAGGGTGGAAGCCAGCCTTAGGCCTGAAACAAGATTGGTGTGGATCGAGACGCCGACCAATCCGTTGCTGAAAATTGCCGATATCGCGGAAATCTCTCGGCGAGTTAAAGCCCGTTCGACGAATATTCTGATCGCTGTGGATAATACATTTGCCTCTCCCTACTTGCAGCAACCGCTCGCGCTGGGCGCTGATTTTGTCATCCATTCAACCACAAAATATCTGGGTGGGCATTCCGATGTTATTGGTGGGGCAATCATTGTTCGAGAGAAAAGCCTATATGAACGCTTAAAATTTCTGCAAAATGCAATAGGTGCTGTCCCCGGGCCAATGGATTGTTGGTTAACTTTGCGTGGAATCAAGACACTTGCCGTGCGGATGGAGCGTCATTCCGCAAATGCTGCCTCATTAGCCAATTTCCTCATACAGCATTCCGCTGTTGAAAATGTGATTTATCCTGGTCTCGAAAATCACCAGGGCCATGCTGTTGCGAAAAAGCAAATGCGCCTGTACGGTGGAATGATCTCGCTAATTTTGAAAGGTGGCGAAAAGGCAGCGCGCAAGATGGTCGAAACCACTCGTCTGTTCACGCTGGCGGAAAGCCTGGGCGGAGTGGAATCTCTCATCGAGGTCCCGGCTGCTATGACCCACGCTTCAGTCTCAGGCAGCGCTCTTGAAGTGCCCGCTGGGCTCGTGCGGCTGTCCGTTGGTATTGAAAATGTAGACGATTTACTTGCTGATCTGGACCAGGCCTTGCGCAGTTTGTGAAATCATCTGGATTTGAAAAGAAGCAGGCGTTTCCAAGAATGGAAACGCCTGCTGTGATCTGGGCGATCAGCCGATTTTTTCAGTGAGATAATCGATCAAGTCGATCTTCGTCAGCATCCCAACGGGCCGCCCTTCGTTATCTGTGATGACAACCACTTTGCCATGATCGAATGAAGGCAACACACTTTCAATACTGGCATCTGGCCTGGCTGTCAGTACACCTGGATTGATGATCGAGGTGATGGTTTCTAGAGGATCATGCACATGATTGGAGTGCAGAAGGTGATCGAGGATATCTGACTCCCCGACCATCCCGATCAATTTGCCATCTTTGTCGACCACCGGAAGCTGGGATATATCATACCTGGTCATTTTCTCTACGACCGTGTTCATTTCTTCGTCAGGGCAGGTTACAACCAGGGAGAGCTTTTGGTGGGCTTCAATGACAGCTGAGATCGGGTCGGTGGTTTTGCTGTCGGGAAGAAATCCGTTCTCGCGCATCCAATTATCGTCAAACAACTTGGTCAGATAACGATTGCCGGAGTCAGGCAGGATGACGACGGCGTTTTGCCCCGGCTTTAAGGATCGGACGATCTTTGATTTCAATAATCCGGCAACGGCCGACCCGGAAGAACCGCCGGCAAAGATACCCTCCTCTCGGACAAGCCGCCGGGCCATCTGGAAAGACTCCCGATCATCCACCTGGACGATCTCATCGATAATAGATAGTTCCAACGTGGATGGCAGGAAATCCTCACCGATTCCCTCGATCTTATAGGTCTTCGGATGCGGATCAACAGGCAGATGTCCGAGTTTCCAGGTATCGTAGAGTAGAGAACCCTGAATATCTACCCCTACCACTTTGATTTTCGGATTCTGTTCTTTTAGGAACCGTGCAGTTCCGCTAATCGTGCCGCCGGTGCCAATGCCTGCTACGAGCACATCAATCTTGCCTGAGGTCTGCTCCCATATTTCGGGTCCTGTTAAGCGGTAATGGGCGATTGGATTGGCCGGGTTGTGATACTGATTGGCCAAAATGCTGTTCGGTGTCTCTCGGACGATCCGGGCTGCAACGCTGTAATAACTTCGGGGATCCTCCGGTGCCACAGCGGTAGGTGTAATGACTACGCGGGCCCCGAATGCACGGAGGAAGCGGACTTTCTCATCACTCATTTTGTCAGGCATCACGAAAACGCAGCGGTATCCCTTTACTGCGGCTGCCAGAGCCAGGCCGGCCCCGGTATTGCCAGATGTCGCCTCCACGATCGTTCCGCCGGGTTTTAACCTACCTTCCGCTTCGGCATTTTCGATGATGGACAGGCCGATGCGGTCTTTAATCGAGCCAGCGGGATTAAAAAACTCGACCTTGGCGAATATATTAGCGGTGGTACTTCCAAACACAACCTGGTTGAGACGAACCAAAGGGGTATGGCCAATGGCCTGCAATATGTTTCGATAGACTCCAGCATGTCGTTCCACGATGGTGGAGTTTTTAACTGCATTCGTAGTTGTCATTGCTATTCTTCCTTGAAATGAAAAGGCCAACTGCAACAAAAAACGGCAGACAGATGCACCGTTGCACATTACGAAAAGTGCGGGGTGACTGTCTGCCGTCTGCGGCAGTTGGCCTTGAATTTTTCCAGGCTAGGTTCGCGGCGGTGAAGACAGTCCCCGCCGTAGACAGATGCACAGTTCCATTTTGCTGCTTTCAGATCTCATTTCCATGGTGGTCCAAGTATACCATCATCAAATCAGGTGTTGATTCATAGAAGTAAGCGCGTCAAGAAACCCCGAGGGTATCACTCAACGATCAGTTTTCCCCGCAGCATCCCCATTTGGCATTGAAAGCCATATTCGCCTGGCTTGTCGGGTGTAAATTCTACCGTCACTTCCTGCCCTTCTGGCAGCTTAGCGCTCTGGCTGAAGTCTGGAAACAGCACCATTTCTGAACAGGTCGAGCTTTCCTGGCGCGTAAACCTCATGCGCAACGGTTGCCCAGCTTTTACCACAATGATATCCGGGGTATACCCTCCTTTTACTGTGATGGCCACTTCCTGGACACCACCTGCGCCGGCGTTAACTCTTGTCTGGCCTTTCGGCGCTAACCAGAAAAACCAGGCGATGAATAAACAGAGGGCGATGCCCCCAAAGGTTATGAAAATCTGAACAGGTGTCATTTCGCTGTTTCCTTATCTTTTCTGATGTCAATTAGCTTTTGGCGAAGCATCTCTACGGTCGGCCAACCCTTCAATCCACCTGGAGTTTTATACACCCGGCAGTTCATTGAATAGGCAGATCGGTTTTCTGGCCAGAAATCCTTTCCATCAATCTGGAAGGAAGGCGATCCAAGAAATTTTGTGGCAGCCGCCTCCTGGTCAGTTTCAATCCTAATTGGGTTGATTGAGTAATCCAGTTGTTCTTCCTTCAATGCAGATTGAAGATTGGTCAGGGCTGTATTCCACGACGGGCAGCCATCAAAATACAACAGATTGATCGTCATGCTTGCCTCATTTGGCGGAGAATTTTGGGCGAAAACCTCGTAAGCGATTGGCGTTGCTGACCACCGTCACAGACGAGAAAGCCATGGCAGCACCTGCCAGCAGAGGGCTGAGTAGCAGCTCAAAGAAGGGGAACAAAACACCCATGGCGATGGGGACTCCTAAGATGTTATAGATGAACGCGCCAACCAGGTTCTGCTTGATATTGCGCATGGTCGCCCGGCTAACCTCGATGGCAGTGACCACACCCTTCAGGCTTCCCTTGATCAGGGTGATATCCGAAGCCTCGATGGCCACATCTGTGCCGGTTCCGATCGCTAAACCAACATCGGCCTGCGCCAGCGCCGGGGCGTCGTTGATTCCATCCCCAACCATCGCAACCTTTTTGCCTTCGGCTTGTAGCAGGTGAACGTTGTGGGCTTTATCTTCTGGCAAAACTTCAGCCAGGACGCGATCCAAACCCACCTGGCGGGCAATCGCTTCGGCTGTGCGGCGGTTATCGCCGGTAATCATCACCACCTCAATGCCCATCTGGTGCAATGCAGCGATAGCTTCTTTGGAGTCTTCTTTAACAGTATCGGCAACGGCGATAATGCCGGCTGCCTTGCCATCCACGGCGGCAAACATGGGCGTTTTCCCATCATTCGCCAGGGTTTCAGATTTGGCTTCCAGGTCGCCGAGATCAACGTTCAAGCGCTTCAACATCTTTAGATTACCGAGTGCTACCTTACGTCCATCGACTGTTGCAGTGACGCCATGCCCGGGGATCGCTTCGAAGGCTTCCGGCTTACCCAACGCCAATCCTTTGGCCTTCGCTCCTTCCACAATTGCTTCGGCCAGAGGGTGTTCACTGACCGTTTCCACTGAAGCGGCCAATCTCAAGAGTTCGTCACTCAGGATTGATTGTTGAGCTGCAACGATAACATCGGTTAGTTCAGGCTTGCCCTTGGTAATTGTGCCAGTTTTATCCAAGACGACGGTCTTGATCGATTGTGCGGTTTGCAGCGCTTCTCCGGAACGGATCAGGATACCGTTCTCAGCACCTTTGCCGATGCCAACCATCAGGCTCATCGGGGTGGCAAGGCCCAGGGCGCATGGGCAGGCGATGATCAGCACCGATACAGCGGTGACCAGGCCGTAAACAAGCTGCGGCTGCGGGCCGAAGTCGAACCAGACTACAAAGGTCAGAACAGCCAGGATCATCACGATGGGTACAAAGTATCCCGAGATGGTATCCGCCAGACGCGCGATGGGCGCCTTACTGTTTTGGGCATCCTGCACCATCTTGACGATTTGAGCCAGGGCGGTATCTTTCCCGACTTTGGTGGTGCGGAACTTGAATGCTCCGGTCTTGTTGAGCGTGGCGCCGATGACTTCATCCCCCACTTTCTTAGAAGCCGGCAAACTTTCTCCTGTCAGCATAGATTCGTCAACAGCTGAGCTGCCTTCCAAAATGACGCCGTCCACTGGTACCTTTTCACCGGGGCGCACCTGGACGACATCTCCGACAAGAACTTCTTCAACTGGAATATCCATTTCCATGTCATTGCGTATAACGCGCGCGGTTTTTGCCTGCAGGCCCATCAGTTTTTTGATAGCTTCGCTGGTTCGTCCTTTTGCCCGAATCTCCAGCGCCTGCCCTAAAACAACCAGGGCGATGACCACAGCTACCACGTCAAAGAAGGGCTCGGATGTTCCTTCCGGGAAAATTCCTGGGAAGACAATTGCGACAACTGAATACAGCCAGGCAGCGCCCGTGCCCAACGCAATCAACGTGTTCATATTGGCGGCGCGATGTTTGAGCGCAGCCCAGGCTCCGGTGAAGAAATCACTACCAGACCAGAAAAGAACCGGTAAGGTCAGCAGAGCGGCTCCAAACCAGGTGATCCGCAGAGTTTCCATCGACCAATCTTTTACGATGGGGATGAATTTAGGGTAGGCGGTGATCAACACTGGAATTGACACAAGCGCTGCAAACCAAAACTTGCGCATCAAGCGTTGATATTCTTTTTCGTGAGCTGCCTGCTGTTGGTCGACGGGTTCTTCACTCACCGCGGGGCGGGTTTTATACCCCCAACTCTCGATCGCGGTGTTCAACTGCTTGAGGGAAGTTTGTTCGGGCAAATAATCGACCGTCGCTTCCTGTGTCCCCAGGTTGACCGAGGCATTTAACACACCGGGGGTAGCCTTCAGCTCATTCTCGATGAATCCCACGCAAGAAGCGCAGCGGATGTTTTCGATGCTAATCCGTTTTTGCGCACCGCCTACCTGATAACCGGTTTTTTTAATTGTCGTCACGATGTCTAAGATTTGGATCGTTTCAGGGGCATAATCGACCACGGCGATTCCCGCCTTCGCATTCATGACTACTCTCTCTACTCCGTGCAGCTTTTCGAGCACCGATCGGATCAAAACTCCACCGGGCTGCCCTTCCTTAGCGAGACCGAGTATGGGAAGCTCGACCTGCAGCAAGGAGGAATCCGGATTGAAGCCGGTCGTTGCAGAAGCAGCGGGTTGGCTGGAATGATGGGCATACTGGTGGGGATTGGCATCGAATTGTTTGACGCAATTTTCTGAGCAGAAATAATACGGCTGCCCCATGTGTTCTCGCGTGGCAAAAGCCGTGCCCGGCTCTATTTCCATACCGCAAACTGGATCTTTTACCATAAATCGCCTCTTTCCAAAAATCATTGTTGATGTCTACCTCATCATCATAGCATGCCACTCAATTGGCTTGCAGGGTCAAACAGCGAGGGTATCGTTAGGCAGATACCCTCGAAAGAAATTAGGCCATTATGCCTATTCCGCAGGCTGTTGAAATTATATAGCTGCCACAATTGGCAAGTTATCTATCAAATCTCAAAGGTAATAGCATGTTCATGTGTCTCTTCCGGAAGTTGAATTAATCCCAGGGAGACTCCGCGCATTACGGCTTCCGTGCGACTGGCGGCCTGCAGTTTTTCAAAGATCCGCGCGATGTGGCCTTGCACCGTCCGGTCGCTGATCTTGAGTTTGATTCCGACTACCTTGTTGGTCAATCCCCTGGCAACCAGGGAAAGGATTTCGATTTCGCGGTCCGTCAAAGGCTCGTAAAACGGTGCCGGATTCGGGTTAGCGATCTGCGCCATAATTTTGGGTAGAATCTCCGCGTCTAGAACCGATTTGCCTTGATAAACGTCCCTCACCGCATTAATGATCTCGTCAGGCGACGCAGTTTTGAGCACGTAACCGTTCGCACCGGTCTTCAAAACGGCAGTAATGTAAGGATCATCATCGTAGGATGTGAGGATGAGCACACCAATCGGCCAACGGTGAGCGCGTATCACGCGCGAAACTTCAATTCCCGTAGCTTTCGGCATCTGGATATCAAGGACGGCGACGTCTGGCGCCATCCTTTCGATCATTTCTACAGCCAGCTCGCCGTCGGAGGCTTCGCCGATCACCTGAATGTCGCCGGCCCGTTCCAAAAACTGGCGTATGCCAGCCCGGACAACTGCATGGTCATCTGCCAGTAATACTCGAATCGTCGACTTCTTTTCTTCATTGCCCTTCATGTTCATTCACTTTCATTTCCCGATCATCCATCCCATTCGGATTTCCAGGTAAATTGAACTGCGAAACATATACTCTTGCGAGATGTTCTCTTCCCTCTTGCAACAACTTTTGCTGTTGGCTTTTATATTTTACAACCTCAGCTGAATCCATCGCGGCGATATGGATATAGGGGAAACCGAACCAGACAATGCTCAAACCAAAGAATATGCCGGTGATCAGGCGCATCCAGGCATTGAAAGACCCCCAGGCATCTCCCGCGTAAAACGAAGGCGCGAAGGAATGATTAGTCAATGCTGCCAACCAGGCATTGCTATCCCGAAACCCTTGCCCTAACCCGGCCAGGTCACTCAAGAAATGCGTCGTGCCATCGATCGCCATGGGCAAAAGGAACACGACCAGCCCCCACCAGGGCAATCGGCGGATCTTCTTCCGGAACAACCCCCATAACATTCCGAAAATCCAGAGACTGGTAAACATCGACACCATCCGGTCGGACCAGGCCACCTTCCAGCCCATCTGCGGATTTCCTACAAACTGCCGGAGCACTGCAATGTCGTTGGTGTTTTTCCAGGCCGATTGGATTTCTCCGATGGAATAAGAAATTTTGGGGCCGAACAAGAAATACGAGCGTTCCGGCAGTTGGTGACAGAGGTAAGAATAGATCCAGTAAATAACCTTTCCCGGAGCAGTCAAACCGGCCTGCATCAGGGCCGGCGCAAGAAAGGGGCTTATAACGTAAAAGCCGATCAATATGCTGACAAGCAGAACCCAGTGCCGGCTAAACCAGAGGATGAATTGGTCGGATTTATTAAGAGGGTGAGTTGATATTTGGATCGAGGGGTTCATCGGGAAATTCTCCATTCTCTGGCGCGTCCGTATACGGACGCGCCAGAGAATCTAAAACAGCATCCGGATCATGGAATCTTCAAATCAAAATCCTTTTTCACATCCAGTCCTTCTTTTCGTACGTACACTGTAATTTTCCATGTTCCCGACATGCTGAAATCAGCGGTAATGGCATACTTGCCACCTTCTTGTTCTGTCGCTGGGCCGCTCATCGTCATGCCAGTCATATCGGTGTGATCGGCGCTAACGTCCACGGTCGCTCCAGTCAGAGGCTGTCCATCCTGGTCTTCCAGCTTCAGGATGATTTCGTTTTTCCCGGTGACCGGTGGGGCGGGAGTAGTTACCAGGGTGAATTTCACCGGTTCGGTTGATTTATCTTGCGTTTGGGCAGCACTCGAACATCCTGCCAGTAGGGCTGCCACAATGATGAGCATTCCAATCCAAATAATGCGCGGTTTCATGTTTTCTCCACTTAATCGGTAACGTTAATCATCAGCATCAAACCACCGGGTTCGACGTTGTCGTTGGTGGTATGGTGCAAAATGTGACAGTGCAGCATCCATTGGCCGGTTTCAGTAGCGACAAACTCTATATCGTACCGCTCGCCTGGTGACACCAGCACAGTATCTTTGGTCAGTTGGGCTGCTTCGGGGACCGGGTGACCATCCGTTGCCACGATTTTGAATGGAACCCCATGCAAGTGGATGGGATGAACGAACTGCCCAATCCCTGTCAGACGCAGACGAACGAGCTGCCCCTTTTTGACGTTGATCGTTTCTGTTTCCGGGAAAGACTTCCCATTGATGGTGAAATAATTCGGTTCCATGCCTGCCATGGGCATGGCGGCAAAGGTATTGCCATTCTTCACCAGCCACTCGGAGATCATCAGGTCGACATCCACATCCGGTTTGGGTGCCTCTGGCTCTTTGGGGTCAATGATAAACGGTGCATACAATCCTGCCGAAACCTGAACGTCACCCTCGTAATGCGAGTGGTACATGTAGGTGCCTGCCGGCTTAGCGAGAAACTCATAGGTGAAGGATTCCCCCGGTTGGATCGGCTTTTGGGTAACATCCGGTATTCCATCCATAGCATTCGGCACCGCAATGCCATGCCAGTGGATCGTGGTTGGCTCAGGGAGTTCGTTTTTCAGGATGATGCGAACTTTTTCGCCTTCGGTCACCCGAATCATTGGCCCGGGTACAGTCCCGTTGTAAGTCCAGGCGGTGACTGAAACATCTTTGGTAATCGGCCAGATAACTGGTTTGGCGGTCAAATCGAAAACCTTGATGTCGCCGTCCATGTGATAAGTCAGCGGTTGTCCGCCAATCGTTTCAGTCGCTTCTTGGACATTCTCGCCGCTGATAGGTTGCATCATATGAGAACTTCCCGGCGCTGCCATCATTGCGCCTGGGGTTGCAGTAGCATTCATCATGTTCCCCGTTCCCATTGCGGTCCTAGAACTAGGGGCGCAAGCGGCTAACAGGAAAACTCCTACGATGGCAATTGGCAAAAACCTGAGTGGTCTTCTCAAATGGTTCCTCCTTGGGATCGAATTTTTTTGTTTGTTTCCCAAGGGTATACGAATTGACATAGAAGATGAAGCGCCGAATGGCCTGTGGCGAGTGGGCAATTATGCCTAATGTCATCTGATTTATGGTCAAATGTCATGTTAGGCCTCGACATCATTCGATTCATCGCTGCTGCTTTCAGCGTTTACATCAGATGTCACAGCAATTGGGGATAACAGGGTGGTAAATTTTGCGCGAAAGCTGCGCTCGGGTTCGTTCTCCAGGAAAATAGATGTGGACATATCATTTCCATCCAGAATGATTGTTGCAGGCGGTCCATCCTTTCCATAGATCAAGAGGACAACCAATTGACAGATGCATCGGGTACGAGTGTCCATCGCTGAAAGCAGATCGAAGGATTGGACCACCGCATATCCGGCCGACTTGAATTGTTCAGTCACCTGGGTGACGGTACAGCCACATGCCTGATTTACTACCAGGATTGGTTGCTTTCCTGCGTTCATTTCATATCTCCGATTTGAGTATAGAAGGTCGGAGTATTCGTGCGAAGGGCAGAATCACGGACTCAGACGTAAGTGATTCTGCCTATCAATGGCAGCCATGCTTGTGTTCGTTTTCTACCGGGACTGGGCTGAGCCGATCGCCCGTTTTGGACAGGGGAGATTGTTCATGGTGGCCACCGTGGTCAGTATGACCTGCGTGCATCCAGAAATGGCTCAAGATCATTGCTCCAATCAAGCCATAATTGATAACCAGGCCAACAGACACTTTGAAAACGAATATAGCTACTAAGGCGGCCAGCAATCCAGCGACTGTGACCAATAAGATTGGTTGGATTCGAAGCTTGTTGGAGGGGTTCGTTTGGTTCATAAAAAGTCTCCTTTGTACTTCTACTATAGTGAAGGCCGAGACTTTCTATAAGCGCTGTTTCACGTGCCTTTGAGCTAGCATAAATGCCTAGGCTGGCGCGAGCTGACTTAACAAGTTCGTCGCAAGGGGATATTGATTGTCCAAGATATTTTGCAGTTTGTCTCGGAGGTTATTCGTATTCGCTATTTTTTCGCTATATGGGAGTAATAAGGACTGGGTGATGGCCAGGTCCATTGCGATTTGTAAATTCTTTTGTGGGTTTTCGTCGAAGAGGCCGGACCCCATTTGTGACCATGAATTGGAGAGATAGATCATTCCCTCAAGCAGCATACTGCTGGAATTCATGGCAGAAACTTTCTGAAGAATTTTTTGTACACGAAGTAAGGGAAACAAGGCCGAGGGAATCCTGCGCAGAATGATCAGCAACTTCCGAAAAGCTCGTTGTGGATCTCGAATGTAAGATTGGATCAAACGTTTCTCTCTCAATGGATCTGGCCTCGCACTGCCAACCAATCGATAACCGGGTAATTTCGTTGGCGCACAGTCAATGACGGTTGTTTGCGAGAGCAGATCCGCATCCGACCAGGGGAACGTGAGCGTGTCCATTGTGCCAATGATGGCGAGGTTGGGCGGAAATGGAATTGGATTTGAGAAATGGGAGGTGGGCAAGCGCATCAACTCACCATGGCGAAGTTGAAAGGCTGTTTCCGAGAAATACTCCTGTAGTTCACCAGGGCTGATCCTCTTGATATTGGCAATATAGAACCGGTCCCGATTTCCTGGCAACCCGGCTTCTTCGATCATCATTTCTAGTTTGAGGGTATTGAACCGGGATTGAGTTTGTGTAAACATGGCGACGTCTGCGGTTTGGGATGCCCACCAGGGATGTCCCACCATCGGTTGATATTGATTCGAACCGCCGCCTGTTATAACTTGGCAATAACTTTCGACCAGCGCTTCTTTTTCGGCTTCGCGTGGGCCAATCAGAATCATCAGAGGCTTGGATTTGAAGGCGACAAGAAAGTTAACCGTCCATACTCTCGGGAGCAAAAAACCGCGCTGGAGAAGTTGTTCGTCAACCTTATTAAGCAGCATGATTTCAGGATCAAGCATTTGATAATTTTCTCGTTTCCTCATATAGCCTCAGGCAAAATACGATAATGGACCAGTTCTCCAAAAATGGTTTTAAAGCGCCAAATCTCAACGATACTGGTAAACCCAGCCCGGCGTAACATCTCCGGGAGCAAGCCCTGAATATTATCTCCGGCTTCCTCGAGGCGGGCAATTGGGATGGATATCATCCTCATCACAAGATTAGACGGTTTCCCAAAATCCAACAGATGAAATTCACCGCCAGATTTTAAAACCCGTAAGACTTCCTGGAATGCTTTAACCTTATTCGAAGCGATGAGATGGTGCACCATTAGGCAGGAAACGACCCGATCAAATGAGGCATCAGGATAGGGTAGGGCTGTAGCCATCCCTTCCCTCCATTGGATGGACAGGCCGGCAGCCTCGGCTTTCTTTTGGGCTATGTGGAGCACGGTGGAGTCGCCGTCCAGTCCGATCAATTTGAGCTGCGGGAAACGCCGCTTTATCTGGATGGTCAATGTGCCCGTACCGCAACCCAGGTCAAGAACCTGCTGATCACTCGCAAGGTTGGAATACTCGACCAGATGGCGCTTAAACTCATTCTCCCGCATGCCCCATTTAAGCAAGGGGTCATACAGTGGGGTCAACCAGTTTTGGTTAAGTGCCGGAATGTACTTTTCATTCTTTGCCATAGAGTTACACCGTTGCCAGAATGATCAGCCCCATAATTACCACTCCACTTCCAAGCGCCAACCGCACCCATTCTTTGTGATGAAGATTCCAATGGGCCAGCCGGTTAAGTGTTGGGCGAGCAGAGGCCAGGATCAAGATCACCACCAATGGCATGATGAAGATGACATTGTAGAGAATCAGGTATGCATAACCTAACATAGCGGTTGGTTGTAGGGCCAACAGGCTGAGGACGCCCAGGTAGACAGCCCCACTGCAAGGAACCGTGCAAAGGCCAATGAGGAAGCCGCCGACTACAAGGGCGGGGATGGTAGCTTTCTGGGCGGACTGGCGGGCAATCTCACTCACTTTGCCGGGAGCCTGTAATTTCCACCCCCAACTTGGGAGGAAATAATCTTTGATCATCCACAAGCCAATCAGAATGGCTACAAGAGCGCCTAACCGCGCCGGCAGATGCTGACGGGTGAAGAAATCCACCGCCTTTAGCAGGCCAACGCCCAGGGCCAGGTAAGTCAGGAACACCGCGCCAATATAAATGCTGCCCATCCCAACCAGGCGCGCCCGGGTTACCGTGATATTTTGCTCTCCTGCTTTGAGCGTCGTTAGCAGCGCCGTGATGAATAAGAGCAACACAGTGAAGGCACAGGGATTGATCCCATCTACTGCCCCGGCGATGATTACCGTAGGAAGCGTAATCACTGGCAGGTAGCTCTGCATGGCCGCCTCAGGGGCATTCGGGTGCCAGAATCCGGCGAGGCCTACGGCTCCGAACGCCAGAATGCCTAAGGATAACAAGATCAGGTTGCGGCGAAGTATCGTGGATGACATTAAATTATCCTTCGACGATCAACTTGCCGTTCATCGTTGGATTGGCGCGCCCACCGCAGCAAATGTCACAATAAAAAACGTATGTTCCTGGTTCGGTCGGTGTGAAAGTCGTCATCGCGGTTCCCTCTGGGGGGGCAACAACATTGGCATTAAATTCATCGACGGCCCATTGGTGTTTTCCGCCACCATCCGTGTGATGCGAGTTATCCAGGCTACGCAGACGGATCGTGACCGGATCACCTACCTTCACCCGGATCACGTCTTTATCGAATCCGCCCATGTCCGCGGCAATGTCGATAACGTTGCCGGCAACCGGCAGTGGAGCCCGATAAAAGGCATTGAACAGCAATACACCGGCCAGGCCCAGGACAGTCAACACGATCCCCGTAAAGACAAATTTGTTCAGACGGCGATTGCTGTGACTTGTTGAAGCGTGATTTCTTTTATGCTGGTTATTTTGACGCATCTAGAATCCTATGCTTGCCAGAATGTTGAGAATTCCTTGTACGAGGAAATAGACGCCAAATCCCAAGAGAATGCTTGCCAGTAGGTAATGTGCCACCTTTTGAGATTTGGTTGGGTGAGATAAGTCGACATACGGCTTTTCCATTTGAAACCTCCGATATCAGGCATTCACGGAAAGTTGCCGTTTCTTCAGCAACGTAATCGCGAGGAGCGGCAGACTGATCGCAAATACAACAATGCTAATAAGTTGCGCCTGGTTCATACCCAGAGCAATGATCTTATACGCGCTCGTAAAAGCGATGAAGAAGCGGGCAAAAGAGTAAAGCGCCAGATAGATCAAGGCCAAAATTCCATCCTTTAAACCTTTCTTGCGCAGGCTCCAAAGCACGGCGAAGATAGCCAGGTTCATCAGGATCTCGTAGACCGGCGTGGGAGTGTAGTAGACACCAAGTTGGGGAACCATCGCGTTCGGGCTGACATAGGCAAAGCCAAATGGACCATTGGTCGGTTTGCCCACAGCATCTCCTGTGATGATGCATGCGATTCTTCCAACAGCCTGGGCTAGAACCACGCCGGGAACAAAGGCATCTAGCAGGCGCGTTAACTTCCAGTGATTGATGCGTGCGAGCACTGCGGTGGCCGTGAGCCCTCCCAGTACGCCGCCCCAGATGGCCAGGCCGCCTTCCCAAATATACAAAGCGCGGATTGGATTGGCGGCGAATTCATCCGGCCAATGATCAATCACGTGGAATAGCCGCGCACCAACCATGCCGGCAAGAACAATCCACAAAACACTGTTCGCGAGTTGTTCGGTATTGAAGCCTTTTCGTCCAGCTTCTTTAAGAGCCAACCAGACGCCCAAAATCACGGCGGCCGTTACGATCAGGCTGTACCATCGGAGATGGAAATGACCTATTGAAAACAGAATGGGGTCGATCGGAATGGTGATCATAATACCTTTTAAGACCTTCCCCGTTCGCTTATTTGCCAAACGGGGAAGGGAGAGGAAGTTTTAGTGGTGTCCGGAGTGGCTGTCCTCAGCCTTCCCCACATATTTCTGGGGTTCTTTATCAAAGGCCTTCTTACACCCTGACGAACAAAAGTAATATGTCGTCCCCTGGTAATCGGATTTCCCGGCCGCCGTCTTGGGGTCGACATCCATGCCACAGACTGGGTCTTTTGCCATCGATTTCTCCTTTTGGTCTACGTGATAGACCGAATTAATTTGATCTCACTTACAAATAAAAGTATAAGGCGCTGTTCGAACAGTGAACAGCGCCAAGTAGCCGGATTTGAGGTAAGCGTTAATGCCTACCTTACTTGTAAGGTGATAATGGTACCTTGACCTGGTGTAGAGAGGATTTTTAACTCGGCATTGATTATTTCGGCCCGTTCCTGCAGCCCCAACAAACCGAAATGTCCCTTTTCTGGAAATTCAGCCGGATTGGCCGGAACAACGAACCCTTTTCCATCATCTCGAATCTGAACAAAGACTTCCGAGTCGGTGAAATCCAGCTCTACCCAGGCATGTTTGGCCTCGGCATGGCGGATCACATTATTGAGCGACTCCTGGACGATGCGATACACCGACATCGCCTTTTGCGCATCCATACCGCGTTCTTGCCCCCTTACTTTATAGGCAATTGGGATGTTGGCGGTTTGCCCCATCTCCTGAACCAGCATTTCTAAAGAAGCGACCACGCCCAGGTCTTCCAGATAAATCGGGCGCAGCCCGCGGATCATGCGGCGCAGGTTGGTCATGGCTTGCTGGACCAATGTTTGTAGTTCGCTCAGAGATCCTTGCTGCGCCTCAGGGGAATTGATCGAGATCAATTGAAGGCGCTGGTTGAGCGCAATCAACGCCTGGATGGTGTCATCATGGAGTTCGCGTGCCAGGCTGCGTCTTTCATTTTCCACTCCAGCAGTGATTGCGCCGATGTAACTGCGCAGGCTCTGTTGGGCAGCCTTTAATTTATCCGCCATATCGATCAATTCAAACTGCAAATTACGGATCTCTTCGATCCCACCCACTTGCTGCCGGATAGCTTCAAAATCCCCCCTGGCGAGGCCCGCGGCCAGTTTTTCTAGTTTTTGTAACGGGGTCACAATCCTGCGCGCCCCAAACCAGATCGTGAAGATTGCCAGTATGAAAACCGGAGCCAGTACCAAAGGGGCCGACTGGGTGCTGATTAAGTAAGGGCTGGCGATATCTTCCCAGGCTTCTTCAATCACCAGTCCCCATCCAACCGGATGGATGGGGGTAAAGGCGACGACGTGCTCACCCTCGCTGCCTTGATAATAATTGATCCCACTTTCACCATTCAGTGCCTCGGTGATCCCTGGATGCGATTGAACGTACTCATCCATTTTTGAGGGACCGGCGCGATAGAGAACGTCGAAATCCCCTCTCGTTTTCTTTGGACTGATGACCAGGATGGTGACCTGACCAGAATTTGCCAGATCGCCAATCGTCACGTCGATCAGGTTTTTTGGAGAAAAAGCCCCAAGAAGCACGTTGCCCATTTCTGTTTGTGTGGCAAGAAAGATATACGATTGGGTTGTTCCTGGCGGTGTGATCGGGCTAGAAAAGGTCGGCGCGGGTTCATCTTGCGCTGACGCTTTGAATGGATCGGGAATCAGGGCCGGGATGGTCTGCCAATCCAATTCTGTTGTAGTAGCGCGGATCAAACTCCCATCCCGGGTGAAAAGGGCGATACCTCCTTCGAAGGTGGAGGCAATTTCGTCTGGCGTGAAGCGGATAGAGGAGAAATCAGGCCGGTCTCCCATTTCCCGTGCAATCAACTGAATGGTGCCAGTCAGATGGGTCACTTCCCGTTCGATAGAGGAGGATGCCGCACGGACCGTCCTCAGATCTCGATCACCCACCAGGCTGCGCATGGCTTCGTGATGAAGCGTCTGGCTGCCGAAGGCCACCACCAGAAGTAAAACGGTCAAAGGCATTATGGTAATCAAAAATAATTGGAGGGTAAACCCCCTCCAATTCGATTTTTTCACGGTAGGGTGATCCTGCTTAGACAATGCGCGCCTTTTGTTTCATCTGGTCACGAAGCTCACGATCCCTCATCAGCGATATTGGCTGAGATCAGACCAAGTGATACCGCGCGCATAACTGCTTCCGTACGGCTCTCGGCATTCAATTTCTGAAAGGTGTTGGCCAGATGGTTCTGAACGGTCCGATCGCTGATACCCAGTTGTACGGCAATCGCCTTGTTGGTATATCCCTTTGCAGCCAAAGACAGTATTTGTAATTCGCGATCAGTGAGGGATTCCACGGGCGCTGTTTCATCCTGCCGGGCAAGTTTCGCGATTAGTTTTCGAGCCAGGGCAGCGTCCAGCACGGATTTACCGTGGAATACGTCGCGGATGCCCTGGATGATCTCACGTGGATCCGCAGTCTTTAGCACGTAACCATTCGCCCCAGCTCGCAGCACCGCCTGGACATAGGGATCGTCGTCGTAAGCGGTCAAAACCAAAATGCCGACTGGCATACGATTGGACCGAATCCAGCGCGTCACCTCGATCCCGCTCATCATTGGCATCTGAATATCCAGAACAGCCACATCGGGATTAAATTGCTTCAGCAGCTCGCAGGCTTCCTGTCCATTAGAGGCTTCTGCAACAACCTGGAGATCGGGGCTGAGCTCCAAAAATTGCCGGATTCCAGCGCGCACAACGATGTGGTCGTCGGCTAATAAAATTCGGATAATCTGTTGGTTTTCTGAGGTCATGACGATTTTATTATACTCACGCGCTTAGATTATGGGTATTGAAAAGTGGATGTAGTAAGTGCATTTATTTTGCGTCAGGAGGGGGCCAGGCGAAGGTATATAGGTAACCTACCAGGGCTTCGATCTGTTTACTGGTGAAGATCGGTCCCCAATAGGGCATGCCAGTACCCATTCCACCGCGGATGATCTTCCCTTCAAGCAGCGCCGGGCTTGCGCCGAGCAGAACGTTGGGATCTGTGAAATTCGGTGGGCTAACCAATCCTTCGCCTGTCGGCTGGTGAACCGTCTCTCCAGAGGCGTGCGAGCTCGGGTCCCAGACCGGCAAGCCGCGCACCATGACGCCATCTCCCTTTCCACTTTCACCGTGACATGCAGCACAGTTTGTCGCATACAACTCCCGGCCGTCCGCCAACGCTTCAGGGCTGCCTTGCTGCTGCCAGATCCAGGCGACGGCATCCCACAAGTCATCATCGCTTAAAAAGGAAAGGGTTGGCTCGGCGCGCAGTTTGAGCCAGACTTTTGCCGGGCTGTTGGCAAGATACGTTTCTTTCTCCAAAGCGTAGGCAGGCAGCCGGCTGGCGAACAATGCGCCACGTTCAGGGGAAACGGTGGTAACCGGAGCAACTTCGGCGGGATGCGGCGCGTCGACATCAATGCCTAACTTGAGGAACAATGGCTGTGGATCGGGCGGCACAGGTTCACCATTTCCCGTGACTTCGATGGTCCCGCGCATGCGCCAATGGTTGGCGCCGCACCAACGGTTACAGTAAAAGATATACTTTCCGGGGCGGTCAAAAGTCAAGGTTGTTTCGGTGAATTCACCCGGAATAATATCCAACCCCGGCTGGTCTGATCGACCAACCGCAAAACCATGCACCACATCATCACTGGTGAGACGCAAATGGATCGGCTGTCCAACCTTTGCCAGGATGGTATCAGCGCTCCAGCCGCCGTTCTCTGGCATACGCGCGTGCAGCTCGATTTTCGTTGCCTGCTCTCTGGACAGCCACCAGCTACCCAGTGGGACAACGATCGCGGCCAGTACTAGAACAATGACGATCCAACGGGCAAGTCCTTCTTTTTTCATCGGATTTAACCTACCAGCAGCCATAGCATGGCCAGTGTGAATAAACCTGAGAAGGCTATCAACGGTGCGGCCTGGCGAATGGTTTCACTGATGCGGCACGCGACCCGGCTGGACCAGAAAAGTCCAACCATCAGTATAGCTACCTGTAAAATCAGGCTGAAGGAAGTGGCTTCTCCCACCCCGGCTGTCTTGGAAAGACCAATCAAATTCCAGCCCCAACCCAGAGGATCTGAAACCACCGGGAGGACGTAGCCAAATTTAACAAAGGCAAACGAGATGGTAAAAGCGATCCAGGCCATCAGTCCAAGTGGGACGAGCACCTGGCTGTAATGGGCCAGGGATTTTCGCAAAGAAGCGCGCGCAGAACCAAGCCGGATCGCAACCCACGTCGAAGCAGTGTAGATGCCGGGCAAAACCCCAAGCGCTGTCACGAGGAAAACTCCTGCAAACAGGAACCAGTCCGGGCTGCCGATGCTGTAAGCAGCCGATTTCAACTGCCCCCAGGGCCCCAAGAAAATCGCAGAGTCGACCAGCGCGGAGGCCAACATGACCAGTCCGAGAAAGGCTTCATCCAGGCGATGTTTGGTCTTTGGGCCCAGATCGCTGCCCCACGGGCGCAGGTTGACCGCGATATTATCTGACGGGCAAACGCGCAGGCATTCCATGCACAGACCGCAGTTGGCGCTGGATTTTAAAGCCAGCGGGTACTGCCCCCACGGGCAGGCGGTGTAACAGGTCTTTTCGCTGTGAGCAGCGCAGATATCCGCGTCTTTTACACGCAGCTCTACCGGCCCGGCCTGCGCATACAGTCCGGTAAACCCACCGATCGGGCATAGGTAATTGCAGAAGGAACGGCGCTCAAAAACCAGGCTAAGGATCAGCGCCAACACCAAAATGAATAGTAAAACAATCGCTGTGATTTTTGCCGAGGTCAGCGTCAATGCGCCGAACAATCCGATCAACAAGAAACCGCCGGCCTGCATCCAGGTTCCCCTGAGGGACTTTGGCCAGCGTTTGCCGAGGCCGATGCCCGCGCCGCCGCGCGGCTGCAAGATACCGCCCTTTTGCAACCATTCGCCGGGCATGGGAATTGGACAGATGCTGCACCAGGAACGACCACCAAAAGGGATGAAGACAAGCTTGAGCGCCGTCCACCATGCGATCCAAACAAAGATAATGGCAAAATTGTGGCTGCCCACAACGGAGCCCATCAGACCGGCAAGGATCGTAAAAATGAAACCTGCCAGGGTGATGGAACGCAGCAAGAACTGCGGCCAACGGCTGCGCAGCAGCGCCAGCGCACGGGGGGAACGGGTCAGATCCAGACGGGTCATGCCGTCCCCCTGGAAACATTCTTGAGGGAAATGAGGGCTGCCGAAATGGCCAGTAATCCTAAAACGATCCCTCGAACGAAAAGGAGGTTAGGGCCTACTTGCAGCTTACCAATCATAAAGGGATGCAGGTTACCGCATGCTACCGAACAACGAAAACGGAAAACCCCAGCCTGATCCGCGATGAAGGTTCCTGTTGCAGTTTGCCCAGGGTCTGCCTTTAATTCAAAGTCATAACCGTCCAGCGAAAACCCGTGCACCACGTCGGTCGATACCAACTCAACGGTCACCCGGTCTCCGGGATTGATCTGGATTTCGCCTGGCGTGAACTGAAAACTGCTGGCTTCAATACGAAGCAGCCTGTCCTGCGGTGCATGAAACGGCAATGGCAGCGGAACAAAGAGGATCAGCAAGGCCAGACCGGCGAAAGGGAATACCCAGGCCCATCTCTTCCAGTTTATGAGAGCAGTCTTGTATGGCAGCGATTCCATCGGCATTATTGGACCGGCGGCATATTGGATGGGCCGTATTGTGAATAGGTTTGATCGATTGCCGCCCGTATTTCTTTGGGCGCTTTTCCGTCTCGGGTCATTTTCATCACGTCTTGAGCGATATCCACACAGATTGAACAACCCAGCGCGTGCTGATCAAAAATGACTTCGCCAGAAGATTTCACTTCCTTGACATAACAGGAATAATTCGAAGTATGCCCAGCCGCGCCACAGCCACAGTAGCAGGGAACATTCTTTAATGCATCTGGATTCGCGACCGCGAATTGATAAGCCTCTTGAACAGACACCGCTGCCTTTTGGACATCAACCGGCATATCCGACATGGGAGCCATATTCAAATCTTGACCTGCGGTTGAACTGCTGGCACTGCAACCAGACAGAAGAGAAACGATAGGGAGCAAGGCCACCAGGAAAATAAACCAGCGAAAATTGCGGACGTTTGTAGAAAGCGGGTTATTCATCATTAAGCACCTTATTGCATGATATGGGTAAGGATCTATGCCTAGTATAAAGATGTAATTCGAAAGCGCAGAGGGCGATATCGCTTGGAGTAGGATAGGTAATATTGCCTATTGATGAGTTTTTTAGGCCAGTTTTATGAAATAAAAAATGGTCACAAGGTTCTCAAGAAAATGTTTCGCGGAACCTTGTGGCCATCTCGGAATAAAGCGATTGGTTTTCCTAAAGCTGTTCTGTAACGCCGCTCAACTTTTTTCGGGAGGCTTCTGTCCAAATGCCTTTCCTGGCTGCCAGGGGGTCCCTAAAGCCGGCAATAAGAAGCGGTCCAATCCCCACCAACCCGCTGTTTTCCACGCGAGCACAAGCAGGATGGATAGGGTGAACAAAACCGGGTTGGTGCTGGCTGATCCGGCCATCATGAAATTCCAATTCATGAAACCGCCGAAGAAAGCCGCGATACCGGTAAACAAGCCCAGGATCAGCGCCACCCCAATCAGGATTTCCCCAACATAAATTACCTTTGAGAACCATGTGTAAGCCCCGGCATCAATCATGGACTGCAAGAATCCGCGATACCAGTCAAAGGCAATTAATGGACGGGCTGGCGCATCAGGGATGGCCACTGCTCTCTCCCAGAAACCTTTCAATGCTTCGCCGGTTTGGGTCCAGGCGGGATTCGAGAGCTTGCCAATTCCCGAGGTCAGCCACGAATAACCAACGTAAAGCCGTGCAATTACCCAAAACCAGGCCCATTTAGGGCTGTTGAACAAACTTTGCGCAAATGGAGGATCAGCGAAAACCTCTGTTGTACTTGGAACTTTATTTGACATACAAGACTCCTGAAAACTGAGAGTAAAGGTAGAAGATCCACATCAGTCCAAAACAATCCGGAACAGTTAGGGGATCCAATTGGAAAGTACAGTAAGGGTCATGTCCTTTTGAATAGGATCATTTGAAGGAAGGTGAACTCGAAAGTCATGTTTTCCGCCCATATCGCCGTGCATCATGAACTGCATTGATATGGTTGTCGTTTCACCAGGCTTGAGGGTCATCGAACCGATGACAGGAGTGGGAGGTCAACACCCCTCCTTGACTTCGATAAAGGGAGCCTTGGAAAATTTGAGCGGCTGGTCACCCACATTCCTGATTTCAAAGGAAACCTCAACCGTTTGCCCTAATTTGACGTCCCCTAAATCCACCTTCTCTTTGTCCGCCTTCAGGCTCGGGCTGCCGGTAACCTCGGGGGTAAAAGATGTCGGTTTCTTTTGGAACGCAAAAAAGGCAGCAATGAGCAGGATCGCCGCTCCGGCCAGCGCCATAATCAGCGGCAACTTATTATGTTTGCGCTGAACCTGCCGGCTTTTCGAAACACCTCTTTTTAATTTAGACATTCAAAATTCGTTCCTTTGAAGTTGAGATAACTCTGATGAAATTGTAAAAGTGGGGGAGACAAATCACAATAGGCCATTCTGCCTGTTCAAGTAACAGCATTTTGACGCATGTTCGATTGATTTGGATTGCGTATGATAAGAATATTATTGAAAGGGCCAGTTTATGCCAACTCCCATTTTCTCAAAAAATGCAAAGCAACACCTAACCCGACGAGAAGTTTTCGATAAGATCTGGACCATCCTGGTGATTTTAGGTCTGGCGTCTGCGATCGTATACAGTCTTTTGATCCAAATTTTGCATCACCCCTAGGATTCAATTTGGAAACGACCCAGACAACCCATGGTCAAAAAGCTAGTGGCATGCGTCTTCGCTTGAATACTTTCTTCCACGCAGTGCTGTTTGTGCTCGGTTTTTCAGTGATATTTATTATTGGTTGGGGCGGCGCGGCCACCGCTCTCGGCCAGGTGTTTGGTATCTATAAATCCATTTTGGGGCGAATCGGCGGGGCGATCGTGATCTTGTTAGGCCTATTCACGCTCAAACTCATCAACCTTCCCTGGTTAAACTATGAAACGCGTTCTTACTGGACCCCTGGCAAGGGCGGTCCAATCCTATCTTCAGTGATGATGGGTGTTTTCTTCGCCGCTGGATGGACGCCTTGCATCGGAACAACGCTTGGAGCCATCCTCACCCTTGGAATGAGCCAGCAATCCGCGACCCAGGCCATGGTGCTGTCCAGCGGTTATGCCATCGGCCTGGGACTTCCCTTCCTGGCGATTGGATTTGGGATGGAAAAAGCCATCCGGTTCATGGCCCGTTTTAGAAGGTACGTGCGGTGGATCGAGATCGTTAGCGGTTCGCTCTTGATCATCGTCGGACTGCTGATGGTGTTCGACCGGATGACTCTCATCGCCATTTGGGCGCTGCAGCGGGGTTATTTTATCGACTTGCCCCTGGGAGGCTCGGTTACGCCGACTTACATCATTGCTGTTTTTGCAGGTCTTCTGTCGTTTCTTTCCCCCTGCGTTTTACCATTGGTGCCAGCCTACGTGGGATATTTGAGCGGACGGGCAGTCAAAGACCTGCCTTCGCCGGTGAAAGAATCTATGATTTAGGGAGGATTTCCAGGAGGAATCCTTCAGTTTTTTCGGGCAGCATAGCCCCGACTTGAATTCGCCGGAGTATGCCTTGTGTATCAATAAAATAGCTGGTCGGCAGTCCGCGCATACCGTATAACCCAGCACTGACATCACCGCTCTCATCCAGCAGAATGGGAAAAGTAAGTTTTAGTTCTGTCACGAAATCTCGAACATCCTGCAAATTATCCTGTGCCGTGAAATTTATTCCTAATACAACCAATCCTTTGCTCTTGAATTTCTCATAAGCCGCCTGAATTCCTGGCATTTCATAACGGCAAGGTGGGCACCAACTGGCCCACAGATTGATCAACACAGTCTTTCCCCGGAGATCCGACAGTTTTATTTCGTTACCATCCAATGTTTTCAATCGAAAATCCGGCGCGGGTTTTCCCGTTTGGGCGACGGCAGAAGTTGTGATTGCAGGAGTAATGTTGATAACCCTGGGAGTGTCTGTCGTTGAAGGTACGATGGCTGCCGGGTAACTTTCTGTGGGAGTAGGAGATGGGAGAGTTGCGGTAGGGACGGGTGCAAGAGCTAAATTGCTGGCCAAAGCAATTCCCAGGATGATCCCTGCCAGCACAATATACGGTAGCGGGTTAAAAGGTTGTCTTCTTTTGAGAGAGTATTCGGGCATAAGCCACCATGGTCAATCCGGCTTTAATATACCTCCTGAATAATCCAAGAATCAACGGTGCGACATAAGCAATATTGCCCTACCCCTGAGGGGCAATAGAACCTATTCATAAAAATGATCCTTAACGATAGACTGGTTAGAAGGAAATTCACCCATATTTATAAGTGTCTAGGAGAAACCAGCCTCGTGGAGAGAGCCAGCGATTCTGAACCCCAATTCGCAAATCCGGCCCGATCCGGGTCCAGAATACTTATTTTCCTTTCCCAACTTAATCGACCTTTGACCATAACGCTGGAACAAGGAATAGCACTCACGCTCGCATGCGCCGTGATCCTTACCCGTTTGATTGGCCTGGGGGAGCGCGTCATGAGCCACGATGAAAGTTTGCACGTCTATTATTCGTGGCTATTGGCAACTGGCAAAGGGTTTATCCATACCCCCATGATGCATGGGCCCTTCTTGTTTGAGTCGACTGCGTTGATCAACATTCTTTTGGGGGCGAACGATTTCACTTCGCGGTTGATCCCGTTGATTCTTGGTTCATTCATCGCGATTGTTATTCCTCAACTGCTCAAACCCTGGCTTGGAAGATCAGGAACGCTGATCGCCTCCTTGCTATTTTTGATCTCTCCTTACGTGTTGTACTACTCGCGTTATATCCGGCACGATATTTTGGTGATTGCCTGGACGCTGCTGGCGGCGTACTCAATTTTTGGATATCTCTTCCAGCGGAAAGAACGATACCTGTTCATATTTGTGGCGGCATTGGCGTTGATGTTCTCCACAATGGAGATTACCTTCATTTATCTTGCGATCTTTGCCAGTTATCTTCTGGCCCGCATTGGGTGGAAATATGGTGTACGGTGGAAGGTGATAAAAACATCGCCGGAATTTGATCTACTTGTACTGATGGTCACTTTAGGGGCCTTCTTTTCATCTACGATTGCGCTGCCAGTCCTCAATCCCATTTTCGCCCGATTGACTGGCGCTGCATTTGTAGATCTATCTGTCCTGGGGAGTCAAGGCACCGAATGGATATCCAATCCATCTGGTGTCCGATTGTGGGTATTGTTCGGTGTTTTCTCGGTAGTCTCTACCGGATTGGGCATAGTCTGGGGAAGGCAACGTTGGTTAAAACTGGCAGGCCTTTTCCTGGGGATCGACCTGCTTTTGTTTACCACCTTTTTTACCAACCCGGCTGGAATTGCCAGTGGGTTTATCGGTTCTTTGGGGTATTGGTTGTCTCAGCAAGGGGTGGCGCGAGGCGGCCAACCCTGGTACTACTTCCTGATCGTCTTTCCGATTTACGAATATCTTCCTTTGATCGGTGGGTTTGGTGCGGCTGTTTTATTTTTTATCCGCCGGAAACAATTGCCGGAATTGGCACGCAATTTCATTCCCTTCGCTTTATGGTGGGCCGGGGGAATTTTCCTCGCCCTCTCTCTGGCTGGAGAGAAAATGCCCTGGCTTTCCACGCATATCATCGTGCCTTTCCTATTGTTGGCGGCGTGGTGGATTGGTCAGATGGTGGAAGGGATTTGGGTAGATGACGTCACCCATTCGAAACCAAGAGTCTTTTTCAAACGGATGGGGTTAGTTGCCATCGGGATACTTACTTTATTGACCATACGTACTTCCTTCTTCGTGAATTACGTCAACTATGATTATTCCACCGAGTACATCGATTATGCTCATGGCGCGCCGGGAGTTAAATGGGTACTGGATGATATCCAATCTATAGCCACCCATACGGGTGCCGGCAAAGATTTGAAAATTGCCTACGATTCGGACGTGTCATGGCCGATGAGTTGGTATCTCAAGGATTACCCCAACAGCTCGTTCTACGGCTCGCAACCAAGCCGGGAGGCCCTGGATGCGCCGGTGGTATTGGCAGGCCCGTCCAACTGGAACAAGGTCGAACTGCTACTTGGTTCCAGGTATCATCGTTTTGAAGTAATTCGCATGTGGTGGCCTATTGAGGATTATAAAAACCTGACCTGGGGCCGAATCCGCGAGGCGTTCGCGAATCCCGATCTACGCGCTGCCCTTTGGGATATCCTGTGGAAACGGGATTACACCCGTTATAGCTCACAGACTGGAACCTCGCTCAAGCCGCCCACCGACTGGCCATTGGCTGAGAAAATGCGGGTCTATATTCGCAAGGATATTGCTTTACAAACGCTTTCTCTCAGCCTGGGGTCTAGTATCCTTGCAGATATCCCCCAGCAAGCGGATGCCTATGCAAATATCCAAAAAACGATAAAACCGGAATTTGTTATCACCACCGGCGAATTTAATACACCCCGCAATATTGCGATCGGAAGAGACGGCAGCATTTTCGTCGTGGATAGCGGCAATTCAAGGATCGCGAAATATAACTCGCAGGGTGAGTTGCTGTTATCCTGGGGCAATCGGACTCCAGATGGACAATCGCCGCCTGCACCAGGAACGTTAAACGAACCCTGGGGAATTGCCTTGGACGGCGCTGGCAACGTATTGGTTGCGGATACCTGGAATCATCGCATTCAGAAATTCGACCCACAAGGAAAGTTTTTACTTGAATGGGGATCCTCTGGTCTTGCAAGTGATGGATTGGATCGACTGTGGGGACCACGTGGTATCGCCGTTGCCAGTGATGGTCGCATCTATGTCACAGACGCCGGCAATAAGCGTGTGGTGGTTTTTTCCTCGGAAGGTACAGCCTTATTTGAGTTCGCCACTGGGGGCGATGGTCAGCTAGATGAGCCCGTGGGCATCGCAGTCGGCCCGGAAGGAAATATCTACGTAGCCGACACCTGGAACCTGCGCGTGGTAGTATTTTCTCCGGAGGGTATATATATTTCCAGTTTTAACGTTCAGGGCTGGGGGAGTAGCTCGGTAGATAACAAACCTTACCTGTCGGTTGGACCCGATAATCGTATCTATCTGACCGATCCGGAAGGATACCGGGTGATCGTGTTCTCATCTGCGGGCGAACCTCTGGCTACGTTTGGCCAGTACGGACCCGAAGATGGATCCTTTGGTTTACCGAATGGATTGGCTTTACGTCCAGATGGCAGCTTGTGGATTGTCGATGCCGGCAATAACCGGGTCGTAAAGTACCCGCCGATCCAGCCTTAGGCCTATGACATCGAGTAGGCTTGTCAATTTCCTCTCATGGGTGGTTGTTTCTTTCGTTTTGATGACCGGCGTTTGGGTTGTTTACAGGTTCACAGCACCAGTCCAGGCGAAAGCTGATCTGGAGACGAGTATCCCACCTACACCGAATACCATTGTGTATGCCAGGCGTATTGATTTACCCACGTTTTCTCCATCTACAAAATTGAACTCGATAAGTCGTTTGGCGGATCTGCATACTTACCGGCCAACCCTGCCAAGGTTTGCTGTAACTCAACATACTGTAGAAAAAGGAGATACAGCCTGGACGATTGCGAAGAAACATAATATCCAGCCTGAAACGATTCTATGGAGCAATGAGGGAATAAGTACCAATGCTGGTTCTTTGCGTATTGGGATGATGCTAAATATTCTTCCGGTCGATGGAGTCTTGCATACTGTTCGGGAAGGAGACACCTTGGAACGAATTCAGGCGTTGTATGGTGTTTCGATCGATGAGATTGTCAATTTTATTGGAAACGATTTTGGGGGAGCGATGCCTGCTAAATTGCTTGCAGGGGGTCAGATCATTGTGCCTGGAGGAAAAAAACAAATCGTGTGGCAGGAGCCAGGTCCCACGGTACTCCCAGGTAAAGGTAGGAAATCTCCGGGTTATTATTCGGGGCCTCTGGTTTATATTGGTAGTGGCTATTTTTCCTGGCCGATTTCCCCAATCGTAATTACCCAACCTTATTGGAGCGGCCATCTTGGGATTGATGTAGGCACTTATGAGCGCCAGCCCATTTTTGCGTCCGATAGTGGAACCGTGATTTTTTCTGGCTGGGATACAACTGGTTTTGGGAACCTGGTAATCATCGACCATGGAAATGGATACTGGAGCTATTATGGGCATAATTTCGCCAATCTTGTTCGCGAAGGTCAAGGCGTAGTAAAGGGCCAGCAAATTGCAGAATCGGGTAGCACTGGTAATTCCACTGGGAATCATATTGATTTCCGCATACGCTTAGATGCCGGCGGATTCCTAAATCCTGCGGATTTTTTACCATAGTTATCGTTAGTGTAGGAGGATAGGTGGAAGACCAAGGTAATCAACAAGAAGGAATGAAAACTGCGTGTGGCGGTGTCATCCGTAATCCAGAGCGTTTCCCATCGGCAATTTATCAAAGTGTCCGAGTGTATTTTTGCAACATGGCATGCCTGAGAGTTTACGAGCAAGCACCGGATGCTTTCATGCGAGGGGAAGTAGAGCACCCACCCGAAGAGGATTGAGGCTGTGGAATCGAGTGAACCATAAGCGGAGTCAAAAAATCGCAGCCTCAGTTGTAATCAAGAGGCTGCGACGATTTGTTCGCGGCACCGTTCTATTGAATGTCTTTCTGCATTTGTAGGAATTGTTCCTGCGTGATCTCACCTCTGGCGTATCGCTGTTCAATAATTTCTAAGGCTGAAAGAGGAGCATTCGCATGGTTGTTGCCAACGGATTGCTTCGATTGAAACAGGCCTCGTACCACTAACACGGCCAGAACGATCAGAACGACCCAGAATAAGAACATGCCACCCAGCATTCCAAATCCCATCATGACACACCTACCTTAGCGGCTCAGATCCGACAAAATCTGCTGGTATTCTTCCCGGTTAATTTCGCCCTTGGCGTAGCGAGCCTGGGCAATATCGCGGGCCGACTGCCCGGTCAAATTTTGGGAACCGGGCTGAGCATTGTTCCCGCTCATCCGGCGAACCGCCCACACAACCAGTAATACCAGGCCAATGATTACAGCAATAGTAATCACCAGACCCAGGATCATTCCGATCCAACCCATACCACCGTATCCAAAATTACCCATCATAGTGTTCCATCCTTTTTTCGGATCTAATCCGTTGTTCAAATTGTATTTTCTTGTTCTTACTTTTAAATGATAACTTAGCGGGGTAAAGTTTCTTTGAAGCAAATGTAAAGCTTTGATGAAGATGTTCGTAAAAGCAAAAATGGATTATCCAGCCGCCGGGAGCGTAAAATGAAATGAGCTGCCTTTTCCTTCGCCTGCGCTTTCTGCCCAGATGCGACCATGGTGCGCTTTGACTAGCGCTTGCGCAATGGTCAATCCAATCCCGCTTCCCCCGCTGGCGCGCGTCCTGGATTTATCCGTGCGGTAAAAGCGGTTGAAAATGAAGGGCAGATGATCCGGAGCGATGCCGATGCCGGTATCCGAAACGGAAATGAGAATTTCGGATTTGTCCCTGGCAGCTCGGATTGATACCTTTCCACCACTCGGCGTATATTGCAGTGCGTTTCCGACCAAATTCGTCAGCACTTGAAGAATTCGATCTTTATCAACCATGATATTCGGGAGATGTGGTTCCACTTGCGTTTCAAGCTGGATGCCTTTGTCCTCAAACTGATGCCCAAGATTTCCCTTGATGGTTTCGATGAGGCCAGGAAGTGAGACGGATACGGGCTTTAGTTGGAATGCGCCAGCTTCCACCCGGCTGAGCTCCTGCAAATCGTTCACCAGACGCTGCAGGCGATCGATTTCTGTGTGGACTTGCTGGTAGGTTTCCGGTTCTGCCGGCAGAACTCCGTCCATCAACCCTTCCATGTAGCCTTTGATTGCTGCAAGGGGAGTGCGCAGTTCGTGGGTTACATCGCCAATCAACTGCCGGCGCATGGTTTCTGTCTTTTCGAGCTTGTCCGCCATCTGATTGAAACTCAATGCCAATTGGTCCAGTTCATCCAACTGATTGGACCGCACGCCTCTCGAGACTGTGAGCCTTTCTTCGTATTCCCCTTCCGCGATGCGGTGGCTAAGCTTCATCATCCGTTGTACCGGGGTGACGACCTGGCGGCTGACGAGGAAACTGGCAACCACCGCCGCAATCAGCGCTGCGATCGCAGCCATAGAAAGTGCCTCAGTGACCGATGCCGTATAGTTAGTAAATAATTCAACCTCCATCGGTTGAGCATTTCCCATCATATCCCCGCCGGACATCATTGCACTCATTCCTGCCATATGCCGGTCGAAGGCTGCTGGAACGGATAAACTGGTGGCGGTGGCCAGAACCACGACGCCGACCAGAACGACCAGCACATAAGAGAGGAATACTTTCCAGGCGAGATGTGTGCGTAGAAGTCTCATCATAAATTCACCTACTTGTCTTCGAAGCGATAGCCAACCCCACGGATGGTTTCGATAAAGTGGTCATCGCCCAATTTCTGGCGGATGTGGCCGATATGAACATCAACCACTCGGGTATCGCCGAAATAATCATATCCCCAGGCTTTTTCCAACAACTGTTCCCGGCTCAACACCATGCTGTGATGCTGGGCAAGCACAATCAACAGATCAAACTCTACCGCTGTCAGTTCAATCAGACGCTCCCCCACCCATACTCGTCGCGCGGAGAGGTCAATTCGCAAGTGGGCGAATTTGAGTATGGCAGGTTCGCTTACCGTGGCAGAGGGGCTTTGCATGCGCCGCAAGGCCGCCTTGATTCGGGCGATTAACTCGCGCGGGCTGAAAGGTTTGGTCAGGTAATCATCCGCGCCGACAGAAAGGCCGACGATTTTGTCAGTTTCCTCTGAGCGGGCCGTCAGCATGATTACATAGATATTCGACTCGCGGCGCAGGTTGGCCAGAAGCTCGATCCCATCCATGCCGGGAAGCATCACGTCCAGTACGATGATGTCCGGCTTGAAAGAGCGAGCGGCGGTCAGCCCAGCCGGCCCGTCCATCGCCGACTGGAATTCATAGCCCTCTGCTTTCAAATACGCAGTTACGACATTGTGGATCGAGGGTTCATCATCAATCACGAGTATCTTTGCTGCTGGCACTTTCGATTCCTTCCGAATAGGTTTGCTTATCCATTTTACATACAAACAGGGACCGGCGGAACGGCCGATCCCTGAAGTTGGGCAAGATGGATGTGATTACTCAAACATTTCAATAAAAGTTCCGTGCCAGGTGTGCAGGAAGACCTGCCCGCTGAAGCCGTTTATGCTGAGCATCCCAGTCGGCTGACCATCCTTCAGGATATCGATAGTGTAGTAGCCATAGAACGGGTCGGCATCGTCGGCAGTGTTATAGCCAGGATACTGCTGATCCAGGTACTGCTGTGCAGCCTGAAGCGCTTGTTCCGGGGTTACCGTCATGTTTGAAGAAACAGAACCGGGATTGGTGTTATTACCGCCCATCATTCCACGACCACCCATCATACCGCCGCTTCCCATCATGCCGTTTCCGCTCATGTGACCGTATTTCAGGTTCCACATCATATTGGGACCAAATTCAGGGAAAACAGACAAGTTGGAGGGGTCAACCAGTAATTCCATCGCGCCGATACCGGTGCCCTTTTCGGTGATGCGGGCATAGGCGTTGTTATCGAAGATCATGATTTCTTTTAGCTCAAGATCTGAATTGTTCAGGCCTTTCAAATAGCTTTCCACGGCCTGTTTGGCCTGATCAATCGTGAGCGGAGTCGTGTTGGTCGCGCTACCATTGGCATACCCACCCATCATTCCGTTGCCCCCCATCATGTTGTACCCGTTACCCATCATTCCGTTGCTACCCATCATGTTCTGGCTATTCCCCATCATCGAATAGCTTTGGTTGGTGAAATTCCGACCCATCATAGTGAAGGGGCCAAAATTGGTCGACCCTAAATTCGCACGCCCCACGACCAGGCCGGCCCCAAAGACTAATGCACTCAGGACGATGCCTGCAATAATCACTAACGCGATACCGAACGATTTGTTCATCAGTAATTTCTCCTGTTCCAATTGATTTCAAACTTTCATCCTCAGTTTACTGGCCGAGGGTAAAGTCACCGTGAAGCATTTCTAAAGCTTTTGTAAAGATATAGCCGGTTTAAAACAAAAATGTGGTTCAACAAGTCTATCGACATGAGTGAACCACATCCTGCTTTTCTTAGGAGCCTTGGAGGAAGAGAGGCAACGAATACCGTTATCCAATCACTACTGCGGAGTAACTGTGAATGCCATCACTACCTGCTCTTGAGACGATTTCCATGAAATTGGTCGGGCGGATCAGGTCAGGGTTATATGAAACCTCTGCCAGTCCATCAATGTGATCGACCAACGCGTCGATCACCCCCAAGGAGCCAATCAACGCATTCCTTACCCGATTAGCACAATTAGGGCAGTTTAAACCAGAGATAACCAGGTAGGCTCGCAGAGTTTTTGCGTTTTCCTCATCAGAGCTTATCTTTTGGACCGGGGTAACATGGCAGTGATCTTCCATTGTTTATATCCTTTCATAATAAACGATCCAAGAGCGCCACCCATATTTCCCGAAGATGAAATGGCGCTCTTTTCACGTAGGAGGAGAAGAATAAACAAATCATACCGGGATGGAAAGACGATCAACAGCGCTTTCTCGCCCAGCAACAGATAGGCTTTATTGCTTAGCCAGATTCGGGCAACTCGGCGCATGACAACCATATCTGGACTTCGTATCATTTTATGAAATTGTTTCTATCGTTATTCGAGTATGAAATGGAAAACACCTTGACCTTCAAACAAAAAAAGATCCTTCTGCCCATAGGAGCTGGATTAATCGGAGCAGTCCTGCTTATAGCACTCTACTTTGGGATTGTGTCCTGGGCCGAGAGCCCGGCTCACGCTGCTGAGTTTTTCTGGCAGGATCGTTGGATTGTGTTTCCCATCATCATCGGATTTGGGGTGCAGGCTGCCTTATATACCATTTTGAAATTAAGACTGTATTTGCCGGTTACAAAGATAGGACCAGATGGATTGTCCCGCTTTCCAGCCACAGGAACCAGTATGGGCGCCAGCGGAACCACCTCGACTGTGGCGATGGTAGCTTGTTGCGTACACCATGTTACGGATGTACTACCGATCCTGGGATTGACCGCAGCGGCTACTTTCCTGGCAAAATACCGCCTGCTCTTTATGGGGGTGGGCCTGGGCACGACCCTTCTAGGCATCAGCTATATGGTCCATCTTATCATTCGCGAAAGGCGAAAAGTAATGCCATTACTATTCGATGCCCTCCTTGCAAAGGAATCATTATGAAATTTCGTTCAATTGTCGTTATCGTTACGATCGCTGCGTTTTTACTCACCGCCTGCACTGGGCAAAACCCATCACAGGCTCCAACGGCTAAACCATCCAGTCAATCCGAGCCGGCCAAGTCTGAACCAACGACCGTTCCTACTCAAGAAATGGTCGCAACCCAGGAAGTAGAGGTCCCTGCTGATCTTACAAAATCAGACGCGCAGGGTGCTGTGACAATGGAGATTACACCGACCAATTTAAAAAATCCCGGCGATGCCGTGATCTTTGTGGTCTTAATGGATACCCATTCGGTCGATCTCAGCATGGATCTTGCTCAACTCGCTGTTCTTTCCACGGATACCGGAAAAACCGTTCAGGCAACCTTATGGGATGCACCGCGGGGTGGTCACCACGTGGAAGGGAAGCTCTCATTCCCCTCTACTAAAGATGGATCTGCTTTGCTAGACGGCGCGAAGAGCGTCACAATCACCATCACCAATTTGGACGCCCCGTCGCGTGAGTTTACCTGGTCAGTTTCAGGATAAAAGGAGGAACGAATGTCTAAAAAACATGCACTCATCATGGTCGCCTGCTGCTTGATTGCCCTGGGCGCAGCTGCTGCGGTTTTGCTTTTCAAGGTTCCATTCAACAACGTCTTTATCATCCTGATGGTCTTGCTCTGCCCGCTGTCCCACCTTTTAATGATGGGCACAATGAAACATGGTGAGCATGAACACCATCAGGCTCCTGATAAATCTGCTTTGGCTCTGCCAAAAGAACAGGAAAATATCTACAAATAGATGAACGGCAAGTCATCCGCCACTACCTCGAAAAAACGGACCTTTCCCATCCTCAGCTTTCTGCGGCTATCTGGAAACAAGAAATGGGATTATGTGATCCTGGGGATGGCTGGAATCGTTGTCTTGGCTTTCATATACTTCGGGATTCTTGGATTGAGCCGCGCCGGTCAGAAGCTCCAATATACTCCCGCAGACGTAGTGTATGGGAAAAAGATCCACGCCGTGCACGGAATGGACATCGATCGCAGCCCCCAGGTTCTTGAAACCATTCCTGCGAATCTGAGTGAGGAACCGGTGATCCGCGTCTCTGAGTCCTTCTTTGATTTCGGTGAAGTCAATTCTCATATTGTTTTGAGGCGCACATTTGTCATAGCTAACACCGGTCAATCTGCTTTGATCATCGAGCGCGCCTACACAACATGCGGCTGCACTATGGCAGATTTCACGGCAACCGAAATTCCACCTGGAAAAGTTGTGTTGATGACCCTGCAATTTGATCCAGGCTTTCATGAGATGCGCGGAACGACGGTGCGTCGTGGCGTGCTGATCGAGACCAACGATCCTAATCATCCCATTCAGGAAATCTGGGTTCAGGCATCTGTTCGGTGAATTTGTAGTAATTTCTCCATTGGAAATTGCCGTGACAACATCTTCCATAATTTCCCGCCGTGAATTCCTGAAGAAAGCAGCAGGGGGATTGGCTGCAATGGCCATGACCCCTTCCCAAAAATGGCTCTCCCAGATTTCATTTCCGCAGGAAGAAAGATTGGGTAGGGTAACTGTTGGAATGGCAGAAGTCAAAGTCAAACCTGATGCAGACAGCCTGACGATAGCAAAAGTCTATGAAGATGCTGTTGTCCCCTGGTTGCGTGAAGTGGTGGGACGCCGGCCCTATCGGAGGAACCAGCGCTGGGTAGAGACTCCTCAGGGATATATCTGGACACCTTATCTCCAGCCAGTTAGAAATGTACCTAATACGCCGATTAACAAATTGCCCGAAACCAGTCTGGGGCTCGGAATGTGGGCCGAGGTAACCCAACCGTATGTCGATCTATCCCTGGCAAACCCACCAGCTCGTTCGCCCTGGTTGAAGGAAGACCAAATCCCTCGTTTATACTACTCCCAGGTCTTTTGGATCGACCAGATCAGGAAAGCCGATGATGGTCAGATCTGGTATCGGGTGAACGAGCGTTATGGTTATGGAGATATATTCTGGGCCAGGGCCGAGGCGTTCCGCCCAATGACCAACGACGAAGTTGCGCCTATTCATCCCGAAGTGGAAAACAAACGGATTGTCGTCAACATTGCCCGTCAGACAATTTCTTGCTTTGAGGGAAACGCGGAAGTCCATTTCGCTCTGGTCTCTACTGGGATCCGGTTCGATATGTATGGGAATCGGACCGAGAACTGGGAAACGCCATTAGGTCTGAGACCGATCTGGCGCAAATTGATTTCGGTCCATATGTCTGGGGGTTCAACTGGTGGCGGGTATGATCTCCCAGGTGTGAGTTGGACGAGTTTATTTGAGGGCAACGGGGTAGCAATCCATTCCACTTTTTGGCATAACAACTTCGGGGAGGAAATGTCGCATGGATGTGTCAATGCTGCTCCAGAAGATGCCAAATGGATATTTCGGTGGACAAATCCGGCCGTTGCGTATGACCCGGGTGATTTAACCGTTGGCATGCCAGGGGGAACCCTGGTGGATGTAGTGGAAAGCTGATCAAGAATAGGAAATACCGATTTGGAGCCAATGAACAATCCTGTTGTAACCCCAAGTAATGAGCAAAAGTGGCGTTTCCGAATAACAGCGCTTATCGCCTTCGCCTTGTTGACAGCACTGCTAGGCCTGGTTGGATGGGGATTGGCTCGAGCTCAACGAGGTCAGGTTCAGAACGGCATGGCACCCGATTTCACGCTGACTACTTTTGATAACCGGCAGGTATCTCTGAAAGAACTGCGCGGCAAGGTGGTCGTGCTCAATTTCTGGGCTTCCTGGTGCCTGCCGTGTCGATCGGAAGCTGCTTATCTAGAACAAACCTGGCGTAAGTATAAAGACCGGGGAGTCGTGTTTATTGGGGTAGATTATGTCGATACAGAACCGAATGCTTTAGCTTATCTCAAGGAATTCGATATCACTTATTTCAATGGCCCAGATCTTGGCACCCGTATATCGCAAGCCTACGGGATTAAAGGAGTGCCGGAAACTTTTTATATCGCGAAAAACGGCGAATTGCGTGGCATAAAAATTGGTCCTCTCGAAGCTCCTGAATTGGATGAAAAAATTGAAGAACTTCTAGCAGAAGGTGAAAAATGAGCGCTTGTGCCCAGGTTCAAGTTTCTCCGAACAAATTTGCGGGGCGATATTTTTATTCGCTGCCGCTTTTTCACTCATAATATTATCGTCGGGTTCGAACATCCAAGTAAAGAATACGGACATTTTCCAATACATCATTCACGGGACAGCGGTCAGGCTGTCCCGTGATTCTAATTCTTGCATCCGAATGAACCTGCCAGGAAGGGAACCAAGATTATTACCATATACCCGGAAGAAGACGCCATTGAACTGTCCTGGCATAGCAACTATATCCGGATAACCATCTCTCTTCACGTAGGATCCGTAAACATTGGGCTGAAGCGAGTGTAATGATCAAAACGATATCCAGCACCAGATTGTTGGAGCTAAAGAGAAGTGCCGTTCGAAATACAAGTTCACCCAGATACATCGGATGCCGAATAAAACGATAAGGCCCCCGGCTGGTGATCCCGCGATCTGCCGGCGCAATCCCGAATCGCTTTCCTAGAGTTGTTAGGGACCATAAAATCAGACCATAGCCTGCGAGACCCGGCATGAGCAAATACCAGGGCGAAGGTCCGCTGTGGACAGCGGTCGGCAACAGCGCCGCGATCATCCCCAACCATAAACCAACCCGATCGTACTTCTTCGCCGGCTCTCGCCTGGCATAAAACCAGGCCAACAGCAGATTGTGAAATGCGTACAACCAGGCAAGTACTGAGGGGCTTTGCCAGGCTGCAACTCCAGCGACGATCGCGGCAAAGGCGAAAAACGCAAATCCTAACCGGTCCCGGATCGTATCTTTCAGCATCACATGCTCCCCAGGCCGGATACAATTGGCCACCCGATCACCACCAGAAGCGTTGCCAGAAATGGCAGGAAATAGAAGATCACCATCGGGATCACCAGTTCCGATCCCACTTTCTCGGCTCGCTGTTCCGCCGCGCCGATGTAGTCCGCGGCGATGCTGGTGGCCAACTGGCCCATCAATTCCTGCTGAGCTGTGCCGCGGCGGATAAACTCCAACTGCACAGCCATGCCGATCAGCTCCGGGAGTTGGGTTTCCTGCGCCTCGCGCTGCATCTGCTCGATCAAGTTTCTTCCCTGCGCCATTTGCAGTACCTTGCGCATCCATTTACCGACCATGCTTTGCGCCTGGGCAGTTCGGCGGAGCGCTTCTTCCATGGAAACGTTGGCCGACATCTGCGCTGACACGAGCTGCACGTATTCCGGTAGCTGGGCGATAAACTGCCGGCGCGTTCGCCGGGCCACGCTTCCCATGCGCATCGCCGGGTACTGAAACCCTACGATGGCCCCGACCAGGGCAAATACCGGTTCGCCGACAGCCACCATGCCGAGACCTAAGCCGGCTACCGCCAACGCAAAGCGCAGCGAAGTAAACTGGATTTCGTTCCAGTCTCCCCATTGGTCACTCACTTGCGCCCAATAGAGATCAGCCCGCGTTTTCCGTAGAAATCCCGCGGGAGTCCAGCGCGAAACCGGTTTATCCAATACAGAAAGAGACCTGCGCCAGCTTGATTGTGGAGCGGAATAATCGGGAGATAAGGTTTCAGCCAGACGACCGGTGGGGATGCTGGGCGCCCATTCCAGGGTCAGGTAGATCACCAACACAAAGCTAGCGATCCCGGTGAGGAGTATCAAGGCTTGCATTTAGACTGCCTCCATGATCATCGAGCGAATGATAAGGTAACCGGCTACCATAGCACCCATGGCCAGGCCAATCACGATCTGCACCGGGAGTTGGGTGAGTGATTCGCGCACCATTGGGTCGGAACTGAGGTAGGCCAGGATCAACCCCAGCACAGCCGGCAAAACCTTAGCCGAGACCAGCGAATCCCCTGCCTTGGCCTGTGCCCGGTTGCGGGCCATCAGAATTTGCTGGACGCGGGTAGAGATATCCATCAGAACCTGGGTATAAGAGCGCCCGCCGGCTTCGGTAAAACCTTCCAGCAATTGCGCGAGATTGGCCAATGAAACGGAAGGCGATCGGGCGGCCAGGCTGTGCAGGGCATCCATGCGGTCCTTCACCCGCATCTCGGTGGCGGTCAGGATTAGTTCGGGAGTCAGTGGATTGTTCTTCTCCAGCGCCAACGACTCTCCCACCTGCTGCAGTACATCTGGAACCGAGCCGCCAGCCAGCAGCCCCGCCGAAATGCGCCCAATGGCAATCGGCAGCTGCTGGTCGATCATCCGTCCCCGGCTTTTGACCTTGTCATCCAGCCAGGCATTGGGAACGTAGAAGGCAATCCCGCCAACAACCAACGCCGGCAGCCCAGGTAAAAACACCCACATGACAGCCATCCCGGCCAGACCTGCCGCGCCGCACAGCAGCCGAAAGGTAACCGGACGCAGCTTCAGGCCGGCGGCCAGTAGCTTATAGTCCAGGGATTTCGGATCCAGCCCGGCCAGTGTGCGCACCGAATCGGCGGAGTAGAGATCGGATAACTTCCCAGTCTTGACCTGGTTGGGATACAACCAGAACAGAATCAGCGTGGTGCACAATAATCCAATCACGGGAATCAAGAATATCATCTGCTTATCTCCTCAATCTTGGCTGTTGCGGGAGTGCAGCTCCCCCAGCTTTTCCCAGGCCGGATTACCTACCGGTGATTGCTCGTTGTAGCGAAAAATGGGCTCGAACCATACATCCCCGCTTTTGAGTTCCTTGGAAATGTTGGCGACCTGCACCACCCGGCGGATTTCGTGGCGGATGCCAATCTGGACCAATAGATCGACCGCATCGGCGATCATCTGGTTGGCTTCGTGGGCCCGCACGCCGGCATCCGCACCCATCACGGTGGCCAGACGCCGTGCCGCCTCACGCGGGGTGTCAGCATGGAAGGTGCAGGCTCCGCTGTGGCCGGTCATCAGCGCGCGAAACAGGCTCATTGCCGCTGCCCCATCGCGCACCTCGCCGATGATCAGGTAATCCGGCGACATACGCATGGCATCATCCACGCCATCGGCCAGCTTATAGGGCCGTACCTCCGTCCCGATCGCCTGTGGACGCGCTTCAACCGTTTGCACAGTTTGCCGGTCGATCCAAATCTCCTCCGGATCTTCGATCTTGACGATGCGCCAGCCGCCCGGCAGGAAGTTGCACAATGCGCTAAGCAGGGTGGTCTTCCCGGTGCGCGTACCACCGGAAATCAGGATGCGCTGGCCGTCTTCCATCGCCTGGCGCAGCAGGTCCATCATCTCCGCGCTCATCACCCCGCGCTCCAGCAGCCATTCTGGCCGGACCGGTTTCTGCTCGTACAAACGAATGTTGATGCAAGGATTCCGACCGGGCGGGACCACCACCGGATGCAAGGCTTTGATGCGCCCACCGCCAGGGTTGTGTTGGGTGGCGGGCAGCTTGGCGTTGATCGACGGGTTGGTTTCATTGAGGGTCTTATTCTGCGGTCCTAGCAGGCGGTCCAATACGCGCCAGATTTCGCCGGCTTCCGGGTGCAGATCCACCGTCTCCCAGCGCACGGAACCTTTCTTCATCACCTGGATCAGGCCGGACGAATAGATGCCGATCTCGGAAAGATCCGTCCGCGCTGGCGGCAGCAGCAAGTCGAGGAAACCCAGGCCAACAATCCGCCGGGTCAGGTCCTCCGCAATCTGTGCTTCAACCTGTAAACCGGGGCGCAGGTTACGCTTGCGGAAAGCGGCTGAGACGAGCGCTTCCACGCGCTCGCGAATCTGCTTGCGTTCCGTTTCGCCCGGGCTTTGCAGCACCGTAGGAGCAAACTCCTGGTTGATCTGGTCAATCACTTCATTCACCAGCGCGTTGCGCTCGGCCGGGCTGAGTTGCACTGCTTCAGAAGGGGTATCATACAAACCTAAGATGCCTGGCATGGATGTTTCCTTTTATGTAAAGCGGATCTTTGGCAAGCGTAAAACGCCGCGCTGGCCTGAGTTGTTACTTTCCAACGAGCCGACGTTGGGAAAAAGCACGCCAATCAGCGAGCGGATCCCGCGCGCAAAACCATCCACGCGCGTCACCGGCGGAATGCCTTGGTCCTGCGCCTGTGTGACAGCCAGGTCGTAGGGAATGACGGCCGCGATCGGCGGGGCCCAGCCGACCGTACCAGCCAACTCATCCTGAAAACTGCGCGCGGTGAAACCGCTGCGATCGGTGAACTGGTTGAGCACCAGGTAGATCGACTCACGCGCCAGGCGCTTTTCGCTCTTGAGCCCGGAGAGCAGCAGGTTCAGCGTGTGGCGGGTTGCGGCCAGGTCGGCCAGCGTTGGCCGCGCCACAATCAGGGCGTAATTGGCAAAGATAATCGAGTGCGCCATCCACAAATCTTCATTGGAGGGAACGTCCATCACGATCGCCGCATAGCGTCCATCTTCTGAATCAATCAGCATCCCGTTGATGCTGCCTTCTCCCGTTCCGCGGTTGGAGCTTTCCAGGATTTTCATATACTCGACCGATGCTTCCGGCGCAACCAGCACCTCCAGGTTTTCTCGGCGCTGCAATGCAGCCTGGAAGGACGCCTTGCCGGGGCGGTCGAAGTACTCAGTCAGGTTGGGCAGGTAGCGCAAGCGCAGGTGGGGTGGAGCGCTAGGCGGCAGCCCCATCGATACCAACAGGGTCTTGATGCTCAATCGTGCCGCCAGCTCATACGCCAGGTTTTCCGCCACGGTTGAGCAGCCTGTCCCGCCGGCATGAGATATGACCGCGATGCGCTTGGTGCCGGTGATGAAGGCAGCGGATCCACCGACGACGGGACCGGCGACGCTTTGCTGCATGGGCGCTGTTTGAGACATATTGGCTCGCGCCGTCATGGCCGCGCCATACCCGGCCTGGGCAATCTCGGTCCAGTTGACCGGCGCGATAAACACCCCGCGCACCATGTTCAGGCCTTCGTACGCGCCGCGCAGATCCTTCTGCCCCAGTGGCAGCACCACGACTGCTACACCGTTCCAGGCTGATAGGCGCTGCAGGAGGCGCTTCATCGCCTCCGGGTCCGGGGCAATGTCGGTCTGGACAATCAGCAGTTCCGGGTGCAGGTCGTTGACGTTGTTTTCCAGCACCAGCCACTGGGTGGCATGCCCGGCGACGATAAAGCGGGCGTCCGAAAGCAGCGGCGGTTGCATCTGGTAATAAACCAGCTCGTGGCCGGCTCCCGCCAGGAGGACGGAAACCTTGTTGGTCTGATAGGAGGTTTCAGACATCGCTTAATCCTTCTTGCGGTGGTCGTTCATTTCCTCATACAGCTCGCCCAGGTTGAGGGTGACCACGTCTGAAACGTCCAGGTTTACCCCGCTGACCGGTTCGAGGGCCAGATGGATGATGCCGTACTGATCGAGCGCCGCCAGCAGGGTCGGAGGATCCACTTTGAATCCCGGGGTCACCTCCACGGCGGTGGTCGGCACCTGCACCACGATTACGCTGCCGTCCTGCGAAGCCGCACTCGTGCGGGCGGAGGCAAATAACTGCTCCTCGCTTGCACCCGCCGGGACCTCTTCATAGCGGAAGGGCTGGGGAACCATAAGCACCTTGAGGCCGGTGATTGCCAGACGCGCCAGCGGAGCGGAAGGCGGCGCAGGCGTAGGTGTCGGGGTAGGCGTGGCGGTGGACAGGAGCGGCGCAGAGGGGGTGAGGGAAGGGGAGGAAAACTCCGGAATCGCGGCCGGCAGCACGGTGGTTGGATTTTCATTGATTAAGTCGGGCGAGATCATCCCGATAACGGTCACCGTTTGCCCGGCGCGCAGCAGCCCCGCTACACCGCTGGCTAGATCCACGTGAATGGCCATGGCAATATGCCCTTCGGGCAGTTCTGCCGGCAGACCGGCGCCGGCGATCTCGCCCAGAACCGATTGCACGATCATGTCGCCCGGCGCACGGCCAACCGCAACCATCTTCCCGGCTGCATCTTCAACTTTGGTCAATGCATCTGCCGGTTTCGCGCCGGCCGGAATCGTGTGCAGTTCGACCAACTCCGCGGTAAGCAGCGTGCCTGGAGAGATTGGGACACGGGCGACGACCACCTGGGTCGGGCGCACGACGCCGTTCAACAGGGCGATGACCAGCAGCCCGATGATGACGGCCAGGACGATGGCGGTAAAGGGGGAACGTTTCTTGGTTTGCATGTTTTTCCTTGTCTGAAATTTGGTTTCTACGAACGGAGGATTTCTTCGACAGTAGGGCGCAGGGATACTCGCCCCAGTTCTTGAATGATTTCCTGCTCGGACGGTTCATCGCATTCGACCATCATCGGGCGGATCAGCACCGGTTCCAGTTCATGTACATCCGCGCTGTAACCCAGCTTGGCGATCGCGTAGGTTCTCGGGATGCGCGCCAGGTAGCGTTTGTATTCGGTGTTGACCAACCCTTTTTCCGAACGGCCCAGATGGGGGAGGATCATGTCGCGATCTTTGGCATCTTTGGTCTGGAAGACGAACAGGTTGGCGCAGGAAGAGAGAATTCCGGACGGCAGTTCGCTGACGGTCTGGGCCATCAGGTGCAGGTACACGCCGTACTTGCGCCCATCCCGCCACATGGTTTGGAAGATGTGGCTGACCGGGTTTCCACCCTCGCCGGCATTCTGATCGGATGCTGCGCCGCCCGATACACCGGTCAGAACCTTGTTGGCTTCTTCAAAGAAGATCTGCATTTTTGGAAAAGCGCGGTAGCCATCCAGCGCTTCCCGACGGCGGGCAACGGCATCGAAATAGAGGATGCTGGATAAGAGCGAGAGCAAGGCCGCTTTCGGATACTCGTCCATCTCCGCACCCCCTTCGATCACGGTGATTCCCCAGCGGTCCTCCGGATTTCCGAGCAGCCCCAGGTCTTCGACCGGCTCGGCGCTGCGACCCGGCCCGTACTGACGCGCCATGGTTTCTTCAGCAAACTGCTCCAAACGCAGCAGCACCCCTTCCAGGCTGGTGCGGCTGGCCTGGTCGCGCTCGAACTCTTTCTGATAAGAGCGTAGGCGTTCCACCCAGTTCACCACGCTGAGGGTAGCGCTGCGATAAACAGCTAGCGCCTGCAAATCCTGCGGATCAAGCCGCTCCAAGGCGGTTCCAACCGCTACATCATCCATTGGAAGGGAACGAACGCTGCGCACCTGGCGGACTACGTTGACTTCGGCAAAGTTCAGCAAGCTGCCCATCTCCCCGCGCTGCACCTTGGGATCGCTGGTCAACACCCCAGCCTGGGTATAAATCTCGGTCAGCGCGCGGCGCATAAAGCCCAGCTGGCGTGGGCCCATTCGTCCGGCGTTGGCGAACAACTCCGCGATCATGCTGCGGTAACGAGCTGGATCGATGCGCTGCGGCACCTGCAGGATGTTCCAGCGCAGGGGCCGCGGCGAGGCGGGATACAACTGGCGAATGTCGATGTGTTCTTCATTGCGACCTGGTTCGCGGTAGATCAGGCCAGGCCAGCGCAGTGCTTTGCGCCAGCCCTGCCCGAAGTCCAGGACGATTGTGCGGTAGCGCCAAAAACGCGTGGTCTCGTAGGCCAGGCGTTCGGCGGCGATGGATTTACCAAAGCCGGTGTCGCCAACAAAAGCGGTATGGAAGTGCCGCTGCGGATCGAGGCGTAAAAACACATCGGTGAGCTGCCCGGTTTCGGTTGACCACTGGCGGCCCAGGGTCAGGTCGCCGGCCATCTCGGGATAAAAAGCAAAGGCGGGGGTTTCTTCCTGAATGGTCAGGGCTGACCCTTGCTCAAAGGTGCCGGGGGCGGTATAGGCTGCCAGCTGAAGCATGGTCAGCAGCGTCGAATCGGCGTAACCACTCATCGCTTCCGGGATTGTTTCGACCCGTGTGGAAGGGGTAAAAGCGTGCGCATGCAGGCTGATATATGCCTGCTCTTCCTCGTTCAGGCTGCGTGTCTGTACTCCGGCCACTACATCTTCCGTGCCATGGAAGGCTTCGGGGATCAGTCCCATTAATGCCTGCGCGCCTTGTTCACTGCGCGCCAGCCCATAAACATCGGTATAGAATGCCCCTTCCCGGCTGGCAATATCCAGCAGCTTGCGCTGGGTGCGCATGATCTCGGTGAGCAGGATATTGGGATCATCCTGCCATTGGTAACTGTTGGACAGCGAGAAAGATGGCGCAACGCCAACGCTCATTCCTGAGCTGAACCCCCGACCGATCACCTGTCCGATGCCGGAGCCTTTGGTATCTGAAGTGGCCGTGCTGTGCGAATCGGCATGACTTTTGGTGATTGAGGAGCTGGCTGTATCGGCGACTGAATCCGTTTCTGATCCTGAGGTGGTCCAGGCCTCTGATTGGGTCGTTGAATGACTCTGAGAGTTGGTGCTGGACTGGCTTTGGGTGGTGCTATCTGAAACTGTATCGGCTTGGCTCGATGTGACCGAGTGCATGGAGCTGTCCGCCGACCCGCTGCTATTGGTCACCCCATCTGAGGATCCCCAGCTGGCGTTTCCGCCCACGTTGGCTGAGAGTCCCACTCCGGCCGGGGCGATGCTCCCGCCCACCCCGCCGTTTACCCCATAACCGGAACTGTCCGAATGGGAAACCGCGGTGGAGGAGGATTCTGTGTGTGAGGAGCCGTCGGTGACCGCTGTGCCTTCGGTATGGGCGGTGCCATGGCTGACCGCCGTGCCTTGGGTAACCGAGGTCCCGGTGGTGACTGTTTCCGAAACCCCTACGGTATGCGCCCAGCCGCGCGAACTGGCATGCCCTACCGTATGTGCCTGACCTTCCGCATTCGCAACCCCGTCCGTGGTCGATTGTCCTTCGGTCAGGCCGGTGGACTGGTTGGTGTTGTAGGAATGTGATGCATTTTCGGCCAGCCCACCGGTGAGGATTGCCGGCAGGCTGATGCCAAAGGATGCCGCGCGTGCCCCGGTTTGGCGGGAGGCGTAAACAGAGGTGTCCTCCAACAAACCCGAAAGCATGGTGGTAATGTCGGCCAGGTTGACGTGGCTGGCCATCACCAGCAGTATAAATTCTTCACCAAGACCGCTCATGCCGCGGAAGAGCAGCTCGTTTTGCTGCATGGAATACTGCTGCGCGCCTGGCTGCCCGGATGTCAGTGGATCGCGCAGAGATGCATCCCCGCCACGCGCGTTCTCGCGCGGATCGGGATGGCCGACAGTCACCAATGCAAAGCGCATCTGGGTAAAGGCTTTTGCGACCCACTGCGCAATTGTGGGGGTGAGGGGCTCCAGGCGGATCTGGCGGTAAGCGCCGACCATCGCGGCTTTGAGCGCCATCAGCATCTGCGCGGACCGGCGGACGGCTTCGTCTTTGTTGGGACAAAATGCTGATACCCCGTAGCACTGCACGATGCCAATGCGCGGCTGTTCGAAAATGCCGGCAGCCAGGTAGACCAGATCCACATTGGAACCGTACAAGCCGCGCAGGATTGTGCGCATCTTTTGCAGCAGCCCTGCATCCCGGCGCGCTTCGAGTGAGATGTATTTCAACTGAAGTAAACGCACGACCCGGTAGCCCTCATAGACTTGTCCGCCCTCCCGTTCCTGGACGTGGAAACACAGGTACTCCATCTGTTCGCGGTTTGGGGTAAAGGACAGATCAATCTCACCCACCCGTAAATCGTCGGGAACGTGCAGGGCAGCCGCTTTTTGCAGCCAGGGGATTTTTTCGGACAGTCGATCAATGATTTTTGCCAAATTTCCTCCGCATGTCTCGTGAAAGGATCAATGCTCTACTGATCCTTTCACGAGACACCTCCTGCTTTCCGCAGAAGATGTCGCGCTTGCAGGTTTACTGCGCTGTCTCGTACCACCATTCCGCGTCGATCACCTCCTCCTCTTCCTGTTCGCGAACCGAACGCTTCGGGGAACGAGGGGTCGAGTAGGAAATAGGTGAATCTGGGACGGTCTGCGGCTTTGCAGCCGGTTGCGTCTGCCAGGGGCGCAGACGCAGTAGCAGGCTGACCTGTGCGATCAGCGCCGCGAAAGCAGTGATAACGATGACGCCGGCCAAAGCGAAGATCATAACGATCACGCCTAGCGCCGGACCACGCAGTATGTCAAGGATCGAATTCATACATTCCTCCGAGGTTGGAATAGAGACCGAGGTTGACGGCAAAAACGCCCGAGGTGTAAAAACAGTTCTCATCCAGGGGGTGAGAAAAGCAAACGGAGCCTGTTCATAAAATGTGAAAGGGTTCCATTTGCGTTCCTCATCGCCTCATCCGGTAGCGTTGGATTAGTTCGGTCGCATTGGCCAGCGGGTTAACCAACGACCAGGGGTTGAGCAGCGCTTGCTGGAGCAGCATGGCAAAATAACCCAAAGGGATCACCAGCCATAACGCCCAAAGAATGATCGTGGTCACGTTACTGCGCGTGCTTGCGATTACCTGGGCGGCGCTTTCGGTGCTGCCGATCAGCGCCGCCCATTGTTCCGGGGACAGTTGGGCGGTAGAAGCCAGGTACAGCCGGCTGCCCAGCACCGCCAGGGCGTAGATAAGAATCCCAGATTTGACATTCCAGAGAGTGGTTGTTTCCTGCTGGCGGACCAGCAGTGCTACCAATAATCCAAAACACCACATTGCCGCGCCGATCCATGGCACCGGTGCGCCCATTCCCCATTGGCTGGCGATCCAGAAAAACAGAGCGATCCCTGTGATGATCTGAGCCGTATGGGTTTCAACAGGTGTGACCTGTCCCTGCCGTCCATTTCTGGTTGGCCGGAAAGCGGCCCTGCTTTGCACATGAGCGTCGATCCAGGCTGCAATTCCAGCAGCGCAGGCAAGGCTGATTAGCGCAGCGCCGGAATCGGCCAACCAATAGAGCGTCGCCAGTAAACCGTTCAATAGATAGGTTGGCAGCGCTTCTAAGAATTGGGAGAACAGAACGAAATAGTCGGTCATAGGGCGTCAGGTCAGAAAAACAAGGTTAAGGCACCAGAGCAGGCAGCGTAACGTATACCTGCAAATCGCCGTCCGCGCTCAGACTACGCGGCTGGGTGATCGTCACCCCACGGAACTGCGCGCCGGTGGTGGTCACGCGGAGTTTCAGGTCGAACTTACCAGGGTCGGCAAAAGGTACTTTCAGGGCATTGGCCGTTGCTGTGCACGTGCCGCCGCTGCACCCGCCGGACCAGTTGGTTATTCCTGGCACCAGCACGAAGCTTTCTTTGTGTATGTAAGCGCCGTAATGGGTCTGTCCCAGGTGGCTGGTGATCCAGGCCTTGCTGGCTCCATCCAATGTGGCGGTGGCTTGTAGGGTCGCCACGGCATCGGGTAAGAGTTCTACGTGGCGCAGGCACTCCTTGAAGACCTGCCGGGTATCATCAACTCCGTCGTTTACGGCGCTGGCATCGCTGGTTTTACAGTTGGATATCTCGCCGGCATTTGCCGCCCGGCAATAATCCTCTTCCTCGTAGATTGGTTCGTGCCAGACAAAGATCACCGGAGGGATGGTCACCATCGCCTGCACATCCGCTCCGCGCTTTTCCGGATCTTGCCCGACGACCAGCGGATTGGCCGGCGCCAGCTTCTGGATGCTCAATGTCGGTTGTTGGATGGTCACTTCTGGCCCAGGACAAACCGGAGGTGGTGGCGGCTGGGTTGGGATCACCCCGGAACAGCCACCCGGAATCGAGGCGCAGTTCTGTACGCCGTTGAGGTACATCAGGTAAGCACTGCGCAAAGCCGCATCGTTCCATGACATGGAGAGCAAGTTGGTGATGAAACCCCAACCAGAAAACCAGGTCCAGGCGCTTTCCTGTCCACTCAATACCGCGTTCCAGAACTGGCTGGGGTCCTGGTACTGTGGGCGTTCCTGCTGGAGCCGGTTCCAATCCAGGCTGTCGCCAGCCACCAATCCCAGAAAGGTGATCATGCTGCCGTAGCCGTTGCTCATCATGCCGGCGGAATTGGCCAAACCGCTTTCTTGTGGGTTCATCGCCATAAAGAAAAGGGTCGAGGCCGATGGGAGGACAACCATGTTCCCGTCCGCCGTCTGGAAACGATGGTAATTGGCATCCAGCTGAAGCGATTGCCCTAAAGGCAGATCCACATTCATCCACGAAGGTGTTTCGGTGGTGACACCCAGATCGACTACGTCTGAGCGCAGGTTGCCGTTTTCATCGAATACTTCGCTCCATGGGCTTGGATCCTGTGCGGAGACCAGAGAGAGCGGCATCACGCTCAAGAGGATTGCCAGGATGAGACCTAATCGGAGGACATTTCTCATTGCTGGCCTTCCTTGCCTACCCGTTCTTTCAAAACCTGCACTTCTGGTTCAAGCAGGAAGCGGTCGAACTTCCACCCATCCTCCGTTTTGAGGATCAGAACGTAAGCCTCATCTTCTGCCTTGTTGCTGCCCGGCAGTGGCTCGGAGAGTCTGATCGCAACACGCCATACTTGCTCTTTGGCTGTCGAGGAGACGCACTCAAGCGCGCTGACTTCCGCCTGAACCTCTGCTTTCGCTTCTTGATATTTCTGCCACAGACGGTCTGCTCCCATGCGGAGAAGTGCGCAGCCACTTTCCGTGCTGGCGGCGCAGAACCGGTTCAACCAGGCGTCCTTTCCCTCGTTCACGCTAATTTGGAAGAAAGCGCGCGTTCCAACCACTGCCGCGTTGGTTATCTCGGCTTCTTCTGGTGAGGGAGTGGCAGTTTCCCCTGAGGGTCGGGGAGAGAATTGCTGGATCAGGATGATTCCGGCTCCTGTCAGGAAGATGATCAGGAGAATGAGAAAGGCGTTGCGTTTAGAAAAGGTGAATTCTTTCAAAGAGACTCCTTGCAAAGGGATTAAAAAGAGCGACCACCAGCAAACATCTTTGGATGAAGAGTTTGCAGGCGGTCGCTCCAACGGTAGAAAAAGTTGCGGCCCAGGGACTTCAGGCGACCGGTAATCTTATGACATCATCTCTGGTATTGTAGCATCTCGAAATGGGGCTTCCTAGCAAAAGCTGGATTGCACATCATGATCCAGAACAGGAAGATAGCGTCAGAATCCCGACAGCATCTTGTGGATATCGTTATCGGTATTTCTCGCATCTTTTCTCAACGTCGCTGTGTCGCTTTTATTTCAGGGGATTTTCTAGTGAAACAAATGCCCATGCTAGGAAAGCATGATTTCGCGACATACAATCGTAGTACGAATTGGGAAACGCATATGAACAAACAGCGAACAACAAAATCCGTGCATTCACTGCGGCTGAGCGCTGAAGGTCTCCGACAACTCAGAGACCTTTCGATGCAAACGCAACGCAGCGAAGCAAATGTCGTCGAAATCGCCATCGACCGAATGTACCGTGAGGAGATCCGTTTTGGCTGCCTCTCGGTTCATGAAGCTGAAGGTATATACACCATTGAAGAATACAAGGATGAAAAATGAAACTGATTGGCCTTCTTTTTGGAATGATTACCAAGACAATTTCACTGGTCGTAATTTCGACCATTGTACTTGCCAGTCTATATATCGGGTACAAGGGCAATCAGCCCATGTCGGTTCCTCAAGCTCCGAAAGGAATGTCTTATTTTGAGTTCATCCAGGATCGAGTTGAGGCAGCTAAAGTTGTGAAGCCGGCTCGTTGTGGTTGGGGAATGTTTCTTTCCCTCGCTGCTCTGGGACCTGTTTATTCGGCGGTCTATACGGAGGTAGCTTTGCACCCGGATGGTTTTTGGGCAAAGGTAACTGCACCGGATCCCGATATCCCGATTGGCGTGCAAAACGCCTCGTGGCTGGATGTGCCTGGTATCTGGTGGGGCGTGGTTGAACGCCTTAGCTGGACGATGCTTGGAAAATCGAATGCTGGCTGCCATTTTCGGCCGGTGTCCTCTCAACAATAACCTGTCTGTGTCCAGGCCCTGGTTCACTTGTAGCGGTTGCTGCGCCCAGGATTATCCTTTTGACAGGTATGTTCAGCTGCTAAAGCAAGACAGGGACGTTATTTACATTCATGCTTATTTTGTTTATAATATAAGCATGAATGTAAAAACTGAACAGAAACCGATCGAAAGATTGCGCATGATCCTACGAGAACAGAACGGTATCCTTTTTACCTCCGATCTGGCGAAACTGGGCATTCCGCGAACTTACCTCTCCATTTTGGAAGCGGCAGGTGAAATCCAGAAGGTCTCCAGAGGGATTTATTCGGCTGTCAATTCTATGGCCGATGAAATGGCCGGCCTTCAAGTCAGATATAAACGTGCCATTTTCTCCCATGAAACTGCTCTCTATTTTTTGGAATTATCCGACCGAACACCCTTGTTTTACTCGGTTACCGTCCCAGCTGGATATAACGCTACTCCTTTAAAGGCAAGTGGGGCCAAAGTCTATTTTGTGAAACGCGAATTGCATTTATTGGGTGAAAGCATGGCAAAGACGCCGAACGGGAACGAAATCAAAACCTACAATCTCGAACGAACCATCTGTGATATCCTGCGCAGCCGGAACCAGATGGATATCCAGTTCATAAACGAAGCGCTGAAGCGGTACGTGAGGAAAAAAGAAAGAAACATTGATCTGCTCTATTCTTACGCTCAACAATTCCGCATCCAGAAAATCGTCAGGGCAACCATAGAGGTTCTTCTATGAGCAACGTGATGCAGTTCAAGGCGAAAATCAAGAACCTGGCGATAAAACACCATATTCCTGCCCAAGCAGTTTTACAGAATTTCATACTGGAGCGATTGCTGGAACGAATTTCGATTTCGAAATATCAGGACCGGATTGTTCTCAAAGGCGGCATGCTAATTGCTTCTATGGTCGGGATCAGCAGCCGGACCACCATGGATATGGATGCAACTCTGAGGAATTTCCCCATGATGGAGGAGACGATCCGTGCGGCGTTCCTGGAGATCTGTGCTATTCCCCTGGAGGATGAAGTTCTCTTTACCCTGGATCATGTTGCTCCGATCCGTGAAGACGATGAATATGGCGGCTTTCGAGTGTCGCTGTTGGCCAGGTTTGAAACCATCCAGACACCGCTGAAGATCGATGTGACTACGGGGGATGTCATCACCCCTGAAGCGGTTTGTTATTTCTTTCCATCGGCATTTGAAGACAAACGGATTGAGGTCTGGGCTTACAACCTTGAAACCATCCTGGCGGAGAAGATTGAAACCATTTTGCGCAGGAGCGTATTCAATACTCGGCCGAGAGATTTCTATGATGTCTTTATTCTGACGAAAACTTACAGGCAGTCGATCGACCAAAATGTCTTGAAAACTGCATTGAATGCGACGGCTCAGAAAAGAATGTCCCTTGATGCGTTAAAGAACAACAACGCAATTGTCCGCACGATCCAGGCCGATTCGACTATGAGGGCGCGATGGGATCGTTATTGCAGGGAGTATTATTTCGCGAGCGGAATCTCCTTTGATGAGGTAGTGAATATTCTCCACGCTGTCCTGCAAGAGGAATGAACATACAGATTGCATTTGTTCCCCCTTAAGACTCTATGGGAACGTTCTGGGGGAACATTCCGGTTGTTCCCGTAAAATTTCTGACTTTAATACGAAGTTTTGCTATAGCAATTCTTTCCGATAAGGGTTTGATGACATACCTTGCATAAATTTGGTAAAACAAATTTATCAAAACCCACGAAAAGCATCCATTATTATTCCCAAACTTTCATCGCACCTGGAACAAAGATTTGTATAGTGTTGACGGAAGCTCCCGAATTCCTGTAATGCCTGCTTCCTCAACTCTGCCGCTTCACTACCGTTAGCATGACTTTTTAATATAGACCGAAGGTTGTGAACATCATGGAACGGCGACATCAGATCGTGTGCATGATCTTCGTGAAAGCCAACACCTATCAGACATTCTTCTATTGACTTTAAAGCACGCAATTTCAGATCTGGATCTCTCCCCAGCTCTTTTGCTTTTCGCTGTAACCATTTTTCTTCAAAGCCTTCAATGATTAGCTGATCAAGGTTTAATATTTCATCTGCCCATTCATCACGTGAAGAAGTAAAAGGATAAAGAACCCGTTCTAAATTATCTTCACCTCGCAATGTCCACCAACCGACATCGGCCTGATGTAACTGTTTGAGCTTATTCTTCAAACTATAGAGGGGATTATATTCGTCAGACCATTGGCCTTCAAAATCGGCTGCAAACGCTCTTTTGGATAGGGGAGCTTTTGGCTCTTCATTATATTGCTTCCAATGTAACTGCTCCTCGTATGGAAGGCGATTTAGATAACCTAGATATGTGTGAATTTGACCCGCATCGTTAATGTCAAATGTCTCAAGATGCCAAACTCCACGACAACTAACCGATCGCTCCTCCAACTGGTACTTTTCCCGGTCGCTTTTGTATTTCAATAATACTTCTGGTCTAAAAAATGCAGGAGAGAGCTCAAAAGGAAGTTCTGATTGCGTAAAATAATTCGCTAAGCAAGATGGGGAACAAGAAATCTCCTTAATCCTTTTATTTTTCCAATCCAATGCGATGTATGTGGCATACTGTCTGGAATCCTTTGAGGAAGACCTTCCCCAAACCCGATCTACTATTTCTTTTTTGGCCACATTCATCTTTTTAACTTGTATCCCCCTAGAATAACTTCCATACCCGTTATAAACCACTAAATTACTATAAATGTCGATTCCATTACCAACCCGATTGGCATTATTTTTATTTCCCCATCCAGAAAAACTGCCCTTTTTATAACGCGTGAAATCGAACATGCGACATAGAGAATAATTTTCTAAACTTGCGTATTCCCCTAGTACGCTTTTTTTCATAGTAACAACCGTTCCCGATTCTTTTCCAGGTAGGTTGTTCAGTTCCAAGATTTTTACTACATCTTCGATATCTCCATGTTGATCAAGTCGACACCAAGCATTACGTTCAGGCATGTGGTGCAATCCTAAAACATGAGAAATCTTTTGTTCTAATTCAAAGTATTTTCGGCGTGATTCAACCCCATCGAATGTGCGAATAAAAATAATTTGCTCGCCTTGACATAATATTTTGCTGCGTGATCCCGCTAGGGGACCTTCAATCCAGGCATCATCTGAGGATGATACAAGACTCCATGAAGAATATGGGTTATGATCCCATTCCAATAGATCCTTTACCTCCGACTCGTCCAGGCTTATGCTCGGAATTAGGACTGCATGAATGAACGCAAACGGGAGAGATCCATAAATAATGATATCCTCATCCGTGAATTCCTGCTCCAAGAAAGGAATAACATCTTCTTGTTGAACCCATAAATCAAAATCCAATTTTTCCACGGGCTCTATCAAAATAGGTGCAATACTTTTCAGGTTAAATATATCCATTACTGCTCCTCCCTTTTATTCATCATTTAATTATAGCCCGTACAGGAGAAGCAATTTCTATTGTTTATATCTTTATCAAAATTACTGTTCATCGAAATTTGGCTATGTTATCTGGCGGTCCTAACCGACAGCCAAATCCCCCCACTTTGGGAACGTTTCCCTTTCCTTATTGAATTGAGATTCGTCAAGTGTGAATTGAACCGAGCATCCCCCAATGCAATATTGATTTCCGCCTGGATGGCTCGTTCACAGCTAATATTGTCACACATCACATAAATGTTTCCATTGGTCGCGTTCAGCACATTCTTCCATTTTCTCACTCGCGCGCCTCGATCTTTGTTGGCGTCTCTTTCAACTTCTACAAAGATCATTTCACCATTGCGTTGATCCACAACGACCAGGTCAGGGATGAACAGGCTCCCATCTGGGAGTTGAATTTCTGGAGCCTGCTCCGTGATTCGATAGCCACCAAACTCTACCAGCGCTTCAGCGGCCTGGATATTCAACAAGGTGTGTTCTGGGGATTTGTGGCGGCGGATCAGTCTTTCATACTCATTTTCAATCGGCGCGTTTCCCGTCAAATACTGATATGCAAGCCGGCCGCGATCTGTCAGGCGTAGGATATCAGGATGGTTGCCTCCCGTGCTGGCTCCAGATTGTTGAAATACATCTAGTACTTCGATCAATCCTCCACCGGTGTCAAAATTGATGAGCCGGTTGAATGTTTCCGATAAGCTGCTTGTGGTGGATGTCAGATTAAGCTTCTTAGCCAGCAGTTCGATCAGGGTTGGGCGCAAACATTTACCTGTCTCACCCATTATGATGATCGCTGTGGATTCTTTGCTAAACGTTCGCCCTGATCGCCAATCCTGCATCCAATCCGGTTCACATGTTGTCTTCGGTGCATCCTCCAGTTTGGAATCTTGGATGGAGTCCGCTTGTGTTTCTGGGGTTGGAGTGATCGTGCGCTGCACTTGCTGGATAGCATTTAGATGAATGGATAACTGTTGGTTATTACTCCTTAATTCCTGGTTTATCCTCCGAAGGTTTTTCTCCTCTTGCTGTAATACTTCGATCTTCCCTAAAGCTTCAGTCAGGTTGTTTTGAAGCACTAATGTGTTATCAGGGTGAGTAGCCTGCAGGAGACGGTTCTGTATGGATTTGATCCTTGCCACAATCCACATGTGTAGGGCAGCATCTTCAAAATCCACAATTGCGTGTCCGGATTTTTGGCAGGCGTCAAAATAATCTGCATCAAGGTGACGTACGACCTGGACCAATGCTTCGTGTGCCTTTTTCCATCTCTGTTCTGCATTGGCTTGAATAGTCTGCTGGTGTTCGACGCTTTGCCGGATCACCTCATCTGATATTCGATTAGCCTGTTCACTTTGATGAGCTGCTAACGGATCTCCAACCATTTACTTCCCTCCAACGATTCCAACGAAAGCCTGGCCTGGTGCAGGTTCTCTACCATTTCAGCGCGCTTTGGTTCTTCCGGCGCGCCAATCCAAACCATCATTTTTCGAGCCGCTTCTAAATATTGAAGCGATGTGGATATAAGTTCCTCATGTAGGCTGACAGCCGAAGGGGGAAAGGCAGTCCGGTCGATATCTTGCGCCTGTTGAACAGCCAGCTGTAAAGCACTTTGCGCCTCACGAGACTGAGAAAACAAGTCTCCCTGCTGGTTAGCTGTAATCGTCACAATCTGCCTGTCCAGCGTGTGGAAATTTTCGATCCAATGAAAACTTGATCGCCGGTATGCTTCCATCTGTTTGACTTCTGGCAGCAGTAAGATTGGTTTTCCAGTTTCATCATGCGGAGATGCAAAGTAGCCAATAACCGAAAAGATCACCGCCAGGACCAGAAGAAGAATGCCGGCGCGTTGGAGTGAATCCACCTTGACTTCCAGTGTATCTGCATGATCTCCAGGGTTATTCGACTCGAACGCCATTTTCGCTGGCTCCTTCAGCAAAGCTGATCTCCATTGCAGTAGGGCTGGCAATGCCAATGAAGCCTGGAAGTTTGCCGCGTGCTTTCAATTCTTCCATGACCTGGTTTCCACGCTCGTAATCAATGTGACGGATGAACTCAACGTGTTCGGCAACCACTTCAAAGGTTGGGCTCGTAGTGTTCGGCCGTTCCCGCATTTGAATATGACCTTCTACTCCAATGCGGCTGCCTTTCTGGACATGACCATATAAAATCTCGGCCAGGCTTCCGTAAGCCATGATACGCAGCCCGCGCACCGGTTTCGCGTCGCGGTTGCCATCGATCATCATATACAAACGGATAAATGGAATTCGTTCCCCACTTGGAGGGCGCAGGTAATCAAAATAGATGTCGCCAGTAATATCGCCCCGATGCCAGGTAAAGTTGCCTTGAGCCATACGTCTCTTCTCCTTAATCTTGTCATGAAATAATCGAGTAGGTTGTAATGAAAGTGCTGCTACGATGATCAATCAAGTATTCAGGTCCACCTCCAGCAAGTCGAGAGGGATGTTGAGAAGATCGGCCAGTAACCGTACTCGATCAAGACTGGTGTTTCCCAGAGCTATTTCCCAATCTTTATTCGATGGACGGGAAAGCGAAATCCGTTGTTGTATCAAGCCGATCAGACGTTCCGGTGGATAAGCCGCTATACGTTCACATGCACCCCCCGCGCCTTTTCGTGGTGCTTCAGCGAGCTTGGCGATGGCAAGGCTGTATGGATTTTGAATCCGCGGGTTGGATACACCATGAATGAGCCAGGATACAAATGGAATCGCATTTCTTTCCTGCTTTTGCAGCAACGAACGTTGTTTTTCGCTGGCTTTTGAAAGGATGGTATCCAGATTCCACAGATTTTCCGAATTGGTAACCTCCACCGCCACCTGTGTAAGCCGGCGCGCGCGAACTGAAGGCAAAGAATCTTGGTTGGGGGAGGAGTCTTTCTCAAAAAAGGAATCTTTAAAGCCTTTTAGAATCTTTAAAAGAGTCTCAAAACAATCCTCACTGTCGATTTTGAGAGTCTCAAAACAATCATTGAGCCGTGTTCTGAGAGTCTCAGAACAATCATTGAGGAATTTTGACCGTCTCAAAACAATCATTGAGCAGGTTTTGACAGTCTCAGAACAATCATTGGTGACTTTATCGACCCAATCCATCATTTCATCCAACAGATCATCGTGATCCAGATCGGAAATCAACCGGGCAACTTGCCGGTAAAGCAATTCATGTTCAGGGATAAGAGGATCCGAGCGCTTCACTTTGAACTTCCAGTTGTAGTTCCCGTTCTCGCCAGTGCGATGATCAATTCGCTGGGCAAATGCGCCCATCCGTTCCTGAAATTGGGCGCGCCGGTCCACTTCTTTTTGTGTGTTGTAGGTCAAAGTTTCCTTTTGCCGGCTGCGCTCGATGGCTGCTGGAAACCAGTGTGAGATCAGGCGTGGATTATCTAAACCCAGGCGCTGGGCCAGCACATCGTATCCGCCTTCGATCCAGACCTCATCCCGCATTTCGCCGGTGGTTTCGTTGAAGTAGCAGGCGTTACGTAAAATGAAAATAAGCATTGCGGCATCAGCGCCGAGTAGTGGCAACCAGTAGCGCAAGAAATACCAGGAGACCAGAATGAACTCATTTGGGGTGAGCAGGTGATCTGAAAGCTGGTCGGCCAGGTCCATCAGGTCTGGCGTTAGTTTCTGTCCGGTTGCCTCACGAACAACATCTTGAACAGTTAACTTCCTGGGAGGAGGAGAGATTGCACCTTCAACGGGAAGGCGGGCCGGGTATTTCAAGATATCGCGTGGTTGAGCAGATAGGGCTGAAAGGAGCGCAGACTTAGGATTTTCTTGAATGCCATTCTCAAGCAAATACATTTTCAGATCCTCTGCATCGCCGGGTGTAATGGGTATGCCGTAAAGGGTATATTTGTTCGGCGATTTCTTCGCCTTGCCTGTACGCTTATCTACCTCATAATCAGTTTCACTCTTTTTCCCAAACCAACCGAAGCCATTATCTGGCTGCATGAGGCGGAAGAACTGTGCCCGGCTGATCCCTGCCCATTGGCAAACCCGTTCCGCGCGGGCGGCCACTTTCCCGGAAGAATTGCCTTTGCCACCCGTCTGGATGTAATACTCCTGACGAAGCGCAAGTACCAGAAAGAGGATTTCAGCATCCACATAGGGGAGCCAACGCAGGAAGTACACTGGCAGCTTGACTACCCGCTCGGGCTCGATTAGTACGCCACGGACGGTCTCATGCAATACCTGGAGGTGGAATTCTTCTTTCTCATCTTCTTGTTCTTCTTGCTCTTCCTCTTCTTCATCGTTGTCTAGATCAACAACTTCATCCAGAACGATGAATTGGACGGTTATTGCCTTGCCGAGGATTCCTTGCAGCAGGCGTTGAACAGTGGTTTTGAGCCGGCTGTCCAACCAGTCACGACCATAGGCGTTATAAGTACCAAGCGTATATCTATCGTCTATCAGGGAGATAAATTCAATCGACTTCACCCAGGTGTCAAAGGACGCCTTCGACATTTCCATCTGCAGCTGGCCCAAGACCATCTGCCATGCTCGCTCGGGGGGTGTCGATGTGGTTGTAAGTAAATCCATTCGAGGCTCCAGGTCAGCCGAAATTCAAAATCAATTGAAGTACCAGAATCCTTGAAAAGGGCAAAATCAAGGGGTTATTGGCTTTAAGGCCTCTTCTACCTTGAGGTGTAGAAACGCGCCTCTACGGCCTTCCTGGCAAGGACACGTCGGCGTCAACGTCTGCGACATTGCAGACGTGTCGCTGACGTTGTGCTGACGTGACGCCGACGCTGTCGCAGACGTTGAACTTTTACAGATTCCTCTTGCAGCAATTTCCTTGGAAAACGAAGCGTCCAGTTATTCATCGAGAAACAGTGTCTTTCCAGAAGCGCGTGGTGAAGGGCTCAAACGCAGTTCACCGCTCTGGTAATCCCGCAGCCCATGATCGAGGAAGAAAAGTGCGAGTTCTCCAACTGGAACATCGTGATCTTCCGCAATCGCTTTGACTTGCTCTTTCAACGCCAATGGAAGCCGGTATGTGGCTCGCGATTCCCAGCGATCTTTCTTGTTTTGAGCCCTCCCGGGTTTCTTCTTCCCAGCAGAGGTTCGACCTCGCCCGGATATTGCAAAAGCCTGGTCCAACCAGACCGCCGCGGAAGAAGCCTCTTTTTTACCTGAATACGCATTGGATGCTTCGCCGGTTGGGAATAATGTCATGCGCTGTGCTTTTGGATAGGCAGCGATAACCAGTCGATTGGATTGGAGATCCGATAGACTGTATTCCAGAAAAGCCCGAACGAGTTCATCCCTGGGAACGTTGAGGCTGGCTGCTAAATCACTCACTGTTTCCTGCAAGCGTTTCGGGATTCCTCGATAGGTGGCCTTTTCATCGCGGTGGTTACGATCCCAGTCGCGATTTCGTTTGGTCCGGCGAGCTGCGACTGGGATTAGATCCAGCGGTTTTGTCGCATTCGTTATCGCCGGGACTTCCGCGTCTACCTTTTTTATAGGTACAAGCGGAACATCTGGAGAAGGTTCAGGCTGGCGAAGCGAGGAAAAAGCATCTCGTCTAGGCATGGAGATCCCCCTAATATTTGAGTACGGCTTTGGCTAGCGCAGTATATTCTTCGGCTGAACGTGATTCAGGAGCGTGCTCGAAAATCGTTTTCCCTTCGGACCAGCACTCTCGCAGAACTGTAGCTTTATGGATTGGTTGGAGCACCTTATCGCCAAATTCAGCCTGCAGGTCATCCATTGAATTCTTGGATTCCCTCGTACCATCGAAGAAGGTGGGCAGAATCCCCATCATCCCACCTCGCCAGCCTTTTGTGTCCCGTAAGGCGCGCAGGGTCTCGGCGGTCTTGGCCAGCGCATCCAGGGAGGCGAATTCGGTTGCTGTCGGAATAATGACCAGGTCGGAAGCCCATAAGGCCCGCTCCTGAAGACCGCCCACAGATGGTGAGGTGTCGAATAGGATGTAGTCAAAGCCGTCTCTGACGAACAACTTAAGCAAATCCCGAATGTAAGAGACTGGCCGTTCTTGAACACCAAGGATCATCTGCGCAGAGTTGGTCATCGAATTGCCGGGGATGATTTTCAATCCGTCTCGCCCGGTCTCACGAACCCATTGCTTGACGAATACGACTTCGGCGGGACTGGATTGCGCTGTGGTCAGAAAATAAAACGCACCCATCTCACCATCCATGCCCAGTTTGGTAGCGCTTTGTCCCTGGGGATCCAGATCGATGAGCATAACTTGGGCGCCGTGCAGTGCCAGGCAGTGTGCTAGATTGACAGACGTGGTGGTTTTCCCTACACCACCCTTCTGATTGCTGATTGTGATAACTTTTGCCGCCATTGTGTTTCTCCTTTGAAGGTCTTGCTTTTCTTTGGTTATGCTTGATCAAGGAATTGGATGTGGGTGGCGCCTTCGTGCCCGTGAACGGCTATCAGATCCGCTACGCTCTGAAATACACCTACGGCGTAAGGTTCTCGCAGCCAGCGTAGGACAGCCAGCCCACTGGTAAATTCGGCCCCTTCGGCTACAATGCCTATCCCGGAGACTCCGGTGAGATCTCGTTCGCGTACCAACAGGAACCGGCGCATACTCATTGGCCGGTCGTTATTCTCAGTTTCCTTGTGGTATATCCCTGAGATTTCCACGCTTATGCCTTCTGCAGCTTGCCCTGAACATAGGTGAGTTTCTCGCCGGTTTTGACACTCTGGAAAACAATTCCATTAGGCCAGGTAGGCTTTTCGCCGGGGTAAATGTGGATATCGAAGATCCGGAACAGCCGGCCGTAAAACAGGCCTGGTTCATCCATGGAACGAGTTGGATCGACGACGACTTTCCATTCGTACCCTTTAGGAGGGCGGTAGACTGCTTCGACTGGAAATTCTTGAAAAGTTGGATTTAAATACAAATCACCTCCGATATTTCGACCGCATCTTTATGCGCAAGGTTCCGAAATATCCAAGGCGATTAAAAGCACGTGTCCCTCACATGAAGCTGTGGGGGACACGTTTTTATTAGGTAATCTTACTTCTCAGCAAGGGATAAGTTTTCGCCATCCAGTTTTCGCTGGATAATAGTCATACATTCTTGTTTCGAGGCTGTAGATGGCAGAATTATTAAGTGGTAGGTCGGTGATCCACGCCCACCCTCTCCGCAGGTCGTAAGATCCTCGTAGCAGCGAAAGCTGCACATTATCGCCGGCCTCAATCGTTGGTGATATGGTCCTACTCGACCGAGGGCTTGCGACAGGCGTGATTTCCACGCCCGAGATCGCTCAGTGACAGCTGGGCGATCTCGCTTTTAAGGTGCATTGCCCTCATTTTACGTACTCCTCCGCTCTTGTCAAGGTATTGCGGGACAAAGTTTTGTCAGACACCTGCAGCAAGATTTCGATTCCAGTACTGCTCTGACCTGTATCTGCTCCTGTTTCACAATGATTCTCTTGTGCTTCTGAACGTTCCAGCCAAAACCGCCTGTCATCATCCTGGCGCAATCCATTCAGAATAGAAAAAAGCGGCTCGTAATCGGGTCGGGCTTTTACCCACAGTATCCGCTTGATTTCCAGGTCAACGCCAACCTCCTGGATCATGATGTGCACCAGATCCTTGCGCTCTTCCTTGGTGGAGTTCTCCCAGGTTTCGCGCAAGTCGAGCAGGGTGCGCGCTGCCCGATTGATGGAAGACTCAGGTACCCTTTCTAGCAGAGACAGTTTTTCTTTCAAAGCGTTGACCTTCTGCCAGTACTGGTATTCTTCGCCCTCGTAGAGACCACGTTCATAATTGTCCCGCATCAATCGCAGCATGCTGCGGATCTCCTTACGCTCAGCTTCCGGATCTGCTCGCTCACTATGAACATCAAGCATTTGACGCACAGTCGGCTCCCAGTTTTCGGGCAGGTGGATGGATTGGATCAGTTCTGCGATCTGAGCATCGATGACCTCGGCGCGAACGCTCTGCCCGTTGTAGGGGCAGTCGTGGTATCCCCGCAGATGCGAATCTTCCCTGTAGTACGTAGGGCAACGCTTCGGGGTCTGGATGCGTAATCGCCTGCCACAATGGACGCAGACCACCAGTCCCTGCAACAGGTTGATCCGCACCGTTTTCTTGATGGTCTTGACTGCCACCCGTCGACTGGCACGCACCGCCTGACAGCGATCCCACAGTCCCTGAGTAATGATCGGTTGGTGTTGTCCTTCGGATACTCGGCGCGGAGTAGAACGAAAGCTGACGCCTTTGGGGCGTACGGTCATGCCACGGTAACTGATCTTACCCAAATAATACATGTTACAGAGCATATCTCGCACGGTATCTTTACCAAATGGATGATCTCTACTCGTGCGATACCCCTGCACATTCAACCATTCAGCGATCTGCTGGTCTGAGTAAGCCCCGGTGGCATAGCGTTCAAACATCTCCACCACGACCGGAGCCTTCTCCGGGTCGGGAACTCCAACTTTACGATTGCCTTGAAGCTGGCTGATATAGCCCCACGGCACAGCGCCGTTGTGGTAGCCTTGGGTGGAGCGTTCCAGCTTTCCCTTGTTCGTTTCTTTACTCAAGTTATCCGAATAAAACTCGCCCAGCGAACTGACCAGATGGAAGAGCAACTTGCCTTCTGGGGTGCGCAGATCAAACGGTTGTTCTACCGCTTTGAAGCTGATATCCAGGGATTGCAGTTCATGGACGATTTCAAGCGCCCATTCCAGACGGCGCGCCAAACGATCCACCTTGTGGACATACAGAATCCTGAATTCGCCGCGCCGGGCAGCTTCACGCATGGCATTGATGCCGGGACGATATTTCTTGCGGTAAGCCGATTGGGCCGGATCGGCAAATACTTTGACGATCTCGACGCCGTCGCGCTCGGCTTGCTCCTTGATCTGCCTCAACTGCGCGTCCAGGCTAAAAGAGTCGCTTTGCATCTCGGATGAGTAGCGGATGTAAGCCGCTCCTGGAACTGGGGATGAAGTCTTTGGTGGGTTGTCTCGATTCATAATCTATCACTCCTTTGTTTAGCAATGTGGTTTCAAGTAGCCGTAAGCGATGTATCAAGATGACTTCATCATGCGCCTCCTATCCAGGAGCAGTATTGAGATCATTTAGCTGGTGTCTCTAACCTTTTCCTTTTCCAACGCCATCAGACGCAGGTGGACGCGCACCAGCCAATCCACCAGGCTCTTGGGTGGCCGGGTAAGAACGATCTGCTGCTCCTGGGAAGGGGTTATATCATCTCCAGAAGACGGTTTTTCTTGTGGGTCAGGGTTTTCGGAGAAGGTTCGACTTACATGCTCATTTGCCATACTTGCACCTCTTGCTATAAATGGGTTGAATGTCTCTTATGCGCTTTAGGGGAAAAAAGAAAACTCCGGTTTTGGCAGCCAGTCTGCCAGAACCGGAGCGTGGGATATACGCCACATAACAAATATGGACTTTTCCACTCCTATGTTTATTTAGATAGAGAATTGAGGATTGGACAATGACGCCGTAGCTCCCGACCAATCTCGGGGCGATGTATAATCTATCTCACAATGTCCGTTTCACTTCTTTCAACCAAACTCTATATTCCCCCAGTCCGAGAGAACGCCGTTGCGCGCCCACACCTGACCGAAAAATTGATGACCGGCCTCAGGCAGCCAAATTGTTTTGTGCTGTTTTCTGGTCCGGCTGGATTCGGTAAAACCACCTTGCTCAGCGAATTAATTGCTCAGCTTCGACAGTCAGTGGCTTGGGTCTCCCTAGACGAAGGCGACAATGATCCGGTCCGTTTTTGGAGCTACGTGATCGCCGCCTGCCAGACGGTGCAGGCAGGGGTAGGTGCATCGGCGCAAGCCATCCTACAATTGCCCCAGCCGCCATCTGAAGAGACGATTCCAACCATCCTGATCAATGACATCGCCAGCCTGGACCGCGAGCTTGTGTTGATCCTGGACGACTACCATGCCATTCAGAACGAGACAATTCATTCGGCACTCTTTTTCCTGCTCGAGCACCTCCCTAAAAAACTCCGCCTCGTCATTTCCACTCGAGTTGATCCCCCCTGGCCCCTGGCGCGCTTCCGCGCCCGCAACCAATTAATCGAAATCCGCGCCCAGGACCTGCGTTTTACCACGGAAGAAGCGGCATCCTTCCTGAACCAGGTGATGGGGTTGAACCTGACCACCGGGGACGTGGCGGTGCTGGAAGAACGCACCGAGGGCTGGGTTGCCGGCTTGCAGTTGGCCGCCCTCTCCATGGGAGGGCGTAGTGACATCGCAGGGTTTGTCAAAGCCTTTACCGGCAGTCATGTCTACATTGCGGAATACCTGCTCGAGGAAGTTCTTAAGCAGCAACCGGAGGATATTCAGTCATTCTTGCTGCAAACTTCCCTCTTGGAGCGCCTGAATGCAGGGCTGTGTGAGGCAGTTACCGGATGCCAGGATGGACAGGCAGTGCTCAAGGCGCTGCAGCGGGGAAACATCTTCGTTTTCCCGCTGGACGACGAGGGGCGGTGGTTCCGTTACCATCCCTTGTTCGCCGATTTGCTCCAAGCCCGCCTCCGCCGGACTTACGCGGCAGATTCGATTTCCCTGTTGCACACGCAGGCCAGCCGGTGGTACGAGGCAGCCGGTATGCCTGACGAAGCCATCCAACATGCCTTGGCAGCAGCCGATTATGCGACCGCGGTGCACCTGATCGAAGACCATACGGTCGAGATGCTGGTAAGAGGCTATTCTAAGACGGTGAAAGGTTGGTTAAATTCAATTCCATCGGGGATACACTTTCAAAGCCCGAAGATCCAGATGGCATTCATCTGGATGCATATGCTGCATGGAAACTACGCGCAAATTTCGCCTTATGTGGAACGACTGCAAGGAGTGTTTTCTAATGCACAGGTGGGCAAAATAGACCCTTCGTCCAGCGCTGAATGGCTCACCTTGGAGTCCTTCCTGCTGGGCGCACAAGGAAAGGCGGCCGATAGCCTGGCGCTGGCCCGCCAGGCGCTGGAAATCGCGCCATCTGAGGACAGCTACGTGCAAAGCATGGCTTATAATGCGCTAGCTGCGGCCTACCAGTTGGTAGATGATTACCCACATTCGGTAGAGGCTTGCCAGAATGCTATCCTGCATGGCCGGGCGACGGCCAATTTTTTCTCGGAAATGATGGGATTTGCCCTGCTGGTTCAAATTGCCCTTCAGCATGGCCAATCCAATTTTGCCTTCGAGACCGCTGCCGAAGGAATCGGTCGAGTCGAGAGCATTGGCTTACAGTCTCCGATCAGCGCCGTCGTGTATGGAGCGCTTGGGCAGGTGTATTACCAGCGGCATCAGATCGAACAGGCGCGAGGTTATCTTCTGCGCGCCCTTCATCTGAGCACATTGGGAGGCTACAGTGACGTCGAGATCTACCTCAGGGTAGTTATCTCGCGCCTGCTTCAATTGGAAGGCGACCTGGACGCCTCCACACAGGAGATCCAGAAAGCGGTCGAACGGACGCAGGTGGCTGTGACGGCCTGGGCGCGAGATGAGGCGGTTGCCCAGCAGATCAGTCTCTATCTCGCTCAAAATCGTCTCGCGGCTGCCGAGACGGCGCTCAAAGCACGCGGGGTTGGCCTTCCGGTGCCATCATCCGTCCCTGATCTCGGGCCCGGACAGACTACCTACTCGGTTGGGCTGTTGTACAACAGCGCATTGCGCATTCTCTTACACCAGGCCAATGACAGGCAGGAGGTCGCCAGATTGCGGCAGGGGATCGAGCTGGCAGAAAACCTGATCTCCAGAGCACTCCAGGGTGAATACCTTGTTATAGCGATAGAATCGCTCCTGCTGCGCGCCCAAATTCACGCCGCGCTTGGGGAAAATGAGGCCTCCCTGGAAAACGTTGCCAAAGCCCTGGAATTGGCAGAGCCGGAAGGGTTTATTAGTATTTTTATCGAAGAAGGATCACCCATCGAGGAGATCTTAACCACCCTGATCAGGCAAAACCGGCCAGGGAAAGTCCAACCGGAATATGTCAAAAGCATCCTGGCTGCATTTTCTAGCTCTCGGGCATCCGGCGAAGCGCCCGGCGAGCGGCCTGGTGCGAGCGGGCCTGCCGGGCAATCACCGGCTACAGCAGATGTGATTTTGATCCTGGTTGAACCTTTAAGCCGGCGCGAATTAGACGTCCTGCGCCTGATCGGTGAAGGCTGTTCCAACCAGGATATCGCCGGGCGGTTGGTACTCTCCCTGCACACGGTGAAGAAGCACGTCAGCAACATCTTTTCGAAGCTGGGTGTTAAAAGCCGCACCCAGGCGATTGCCCGGGCGCGCGAGTTGAAGTTGCTGTAGTTTAACAAGGTAAAATACGAAAATAACACTTTCGGCCCATCCGATTCCCTCCTGAAATCAACCAAAATCACACTTTCGCCTGCTGACCCTGCAGTCGTGAACGTCTAAAATGCAGGTTAAATTTGGATTGGATCATTGGAAAGGAAAAGGATAAACCCATGAGTACCATCGTATCAAGGCCTGTTATCGCTGGATTGCTTTTGCTCTTCACGCTGATTTCCGGGGTTTGGCTGAGCTATTCTGGAAAGCCGTTGAATGTGGCGATCTTTACGATCCACAAGCTTATTGCGCTGGCGACCGTGATCGTCATTTCAGTGAACGTCAATCATCTATACAGAGCTGTGGAGTTTCGAACTTTCCTTGAACTGGTCCTCATCGCCGTCACCGGGCTGCTTTTCCTCGCCCTGTTTATTTCTGGCGCATTGCTCAGCCGGGGTAACCCGCTACCGGAAGCCATCCTGAGAATCCATCAGGTGGCGCCACTGCTGGCGCTGGCCTTCTTGGTGATGACTATTTATGTGTTGGCCAGCAGCAAGTCGTAATATCGGGTAGGAGAACGAAATGAAATACAAAAGCGTAATCGTAACCAAAACAGGCGGCCCCGAAGTTCTCCAGGTGATCGAGAATAACCTGCGCCGGCCATCAAAAGGGGAGGCGCGCATCAAAGTCCTGGCTGCGAGCGTATGCCGGCCTGATGTTTCCGCCCGGCGGGGGGAAGCGCTCTACAGCGGAACCCCGTTGGGGAAGAAGCCACCATTTGTGCCGGGGTATGCGGTCATCGGGGACGTGGATGCGGTTGGAGAAGGTGTTACCGAAGCCGCGGTTGGAGACCGGGTTGGCGCTCTGACGGTGGTCGGCGGCTACAGCGAGTACCTGTATTGGCGAAGTGACCGGTTGATTCCTGTTCCCACCACGTTGGACCCTGCAGAAGCGGTCACGCTGATCCTGAATTTCATCGTGGCTTACCAGGCGCTCCACCGGTCGGCCAAGGTCAAGGTCGGGGAGAAAGTGCTCATCATCGGCGCCAGCGGTGGGATCGGAACTGCGTTACTGCAACTTGGCAAGCTGGCCGGTCTCAAAATGTACGGGGTCGCATCCAAAAGCAAGCATCCCATCCTGAAGGATTACGGAGCGACGCCGATTGATTACCACACCCAGGACTTCGTCGAGGTGATCCGCCGGGCAGAACCGGATGGAATCGATATCGTGCTGGATGGGACGATGGGGTTGGATACCATTCGAGGTGCGCTGTCGCTGCTGCAGCGTGGCGGCAGGCTGGTGAGCTTCGGCGAACCCGCCGGGTTTCCCGATCTGTTTCGTATTCTGGGGACCTTCGCTGCAGTCAACTTACTGCCAAATGGAAAATCATGCAAGCCTTACGGAACATCATTTTATTTTTTGGGCGACAAACAGCCGTTCCTGGAAGACTGGGCTACGCTTTTCAAGCTGCTGGAAGAAGGCAAAATCAAACCGGTCATTGAGAAGAAGTACTCCATCCTGGAAGCAGCCCAGGCGAATGAACTGCTGGAAAGCGGTACGGTCACCGGCAACCTGGTCTTGTTGGCGCCGGAATTGTTGCAAGGTCCTGACAATGGACAAACCCAGCCTTTATGAGATACGGGTCGAGGGGCATCTTACGGATCGCTGGACGGATTGGTTTGAAGGACTGGCGATCCGTAATGAACCCAAAGGTGAAACAACGTTGAGCGGCCTAATCATTGACCAGGCAGCTCTATTCGGTGTGCTCACCAAGATCCACGCGCTCAATTTGACACTGATCTCAGTTTACAGGTTATCCCCTCCGGAATGAGAATTATATAACTTCCTGGCACCCAACGTATCAAGCATCCTGACGCTCAATGGGAAGTTACCGGCGCAGTTTAAACCGAGAAGGCGTAGGTTGTCTTGCATGGAAGGCAAACGAAGCTCCGGTTCTGGCAGATTGGCTGCCAAAACCGGAGCGTTGGAATTGTGAAAGATGTTCTTCGATACTATTTCTCCTTCATGGTACTCCAAATAGACAATTGACCTGGTGCTTCTGAACTTGATCGTCTACCGGATCGTCTTGAAGCTGGTATCCTGTCGCTAAGGTCTCGCGATCTGAGCCATTCATCCCAGGTCCTGGGTTGAACCGGAACCAGTAATGGGCTGGTCTCGGTTGGGCAGCCCATAGGTGAGTTGGACATTTGCATCTCATCCGCAAACAGCGATTGCAGATCATCTAGCTGAGCTCCTCGGAGCACCTCGCGAGCCAGCTCGGTGATAAAATCTCCATCTTCCACGGGTACGATCGCGCCGCCGACGTTGTCGCCATACAGGAGTTGGGCGGCGCGCATCTTGCGCCCCATCAGGGCCAGCGCCTGAGCTTCCATCGTGCCCCGGTAGACGGAGAAGACCGCCTTCACAGGTTTGGTCTGCCCCAGACGCCAGACTCTGCGCAGAGCCTGCCACAACACGTACAATGAGTATTCGACCTCGGCAAACACCACTGAGGCGAAATTCACCAAATCCAGGCCGGTAGCCACCAGGCGGGGATTGGTAATCAACACATCTACGTCAGCATGCTTATCGATCCAAGCTTCGCGCTTACGGGGATCCACACTGCTATACAGGGTGATCACCCGCAAGCCAACATCCTTCAACACAGTTTCAATGCGATCCTGGATGTCCCTGGTACCGGTCTGGCGCACATACACCAGCACCCGCCTGCGTTGGGCTTTCTCAGACTGGCAAAAGCTGGCCAGCCAACGCTCCTTGGGCAACAGGTTGCTTCCGATCAACTGCTCCTGCAGCACAGCCGGCAGCGGCATCAGCGGGCTCTGGACGATCACTTCCTTCTCACGTTTTCCAGCCGCAGATTGCGCTGTAGGGGCTGCTTCCAGCAGGACTTGGGCAGCTTGTCGATGCATTTCACTGTCTCCAGTGGAGTCCAGCAGTTCTTTCGCCAGAGCAGCAAGCTGATTGGCCGGGACAGCGGCGTGATTGAGCATCACCATTTCATCCCGGAAGGCCGAGTTCGGACGGGCTAACGCCCACTGCAACCACAAGGAGAGATAACGCGAATCGCGGAGCGCCATGTGACGCAGGATGTTTTCCATCCCCTGATACTGGCGGGCTTGAGCATCTTCCATCTCCAGCTCTACCACCTCCTCCGCGTAGGGAGGCAGCTCGATCCCCAGGTCTTTCAGGTTGAGGAAGATCGAGTTGTGCAGCAGGCGAGTGATGATCGCCGGGCTGACGCCTGGGATCTCGTGCGCCTGGTCGCGATAGCGCCGGTTGCCGGTGAAGGCTCCATCCTCGTCTGCCAGGTCGCTGCCTACCTTGCGCTTGCGAACGCTTTCCAGCAGTCCGTAGGCGTTAGCCCAGCGCAGCTCGTCATGGAATGCAAAATCCTGGCGGACGCTGGGCGTAAGGCGGTGCAGCAACCAAAAGATTGAAGTACTCCGTCCACCGAAATAGGTGCCGGTCAGGGTCAGGGTGTACATTGTCGCTTCGGCCAACTGGTGGAAGGCCACGCCCCGGTCACTGGATTTCGACTTGTACTCATGGCACTCATCTCCTATGAGGATCTTGAAACGCCCATGCGCCTTGTCCTTGATGTACTCTGCGATGGACCAGCGGCGGGCTTCGGAATGCTCGAAGAGCGGCGCGGCGCAGGGACGCGTCTCCCAGACCGGATTGCCATCTTCATCCCGGACTCGCCGGCCTTTAGCGTCCAGTTTCCAACCGCTGACCTGCGCCGAACAAAAGCTACGGTGTTTTTGGAAGTACTCGATCTCGGTCACCGGAATGCCCTGGTTATCGGTCTGTACCTGGCCGCACTGCGGGCAGGTATAAACGACCAGGGGCTTGCCGTTGAGCTTGATCGTCTTTGCATGGACGACCGGTTTCCATCCAGCGCCCATCTTGGCTGCGGTGGACGCAACGACGGCGATGGCCTTGCGCCCCAGCTTGCCGGTCTCGAAGTCATCCAGGAAAGCGCGCACGTCGTTGACGTCGCCATCCGTTCCCTTGCCGATGCGGCGCAGTTCACGGGCCTTCACGCCGGGGATGACATCTTCCGCCTCGCGGATCCATTTGGGCACCAGGTGCGGCGGGCACAAGATCAAGGCAGGGTAGGCGTCGAGCAGTTCAATGACAGCCAGGCCAATCGAGCTCTTGCCGCTGCCCATTTCGCCCTGCACGTTGGCCGTCCGGTGAATCTGGATTGCCCGTGCTGCGGCGATGGCGGCGTGCTTCTGGGTCGGGAGCAGGCCAGGTGCGGACTGGCCGGGCAGCGGCTTGCGCTGCTTGCCCAGACGGTCGAGGATCGCCAGCTCATCTTCGGTGGGCTTCAGGTCGTAAAGCGGCTGGTAGGCTGCCAGGGTATGGGCAGCGATCTTGTCGCCGTGCGCCTTCATGAAGTCGGTCAGGCGCTCCGTGTCCTGGATGATCTCCAGACCGTGGGCGGCGCTCAGAGTAGCGATTGTTGTCACGTAGCGGTCGCGGAAACGCTCGACCAGGGTGTCGGGGTCGTGATCGTCGCGGTGAGTGGTTTTATCCACTACCTTGATCACTCTCCCTTTGACCAGCATGGGGTGACCCTCATCGTCCGTCAGTTTCAAGGTTCCCATCAAGCCGGAGGCCATCAACATCGCCAGGTGACCTTTCTTGAGCGGCATGGTGGGCGTAAATGCGACCTCGCTGTTGACCGGATGAACCAGATTCTGCCAGGCGCGGGTCTTGCGCACGCCAGCCCAACGGCTGGCTTCCACCAGGTCATCAGGCGCCCAGTCCAGCCGGCGAAATGTGATCGCCCTGCCGCCCGCGCCCTTCAGCGGAGCAGGCAGCAGCGGGTAGACCGGCTCGGGAGCAAATCCTAACGTCGGCAGATCGCTCTCCGCCAGGCGCTGGATGACTTCGATCTCTTCATTGGTTGGGACGCTGTACTTCTCGCGCCGAGTCGCCAACAGCAGAATTTGCTTGAAGCGCTCGTACTCGCCGTCCAGGAACCGCAGAACGGTGAAGCGCTCGTACTGGCTGGCCAGGTAGCGGGCGACCTCCGCCAGGTGCAAGATGCGCTGGGGAATGACGAACGCCAGCACACCGCCACGCACCAGCTTGGGCGTGGCTGATTTCAGGAAAGCCAGCTCGAGCCGCTTTTCATCGCCGTGTCGATCGTCATCATACGGCGGGTTTAACCAAAGAAGCGTGACCGACTCGTCGGTGAGTGAGCAGCTCTCCCAGGCAGCGCTGTGGCACTTGTCCATCCGCGCAGCGGCCTTCTCGGCGCGGTGGGGGAACAGTTCGCAGCCCCAGGTCTCGAAATTGAGCAGCCTGCCCAGGAGGCTGGCTATTTCACCTTCACCAGCGCACGGATCAAGGAGACGACCGCGTGTGCCTTCTGGAAGCGGGATGAACCAGGAAGCCGTAGCTTCCGCCATGTGAGATGGGTAGGGATAGAACCCTCCCTTTTCAATGCCTGCAAGTCTCATGTATGTATCCTCCGTGTGAATGACCCCCAGGAGGACACTTCGCCCCGAGGGGCGCGAGGTCCCCTCAGGGGAAAAGGGTTTTGATTACTTGTGTGAATGAGAGTCACAATCTAAAATGTTGTTAATTTTCACCTCCAGGTTAGTATTCTTATCTCGACCTGCCAACGTTTTGAATTCCGCGCATGAGAAGTCGGATTTACGCGGAAATTATTCCAAAAATTTAAGTCGGCTGGAATCCTGTCAATGGATCTTCAATGATTGATGGCAACTGCTCAGCCCATCAAAAATGGTCGGGCAGTTACTTTATAATTTCCACGATACAATAGTAATAAAGAGTTGAGACCAGCAAAGAGACTTACTCGCTCCAATACCAATCAATGAAACACACCTGTCACTGTATTTTCAAGAGAAATCGAGCCCTAATTAATCGCGAAAACGAACCCACTTTGAATTCCCACACATTAAAAATCACATCGAATTCGGGATATCCAGCACTTGTGGAGTGCAAGCCCAAAAGCTTCAGAAACATAGGAAACCCGAAAGAGCAATTAAATCCATAACGGTTTCAGCGTAAATACTGCACCAAGGAGGTCAATTGAAATGGGATTAGTGTATTGCCCGGAATGCGGAACAAAAGCATCAGATAAGGCCCCGGTTTGCCCGTTTTGCGGCTTTAGAAGTAGCACTAAAAATCTGCCGATGATTGCAAATAAAAAGCCTTTAAAGAGGATTCAATGGGAAAGTTCATCACTTGCGTCTGAATTTGACCAAGTATTTCCTATAAGTACGATACAAAACAATAATTTAAATATTATTTTCGGTAGAGCCGAAAACCTATCCAGAGTTGCGCCTGCATTCTTTGAAGCTATTAAATCAATTATTCCAAAGACTTTGAAGGTAGCAGAAATAAATCCCGAAATACAAAGATTGATTGATGAAGGGCTCTATAAATTTCTTACCGATAAGACTGGTGAAATACTGCCCTCTATCTTTGGGGACAAAGGAATTGTTGCACAGGTGCGTTTAAAAGACATAAAGCTAACACCCGACTTGGGTCCATCGATTGTTAATTTACAAACACAGATTGCATTGGCTCAGATAATAAACGAAATACATGATGTTCAAAGGGGTATTGCAAATCTTCATAGCGAACTACAGGATGATAGACTAGCATTGGCTGAGAGTGCTTGGCAGCAGTTACAGCAGGCAGCACAGATAAACGATGCCAGAGTGAGAGAAGAAAAACTCCTCAGTATTTTGAGTAGTGCTACGGATGCCAAATGCATTCTTTTTCGAGCGTTTGCGAGTGAAAAGCGTTTCTTCGATGAGAGGAAGGATAAGAATTGGTTCTCAAAATTAATTGATAGAGAGGCACAGAATCATGGAGATGAGCATAGTGCCGAAATTTTTAATAGCTTATTGGCTATTACCAAAACCGTGCAAGTTGAAACAACCGTGTATTGCTTGCTCGGTGAGCAAAATGCTGCGAGAATAAGTCTGAAACAATTCAGTGATTTTGTTAGCGCAAATTCGCTTGATGATAGGGACACCTTATTAACATTGAATTCGTTTAGTAACTCAGACCAAAAGAGCTTAATTGACAATTTTACAGAAATTCAACAGAAGATTTCAGCACTACCTTTGGTGATTGAAGAGACGCAACCACTAATTGATGCCGAGTCAGCAACGAAGGAGAAGAAGGATGAGTAAACACTGCAAAAAGTGCGGAAAAGAGATACCACAAACCAGTAAGAAAGATTTATGCGAATACCACCAAAACGAAGATTATGGGAAAATCAGAAAAATCGGAGAGGGAGTGTTGGGCTTAGTTTTTACAGCTGTTTCTATTGGTCTTTTGGTGATCACCAAGGGGAAATTTGGTGGTCCTAAGACATAAATATTGAACTAGAGCCAGTGCTGCAATTTAACGAGATTATTAACGATTCCGAATATTCGCTGTACACTTTACAAAAATGACCTAGGGAGAGATGTAAGCCATAACGGGTAAATTTCGGCCTTCCCGTTATGGCTTTTCAAATTACTTACTAAACATACCGATTTTATTTGCTCTTATCAACCCAATCACCACCTCCTTCCAGGCGTTTTCGCATAATTGAACAATATATCCCTCCTGGCAATCACCGCAGGTTTCCATTCTGACTACCAGTTCTTTTTTTCGTGCTACCTCCCAGAGAGAGGTATTCCATTCGTCTAGGATGGGGATCGGCAACGTTTCTGCCAGCCTGACAGCCAGCATGTGCTGTGCCTGTGCATCGCCATCATCCTCTCCCTCAAACACCAGCAGATAAACCACCTCTTCGCCGGGATGCCACTTACCCGGCAGCGCAGGATCGGCGATCAGGGTCGCATGGTACGCACCGTAGTCCGGTAAGTGCTGCCAGGTCTGGCAGTAGTGAGTGGCAAGCGGGTAGACTGGCCTCCCTTGCAGGAAGAGCTTCCTGCGCTGCCTGGCCTGGATGGTGGCCCGAATCGACTCCAGCACTGTCTTATGCCCGACCATGCCCAGGTAGATCAAGTTGCCGGCATCATCGTGAGCGTAGCCGGTCACGTAGGCTGAGCCGTGCTCGTTGCGGATCTGCGGGACGCCATCCGGCCACAGCCGGTCAACCTCGCCGTTGACCCACTCCAGTCGCCAGGCCACGAAGGGCTGGCAGCTTTGCGCCAGGGCTGCGTTGACCTGCTGGAGCAGGTTGTAAGGGCTTTCGCCTACTGGTACATCTCGCAGGACGATTTCTCGATCCTTTGTCTTGACGGTCGCAAGGCGGCGCGCCCTGTCAATCACGGCGGTCACCGGTTGGATGGGTGTTTGCAGATCATATCGCTCCCATCCGGGTGGAAGCTGGCCGTTGTGCGGGGTGAAGATGTAGGCGCTCAGCTCGTACTCGTACTTGAAGCAGCCCCATTCACACTCATAGTCGTAAGGGTAGCTGCCGCGGCATAGTCCAGGGACATCGTGAATGTAGGGCAGAGGCAAGCCCTGACCGTTGTCCGGTTTGGAACCAGAAACCAGGATGTTTCCCTGCTTTTGCCGGTTGGCTGCCTTGAGGGCGCGTTCCCGGAAGTAAGTGTTCTCAAAGGGGGCAGGCAGGCCTGGGTTAGTCTTTCCAGTCATGGCTGCCTCCCTAGAAATCCTCGGGGAAACCGATCGTGATGACCGGCTCGCCACTTCCTCCGTCAGTGCAAGCCTGATCGCCAGGACCGACCACCATCCACAAGGAGAGTGTCCGGCGGTGAGTACGGTGCGGAGGTGCCTCGTCAGCTTCGAACAGATTGACCTCGAATCTGCATCGATCTTGTGTGCCTGATCGGCGAGCGGCGAAGGAGGCCAGGAAAACCACATCCCACAGCCGGCCTTCATAGCTCTGACCCAGCACTTTCTCCCGCTCGTTCGGTGTGATGCGGGCATGCAAGTCGGCGGTGATGGCGGTGGGGTAACGAAAACCGGCTTCCGATGCCATTTGAGAGACATTCATCAGGACGCCATCTTCCAGCGCCTGGGAGCGAGTGTAAGCGTAGATAAAATCGTCATCATCCTGGATGGAATACCTGGTTGACCGCCGCAGGCGGTAGCCTGGGATCGTTTCGGAAACGCGACCGTCAAAACCCAAACCACGTTCCTTGAGCGAAACGAAGCGACCACGGCCAATGACCAGGTGATCCAGCCTGTCGATATCCAGAAGCTTGCCCGCCTGGACAACAGCGCGAGTGACAGCCACGTCGTCTGGGCTGGGCGTCGGGTCGCCGGATGGGTGGTTATGAACCAGAATGATCGCCGCTGACATGCGCTGGATGGCGGGCTTGAACAGCTCAGCCACCCGCACCTGAGCGGAGTTCAGGCTGCCGTGGTAGATCTCCACGATGTCGATCACCCGGTTGCGCGTGTCGAGCAGGATCACCCGCAGGTGCTCCTGCTCCAGCGCGCTCATTTCGTGCTGCAACATCGCAGCCGCGTCCGCTGGGCTGTGGATCGTGGGGCGCTCCTCTTCGTTGTTGAGCGTAAAGCGCAGCCCAAGCTCCACAGCGGCTTTGATACGGGCGGCGTTCTGCTGCCCGATGCCGGGGATGTCAGCAATCTCGTGCGCCGGAGCTCGGCGCAGGTCGGAAAGCCGGCCGTTGAAGTGCGCCAGCAGGGCATCGGCAGTCTCGATGGGCTGTGGACCGCCGAGAATGGCAGCCAACAGCTCTACGATCGTGCAGGCGTCTGCGCGGGCGCTGACCCGTTCGACCGGGCGCTCCCGCAAGGGGAGCAGCTTGTGCTTGGGGGTGTATTTCGTGTTGCCGGGCTTATCCGGCAGTAAAAGCAACTGGCACATGTTTTCCTCCATGTAAAGAAATCGCCCGCCCTGGAAGATTCCAGAGCGGGCGGCGTGTGAATTGGTTATGGCGGGATTACCGCCAGGCTTGTTCGATGACGGGTAGCCGGGCGGGTAGGAATGGTTCGTTTGTGCGCACCAAACCGCGCAGCTGGTTGATCGCAGTTTGCGGTGAGATACGCCCGGCGACCAGCAGGTAGACGATCTTGGAGATCGGCTCCTGGTTCTGCTGATCGGGCGGTACCGCCTTGGCCAGATGAGCTAGCCCATCACGAACGCAGGCTAAGTTTTCATCAATCGAACGATCCAGCGGTCGCAGCGGAGCAATGGCATCGCCCAGGCGCACGCAGCGCGGGTTGTGCCCGCAGGCCAGGCGCATGTAGTAGACGTGATCGGCATAAGCCTCCAGCGGGGAGTGGTCGATGATCAGGAACATACCGCCCTGATCTGGCGACCCGCACTCCCAGCAGCGGAACGGCTCGCCGATCTGCACTGGCGCAGGCTCGAATTCCATGTGGGTCAACGTGTGAACTTGCATTATTTCCTCCGTTAAAAAAATCAGCGGCCAGCTGCACTTTCGTGTTCGCTGACCGCTGCAAGCTTGCCGCTCTTTTGGCAAGCCGATTGCTGGCGAAGCGCCTCTTTTATGCGTTCGGCTTTGGCTTCCAGGAAGTGTCGAAGACCTCCTGCTGTACAGCGCCAGCCGAGCTCTTTGGTGTACTTGCCATCCCACTTGCGGTCACGGACAATCTCCGCGCCGCAGATCGGGCAGGGCGGCATGGGATCGGGAGCGCGCTGCCCGCCGTTGCGCAGGTACTCTGCTACAGCTTCGATGGCCGGGCAGGTCTCCTTCAATGGACACGTGCAGCTGCGTAGCTTGTTGACGGTGTGAAAACGGGGTTGGGTTGATGGTCCGAAATCGACCAGGTAGGTGTACCCAATCACGCGGATGCGGGTGGGCCTGCCTGCCAGATCGATCCCCGGCTTCTGGGTCAGGGTATCTTGCATGCTATTTACCTCCAGAACGTGTGGGAATTGATATGCCAACGGTGAGAATTGACTAGAAGGGGATATCCATCTCCTCTAGCGACTCGTCATCCAGCTCCGAGCGATCCTTCCTGGGATTGCAGAGCTTGCAAGGAACTTCGTCGTACGAACAGCCATCCCAGGGATAAACCCGGACAACTACGTACCCTTCGCCATTGCAGTTCGGGCATGGCTGCTCTGCAGGTGCAGATTCACCGCTGGAAACAGATTTCCACCAGCCGCTCTCGTAGGGATCGAACAGGTCGGAGCCGGGACCGTCATCCGAGATATACTCATCGATCATGGTTGCACCTCCACGCCCCGCTTGCGCAGCCAGCCGGCGATGGTATCCGAGTCGATCTCGAACCTGCCGCTATATTCCCACCGGGCAACAAACTCGCGCTTGAAATCCTGGTGGTGAGGGTAAGCCTTGAACCGCCCGTGGTAGATCTGCTTCTCAGACGGTCGCTCGCCCAGCACATCGCACAGGATGCTCAGCGCCAGGTCTGCCGGTCCAGACCCGCAGTAGCCCCACCCAAAGCCGGTAGGGGAATGCAACACCACGTGTCGCAAGGGCCGCGCCTTGCCGGATGGCAGGATAACTTTGACTACACCGCCCGGTTCGCCGCGGTAAAGCTTCTTGATCATGGTTACCTCCGTGTGGGGAATTCAGGAGATTGCCCCAGGCGTACCCAGGGCAATCTCGTATGGATCAGAACGGAATGTCATCATGCTGGGGTGCAGCCGAGCCATTCCCGGTAGGTTCGGGTTCGCCTTCTTCTTCACGCCCCGACAGGAAGCGCACCGTGCTGGCGCTCACTTCGAAGGACGAGGCCGGCGAGCCATCCTGGCGGGTGTAGAGCCGCGGTCCGCCCGTTTCGGGGTCGCACACCAACCGGCCTTCCACCAGCACCAGGCTGCCTTTGTGCAGGTACTGGTTGCAGTTCTCGGCGGTCTTGCCCCAGGCCGAAACCCGGAACCAGGTGGTTTCCTTCACCACCTGACCGCTCGAGTCGGTGTACTGGCGGTTGGCAGCCAGGTTGAAGTTGGTCACGGCCTGCCCGGCAGGGGTGTAGCGCATCTCCGGGTCGCGGCCCAGGTGACCGGCGATGATGATCGTTTGGAATGACATGGGATTTTCCTCCGTTTCTCAAATATGGGATTACTTCTTGCCGTTGCGGCTGGCGACCCAAGCGCGCAGCACTTCGCGCGACGCGGGAGCCAGCTCCTGATGGGCGGACTTGAAGGCATTGAAAGCCTCCAATTCCGCAGCGTTGCTTGTGTCCACCGCTACACCATCCCGGTATTGCAGCGCCTCCGCCAGGGATGCGGGTGGGTTGGGTGGTACAGGCGGATTAGGCGGTGTGGTTTGCCCGGACGACTTTTCGGATTGCCCGTTACCGTTCGATCCGTGACCGTTCGAAGCGCCGTTCTCCAGGCCTGCGGTCCTGGCAATTTCCTTGTCGTACAGGCTGTTGCCAAACTGCTCACCGAGCTGGCGGAAGCAGCGCTTCAGGCAGTCGGTGACCGCGCCGGCGATGGCCATATCGAGGGCTTCGGGTGTGTCGCCATTGAAGATGCAGCGCCCGACGTCGGCATGGTTGTAAGGCTTGCCGTCCAGCTCGACCGTGATCCGGCCGGTGACGTAGGCCACGCCGGCAATCTCCGTGGTTGGCTTGCCGTCTTCGCCCAGCACCGGCACCTTCTGCTTTACGCGCTGATCGTAAAAAGTGATCACCTTGTCCCAGCGCATGATGTGCGGCTCGCTGAGCAGGTCGAACGACCAACGGAACAGGAACAGGTCGTTGGCGGTATCGATGACGTCGTAGCCTTCCAGGTATGGAACCGTCCCTTGCCCGGGAGCCTGGCGGCGCTTGACGCGGTTCATATCCAGCGGCTGTCGCAGTCGCCACAGGATCTGTTCGCCGGACGGGTCGAGCGTGGGTGGATCGTGTGTTTGCATGGATTCGGTCATAGGTTCCTCCGTGTGAGTGGTTGAAAACTGTGGATACGTGTATTGGCTTACCAGCCCGGACTCAGCGATCTTTGCCGTCTCGGTGAGACGGACTGCCTCAACGTGCTTGCAGCGCAAGCCAAAGCGCTGGCAGCGTCCCGTGAAATCCGGGCAGGTGCAGGCCCAGTCATTGCCGTCCAGCGAGACGGTATATCGGCTGTTCTTGCTGGCAACCATCCAGGTGCAGTCAGTCAAGACCATCACCTGCATCTCGCCGCGCTGCAGGGCAGCCTGCGCCCGGGCCGTGCGTTCGTGTTGGAGTTGGTTCTCCAGGATTGGGGGTGCGGTATTCATCGTGTGCGCATTTTGCTCCTTTCATGTCAAAAGACAAACGTATGGGGATTGGTTTCCAGCGTTGATTAGGAAAGCCATAACCGGCTACCCAACCGACGATTGCTTCCCTGAGTTCATCATTTCAGGGCACGTCAGGGCAGCAAACCTCGACCGCCGATCGCAACTGAGCGCGTGCAGCTGCCGAAGTTTGCTGCTCTGAGTCTGTGAGCGGCTGCCCGGCCGGCCTAAAACCAACCGGGCAGCCAATACAATCGGTATTTGGCATCTTATGAGCCTGGCCTTTGCGGACGACTTCCAGGAAACGTAGTTTCCCCAGCGCTTCTCACGACCCGCCCCCGGACTAAGGGGCAGCGGCCACCGCCTGCCAGGGCAGAACGTTCACGCAAAGAGGCTGTTTGTAAAGGTGCAGGCTGCTGGTTAAAGCAGCAAGGCCGGCGCACAACCCTCCTGGGGGAAGCACACCGGCCTACGTATAAGTCACTGAACTATTCGGTTGTTCTGAGATATCCCCCTGGAAAATGAATCGGATGATTGCTAATCGACGCCAGTAGAGAACGGCTACTCAGTCAAATGATCACTTTTTCGATCCATTACGCTGGCTCATGATACGCCGGGCGATCACTTCGGTAGTGCCGCGTGGAGCGCGCAGCTCGTTCGGATCCAGGTTTTCGGGAACCGGCAATTCTGCGCCGCGGGCATCCTTCAGGAAGTCAGCCAGGCTCTCTTCGTAATCCCGGCTCTGCAGGAAACCGTGCACTCGTACATGGTAGCCCTTCTCGACCACCACCGGCGCGCCCAGGTTGCCCTTCAGGACACGGATGGTGACGAAATCGGCAGCATCCTGGGCTTCGTTGAGCGACTTGGAGGGCAGGTCCGGGTCGCGGTAACAGGCGATGCGGAAGAGCAGGTCTTCAGCATACTTCCAGGTCTTGACAACAATGCCTTCGAGAACGACTTCGTTGATCATGGTAGCCTCCTTCACAGGGTTAAACAAAAAGGCCGGGACGCATCTCCAGCAGGAGAGTCCCGGCCAACGTGTGAGCAACTGAACTATTCGATTGCTGAGATTATAGCATTAGTTTACATATATTGTCAAGAGTATTTACTAAAGTTTCATCATGAGATTTTATCCTGATCACCTATCTGGTAAATGTTCTTATTTTAGCAAATCCGTTTACGGTAACAACCACATCCGGCGCTACGCTTGGAAATAGCTTTACCAGATTCGCCGATACCTGCACCAATACCATATCATCCCCGGCATCCACTGAAACTCCCGTAACCACCGAATTCAATCCATACTGGCTGAGGTAACCGTTATTCATACTGGCAAAAGCCTGGACGTTGGCCCAGGTGCGACTGGTTAGTTGCTATTCTCTGGCCTGTCTCATCAGCGGCCAATGCGGCGTCGGCGGTTTTGGTCTCGTCTTTGCGCATCTTCTGGAATCAAATTCAAGGGCTTTGGTAAATCATATCTTCGAGCATGAAAAATGTAAGGGAGAAAAGATAAAAAGGATGGGATTCCCTTCGTCGGCATTATACTTCCCGTTGTATCGCGGTGTATCAGAGAAAAGGGACTGCATTAGAACGGATTTGCCATAATGCGGAATTTTATTATTAAGAGCCATTTAAACCTTCCTTCGCTGTAATTCGTCATTTAAAGAGGACGGCTAAAAAGGGTTTTTGGAGTAGAACGTGAAAATTACAATTACACAATTGACAAAGTACTACGGCAAGATCCGGGCGCTTGAGGATATTTCCCTTTGCATCTCTGGCGGCATATTTGGCCTGCTTGGACCCAATGGCGCCGGGAAAACGACGCTTCTGCGCATTCTCACAACCCTACTGGAGCCAACCTCCGGGCAGGCGCGGGTTGGGGAGTTCGATGTGATGAAGGATCCCGGGGAAGTGCGCCGGTGTTTAGGATACCTTCCCCAGGATTTTGGCTTCTACCGCAGCCTAACGGCTTTCGAAATGTTGGACTACATCGGCGCGATGAAGAACATTCCCGCCCGCCAACGCAAGGAGCAGGTCCAAGCTGCGCTTGCAGAAGTTAACCTTCTCAAAGAAGCCCGCCGTAAGGTAGGCATGTTCTCGGGCGGTATGCGCCAGCGGTTAGGGATCGCACAGGCCTTGCTGGGAGACCCCGAGCTGATCGTGGTCGACGAACCGACCGCCGGGTTGGACCCGGAGGAGCGCATCCGTTTTCGCAATCTACTGGCGCGCCTGGCAGGTGAACGCACTGTGCTGATTTCCACGCACATCGTCGCTGACGTCGAAGCGAGCTGCATGGGTCTGGCGGTATTGAATCGCGGCAGGCTGGTCTTCAGCGGCAGCCCGGAAGCATTGAGAGACCGGGCACGCGGGGTTGTCTGGCAGGTGGAAGTGCCGGCAGGGCGCTGGCCGGAGCTGGAAGAGCGCTACCCGGTGCTGTCGACGCGGGCGTTGAACGGTCGTATGCAAGCCCGCTTGCTGTCTGACCACCCGCCGCTAGCTGGGGCGCAGCCTGTAGAGCCTGGTCTGGAGGACGGCTACGTCTACGTGATGAAAGTGGATGCAGATCGGAAGGAGGCCCAGCATGCTTAGCCCGGCGTTCGACCGTTTTCGAGTCGCTCTCCGGACCGAGCTGCGCCTCCTGGCGCTCAACTGGATTTATCCGCTGCTGCACCTGCTGTGGATCACCTTGCTGGTGTGGATGTTCGTCGGGCGCGATTACCGTTCGGCCCAGGCACTCTTGGAGACCACGCTGGGCCGGATCGCGATTGGTATGATCTCGCTGGCGGGCCTCTTCCTGGCCGGGATTAGCGCCTCGCGTTCCCGCCGAGTGAAGTTCCACGAATTGGACCACTCATTCCCCACTGGCTTCGAAGTGACCACCGGGCGCTGGCTAGCCGGCATTCTGGCGTTGCTGTTCTTCCTGGTCGAACCGCTCGCCGTCGCCACTCTCCAGGGGCCGCTGGCTTCGCTGTTGGACGGGCTGCCGCTCTTCCTGGGCGAGGCCGCTCTGACGGTCGCCTTCACTACTACTTTCGCCTGGGCACTCATGACCTGGCTTAGACCGGGGCGTTGGGCTTACCCGCTGCTGGCGGCCGGCTGGATGGGCTTTCTGCTCGGCCCTACCATGCTGACCGGCGTCTTTCCACCCGCCAGCCTGCTCAATTTTATGCGCCAGGGGGTAAGTTTTTACGCCGAGCTATGGGGTCGGCTGGTGTATGGCCAGCAGCCCTTCTGGTTCAACCTGTTCTACGCCGGTTTGCTATTGGCCTGCTTGGCCGCACTGATGTTGGGTTTTCAGGTGCGCCGCTTCCACCGGCCCTTCGTTTTCAGCGGGGTGCTGTTGGCCTTTGCCCTGATCCTGGCCGCGTTGGGCGGGGTACGCTACATTGCCGGGGTGCAGGCCGCGACGAAACAGCCCCCAGCTGAGTTCCTCCGGGACGAGTCCGCCCCCTTCACCGTGAGCGACTATGACCTGGCGCTGGACTTGAGCGATCCGCGGCTGCCGCATTTCACCGCCCGGCTGACGGTCCAAAACACTGGATCTGTCCCGCTCGATAGGCTGTCTTTTCAGCTAAACCCATCTTTGGTGCTAGAAGAGTCCAATTTGCCGTTCGAACAGGACGGCGGGCGGGTGCAAATCCGTCTTGTAGAACCCCTCGCCCCTGGCGTCAGCCTGCCGCTGATCCTGCACTACTCGGGTGTGCTGTGGGTGGAGAGCATCTCGGATGGGGTGGTTGAGGCAAGCGATTTCATCGATCCGCGCGGGCTGCGGCTCACACCTCAGGCTATCTGGTACCCGATCCCCGTCGGCCCGGCCGAGACGCCCGGTCTACACGACCCGGCTCACATCCGCCTAGTCGTAACCGGCAGCAACCTGCCGTTCGCTGCAAACCTGCCTGCCGCAGGAGAGAACGTCTTCGAGGCGAACACAGCCGAATGGGTCTTCCTGATCGGCTCGCCGCGGCTGGTGGTCGAGCGGTTCGGAGAGGTCACCCTGATCACTTCGAAAGCCGATCTTGCCCAGGCGCGCCAGTATGCCAAAGTCTTCGCTGACCCGCTAAATGCTGTCATCCCATTCTTTCCGCAAGCCAACGTGCAGGGGCTCATCCTGATGGTGCTCGGCGAGGAAAGCGGGCTGCCTGAGAACACGCCCCCTGTTGCTGGGTACCCGCTGGTTGTTACCCAACGCTACGCGCTAGTTAACATGGGTACCAGCGAAAACTTTTCCCGTCTGTTCATCTTGCGCGCTTTGGCCGCCGACCTGTGGCGATTGAGCGGCGGCAGCCTGGATCCCCAGTACAGCGGGCCGGTCACCGGCCTGAACCAGGCCTTCGGTGTGGTGGTCCAGTTCCTGGACGTGTACATCAAGGAGGACGGTGACCCGGGGAAGATGCTGGCATGGGTGCATGACGAAGCCACTAGATCCCGGTGGGAGCCAGACCCTGCCTTGCTGGCTCTGGTGGATGTCTACCGCCAGGGTGGGGCAGGAGGAGTGGCAGCCGTGCTGGACCAGGTTTACCAGCGCCCGGATGAGCTGCGCTCTCTGCCCTACGAATCCCTGCCAGAATGGATCCGCGCCGCGGGGAGCGGGAGATGAGAGCCAAACCCGCGCTGCTCTACGAAGCCCGCCTGGTCGCCGGATGGGCCAGCCTATTGCCCGCTCTCGGCCTGCCAGCCTACGCCGTGCTCGCGCGTCTGCTTTGGGCCGGCAACGACGAACTGGCTCTCGGGACTCTGCTCAACACGTTCGTCGTCCTCTTGCCCCTCGAGGCTGGCCTGTCGGCTGCCCACCTGATGGGTATCGAAAGCGAGGCGAGCTTCGACGAATTGCGCCACTCGTACCCCGAACCACGCCTGAAGCTGCCGCTGCTGCGCACAGGCGCCGCCCTGACCTTCCTGCTGCTGGCGGTTGGGCTGGGCTTAGCAGGGTTTGGGTGGGTCTGGGGGGCATTCGACATCGGTCTGCTCCCGGCGATGCTGCCTGCCTTGCCCCCGGCGTTGTTCCTGTGTGGGCTGTCCCTTCTGGTCGGCGGCCTCTCCCGTTCCTACTGGGCGGCAGCAGGCGCAGCAATGGGCTGGTGGTTCCTCGAGCTGCAAACACGCGGCCAGGTTAGCGGTGCACTGTTCCTGTTCCACCCCGTCTGGCCGCGCGCCGGGCTTTTACCGGAGCTCAACCAGGCATTGCTGGCCGGCGTTGGCGTGGTCTTTTTGCTGACCAACGCCTGGGTGTACGCTCGCCGCGGCGGATGGCGTCTGAGGAGACCCGCGCTTGGAGCAGGATGAGGCGCTTTTCTCGCGCGTCCGTTCCGGAGACCGCCAGGCCCTGGCAGCGCTGGTCGAGCGCTATCATAGCCCGCTCTTGAAATTCTTGTTCCGCATGACTGGCCAGGCGCAGACTGCCGAAGACTTGGTGCAGGAGACGTTCGTCCGCTTGCTGACCTACCGCCGCGCGGCTCCCGATCGCTTTCGCCCGTGGGTCTTCACCATCGCCTGTAATCTAGCCCGCGATCGCTTTCGTTCGGCTTCCTTTCGCAAAGAAGTCGATGCCCGGTTAGATAGCGATTTGGATGACGAAGTAACGGTTGATCCCCAAGACGTGGAAAGCCTAGTTTTGCAAGCCTCCGATTCCCGGCGAGTGATATTGTTATTGCAGCGCCTGCCTGCCAGCCAGCGCGAAGTCCTGGTACTGCGCTTCTATCACGAGCTGCCCCTGGAGGAGATCGCCGAGATTACGGGCGTGCCGCTCGGTACGGTCAAAAGCCGCCTGTTCCACGGATTGCGGCGCGCCCGGCAGATCTTGGAACGGGAGGAGGTAAGCTGATATGAAAGATAATGGTGACCGGCTAACCGATGGGTTGGACGAAGCGCAGCGCCAAGCGCTGGGCGATCTGACCTCTCTAGCTCGCTTTCTGCAAAGCGATCCTGCCCCCGAGCCCAGCCTGACCGAACAAGCTCACCTGCTGGCTGTGCTGGAGCCGTATCTGAGCGCTGCTGCCCCATGTAAGCCGAGTTTAGTGAGCCACTGGCTGCGCCTGGCCGGGAGCCAGATCGTCCTATTCGAAAGTTCTTTTTGGCTGGCCGGCGTGTTAACCCTGCTGCTTGGGCTGTTCCTGACCATTGTGGACGGGCAAGAGTTACTGCCGCTGGCCTTCGTGCTGCTCGCGCCGCTCCTGGCGGCTGCCAGCGTGGCTTACGCCTTCCGGCCCGAAACGCGAACCTTGGGAGAACTGGAACGCCTGACCGCCACAGACGCCGCCGAGCTGCTCTACATCCGCCTGGCGCTGACGCTGACCTTCAACCTGCTGGTCGCCCTGCTACTGCTCCTGCTGATCTGGTTAGAAGGGGCGCAGGTGGTACTCTGGCGGCTGGCGTTAGCCTGGCTGGGTCCCATGCTGGTGCTGTCCGGCCTGGCGCTCTACACCACGATCCGTTGGAACTCGTTGGTGGGGGCCATCCTCCCGCTGGGCCTGTGGGGCGGGCTGGTGCTGCTGGGCTGGCGAGAGGTGCTGTTACACGCGGCGGGGGGAATCACGCCAACCGCCTGGCTCCTGCTTGGGATCAGCCATTCTAACCTGGTTCTGATCGGCTCAATTTTGACCAGCCTGGTTGGCTTGGGACTGCTGGTCCAGGCCGGGCGAACCGTCACCAGCGAGAGGCGATCGTGGAGCTGAAAATCCAGGAGCTATCGAAATCCTACGGCTCCCAGGCAGCGTTGCGGAACGTGACCCTGAATCTCAAGCCCGGTACAGTCGCCCTGCTGGGGCCGAACGGATCAGGGAAAACCACCCTTCTGCGCTGCCTGGCTTCCCTGACCCGGCCGGATCGTGGCCAGCTTTGGTTTAACGGGCTTCCTTATTCAAAGAATCTGGCGCTGCTGCGGAGCCAGCTCGGATACCTTCATCAGGATCTGGACTTGCCATCCCATTTGACGCCACGCCAACTGCTGGAATATCTAAGAACTCTGAAAAGCACCCCTGACGCCGGCCAAGTTGATCAACTTCTCTCCGCCTTAGATCTGAAGCCGGTCGCCAATTTGCCCTTTTCCAGTCTGTCCGGCGGACAGATCCGCCTTGCCGGGGTCGCGCAAGCCTTCCTGGGTCAGCCGTCTCTGCTATTGTTAGACGAATTGACTCGAGGGTTGGATGTGGAAGAGCGTGAACATGTCTTTGCACTGGCTCGAAAACCGTTACCAGGACGCCTGATTCTGTTCAGTACCCACGAACCTGCCGACGTCGAACGGTTGGCGGACCAGGTGATTATTCTGCGCCAGGGGCAGGTAGTTTTCTTCGGAGATGTTGATGATTTCCGTGGACAAGCTCGAATTGTAGCAGTAGACAACCGTCTTCTCAACGGGTAAACGCTCGAATCTTAGCAAAACCATTCTCTGTGACAACCACATCTGGCACAACACTCGGAAACAACCTCTCCAAATTCGCCGACACCTGCACCAGCACTGTATCATCTCCCGAATCCACTGTAATCCCCGTCACCACCGCATTCACCCCATACTTCGCCAGGTAGCCATTGTTCATGCTGGCAAATGCTTGAGCGTTCGCCCAGGTACGGCTGGTGGGTTGTAAATCGCCGGTCTCTTCGAACACACGCTGGCTGATCTCGGCAGCGGCAGCCAGGGCGGCGGCATCGGCTGCCTTGGCGATCTCCGCCCTGGCGTAGAAATAGCGCCCCAGTTCGATCCCTAAAGCCATGATCGGGATCAGGATAAAGCCAAAGAAGACTGTCCAGAAGGTCAGCGAGTAAGCGTGCGTATCTTGCAATAGCTTGAGCTTCATCACCATCCCTCCTGCCTGAATGTCGCCTCCGCAGAAACCGGAAAGCTCCCCGGCAAGCCAGGAACCAGGCTGCCCAGAAAGCTGGGGATCGTACCCGAAACTCGCACGCTCAGGATGCTGCCAGCCACACCACCCGGAGAAAGGATGGCGACGCTGGGTTCTTTGACAATCGGATCGCCATCAATAGCACTGCTGGCCGCGCTGGCGGCATAGCAGGCGCCGCACTGCTGCGCCACACTCCCCATGCGTGCCCCATGCCGGGCGGCAGCCTGCACAGCCTGCTGACCGTAGACGACCATGCCCAGGTTGACCGTTGCCAGCATGACCAGGATGGCGATCGGAAAGGTGATGGCAGCCTCCAATGTCTCAATCGCACGTTTAGAGAATAGAAATCGCACTTTCGACCTCCTGATAATCGAGTAAGGCGCTGGCAAGGGCAGAGCCATAACCCCACCCTTGCCAGCAGGTTGTTCATATCCGTCCGGCGATATCCTGGACGACCTGGGCGATGCGGGCGCCCAGGAGCTGGTAAGCTCCATAAGCGACCAGCACGACCACGGCGATAATCACCGCCACTTCTGAAGTTTCAATGGCTTCTCGATCCCGTAAGAAACGCATGGCTTGTTCACCTCCTTTCCTTGAGTTTAGTTATGATGAATAGTTGATCATCCACAACCAGGCAACCGTTCCCAGAGCAATCGCGACCGTATAGGGGATAGTTTTCCGCCTGGCAATCAACCCAACCAGCCCCTGCACGCCTCCCACCAGGACAATTGGGATAAACAGCAATCCGTCGGCGAAGAACAACACCAAAGCAATGATGATCTTGGCGTCTGCCCCGCCGGTTGCGACGATCTCCCACAGCGCCCAGACAGCAAAAACTACCAACATGGCATACATGATGCCCGGCGACCCAGCAATGGATAGACCCAGGACTGTGGCAGCACAGGCGACCGGTATGCGCCATTTTGCCTGTGGCAGATCGGATATCAGGACCAGGAGCGCCACCAAAGCCACAAGCTGCCAGCCGCCCTGGATTAACTGCCATATGGCAGCCAGGATCAGAGGCACGACGGTCAGGAAGGCTGGCACCTGCCGAGAGCGCAGGTCGAAAATCACGCATATCGCCAGCCAGGCCAGCAGAAGCGCCCATACGATCACCTGGGCTGATAAAGGCGTTGGCAACATAACTCCTCGAGCACTACATCTGCGAATCTTGATGGAACTGAAATGGTTGTTGTGAAATTATTTGTAATGGGAAAGGATGGTGTAAGGGAAGGGAGAGATGCGGGGTCCAGATCACCTTCCGACAGACGAACCGAGACCGGTAAACTCAGGGACTCATATTGGGCCTGTTCTTGAGACGCTGGTGAACCGGCACTAGATCGTAAATCCGTGAGATTTTCCGAGACATGGGTAACCGTTTTTAGCTGGAGCCACCACGGGCTCTGGATACCGATCCTGTTCATAACGGGGAATGAGACAAGCAACAGCAGAAACACTGCCAGTACCCGTTTCGGCCAACTGCTGGTGAGGATGAAATAGAGTAACAAGCCGGCAGCGATCAATCCCAATCCGAGCCACAAAGCCGTAATGTGGCTTGGCCAGGCATTAAAATGCAAGGAGACGCCGTTATAGGCTAAGACGATGATAGCGGCTACGATGGCTGCTCTGAGAATGCGCAGATAAGGCCAGACATGCTCCTTCGTCAGCATAAACCGGCTGGCGCGATCCCACCCTCGACCCGCCCGCTGATGCAGCCGATCAGCCACCTGAACCAGAGCGGGCCCTGTTTGCAAGTTGATATGTTTCAATGTGAGCACAAACTCATCCAGGTAGGGATCGATCCCGCGCAACAACGCAAGGCATTCCTGGGCAGCAAGACCACTGCGCCGCCTGTGTAAGGCTTCCCGCAGCTCCTGTTGCACTTCTCCCTCAGGCAGATCCTGAACAGCCCTTGATAGCACCTCGAATAGATCATGACCTGATTCGGTATAAACGTGGATTCGGTCCATCAAAACTGTAACCGCCAGCAGATTTATTGCATTCCTCGAAGGTCGGAATTCCTCACTCAAAACCACAGCAGCCACCAATACCAGGATAAGCCACTCCCTGGATATCCAGTTCGCCGCCCAATTTGCGAAGAAAAAACCAATGGCTGCAGCAAGGATCTTAAGCAATATTCCCAACCGATCGTTGGTTTCCCGCAGCGCGCTCAACGACAGGACTCTGCCGGCCGCCTTACGGTGGAATATCCAGGCGCGTAGTTGCGCCACAAGCGCCCACGACTGGTGGAATAGCCAGGCGGCTAAGTACGCCGCGGCTATGAAGTAGCTGATCAGGGGCAGCAGTCGCAGCTCCATTACCAAACTCCCGGGATCAGTCGGTAGCTCACCCGGCTGGCATAAGTGTTATAGGCATTGATGATGCGCTCTTCCCGAAGGGCGCGGATCACCTGGATAATCACCAGCACAACCAATAAGGCTGCGGCAAGCAGCGGTTGAGGCGAAGTGACGACCAGGGCAGCCCGCAAGATTAGCTCTCCCAAGTACATGGGATGACGGATAAAGCCATACGGCCCACGAGTGACCAGTCCGCGGTCGGCAGGTGCGATGCCAAAGCTGCGCCTCAAGGTGAGCAGAGACCAAAGCACCAATCCGTACCCAAGCAGACCGATTATTAAGACCGGCACAGGCATCTTGGCCGGATAGGGAGCGGCCATCGGCAGCACAGCCGCCAGTATCCCCAACAACAAGCCACGCTGATCGTAACTCTTCGCCGGTTTACGTCGGGCGTAGAGTGCAGCCAGGATTGCGTTATGCAAAGCCGCCAGCCAGGCCAGAATGGTCGGCTGTTCCCAGGCAGCCAGAGCCGAAACAACCGCCGCAAAGGTGAAGAAAGCCAGCCCCAGGCGGTCCTTCATTTGCTCAACCCTCGTCATGATCTCGCTGGTTTGATGAGCTGGATGAGCCACCGAAGTGCAGGATGGCTAGAAACCACCCAAAGGTAAAACCCAATGCAAAGGTGGAACCGGCAATTGCTATGGCACGCGCCACGAAATATTCTGTAACTGTCATTGTCATACCCTCACAATCCTTTACAACGTCGCCAGAATGGGCCAGCCGATCAAAGCCAGGATGACGGCAATGAAGGGCAGGAAGTAGAAAATCACCATGGGAATGACCAGCTCCGCACCGACACGCTCGGCGCGCTGTTCTGCTCCGCCGGTGTATTCCGCAGCGATGCGGTTGGCCATTTGCGCCATCAGTTCCTGCTGGGCGGTGCCCAGGCGGACGAATTCCAACTGCACCGCCAACCCGATCAAATCCGGCATATTTGAAGCCTGGGCTTCCTTTTGCAACTGGGTGAAGATGACGCGTCCCTGGGACATCTGCAGCACATGGCGCATCCACTGCGCAGCCAGGCTGTCCATCTGGGCGGTACGCCGCAGAGCCTCTTCCAAAGAGACGCCGGCAGCCATCTGGGCTGCCACGAGCTGGATGAATTCCGGTAGTTGCGCCTGGAAACGCCGGCGCACCCTGCGAGCGCCGCCTCCCAACAGAACCACAGGCACCTGCCAACCCAACAAGGCAGCGATTACACTCGGAATCAGGTCGTCATAGATCAGCAACCCAAACACGAGCGCTCCCAAAGCCAGGGCAACCCTGAGGGAGGTAAACTGAACTTCGTCCCAGCCCTGCCACTTACCGGCAAGCTGGGCAAAATATAAGTCGGCTTTGGTCCGCCTGAGAATCGAACCGGGAGCCCAGCGCGCCGTGGGGCGATCCAGCCAGGCCAGCCATCTCCGCCAGCCGGGTAGCTCGGGATCTGCCGGCTGATCGCTTTCGCGAAGGTAGCGCGCCGCGCGACCCGAGGGAAGGCTGGGCACAAACTCGACCCATAAGACGATCAGCAAGGATGTGGTCGCAAGTCCAAGCAGGTAAATAATCGTCATACGGCCTCCGATACAATGGAACGAATCAGCAGATAACCCAACACCATCATCCCAATTCCGGCCGAAATCACCGCCTGAACGGGCAGGGAGAGGAGCGATTCCTGGATCAGCGGATCGCGGGTGAGAAACAGGAAGACGATCAGCAGAACAACCGGAATGATCCGGGCAGAGAGCAATGCATCGCCGGCCTTGGCGACGGCCCGGTTGCGCGCTACCAGGATTTGCTGGATGCGTTGAGAGATCTGTTGCAAGACTTCAGCATACTTACTGCCACCGGCTTCGCTGTAACCGTCCAGCAGGTAAGCCAGGTTAGAGAGCGAGGTAGAAGGCGAGCGAGCAGCCAGACCGCGCAAGGCTTGCTGGCGCTCTTTGCTGCGCAACTCTGCGGCGGTCAGCATGAGCTCCGCAGTCAACGGGTTGGGACCTTCGACTTCCAATGACTCGCCAGTCTTCTGCAGAACCTCAGGCACAGAACTCCCCGCCAGCAGACCAGCCGTGATCCGACCTACAGCAACCGGCAGCAAGCGGTCGATTTCCCTGCCACGGCTTTTGACCCGATCATCCAGCCAGGCGTAAGGTAGATACCCTGCGACGATGCCGATGATCACAGCAGGCAAACCAGGCAGAAAAGGCCAGGTAATCACCCCAGCAGCAACCCCAATCGCGAGCGTCAGCAACCGGAAAGTGACTGGCTGCATGCGCACCCCAGCTGCGAGCAATTTATAGTCCAACGACCCGGGCTTCAGCTCACTCAAAGAACGCGCCGTTTCGAGTGAATACAGCTCAGCAATGCGCTGGCTAGCCTCGCCGCGCCGGACACGACGCGGCGCAAAGAGTACATAAACCAAAAGTCCTACCAGAATACCTACCAGGGTTATCATCGTAAATTCACCTCCTACAGACTGGTCTCGGCCAGGATACGAGGGCGAAGATCGCCGACTTTTGTCCAATGCGGTTGGCTATCTGGCAATTGGTCGTCCAGGCGAAAAATTGGCTCGAAGCGGATATCGCCATTTACGAGTTCCTTGGCGACGTTGGCGATCACCGTCGCCCGGCGCACCTCATCTCGAATGCCGATCTGCACCAGCAGGTCAATCGCCTCGGCGATCAACTGCAAGGCGTCCGAAGGGCTAACGCCAGCGTCCGCTCCCAATACAGTGGTCAGCCGGCGTACAGCTTCGCGCGGGTTGTCAGCGTGGAAGGTGCAGGCGCCGGAGTGCCCGGTCATCATCGCCCGGAACAAGCTCAGCCCGGCATGCCCATCCCGCACCTCCCCCAGGATGAGGTAGTCGGGCGACATGCGCAGGGCGTCATCCACACCGTTGGCCAGCGTGTAGGGTTCGATCTCGGTGCCGAGCGCAGCCGGGCGGGCTTCGATGGTCTGCACCGTGGGCCGGTCGATCCAGATCTCCTCCGGGTCTTCGATCTTGACAATGCGCCAGGCCGAGGGCAGAAAATTGCACAGCGCTGAGAGGAGGGTGGTCTTGCCGGTGCGAGTCCCGCCAGTGATCAGGATGCGGTAGCCCTGTTCGATCGCTGCTTGCAGCAGATCCATCATTTCTGCGCTCATCATCTGGCGGTCCAGAATCCACTCTGGTAAAACCGGCTTTTGCTCAAACAGACGGATATTGATGCTCGGATTGCGCCCAGGCGGGGCGATGACCGGATGCAGTGCCTTGACTCGCCCGCCGCCGGGATTGTGCGATGTGCCAGGTAGCTTGGCATTGACCGTGGGATTGGCTTCGTTCAGGCTCTTGTTTTGCGGACCCAGGATGCGATCCAGAACCCGGTTGATCTCGCCGGGATCAGGTTTCAACTCGGTCAGCGTCTCCCAGCGAACGGAGTTCTTCTTCATCACCTGCACAAGACCGCTGGAGTAGATGCAGATTTCTGACAGGTCGGTTCGGGCTGGCGGCAACAGCAGATCCAGAAAACCCAGACCCATCAGGCGCCGGCCCAATTCAGCCGCCATGGCGCTGTCGGTCTGGTAGCCGGAATAAGTGTTGTTGCGCCGGAAAGCCACTCCCACCAGGGCATTGATGCGTTCTTGAATACGCTGCCGGTCAGCGTCGGAGGGCGATCGCAAGGTTTCCACTGGGAACTCTCGGTTGATTTGGTCGATCACTTCGTTAGCAACCACTTCTCTCAAGGCTTCATCGACCGGGCGACTGACGCTCTGGCTGAGGTCATACAGACCTGCCAATCCCTTGCCATTGCCGTTTCCATCGTTGAACATGCCAGCTACTCCTCAGTGGATTATGTGAACCGGAAACGAGGTATGCGCAGCTTGCTTTTATGACCACGCCCATTGCGGTTGTCCAGGATCGATGTGACTGCGCCGGGGAAAAGAAAATCTGCCAGGTTATGGATGCCTTTAGCTAATTCCTCGACTCGCGTAACAGCCGGCACTTGCTGGTCCTGCGCGTGGATGATCGCCGGGGTGTAGGGAATCACAGATACTACCGGAGGCGCCCAGCCGTAACCATTCACCAACTCATCATAAAAACCTCGTACTGAGATCATCGAGTTTTCCGCTACCTGGTTGAGCACCAGGCAGATTGATTCGCGTGGGATGCGGTGTTCGCTGATCAAGCGCTCGAGGAGCAAGATCAGTGTGTGGCGGGCAGCGACCATATCCGCTAAAGTGCAGCGGGTAACAATTACGGCGGTGTTGGCGGCTGCAATCCCCTGCATGCTCCAGGGTTGTTCGCCTGCCGGGAGGTCCAGCAGTACGGCGGCGTAATTACGCGTCCAGGAGGCCATCACCAGGGAGTAGATACTGTCGGCTTCGGTTTTGTGCGAGATCGAATACTCGGCCGCTTTCTGATAGTCGACAGAATTCTCTGGAGCCAGGAGCACATCCATCCCCTCGCGAGATTGGATCGACGCCCCAAAGCCATCTCCTGGGCGGGCAAAATACTCCATGGCGCTGGGGACGTAGCGCATTTTGAAGTGCGGGGCAGCGGTTGGGGGTAAATCAAAAGACATCAGTAAAGAACGCACGTTCATACGCACGCTCAATTCGTAAGCCAGGCTTTCGGCGATGGTTGAACGACCCGTGCCGCCGGTGGCTGAGACAAACGCCACGACCCGCGTGCCAATGATTGCTCCGGCGGAGCGCGACAGATAGGCCTGCTGCATCGGCGCGGTAGCGGCTGCCTTGGCGCGCTCGGTAATGACGGCAGCATAGCCGGCCTGGGCGATCTCGCCCCAATTCACAGGAGCAATATAAACCCCGCGCACGATGGCAGCATTCTCGAACTGCGATCGCAACTCCCGGATCGCAGGCGGCAAGATCAGAATTGCGACGCCGCGCCATACCTGGATTTCCGCCAGCACCTGGATCAGCGCATCGGGACCGGGCGCAACTTCTACCTGCACCACAACCAGGTCGGGGCGCATCTGGCTCAGGCTTTGTTCGAAGTTGCTCCACTGCGTGGCATGTGTGCTGATCACGAAACGTGTGTCAGAGAGAAAAGGCGGCTGCATCTGGTAGAAGACCGTCTCATGCCCAGGTCCAGCCAGCATCACGGTCACCTTCTGCTCGGCAATCGGCATTTTGTCCATGGCCTCACTTGCCTCCACGATCTTCATTCATGGCATCGTACAGGTCTGCCAGGTTGAGGGTCAGGATGTCGGGCGCCTGAAAACCTTCGGCTGACTCCAGGGTCAGGTACAGGCTGCCGTACTTGCTCAAGGCAACGATCAGCGTGGTGGGGTTGACCGGCAGACCAGGAACGATCTCGATTGGGGTAGCGGGGACATCCAGGACGATCACATTGCCTTCCTGAGCGGCTGATACGGTGCGGGCGCTGGCGAATAGCTGCTCCTGGGTGGAACCGCCAGGCAACTCCTCATAGCGGAACGATTGCGGCACCATCAGCACCCTCAGACCGCTGATGGCAATGCGCGCCAGCGGAGCCATTGGCGGGGCAGGGGTTGGGGTAGGCGTGGGGGTTGGCGTAGGCAACCCGGCAACGTTGGCTTCTGAAGTTGGCTGCACCAGGAAAGATGAGTTAATCGGTATCGGGGCAGATACGACGCTCTGCAGTACATCCGGGGATAGCATTCCAATCAGGGTGACCGTCTGACCTTCCCGCAGCAGTCCAGCGATCCCGGTAGCCAGATCCACCTTTACCGCCACAGCCAGGTGATCGGCTGGCAGGTTCGCCGGGATGCCAGCCTGGGCGGTCTCGCCCAGGGCGGAGGCGACGATGTAATCACCAGATGCACGACCCACCGCCAGCACTTTATCCTGCAGGTCTTCGATCCTCTCAAAGGCGTCTCTCGGCTTGGCTTGCGCCGGGATGGTGCGCAGCTCGAGCAAATCCGCCGTCAGGCGGGTTCCGGGGGCAATGGCTACTTTGGCAACCACGACCGAAGTCGGACGGATCACGCCGTTGAGAAGCACGATCACCATCAAGCCGATGATCACGGCTAAAATGATTGCAATCCAGGGGGAACGTCGTTTTTCCATTTGAGCAACCTCCTTGTGGATATTTGTCTAATAAGGCCCAAGCCTCGCCAGGATCTCCTGGTCGGATGGCTCACTGCCGGGCACCATCAAAGGACTCACGAGCATCGGCTCCAACTCGGCCACATCCTCGCTGTAACCCAGCTTGGCGATGGCCATCCGCTTCGGGATGCGCGCCAGGTAACGCTTGTATTCAGTGTTGACCACGCCCTTCTCGCTGCGCCCGATGTGCGCCATGATCAGATCGCGATCGTGGGGAAATTTAGTCTGGAAGAAAAAGCCGTTGTTGCAGGAAGATAAAATACCTGCCGGCAAGGCGCTGACCGTCTGGGCAATCAGGTGAAGAAAGATCTGGTACTTGCGACCATCCCGCCAAAAGGTCTGGAAGACTTCGCTGACCTGCTCAGCACTCCCGGCGGAAACGTTCTGGTCTGCCGCCGCGCCGCTCACGCCAGTCAGGACTTTGTTAGCTTCCTCGAAGAAGATCTGCATGGGCGGAAATTTTGCCCCGGCCAGGCTTTCTCGCCGGCGGACGACACTGTCGAAATACAGCACGCTGGAGAGCAACGCCAATAAGGCAGCCTTGGGGTATTCGTCCATCTCCGCGCCGCCTTCAACGATCAACAGCCCCCAGGGATCGTCTGCCGGTCCCAGTAATCCTAAATCTTCTACCGGGATGCTCTCTGCACCAGCCCCGTATTGCCATGCCATCTGCCCTTCGGCGAACTGCTCCACGCGCAGCAAGACGCCTTCCAGGCTTGCCCGGCTGGCTTGGTCGCCCTTGGGCAGCATGGCGTAGAAGTTCTTCAGTCGTTCCACCCACATGCGCACATCAGCTCGCTGGCTGCGCCAAACTGCCAGGTTCTGCAGCTCGCCAGGATTCAGGTCGGATATGGAATGCCCGACAGAAACTGATCCAGAGACCCGGTTCTGATCACGCCACTCCTGGATCACGGCAACTTCCGTGCTATCCTCCAAGCGGCCCCAAGTCTGGTGGTTGATCACTTCTGGGTCGGTAGTCAAGATGCCAAGATTGGTATAAACCTGGGTGAGGGCGCGCCGCAGGAAGCCGAGCTGACGGGGTCCCATACGCCCGGCGTTGGCGAATAGCTCGCTGACCAGCGTCCGGTAGCGGCCAGGGTACAAACGCCGGGGAACTTTCAAGATGTTCCAGCGCAGTGGACGCGGCGCGCCAGGATAAAGCTGGCGGATGTCTACGCGGCCATCCAATCCAGACCAGTTCAATGCGCGCCGCCAACCCTGGCCAAAATCCAGCACCACACTGCGGAAGTGCCATTGGCGGGTAGTCTCATAAGCCAGACGTTCGGCGGCGACACTCTTGCCAAAGCCGGTATCCCCGCAGAAGGCGGTATGGAAGTGGCGGTCAAAGCTCAGGCGCAGCGGCGTGTGAGTCAACTGCCCGGTCTCGCTGCTCCACTGCCAGCCAATGATCACATCGCCAGCCATGCCAGGGCGGAAGGCAAAATCAGGGGTAGACTCCTGGACTGTCAGTGCGGTGCCCTGCTCGAACATCCCGGGAGCAGTGTAGGCCGCCAGTTGCAGCATGGTCAGCAGGGTTGAGTCCATGTAACCACTGAGCACTTCCGGGATCGTCTCAACCCGGGTTGAAGGGGTAAATGCACGAGCATGCAGACCGATGTAATCGCTCTCTTCGAGGGTTAAATCCCGCGTCTGCACACCGGTTATCACATCTTCCGTCCCGTGAAATGATTCAGGAATCAAGCCCATCAAAGCCTGCTTACCCTGCTCGGTGCGCGCCATGGCGTAGACATCGGTGTAGTACGCACCCTCTTTGCTGGCCAGATTCAGTAAATTTTGCTGCTGGCGCAAGATCTGGGTCACCAGAATAGCTGGATCGAACTGCCACTGGTAGCTGTTCGAGGCAGAGAGAGACGGGGCAATACCTACCGTCAGGCCAGCTGATACCCCTCTGCCAAGCGCTTGACCGGCAGTCTTGGATTGCATCTGGCTGTCAGCAGAACTCCTTGTATCCGCCTGTCCAGTCGTGTCCGCCTGGCTGACTGTATCCGACTGGGAACGGGTGTGGCTACCAAAGACACCATTCGACTCGGCATGGGTGGTCGTCAACACTTCACTGACCACGGTACCCTGGCTGACGGTATCCGCCTGGCTTTCCGTTTCAGCATGGCTCTGTGTCTCAGAATGGCCTTGCATGTCGCTCTCTGAAACCATGCTGGAGACGCCATCTGCCGATCCCCAACCGACATTAGCGCCAATGCCTACCCCGGCCGGCTGGATGCCGCCGCGCAGCCCCCAGTTAAAGCTATCCACGTGGCTGCTGCCGGAACCGCGGCTGCTGACGTGACCACTGCTTTCCGTTATCGCCGTCCCTTCCGTGACAGCCCGGCCTTCAGTGTGCGATTGTCCCTGAGAATGGGCGATACCAAATGAATGCGACTCTGCGTCTGTTTCGACATGCGACCAGCCTTGCGTCTCGGCCACGCCCTGGGTGTGCGCCAGACCTTCGGTATGCGCCTGGCTGTCGGTGTGCGCCTGGCCCTCACTGTGAGCTTCGCCCTGGCTGGTGCTGTATCCCTGGGTGGCTGACTGCGCCATCAATCCGGAGAGCAACGCCGGTAGGCTGACGCCAAATGAAACGCCGCGCACGCCGCTTTGCCAGGCTGCCCAGGTGGAGGTGTTCTCAGCCAGGCCGGTGAGCATCTCGGTGATATCTGCAAGCTGCACCGGCGAGGTGAGCACCAGGAACAGGAATTCTTCTTTCAGATCGCTCATGCCACGAAACAGGATTTCGTTTTGCTGGAGGGTATATTGTTGGGAGGTTGAACCGGCATCGGTGAGGGGGTTATGCAGTAGAGCGTTGCTGGTACCGCGCGCGTTCTCCCGCGGATCAGTGTGGCCGACGGTGACCAGCACGTGTTTCATGTCGTTGAAACTCAGGAAAATCCATTCAGCCAGGCGGACATTCAAGGGGTCCAGCCGGATCTGGCGATACGTACCGCTCATGGCGGCTTTTAACGCCGATAGGCTGCGCTTTGACCGGGCGCAAGCTTCATCCAGGGTTTCGGCAAAAGCCGAGACGCCGTAGCACTGGATAATCCCAACCGGAGCCTGTTGGTGGTTGAAGATGCCTGCTGCGAGATAGAGAAAACTGACCTGCGACCCATACAACCCTCGCAAGACGGTGCGCATCTTTTGGAGCAGTCCAGGGTCAGAGCGGGCTTCCAGAGGCAAGAAACTTAGTTGCAACAGGCGCACAACCCGAAAACCGGCGTACTCTCGCCCGCCTTCGATCTCTCGCAGCCGGTACCAGAGATAGTCCATCTCATCTTGCCCCTCGACAAAGCTCACTCCGGATTTCTCCACTTTCAGGTCAGCGGGAATTGCCGGCTTATCGTTACGAGGCGGATGAATCCACCCGGCCCAGCTCGGCAGCCAGTCGCTGACCTTTCGAATAGAGTGGAGGAATGGTGATTCGTTCATATCCTTTGCAGGTAATCTCTGGATTATGGGTTCACATCTGGGGGTGAACACCCACAGATATCAAGCCACAATCCAATCTGGAGGAAGTTCAGGCGTACCCATGCCACGCCTGATCGTGTCCAGTGATTGCTCATTTCTCTGCCCGCATGGGAGGTTTGGAAGTTCGTCTGCCGTTGAAGAAGTTGATCGTGACCGCAGGCCGCCGTGTCTCTTCCATATGCTGGAAGAAACGCTGAACGCTGGTCATGGTCTTCACTGCCGTGAAGATGCCCATCGCCAGTGTCAGAATAGCAGCCACAGCCATGATGCCGATCACCACCGGTAGAGCCAATCTTCCAATCGTGTAAGGGTCCATAAAAGCCTCCGTGTAAGTACAAAAAGCCAACGTGTGGGGATTGGTTTCCAACGTTCGGTTTTCCGGCCGACGTTGGTGTTGCCTTTGACAGCCCGAAGGCTGCGCAGAGCAACACATCCCGGGAGCGGAAACGGTTCATGAGGGATTAGGATCTCCGTTCCTGGCATGTGGCGCTCTACAAAGCAATATCAAGAGTCAATGCGAATCCCGCACTCGCAAGGCGCGCAGCATATCCTGTGCGCCGGCCAGCGGGTTGACCATGGACATTGGATTGATAAAGATCTGTTGCACCAACATCGAAAAATAACCGAGAGGCACGATCAGCCATAAAGCCCACAGCAGAATGGTGGTCACGTTGCTGCGGGTGTTGGCAATTACAACTGCGGCGCTCTCCGAAGAACCGATCAACGCAGCCCACTGCTCGGGGGTCAGGCCAGCGGTGTAGCCCAGGTAGATGCGGCTGCCGATGACTGCAAGTGCATACATGGCGATGCCAGCCTTGACGTACCACAACAGGTTGAAACGCTGGGCTGATAACGCCAGGATAGCCGCCAGCCCAGACACCCACATGGCTGCGCCGATCCAGGGCACCGGCGCGCCCATATCCCACTGGGCGATGATCCAGGCAGCCAGCACCATGCCCGTCATCACCTGGGCTGTGCGCGGCATCTTCCCACTCGAGTCGCCGGCGGAACCGCGCTCACTGCGGCGTGGCCGGAAACCGGCACGTTGCTGGATTTCCGCATCGGGCAGCCACGCCATCAGCAAGGCACATACCAGGCTGGTCAGGGCAGGCATATGGGCAGCCAGCCAGTACAGGATAACCAGGGCGCCGTTAGCCAGGTACACCGGCAGGTCGGTCAGCAATAACCCAATGCGATCCAGCTCGTTCATGGAGCGCCTGCCGGGAGCAGAGTGACCAGGGTGACATAAACCTGCATGGCGTCCTCGGTGAAGAGCACCCTGGGTTGTGTAATGGGGATGGACACCCCGTTCCAGTTGAAGAACGTGCCGGCCGTGTACACCCACATCCTCAGGTTGAAGGTGCCCGGATCGGCAAAGGGCACGTTGAGCACCTGGGCTTCGGCTGTGCAGACGCCATTGCCGCCGCATCCGCCGCTCATTTGAGCCATCGCCGGCACCAGGTTGAAGCGCGGCTGGTGGATGTAGGCTTCGTAATACTTGCTCGCCAGGTCGTTCAAAATCCAGTAGCGGCTTTCCGGGCTGAGCTGGGCGTTTGCCTGCACCTCGGTAATTGCCTCGGGCAAGACTTCCACATGTTCGATGCAGTGGATTTCGCCATCGACAACCTCATAACCCGGGTTGTTCTCCATCGACGGGTCCCAGTTGTTGTCATAGCGGCTCCCAGGGCCGGGACAGCCACCGCCATTGCCGGAACTGGTGGTCTCGCAGGTGGGCGGATCTTGGATTTGCTCGTACCAGGTGAAAATCACGGGAGGAATGCTCGCCTGAGCCTGGATATCTGCACCGCGTTTTTCTGGATCCTGGCCGACCACCAACGGATTCTCCGGTGCAACCTTCTGGATCGTCAGGGTCGCGGGCGCCTGGGTGATGGTCGGTGCGGGGCAGATGGGCGTTTCGGGCAGGCAACCACCATCTTCACAGTCAGCCAGTAAACCGGCGCAGCCGCCAGGAATACTTTCGCAATCTGCGACGCCATTCAGGTAAAGCAGCAAGGCGTTGACGAGAAAACCGCTATCGAATGACATGATCATGATTTCGAAAAAGAAATTGCGGTTGATGATCGACCAGATATCTTCCCGCCCATCGATCACCGCCTGGAAAAATTCCGCCGGATCGGTGTAGCCCTGCGACACCAATTGAGCAAGCTGATCCGAGGTCAAGGAAGGCCCAACCAGCATTGCCAGGATCGAGGCGCCGTTCCCCAGCATGCTTTCGGCATTGGTCAAGCCGCTCTCGACCGGATGCAAAGCCATGAAGAAGAGCGTGGCCGGCGAGGGCAGCACGACGATATTCCCGGTTGGCGTCTGATAGCGGTGATAGGTGGCGTCCAGGTCGATCACCAGGCCGCCTGGTAGGGTGATATCCATCCAATCCGCTGGCTCGGATATTGTCCCGAGGTCGGTCAGTTGATCCCAGGCAATCGAACCATCCGGGTTGAGGAAATCACCCCAGGGCGAGTCGCCTTCATCCGCCCGGACATCCTGGGTGGGCGCAACCAGAGCGGCAAGGAAAGAAATCAGGAGGATAAAACGGATGGTCTTCATGGCTGGCCTCCGTCTGTCGAAAATGCCTGGAGCTCTTCATCGGTCAGAAAGCGCTCGAACTTCCAGGATCCATTTTCTTTGATCACCAGAGCCAGGGCGGGGAAATCTGTGATGGGCTCTTTCTGCATCGGCCAGGGAGACGAGAGCTGAATGTTCAAGCGCCAGACCTGCATGGGGGCGTTATTCCGGGTGCTGGCAACCTGCTCCTGGACTTTCTCCTGGGCAGAGATTTCCACGGTTGTAGCGATCTTCTCCTCTTCGAGCTGGCTCCACAGGTTGGGGACGATGACGTTCTGATAGACGATACAACCGGTTTGGGTGCTCACCGAGCAAAGTTGGTCCAGCCAGTGCTGTTGACCTTTTGCATAATCCACGGTGTAAAAGGCTTTAGCGCCGGCAAGGGCGGCATCCCTGGCAGCGGCATCCTCGGCTTCCGATTGATCAACCGATGGAGAAGAAGTTGTGACAGCCTCGCCAGCCTGCGCCAGGGAGCCGCCGTAGAACTGCGGCGCGAACCAGATCGCCGCCGCGACCAGACCGATCAAAACCAGGCCGAGGATGATATAGCGCTTTGGAATGACGATTTCGCTCACGATGCCACCTCCACTTTTGCCAGAAAACAAAAAACGCCACCGCTGCATTCGCTCCCAAGCGAATGCCACGTGTGGCGCATTGGTCGACCAACGATGACCAGACGGACTGCTTCAGTCGTTCTGGCTTTGCTGTTCCGCACGAGGGCAGAAGGGCAAACGTTTCGAAAACTGGCCTATTTGGTTGTGATTATTAGTTTACACGATTTCGCTTATTTGTCAACCCCTGTTTTGGTTAAGGTTTGCTAACACCAGGCACGGATGGCGGTTTCAGATTGCACTCCGGCATGACCGTGGGCAGGTGCTGGGTCACCCAGGCCTCCCAGGAGACGTCCTCCACCAGCCGCCACCAGGTATCCGGCGCATCAGCCCAGCCGATATCCTTGGGGATCGACGGATCGGGCTGTGTGTGCCTGGCGAGGTAACTCTCCGGATAGATGCCGACGTAGGTGTACAAAGCCGGGTAGAGCGGCACTGCGATGGCAAAGCTGGTGAAGTGCAGTCGCTGGCATTTTGCCGGCAGCTCGCGGATGGCGCCGATCCGCTCGCGCACAAACTGCCAGTAGGTCATGCCGTCCGCGCCGTCGAGCTGCATGGGCTGGGAACCCCGATATGCCACGAAAGCGATAACGACCAGCCCGGCGATCGGGACGAGCGCCAATAGCAGGCGAATAAAAACTCCAAGGGCGGAAAACAATGAGCGAATCATCGATAGCTCTATGAATTAATTTTACAACCAATTGTCAACAACTATCGTCCGATTTACTGTGGGTTAGAGTACTCGACTGGTTCAATCCCTCCTTAAGCCGTTACCCCGGTTTACACCAGGTGCGTTCCGGGTTTATACCGGGGGGAATACACCACCCCGGATTCAGATGCGGAGACTCTATCATCCCTTCTTTCTAAATTCAGCGCGTCTCGACCAAAACCGAATCTCCCTGAACTGCTCTTTTGTCTGAATTTCCGGCTTGTGCGAGGGGCTTTTTGGCTATAAAATTAACATAAAATTGTTCTTCTGATGGCGAATTCGACCTCATAGTGTGTCTTTAATCTCGAATGCGCAGGTACGTTTCCTGAGACGGCTTAGGTCAACTCGGATTGATGTGGCGGCGCGTTGAACTGGGCTTCGACATTGGCTTTTTCCGCCACATCAATCCTTAAATCGTTGGGCGGCACGATCACGCACAGTGAAGCCGTTGTCTCTCCCGACAAGGAGTTAACCAGATGGCACAACTCACTCCAGAGAAGAACGCGACATCGTCAATCGGTGTCAACCTTGCGCTGGGTTTCTGGTCGGCGGTCCTCGTTACGATCTTCAACGTAGTCTCGTCCATTCTGATGATTCCCTCGTGGTTTCTCAATCCGATCACTCCCTGGCAGGGCATCGAACCCTATGCCGCCAGCTTCGACTTCTTCCAGATCGCGTCGATGCTGCCGGGCTTTTTGGTGGTACTGCCATTCCTGCCCATGATGGCCGCCATCCACTACTCGTCTCAAAGCGATCGGAGGGTGTTCACCTTGCTTGGTGTCGCTTTCGCAGGCATTGCTGTCGCCATGCTCGGCTTCCAGTACTACTCGCAGATTACCGTTGTCCAGTACAACCTCACTACCGGTGATCAGTCCGCACTCGGCCTCTTCGTGCTCGGCAATCCCCATTCATTCTTCTGGCCGCTGGAGGCGCTGGGCTACGGCTTCATGGGGCTGTCAACGCTCTTCGCAGCCTTTGCCTTCACCGGGGGCTCCCCTGAGCGGTGGATCCGCGCCCTATTCATTGCCAACGGTGCACTTGGGATTGGAGGCATAGTAGCTTACCCGCTAGAGGTCACCGTGATTGCCGTGCTCTCTGGGTTGGCCCTGTGGACGCTCGTCTTCCCGGCCTCGACCATCCTTCTCGCCATCAGTTTCAGGCGAAGGATGCGCAGGAGCACCTGAATCCGTGCCGCCTAACAAACAATGCGTGGAGCCGACAGCGACTTCGGCGCTGCGGCTTGAGCGCAAATGGTTAGCCTGCTCGCTGCAATCGTAGTCTTCAGAAAGGTCTGGTCTTTATGCCATCTATCGGGGATATAGCTCTTACAATCGCTCCATATGTTATTGGGTTTCTTGTTGCTTTCGTCGGCTTCATCGCTTTCAGCCTCAGTAGACAACGGAAACTGTTCAACTTTCTCGGAGCCGACAAAAAAGCGAGACAATCAGTCGTTTATCTTTCCAGTCTCCTTATCCCGCGCGGTTGTGCTGTCGGCTTTGATGGATTCCCGCGCTCATATCAAGGAATTACTATCCCAATCGAGGAACTCAGCATCAGTGCGCGACTTGCAAAAGCCTTGACGGTTGACGCATTCGAGTACATTCCACCTGTCGTCAGAAAATCTCTCCAGGAGAAATACGCTTTCTTCCGCCCCTTGACTGTAAGCGTCAATGCCAGCCCAATGCAAGAAAGTGAAATAAATTTTTCAACTCGTTCAATAATCACTGCTGGCAGTCAGGGCTACAATGTAGTTACGAACTACTGTGTCATTCATAACCTTGTCCAGTTGCAAATGTCTCATAACGGAACAGCTATCCAAGTAATGAAGGGAAAGGATGAGGGCGAAGTTATACGGCCAGCCAGTAATCAACACGATATAGCAATACTTGAACGGGTAATTGACCATACACGCAACGATACCACAATTATTATTGGGGCTGGCCTTGGCGTAATTGGAACAATGGGTGCAATCCAGTATTTGATTGACCATTGGCAAGAGTTAGACAAAGCGTACCGCAATCGCGAGTTTGCTTTGGTGCTTCAGTTTGGACCCACAGGCAAACTCTCATTTGAAGACATTCTGAAAGGCACTATTGTCCGGCGCATTCCCGAAAAGTAGGGTGCGGGCTAACCCGTGTGTCCAGCCGACACGCTCCGCTTCGCTCCGCGTGCGGCTGAACCCAACCGTTAGCCCGCTCAATACACTTACAATCAATACTACCCGCGATTGCGCGCTTCAAGCCAGATGCTATCCCCCTCTCCTCGTCTCCCCGTCTGCAAATCTGCCAAATTGGTTAATGAAACGATCAGCGGTTTATTCCCCAAACAGTAATTGATCTCGCTGCGGATATTGCGCATACCGGAGCGGTTGTCACACACCACGAACATCCTTCCTCCGCTGGCCTGGTGGAAATTGCGCCACTTCGCCTGGCGCTGTTCCAGGTTTTTATCCACGTCGCGCTCCACTTCTACGAAGTGGGTTGCTCCCTGATCGTCAATGATCGCCAGGTCGGGGCGAAATAAGCCACCATCCGGCAGGGTGATCTCCGGCGGGGTCAGGTCCACCTGGTAACCCGCCTCCCGCAGCGCATCCGCAGCCTGCAGGTTGAGCAGGGTGTGCTCTGGCGACACGTGACGCTCGAGCAATAAATCATACTCGTTCGCCTGCGGCTGCTGGTTGGTGAGCAACCAGTACGCCAGGCGGCCTTGATCGGTCAGGCGCACCAGGTCTGGAAATTTGCCGCCGGTGCCGGCACCGTCGGCTGTCCACGGGCGGAATCTCTCGATCAGGCGGAGATCCTCCAGGCGCGTCATCAAAGCCTGGAGGCTGCCGCCGGCTTTCTTGATGCCGAGCAGTTCGGCTGCCTGGGCTTCGATCACCGGGCGGCGCGCCAGGCCGGTCTCGGCAATCATCCTCAGGACGCTGGCGTCGCGCTCGAAGGTTTCTGCCTGCCGCCAGATCGCCATCCAGGCTGGCTCAGGGGGATCATTTTCATTCTGGGCAGAAATTCCTGGCTCTTGTTCATCATTCTCTTGTTGTTGCTCCTGAGATACGGCGCGCAACGCGGTGAGCTGGTCCAGCAAATCGATCTTCTCAGCGTCCAGGCGGTTAATCCGGTCTTGTAACTGCTTGTTCTCTTTCTGGAGTTCCTCGTTCTGTGCAATCAATCTTTCGAATTGCTCGCGCAGGTTTTGAATACGCTGGGCGCTCTGGCTGTCATTCAATAATCCCTGAACATGGTGCAGGCGGTTGCCCACCTGCTGGCGAACCAACTGCTCCAGTTCATCTACCGGCAAGTGGTCGAGCGGGCGCCCGTTTTTCAAACGCTGATCCACTTCTTCCGGCGCAAAAGTTTCCAATAGCGATACCAGCACGCGTTGAGCCTTGCGCCAGCGCGTTTCAGCCTGCTCGCGCAGATCGGTCTGGATCGACAGCAACTGGCGCAGGTTATCTATGGTGATCTCTTCTCCAGCCATTGGCTTGCCTCCATGTCGCTCAGCATGTTTCGGGATTCGACCAGCCTGTCTTGCGCCTGATCATGGTTAGCGGGGTCGGGCAAACTGAGCCAGCGCAGCGCCAGGCGCGAGGCTTCCAGGTAAGATTGCGAAACAAGCTTGAGCTCTTCTTGTAAACCCACAAGCGTTGCAGGAGCGTCGTGACGGTCGATCTCCTGGATGATGCGCAGGTTGTGCTCCAGGGTGTTCTGCGCCTGGCGAGATCGGCTGAATAAATCAGACGTATCTCCAGCCAGGATCAGGGCGATCTCCCCATCCACGAGCCGCAACTCGTCCCTCCAGTGATTTACCAGCCGCCGATATTCTTCCACCTTTTTAACATCCGGCAGCAGCAACAGCGGCCGGTTGTTCTCGTCGCGCGGCGAGGCAAACCAGCCAATCCCCAACAGAATCGCCAGAGCAGGGAGGATGAGCACCCAGATGGAAATCGTAATCTCTTCAGGCTTGTTCATCTTCGATCAAATCCTCTGGAATGGCAGCGCTGAGGTGCTCGGAGAGGTCGGCATAGTCTGTGAATCCGCCGCCACCGTTGTCTTCATCCCGATGGGAGGGGCGCAACAAGCCGCGCTGCACCAGGTCCTGGCGCACCCGCTCTCCGGTTTGCCACTCGATATTACGCAAAAAATCCACTTCAACAGCGACAATCTCAAACACCATCTTTCCATCCCGCAGGTTGCGCTGCTGGATATGACCAATCACCCCGATCCGGCTGCCTTTGTGAACGTGCCCATAGACCAGCTCCGCCAGCGGTCCGTACACACAGACCCGCAGACCTTTGACGCCATTGGCGCCCTTGACGCCTTTGATCATCAGGTACATGCGCAGGTATTGGACCTCCTTGCCATCCAGCTTCAGGATATCGAAATAGATATCCCCGGTGATGTCGCCTTTGACCCAAACGTGATTGTTTCTTGCCATGTACCGCCTCCTGATAAGAGGAGTTTCAATCCCAAATCGGTTATAATTAAAGCGGGCAGCGACCACAGACGGAAACGTCGTGATAACCTGCTCACCCGGACGGCCGGCGACCTTGACCCGTTAGCGGCCGTCCTTTTATTTCGTCCGGTGGTTAGACCGGAGTTACAGCATCAATCGAAAAACCACAAACACGCAAACCATAGACACCATCCATCCAATCAGAATTTGAACCGGGGTGTGATGTTTCAGGCGGATGCGCGCCCAGCCGACCAGCGGGGCGAAGATCGCCATCACCACGCCGATCAGCGGAGCGGTCCACAACAACACCGCCGTGCAGCCAGCCATAGCCGCCGAGTGCAGGCTGAGCTTGGTGTAGCGGTTGATCCAGTAGCCCAGGGCAGTAGCGATCACCGCTGAGATCAGGCAGGCAATGATAACCACAGGCGCTTTGCTGATGATCAGCACAGCCAGCAGGATGACCAGGCAGATCCCACCAACGGCGTAGATACTGGTGCGCTGCTCACGAATCGAAACGCTGGCATCGGAATACTTGCCGGAGCGAACACCCCAAAACAATAATATCGCCATTGGCAGGTTCACGATCACAATCGACAATACTGTCCAGAAAATCGCCTGCCCAATCGTGCTGCCCAGGCGCACCATGGCGATCACCAGGGTGGGGATGACGACGAGGAGGGGGTGAAAGGCATACGAGACAACCTCGGCGAGCTTATCGGCGGTTGCAGCGTTCATGACTGAGGTCGCCAACCGTACGCCTCCTGAGCGCCAAAAGATCGGGAGCGCGCTAAATTTCTACTCGCGATCCTGAAACTGCGGACAATATCCCAAAAATCCCCCGCAGCGTAGATATTTTTCAACGCCTGGAAGATTTGATTTGCCTCTTCGACAGTGAGCTCTGTCCACCCTTTGGGGAGTTCTTTGCCTTTTTCTCTATTCAGAATATCACCGATGAATGCTTTCCCATCGAAAATCCGGATCGTTGCCCGGTACAGGTAATACTCAGATCTGCGTATGAAGCCGCCAAAAGAAGGCTTTTCTTCGATGTATGCCACTGGAGGGCAGTAACGATCCAGGGATTTGACCAGGTAAGAAAGATCTTGATAGGCAGGCCAATAGCGAAACCCGTGGAAGATTGAGAGCGCACGAGTATAGACATTGTTGTGCAAAAATGACCCAGCCCACAACATCGCAGTGGCAGTCATCAGAGCCTTGGACATCATATGGATCGATGGAGAACCAAGCGGCGTCCAGAGGTAACCGAGCGCGAGGATCATCTTGGTAAAGAAGAAGGCCGCGCCACCTGAGGCTGTCAGAATGATGGCAATGATCCGGTATTTCGTAACCGCCACCATTTCCTGGTCCAGATACCGGTAGCTGGCTAACGCCATCAGGATGCACAAAATCGTTGCATAAGAAAACAGGGTTAGCTTGAAAGCCATTTCCGCAGCCGTTGCCGGTATGGGCTCCTCCACCCAGCGGGACGTGCGGGAGACGAAAAACACATAAATGAATGTCAACAGCCCAAGAGTAAACAGCAGGTAAGGTTTGAGATAGCGAAGCTGGCGCGCATTCTTGGGCGTTGGAAATGTGGTCATAGAAGAAGAGGTTGTCAAATACAGGGTCAAAGCAACCGAGCAGTAGGCCAGCAGACGCGAAAAATTGGGCGCAGTTACACGGTTGATCGCATCACCTATCGGCGTCACCAGGAAGGTCATGGTCATGGCAAAGAAAAACGTGGCGATCCAAATTCGGAAAGCGACGCGATCCGATCTCCAGGCGCTGCTCTTCAAAACGGAAGGCAGACGGATCAGGGCGACCAGCCAGGCCAGGATGCAAAGAGAAATCTCAACCGCCGCGTTCATCAAATCATCCCAAGATCCTTGAGATAATTAGCGATATTCTTATCAGAAGAGATGCCCCTGGTTAGCTGATCAAGTTGTGAGTGCCGGATGATCTGCTCCTGAATGACAGAGGCCAGGATCTCCGACTCGACTTCGCGAATGGATCGCGAGTCCTCCGGTTTCAAGGTCGAGCGCAAGCGAGCCAATTCATTGAACGGCAATTCACCCTTCCCGCTTAACGCAGCGGCCAGTAACTCACGGGTGATATGCAGCGTTGGGTGTCCTAATAGAAAATGTGCTAACTCATGGAGCTGGATGTGGATTTGATGCATTGGGGGGACGTCGGCGCGATAGAAAATATACTCATTCGGTTCCTCATCGTCTGTCAACCAGCCGCCAAACAACCCAGCCGACATATTGAGGGGGTAAGATAAAATCCGGCGACCCTTCAGTTCCCCAATCCACTTGATGAAATGCTCAATCGTGAAGTCCTGAAAATTGTATTGAAGATCTGCCAGAATTTTCTCGGATTTTAATCTGGGGTTCACCTCTAAGTCTCCTTTGATTCGTCGGTCTCCGTTCGGTGTTGCTCGATGTACTCCATCATGGTCAGAATAGCCAACACAGTTTCTTCGCTGTACATGCTTGCTCGCAGCGCAACCTCACTAATGAGTTTGTTCTTCTTCGCCTGTTCGAGCAATTCCTGTTCTTTGTCTTCCGTAGCTTGAAAGTAGTTGATGTCAACTTCGAAAAAATTTGCCAAAGCCTGAACGATATTAAATCCTGGGTTCTTGGCGCGCCCGGTGCGCAGTTTCCATAGATAGGCTCGGGTCAATACGCCGTTGGTTCCCTCAATCACCTCCTCTTGTGTGTACTTCGTCCCATCCAATTTGGTCTTCTTCTCAAAAAGCGTGTTGAGTTTCTTTGCAAAATCGATCGCCGTGTCAGTCATCGTTTTTCCTTGCTACTACAAGATATATTAAGGACGTGTTATGTATACTTTGATAAGAAAGTATATCACAGGATTTGCATCCAATGCAAGAGGGGAATTGGTCATGTTTGGCTTAAATTCTCTTAATATTGGGGGAAGAGCTGTTATCAGGGACGACCAACAAGAGGTATTGTGGGTCAAGATTCTTATGTTTGACAGTCTCAAGATGCGTAATAACCACAAATAAGGGATTCAAAACCTGACATATAACAGGTTGTCCTAAAGATAATGGAGATAACGACCGGATTAACCTAGCTGCCATTCCCTCATCAAGTATATGCCAGTGATAGTATTGGGCTATAATAAAGTAATACTCCGTTTAGTCAGTCCCCTACAATTTTTGGCATTATTGGGAAATAACGATCAGAATGTTAATCGCGGAAACTTACGAACGAATCCGAAAAATAGCCCCAGCATTTACATTATTCATGCAAGAAGCAGTTCGTCGCGCTCACAACGAAGCAGAATTTGAGCGTGATATGAACAATGAGATAGAGAAGGTAGCACATCAACTGGGTGTGCAATTGCTTTTTCGCCAGCAATATACCCTTGCAACCGGACGCGCTGACGCTGTTTATAACCGATTTGTTATCGAATATGAACCTCCAGGTTCATTACGATTAAACCTAAGCCATAAACACACGCAGCATGCAGTACAACAAGTAAAAGATTATATTGAGGGGGTTTCTAAAGAAGAAAGACATGATCGTGACCGTCTTTTAGGTGTAACTTTAGATGGTAACTACTTTATTTTTGTTAGATATCATGACGGGCATTGGATCATTGAGGAACCTCTGGCAGTAAATGCTGCAGCAACAGAGCGGTTCCTGCGTTCGCTATTCTCTCTGGCTTCTGGGCGGGCATTAATCCCGGAAAACCTTGTTGAGGACTTCGGCAGCCAAAATGTAATAAGCCAGCAAGTAACCCGGGCACTATATAATGCGCTGGCCCATCATACTGATGATTTAACATCCCGGTTATTCGCTCAATGGAGGCTATTCTTCGGCGAGACTGCCGGGGTTGAAGCTGCTGCTGGCGAATTGAAGCACAAAAAAGAATTACGAGCCTTTGCCCGTGGCATGGGTCTGAAATCCGAACAAGTGGACATGCCGCGGTTTTTCTTTGCTTTGCACACCTATTTTTCGTTCCTGGTTGAGAACATTGCCCGCTTGGTGTTACAGGCTTATGCCGGCGGAGCCTTAGGCGCAACGCCCTTGACCACCATTGCCGCTCTTGAAGGCGAAGCTCTTTTCCGTGAGATGCAAAAAATGGAGAGTGGGGATATATTCCGCGTCTTGGGTCTAAAAAATCTGTTGGAAGGTGATTTTTTTGCATGGTACCTGAGCGCGTGGGATGATGAAATAGAAGCTGCCCTTCGTCCAGTACTCTCTCGATTAGCAGACTATAATCCAGTCACCGTCCAAGATGACCCTCACTCAGCACGTGACTTATTAAAAAAGCTTTATCATTATCTGCTGCCACGCGAGATCCGCCACGATTTGGGAGAGTTTTATACACCCGATTGGCTGGCTGAGCGCTTACTTACTCAACTTGGAGAACCACTTTTCCAAATTCCCAAACCTGGCGCACGGATTCCAACACCCAACAAGCGACTACTAGATCCTGCCTGTGGTTCTGGCACTTTTTTGGTGCTTGCTGCTCGTGCCCTTAAAGCCAATTGCTTCCAGGCAGGTTTATCAGAAGCCGATACACTAGAGGTTATCCTTAATAGTTTAGCAGGGATTGATCTCAATCCACTGGCAGTTATGGCGGCTCGCGTCAACTTATTGCTTGCAATTGCCGATCTACTCCCTTACCGCCGACGCGAAGTCGAAATTCCAATTTACTTAGCAGACTCGATCTTAACACCTGCTCAAGGTGGCGATTTATTTACTCAAAATCGTCGCATTCTGGAAACAGCCGTAGGACCTCTGCCTGTTCCAGATATTATCGATAGCCGTTCTGAGATGGAACATCTTACTGGTTTGCTGGAAGAGTATGTCACAGGAGGGTTCAGCACCAAGGCATTTATTGAGCGCTGTCGGAAGGTCATTCCTGATATTGCTTCTAACCAACAAAGCGAACTGGTATTGAGTGAGCTTTTTGAGAGACTTTCCATCTTGCATCAACAAGGTATGGACGGTATATGGGCGCGTGTACTTAAAAATGCCTTCATGCCACTCTTTTTGGAACATTTTGATTACATCGTAGGAAATCCTCCTTGGATAAATTGGGAAAGCCTTCCCCAAGCTTATCGTGACCAATCTACGCCTCTCTGGAAAAAGTATGGGCTTTTCGTTCACTCCGGCATGGATACCATCCTGGGAAAGGGTAAAAAAGATGTATCTGCGCTTATGACCTATGCTGTCGCCGACCGTTTCTTAAAAACCAATGGCAAGTTAGGCTTTGTCATAACTCAAAGCGTTTGGAAAACAAGTGGTGCGGGCCAAGGGTTCCGGCGATTTCGCATTGGGGAGAACGGATCAGGCTTACGCGTTATCCATGTGGATGACCTGAGTCGTCTGCAAGTTTTCGAAGGCGCCAGCACACGTACCAGTGTATTTGTCATGCAAAAAGGCCTGCCTACTCGCTACCCTGTACCTTACACTTACTGGCAGAAGACCGCAAAGGGTGTAGGTTTAGACTATGATAGCACTTTGGAAGAGGTGCTCAACTTGACACGCCGATTGAATTTCGTGGCGGCTCCCGTTAATGCTGGAGACTCGACTAGTGCTTGGTTAACTGCTCGCCAGCGCGCTCTTAATGCAGTCCAAAAGATATTAGGACGATCTGAATATCAAGCACATGCAGGCGTGACTTCTTGGGCAAATGGAATTTACTGGTTGGAAAAGGTTTCAGATCGTCCTGACGGACTGATAATTATGCGTAATTTAACTGAAGGCGCAAAGCGAAAAATCGAAACCATTACTACAGAGCTGGAATCAGCTCTACTTTATCCTTTGGTTCGGGGGCGGGAAGTTCGGCGGTGGGTAGCACAATCCACATCACGAATTCTAATGGTTCAAGACCCTAAGACGCGCCGGGGATACGATGAGAAATTCGTGCAAAATAATTATCCAAAAACATGGGGTTACCTCAAGCGATTTGAAACACCCCTACGTGAGCGTTCTGGCTTTAAACGCTACTTTACACGCACCGAACATGGTCGCGTAGTAGAAACTGGTCCCTTCTATTCCATGTTTAATGTTGGGGACTACACATTTGCCAAATATAAAGTGATATGGCCTAATATGGGGAATAGAATTGATGCTGCGGTTGTAACCGAACATGAAGGGAAACCCATTATTCCACAACATATAATTTCTCTACTCCCTTTGAGTAATTTGGATGAGGCCTATTATGTAGCCTCTATTATTAATTCAACGCCTTTCCAATTCGCAGCCCATTCATATTCACAGTCTGGTGGCAAGAGTTTTGGCACGCCACAAATTTTAGAAAATATTCGTGTGCCCACTTTCGATCCTTCCAATCAGATACACTTAAATTTAGCTGAATTATCAAAACGTGCTCATGAACTAGCTGCAGCCGCGCGAAGTGGGGAAATAAATTCTACTGAACAATTATTGAGTATTGAAAATGAAATTGATCACTTTGCCGCGCAAGTATGGGGCATCAGTGAAGCCGAGTTGGAGGAGATCAAGATCAACTTGACAGAATTAAAAGGTGAAGATATAGAGGATTCAGAAGAATTTGAGGAACCGGAAGAAGATGAATAACATGATCGATCTTCAATCTTATCCGGCTTCGCGTTTTTGGATGAGGTCGGTATCTTTTGTCGGCCTTCGAAATATTATCGCACTTATACGCCAATTTCCCAATGGCTTAACAGTTAGAGAAATCGTTAATTTGATTCGAGAAGCTAAGCCCTTTGTGGTTAAATCCAATAAAATTCCATCTAACACCACCATTTATCACTATCGGAATACGCTACTACGCCTTGGCATTCTTGTTAAGGATAAGAACCGTTTTCATCTCAACTGGTCTAACCAAAATGTACTCAGATTACTGAATTGTCTGTCGGAAGAGCATCAATTAACTGTTCGTGAAAAACAGGCATTCAGCCAACTCGTGCTTAACCAATCTGATTGCAAGGCTTTTTTTTCCGATCTTTTTTGGCCCAATTCAAAACTTGATTATTCTCTAGAGGAGTGGTTATCAACCGCGATACCCGTTACATGGGTAGAAATTAACCCGCGTGAAAGTAGAATAGTGCAATTACGATCCTGGGACAACAACAAAGTGTTCCAACTCAGCAGTGAAAACCACATTCAGGCAATATTATATGGTGTGCGTTACTGGTTTCGTGATGAACTAGGGCTTATCGACGAAATTTTTAAGGAGGATACAGGTAATGTAATGTTTCCCATATTTCCTGATTATCAAACGAGCGAGCAGACAGTTATTTCCACACTATTAAATTCTCTGGTATTTGATAAAGAATGGGCTCGCATAAGTATTCGGGAGTTAGCCCTTTCATTGTGTGTAAAGTTACGGATATCCATAGGCTATCTTTTTACTATTATCCGCTCCCTACAAAAAAAAAATCCGGGACATATCCTATTTATACCCACATCCAGGAGCTTTGCGACGATTACAGCTTCGTCGAAGCTTAGAGAAAATCTTGAACTACGCAGTTTTTTTCAAGACGATACCGGAGTCTATATTTCTCACCTCCGCATTCATCAAGGGATAAAGGAGAAGGTATTATGAACAAACAGGAAATGGAGTATTTGGGATTAAAGTACAATCCGTTTGAACCAGCAGCAAGTGGCGCCCCTGTAAAATCTAACCTATGGATCCCAACAGGATGGAAAAACCAGATTACCCCGATCCTGGATACAATAGAGGCCGGCGAAGGTGCCAAAGCCATGTCGATCCAGGGAGAATATGGTAGCGGCAAGACCTATTTGATGCGATGGTTAGAACTGGAAGAGTTGCCCAATCGGCGAATTCGACCGTTTTTTTTCGACAATCCTGGAGTCCAATTTTATGATCTCGCGAATAGTTTACTGCGTCAAATTGGGCGTTATGAATTCTCAAAAACCTTATGGGAATACCTGAGACCTAATATTGGCCCGCTTCAATTATCCCTATTTGACAGTAAAGATAATTTTACTTCGTGGTTAACGGCCATAAAAAAACAGAAAAGACAAGAAGTTGCTGTTGCCGAAGTCGCCAAAGCTGTTCGAGCATCACACATTACAGATGATGAAGAAATCGCTTATCGTTTCGCCCGTATTATCATTGAGACCATCGACAAGCCATTTTTTGAGTATCGAGACTTCGTGGCGGGTAGGAAAGATACACTTGTGGCTGAAAAAGAAGAAGCTAATTATTTTTCGGCAATAATCCGCACTTTATACTTAACCAGTAGTGTTGGTGGCGTTGCATTTCTCCTGGACGAATTTGAGGAAATTTCATTACAGAAACGGTTAAGCCGGAAAGAGGCGCAAGATTATCTTGCTACCTTGAAGCGCCTATTGAATGTTGCCAGCCAGCAGAATTTTTGGTTAATTCTTTCAATGACACCTCAGGCAGCTGAGATTAGCCGTCAACTTGAACCGGCGTTATGGGATAGATTTACCGGTCAAGGACATTACCAATTTGTGATTCCGGAGTTGAGTCAGAATGAAGCGCAAGAACTTCTTGCTTTTAGGTTACAAGACGCGTACATGTCAGACGATAAGCCATACTTATGGCCTTTTTTACCGGAGACGATAAACGATCTTAATCCAGTGACTTATTCATCCCCACGTCGTCTTGTAAAAATCGCTTTCTACACACTAACCGAGGCGGCTATCCAGAAAATTGAATTACCCATCCACGGTGATTTTATCAGGCAAGTTGAAGACAAAGTGTATCCGAGTGTTATATAGCATATGGTAATGGAAATGCCAGGTTTACCTCAAAGCCCATCGATATTTCTCGATGCCAACTCAATTCATAATGTTGCATCGTATCTGATTCAGGCTGATAGGCTACACTTACCCCCGTTTCAACCAAGAGCCAGCTTGGAAGTCGTTCGTGGAGAATTACGAAATCATCTGCCACATAACCTTGCTGACAATTTGATTAATGGATTGCGGACCCTTTCTTATTTACAAAACCAAGTTGAGCAAAATGACGCCAGAATTTTCACATCGCGTCTAGCAATTGCTGAATTGTGGTATGGGCGGTTAGATGGACAAGCTCATATTCGTATGTCTTTGGAAGGCATCCCCTATCGACAACGGCAAAGACAATCCGACATAAGTGCTCTTGTTTTGGCTCGTTTGACCCAAACTGATTATGAAACAGTGAGCAATGAGTTAAGCAATCTAATACAAGTATGGTACTCATCCTATGGAATTGAAGTAAATTTTGTAGAAGACAATGGTGCACCTAATCCAAGAGACGTTTCAATCTTGGCTTTAGAAATTCAGAAGGTTACCTTCCTGGATGTTATTGACTGTGCACTATTATCGGGGAGTCTATCTATTCTGGCTAACGAATTTATTACTTCTGATAATCATCTATTCTATGTAATCAACAATCTAAAGAGGCTGGCCAACATAACTGATCCCGATGAAAGAGTGCTGTGGCTAAGTGCCCAACAAGCAATAGTAGATGCATTAAGAAGGTTGCATTTAAGCGAAACGATTACAGCCGAGGATATCTGCGAACCTCGTAGGCCAAATAGCCTTGGGGACAATATATCTGGTCTTCATATTTTGTAAAGATGCCGAACCCGTTTACCCCCCTTCAACCTGTACTGCAAATCCTGGCAACAGAAGGTCGTGTCCTGCCAGCCACTGGTCAAGCAATGATAGATTTAATCTCTCCGAATCTGGAAGAAGCTTATGATCGAGCAACTGGAGGTCGGACGGAAAATGTTACTAGTGTTTGGGAGGTCCGGCGTCACTTATATCACAATTTGACGCCTATTCCACGTTCCCAAGATCATCGTTTTCGATATTTTCTAGATGGTTCAGCTAAGGTTTATTTCATCGGAACTTTGCTTGAACATCAACGGTCAAGTCCAGTACAACTTGGGCAGGTTGGCGCGGCGGCAGTCTATCGAGAGGATAATGGCTGCATTCGTAGGGCAGCAGTTGAGCATAAGATACTTCTGTTGATTGACAAAGAATCGCTTTCTGATGCCTTGTGGCAATCAGTTGAACAGGCGATTGCTCCCTTACCTAATTTCGAGCTCCGCTCATCTGCCGATAAGCGTGATCGCTTTAGCGAAGCTCTTGGAGTGATAGAACCACGCTCACGTGGAGCACACCGGGCCAATTGGGCTATGCGTGAAATGGAGGTCGCCCTGGCTCGCAATAGACTTTGCCGGGATGATACAGAATGGCTAGTTTTGGATGGCAGTTTGGGAACCGAATATATGGATTGGAAAGGCGCACCGCTGATTGGTGTAGCGAAATCATTTCGCCGAGATACCCTCTTTGAGCTTGGCTCCGGCCCTCGTGCTACACAAATGAATTTATACTCCATGCTGGCTGGATTAGAAGTGAATCAAAGAACTGCTGTTTTTCCTCGATGGCAAGGCCAGGATCGGGAGGGCTCAATCGTCTTTTGGTACGTTCGTATACGCCCACAACGTGGATTGGATTATCCGTTGATGGGTGTAATCAAGGTGGAAATGCCTAACCTCGGCCGCGAACCAGTTGATAGTGATCTTGTGGATCTATTGAGCAATTGCTTGATCGCAGAACGCTGTGTAACTCCCCATGGACGTGATAGTCGTTGGCATGCTCACTTATACCCTATTAGTTTAGCCGAACGCGTCATACAAGATCGCTTTTTCACTGAAGAAGTGCTCAAGGCTGCTATACGATGGCCGCAACTCGGTGTTCAATTGTAAGAGGAGATATTATGACCGAACAAGCTACTTCTACTTCGCCAAACACTGAAGAGGGTGAGGATGTTATTGGACGGGCTTCAGCAACTGAACGAGAACCCAATACAGCCGATAAATTTTCTTTCTGGATACGCCCAGGAGAGCGTCTTAATCCCTTCGATATTGTTGCTGCGGAACACTTAGAAAAAAGTAAAACCTATGGGTTGGTCACTAATATCCGTCACGTTACAGATGCAGCAGGACATCTCTCCAACTTTATCTCTAACGATTTTGGTGAGCTTGTGGATGAACCAAATACTCCACGACAGGGAGCCAATGTGGCAGATATTTCAGTATTATCGAATAATGCTGAAATTTATATGCCAGTGCAAAGCGAAGCACGTGTTCGATTTGCAGATGAATCTGGTATTCACAATGCACTAGGCATAGACACTATGCAAGAAAAGGAGGCGCGCGAAGGGCGCAAAGTGCGCATCCCTGCAGGTGTCATTCGTATGAGCAATGGACAAGAAGCAGTTGCTTATCTCGATGTAGATTACGTCCTTGGCCCCGAAGCAGGTCACGCTAATATAAGCGGTATTTCTGGTCTGGCCACTAAAACATCATATATAACCTTTCTCATTCAATCTATTTTGCAGACTATCGCTACGGAAAAAATCGCTGTTATCTTACTTAATGTTAAGTATGATGACTTGCTTCATATTCACGAAGCCCGCCCACTCGAAGTTGGCGAAAAGGAACTATGGGATAGAATGGGCTTAAGACCCGAGCCATGGCCCGCAGACAGAGTCCATTACTTGCTACCGTGGGGGAAACAAACACAGACGACTGGTCGCCCTAATGCATTTGGCGAAACAATTCCACCTCATAAAACCTATGCGTATGACATAAAAACTACCGCGCCAAAACTTGATCTATTGCTTTCTCATGTTCCTGATCCATGGGATACGCTTGGAGCTTTGATTGGTGAAGTCAGTCAGGGATTGCAGGGAAACGAATCAAAATGGAGGACTATTCGTTCCTGGCAAGATTTACTTACTATGCCTCCATTATCTGAGAACGGTATCCCTCAAAAATTTGGCAATATTGCAGCATCTTCTGTCGGTCGATTCTTACGTCTACTTCGCCGCTCAGTTCAAACTCGCCAGACAGGATTATTCGTCCCGCAATTAAGTACAAGGATGACAACAATCGAAACAGAAATTGGACAAATCCAAGGCGGTCATACCTATGTGGTTGACATTGCACGTCTTACTGATGTCGAGCAAACCTTAGTATTCGGGGATGTTTTACGAACGGTTTACGCTCTATATTCAGGAGAGACTGCATTAGAAACAGATGATGAATTACCCGGAAAGGTAATTGTATTTGTCGATGAATTGAACAAATATGCTCCTTCTCGAGGGGAGTCCGCTGACTCACCCATTGTGGAACAAGTATTGGATATTGCCGAGCGAGGTCGTTCTTTCGGTATTATTTTATTCTCAGCACAACAATTCCTGAGTGCTGTTCACCCTCGCGTAACCGGAAATGCAGCCACAAAGATTTTAGGCCGAACAGATAGCGCTGAGGTGAACGAGGGGAATTACCGGTTTTTAGATAAAGATATTAAGATGCATCTTACACGCCTAGATAAAGGCGAATTAATCCTCTCGCACCCAATTTACCGTCAGCCGGTTAAGATCCGTTTCCCACGTCCACCTTTTCAACAGGGAAGGATTAAAAAGTGAAAGATCGGGAGTTCCCTGAACTTCCACCGAAGTTCATTTACCGACCAGACTTACGTCACCATGTTACACCGAAACTTATGCGGGATGAGCCAATCCATCGCTGGTTTGTGTTTCCTCATAGTTACTCACCGCAATTGGTCGGCGAAGTGATCAAGGAGTACCCCTTAACTAAAGGTGCGACTCTACTCGATCCATTTTTAGGTGCTGGGACAACAGTTTTGTGGGCAAAGCAAAATGGTTTTTCGGCTACTGGTACTGATTTATCACCTTTGAGTGTTTTTGTTTCCCAAGCAAAGCTTGCATCTTATGATTCTGTCGAATTGGCTTCTGCTTTGAGATACGTTTTGGATTATAAGATTGTCTCTGATGATCTAAAGCAACATCCCGAGAGGATACGTAGAGCCTTTAGCCAATGTGAACTAATGAATATTGAATCCTTGAGAAGACGCATTCAGGAATTACCACCTCATCTTTCACCTTTTTTTATTCTAGCGCTATTAAATGTTCAACAGAAACTTAGCCGTGCCGTGCCAGATGGTGGTTGGTTCCGATGGGTTGATAAAGAGGAACAGAGTTCCCAAATTTCTATTTTGTTTGCACAACAAATCAATAAACAAATTTCTGATTTAATCAACCAATCCACACAACAGATTGGCAATTGGTCAGTATATCTATTAGATGCACGTAGGCTGAATACAATAGATGGTGTTTTCGATGCTTTAGTCACTTCGCCACCTTATCCCAATCGTCACGATTACTCTCGTATCTTCCACATGGAGCTTCTGTCGCTTGGAGCAAGTGAAGAGGATATTTTTCGATTTCGACATACATCAATAAGGTCGCATGTTGAAGCACGTACCCCCGACATACAAGTGAATGGATATTATTTGCCGCCTAAATTGGAACGAACTCTAAATATCCTACCGGAAAATGCTGATCCACGAATTGCGCCGATGCTTATGGGCTATTTTGAGGATATGTATTATTGCTTGAAATCAGCCTATTCGCGGCTCAAACCAAATGCACCTTGTGCATTTGTCGTTGGCAATGTAAGACATGCAGGAGTTATGGTACCGGTGGATGAAATATTAATTGAAATTGGTGAACAAGCAGGATTTGAATTTGATTGCGGTTGGGTAGCTAGATTGCGTGGTAATAGTGCCCAACAAATGGCAATTTACGGGCGGGAACCTTCGAGAGAGACGATTGTTATTTTTTACCGCCGGTAAATCATTTGTAATTTACAAAAAAATCCTTCTTAAATTTCCCTTGAATTTTTCCCTTATTTATCCAATCCATTAATCGCATCCTCCAAGTCGTTCAAACATGGTGTTGTATATATTCGGGTTGTATTCAGATTACTATGACCAAGTAGGGTGGCAACTTTATCCAGGCTTACCCCACTATCTATCAATGATTTGGCAAATGTGTGTCGCAAAGTGTGAGGAGTTACATCTCTTAGACCAATTGACTCGGTAAAACGAGCCACCGATCGCTGTACGGTCTTGCTTTTTATTGCTTCATTTCTCTGACCCAGAAGCAAATAATCAGTATCAACATCTGGTCTGACCCGCAAATAATCAAATATCGCTTTGCGTGCCTTGACATTCAAAGGAATTTCCCTCCGCTTCGTGCCTTTCCCCTCCCTGACGATTACGCTTCCTTTTCGCTCATCCAGAACCAGATCGCTCATTCGCAACTGGATAATTTCTCCCACTCGCAGGCCTGCAAATAGAATCAATTTAACAATTGCCGCATCCCGCAGATACATCAACCGCAGGCGCGGATAGCGACGCATGGCATCATCAACCTCTTTGTCTATAGCCCTCAACAAAGCCGCCCGTTGCTTTTTATCCAGCCACTTCGGAGCCAGCGCGGCCTCCTTCACCGCCTTTACCCCCTGGACTGGATTGCGTGCATTCTTTACATATCCGGCTTGCTCCAGCCAGTGAGCATAAGCTGCCAAAGCCGCCAGCCGGCGGTTAATTGTCTTGGGTTTGGCTGCCTGGTCAAGAAGATGTTGCTTATAATTACGTACGGCTTCGTTTGTCAGAGAAGCAGGGATCAATGCGTCCCGATAATGCCCCTCATACCATTGGGCAAATAAGCGTACATCGCCCAAATAGCCAGTGATTGTTACCGGCGAGCGATCCTCGGTCAACAAATAAGCCTGAAATTCATCCAAGTGCAGCGTGTCCGTCATCTTTCGATCTCCATTCTTGTCGTCTATATTTTTGCCCTTACAAGGGCAGTTTTCCGTTTCATGATCAAAGATAGCCATCCCTCACAGTGCGTGGCTCCTGGGCTTTCCTGTGGGCTCTTAGGACGCCCTATGATTTTTCGGGTTTACTCCAATAGGATGCCCTAATAGGATGCCGTAGTGGGACATCCTACAAATTGCATAAGGACGCCCTACACAACCAACTTTTCAAGATTTCCGCGCCGCCTCATCCGCCCGGCGTTTCAGGTCCAGGTTGCATTCGAACTTGGGACAGCCGGAGGCGGTCTTGTAGCCCCACAGGCTGATCACCCCGCTCTCCAACTGGTTCACTGGCTCGTAGAGCAGGAAGGCCACCAACTGGCTAATCGGCACACCCTCTTTCTTTGCCAGGCGCTCCAGGCGCTTTTTCAAATCAACTGGCAGATCGAGATTGATGCGGTTGGGCTTGCGCTTTGCAGCACGCTCGCGCTCCTTCTTCTTGCGAGATCGTTCGGTTCGAGGTAAGCGTGCTTCATCCTGGCGGCGTTGTCCCTGTCCAAGCAGCGACTCAACAGCCGGATCGACGCCGGGCAATTCTTCAAAACTGGTTAACCCTTTTGTGTTCCTGTTCATAGCCATTCCTTTACTCGTTCTAAAACTTGTAGATATCCGCCCACTCGCCGGTTGCCTTGCTCGTAACCATTCAAGGCTTTGGCATTCGGAGCGTAGTCCCATAGCGTCTTCCCGTAGCGAGTCGCCACACGGCATTGGGTATCTTGTGGGATAGGCGGCAGCACAAGCTTGCCAAAGGTTTGTGCCAGATGGATCAGCTGCTCATGGCTTTCCAAAGTAACCCTTTCGTAGAAAGTAGGCAGGATGCCAGCCACCTGGCAGCGGCTAATTCGCTTCAATGCAGCAAGCGTTTGCAGGGCATCACGCACACCGTTCACCGCCAGCTTGTCAAGCCGGGTGGGGATGAGCAGATAGTCAGCGGCGACCAGCGCAGCAAAGTGCAAAAGATCGGCTGAAGGAGCGCAGTCCAGCAGGATCACGTCATGCGCAACGCTTTCCAGCACATCCGACAGGACGTACTCGCGCAAAGTCACGCCAGCCAGGGTTTGTTTCAAAGCGGTAGTGCTCTTGTCAGAGCGGATGACATCCAGATGATCTAATCCACTCGATGTGATGACCTGGTCGATTGGAACGCGTAAATCAGGTGAAAGCAGCCGGCGAAGGTCGTCGCTGTGCAGCAAGCCCAGGCTGTCAGCAACATTGCCTTGGGTATCCAGGTCAATTAGCAAAACGCGGTAGCCATTCCTGGCTAATCCGGAGGCCAGGGTGACGGCAGTAGTCGTTTTCCCCACGCCGCCTTTTTGATTCAAGATCGCCATAGTCGTATGCATTTTCTCCCTCCTCACCAGATTGATGTGCTTGACGCGGTTTGACCGCTTTGACTGTTTGACAAGGATTTGGCATTGCTGGCAAAAGCAGCCAGCAATGCTTTCAATTTCGGGGTTATGTAGCGGGCGTTCTGGCGCGCCGGATCCTGGCGCAGCCAACCGCGTAGCTCCCAACTCTCTACCAGCGAACGCGCCCCACGCTCTGGCATTCCCCACGAAACCAGCAACGGGATGGACATCTTGCCCTCTGCTTCGCTCAAAGCTCGTTGCGCCAATTGCAACTCTTGATAGTTGAGCGCGGACCTCTGGCTACTTTGAACGAACAAGCGCTTATCCAGGTAAAAGGTCTGCACCAATCCCCAACGATCGGTGCATGCCAGGCCAGGCCGACTCTCCGGAATACGCACTGCCTCCGGGCAACCCATCGCCCGGGCGGCCTCCAGGCTGCGCACCCGAAAGCAGATCGCCGCACTCACCTGGTCACGCACCCGCCCTACCACTTGCTTGGTGAAATCCTGGGCGGCAAACACCAGGTGGACGCCGAATTTACGCCCACGCCAGCCCAACTCTGCGACCCGATTAGCAAAATTGCTCTTGGGACCGCCCAGGGTCGTCATCAGGGCGCTGAACTCATCCAGCACGACCAGCAGCCGGGGGAGCGGGTCACTTCCATGCCGGACGATTGTCCGGTTATACTCTTCCAGGCTTTCAGGATAGCCATCCATTTGCATATATAGTCCTGCCCGATGGTCGCACTCGCCGAGGGCACGCTCGACTGCCGCTTGAGCTGTTTGCGGCGTGATTGCGATTGGAGCCAACAAAGTCCGATGGTTTGCCAGCATCGGGAAGGTGGCGCCGTCCAGATCAACCAACAGAAGCTGAGCGCCTTCGGCAAGCGCCTGGTAAGCCAGTAAACGCAGAAATACTGACTTTCCGGAGCCAGTCTTTCCTGCTACGAGTAAATGACCAAGCTTCGACCAGGGTTGACTGATCGTCTCACCGCTATGGTTGACACCCAACTGCACCCAGCTATCTGTAACACCGGGGAATGGTATCAACTTAGGTAGCCGTGGCAGCGGTGAGAGTGGGATGGCGTAGCGCAGCCCATTCGAGTTAGAGAGGAACACCGGCAGCCCCTGCAAATCGGTGCTCAGGTGATGCAGCAGTTCGGGTGTGGTGTAGGCTTCCAGCCGCCTGACGCGGGGCAGATCCAGAATGGCAAAGAGCAGCACCATGCCCTGGGTCGAGGTGAGCAAAAAATCAGCAAACGCCGCTTCCAGTCCGCGCTGTTGCAGTACCTGCGGTAGCCGCTTTGCAACGATCTGCGCCTGGAGCTGGTAACGCCTGGATATGAAGTTGTTGGTTTCAAACATCATCGTCTTCTCCTTCCTGAAGCGCCTTCTGCTGAATGCGCGGCAGCACATCTGAGATCCAATCCTTGACTTCGTCGGGCTCCACAACCCGGACATTGCCAAACAGCGGATTTGAAGGAGGTTGTGTCAAGGCGGGTAAAGCGCGCCTGCGCAGAGGCTGACCGGGAAGGCCACGGCTAACCAGGTCGACAGCTTGGTCACGCGCTTTCACCTGGGATTGCAGATCAGGAGCAGCCAGCAACGGAGCTTCCGGTTGACCACTCTTACCGATCGACACGGCCGCGCCGAAGAACAAATCCGGGTCGATGACATTGCGCCGGCCGTGATCGTCCAGGATCAGGATAGGCGCATCCCCACGCGGGTCACGCGGGATGGCGCGCCGGCGCAGAGCTTCTGTGTTGCCCCAGATCCAGGCCAGATACGCCACCAGAGGGACAGCGATTGCCAGGATCACCCAGGGAGCGGCGGCTTGAATTTTATTGATCGTGCGCTGACGCTCCGCCGCCATGCGAGCCATATCGGCTTGAGCCGCCTGAGCGGTTTGCAATGCCTGTACGCTGGCGACTTCGGCGGTAGCCTTGTTATTCCAGGCAGATTGGGTGGCAGTGCTTGACCAGCTCACTGCCGTGGCATTGGCGGCAGCCGTGGCGGTTGCCTGGCTGCTATCAGCTGTTGCGGTGGCATTCCACACCTGCTGAGTCTGGGTGGCTGCAGCCGCAGCTCGGATGCTTTCTTCGGTAGCCTGAGCAGCTACATAGGCAGCCTGTATCGCATCCTGTGTTGCCCCTGCCTGGACGGTCGCCTGCCATTCGGCGGCAAACAAAGCCTGTGCGGTAGAAGTTTGCACAGCCTGAACGAATTCCAGAGTCGCTCTGGCCTGAACTCCGGAGACATTGGGATCTGCGCTGATATAAGTAGCATCATCGCATGCGGTCAGTATCCATCCAGCCAGTAGCAGTAAGAGCAGGTAAAACAGCATGTTGGTTTTCATGGTCACCATCCTCACCCTCTCACTTATCCCCACCAACCAGCAGGCAGTTGAGGTTGGCCATCTTCCGGAGTTTCTGTTTGGCTCTGTTGAAGAAGCTGGGTAAGCAGCAACTGCTGTTGGAGGAGGAGTTGTTGGTAAGGGTCAGAGCCATCCATGCGCTTCCAATACGCGTTCGGTCCACCAATCCAGCGCCCAGTAGTCTTTGGTTGAAACTGATTACCTTTCCAAATCTGGCGTTGAAGGACGATATAAACAGCCAGCCCAGTCAGTAGAACCACCACCAGGGTCAGGAGTACCAGGATCAGCGTTTGACCTCGTCCCACATCGCTCAATCCTTGGGAGGCGATCTGTGCAGCCCGGGCAGCATCCTGAGCCGCTCGGGCTGCCTCGATCACACTCTGAGCTTGAGCGATCTCCACAGCATTGTCGCCTGGCCCGCATGCCGCTGCAGCCAGCAAAACCAATAAAACGATGGCGATGAAGAAACCGATCTTTTTCATGTCATACCTCCGTTGAATTGAACCAATTACCAATTTCCAGTGTCAGTGACCGATAAACCCAATTGATCAGCCAGCGCTCGCAGCCGAGAACGCGGCGCACCTTGCATTGCTTTTCGCCAGGTCTGGTTCCAGGGGCTTTGTCCTTCTATTTCCCTGAGGAGCATGTCCGCCAGCTCGTTGGCGGCCAACTCGGACAGTTGATCAAAAACGCCACCTGCACCTCGACTTGGGTCTGGGATCAGGCGAGAGACAGCATGGGCAATGGGATCGCGGATGCCATTTCCGCTTGTGCTGGCGGCGTAGAGCAGCCAGGAAACCAATGCCTGCGCCGTTAAACCATTTTCCAGGAGCAACTCCTGGTTTTTGGTACTAATCCTGTTTCGGAGGAGCAATTCCGATAAATTCCATTTCATGCCCACCACCACCTTGTCGAGCACGCCGGGTTGGATTTCCAAATCGGATTCGAGCTCGGAGCCGGTGGTGGTTGGCGTGTTTTGCTTGTGATTCAAACCAAGTGCTAAGGTATTTAAACTGTGCCACTCACGCCAATCAAAAGTGACATCCGCGCCAATCCTATGGGTGTCATCACCGCCAAGGGGTGTGCCATTCGCGCCACGATCGGTGTCAATCGCGCCATTATGGGTGTCAACCGCGCCATTGGTTTCGTTGGTTGGTTCACGCCTAATAATGTCACTCGCGCCACTAATGGTGTCAATTCCGCCATTATGGGTGTCAACCGCGCCACTGGAGCCGCTGGTGCGTTCATTCCTAATGGTGTCATTTGCGCCAATCGGCTGGCTATAGGTGTCAACTGCGCCAAACCCTCTATGGGCTAACGATTCATTTGCCCGGGTCTGGTCTTCCTCAGTCATCGGTTCACCCAGGCAGACTTTGAAGCGGCGCGGCGATTGTTCCCATTCGCCAAACTCGTGGCTGATCTCGCGGACGAAACGGCTGACGTCATCACTGCGAAGCCATTCCCAGATCGTTTTGACGCGTTTCAAGCCTAACCAGCCAGCGATCTCTGCGTAGCCCCCTTCTACCCGTGCTTCATCCCGGATTTCGCCTGTGCGAGGGTTGATATAACAACGATCGCGCAGTAGCACTACAAACCAGCCCTGCCCATGACCCAGTTTGGGCAGCCAGCGGGTCACGAAGTAGTGTGTGAGGAAGACCAGGTCTTTGGGCGGCATCAGGTGTTGCGCCAACTGATCGGCCAGTTCCTGGAATGGCTTGCGATCGGTTTCTGAGATTGGTCCGCACACGGCGCTCAGCACATCATGAACAGAATGAAGCTCGACGCTGACATCTCTCGTCGATGGTGTATTCTCTTGCCAGGGGATCAGTTCATCCACCGGGGTCTCTAGAGCTGTCTGGATCACCGCCAACGGGCTTTTCCCTTCAGCCAGGCGTTTGTACAGCCAGGCGCGGAGTGAAAGCTCATCGGAGGGGGTCAATGGGAGGGTCATCGCCACCCGGTAGAAGCGGGGGGTCCGGTGAGGATGGTTATCATTGCCGTGCTGCCAGCGTGGTTTATCCTCGACAGCCGTAACCAGACCGCGTAAGCGCTGCCAGGTATCGGGTTTTGCAGAGTAGCGCCGGAAGGTGCGCAGGCTCATCCCAGAGTACCTGGCAACCTTCTGCGCCGGCGCGCCAAACTTCTTACCAGGCTGGCGGGCTGCACCCGCCTCATAAGCCGCCTGGCGGAAGCCAATATACAGCCAAGCCAGTTCCACCCCGAGCAGTGGGATAAAGCGAAGGAAATAGCCTGGGAGGACGATCACCTGGTCGGGGCGGACGATCTCGTCGTAGACGGATTGATAGGCTGCCTGCAGTGCAAGCACCTCCTGCTGTTGCTCAGGCGGGATTGCTACCTGCTGGACATATTTGTCGCCTTCCGTCTCCTCATCTTCATCAACCGGCTCTTCACCGACAATAAACTGCACTTCCACCTGCTGGCTCAGGATGCCGGTCAGCATGCGGGTCACGGTGCTGGTCAAGCGGCTTGCCAGCCATTCTCGGCCGTAGGCATTGGGGGTACCAACAGTGTATACCCCATCTTCAAACGATATAAAACTGGTATCACGCACCCAGGTGTCAAACGATGCCTTCGGCATATCTAACTGCAATTGGTCGAGCACCATCTTCCAGGCGCGTTGGGGGGTGATCGTTGAGCTATTCATGATAGCTCTCTCCCCTTTGGCTTCACCTGTTCAGGTGGTTTGCCAAATTCCGTTTTCTGAAAGAACTCTCCGGTGGTGTCTGCCGAAAAACGCCATAGCTTCCAGGGTCTACAGATTTCAGGCGGCGGGTGTGTAGATTGTGTAATCATCTTCTATTCTCCCGCCGGCTTTTCAGGAATCAAAAAGCCGGCATTCAATCGAACTCGACTGAATGCCGGCGATAATTGCAGAAACTAACGCCGCCAGACCACCTTACGTGCTAAGGAAAAGGCACCCACCCTCTCCGCTGATGAAGAGCCGCGAGGCTCTTCTTTTCATTAAACCCAACCTGATTCGCCCAAAATTCTCTTTTGAAATCAAATATTCAAAGCGCGGGCTATCTCCGCAGCAGGTGTCTGCGCAGGGCGCTGACCTGCGCTTCGCGGAAATCGCGCACCACCTGGAACCTTGCGCCGAACTGATCAAAGCCGTGGAAGGTGCCGGGAACGACCGCGGTTTCACACGCCACGCCGCTGTCTTTTAGGCGCTGGGCGTAGGCCAGGTCTTCTTCATAGAACAGGTCTAATGTGCCCACGCCGATCCAGGCGGGCGGCAGGCCGGAGAGGTCTGCGCGCCGGGCCGCGGCGGCATAGGGGGGCAGGGGGGCTGAACTCACCGGCTGATTGAGGTACAGCTCCCACCCCAGGCGGTTGTTTTCTGGCGACCAGAGCAGCCGCTCGGCGCGGTTGATATCTTTGCGCAGCACCGTGCGGTCATCCAGCATGGGATAGATCAGCAGCTGGAACACAGGCTGCACCTCGCCGCGGTCGTGGGCCAGCTGGGCCAGGACCGCCGCCAACCCCCCGCCGGCGCTTTCGCCGCCCACCGCCAGGCGCTGGGGGTCAATCCTCAGCAGACCGGCGCGGCTGTGCGCCCACGTCAGGGCGGTGTAGCCATCTTCCAACGGGGCAGGGAAGGGGTGGGCCGGCGCCAGGCGGTAATCCACCGAGAGGATGACGATGCCCAGCTGCTGCACCAGATAGAACAGGTGCGGGTCGTTTTGTTCGGGCCGGCCGATGAAATAGCCGCCGCCGTGCATCCACACCAGGGCAGGGGTGGGCGCGGACCGCTCGGCGGGCTGGTAGATGCGCAGGCGCACGGGCGGGGCGCCGCCCTCCGCGCGGGAGGTCCAAACATTCTCTACAAGGACGCCCGCGGGCGGTTTGACTCTGGGCTGCAGGCGCATCAGCCGCTGAAGGAGGGGGATGTTCCAGCGGCGGAAGGGCAGCCGGGGGAGGAATTGGGCTATGGGGCGCACTTCGGCGTGCACGGCGGAACGGTCTTTTGCCACGGGGGTCTCCAGGGAGGGGGATAGGGGAATTATAGAGGATGCGGCCAAAATGGGATAGTGGAATGGAAACCTTGCCTGAACCGATGATTCTTTGCATACTCGAGGGTTTACACAGCCCTTTGATCTGGAAATTCGAGTCAGAAATATCCATTGTTCATGAATAAGCGAACGACTTCCAGATTCCCATCAAGAGGGTTGGAATCAGTCGCGGACAGGCAGCCTCATTGGAGAAGATGCCCACCTCCCTGGGGCGTTTACGACCCTTCTTGTTGACCCGCTCGAGGGAGTTAGTCGTACGAATAATGCGGTGACGCTCCAGAGGAAAATCAAAGACTGTCCACCCTTCTGTCAGGTTTTCTTTCAGCCAGGGCCGACAATCCGGGTTTTATAAAAGCAGAAATGGTGACATACTAAAAAAGGCAGGAAGTATGTCCCTTTTTCCATAAACGTTTGTTTTAATTATTGGATGTGCAATTCACACTGCCTTTTTACGCCGCACCCAAGGAGAATCGATGCAGTTGAGCAAACTAATCAACCGTTCCCTTGAAACCGCATCGGATCCAGATGCCGATCTTGTTCTGGCTGCCCAAAAGAATCCCTCCGAGTTTCAATGGATTTACGACCGATGGGCTGTTTCTATCTATCAGTATTTCTATTTCCGCACCGGCGAATCCGCCAACGCGGAGGACCTGACCTCTCAACTCTTTCTTTCCGCATTCCAGGCGCTCCCCCGTTACCAGCATCGCGGGCATTTCGCCGCGTGGTTATTCGCGATTGCTCGGAATCTGACAAAGGAATACTTTCGGAAGAGCCATCGAGAAGTCCCATTGGAAGCTGTAAACCGAATGTATGCCACCTCAGACCCCTCGTATGAAACAGCGCAGCAGGATGAGATCGCCCGCTTGCGCACCTTGATCCAGTCCCTGTCAGAAGATGATCAGGAGTTGATCCGGCTGCGCTATGTGGCAGATCTATCCTTTGCCGATATGGCTATCGTCATGAAAAAACGAGAAGACGCGGTTAAGAAGTCACTGTACCGGCTGCAAGCCCGGTTGCAATCCGCTTTGCTAGAGGATAACTCGCAGGTGAAAAACCATGACTAGCTCTCATCCCGATTCCTTTGAAGAAAAACTGCGTGCGGCCGTTCAAATGCCGCAGCCGCGCCCTGAGTTTCTTAAGACCACTCGCGCCCGCCTGGTCATGGAACCGCCTCCGGTCATTCCGCTTGCTGAGCGTGTGTGGTGGGTTTTCCGTAGGCCAACCATGATCGCCGCGATGGTTGTGCTGTTTCTCGTCGCTGTTTGTCTCATGGCAGGCCCACAGCGCGTACTTGCTGCGGTGCAAAGTCTATTTGGTTATGTACCAGGCGTTGGTTTTGTAAGCACAAAGGATGCAATCGTTTTACGCGCACCGGTTGAGAGCATTCAACATGGTCGCACAGTCCGGGTAGAACAACTCCTCAGTTCGACGGAGGAAACAGTTTTGGTGCTGCGTGCGCGGGGTTTCACGCCTTATCAGGATATTGGCTTAAGCGATGGTGTGTCGCTGGAACTGCTTAATGGGAGCACGCTTATTGCTGGAGATCGTGGAATAGAAGCAGGCCAAACGCCTGGCGATTACTTTGGAGTATTCAAATTCCCGCCCCTCCCACGAGAAACCAGACAGGTAAATGTGGTATGGAAGCAACCCAATGCCAATATCAAATGGCAGCTTTCAGTTGACCTGATTCCCATCTCCGATGCCGAGGTGTCAAAACTTCTCCCCGGGAGTTATGCGCCAGCCGATGCGATGGCAGAACAACAGAGCATCACTCTCCGTGTGGACCAGGTTTCCCACAGCCTTTCCAATACGGCTATTCGGCTGCAGATCAGTTTTCCACAAGTGTTTGACTTTGCCAATCCGCAAAGCGTACGAATGGTGGATAACCTGGGCAATGATTATCTACCAAAGACAGGTCAGGTCCCATTTGAAGATCAGGCACAAGCCTATGAAATCATGACAACACCAGGACCAACCCCTCAGGTGTTCAAGAGCTTATACCAAACGTTAAGCTTTCCCCCTGTCGACCCAAAAGCAACGAAGTACACTCTTGAAGTTCGTCAGATCCATTTCCGCGCATCTCCCTATGCCGTTTACTCTATCGACCTGGGAGACCACCCAAAGATAGGGGATGTGTGGCCGATCAACCAGACCCTCGCTGTAGGACCTCTCATGTTTACCATCAAGGATGCGAAGATGGTTTCCCTAGGCCAGGTTGAGGGTAGGGCGGAAGGACAATCTTTGATCGGCCTCGTTCTAAGCATTGAACCAGTACAGTCGGATGTTGTATGCCTGGATCAAATCTGGCTTCAGGTTTGGGGTGCACAATCGGTTTATGATCAGGAAACGAATACATGGGCAGCCGCCTGGCTCCCAAACCAGGTGCCAACAGGAACCATTGACGTTCATTTGAACATGGTTCAAGGAATGTTGTCTAAAAAATGGGAGATACAATGGCAACATTGACAGCTATAGGATACAACGAGTGTTGTCATCCAGCCTGGGCTGATCAGCCCAGGCTGGATGATTCCGTAGCCCTTTTGTCTGGAAATTCTGGTCAGAAACATCTATGATTCATCAAAACTCGAACAAATTCCAGATTCCCATCGAGAGGGCTGAAATCAGTCGCAGACAGGCAGCCGCAGATGGATCAGGACCTCATTCCAACCTGATGAAGTCTGCCAAAAGTAAGGTGCGCAGACTGCCGGGCTGGAGACGGTTCGAAAAAGTTTACAAGTGCTGTTAGAATATACATATCCGCACGACCTCCATTTGAGCCCGGAGAACCGCGATTAGCTCCCAGCCTAAAGGAGGTGGAGAGCCTGTGAACCCTGGTGAAGCCGGAGCAGATCGGCTTTTGATCCGGCCGCGCCTATGCCGTAAACACAGTAGGACTTCATGTGCACACGGAATGACTGCAGCGGCTTTCGCCCCGGTTGATCGCCCCCCCTGCACGATCTCCGCGAAACCGCTGACCATTTTGCCCCTGGCCTGGGAACCGTTGATTTTCAAACCGCCGCGGCTTACCTGCCCCAGGGGGCTTTTCGCACCTGCGAGCTGCACAATCTGAACAGCCCAGAACAGGCGAAGGCCCATTCGAAGCTGCTTGCAGAGCAGGGCTGCATTCAGAAGGTTTTATAAATCCTGGAGGAGAGAAGAGCATGCGTGGATTATTCAAAAAGCGGCAAAACATCTTTATCCGGCTGATCCATGATCAGGCGGCTTTGACGTTGGAAGGTTTGGAAGCATTAAAGGCTTATATGCAAGATCAAAACCCTGAAGCGTCGAAGACTCTGGCTGTGAAAGAAAAAGAGGCGGACGAGGCCCGGCGGATTTTGATCTATGAGCTGAACAAGACCTTTGTGACCCCCTTTGACCGCGAAGATATCTTCACCCTGTCGCGCACCATTGACGATGTGATTGACTACGCCTACAGCACCATCACCGAAATGGAAGTGCTGAAGGTGAAGCCGACGGTCTACATGCAGCGCATCGCCTCTTTGCTGCGAGACGCCGCCGCGGAACTGCTTTTGGCGGTGGACCGGCTGGAAGAGCACCCCGGGGTGGCTAACGAACACGCTCAGCGTGCCAAAGCTTTGGAAAACCGCGTGGAGGGTGTGTACCGCGAGGCCCTGGCAGACCTGTTCAGCGGCGGTGAGGATATTAAGCAGGTGATTAAGATGCTCAAGCTGCGCGAGGTGTACCGCCACATGAGCAATGCCGCCGACCGAGGGGATGAGGCGGCCAATGCCATCGCCGATATCGTGGTCAAAATCACATAGGGGGCGTGCATGACTGCATTGGTGATTGTTGTCATTGTCCTGGCGTTGGCCTTTGACTTCTTGAACGGTATCCACGATTCATCCAACGTGGTGGCAACCATGATCTCTTCGCGCGCGTTTTCGCCGCGGGTGGCCCTGGGCGTTACCGCTGTGGCCGAATTCAGCGGCCCGTTTCTGTTTGGCGTGGCGGTGGCGAAAACGATTGGACATGAGATTGTCGCGGCAGAAACCATCAGCACCCTGGTTCTGGTGGCGGCGCTGGCCAGCGCGATTGTGTGGAATCTGCTCACCTGGTATCTGGGCTTTCCCAGCAGCTCTTCCCACGCGCTGATCGGCGGGCTGATTGGCTCGGTGAGCATGGCCGCGGGTTTTCAGGCAATTCAGTTGGCCGGCATTGAGAAGATCCTGCTCACTTTGTTTACCTCACCGATCATCGGTTTTGTGGTTGGTTTTGTCATTCTGCGCCTGATCTATCTTCTGTCATGGAATGCAACCCCGCGGGTGAACGCCCTTTTCAAACGCGGACAGATGGTCACTGGTGTGGCCCTGGCGCTCAGCCACGGCGCCAACGATGCCCAAAAATCCATGGGCATCATCACTTTGGCGCTGGTGACCGGCGGTTTTTTGAAAGAATTTACCGTACCTCTGTGGGTGATTGTGATGTGTGCGGGGATGATCGCTTTTGGCACAGCGGTGGGCGGTTGGAGCCTGATCCGCACCCTGGGCGGCAAATTCTTTAAGATCCGGCCGGTGGACGGCTTTGCCTCGCAGTTAGCCTCAGCCTCTGTTATCTTGACCGCCTCGCTCATTGGCGGCCCGGTGAGCACCACCCAGGTGGTCAGTTCGGCCATCATGGGGGTGGGGGCGGGAGAACGTGCCAATAAAGTGCGCTGGCATGTGGCGCAAGAAATTGCTGCGGCCTGGGTGCTCACCATCCCTGCGTCGGCGGCGGTGGGCGCGGGCGTCTATTGGCTGATATCCAGGTTCTTTTAAATCACTGCTGCGAGAAGGTTGTTCTCTTTGGTGAACCAGCCGTCGGCTAACGATTTGGTTCTGATTGGCAACTGCACCAAAGATGGGATGGTATCTGTTTCTCCAGAGGAGCAAGGGGTTCCCAAGGCTCTTCTGGTGATTTTAAAGGCAAAAGCCCCAGGGGTTTTTACGCCCTGGGGCTTGAGAATCCGCGCGGCAAGTGTTTAGGCTTCTGGGAGGGGGACGATCATGCCTTCCAAAATGAATTCAAGGGCCATCGTATGGCTGCAGCGTCCCCGCGATTGAAAGAAGTCGCAATCACATTTCCAAACACCGTTATCATAGTCCACTTTGTGGGCATTATTCGCCCCATCCATCGTCACCGAGAACGAAGAAAAATGGAAGCGCTCGCGTTCCTGTGAATAGCGTTTTGCTTTTTCAATTTTACCGATCATGCCGTAATCCATGGTCGTTACTTTCTCCTTTCGCCGAATGTTGGGTTTTGATACAAAAAGGCACGCGGCTGCCCCGCGCGCCTTTCATAGTTTATTCAATTTGGAGTTCTGCCAACTCTCGCATAGCGGGTTACGCTCCCATGCTTTTTCTTATCATAGTACATCTAGGGGTGAAAGTCAACCGAAACGGGCCGCGGATTTCTCTGCCCAGGCTCAGGCCTGAACGCGTACGCTGGCCGCCTGGGCAGTGGTGCGCAGCACAAAGCCCTCACATTCCAACCCGGCCTGCTGCAGGGCAGCACACATGGCCTGGCTGACGGCTTCGGCCTCCCCGGCGCAGAAAGCGATCAGGCTGGGGCCGGCCCCCGAAAGTCCCGCTGCAGCGGCTCCGGCTTTTACCGCGGCCTGCAGGGCCGGGGCAGCCCCCGGAATGAGGGGCAGGCGGTAGGGCTGGTGCAGGCGGTCGTCCAGGGCCTCGGCCAGCAGGGCGTAATCCCCGCGGCGGACGGCTTCAACCACCAGGACGGTGCGCCCCAGGTTGAAGACGGCGTCGGCCAGGGGCACGCTTTTGGGCAGGGCGGCGCGCGCCTGCTGGGTGGGCAGATGATAGGACGGCACGGCCAGGGCTACCTGCAGGCGGGGGCTGGGCACTTTACGCACGATGTAACCGCCCGCGCGCGCGGAGGTGACGATGACCAGCCCGCCCCACAGGGCAGCGGCGGCGTTATCGGGGTGGCCTTCCATCTCCGCTGCCAGGGTCAGGAGGGTATCTTTGGGGTAGGGTTGGGGTAGGCAGGCGTTAGCGCCCAGCAGACCCGCCAGCACAGCCGAGGCGCTGGAACCCAGCCCCGACCCCAGGGGCAGGCGGTTAGTGCATTCGATTCGGACGCCGGGCGCGGGCACACCGGCATATTCAAACAGGCGCAGGAAGGCGCGAGCCGTCAGGTTGCGGCGGTCCTGCGGCAAATACGTGCTGCCCCGCCCGTGAATGTGCACCTGCACACTGCCCGCGGGCGCGCTTTCTTCCGGGCGAAACGTGACCCGGTTCCACAGGTCTAATGTCAGGGCCAGGCAGTCAAACCCCGGCCCCAAATTGGCAGTGGTGGCGGGTACGCGCACGGTGATGCGCTGGGGCAGGCTCATTTTTCCTCCAGGATGGCATCTTCCAGGGCGCGCAGCTCCACCGGCAGCAGACGCGGTGGGGGCATTTGGCGGGCGATGATGTCGGGGTCTTTCATGCCGTGGCCGGTACACACCGCCACGATGCGCTGACCCTGCGGCTGCATCCGCCCGGCGCGGATTTCGGCGAACATGCCCGCGATCCCCGCAGCCGAGGCTGGTTCCACCCACACTCCGCTGGCTGCCAGCCGCCTTTGGGCGAAGAGAATTTCATCGTCGCTGACCGCCAGAATGCGCCCGCGGGATTCTTCGGCGGCCTGCAGGGCCTGTTCACCCCGCGCGGGGCGGCCAATGCGGATGGCGGTGGCGATGGTTTCGGGGTGATCCACGGGGTGGCCCAACACCAGCGGTGCTGAACCGGCGGCCTGCACCCCCAAAATGCGCGGCAAGCCGCTTTGCTGGGCGGCGTGGTGTTGGGTGAAGCCCATCCAGTAAGCCGAGATGTTGCCCGCGTTGCCCACCGGCAGGCACAGCCAGTCCGGGGCTGCCCCCAGGGTTTCGATGATCTCAAACGCGGCCGTCTTTTGGCCTTCCAGGCGGTAAGGGTTGAGGGAATTGACCAGAGCCACGGGGTGGCGGCGGCTGATTTCCACTACCAGGGATAGGGCGTCATCGAACGAGCCGGAAATTTGAATGACCTCGGCTCCGTAGGCCGTGGCCCCTGCCAGCTTGCCCGCGGCCACTTTGCCTTCGGGGATAATGACAATGGCGCGCATGCCGGCCCGCGAGGCATAGGCGGCGGCGGAGGCAGCCGTGTTTCCGGTGGAGGCGCAGATCACCGCGCGCGCCCCGCGCCCGGCGGCTTCGCTGATGGCCACGGTCATGCCGCGGTCTTTAAATGAGCCGGTGGGGTTCAGCCCCTCAAACTTAATGAACAGCTCAAACCCACCGCCCATTTCCTCGGCCAGGCGCGGCACGGGGATGAGGGGGGTGTTGCCTTCCAGCAGGGTGATGTCTGCGGTGTGCGCGGGGATGTCCATCCAGGCACGGTAGCGGGCCAGTACACCAGCGTAAGACATGGGGCGGCTCCTTGGAATAGTTTCTTTGCCCTGATTCTACTGTGAAGGTACGATTTCTGGGTAAAAACAGATAAAGGTTCTTGGGCAGGGCGCGGTTGGTTTTTGGCGCGCTCGGCGGGGGATGGTATAATCTCACCAGTTTGAACTGACCTAAGGAGACTTGAGCATGTCTGCACACACCTGGAAAAGCATGATCGCGCTGTTGGCGCTGGTGTTCCTTCTTACGGCTTGCGGCGGCGCAAAATCCGACGCGGCGGCCCAGACGGTGGAAAATTACCTGACCGCCCTGGTGGCGCAGGACGCGGATCAACTGTCCACGTCCTCCTGCCAGGCCTGGGAAGAAAACGCTTTATTGGATATGGACGCGTTTATTGGCGTGACCGCCAGCCTGGATCAGATGGCCTGCAAGGTGTCTGGCACGGACGGCGACACCACCCTGGTGACCTGCGAAGGCAAGATCCTGGCCACGTATAACAACGAACAGCAGGAACTCGATCTGGCGGGACAGACCTATCAGGTGGTGCAGGAAGGCGGCGAGTGGCGGGTATGCGGTTACCGGTAGGCGGACTGCGGCGCGTTTTTTCGCGCGAAAACCTTTGGGCGGTGGCGCTGTGTTTGATCGTTTTGGCGGTGATCCTGTTGACCGCCGACAGCGCGCCTTTGTGGATTTATCAGGGTTTCTGATCTCGTGTCGCTGACGCAGCTGCTGATCTTTTTGGGGATCGCGCTGGGGTTTCGCCTGGCGCTTTCTTTGCGTCCTGCGGCCGAAGGCGGACGCGGCTGGTTTTTGCTGACGGTCAGCGCGCTGGCTGTCTTTTGGCTGCAGCCGGCCATGCCCATTCGCAATCTGGATTTCTGGCTGCCCCTGGCCACTTTGGCCCTGGCTGTGTGGGGTTGGGTTTTCACCACCCCGCGCGAGGCCCGCGGCGGGCGTGAGAATTACACCGCCCTGGGGGTGCTGGCCGGGGTGGTTTTGGCGGTGGCGCTGACGCGCTTTATCAGCCTGGAGGGAGTCATCACCCCCAGCCGCCCACCTCAACTGGGCCTGGTGGCGGCGGGGCTGGTGATCCTGGCGGGGGTCAGCGCGGTGTGGCTGCGTTTTTCCATCCCGCAGTCCCGCTGGCTCAGTGCGGGCATGGCGGCCTTGCTGCTGCTGTTTTTGGTTATCAAAGTGCCGGTGCTGGCCGAAGGCGTCAGCGCGGGCCTGCGCACCCTGGTGGGCCAGTCCGCGGCGCGGGCGGCGGCCAGTGATTTGCGCTGGCTGGGTTTCAGCTACATTGCCTTTCGCCTCATCCACACCCTGCGCGACCGCCAGACGGGCCGTTTGCCGCTGGTGAATTTGCGCGAGTACGTGGTGTATGCCCTGTTCTTCCCCGCCCTCACCGCTGGGCCGATTGACCGGCTGGAGCGGTTCATCAAAGACCTGCGCCGGCCGCTGGAAAGCCTCTCGGTGGATTTAATGGCGGCGGGGCCGCGGCTGGCGATGGGCCTGCTGAAGAAGTTTGTGCTGGCCGATTCGCTGGCCATGGCGGCCCTTGGACCGCAAAACGCGGTGCAACTGCGGTCCACCGGCTGGGCCTGGGTGGCCCTGTATGCCTACAGCCTGCAGATCTATCTGGATTTCAGCGGCTACACCGATCTGGCCATCGGCCTGGGGCGCTTGTTTGGCATTCAGCTTCCGGAGAACTTCAACGCGCCCTATCTGAAGCCCAATTTGACCCAGTTCTGGAACAACTGGCACATGACCCTCACCCAGTGGTTTCGGGCCTACTTTTTTAACCCGCTCACCCGCTCCCTACGTTCGGCCAAGCCGCCCCTGGCCATCCCCTGGGTGATTTTGATCACCCAACTGAGCACCATGGTGCTGATTGGCCTGTGGCATGGGGTGACCTGGAATTTTGTGCTGTGGGGGGCGTGGCATGGGCTGGGCCTCTTTGTGCAGAACCGCTATTCCGATTGGGCCAGGCCGCTGGCAGCCCGCCTGGAAGAGCACCCGCGGCTGAAGGCCCTGGCGCAGGGGGGCGGGGTGCTGTTGACTTTTCACTTTGTCAGTCTGGGCTGGGTGTGGTTTGCCCTGCCCACCGCGGCGGATGCGCTGCGGGTGTTCCGCGTTTTGCTGGGTCTGTAGGCAGGGTGCGGAACATGGATCGAGTACACGAGTACAATCGAAGCGAAACGCTTATCAGGTACGTCCTATGATTATACTTCTATCACGCATTCGATGGGGAATTGGCGCGGCGGGGCTGGGGCTGCTGTTAAGTTTGGCCGCCTGCGCCGCTGCGCCCTCACAGGCGGCGGGTGTGCCCACGCAGACGGCCCCTGCGGCGGCGGATACTCCCACTCCCGCGCCAACCGAAACCGCGGCGGCCCCGGCGCAGCCCACGGCCGCGCCGACCCAACCCAGCCCCACTCCGCCTCCGGCGCCCACCCCCACCGCCGACACCCGCCCTGACCCCGCTCGCTGGAGCGAATGGCCGGTGATCCCCACCCTCAGCGCCACGGCGCGCCAGATTTACGCATATGGGCAGGCCCACGGCATGAACGCGCAGCGCTTTTCTTCGGTGGGCGACTGCCAGAGCGAGCCGAACGTCTTCATGGGCATCTACGCCACCGACCGTTATTGGCTGGGCGATCAGTACCAATACTTGCAGGAGACCATTGATTATTTCGGGGACGCTTTCGACCATCAATCCGCCGCGGTTCGGGATGGGCTGAGCGCGCCTACGGCCCTTTCGCCTATGTGGGCAGATAAGACCCTGTGCCAATCGGATGAAAGCCCGGTGGCCTGTGAACTGCGCCTGTACCAACCGGCCTTCGTCTTTATCAACCTGGGCACCAACTGGAAGGCGGGGGCTTCGGCGGCGCGCTACGAGCAGTATTTGCGCCAGATTGTGGATCAGGTGATCCGCGCCGGGGCGGTTCCGATTCTGTCCACCAAAGCCGACAACGTGGAGGGCGACCACAGCCTCAACCGCGCCACGGCTCAGGTGGCCCATGACTACGATGTGCCGCTGTGGAATTTTTGGTTGGCGGCGCAAAGCCTGGAAAACGGCGGCCTGGACCCTGAGCGGGACAATATCTACCTCAGCTTCCCTGACGGCTGGGACCGGCGCAATTTCACTGCGCTGCAAAGCCTGGACGCTATTCGTCGCGCTCTGTTTAACCTGCCGCAGCCCGCACCCTGAGCCGTGATGACCGAAAACGCCCGCTTTCTCCGCAACGTCCTCTGGAAAGCCGCGCTCCTGTTCGCGGCATTGAACCTGCTCTTTGCCGCCTGGGGGGATGGGCAGGCTGCCCTGGGGCGGCTTTCGCTCTACAACCGCCTGATTCCGGGGCGCGAACGCTTCCCCTTTGGCGAAAACCCTCAGCGCGCCTACAACCTCAGCCTGTACAACCTGGAGGCCATGTTCGCCGCCCACCAGGTGAGCGCACCCGCCTCAACGGGTGAAGTGCGCGTTTTCCTGGTGGGGGATTCCTCTGTATGGGGCACGCTGCTGACCCCTGCGCAGACCCTGGCGGGGCAACTGAACGCTCTGAAGCTGCAAAGCTGCGACGGCCGCCCGCTGCGCTTTTATAACCTGGGCTATCCCACCCTGTCGCTGACCAAAGATGTGATGATCTTAGACCGCGCCCGGGTGTTGGGAGCGGAACGGGTTGTGTGGCTGGTGACTCTGGAATCCCTGGTGCGCGAAAAGCAGATGGACTCGCCCATTGTGGCCAACAACCCTGCGGCGGTGCGCGGGCTGGCCGAGCGTTATGGGCTGGATTGGGGCGTGCCGCAGCCTACGTCTCCTGGCTTCTGGCAGCATACCCTGGTGGGGCAGCGCCGCGCCCTGGCAGATTTATTCCGCCTGCAGATGTATGGGGTGCTGTGGGCGGCCACCGGCGTGGATCAGGAATACCCCGCCGAATACCCACCTGCGCAGCGCGACCTGGACGCTGACCCCAGCTATCACGGCTGGGAAGACGCCTTCCCGCCGGAGGCCTTGGCCTGGGATGTGTTGGATGCTGGTCTGCGCGCGGCGGCCCCGGCCGAGGTGCTGCTGGTGAACGAACCGATGCTGATCAGCAGCGGCCAAAACGCCGACATCCGTTACAACTTTTTCTATCCGCGCTGGGCGTATGACGATTACCGCCAGGCGCTGAGCGAGCGCGCCGCGCAGCAGGGCTGGCGCTGGCTGGATGCCTGGGATCTGGTTCCGGAGTCGGAATTTACCAACAGTGCCATTCATTTGACCCCCGCGGGCGAAGCCCGGCTGGCGCAGGCCGTGGCGGCTGAATTGAGCGTGTGCCCATGAGCGGCGGGAAGGTGCCCTCCTGGCTGGTTGGCGCGGCTTTGGCGGCCCTGGTGTGGAGCGCGGGCTGCGCCCCGCAGCCGGCCCCCCAGCCCCAGCAGGCTTCTGCAGCTCCGGTGAACACGCTGCCTGTCCTGGCGACCCCCACGCCCACCGTACCACCGGCGCTGCCGACCCCCACCCCCACCGCTCCGGCGCTGCCCACCCCCACCCTTCGCCCCACCCTGGGCACGGACGGGTGGAAGGAACTGCCCGTCATCCCCACCGTCAGCCAGACCGCCCGCGAGATCTACGCCCAGGGGCAGAGCCTGGGCCGCCGACCGCAGGCCTTTTCTAAAGTGGGCGACTGCGAGAGCCGCACGGTGTGGTTCCTGGGTGATTTTGACCTGGGGCCGCAGTATTACAACCTGGGGCCGTACGCCGCTTTGCAGGACACGGTGGACTATTATCAGGGTTCCTTTGGCCGTCTGAGCCAGGTCGCCCGCCCCGGCTTCACTGTGGCGTCTATGCTCAGTCCGCTGTGGGCCGACCGCAAGGAATGTCAGCCGAACGAATCTCCCTTGGCCTGCGAATACCGCCAGCACAACCCGGCCCTGGCTCTCATCTCGGTGGGCACCAATGATGTGGCCCGGCCAGACGGCTTTGAGAAAAATCTGCGCGAGGTGATCGAACAAACCATTGAGGCGGGGATTGTGCCGGTGTTGGCCACCAAGGCCGACAACCTGGAGGGCAATCACCACCTGAACGCCACCATCGCGCGCCTGGCGCTGGAATACGATCTGCCGTTGTGGAATTTCTGGCGGGCGGTGCAGGATTTGCCCGGGCAGGGGCTGCAGGAAGACCGTGCCCACCTCACCTGGAGCCCCAATGATTACGCCGACCCGGCCAATTTAAAGCGCGCCTGGCCGGTGCGCAATTTGACCGCTCTGCAAGTGCTGGACGTGCTGCGTCAGGAATTGAGCGCGGACTAAGCTCGCAAGGAATGAAAAAACACCTGGGTCTGCCCGAATATCGGCGCATCCAGGTGTTTCTGTTTTTCAGGAGAGGGTTTTCAGGCGTGGGATTCGGCCACCCCAGCCATCATCAAACCGAGTTGTTCCACAGTGGCCTCGTTGGCGTTGACCACGCCCACGATCTTGCCTTCGTAAATCACGGCGATACGGTCGGAGAGGGCCAGAATTTCATCCAGGTCTTCGGAAATCAGTAAAGTGGCGGTTCCGGCCTGACGCTGCTGCAGCAGGCGCTGATGGATGTACTCGCTGGCGCCGATATCCACGCCGCGGGTGGGCTGTGCAGCGATGAGCACACTGGGCTGACGAGACAGTTCGCGCGCCAGAATGAGCTTTTGAATGTTGCCGCCGGAGAGGTTCTTGAGGGGCGTGTCCAGGCTGGGAGTCTTGACGCTGTAAGCCTCCACCGCTTTGCGGGTTTGCTCGGCGATGGCTTTGAAATCGAAGAAGGTGGCGCGGGAATAAGGCCGTTTGCCGTGATCTTCGAGGATGAAATTATCGGCCACGCTGAAATCTTTGATGGCCCCTTCGCGCATGCGTTCTTCGGGGATGTAGGACTGCCCGGCGTCAATGTGCGCCAGGGGGGAATCATGGGTCACATCCCGCCCGTTGAGCACCACGGATCCCTGGCGGATGGGGCGCAGGCCCGCCAGCGCCTCGGCCAGCTCGCGCTGCCCGTTGCCCGAAACGCCCGCCAGGCCCAGAATTTCACCGGCGTGCACCTCCAGCGAGACCCCTCTCAGGGCGTCGCTGCCGCGGTCGCCAGCCACGTAAATGTCGTTGACCTTCAGACGGCTTTTGCCCAGCTTGGGGGCGGGTCGGTCGTATTGCAGAATGACCGGCCGGCCGACCATCATCTGGGCCAGCTCGGCCTTGGTGGCCCCGGCGGTGGGGCGCGTGCCCACGGTGGCGCCGTCGCGCAGCACGGTGACGCGGTGGCTGATGTCCAACACTTCGTGGAGCTTATGCGAGATAAAAATGAGTGCGTGTCCGTCCGCCACCATCTGACGGAAGGTCAGGAACAGGTCGTCCACTTCCTGCGGGGTCAATACGGCAGTCGGTTCATCCAGGATGAGCAAAGCCGCGCCGCGGTAAAGGGCCTTGAGGATTTCAACGCGCTGCTGCTCGCCGACCGCCAGCTGCCATACATAGGCGTGCGGGTCAATCTTCAGACGGTACTGTTCGGCCAGGGTGAGGATGCGTTTTTCCACGCGGTCCAGGTCCAACAGCGGCCCGCGCGAAGATTTCAGCCCCAGGGCCACGTTTTCGATCACCGTCAGCGAGGGAACCAGCATGAAGTGTTGGTGAATCATGCCGATTCCGGCGTTGATGGCATCCTGGGGGGAGCGGAAGACGTGTTCCACGCCGTTGATGAGGATTTTGCCTTCGTCTGGGCGGTACAGCCCGTAGATCTGGCGCATGAGGGTGCTTTTGCCCGCGCCGTTTTCTCCCAACAGGGCGTGAATTTCGCCAGCCTTGACATCGAAATCCACATGGTCATTCGCCAGCACGCCTGGGAAGCGTTTGACGATTCCCAGCATTTGCATCTCTTCGATCCGGGGTTGGCCGGTAGGCAGGAGGTTGCTCATCAGTACCGTGGCCCTTTCTTTCTCAGGTGGGGTGTTCCGGCGGTTAGGCCGGAACACCCCCATTCGACAATCAAACGGGTTTCAATGGATAAAGCGAATCGGTTTTACTGCTTGGGGCCGCTGAGAGGATCAATGGTGCCGTCCATAATGCCCTGAATGGCGGCATCGGCAGCGGCTTTGGCTTCGGCGGGGATTTCAACGCCGGCGTTGTAGGCGATGACCAGACCCTCGTTCTTGAAGGTCAGGGTGTAGGCCTTACCGCCCATCACACCCGCTTTGACGCTGGTGATCATGTCTTTGATCACGCCGGTCCAGTCGTAGACCATGCTGGCGGCCACGGTGTCGGGGGCCAGGTTGGTCTGATCCCACTGCGCGCCGAACCACTTGGCGCCCTTTTCCTTGGCGACGCCGATGGCGCCCACCACGGACTGCGAAGAGCCGGTGAGCATGTCAGCGCCCGCGGCGATGTGCGTTTCCGCCGCGGCGGCCATCAGGGAAACATCCGAGAACGAGCCGGTGTAGGAAATGTTGACTTTGGCTTCGGGTTTGGCGATCATGGCGCCGGTCTTGAAACCGTCCACGAAGAGCTTGGCATCGCCCGCTTCCACCGGGCCGCTCACGCCCAACACACCGCTGGCGGACATATTGGCCGCCAGCGTGCCGAGCACATAGCCGCCTTCCTGGGCTTCAGCCTGGTAGGCAAAAACATTGGTGATGCCCTGGGCCTGGAAGGTATCCAGCGAGGTGCCCCAGGCAAAGGCGGTTTCGGGGAAATCGGGGGCGATCTGCGCCAGCGAGGTGCCGTATTGGGAACCGTGGGCGATGACCAGGTTATAACCCTGGGAAGCGTAGTCGCGGATGGCGGCAGCCGCATCCGGAACCTTGAACATGCCTTCGGAGTAGGCGATTTCCATCTTCTCCGGGCCGCCCATCTCGGCCTGCACTTTCAGCAGACCTTCGTACATGGACTGGCTGAAAGCCATATCGGTGATGGAGCTGGGCATGACGATGGCGACGCGGAACATTTTTTCTTCTACGGGGGCAGGGGTGGCCGTGACCACCACTTCCACGGGGGCAGCTTCCACTTCCACCACGCGGGTCACTTCCACAGTGACCGGCTCGGCGGCGGCGGGGGCGCAGCCAGAAATTAACACAGCCGCAAGGGCTACCAGCAAACTCAGGCGAAACAGCACAGACTTCATTTTAAATCTCCTCCATTCACAATTCGGATACGGTTGAGAGTTGTTGCAATACGGGTCAGGTCAGGGTTGAGGGGTCATCACCTCCTTGGGGGGTCAATATAAGCTGCGGCGGTATCCGCGAATGGGTTTCAGTTTTCGCCGCGTTCGAACGGCTTCGACAGCGCTGCGGGTTGTCGGGCGCGGCGAACCGCAAAGGCCAGCGCCAGAATGGTGAGGACGTAGGGCATCATCACGGCCAGATCGGAGGGCAGGTTAATGCCTTTGACCTGGATCCAGAGCTGGAGGGCGTTCACAAAGCTGAAAATCAGCGCGCCCACCAGCACCCCGCCCGGGCGCCAGCTTCCAAAGTAGACCAGAGCCACGGCGATGAAGCCCATGCCGTTGGTCATGTTTTCCTGGAAGAGGTTGATGAGGGCGATGGATAAGGACGCCCCGGCGATACCGGCCAGGGTGCCGCCGATGCACACCGTGGTGTAGCGAATTTGGGCCACGTTCACGCCCAGCGAGTCGGCGGCCTGGGGGTTTTGACCCACCGAGCGCACCTTGAGGCCGAAGGTGGTTTTGTTGAGGACGAAGGCGGCGATGGGAACCAGCAGGAAGGCGACATAGACCAGCAGGTTGTGGTTGAAGAGCACGTCGCCCAGCAGGGGGATATCACCCAGCAGGGGGATTTTGATGGGCTGAAAACCGGAGATGGACTCCACGCCGCCCAGGGTCTTCTTGAAGAGCAGCGAGGACAGCCCCATGCCAAACAGGTGCAGGCCGATGCCGCTGATGCCTTGCTCGGCTTTGAAGGTGACACTGATCACGGCCATGATCAGACCCATGAGCAGCCCCACCAGGGCCGCGCCCAGCAAGCCCAGCCACAGACTGCCGGTGGTCATGCCGACGAAGAAGCCGACATACGCGCCCATGAGCATGATGCCTTCCACACCCAGGTTGTAGATGCCGGAATTTTGCACAAAGGTTTCGCCGATGGCCGCGTACAGGTAAGGGGTGGCCAGGCGGATGCCGGAATAAAGGATACCCAGCAGGACGGGCAGTGTAAACAGGTCACCCATTGATCTTCCTCCTGCGCGCGCGGCTGCGGGCCAATAGATCGGCGCTGACCACGAACAAAACTACCAGGCCGAGCATAACATCAATCAGGGCGGAGGGAACCTGGACGGTGCGCTGCATTTTGTTGGCGCCCTCCAGTAAGCCGCCAAAGAGGATGGAGGCGGGAATTGCGCCCAGGGGGTGCAGTTTGCCGAACAGGGCGGCCACAATCCCGGAAAAGCCGTAGCCGCCGGAGAGGCCTTCCATCATACGGTGCTGCACGCCCATCACCTCCACGGCCCCCGCCAGCCCGGCGAAGGCGCCCCCCAGAATGAGGGACAGGGCCTGATAGAAGGGCACGCGGATGCCGGCGTAGCGGGCGGCATCGGGGTTCAGACCCACGGCGCGGATGCGGTAGCCGATGGTGGTGCGCCACAGGAAAATGAACACCACCACCGCCATGATCAGCGCCAGGATGGCTCCGCCGTGCAGCAGGGTTTTGGGCACCAGGCGCACCAGCCACACCGAGCGGGGCAGCAGGGCGGATTGCGCGATGCGCGTTCCAGCCTCAATTTCCGCCGGATCAATCATCGGGCCGCGCAGCAGGAAGTTGGAGAGCTGCAGGGCGATGGCGTTCATCATGATGGTGGAAAGGATTTCGTTGACACCCAGGCGGGCCTTGAGAAAACCGGGGACGCCGCCCCAGGCCGCGCCCGCTAAGGCGCCCACGATCAAGCAGGAAGGCAGCAGGATCCAGCCCGGCGCGGTCTGAAAACCGACCGCCAGGGCGGTGGCTGCCAGGGCGCCTACCAAAAGCTGCCCTTCGCCGCCGATGTTGATGACGCCGCCGCGGAAGGCGATGCACACCCCCAAACCCACCAGCAGCAGGGGGGTGGCCTTCACCAGGGTCTGGGTGATGCCGGTCGTATCACCGAACGCACCGCGCAGCATGGAGCTGTAGGCGACCAGCGGGTTGACCTTTAACGCCAGCAGAATCACCGCGCCCACCACCAACGCCAGAAAGACCGAGCCTAGTGGGAGCAGCGCCTCGAAAAGCTGGTTTAGAAATTTTTTGATGCCCGGTTTTTCCGGCATACACAGTACCCCTTTCGGTTCAGGGTGTGGGCTGCTTTGGACAGCCTGGTTAAGCTCCCCACGCGCGCACCAGCCGCATGTTCAGGCGTTTGTCTGCATAGTTATTCAGACCAAAAGCCACGGGCTGGTCGGCGCGGTTGTAAAACACATCGAAGAAGGTCAGCAGCGGTTCATTGCTGTCTAACTGCAGCCGCTCCACCGCCTGGGGAACGGGCAGAGCAGAGCGGATGTCGGAGGTGGAATAGGCGATCCATTGGTCGCAGTAGGTTTCCAGGAACACATTCAGCGGCACGCGCGCATCACAGCGTTCGGGCGGCACGGAAAAAAAAGCAACCGGTACTATGTTCGTGGACAAGATCACCGGCTGCTCATCTGCAAGAAAGAGGCGTTCCATCACATAAATGGGTTCCTCCGGGGCGATTTCGAGGACTTCGCTTTCGCGCTGGCCCGCGGGGAGCACCTGGGTGGAAAGCACATGGATGGTGCACTTTCGCCCGGAGTTTTCGATCATGTGCGTGAAGGACCAGAAGCTCTCCAGGCGGGTGCTGATTTCAAACACGCGCCGGTTCACATAGGTGCCGTCCCCCTGGCGGGGGAGGAGCATGCCTTCGGAAACCAGAGAGGTCATGGCCTGGCGCAGGGTGGCGCGGCTGACCCCCAGCTCGGCGGCTAACTCACTTTCGGAGGGCAGCTTGGACCCCGGGGCATAGGCGCCGTCGCGAATCCGTTTGCGGAGGATCGAATTGACCTGGCTCGTAATGGTTTGCGGGCGTTTGAGGATCATGGACTGCCTATATTGAAGAGATCGGTGGGGGTGCTTTTGGCGAGAGACAGATTTCGAAAGGACAAACGACAATCGTCATACGACTGACATTCTTATATTAGCAAAAAAAATCACAAATGCAATAGGAAATTCCGCTTAATCGCCCTTTTTCGGGCGGATTTAAGCAAAACCGGCGCGGTGAGGCGCCGGCAGCTTATATAGCGGTTTCGTGCAAGCCTGAGGTTCAGTCCCAATGCAGGATCTTAAGACGTTCTTCGCCCCAGCGGATGGCATCTGAGATACCCTGTTCGATGGGCAGCTCGGCTTTCCAACCCAGCAGTTCCCAGGCGCGCGCGGCGCTGGCATAGGCCCCGGCCACGTCGCCAGGGCGCGAGGGGGCTTCGCGGGTAGGCAGAGTCTGGCCGTACACCTTTTCAAAGGCGGTGACCATCTCGCGCACGGTCACGCCGTGGCCGGTGCCCAGGTTGATGACCAGGTAGGGATCCTGAAGCTGCCCGGCGCGTTCAAAGGCGCGTTCAAAGCCTTCCACCGCCAGGATGTGCGCGCGGGCCAGATCCCAGACGTGGATGTAATCGCGGATGCCGGTGCCGTCGCGGGTGGCCCAATGGGTGCCGGTGATTTCGAACACGGGCTGCTTGCCCAGGGCGGTTTCGACCAGCTTGCCCACGATGTGCGAGGGGTTTTTGACGTGGATGCCGGAGCGCATTTTGGGGTCGGCCCCAATGGGGTTGAAATAGCGCAGAGCGATGCCTTTCATGCCGTAGGCGGCGCAAAAGTCGCGCAGGATCATTTCCATCATGAATTTGGTGCGCGAATAGGGGCTGTTGGGGGCCAGGGGGGCCTCTTCGGTGACCATGTAGCCGGGGACTTCGTCATAAATGGCCGCGGACGAGCTGAAGACGATGCGGTTGTAGCCCAGGCGGTTGAGGGTGTGGAACAGCTCCAGCGACTTGGCCACGTTCTCGCGGTAGTACAGGTAGGGCTGCGAGGTCGATTCGGGCACCACGATCAGCGCGGCGCAGTGGATGGTGGCGTAGATATCGGGGTGGTCGCGGAAGATCTGCTCCAGGGCGGTGCTGTCGGCGATATCGGCCTGGTAGAAGATGCGCCCGCGGGTGAACTCTGGGCGGCCGGTGACCAGCGAATCGAGGATGATGGGGGTGTGGCCCTGGTCTTCCAGCGCGGAACAGATGGTGCTGCCGATGTATCCGGCGCCTCCGGTGATGAGAACTTTCATTGGGTTTTCTCCCTTGAGTCGTTAAGTGCAGATTCTGCCGGGCACCCCAGATCGGTGCGAATTTGACCGCTGGCAGCAGTCACCGCGGGGTCATTCGGCAGGTCATTGGCGATGCGGCCCCACAGGCGGCACAAGGCGGGCTGCATGAGGGGGGTAATTTGATGGGCTTCTTCGGTCAAAGCCAGGGCGCGTTCCAGGTTGCCCACGTGGGCGTAACCTTCAATGAAGGGCAGCCGTTCGGCTGGATCGTTGGGGTGATCCGAGAGGGCGAAAGCCTCCTGCCCCAGGTCGGCCACGGTCTGCCAATCCTGCTCCTGGCGGGCCAACTCGGCTTTTTGATAATAATAACACCAGTTGTGGGGCGGCTCGGGGCCAAAGATGGCCGGGTCGGGGGCGGCGGGCTGCTGGGGGCCGTTTGTGATCCAGCCCCAATCGGAGAGGGCCGCAGACTGGCGCATGAGTTCGGGCAGCAGGCTGGTGTGGGCATCTACGCTGGGGTCCAGAACGCGCAGACAGCCCGGCGGGGAGAAGGTGAGGGCCAGCACCTGCGAGGTGTTCCCGCTGAACCAGGCCGCCAGGTAATTTTGCTCGATGGGCAGGCCGCTTTGCAGGGCGGGCAGACCGCGCCCCACGCGCACGCTGGGGAAATACAGCATGTAGGACATGGCCTGGGTGCGGTTGTCGGGGGCGTAAATCCAGTTCAGGGGCGCGGTGAGGGTGTTGTCGCTGCAAAAATCCAGGGGCAGATCGTTGAACAGCAGGGCGGTTCCGGGGGTGATGCCCGGCGCGCGCCAGGAAAGCTGCCAGAAGAGGGCTTTTTGAAAATTCCATTCGCGGCGATAGGCGTTGGCATCCTGAAAGTGCATGCCCACGGCAGCGGCCACCAGCACGGCCAGCAGCCCAACGCGCATCCAGCGGCGCAGCGGCAGCCAGGCGATGAGTCCCGCTACCCAGAAACTGGCCCCCAAGACGAAGGAGAGGGTGAAGCGGCTGTTGGGATATTCCAGGCCCACCGGCAGGCCGGTGAGCCAGAAGGGCCAGCCGCCCAAGAGCAGCCCGGCCCCGCCCAGCAGCAGGGCGGGTTTGGCCCAGGCGGCGCGCAGACTTTCGGCGCGCGCCAGGCCCAGGTACAGGCCGGTCAGTCCGGCGGCGGCCGTCACCAGGGCGGCAAAGAGCTGAAGGGTGCGCGCGCCAAACACAGCCGCATCCGGCAGGCGGAAGGCATGCGCCCAGGCGCCAAAACTGACCACAAACACATCGCGCACCACCGTCCAGGCCAGTTGGGCCAGGGTGTTCAGGGGAGCGTTTTGCAGCTGGGTGAGCAGGCCCAGCTCGTAATTTTGGGTTTGGAAGCGGAAGAAGAAAGCCCGCCAGACGGCCGCGCCCAGGAAGAGCAGGGCATAGGGCAGCCCGCGCCGAAAGGTCTGGCACAGGCGTTCCCGCGCGGGGAGGGCAGATTCACCCGCCAGCACCCACAGCCACACGGCGCGCAGCAGCTCCAGCACGAAGAAATATTCCATCATCATCAGGTTGGCCAGCGAGGTGAGCAGGGCCAGGGCGGTCCACAGCGCGGCGCGGCGCGGCTGGCGGAAGGCCAGCGCGGTGAACATGTATGATGAGAAAAACAGGGTGAGGACGATGAAGAAGTGGCCGTAGGTGATGGCGATGGCCTGCTGGTCAAAGCCGGGGTAAACCACATACAGCAGGCTGATCCACAGGGCGGCTTCGGTCTGCTTGGGCCACAGCGCGCGCACGGCCCCCCACAGGCTGACGGCGCTGAGCCAATGCCACACCAGGCCGAAAATTTGCCAGCCGAGGGGGGAGGAGCCCACCAGCGCGGTGCTTAAGGTGTAGAGCAGCCCCCACACGGGCCGGTTTGTGGAAAAATAGCGCGCCAGACCTTCGGGACCGAGCTTCTGCGAGATCCACACAAAGGCCCAATCGTCCCAATAGAACCCCAGCCAGGGCAGGAGGACGGCGTAGCTGAGCAGACTGGCGCCCAGCAGGGCCAGGGGGGCGCTCCAGACGGGGGCGCGAAGGGCGGATAAGCGGCGAAAGAAAGCAGACATACGGGTTCCAGAGAGGTGGAGGGATTAGCGGGGCGGCGGGGCGGGCGCGGGGGTTTCCTGGCGCACCACGTAGACGGGGCGGTGCTTGACTTCCTGAAAGATGTAGCCGATGTAGATGCCGACCACGCCCAGGGTGATCATGAGCGTGCCGCCCACCACCAACAGCATGAACATGAGCGAGCTCCAGCCGGGGGCCAGATTGGCGGTGTTGCCGGTGATCCAGAAACTGAGCACATACACGGCCTCGGCCAGTGCCCCCAGCAAAAAGAGCACCCCCAGGGAGATGCCCATGTAGAGCGGCACCAGCGAGAAAGAGAACACGGCGTCCATGGCCAGGCGGGTCATCTTGCGCAGTGAATACTTGGAATGCCCCGCCAGGCGTGCGGGCTGGGCAAAGGGCAGGATGACCGTGCGAAAGCCGATCCAGGCCACCATGCCGCGCAGGAAGCGGTGGTATTCCGGCAGGCTGCGCAGGGCTTGCACGGCTGCGCGCGACAGCAGGCGAAAATCGGCCCCGCCGGGGAGGATGTTGGTGCTGCCCACGCGGTTGAGCAGGCGGTAAAACAGGGCGGAGGTGGCGCGCTTGAACCAGGAGAGTTCGTCGCTCTCCAGGCGCTGGGTGAGCACCACCTCGTAACCGGACTGTGCCAGGGACAGCATCTGCGGGATGAGGGCGGGGGGGTGCTGGCCGTCGCCGTCGAGGGTGATGGTGAAATCACCGCTGGCGCGGTCCAGACCGGCGCTGAGGGCCGCCTGGTGGCCGAAGTTACGGCTGAGAGTCACCACGCGCACGCGCCCATCTGCCTGAGCCAGGGCGGCCAGCTCGGCGGGGGTGCCGTCGCTGGAGCCGTCATCCACGTACAGGATGGTGAAGGTGTAGGGCAGCGCATCCACCGTCCGGCGCAGTTGGGCGTGAAAGGTGCTGACCACCCCCTGCTCGTTATACACCGGGATGATTAAATCAACCGTGGGATTCGTTTCGGCGTGCACGGGCTTATTATATCAGACCGCGGGATGGGCGGATTGGGCGGTTTTAAGGGCGCGGGCGGGGTTAGTTGTCAAATTGGAAGCTATATTCTATTACCACCTTATTACCGTGATCCGGTATACTAAAAATGCGCTTTGGCTGCGCACAACGCACCGTTTTGACAGAGGGACTGTTTCATGGCAAATAAAATACTTGTAGCGTTCGCCACCCGCGCCGGTTCTACGGCGGAGGTGGCTCAGGAAATTGGCAAACAGCTCATTGACGCCGGCTATGCGGTGGACGTGCTGGCGGCCCCCAAGGTGAAAGACCTGACCCCCTACAGCGCGGTGATTTTGGGCAGCGCGGTGCGCATTACGCGCGTGCTGCCGGAGGCGGTCAAATTCATGAAGCAACACAGCAAAGCGCTGAAGCACCTGCCGTCGGCGTATTTTTTGGTCAATTTGACCATGAAGGAAGACACCCCCGAACACCGCGCCACCGCCCAGGGGTTTGCCGCCCCGCTGTGCGCGCTGAAAGAGCCGGTGAGCCTGGGGCTGTTTAGCGGCGTGTTCGATCCTGAGCGCCTGACGGGCCTGTGGCGCATTTTCATGGCCAAGAGCGATCTGCCCCGCGGCGATTTTCGCGATTGGGCCGCCATTCACCGCTGGACGGACGAGCTGATTCCCAAGCTGCCCGCTCCTTAAGATGGCCCTACGGGTGTAAACCAAACGCGCTGTGAACCGGTGAGGCTCACAGCGCGTTTCGCGCCTGGGGTCAGGCTATGTTATAATCGGTGTGCCGAAGGTGGGAATCGAACCCACATACCCGAAGGTACACGATTTTGAGTCGTGCGCGTCTGCCAATTCCGCCACTCCGGCCCGCACGCAAAGTATAACGAATAACCTCAGAAGGGTCAAGGTATTTACTATGCGACTTGGAATTATTGGACTGCCTCAATCTGGCAAAACCACGGTGTTTAACGCGCTGACGCGCGGCAGCGTGCCTACTGGCGCGGTCAGCGGCAAAATGGAAGTGCACACGGGCGTGGTGGACGTGCCGGACGGGCGCGTGGACAAGCTGAGCGCCATGTTTAACCCCAAAAAGACCATCTACGCCAAGGTGACCTACGCGGATATCGCCGGGCTGGACGGCAGCGCGGGCAAAACCGGCATCTCCGGCACGCTGCTGAACCAATTGACGCAGATGGACGGCTTTATTCACGTGATCCGCTGCTTTGAGGATGCGGCTGTGCCCCACCCCAACGGCAGCGTGGACCCGCTGCGGGATTTGAACATCATGGACAGCGAGTTTGTGCTGAACGATTTGATCGCCGTGGAGCGCAAACTGGAACGCCTGGGCGAGGAGAAGCGCAAGGGGGCCGGGCGCGATAAGGGCCTGGTGGAGCGCGAGATTGAGCTCTTCACGCGCCTGCACGCCGCCCTGGGCGAGGAAATCCCGCTGCGGGATGTGCCCATTAACGCCGAGGAAGACAAGCTGCTCTCCGGCTTTGGCTTTCTCAGCCGCAAGCCGGTGCTGATTGTCTTCAACCTAGCCGAGGGGCAGGCCGCGCCCGAATTCAGCTATGCCCACGCCCACAGCCAGTGGGTGGCTCTGCAGGGCAAGCTGGAGATGGATCTGGCTCAGCTGCCGGCGGATGAGGCCGCGCTGTTTTTGGCCGAATATCAAATTGAAGAACCCAGCCTGTACCGCGTCATCCGCCTGTCCTACGACCTGCTGGGTTTGCAGTCCTTCTTCACTGTGGGGCCGGACGAGGTGCGCGCCTGGACGGTGCGGCGAGGGGCCTTTGCGCCGGAGGCGGCGGGTGAAATTCACACCGACCTGCAGAAGGGCTTCATCCGCGCCGAGGTGATTCACTACGACGACCTGATGGCGCTGGGCGGCATGAACGAGGCCAAGGCCAAAGGCAAGCTGCGCCTGGAGGGTAAGGAATACCCGGTGAAGGACGGGGACATCCTCAACATCCGCTTCAGCCTGTAAAACAGCCATATCAACCACAAAGCCCCCCAAACCTGGGGGGCTTTGATTTTTTTGAGGATGGGGGTCTCAGTCCTGCTTCCAGCGCTGTTCCAGCGCGGGCAGATCCACGCGGGAGGTCATATCCAGGCTGAGGGGGGTGACGGACACCAGGCGGTCGAACATGAGGGTGTGCACGTCGCTGTCGGGGGATACCTGATCGCGGGTCACATCCAGGCCGCCGCTGATGACGGCCGGCTCTTCCCAGGGGCCAGTGCGCTGGATGCGGGGGATGAAATAGCGGTGGCGGGCCAGACGGGTGAGCCGCCAGGGGGTCTGGGGGGTGGCGTTGTGGGGCACGTCAATCTTGAGCACGTCCACATCCGGCGGCAGGCCTTCGCGCAGCACGCGGGCGGCAAACAGGGCCGTGAAGTGGGCGGCGGTGCTGAAATCCACATCGTCACGGTGCTCCAGATAGGTGGAGATGTCTTCCAGCTCCAGCGAGACGGCCAGGGCGGGGATGCCCATGGAGGCGGCTTCCAGCGCGGCCCCCACCGTGCCGGAGACGGTGACGCTGAGGCCGGGGTTTTCGCCGTAGTTGATGCCCGAAACCACCAGATCCGGCGGCTGGGGCATGATCTCCATGACCCCGTGCATGACCACCTGGGCGGGGGTGCCGCCCACGGCGTACACCGGCCATTCCTGCCCGCCGATTTGCAGGCGCTGTGAGAGGATGCGGCCGTCGGAGGTGGGCGGAACCGAGCGCCCGCTGCCCGATACCTGATCGCGCGGGGCGGTGACGTACACATAGCCCAGGGCCGAAAGCGCCTGGGCGGCGGCCCACAAACCGGGGGATTGGATGCCGTCGTCGTTGGTCAACAGGATTTGCGGGCGGGGGGCAGCAGACATGATGGGGTTTCTTCTCCAGACGAGTCAAGATGGCGGACGGGAGTCCGTGAGGTGGATTATACCCGATGCGGCCGGGCTTTAACCCAGCACTTTTTTCAGCGCGCCGAAGGAGATGACATCGTTGATGCGCTCCACCACGGGGATGTGGCTGAGCTCCACGCTGGCCAGGGCGCCGCGCAGCAGGATGGGGGTCAGGTCGCGGTCGGCGGCCCCACGGCAGGTGGACAGGACGCAGTACTCGGCGCAGAAGCCGGTGAGGATGACCGTGTCTACACCCTGGCGGCGCAGCTCGTCTTCGAGGGCGGTGCGGTTGAAGGCGTTGCCGTAGGTCTTGTGAATGTGCAGATCGCCGGGCAGGATGTGCAGCGTGTCGGGCAGGTCAAAACCGGGCTGGCCGGGGACGAGGTTATCTTCGGGGTCCACGTGCTGAATGCAGACCACGGGCAGGCCTTTTTCACGGAAGAGGGCGATGGCGGCGTTGGTGTATTCCACGGCGTCCGCCAGGGATTGGGCGGTGATGGGGTTGATGTCGTAAAAGGCTTTTTGAATGTCAATCACGAGCAAGGCGGGTTTCATGGGGCAGGCTCCTGGGGGGGGCGAAGGGGTTGTGTTGATAGTTGTACCACATCTAGCTTTCGCCGGATGAAAGCCGCGACGGTCTTCGAATTTTCTCTGGTGGTGTGGAAATGAATCGTGAATGTCTTGCGATACGTTCTGCTATTGCATAGTGGACATTCCTCAGGATCTCTCCTGGTTGTAGACATTTTCCACCGCATCTGGATACTGTACGTACACATGCTTGAACAATTCTTCTGCCAGGGTATTTACATCTTCAGGCGAGTACACATCTACAGGCAAGCCGGTTTGCTCATCGTACAGGAAATTGAAAATCAAGCTGCGGATCTGCGCCTTGGTCGTATCTTTGGCACGCCAGTTATCCACCTTGCCAATCTCTGCCTTGATTTTTTCAATCAGCTCTTTGGCAATTTTCTTAACGCGATTTCGGGTTCGGGGATTAAGGTCGTTTTTCTTTTCGCACAGCAGGTCAAAGATGGCCAGGCTTTCTTCATCCAATCCTTCCCGCACGGTGCGTTGTTCTTCATCGGACAGGGATTCAACGAGATTTAGCAACGCCTCAAATGTCTTTTCGATGGTCGTACGGTCGGTTTCCTGGTTGTATTCATCGACTATCTTTTGGAAACGCTCAGAGAAATCCACCCGGCGCGGGTTACGGCGAAGCATAATCTCCAATCGTTTTTCCACCCGCTCTTTGAGGGTTTGAACCGCCAGGTTTTGGCGCGGGGAGTGCTCGAATTCCTGGCGCAGCTTTTGGATATCAATCTGGCTGATGTCAAACAACTTGCCCGAATCGCCTCCAGGCTGCCCGGTGGAGTAAACGCCAATCGATTGTCCAATCACTTTGTACGCATCGTTCAAAATGTCCGAAATGTCTTCCGGTTGGCGGTGATCCTCGACCTGTTCGAATAATGCTTCCAGGGCATCCTGCCGCTGTTTATAGACTGGCCAATACAGGCGGTTCTCGCTGAGCAGGGTTTGAGAGAGTTCAAGAACTTCATGAACAGATGCACGGAAACGTGCACGTGTTTCGTCGTTCAGACAGACAGCCTCTACTCCCTTTTGGATCAATTCCAGTTTGTCAAACCCCTCAGCCTCGATCAAATCACTCAGCTCAAAACCCAGTTCGGACAAGTAGGCTGAACAATTTTGCAGCGCTTCGTCGTATCGTTTGAATAATTGATCCACCGGCGGCAGTGGGTCGGGAGCAGTTTCTCCGCCGGCTCCCGCGGCGTACACCGCCAGGGCCTGACGCAGGCTCTTGACCAGGCCGTTGTAATCCACAATCAGACCATTGGGTTTGCCCTCTTTCACCCGGTTGGCACGCGCAATGGTCTGCATGAGGGTGTGCATCTTCATCGGCTTATCGATGTAGAGTGTAGAAAGCGCTTCTACGTCAAACCCGGTCAACCACATGGCGCACACCACCGCCACTCTGAACGGATGGTCTTCTTTCTTGAATTCTTCTTCCAGGTCGCGGTTGGGATCCTTCATGATCTTGCGGTGGGGAGTGATATCCAGCCCAAACTTCTGGAAGGTTTTGACCTCGTTTTGCTCTTCGCTGACGATGACCAGCCGCTCGGTGCTTTGCAGCCATTCCAGATAGGTTTCCAGTTCGGCTTGCTGCTGGTCGTCGGTGGCCTGTTGGATTTGTTTCTTGCAGGTGGCAATTTCCTGCTGCCAGTATTTTTCAATCAGCGCGTGCATGCGGACGGTGGTCAATTTGTCCACACACACGATCATGGCTTTACCAGTTTGCCAGCGTTTGGTGTAGTGAGCCACAAAATCCTGGGCGATGCGCTCCAGGCGCTCCGGCGCGGTGATGACAGCGTATTCCTGCGAGAGTGCCCGGCGTACGCGTTCTTCTTTCTCTTCCTCCAATTCGTAACTGTCCAGCACCTCGGCGATCTTTTCATTCAGGCTTTCGGTGGTGATGCCCAATTTCTCGCCGCGATTGTCGTAATACAGCGGTACCGTGGAGCCATCTTCCACGGCGCGGTAGAAATCGTACACCGAAACGTAATCGCCGAAGATCTGACGGGTGAGCTGGTCTTCCGGGCCGCCCAGCAGCGGGGTGCCGGTAAAACCCATATAGGCGGCTTTTGGCAGTGCAAAACGCATGCGGCGGGCAAACAGGCCGTACTGCGTGCGGTGGGCCTCATCGGAGAAAACGATCAGGTTGCTGCGCTGCGAGTAGGGTTCCTGATTGTCCAGGTTGAATTTATGGATCAGGGAGAACACGTAACGGTGGTTCTGCCCGAGCAGCGTCTGAAGATGCGGTCCGCTGGTGGCGCGGCATTCTTCACCTTCGTCAACCTCGCCGATGCCCACAAAGGTCTTGTAAAGCTGTTTGTCCAGCTCCAGCCGGTCGGTGAGCATGAGGAAGGTGTAATCGCCGGGCAGCTTGCGGTGAACTTTGCGCGCCAGGAACGCCATGGAGTACGACTTGCCCGCGCCCTGGGTATGCCAGAAAACACCCAGCTTGCCGGCGCGCACTTCACGCTCCTGGACGGCGGCAAAGGATTGGTTGACCCCCAGGTACTGGTGGTTGCGGGCGATAATCTTGCGCGGCTCGGCTTTGCTGCGGTCGAAGAGAATGAAATTCTCAAATAAATCCATGAAGCTGGCCTTGCGGCACACCCCCAGCAGCAAGGTTTGAAAATCCACCTTGCCCGGTTCATTTTCTGCCAGGCGCTTCCATTCACCAAAATGTTCGTATTTGCTGGTCAGCGAGCCAATGCGCCCGCGCAGACCGTTGGCCAGGACAATGAAGGCGTTGTGATAGAAGAGGTGCGGGATGGTGTCGCGGTAATCCGAAAGGTTTTCGTCATAGGCCACACGCAGGTCTTTGTGGTGCTTCTTGAGTTCAATGAACAACAGCGGCAGCCCGTTGACAAAGCCGATGATATCTGGGCGGCGGCGGTAAATGGGCCCGCGCACCCACAGTTCGCGCACCGCCAGAAAATCATTGTTCTCCGGATGCTCAAAATCAAACACGCGCAGACGTTCGCTGCGTTCCTTACCCTGCGGCGTGCGGTAGGTGACCGGCACGCCCTCGCGCTGCAGGATGTACATCTCGGCGTTGATCTGCAGCAGGGTCTTGGCGGCATCATAGCTGGTGAGCGCATCCACAGCCTGATGGTAGGCTTCCTCCGGGCGGCCGGGGTTCAGGCGGCGCAGCGCGGCCAGCAGCGAACGGGTGAGGACGACTTCCGTATCCTCTTTTCGCCCCAGCAGGCTGCCCGGGCCAAAGGTTTCATCGTTGTAGGCATACACCGACTGCCAGCCGAGCGGATCGGCCAGGAAGGCGGCGGTGGTTTGCTGAACCAGTTTATCTTCGGAGTAGTCGTGACTCATGGTAAAACGCCCCCTCAGGAAACATCGATCTCCCCGCTCATCAGGCGCGGCAGGAGCAGATCGCGGGCTTCGGATAATCGTTTATTCTGACGCTGTAAATTTAAAACACATTCCGCCATAGGCTTTACTGTATCTTCGTATTTCAGCAAAGTACCCTGATCTGGCAGAATAATGGGCAGCTGGCGGAAAACGCCTTTCGTAATTTCTTTGAAGGTAGCTCCAGTTGCGTGACTGATAAACTCCTCCACATGATCTTTCAACCAATGAAACAAGAAATATAAAGGAACGCGTTCATTAGGGAGACAGGCAATGAAGCCTTGGTTTGTGCAAGCTTCTGTAGTATTAATCGCAATTGCTCCAATGGTTGCCCGGCTGGTCATCATAATTGAATATGGCGGAAACATTTTGGCAGAGCTATTTGCCAAGCCATCGGCAGTGATTTTGCTAATTGACTCTTCGGCAAACATGGCCTGTGCTTTGGTCAAATCGGTTGGTGTGAACCAGTTGATCTCACCATCCTGCCAGTATCCTTGCACCTCTTTTGAAGGTGTTCCGCCACCCAGAATTACAAAAGCCTTATCAATGATCGTTCTCTCCCATCCCTCCGGCAGGCCGTCCACCACGCGGACGTGCTCATGCCCGGGGAAGCGCAGGCGCACAAACCACTCGCGGTACAGTAGCCGCATCGATTCTTCCAGCAGGGCAATGCGCCGGTTGTTGTTCTCGATCAGGTCGTCGTAGGCGGAGAGGATCGAGGCGATACGGTGCTGAGTAGGAAGATCGGGCATATTAAAAATTATGTTTTCGACCACACCTTTATCTGCCCTCTGGCGGCCTGATGCGCCTACCATACTTTTAATAGCAGGCTGGCGGATAATATCTGAAATCGCTAAATAATAAACAAAATCGGGATCGGTAAGATCTTTTACTGCTCTAAAAACAAAAAATTCTGTCGAACCAAACCCTACACCCTCAAGTAAACCCTTCACTTTTGATGCTTTTCCATTTTCTAAGCATGGAGTGATTCGAGCTAATACTGTATCATCATTGGCAAATCTTGAACCACCACTCTTATCAAATATGCGAGTTTGGGTTGGTGGATTGTATTTTCTTCCACCGACTATATCTTCCATAGGCAAAAACGGATACTCGACGCCAGTTTCCAAATGTACCTTTGGATTGACCTCAACCACATCACCAAAACGACATCTTGACCAACTCATCCTAATAAATCCTTTATGTTTTCTCGGATCATTGATGAAAACTCATTTGCCTCGATATTTAGAGATTCAAGTTCGGTATGAATTTGGCTCAGTCGTTCGAAGAATTCATCTTCATCTTCTAAGTTGGTTTTCGCTACTCCTACATATCGGCCTGGCGTCAGGCTGGCGTCTTTGGCTTCAATTTCTTCCAGCGTCACCACCCTGCATAGCCCGGGCACGTCGGCGTACTGCGCCTCGGGGAAGCGTTCCTGCAGCAAGGTGGCCTGGTGGGCAAAGTACAGAGCCTCGCGCAGGGCTTCCACCACTCCTTCACGGGCGGCGTTCCAGGCTTCCATGGCTTTACGCAGGGCGGGTCCATCCCAGCCAGCGCTGCGGCGCGCCGCCAGGCCTTTCTCGGCAGCTTCCTGGGCGCGCTGCGCCTGTTTATAGCTCTCGTTCAACAGGCGCTGGGCGTCTTTGAAGCGCGGCTCAAATTCCGCCAGCCGCTGCCGGCAGGCGTGCTGGTCGGCGTTGGTCTCCAGCGTCTGCGCCCGGGTGGAAGCGCGGTAAGCCTGCCAATCCTTCAAAAGATTGGCGCAGATTTCCCGGCTATTCTGCCAGGCAGCGCGGGCTTCTTCTACCCGCGCCTGGAAAGCCTGGATATCCTCCGCACTCAATTCGCCGTTGGCGTGCAGCGAAGCCGCAAAGGGCTGCAGCACGTTGAGCGCATTGGCCGCCGGCGCTTCCAGCACAGCCAGGCATTCGGGCAACCGGTCGGCGGCGGCCTGCGCTTTCTCCAGGTAGTCGCGTACCAGCTTGAGGAAACGCTCCCCCTCGCCGCGGTACAGCCATACGATGGCAGTCAGGTTGGCGAGCTGTTCATCGGTGAAATCGCGCAGCTTGCGCGTCACCACGTGGTACACGCTGCGCGCGTCCAGCATCAGCACCTTGTCGCGCCGTTCAGCCGGTTTGCGCTTATCGAAAAACCACAGCGTGCAGGGCAGGGTGAGGGTGTAAAAGAAGTTGGTGCCGATGGCAATGATCACATCCACATGCCCGGTTTGCAGCAGCTTCTGGCGCAGGGTCTTCTCGCTGTGGCCGGCGTCGGTGGCGGAGGAAGCCATGACAAACCCCGCCCGCCCACGCTCGTTGAGATAGGAGTAGAAATACTGGATCCACAGGTAATTGGCGTTGCTGATCGCGCCGGTCTTTTGCGCCAGCCCCGGCAGGCCAAAGGGCAGACGCGGGTCATTCTTCAGACGCGCCGGGTCCACGCCGTCTACATTGAAGGGCGGATTGGCCATGACATAATCACACTTGCCCACCAGCTCCGGGCGGCGGTCGTAGAAGGTATTGCCTTCCACGATCTGCCCTTCCAGGCCGTGCACCGCCAGGTTCATCCGGCTGAGGCGCGTGTTGGTTTCGGCTTTTTCCTGCCCGTAAATCGTCACGGCTTTTGAAGGCTCGGTGCCCTGCTCGTTGAGGAAATAACCGGTCCACACAAACATACCGCCCGAACCGCAGGCCGGGTCGAAGACAATGCCGTGATCGGGTTCGATCACATTGACAATCAGGCGCACCAGCGAGGGTGGGGTGAGAAACTCGCCGCCTTCCTGCGCGCCGCTCATGGCAAACTTGTTGAGGAAATATTCGTAAATGCGCCCAAACACATCGCCATTGGCATTTTGCAGCGCGTCGCGATTGAAGATGCGTAGCAAATCGCGCAGCAACTTGGGCTCAAAGCGCGTGTATTCTTTGGGCAGCGCACCCGAAAGCATGGGCACCTGGGCTTCAATCAATTCCATCGCTTCCACTAGAGCCTTACCTATATCCTGGTCTTCGGGCAAGTTCACCAGGTAGCTGTACTGGGCTTTCTCCGGAAGAAAAATGGCTGCCTTGCCCTGAAAATGAGAAGCCTGCAAGGGCGCACGCACGCCTCCGCGCAGGGGAAGGGTCGGTTCGATCTCGGCTTTGATCATCAAGAAACGGTTGTAGGCATGGCGCAAAAAGATCAGCCCCAATACAGGCTGGCTGTATTCGTTGGCTGTGAGTTTTGAATTGGCGCGTAACTGGTCCGCGGCTTCCCAGAGATCCGCCTCAAGGTTCTGTATTGTAGATTTAGCCATGAATTTCCTCTTGGTTATTCGTATCAAAGCTGGGTGGTATTTCTGCGAAAAAGGTCTGCCGCACAGTTGTTGAAAGCCGCAGGCATTCTTCAAGAATAATTAATGAAGATTGGAGCAGTAGCTGATTGCGATCATTGGAATGATTTTCGTGGAGTATTTCCTGAAATTTCGCTCCATGGAAAAGGTTGTTTCGGACAGTTCGAATGGACAATAACAACTCATGAATCAGTGGAGTATTCTCAGGGTATCGTGATGGTGCCCATCCCAACCTTGTACCACCCTGAACGATCTGCTTTCGCGGTGGCGAATCATGCAAATAATTTACAGCAGCTTGCAACTCAGGTGTTCTATCCGGCTGAAAACTTGCTCGAATCGATGTAGCAAATCGGTCCCAGTTTGCAGAAACGTTATCGAGATTGCCGTTACTAAAACCTTCTTCTTTTAAAGCATATTCAAATCTTGAAAAGGCGATGAAGAAGGTGATCACCAAATCCCGGTTGTTTTCAGGAATATATTGTTGGAAATAGCTGGCTGTAAAATCAGAAAATACGCCGGAACTGTTTCTGCTGGCCAATGCACACCTCGGAATACAGATGGAGAACCTTTCCTTGCTCCCCTGATTATATCAACGGGAAGGGAATGCCGTGCCTGGAGTATTCTTAAACAAAAGGGGCTCCCCACCCACAGCCTTCATTCCCCATGGTCAGTACCCTTATTGTAGCCAGGCTTGCGTTTCAGCACAACCCAAATGCCCCGCGAACCCCGCGCGGCGCGCCGTCTGAGCGCAGCCCCGAGAAACGGGTTGAGCACCCAGCACAGAAACACACGGCGCGAGAGGGGAGGCACGGGCACCTCCACAGATCAAAAAAGGGCGGAGCCATTACGGCCCCGCCCCCATGGGAGTGGAAAGATCAATCATAGTATGGGTAGCCGCGGCGCCTGGGTTTGCGCAGCCCCAGGGCCACCACCCCGGCGGTCATCAGCACAAGCAGCACGGCCCACCCCAGAAAGACCGCGGCCAACCTGTGGGTGTGCAGCAGGCCGTTCAGCTGGCTCCAGGCGGTCTGCACATCCACGCCGCTCACCAGGGTGGGCAGGCCGCGCGGCTGGTTCTGCAGGGCATTCATCTGCGCCTGCAGCACCGCGTTTTGGGTTTTGGCTTCGTACAGCTGCTGCTCAAGAGAGTCGATGTACGTTTGCTGGCGGGCGAGCCGAGCGCGCAGCTGGTCGATTTCGCTGCGGGTTTCATTCCATTTTTCGCGCACATGCAGGTCGTCGCTGAGCAGGTAGCCGGCCATCACCAGGATCAGGATCAAAAGGACTAACGCGCTTCCGAGTTTCATCGCACACCTACCTTTGCACTTGAGAATTCGGCGGGACGTGGCGGCTGCGTTTTCTGAACTCAATATAGCGCGGGGGTAGTGGCGGCCCGCACACACTCCTGTGGCAGTTGTATGACAAATGCGCCCGCGGCGGGCCTTTGCGCGCGGGTTGTGATAAAAATCACAAGAGTGACAGCGGTTGGTGGGGGTTTTGTGAGATTTCAGCTCACAGGCTGGCTGCGGAAGATGTAGCCTTTGGTGGGGATGGTTTCGATGAACTGCACCGGCCCGGCGATCTGCTTGAGGGAGGAGCGCAGGCGGTCCATATTGGTGTTGACCAGGCCGTCGGCTTTCTGCACCTGGCTGGGGGCCGCGTCCAGCAATTGCTGGGCGATCTGCGCGCGGGTGCACAGCTGGCCTTCATGCTGGAGGAAGTAGCGCAGCAGCAGGCTCTCTTTGTTGGAGAGGTGCACGCGCTTGCCGGCGTACACGGCCTCGCTGGTGGTCTCGTCCAGGCTGAGCACGGCCGGGGCGGCGGGCTGGGCGGGCGGGCTGGCGGGGGATTGGCGGGCTTTTTCGGCCAGCAGAGCCAGCAGCAGCAGGGCGTGCAGGGCAAAGGCGGCTTCCGCGGCCGTCAGCGGGCGCTGGGTGGGCAAATGCGCCAGGGCCTGGGCCGCCGCGGCCAGCAGTGCGCTTTCATAGGCCGCCTGGGGGGTGCCGGCGTGCTGGTTCCACAGGTGGCGCAGGGCGGTGAGGACGGCCAGGGCGCTGCGGCAGCCCGGCTCTACCTGGGTGTGGCTGAGAAATTCGCCCAGGTGGGGGGCGGCCAGCAGCTGGCGTTCAAAATCCCAGCGGTTGAGCAGGTTGCTGTCGTCCACGGCTTCGCGCCGCACCTGCATTTCCAGGCGGGCCAGTTCCGCCGCCAGGGGTAGGGGTTGGCCCTGCAGCGGGTCGGCGGCCGCGGGTTGGGCGCCCTCAGTCACGTACAGGCGGCTCAGGTCCTGCCCGCCCCACACCAGGGGCTGTTCGCTGGCGGTCTGGAGAAAGGTGCTCAGGGCGGGTTCCGTCAGCTCGGGGATGGACAGGCTGGCCGAGGAGCCGCCGGGGAAGTGCAGGGTGAGCTGTTCGCCGCACAGCGTCACCTGGGCCAGACCGCGCTGTTCGGCGGCGGTGAAGGCCGGCTGCAGGGCGGCCAGCAGGTCAGCGCGGGTGTTCAGCGGCGGCAGGGCGGGGGTAAACAGCTGGCGGCGGCGCAGGTTAAGAGAAGGCAGCAGGCTGGCGTTGAGCCAGTTCTGCAGCCCGGCGCGGGCCGCGGTGGGCTGGGTCTGCTTGAGCCAGGTGAAAAAGGGCAGGGCCAGATCCAGCCCGGGGGCGGGTTGGGCCAGGGCGTAAAAATGCACGCTGCGCTGGGCCTGCGCGGGCGGGGCGGCGGGGGCCGGCAGCCAGGAACTGGCCGCCTGCTGGGCGCTGCGCCAGGCTTCGGCCGTCTGCGGCCCGCCCACCAGCACCCAATAGGGGCTGAGGCGCTGCTGCTCGTCCGCTGCCAAAATCTCCAGGCCCAGGGCGGTTTGGCCCCGCCACAACACGCGCCCCACCAGCAGTTGGGCGGCAGGGTAGAACACGCGCCGGAACAGGTCTTCCAGCTCGCCGGCCCACAGGTCAAAGCCGCCCGTGCCGAGGGGCGCGCCAGGGATCTGCGCGGCGATGCTGTGAAACGGGGCGGGGAGGTTGTGCAGGCTGTGCACGGGCAGGTCAAAGTTGACGCGCACGTGGCGCAGGAAGGCGCGCTTCACCCGCTCCACCAGCACATCCGCGCCGTCCAGCTTGTCCACATACTCCACCGCGGGCCGCACGCCCTCGTCCGTTTCCGACATAGCCATGCGCACTTTCTGCACGTCCGAATAGGCGGTGTTGATCACCTTGGGGATATGGGCGTAGGCCGGGTTCATCGCCAGGGTCAGGCCGGACAGATCTTCGGTGTGATCTTTGTCCCAACATACATCCAAAACCGCCAGGTGTACCCAGGTGTTTTCCAGGTGCCAGCGGGTTTCTTCCAGGCTGGTGGCCGAGATGACCTCATAGCCGGCGTCGGTGAAATACTCCAGGCAGCTTTCCAGATACCCCTTGTCATCATCTGCCAGCAGAACCCGTTTCATGCTCACCTTCTCTCAAACCTCGATCCGCTGTCCGCTTTGGCGCGAAGGCCGCCGCAAAACGCTCTGCAGGTATTCTAGCATGAGATCCACGTCGTAATGTTTTTTATAGAAGTCGTCGGCGCCGCTTTCGAAGGCGGTCAGGGCCTGTTTCCAGGTGGGCAGCCCCGAAACCGCCACCAGTTTGGCGGCGGGGTAGGCCTGGCGCAGGGATTGAATCAGCTCCGCCGGATCCTCGACCCCCTCCTGATCCACAACCACTAGCGAAAAATCCGCCGGAGGCCAGGGGAATTGTTCGGGGGGCACATAGGTGGGGCTTCCCAGTTGTTCCAGTGCGCTGCGCATTTCATCATGCCAGAAAATTTCATAATCGCTGCAAACCACAAGTATCCGCATGGGCGACATGGCCTTTCCTCACGCAAACTTTTCGATGGGAATCCGGATCAACATCGTGGTCCCTGTGGGGCCGCTATTTTCCACTTCCACACTGCCCTGGTGCATCGAAAAGATGATCCCGGCCAGATACAGGCCAATGCCGGAGCCGCGTTCCCCCAGCTTTTTGAGGATGGGCTGGCGGATCAGCTTGGCGCGAATCTCGTCGGGAATACCGCTGCCGGTGTCAATGACGCGGATTTCCACGCGGTCGTTGAGCGGGTCCTGGCGGGTTTCAATGGTGATATGCTTTTCGGGGCTGTTTTCCACCGCGTCCACGCTGTTATTAATGAGAATATCCAGGGCACGGCGCAAATGTTCGGCGTATCCGCGTACCTTGACCGTTTCGGCGGTGTAAAAATCAGCGTCAAACACTTTGTCTTCGTATTTGCCTTTCTTGCGGCGGAACTGGGTCAGCCGTTCGTTGATCAGGCTGTTAATTGGGATGGACTCGTAGAAATCTTCGTTGGATGTGGGGTAGTTAGGGATAGCGCGGATTTCGTTGAGGGCGTCTTTGATCTTGCTCAGGCGCTCGTTGACGGCTTCGCGCGGGGCGTTGTTGTTCAGGTCTTTTTCCAAAAGGCCCAGCGTGTTACTGACGGTGGCGATGTGGCCCTTGATGGAGTGGAAATAGGTGCTGGACATGACGCCCATGTAGTCTAGGAACAGCCGTCCGGCGGCTTCTTGCTGCTGGCCGCGGATTTTCTCGCTCTGCTTAACGAAGGAGATGGCGATAGCGGCCAGGTTAGAAAACAGGTTGATATTGCTCAGGTCCTGCTTGGTGAAGGAGTGGTGCTCGCGGTAGTTGATGAACATCACGCCCACTTTTTCACCCGCAGCGATGAGCGGCACCGCCACCAGGGATTTGACCCCTTCGCGCTCGGTGAAGCCGGCCCCAAACACGCTCTGGATGGTGGTGTCGGTGACCACGTAGGGGGAGTCCATGGCGATCACCTTGAAGGGCATGGAACTGCGGTCCACGTAGTTTAGTTCCAGCACTTGTTGAGGTTGTGAAACACCTTGCATGGCGGGAGGGAAATCAAAGCGGTCGCGTTCCTGGTTGTAGGCGTAGAGTGTCACCACGTCGGCTTCCAGGGTGTTGATGGTGCCCTGCACGATGGCGTTCAGCGTGCTTTGCAGGTCGCCGCGCACGGTCCACTGGGTGGCCACCTGCGAGGCGGCTTTGACGCGCTGGAGGTGCTCCAACAGGGAAGCGCGTTTGAGAGCCATGCTGGCCTGGTTGGCCAGGGTGACGGCTTTCTGCTGGTTGCTGCGCGTGGGCGAATAAGGGCGGTGATAGTTAATGAAGATCGCCCCCAGGCGCTCATCCGGCAGCTTGAGCAGAATAGCTTCGCTGGCGCGGATGCCCAGACGCTGGAACATCTGGTACAGTTCTGGCGAGGGGATATGGTTGGCGTGGCGTTCCTGCACGCGTGGGGCTTCGAGGAAATCGCGGGCGGTGAACATGTCGGTGGGCATGGTGGCGGCGCGGGTGTGCTGTAGGAACTGGCCCCACTCTTCGGCGGGGATGCCCGAAACGGCGGCCTTTTCAAAGGTCAGCCGGTTCTGATCTTTGCTGGTGTGCAGGAAGATGGCCGAGTCGCAGTCGAACACCTTGCGGCTGCTGTCCACCAGACACTGCACCACCTCTTCCGCAGTTTCGGCCTGCGAGAAGCCTTCGCTGGCGGCGCGGATGTTTTCCAGATCCAGCATCTTGAGGGCGTTCTCATAGGCGATGGCCGCTTGATTGGCGTACAGACGCCAGGCGTTTTGTTCGCCTTCCGAAAACTTGCGCGTTTCGGGGTAGTGCACCCACAGCACGCCCAGTTTGCGCTCGTTGGAGATGAGCGGCAGGCAGGCCGCCGAGCGCACCCCGTCGGCCGTCAGGCGCGGGTTCATGTCTTCGAGAACGGTGATATCTTCAATGAAGACGGCTTTGCCGTTTTCGAACACCCGCCGCGAATAGCCGCCGGGGCGGGTCCAATCGGTGGGGTTAGGCATGTCAAAGAAATTAGCCGATTCAATATATTGGGTGGCGCCGTCCGCGTCCATGATCAGCACGCAGGCCCACCATACCCCCAGGCGCTTGTGGGTGTTTTCCACGATCTGGCGCAGCACCTCTTTGGGGTTGAGCTGTGAGGTGATGCGCTCCGAGGCCATATAGGCGTTCTTGAGGTATTCCGAGCCGTGCAGAACCTCTTCCAGCAGGCGCGTGTTTTGAATGTTCACGGCCACCTGGGCCACCAGGGTGTCAAAGGCGTTGCGCTCCTGGTCGCTCCAGGCCTCGGCGCGGTCGCTCTGCATGGAGATGACCCCGATGCGCTGGCCGCCGGCTTCGATGGGGCGCACAATCCCCGATTGGGAGGGCAGACCGCGCACCCGCGAGCGCACGCCAATTTCCTTCATAATATTTTCTTTCTGGGCCTGGCTGTTCCATTCCAACGGCTTTTGATGGTAAAACACGTAACCGGCCCAGCCCCAGGTGGTGGGGTCCGACAGCAGCACGTCGGTGAGATGCACTGGGTGACCCTGGTCATAGGCGATCTCGAACTGCAGGCGCGGCGGCAGGTCTTTGGCCAGGGCCACGAAGAACATGTTGGCGTGCAGTTGGTTAGACACAAAATCCCAAACGGCCTGCAGCTGAATGTTCAGCTCGCGCTTTTCAGCCAAAATGCCGCTGACCGCCACCAGTTCGCGGGAGACTTTTTCGCGGTGCTGAATCTCCTGGAAGATCTGCGCGTTGTGAATGGCGATGGCGGCATGGCTGGCGAAGGCGGTTACATCTGCCAGGTGGTTCTGGTTGTAGTAGTTGGCCTCGATCTTATCCAGGTTGAGCACGCCGATGGTCTGATCTTTATAAATCAAAGGCACGCCCAGCCAGCAGCGGATGTACTCATCCTGCGGCAGACGGTACCAGCGCGGGTCCTGGTCGGTATCGGAGATAATCAGCGGGCGGCGGTCGCGGATCACCTGTTGGACATGCTGCAAATGGGCCAGCTGAGTGTGGGAGAAATTTTGCTGGTTAGAGCGAAACCCGCGCTGGGCCACAATCTCCAGGTGGTTGGCAGTGTCGAGCATGATCGAACAGCTGTCGTATTCCACAAACTGCGCCAGGCGCTCCAGCACGTAATGCAGATATTCGCTCAGGTCCGCGCGGCTGGTGATGTCTTCGGTGATGCGTTTGCTGATCTCTTGTAGGGCCTGTGCTTTTTGGGTGGAGGTCAGCAGCCGCCGTTCGGCAATTTCGCGCTCCAAAAGGTGCTGAACGCGGGCGGTTAGCTCGGCGGCCGAGCAGGTTTTCATCAGGAAGTCGTCTGCACCCAGCTGCAAAGCGTCCACGCGCAAGGTCAGCTCATCAGCACAGGTTAAAAGCAGCACCTTCAGCCGGGTCAGATCGGGGTCGGCGCGCAGCTCACGCAGCAGCTCCAATCCGTCGCGATCGGGCAGGCGGTAATCTAAAATGGCCAGGCTGAAGGGGTTCTGTTGGCGGCTGGCTTCGTGCAGCAGGTCGAGGGCGGTTTGACCGTCGGGAGCATAACTGAAATGGGCGGTGCAGTTTTGCAGACGGAGCTGGAGGGTTTCCAGGTCATCGGGCTGATCTTCAATGATTAAGATTTTCTGGGCGCTGTCGGCCAGTTTGCACATAAACCCTCTGAATCAAACCATGGAGTACGTTTCAGTTTTATTGTATACCGGCGGTGGGGGTTGAAACACGGGATTCCATCACAATTCCATCACATTGTGAGACGGTAGGATGGGGAAAACAAAACGACCCTTACGGGTCGTGTGGGTGTGCCCTCGGCAGAACTCGAATCTGCAACCTTTTGCTCCGCAAGCAGACGCTCTGTCCAATTGAGCTACGAGGGCGTTACGTGCTCCATTTATACCGCGCTCTGAGCGAATCGTCAAGAGATGGGCTGGCTCGATTTTCGGGCGTGTTTGGCTTGCTTTTGCTGATACATGGCCTGATCGGCGGTCTGCACCAGAGTTTCCATCTCTTCTGGGCCTTCAGCGGTGGCCGTGCCGAAGGAAAGGTCAATGGGGTGGCCCAACTTGGCCTGGTTGACCGTGGCCAACTGCTCTTCCAGACGCGTCATCACCGCCCGGGCAGTGGTATCGTCAGCCCCAGGGAGCAGTAAGGCAAACTCATCGCCGCCGATGCGCGCCACCGAATCGGCCGCACGCACGATAGAGCGCAGCACAAATGACACCCTCCGCAGCAGCTCATCTCCCACCGGATGGCCGTAGTGGTCGTTGACCTGCTTCAGTCCGTCGACGTCAATCATCACCAGGCTGATGGGATAGCTGCCGGAGCTGGCCTGGCGGTTGAGGTACTCATCAAAATAAGCGCGGTTGTACAGCCCGGTGACCGTGTCGTGCGTGCTCTGGTAGCGCAGGCGGGTTTCATCGTGTTTGCGAGCGGTGATGTCGCGGCACACCGCCAGGCCGCCGCCGCGCAGGCCCATTTCTTCCTGGGTGGGGGTCACGGTTACCAGCAGGATGCGCTGACCGCCGTCCAGGCGTACGATGGCGACCTCGGTGGAAAAACTGCGTCCGCCTTCCGATTCGCGCGCGATTTTCAGGATGGATTGGGCGGCAGACTCGGTCATAAAATCCGTCAGGCACCGACCGGCCATTTGGCCCGGCCGGACCCCAAACAGTTCTTCCGCCGCCGGGTTCACATATTCCAGACGGCCTTGCATATCAAAGAGGATGGTGCCTTCGCCCTGCAGCTGCAGCAGGGTGCGGAAGCGCGCCTCCGATTCCCGTAAGGCCGCCTCGGCGGTTTTCATTTGGGTAATATCCAGCAGGAAACCTTGCCACACGGCGCACTGCAGGGTGCGGTCCCAACGCAGAACGGCCTGATCGCGCACCCAGGCGATGCGCCCATCTTTGCCTACCAGTCGGTATTCCATTTCAAACGGCTCGCCCAGATGGTTGGTGCGGTCATGTTCGGCCTTGACGCGTTTGTAATCATCGGGGTGGATGGATTTGAGCCAGAGATTGGGTGTGGATGACCATTCTTCAGCGGTGTAGCCGGTGATAATTTCGATGTGGGGGCTGGTGTAGATGTTGGTGCTTTCCTCATCCACGCGGTCGGAATAGATGGCAGCGGAGACCTGTTCCACCAGCAGGCGGAAGCGCGCCTCGGCGTTGCGCAGCTGCTCTTCCATGCGCAGCCGGTCGGTCACATCGATTACCGATACCACCACGCGGCTGAATTCGGCTTCATACCCGGGGATCACCGACCAACGTACAAAAACGTCCAACCGTTTGCCGTCCAGGGTGTGGTTCACCCCCTGGGCTTCAAATTCGGTGTCGTCTTTGGCCATGGTGAGGATTTCTTTTTTGAGCAATTGCCGCCCCTCACCGCTCAGGATGTGATCCAGGTCTCCCAGCAGGTCGGCCTTGTTCCTGGCGCCGAAAAGCCGCAGCGTACTGCGGTTGACGTCCAACACCCGGATGCGGCGCGCACATTCATCTAAGATTTCGGGGTGCAGTTCCAGGTATAACGCCAGGTTGGTGACCCCGCGCTCCACCAGTTCATGGACATAAGCGTGCACTTGGGAAAAATCCTCTTCCCACAATGAGACGGGTGAATTTTCAAACAGGTAACGGGCGCGATTGTGGGTTGAGGCTCCGCTGCCGGGTTCGGCCCCATTGGCTGGACGCCCGATGCCCATTGGAGAGGATGGCGGATTGCTGCTGGCGAGCGGGCTTTCTTCTTGTCTTATTTCGGGAGGGGCAGGCGGGACGGCGGCCTTGGGTCGGGTGAGCCAGATCACGGCCAGCAGCCAGAACAGGCCAGAAAACAGGGCAAAGAGCAGGTCTTTGACCGCCTCTGCACGTGCCAGCAAAGCCGCATCGAAACGCCACGGCTCCAGCAGCCAGGGGGCTGTGAAGTGCCATACAAGCGCGAGTAATGCGTATGCGCCGGCCAGGAGGAGGGCGTTGCGGAGGGTGGTTTTTTGCATGGGCCTAGCAGTCAGCGGGTACCTCGCGGTTCATCAACCGGGGCGCTCGAAATTGGAGAGGGCGTTTTCGGAGGTAAGCGCCAGATATCGTGTTTTGTGCACACTCACAAGTGGTATTACTATATCACACCTGCACCGGAAAATGAAGACGGTGGAAACGATTGGTTTGACCGTTTCCACCGTCGGTTTGCTATTTATAACTACTGACGGCCGGTGTCCCGCTGCTGAGCGCCGCGTTATTCGTACTTCAACGCCGTGACCGGCACGAGCGTGGCGGCGCGCAGAGCCGGGTACAGACCCGAAAGCAGCCCCACCAGGGTGGAGAAGACCAGGGCAAACCCCAGCAGCCACAGCGGTGTGTACACGCCAAAGTTGGTGGGCATGCCGCCGCTTTGGGCCGCCTGACTGGTCAGGTAGGTGGCGGCGACAACGTTCAAGACCTGCCCGCCCAACCAACCTACCAGCACGCCCCCCAGGCCGCCCAGCAGACCAATGCCGGCCGCCTCGCCCAGGAAGATGCTGAGCACATCCCGATTGGTGGCCCCCACGGCTTTCATCAGGCCGATTTCACGCGTGCGCTCCAGGATGGCCATGGTCATGGTGTTGGCGATGCCGATGGCAGCCACCAGCAGGGCGATGGCCCCGACCCCGCCGAAGATGACCTGCAGCACGGTGAAAAAGCTGTTGACGCCCTGCACGAAGGATTGGGGGGTGCTGGCCATGTAGCCCATGTTGTTAATTTGCTCAGCCACATCCAGCACCACATCTGTATCCTCAGCTTTGACGATTAACTGTTCATAGCCTTCTTTATAGCGGTTAATGCGCTTGCCGCGCCCCCATTCGTTCCAGGCAGTGCTGTCTTCCAGGCGCACAAACAGGAAGTTGTCGGCTTCGGAACGGGCTTCTTGCAGCACACCCACAATGCGCAGGTTGATCGTCTTGCGCACCTCCTGCCCGTCCTGCGTCCAGCGGATGAGGTTGACCTTGATTTGCTGGTTGAGCAGATCCGGCTGAGGGGGCGGTTCCTGGCCGGGGCGCAGCTTGGGATCCATCCAATTTTTCGCAATCCACCCGCCAATCACGGCCGTGCCTTTTTCCAACTGGGTGGTTCCGGCTTCCAGCGGATAGCCAAACTCAGCCAGGTCGCTGACGCCCACGCCCATGATGCCGCCGTAGGCTTCCAGACGGCCGTACTGCATGGAGCCGGAATATTGCACGTATTCGCGCGGGATGACGCTGGCCACGCCGGGGATGGCGGTGATTTCCTCAATGGCCTGGGTGGTGAGCATTTTTTGCTGCGGCATGCCCCCGCCTTCCATGACCATGCCCCCGCCTCCGCCGCCCATCATGATCGGCCCTTCGCCGTAGTTGGGATAGACATTGATCAGGGTCAGGTCGGTGATGGAGCCAAAGGACTGGGTGGCGTTGCGCTGCAGGCCGATGGCCAACGACACCAGCAGCACCACCGCGGCGGTACCGATGATCACGCCCACAGCGGTCAGGGCCACCCGTCCCTTGCGGCGGTTCAGGTTGCTGAAAATTAAACTGACCAGGTCGCTAAAACGCATACCCTCTCCTTGGGGCTTATCCCACCCAGCCGTTCAGGCTGGGGGTGAAGCCGCCTTTGCTGGGGCGGGCGGGCTGCTGCTTGTCAAAATTTTCTTCCATCGGCCCTTCCATGGGGCCTTCCATCGGCACGTTCATGTCCGGCTGGGCTGGATCGCTGCCCAGGCCCAGCAGGCCTTTGAAAAAGCGCAGCACTTTTTGCCAGAAGGTCTCTTCGCTGGCGGGGAAGCCTTCGGGGGAGATGGGCAGACCGTCCGGGCCGAGCATGCCGCCCTCGCCGGGCATGGGTTCCATCACCGGCGCTTCTTCCACCGCCACCTGCACGGTTTGGGTGATGACCCGCGGCTGGTTGAAGTCGTCGGTGTAGTTAATCGTCACGCTCAGATCCAGCGGCCCGGCCTGGCTGGGGATCACCATAGAATCCAGGGTGAAATACCCGCCCGGGTCCAGCGCGCCCACCAGGCTGACGTTGTTGGTCACTTCGGCCCCTTCGGCGCTGATGCGCATATTGCCCAGCACCGTGGTCTTTTTCCCCAAATTGGTGATCTGCAAAGGCAGCATGTTGGGCTGATTGGTGAAGAACACCCCGGGGTCGCGGTAAAAATTCACTTCCACCTGCGGCAGCGAATACACCAGCAGGGTGACCACCTGGTCATCCACAATCTGATTGTTTTTGCTGTCGGTGTACACAAAGGACAGCTTGAGGGGGTAGGCCCCCGGCTGGGTGGAAACGTTGACGATGAGCTGCTGCGAGCCTTTCACCACCTGTCCAGCGGCGATATCGCCCACGTAAAACAGGTTGGAGCTGCCCAACGGGGCAAAATTGGTCAGGTCGCTGCCGCCGCCCGAAACGCCGCCGGGTTGAGGCGTGCCGGAGCCGTCGCCAGGGTTGGGCACGCTGGAGCCGCCCAACACCAGGGTGACGGCGCGGGCGTCGGCGTTGCCGAGGTTGTGAATTTCCAGGTTGAGGTTAAAGACCGTCCCTGGCTGCAGGGGGTCCACGTCGCTGGCGTAGCTGCTGACCACAATCTGCGCACGCGCCACGCCGGTGGGGGTGGCGGTGGGCTGTGCGGCGCCGCTGCCGGAGCTGACCGGGTTTTTCAGATCCAGGGTGAGGGTGAAGGTTTCGGTGTAGGTGGCGCCGCTGGCGTCGGAATAGGTGATTTTGACCGTCAGGGTGGAGACGGTTTTCCCCGCCAGCTCCGCGTTGGCCAGGAAGGGCTGTGAGAGGTCGGCGCTGTTGCCGGCGTTCAGTTTGTTCAGCGTGCGCACACCGCCCGTGTCGCGCGGCAGAAAGTCGGGGCTTTCAAAGGCTACCACGATGTTGGAGGCCTGGGCCTGACCTTTGTTCTTGAGGGTCACTTCCAGGTCAAAATCTTTGCCCGCGGGGATGGGGTTGACGCTGGAGCCGTATCCGGTGATGACCAGCAGCGGGCGGCTGACGGCGGCGGGCGGGGTGGGGGTGGGGATGCGGGCGGAGGCGCTGAAGGTGACGCTGGCGCTCACGCTGCCGTCCAGACCAGAAACGGCCGTGACCTTGAAGGATTGGCTGGCGCCGTCCACGGCGTTTTCGGGGATGGTCACCGAGGCGGTGGCGTTTCCGGCGGCTCCGGCTTCCAGGCTGAGGCTGGATTGGCTCAGCCCGGCGCCCCATTCGGTTGATGACAGGGTCAGGCTAAAGGTGTCGGCGGCGTCGCCGGTGTTGGTGAGGGTCAGGGTGTAGGTCAGCAGACTGCCGGGCAGGTTGGTGCGCGCGGTTTTGTCCACTGCCAGGGTCACCCCCGGAGCGGCCAGAGGGGCAGCCTGGGCGGGAGCCCGCAGAGTCCCCGTCAAGAGCAGGGCCAGGATGCTGGCGAAGATGCTAAGTTTCCAGAGTTGGGTGCGCACATTCATGCGGAAATCTCCTCGTGGGATTCAAAGGTTTGCATTTCAGAGGCTGCGCGGTATTCGGCTTCGCTCACGGATTTGCCGTCCAGCAGATAGACCACGTGGGTAGCGAAGCGCAGCATGCGCGGGTCGTGAGTCACCACCACCACAGTGCGGCCGGCGTTGTGCAGCTCAGACAGCAGCTGCATGATGCTCATGCCGCTGGAAGTATCCAGGTTGCCGGTGGGTTCGTCCGCCAGGATGAGAGGCGGGTTGTTCACCAGGGCGCGGGCGATGGCCACACGCTGCTGTTGGCCGCCGGAAAGCTCGGTGGGGCGGTGGTGGGCGCGTTTTTCAAGCCCCACCTGGGCCAGCAGCTTTTGGGCCAGGTCGTGGCGTTTGCGCCCTGGGGTCCCCATAAAGCGCATGGGGAAGGCCACGTTTTCCAGGGCCGTCATGCTGGTGACCAGATTGAAGGACTGGAACACAAAGCCCACCTTGTTGCGGCGGTAGATGGCCAGGTCGTTTTCATCCATTTTTTCCAGGCCGACTCCATCCACCTTCACGCTGCCGCCGGTGGGACGGTCTAGCCCGCCGAGGATGTAGAGCAGGGTGGACTTGCCGGAGCCGGAAGGGCCCATGATGGTGGTGAAGGAGTTGGCCGGAATCTCCAGGTCCAAACCGTCCAGGGCGCGCACTTGCTGACGGCCCATCTGGAAAATCTTGGTCAGGCCCTGGGTGCAGATCAGGGATGCGGTGTTCATACGTGCCGGCTTAGTAGAAGAAGAAAGGCTGGGTGGCGGGCATGCTGCTCAGCCGGGCGGCCAAAATCCCCGGCAGGGCGCCCAGCACCCACAGCAAAAGAACCACCGTCAGCACCACGATCACAGTTTTCAGGCGGGAGGTGCCGGAGGAATCCACGGCGCCGATGAGCAGCAGGACGATGTGCCAGATCCAGTACAGATCCACCACGCCCAGGAAGGGGCGCGCCACGGCCGAAAGGCCCGCCCCGTCGGCGCTGGCAAAGCCCGCCAGGCCGGGCGCGGTGATGAGCTGGCCGGTGGACAGCAAATAAACGGCCTGCACCAGGGAGCCGATGAGGAAGGGCAAGCTGGCCCAGGCTGCCAGGTTAAAGCTGGTGGTGCTGGAGCTGCGGCTGCCGCTGAGGGTTAGCGCCAGGTGCAGCAGGGCCGCCAACAAAAACCACTGTACCCACACCCCCAAAAGCGCCCCCAGCGCGGGGAAGATATAGATGTAGACCGGCCCCTGCTGCATCTCCAGGGCTTTGGTGAACTGGGCCTGCATTTCGGGGCTGTAGTATTGAAAATCCTGGGGCAGGGTCGCGCCCATCTGGGCGGCCTGAAGGCGGGCCGGCCCCCCGGCCAGGGCAGCGGCTATCGCCGCCAAAGACAGCAGCAGCAGCGGCACCCACCATACCCCGATGGTCTGGCGGGCGACGGCTTGTAAGGTGCGGCGCGGGCGGAAGAAGAGCGGCAGCACCCATTCGAAGTGAAGGCGGCGCGAAACCTCGGCCTCGCTGCCGTTGTTTTCCATTTCGCTTTCGGTCATAGGGTCTCCTTGTGATGGTAAAGCACCAATGAACGCGATTGTACCACCATGCACAATTTGTCAATGTTTTTAGTCTACGAATCAGCCGTTTTGAGCGATTGCAGCTGGGTTTTGGACGATCTTTGGGGGCAAAAAGTTCCCGCCCAGAGGTCATTTGGGCGGGAACACGGCAAAACCAGGGGGTTAAATCAGGGGATCCCAGACGGCGTACTTCCAGCCGTCAGGCTGCAGCGAGCGCATCGAATGAGCGCTGTTTTTCCTCCGGACACATTATTGTTCTGGCTCCAGGCTGACAAAGCTCATGGCGGCGAACATAACGCTAACGAAGGCGATGGCGATATAGATGATGGTTGCCATGCTGCACCTCCTCAAAAAATGGATCGAAACCGCAGTGCTGCCGCGGTGTATAGAATATAACCCCGCGGGGGTGAAAAAGCATCCCTCTACAAGAGGGGATTCACTGGTCCAGTCGGACGAGATTGCGGCTGGTCAACTGGCCAGTGGGCTGCACCGCGCACTTGCTTAATATCTATACGTTTTAAAATGGAAAAAGTTCCGCTTCGAACCGGGGAAAAACCCTGTACTATTTTTCACAAAAAGGACTTTTCAAGAGGGTCAAAGGGTGCTATCATATTGGTGAAATCATACACAAATTATCCGAATTATCGGATGGACTCGGACAAGGAGGCAGACATGGCACAGCCAGAACCAAAACAAACTTCCCAGCGGCCCCAGGTGGTGATTGTGGGCGGCGGGTTTGGCGGCCTGCGCGCGGCCCGCGCCCTGGCCAACCAGCCGGTGGACGTACTGCTGGTGGACCGCAACAATTACCATTTATTTCAGCCCTTGCTCTACCAGGTAGCCACGGCCGGGCTGGCGGCGGATGAGATTGCCCACCCCCTGCGCGCCATTCTGCGCGGGCAGGACAATTTGCGCTTTCGCCTGGCGGAAGTATCTGGGTTAGATTTAACCCAGCGCCGCCTGTTCACTGCCACTGGCGAGATCCGCTACGATTACCTGATTCTGGCCGTGGGTGGGGTGACGCACACTTTCGGCATCCCCTCGGTGGCCCAGCACGGCCTGGGGCTGAAGACTCTGGAAGACGCCCAGCGCATCCGCAGCCATTTGCTGCGCCAATTTGAACACGCGGCTCATGAGACGGACGAAGCCCGGCGGCGGGAGCTTTTGACCTTTGTGGTGGTGGGCGGGGGGCCTTCGGGCGTGGAGATGGCTGGGGCGATCGGCGAACTGGTGCACATGGCCGTGCAGCGCGATTACCCCAACCTTCGTCTGGACGAGGTGCGGGTGATTTTGCTGGAAGCCGGTGGGGCCTTGCTGCCGGCTTTAGATGCAACCCTGGGGCAGGCGGCGGTGAGCGCCCTGCGCCAAAAAGGCGTGGAGGTGCGCTTTGGCGCGGCGGTGACGGCCTATGACGGGCACCGCATTCAATTGAAGGATCAGCCCGACCTGCCCGCAGCCACGGTGGTGTGGGCGGCGGGGGTGCGCGCGCATCCTTTGCTGGATGCGCTGGGCTGCTGCCAGGACCGCCTGGGACGGGCGCAGGTGCAGCCCAGTTTGCAGTTGGAAGGTCACCCTGAGGTATTCGTGATTGGGGATGCGGCCGCCGTGCCGGACGCACAGGGAAAGCTGCTGCCGATGGTGGCGCCGGTGGCCATGCAGCAGGGCGAGCACGCCGCGCACAACATCCTGCGGGTTTTGCACGGGCAGGCGGGGCTGCCTTTCACCTACCGCGACCCCGGCATGATGGCTACCATTGGCCGCAATCAGGCCGTGGCGCAGATCGGCTCGCTGCGCCTGCGCGGATTTTTGGCCTGGCTGGCCTGGCTGGGTGTACACATCCTGCAGCTGATCGGCTTTCGCAACCGGCTGCTGGTGCTGGTGGATTGGGCCTGGCAGTACATCAGCTATGACCGCGCCGTGCGCCTGATTGATGCAGATGCGCCGCCAGCGGGTATAATGGACGCAGAAATTAATGGGAGCTGAGGATGACAATGCCGACTGAAAGCGAAGTTTTGGATGCACTGCGCCAGGTGATGGACCCGGAACTGGGCCGCAATCTGGTGGAATTGACCATGGTGCGGGATGTGGTGATTAGCCCGGAGGGTGCGGTGAGCTTTACCCTGGCTCTGACCATCCCCACCTGCCCCATGCGCAACCGTATGTCGCAGGACGCGCGCGCAGTTCTGGCCAAAGTGCCGGGGGTGACGGATGTGCAGATCACCTTTGGGGCTATGAGCGAGGAAGAACGCCGCGACATTTTGGGCAAGGGTGCGCCGGAGCTGCCCAAGCTGAACGCCTTTAACCGCGTCAGCCAGGTGATTCCGGTGATGAGCGGTAAAGGCGGGGTGGGGAAATCATCGGTGACGGCGCTGCTGGCGGCCAACCTGGCACGCCGCGGACAGAAGGTGGGCATTTTGGACGCGGACATCACCGGCCCCAGCATTCCCAAGCTGTTTGGCCTTCCGGCGGGAGGGCTGCGAGGCAGCGAACAAGGCATGCTTCCGGCGGTGACCGGCGGCGGGATCCGCGTGGTGTCCACCAATTTGCTGCTGCGCGACGAAGCTCAGGCGGTGGTATGGCGCGGCCCGATGATCTCGGCCACCATCCGCCAGTTCTGGACGGACACCCTGTGGGGCAAGCTGGATACCCTGCTGGTGGATTTGCCGCCGGGAACTTCCGACGCGGCCCTAGGCGTGCTGCAGAACTTGCCCGTCACCGGCGTGGTGCTGGTGACTACGCCCCAGGATCTGGCGGCGTTGGTGGTGCGCAAGGCCATCCACATGATCCGCCAGCTGAACATCCCCATTCTGGGTGTGGTGGAGAATATGAGCTATTTCCGCTGCCCCGATACCCAGCACGAACATGCCATCTTCGGCCCCAGCCACGCGGATGTTTTAGCCCAAGAGGCCGGCGCGCCCGTGGCGGCGCGGCTGCCCATTGACCCGCAGATCGCCGCTTTGTGCGATGCCGGGCAGGCCGAGAGTATCGAATTGCAGGCCATCCAGCCGGTGGTGGATTTGCTCTTACAGCCCGCGTAAACGCGGACGCGAACACGAACACGCACAGACCTTCATCCAGAGAGGCGGCACGGCCGCCTCTCTGTTTTTTATCTTGACAGTTTCTTGACACCCTTCCCCCAGGGTTTGACATCGCATTGATGAATCTGCCGGTATAACTGGTGCATCCGGTTTTAATTTCCCGCCGTTCAGAAGACGGCAGATTGAAGGCAGATTGATGCAGCTTGATCATCGTATTCACAACGTTTTTAAGGACACCGCCATTGGGGAACTGCCCAAATCCTGGCGCACCTTTTTTATCGGCCGCCCGCTGGCCACCGCCGACGCTCCGCACCAGACCATCGGCAAGGTGGTGGGGCTGGCTGTGTTTGCCTCGGACGCGTTGTCATCCACGGCCTACGCCACCCAGGAAATTTTGATGATCCTGGCCCTGGCGGGCGCAGGGGCTTTTCGCTATACATTCCCTATTGCCCTGGCGATTGTGGCGCTGATGACGATCGTGGCCATTTCGTATGAGCAGACCATTCACGCTTACCCGGGCGGGGGCGGCGCTTACATTGTAGCGCGTGACAACCTGGGCGAAGTGCCCGCGCAAACGGCTGGGGCAGCTTTGCTGACCGATTACACCCTGACGGTGGCCGTGTCCATTTCTTCCGGTGTGGCACAGATTGTTTCGGCGGTGCCGGTGCTTTTCCCCTACCGTGTGTGGATCGCCGCGGGGCTGGTGCTGTTTGTTATGATGGTCAACCTGCGCGGCGTGAAAGAATCGGGGGTGACCTTTGCCATCCCCACTTATTTCTTCGTGGTGACCATGCTGCTGACGGTCACGGTGGGTCTGTTTAAGGCGCTGTCCGGGCAGTTGGGCATGGTGGTGAACCCGCCTGAAATGCATGTGGGCACGGCCGTGGCTGCGCTTTCGCCGTTCTTGATTCTGCACGCGTTTTCCAGCGGCACCTCCGCTCTGACCGGTATTGAGGCTGTTTCCAACGGCATCACCGCGTTTAAAGAACCGCGCAGCCGCAATGCCGGCATTACCCTGATCTGGATGGCGGCTATTTTGGCCTCGCTCTTCCTGGGCGTCACCTATATCGCCCAGTATATTGGCGCGGTGCCTTCAGAGACGGAAACGGTCATCTCGCAGCTGACGCGCACCATTTACGGCAGCCAGGGCCTGCTGTACTTCCTGGTCATGGCGGGCACCTCGGTGATTCTGGTGATGGCGGCCAACACCGCCTTCGCAGATTTTCCGCGATTGGCGGCTTTGCACGCTGGGGACGGTTTTTTGCCGCGCCAACTGACCTACCGCGGCAGCCGCCTGGTGTTTTCGCGCGGTATCATGTCGCTGGCGGCCATCGCCATCGCCTTGATCGTCCTCTTCCAGGCCAGCGTCACCCGGCTGATCCCTCTGTATGCCATTGGCGTGTTTCTGTCGTTCACCCTGTCGCAGTCGGGCATGGCGCGCCGCTGGTGGAAGGTGGGACACTTAAAGAAAGATGAGACGGTGGTCGAGGCGGGCTCTACCCTGCGTTTTGAGAAGAACTGGATGGTGAAGATGTTCATCAACGGCTTTGGGGCCGTGTGCACCTTCGTGGTCATGATTGTCTTTGCGGTGACCAAGTTCGAAGAAGGTGCCTGGGTGGTGATCATCTTCATTCCTGTGCTGGTGTCGATTTTCCTGACTATCCACCGCCATTATAAGGGCCTGGCGCGGCAGTTGTCGTTGGAACACGGCACGAGCCCCAACGGCATCAAGCGCAACCGCGTGGTGCTGCTGGTGGGCGGGGTGCATCAGGGCACGCTGACCGCCCTGCGCTATGCCCGCAACCTGACGGATGACATCACCGCCGTGCACATCGCCACTGACCCGGTGGAAGCGGAGAAGGTCCGCGCCAAATGGGAGGTGTGGGGAGAGGGCGCACGCCTGATCATTCTGGAATCGCCTTTCCGGCTGTTTATGGAGCCGCTGCTGGATTACCTGGCCAAATTGGAAAAGCTGCGCAAGCCGGGGCAGCTGATCACGATCGTGGTGCCGCAGTTTGTGCCCCGCAAGCCAATTTTCCGTCTGCTGCATTCGCGCACCGCCGAAATGCTGCGCAAAGTCTTGCTCAACCAGGAGGATATGGTTATCATCGAGGTACCGTATCAAGTGGAATAGTCCCTGGACCGCGATGGATGCCAGAATCTTCTGAAGCCCCCAGCACTCGGATGACCCCCTCCAACCCGCTGGGGGTTTTTCCGCTTTCCCAGGAGGCCCGCCCGGCCGCGGCTTCCAGCCCCGAACGCGGCAGGCTGAAAGTGTATTTGGGTTATGCGGCGGGGGTGGGCAAGACCTCGGCCATGCTCTCCGCGGCCCGCGACCGGGCTGAGGCGGGCGTGGATGTGGCCGTGGGGGTGGTGAACACCCACAACCGGCCTGAGGTGGAAGCCCTGCTGTCGGATCTGCCGCTGATCCCGCTGCGCAAGATCCTAAGCCCGGAGCGCGTGCAGACGGAGCTGGATTTGGACGCGGTGCTGAACCGGCGCCCCGCCCTGGCCTTGGTGGACGAGCTGGCCCACGCCAATTTGCCCGGCAGCCGCCATCCGCGCCGCTATCAGGATGTGCTGGACTTGCTGGAAGCCGGCATCGACGTGTACACCACGCTTAACATTCAGCAGGTGGAGAGCCTGGGCGACGTGGTGCAGCAGATCACTGGCGGAGTGGTGACCGACGCTCTGCCCGATTTTGTGCTGGATGGGGCAGACGAAATTGAGCTGGTGGACCTGCCTCCGGATGAGCTTTTGGAACGGCTGCGGGACGGCAAGGTGCAGCTGCCGCCGGACGGCCCAGAAACCCAGCCCGGCTTCTTCCGCAAGGGCAATCTGACAGCCCTGCGCGAACTGGCCCTGCGGCGGACGGCAGCGCGCGTGGATGTGCAGATGCGCGACTACATGGCCGCGCGCGACATCACCGGGCCGTGGGCGGCGGGCGAGCGGATTTTGGTGTGCGTCAGCTCTCACCCCCTGGCCGAGCGCCTGGTGCGCACGGGTCGGCGGCTGGCAGCTGCCCTGGACGCGCCCTGGACGGTGGCCTTTGTGGAAACCCCTGGGCATGTGCGCATGCGCCCGGAGCAGCAGCAGCGCCTGAACCAGACCCTGCTGAAGGCCGAGCAGATGGGGGCCGAGGTGGTGCGGCTGACAGGGGTGAATGCGGCTGAAACGCTTTTGGCCTATGCCCACGCTCACAACATCACCAAACTGGTGGTGGGCAAGCCGCGTTGGCCGCGCTGGGTGGAATGGACGCGTGGCTCCATCACCCAGCAGGTTCTGCGCAAGAGCGGCAGCATTGATGTGTTCATCATCGGCGAAACCGCCGCCGAGGAAAAGCCCCCCTCCGTGCGCGTGTTCCTGCACAGCCCCGCCTGGCGCTATGCGGCTGCAGCGGTGCTGGTGGGCATGGTGACCCTGGTGGGCGCCCCCCTGCACGGACGCATCGAACCGACCAACCTGGTGATGATTTATCTGACGGCGGTGGTTTTGGCTGCCTTGTTCTTGGGGCGGGGGCCGTCCATGCTGGCATCCCTGCTGAGCGTGCTGTCCTTTGACTTCTTCTTCATCCGACCCACTCTGACTCTCAGCGTGGCGGATACCGAATATTTGATCACGTTTGCGGGGCTGCTGCTGGTGGGGCTGGTGATCAGTAATTCCGCTGCCCTGGTGCGCGAACAGGTGGAGCAGCTGCGCAAGCGCGAGGCCTTCACCGCAGCGATCAACGCCCTCAGCCGCGATTTGACCGGCCTTTCGGATTTGGACGAGATGCTGCGGGCGGTCATCCGGCGCATTCAAACCGATTTCAGCCGCGAGGTGGTGCTGCTGCTGCCCGAAAACAGCCATCTGAAGGTGGCCGCAGCCTCATCCCGCCTGGAAAAGCTGGGTGAGGAGGAGATGGCCGCTGCGCTGTGGGCTTTTCAGCACAACCGCGAAACGGGTCTAGGAACCAGCACCCTGCCGCAGGCCGCCATGCGCTGTATCCCCCTGCAAACCGTCCACGGCCTGGTGGGGGTGATGGGCGTGCAGCCTGCCGAAGCTCAGGGGCTGCTGACCGCGGATCAGCGCCACTTGCTGGAGGCTTTCGCCAGCCTGGCCGCTTTGGCCATCGAACGCGCCCGTTTGGCGCAGCAGGCCAGCCAGACCCAGGTGCTGCAAAGCACCGAGAAATTGCAGGCGGCGCTGCTGCATTCCATCTCACATGAGCTGCGCACTCCCCTGGTGACCATCACCGGTGCACTCAGTACGCTGGCCGAGGGCGACGCCACCCCCGCCTTGCAGCGCGAACTGGCCGAGGCTGCGTACGGTGAGGCGCGGCGCATGAACATTCTGGTGGGCAATTTGCTGGATATGAGCCGCCTGGAATCGGGCGCGTTTCGGCTGAACCGCCAGCCCAGCGATTTGTGGGATCTGGTGGGCGTGGCCCTTTCGCAGTTTGGCGAACGCCACCCCGAGCGGCAAGTGCTGACCGACCTGGCCGAAGACGCCCCCCTGCTGGACGTCGACATGGCTTTGATGGTGCAGGTGCTGGTAAACCTGCTGGATAACGCAGCCAAATATTCCCCTGTGCAGGCCCCCATTCACCTGATGGGGCGGCTGGAAGGCGAGGATGTGATCCTCTCTGTGGCGGATGAGGGCGTGGGCATTCCGCTGGAAGATTTAGAACGCGTGTTTGATAAGTTTTACCGCGTGCAGACCCCGTCCGGTCCGTCGGGCACTGGCCTGGGCCTGGCGATTGCCCGCGGCATCGTAGAAGCCCACGGTGGGCGCATTTGGGCGCAGAACCGGCCCGGCGGCGGCACGATCATTTCGATTCAACTGGCGCGCTGGGCAGAAAGGCAGGTGGGTTAGCGTATGGAAGAAACTGGCGTTCGCATTTTGGTGGTGGATGATGAGCGCGCCATCCGGCGGTTTTTGCGCGCTTCGCTGAGCGCCCACGGACACACCATTCTGGAGGCGGCTGCCGGGCGCGAAGCGCTCAGCGCCGTGGCCGAACAGCGCCCCGATATTATTTTCCTGGATTTGGGCTTGCCGGACATGGATGGGGTGGAGGTGACCCGCCAGATCCGTGAATGGAGCGACACGCCCATCATTATCCTTTCGGTGCGCGACCGCGAGGCAGATAAGATTGCCGCGCTGGAGGCGGGGGCGGATGATTATCTGGTGAAGCCGTTTGGTATGGGCGAATTGATGGTGCGCATGCGGGCGGTGCTGCGGCGTGTGTGGCAGGCGCACCGGCAGGAAGCCGTGTTCCAAAGCGGCGAGCTGAAGGTAGATTTTGCCCGCCGCCGGGTGTGGGTGGGGGAGCGGGAAGTGAATCTGACCCCCACGGAATACGACCTGCTGAAATTGTTGGCGCAGAATGCGGGCAAGGTATTAACCCACCCGCATATGATCCAGAAAATCTGGGGCAGCGATCTCATCGGCGCAGATCATTTGCTGCGGGTCAACATCAGCAACTTGCGCAAGAAATTGGAGGCCGACCCTGCCCGCCCGCAGTATATCCTCACCGAGGCGGCGGTGGGCTATCGTTTGCGCCTGGAATAAGAGGAAAATGTTTAGGTTTACCTAAAAAATTCTCAAGTTTCAACATAAGATTCCTGCGTTCCTATTGACTCTTTGACTTCGTTTATCTATAATAAGCATATAACCTTACCAATTTGTAAGGTCGTTCTAACCAAAGCGCAAATAGTTCGGCGGCTGTGAACTAAACTCTAATTTGGTCGCTTGGCGGGTGCAGAGACCCACCGAGAGTTTAGGGAGCCAAGTAGCGAAACCGGCCCACAAGGTCGGTTTTTTTATTTACCCTCTTTGGGTTGAAAGATCTTCCGCTTGGGATTTCCTGCCCTCATCACCGCTCCCTCAAGCGTCCGGGAATCACCTGTTCTGGGCCACGGCGTTTGGCCCACCGACGTTTACCGAATGTATCGCGGTCTAGTGGAATGAGTGGAGGGAACCATGTATCCAAAAATCAATCAGTTGATGCGTAAGACCATGCGGGCCAGCTATATGCTGGGCGTGGTGCTGCTGATCGCCGGTATGCTGCTTTCGGCGATGAATCAGCCCGCCCTGGCGGCTAGTGCCCCGGTGACACCCCCGCCTCCGGTGGATAACGACGATGTTGTCGTGGAACCGGAGCCGGTGGAGACGGCTGAACCAGCGCCGCCCGATGAAGACCCCCAGCCGACGGAAGAGCCTGCGCCTACCGTCTCACCGCTGACCCCGCGGGAGGATCCGGTTCACGACGGCGATTCGGATGGGGACGGTGTGGGAGAGGGGGATAACTGCCCCTACATCGCCAACCCGGATCAGGCGGATGCCAATCAGAACGGCGTGGGTGACGCCTGCGATAGCGCAGATGGATTTGCCGTTCCCAGCGCGGCGCATGACTTCAGCGTGAGCATGAACGGGGTTTTTGTGGAATTTACCCACATTGGCCCGGCGTCGTTTTCCTATTTATGGAACTTTGGTGACGGCAACACCAGCACCGAAGAAAACCCCCTGCATGAGTATGCCGCGGCGGGCACATATTCGGTGACGCTGACCGTGGTAGAAACGGAGGGCGGCAGCCCCATCACCGTTACCAAAGCCGTGGTGGTGACGGATACCGTCTTGCCGCCGATGGTCTGTGATTTCAGTATGAATCACAACGGCGGCGACACGCCTACCGTGCCGCTGACGGTTTCATTCAACAATCTCAGCGAAAATGCAGACAGCTTCACCTGGACGTTTGGCGACGGCTCGGGCAGCATCCTGACCAACCCTACCCACACCTACACGACCGCGGGCACGTTTAACATTGTTCTGGTGTGCGCCCGCCCCGGCGAAACCCTGCAAGCCACCGGCCAAATTTCCATTTCTCCGGCGACTTCCAGCCTGTCGGCTACATTCGTTGCCACTCAGGCCAGCCCGGCTGACCTGTTCACCTTCAACTTTGATGCCACCGCGGTCAGCACCGGCACGATCACCGGCTACGCCTGGACCTTTGGCGACGGCGGCAGCAGCACTGAAGAAGACCCCACCCACACCTATGCCGCCCCGGGCACCTATTATGTGCATCTGGTGGTGACGGACAGCCTGGGCAATACCGTGCATGCCTTTGGTGCGGTGGAAATTTATGTAGGGTCACCTGCTCCGCTGCCCGCTTTCAGCGTCAGCCCGCAAACCGGCCCCGCACCGCTGCAAGTGAGCATCAGCAATGAGACCAGCGGCGGCCCGGTGACGCAGTGGTCGTGGAATTTCGGCGATGGCTACACCCTGGTGACCGCGGATAATTTGCCGTCTCTGGAACATACCTATACCTCCATTGGAACCTACACCATCACCCTCACCGCCACCGGCCCCGGCGGCTCGGGCACGACCTATAAGCAGGTGGTGGTGACGGTCAACGATACGCCTGTGCAGGCGCAGTTCAGCCACACCTTTGTGGGCAGTTACGGCCCCGACGGCCAACAGGTGTGCTTCAGCAACGACAGCACCGGGCCGGTGGCCAGCTTCCAATGGAATCTGGCATCGGGCGGCACCAGCACCGAGATGAACCCCTGCGTGTACTTCACCCAAGGAACTTACATCATCGAGCTGCGCGTGGTAGGCACCAGCGGCCAGATTTCGACGGCCAGTAAGCGCCTGAACGTGGTTCCCAACGCCATCCCGCCGGTGGCCAGCTTTAACGTCAACGCCACCAGCGGCACCACCATCACGAACTTCAACTTCACCGATACCAGCACAGGGGTCATCACCAACTGGTCCTGGGACTTTGGCGACGGCAGTCCATTAGTGACCACCCGCAACGTTTCCAACAAACGCTTCAACACGGCTGGAACCTACGTGGTCACGCTGACCGTCATCGGCCCAGGGGGCAGCTCTTCGGCTTCGAGGACGCTGACGGTGACGGCGGTGACGCCCACCTGTGCGATCGGCATCCAGCCGGATATTGTCCGCGCGGGCGATACGGTGACCCTGACCGGCTTTGCCAACAATCTGCCTACGGGGGTCACAGCCACCGCCTGGGATTGGACCATCAGCAACCCGGCCCAGGCCTTGAGCGGCCAGGTGGTCACCTTCCTGGCGGCCACGCCTTCCTTCACGGCTAGCCTGCGCGTCACCCTGAGCGACGGCAGCTTCTTGAACTGCGCTCGCAGCCGCACGGTGTATGCTGCAGACTTCATCTACGCCACCTGCTCGGCCACGCCCAATGACCCCTCGGTGGGTCAGGTGGTGAACTTTAACGTCAACCCCAGCCTGCCTGCAGGGGTGACGGTGGCTTCGTACCAGTGGAATTTCAACGGCGAGGGAAGCGCGGCGATAAAGACCCCCACCTTCAGCTTCAGTACCATTGGAGCCAAAAATGTCAGTGTCCTGGTCACGTCCAGTACAGGCAGCCAGACGACGGCTGTCTGCAACGTGACCGTTTACGACCAGCAGTCGCTCAGCGTGCAGGTGAATCCGGAAACGGAGCTGCTGCCCTACATGGTGACCTTCACGGCGGTGGGCGGCCCGCGGGACTTCAGCGGCTTTGTGTGGACGCTGCCGGACGGCTCGACGGCTTACGGCCAGAGCGTCAATTACATCGTCACCACCGCGGGTGACCAGTGGGCCTCGGTTGTCGGCACCTGGAAATACGGCGAGCTGACCGCTTCGGGCAAAACCACGGGCTATACCACTACCACCATTCAGGCAGCCTTCAGCCCGAATAAGTGGACCGGGGTGGTTCCGGTGGAGATCTGTTTCACCGATGAAAGCGTCAGCGAAACGCCCATCACCAGTTGGCTGTGGGATTTGGGGAACGGGGAGACCAGCACGGAACAAAACCCCTGCACCACCTACACTGTGGCAGGCGACTACGCCGTCACCCTGACGATTAACAACACCGCCGGCCTGACGGCCATGGCCACGAACAACATCAAGGTCTTCTCGGTGGTTCAGGGCGGCTCGACCTTTTCGGTTGATCCCTCCAACACCACCACCATTTGTTTCACCGTTTCGATGCAGCCGGGTGAAACGGTGGTGATGTGGGACTTTGGCGACGGCACGGTGGTGTACTTGCAGCCCAGCGACGACCCCAATTTGTGCCACACCTACGCAACCGGCGGCGATTATGAGGTCACCATGGTGGTGCAGGGGGCCATCGGGCAGTATGCCGTCCGGCGGGTGGTGACCGTGTCGGAGCCGATTGTGGACCTCAGCCTGAGCCACCGCTGTGGAGATAAGGGCATTGAGTGGCTGGTGACCAACCCCAACACCTACCCCGTCACCATTTCCTTCAGCGTGACCGGCATCCCCGGCGGCACGGGAACCGTGGCGGCCAACCAGACCGCCATTTACGCCACCACGCCGTTGGGCACGGCGCGCAATGCCAGCGTTTCGTGGACGGCGGCGGATGAACAAACGCGCACCTACACCGATTCGGCGGCGGCCGATGAATGCACCACCAGTAAGACGCTGACCCTCACCTATCAATGCGGTTTCGCGGATGAAACGACCTACACCTGGCAGGTGGTGAACACCACCAGCTACACCATTGATTTCACCTGGGATGTCACCAGCACCGCCCTCAGCGGCGGCGGCACGGTGGGCCCCAACGGTTCCACCAGCTTCACCACGCCCATCCAGAGCTACCCCACGCGCGAAACGCAGACCCTGAACGTGTATGTGGGTGGGACGCTGATCACCAGCCAAAACAGCGGCGCACCGTGCAAGTTTGATTTGACCCTTTCGCCGGTGTGCACTGAGAACAATGAGATATCCTGGGTGCTAAGCAACCCCAACGCCGACCTCAGCTTTGATTACTCCTTCAGCCTGGACGGCGGGGCGGCCACGGGAACGGGCAGCATCGTTGGTGGACAAACCCTGTCCATCCACACCTCTTCCAACGGTGGGCACAGCATGGTGGTGACCTACACCGGTGTGGACGGCTCGCGCCAGGTTTCGGCGGAGTCCAGCGCTTTCCAATGCGTGCCGCCCGGCGACCTGTCGGTGACTTTCACCTGTAATTTGGAAGATAACAGTGTGGACTGGCGGGTCTCGAACCCCAACGGATACGATGTGGACTTTGCCTACTACATTGACCGCACGCCGGACGGCGAGCCGGATGGAACCGGCACAGCGGTGGCCAACGCCAGCGAGGTGGTTTTTGCCAATACCAACAGCGGCGGGCATACCGTGACGATTGTGTGGATGCTGCCCAACGAGGAGATCCGCACGGCCAGCAACACCAGCGGTGAGTTCTTCTGCGTGCCGCCGATGGACCTGGACCTGACCTATGCCTGCCCCACCGACTCGGCCACACGCCAGATTCACTGGACGGTCCTGAACCCCAACGGTTACGATGTGGCCTTCTCGTGGTATGTGGACCGCTCGCCTACGGGAGCGGCGGACGGCAGCGGGGTGGTGCCCGGCGGTACGGTGGGCGAACCCGGCTCGCTGGAATTCCTGACCACTTCGGGCGGAGCGCATACCGTGTATGTGGTTTACAGCGTGGGCGAAGGCCGTTCTGAAATCAGCGAAAGCACGGCTGCTAATTACTGCAAACCGCCCAAGGAAGGCAATCCGGATCCCACGCCTACGCCGGGCGGTGGTGGAGGCGCTGGCGGCGGGAACTTGCCCGCTTTGCTGCCCCCGGCCAACACGGGCGAGGTGCTCATCCCGGTGACCGGCGCGGATCTACGCCAACTGCCCCTTGCGGTGGCGGTGCAACGCTGGCTGACCAACCTGGGCCTGCTGCTTCTAGGTGTGGGCATGGTCTTGAACGGCCTGACGCGCCGGCCGCGGCGAGGATCACCGCCGCTGTAAGACCGCTGATGCAACGATAAGAAACAGGGCCGCCCGTGGTTGGGGCGGCCCTCCTCTATGATTTTTGTCTCAGCAGCCGAATTAGGTTTTCGAAAAGACCCGCCCAGGCTTCCAGGGCGTACCCACCAGCGGCAGCAGCCAGCGGTCAAGACCCCACCAACCGGCCGTTTTCCAGGCCAGAATCAAAAGGATTGAGAGGGTGAACAAGAGCGGGTTGGTGCTGGCGGTTCCGGCCATCATGAAGTTCCAGTTAAGGAACCCACCGAAAAAGGCGGCGATGCCCGCGAACATGCCCAAAATCAGGGCTGCTCCCACCAAAATTTCCCCTGCGATCACCAACTTGGAAAACCAGGTATAGGCCGAGCTGTCGAGCAGGGCCTGGATGAAACTGCGGTACCAATCAAAGGAAATGGCAGGGCGGGCAGGCGCTTCGGGGATCAGCACGGCGCGTTCCCAAAAGCCTTTCAGGGCTTCGCCGCCCTGGGTCCAGCCGGGATTGGAAAGCTTGCCGATGCCGCTGGAGAGCCAGGTGTAGCCCAGGTACAGGCGCATGAGCAGCCACAGCCAGGCCCAGGAGGGGCTGCCAAACAGTTTGGCGGCGAAGGGCGGGTCGGTGATTTCCACCAGGGGGGTACGAGTTCGAGAAGACATCACTTCCTCCTTTCAGATCATCGAATACAGATAAGGTAGGGGCGGTTTTTTGTGAAAGCCGCCACAAAATGATTCTATCATATAATCGGATAATATATATCTAAATTATTCTTACCTTTGTATGTAAGAAAAGACTCATCTACGCGCCAATTTAATACTATTTTTATCTAGGTAGGATAAATTCAATACCATGTTCACCCTCGTTTTCTCAGGAAAACGGGGCTTCCATAATGAAACAACTCCTTTTGAGAGGGAAATATGGGTAAAAAATGGATTTTAATCGCGTTATTGGTGGGGATCGCGGCTGTGAGTGCGGTGGTGATTCTGTTTCTGAAGCCCACGCAGGAAGCCAGCCAACCGCTGGCGGCTGTACCCATCGCCACAGCCACGGCGGCGCCCCCAGCCCCCGCGCCCACCCAGCCGCCCGCCGCTGAACAGCCAGCCGCGCCTGCAGATGCCCAGGCCCCACCGGCTGCGCCTGCCAACGGCGAAAGCCTGTTTGAAATTGACCCCGCTCGCTCCGAGGCGCGCTTCAAGATCAATGAGGTGCTGAATGGCTCCCCCAAGACGGTCATCGGCGTCACCAATCAGGTGGCTGGGCAAATTGCCGTGGACCGCAGTAACTATGCCAGCACGCGCCTGGGCGAGGTGCGCGTGAACGCGCGCACGCTGACCACCGACAATGAATTCCGCAACCGCGCGGTGAAAAACCGCATCCTGCTCACCAACGACCATGAGTGGATTGTGTTCACCCCGCAGAGCCTCACCGGCCTGCCCGCCGAGGTCAAGCTGGGAGAGCCCTTCCAGTTCCAGATCACCGGCGGCCTGACCATCATCGGCAAGACCCAAAGTGTGACGTTTAGCGCTGAGGTGACCGCGGTGTCGGAAACCGAGCTGAAAGGCCTGGCCACCGCCACCGTGCGTTACAAAGATTTTGGCATCTTTATTCCCGAAGTGCCTTCCGTCACCGGTGTAGAAGATGACGTCATCCTGGAAATTGAGTTCACCGCGGTGCCTGTGCCGTAGGGGGGCCGCCCCAGCGTGTATATCCAATTCATACACGCTTCTAATCCAATTTTGATCCTTCCGGTTTACACTTAACCTGCAAATGCCCTTTGATGAGCGTTTGCAGGTATTATGTTGGTTTAACGGGAGGTAACATGAATCTGGATCGCTACACCCAAAAAGCTCAAGAATCGCTGTTCAGCGCGCAGAGGCTGGCCGAGGGACTGCACCACCAGACAATTGAACCCGCCCACCTGCTGCTGGCTCTCATCCAACAGCCGGACGGCGTGGTTCCCGCGGTGGTCACCAAGGTCGCAGGCAGCACCCTGGCGCTGGCGGAAGAATTGCAAAAAGAATTAGATCAGCGCCCCAAAGTGTACGGCAGCGCCCCCAGCGAAGTGGGGCTTTCGCGCCCGGCGGCAGATGTGCTCAGCGCGGCGGAACGCTTTGCCAAGGGTATGCAGGATGATTACGTTTCGGCAGAACATATTCTGCTGGGGCTGACCGAAAGCGTGGAGGGCAAACGCCTGGCGCAGTACGGGCTGACCCGGGATGCTGTTTTGAAGGCCCTGGCAGAGGTGCGCGGCAATCAGCGCGTCACCTCGCAAAACCCGGAGGACACCTATCAGGCGTTGGAGAAATACGGCCGCGACCTGACCGCTGCCGCGCGCCAGGGCAAGCTGGACCCCGTGATTGGGCGGGATGAAGAAATCCGGCGGCTGGTGCAGATTCTTTCACGCCGCACCAAAAACAACCCGGCGCTGATCGGCGACCCGGGCGTGGGCAAAACCGCCATTGTGGAAGGGCTGGCCCAGCGCATTGTCAACGGGGATGTGCCCGAAGGATTGAAGCACAAGCGCCTGGTGCAGTTGGATATGGGCGCGCTGATCGCCGGAGCGAAATACCGCGGCGAGTTTGAGGAACGCTTGAAAGCGGTTCTCAAAGAAATCACCAGCGCGGCAGGTGATATTATTCTGTTTGTGGATGAAATGCACACTGTGGTGGGGGCGGGTGCGGCCGAAGGGGCTATGGATGCGGGCAACATGCTCAAGCCGCTTTTGGCCCGCGGCGAGCTGCACCTGGTGGGGGCCACCACCCTGGACGAGTACCGTAAATATGTGGAAAAGGACCCCGCTCTGGAACGGCGCTTCCAGCCGCTGTTGGTGGAAGAGCCCAGCGTGGAGGACACCATCAGCATTTTGCGTGGCCTGAAGCAGCGCTACGAAGTGCATCACGGCGTGCGCATCACCGACCCGGCGGTCATCGCGGCGGCCACCCTCTCGCACCGCTATATCGCTGACCGCCACTTGCCGGATAAGGCCATTGATCTGATTGACGAAGCCGCCGCGCGCCTGCGCACCGAGATCGATTCCAAGCCGCAGGCCCTGGATGAGGTGGACCGCGAAGTGCTCCAACTGGAAATTGAGCGTGAAGCCCTGCAAAAAGAAAAGGACGCGGCCTCCCGCGAGCGCCTGGAGAAGCTGGAGCAGGAATTGGCCGATCTGCGCGAGCGTTCGCGCCAGCTGAGCACGCGTTGGCAGACTGAAAAAGAGGCCATCGCCGAGCTGCGCGCCGTGAAGGAAAAGGTGGAGCAGGTGCATTTGGAGATGGAGCAGGCCGAGCGTCAGGCGGATTTGGAGCGCATGGCCCGTTTGAAATACGGTGAGCTGCGCGAACTCCAGCAGCGTCAGGAGGCGGCCGAGGCGCGTATTCAGAGCCTGCAAAGCCAGGGCGCGCTGCTGAAAGAGGAGGTGGACGCCGAGGAAATCGCCGGAGTGGTTAGCCGCTGGACGAATATCCCCGTCTCGCGCCTGCTGGAAGGCGAAATGCAGAAGCTGCTGCACATGGAAGAGCGGCTGAGTCAGCGCGTGGTGGGCCAAAGTGAGGCTCTGCAGGCGGTTTCCAACGCCGTGCGACGCGCGCGCGCCGGGCTGCAGGATCCCAACCGTCCTATTGGGTCCTTCATCTTCCTGGGGCCCACCGGTGTGGGCAAGACCGAGCTGGCGCGGGCGCTGGCAGAATTCATGTTCGATGACGAGCGCGCCATGATCCGCATTGACATGAGCGAATATCAGGAAAAGCACACCGTCTCGCGCCTGGTGGGCGCACCCCCCGGCTACGTGGGTTATGACGAGGGCGGGCAGCTGACCGAAGCTGTGCGCCGCCGGCCCTACAGCGTGGTGCTGTTTGATGAGATCGAAAAAGCCCATGCCGAGGTTTTCAATGTGCTGCTGCAGCTGCTGGACGACGGCCGTTTGACCGACGGCCAGGGCCGTACGGTGGATTTTCGCAATGTGGTCGTGATCATGACCAGCAACCTGGGCAGTGAACTGTGGATGAACGGCCAGGGCGAGGTGACCCGCGACACGTTGAACCGCGTGCTGCAAGCGCATTTCCGTCCCGAATTCTTAAACCGCGTGGATGAGATTGTGGTCTTTCACCCCTTGGGGCGCGAAGAGCTGGCGGAGATCGTCAACATTCAACTGCGGCGGGTGGAGGCTCTGCTGGCCGAGCGCGGCTACCGCCTGGAGGTAGACGCGGAGGCGCGCGCTTACCTGGCCGAGGTGGGCTACGACCCTGATTTCGGGGCGCGGCCGTTGAAACGCGCCATTCAGCGCGAACTGCAGGACCCGCTGGCCATGCGCCTGTTGTCCGGGGCGTTCCACCCCGGTGAGACGGTGCAGGTGCGGCGCGGAGCGCAGGGCCTGGAATTCTCTTCGCTCTCCTGACCGCCCGACAGCGTTTGAAAGCTGCCGCGCCCTCCCTGATTTCTGAAGGGGAGGGCGCGGTTTTTTTCGGTTTTGGGCCGCCATCCTGTATAATGGTGCGATCACCCCGCACGGGAGGCGCATGTGAAAATCCAACGCGATTCGCTGCAATACTTTTTGCTGCTGCTGCTGCTCTCAGCCATTTGGGGCGGCGCGTTTTTGTTCATGCGCGTGGCGGGGCCGGAATTTGGACCGATCTTCTTAATCGCTCTGCGGGTGTGGATTTCGGCGGTGCTGCTGGCGGCTGTGGCGCATTTTGCGGGCGGGCTGCCGGATTTTCGCAAGAACTGGAAGGCTTTTTTGCTGCTGGGAGCGATCAACAACGCCATTCCCTTCACCCTCATCGCCAGCGCGGTGCTGGTGCTGAACAGCTCCATCGCTGCCATCATCAACGCCACCACGCCCCTGTTCACGGCCGTTGTGGCGGCAGCCTTTGGGTTGGAACGCTTCACTGCACGCAAGGGTTTGGGCGGGCTCCTGGGCATTTTGGGGGTGGTGATCTTGGTGGGCTTCAGCCCGCTGCCGCTGAATGAGCGCACCATTTTGGCGGCTCTGGAATCGCTGCTGGCGGCGGTGGCCTACGCCTTCGGCGCGGTGTATGTGCGCGCGCGTTTTCAGGGCTTCACCCCTCTGCAAGTCTCGGCTGGGCAGTTGGCCGGGGCTGGGGCGGCCATGCTGCCGGCGGCTTTCTTCTTTCTGCCCAACGGCAGCCCATCGACGCTGGCCTGGCTGGCGCTGCTGGCCCTGGCGGTGCTGTGCACCTGCCTGGCGTATCTGATTTACTTCCGGCTGATCACCAAGGGGGGAGCCACCAAGGCCATCACGGTGACTTTTATGGTCCCGTTCTTCAGCCTCTTATGGGGGGTACTGCTGCTGAGCGAGCCGCTCAACTGGGGCATGTTCGCTGGTTTGGCGGTGATTTTATTCAGCGTGTCGCTGGTCTTAGGCAGCCGCTCCTGAGCTGGAAGCGGGCTTTTCCCGCCCCCACCACAGCACCAAAGCTCCTGCGCCCACCAGACCCGCCGCGAAGGCGAACATGGTCTGGGGGCCGAGATGCTGGTAAATCCAGCCGCCCAGGGGAGAGGAGAGCAGGGGGGCCAGGCCAAACGAAACCGCGCTCATCAGGGCTACCACCGTCGCCGCCCATCCGGGCGGCGCGTTGCGTTCCAACAGCACCACCGTGGACACCATGAACAGGCCGAAGCCGGGGCCGCGTAGGAGGGCCATGAGTAGGGCCAGCATGGGCGTTTTCACCAGGGCCAGGCCGAGGAAGTACGCCCCCACCAGCGCGTAGCCCAGCAGCAGGGTCTTGGTGCCGCCCCAGCGCCGCACCAGCCGCCCGCTGAGGTACATGGCGGGCATTTCCAAAAAGGCGGGCAGGCCGACGGTGATGCCCACCATCTCCAGGCCGCCGCCCAGGTCGGTCATGTATACACCCCCAAAAATGACTCCCAGCCACAGCGCACCGCCGATCAGGAAGCTGCTGATCAGCAGAACCACGATCACGCGGTTGCTGCGGATTTCCTGCAGGGGAAAGCGTTGGGCGGGGCCTTGGGCGGGAGGTTCTTCTTCTAAGAAGCCCACTGCCAGCGCGGCCAGCAGGGCTACGACCGCCGCGGTGGGGAACATGGCGGCTGTGCCCGTGCGGCTCCAAATGTACCCGCATGCGATGGCGATGATGCCGAAGCCCACCGATCCCCACATGCGCATGCGGCCGTATTCCAGCCCGTGGCGGGCGGCCATGCGAGCGGAGATGCCGTCGCCCAGTCCCACCGTTGGGCTGCGCCCCAACGCCAACAGCAAAGACAGGGTCAACACCGCCGGAAAGGTGTGCGCCCAGGGGAAGATGAACAGGACCACAGCCACCACCAGCAGCGCCCCGGCCAGCATCCAGCGCCGCTTGCCCAGGCGGTCGGCCCAACCGGAATACAGCGGGGCGACCCACAGCTGGAGGAAGGGCAGAATGGCCCCCAGCAGACCGATTTGACTGCCGGTGATGCCCAAATTCTGCAAATGTACGTTGAAAGACGGCTCAAAGACGCCAATCACCCCCCAATAGACCGCGCTGTAGAGCGATCCGCGCGCCATGATGGCGGTGGGTTGGCTCAGGCGGGGGTTTGCAGTGTCCATACACCAGTCCATTCGGGTAAGCGCGCCCACGCGTTGCGGCGGATGGCTTCGGCCAATTCCGCGCCGAAGAAAAATTCTGTCCAGGCCACGGCGGTGTCCACGTCGGGGAACTGGTAATCGGTGGAAATTTGCTGGCGAGCGAAGCCCCAGCGGTCTTCCAGCCAGGCGTAATACTCTGCCAGTTCCGGCGTGGGCGGTTGGGGGATGAGGCTGCCGGTGGAGAGGGTTTCCATGATGATCACCCGCCCGCCGGGGCGCACTACGCGCAGCATTTCGTTGAGGATGCGGGTCATGTGGGTCTGCCAGTCTTGGGCATACCAGGCGCGCAGGTGGCCGATGGCCCACCCGGCAGTGACCACATCCGCCCAGCGGCTGACAAAGGGCAGGGCGCGCATGTCGCCTTCCACCAACGGCCAACGGCCCCCCAGGGCATTGCGCTGCACAGCCTGTTCGGCCAGCATAGCGCGGTTCAAGTCCAGCGCGGCCAATTGCACGGGTTGGGGGTGCAGCAGCAGGGGGATGCGCCCCGTGCCGCTGCCCAAATCCAAAATTTTCAGCCCATCCTGCGGGCCGTCCAGCCCCAGGGCAGGCAGCAGGTGCTGGTCTACGTCCTCAACGGCCACCATACGGTGATATTCCTGCGCGCGCTGCGCGTAAATCTTTTCGAAGTGATCCATCCCGAATCCTTTTTGGGTGAAAGGGAAACTTGCTATAGGAAGTGGATTGTACCAGTTTATCGGGGTTTTTGGGAGAAAAAAGCTCCGAAAAGGGTCTGCGCCGCCGGGCGCGCCGTTCAGTCCGGGTTGACCAGCGCCTCCAACGTGAATAGACGCACTCTTTCTGCCTTGGCGGCCTCTTCCAATTCAGGGGTAAAGCCGCTGCGCGTAAACATGGCGTATTGGATGTTCTCAATGCCGTGTTCTTGCCGCAGCACCAGGGCTTTTTGCTTCATCTCCTCCAGAACTCGGATTCCCACCGGGTGAATGCTCCATTTGCATTCCCCCACCAGGGCGGTTTTTTCGGTGAGGCTGACCGCCAGCACGTCGATTTCTGCCTTTCGGTGCCACCAGCCTCCAATTCGTTCCGGCAAAAAGCCCAATTGGCCTGTCTGTACCAGACGGCCGGTGAACGTTACCGCCGCTTCTTCAAACGCAGTCGCGGTAAAGTGATCCAGATCGGGCTGAACGCGCTGGGCGAGAACGGCATCGGCTAACCCCAGGTCCAGGCTGCTCTGGTTGGGGTGCACATAGCGAAACCAGAAGCGCAAAAAATGATCCTCGATCTGATACAGTCCTTTTTTGCTCTTTTCGGGCTGCAGCTCGGTGGCGGGGACGCGCCGGGTGACCAGGCGCATCTGCTGTAAGATATCCAGATAGCGGGCGGCGGTGTTTACATCTCCTACCCCCGCCCCTTGCGTGATCTCATTCAGTCGCGTGTGTCCCTGGGCGATGGCCCGCAGAATGGAGAAGTAATTGCGCGGTTCCCGCAGCTCTTCCATAAGCAGCAGGCGGGGTTCGTTGTACAGGGTGCCGGTTTGTGCATCCAGAATGTGCTGGCGAATATTGGCAAAAATGGTCTGGCTGTCCTGGAAGGTGCGCAGATAAAACGGCATGCCCCCCACAACGGCCCAGGCGGTGAACTGGTCCTCCGCTGCATACTGGGGATAAAAGCGGGCCGCGGCAGGCAGATCCATGGGGCGCAGCAGTGCGCTGGCTGTGCGCCGCCCATACAAAGGGGCCTGATATCCCAGCACCTCCGTCTCCATGATGCCGATATAAGAGCCGCACAGCACCAGCATGAGCTGCGTATCTTTGAGCTTTTCATCCCAGACCTTTTGCAGGATGGAAGGGACGGCTTTGTTGCCGCTGATCAGATAGGTGAATTCATCCAGTATGATGACGGGCCTGGGCTGCATGGGGAGATCTGCCAGGGCGCGAAAAGCCGCCTCCCAGGAGGGGTAGGTGAACCCCTGGGGCACTTCGGCATGCAGGAAGCCGTAGATTTGCTGCGAGAAGGTAGCCAACTGCTCCGCGTCGCTGCTTAAAGTGGCGATGAAGAAGAGGTGCGGTTTGTCGGCGCAAAAGGCGCGCAGCAGTTCGGTTTTTCCCACCCGCCGGCGGCCGTAGAGGACGAAGAGTTCGGCCTGCAGGCTTTGATAGCGTTGCTCCAGGAGGCTCAGTTCGGTTTTTCGGTCAATGAACACAGCACCCTCCGCTGAATCGCAAGGATAATTTACGAATTATAATTATTATAATCATGATTTGTAAAAATACAAGCGAGGAGGATCTGTATTTGGCGGCTTTTTGGGAGGGCTAGACGCTGCCGAAATACATAGACTGCACAAAGCGGCGAGTGAAATCGGCGTAAGCGGTCAGCTCAATGTACCGCACGCGCTGCGGCAGCGCGGCGGCCTGCTGACGGCGGCTGCGCGAAAGCAGCATCTGGCGTGCGCCCACCCCGGCAGCGTTGCCCACCTGAAAAAACCGCTCTAGTGGCACGGCAGGGAACATGCCCAGGCGCACCGCGCTGGGCAAATCCAGATAGGCCCCAAAGGCCCCGGCGATGACCCAGCGCTGCACCTCTTCTGCGCGCAGGCCGGCCTCGGTCAGCAGAATTTCGATTCCGGCGCGGATGGCGCCTTTGGCCAGTTGAATTTCGTTGATGTCCTTGCGGGTTATCAAAATGTCGCGTCTGTGGCCGGTTTCGGCGCTGGGTACCAGCACAAACTGACTGGGCCGCGAGCCGTCTGGCTGGCGCCGAAAAACCCCGCGCTGATCCAGCAGCCCGGCGCCGTACAGCTCGGCCACAGCCTGCAGGATGCCCGTGCCGCACAGCCCCACCGGCGCTTTGCCGCCCACGGTGACCACCTGGGCGCGCCCGTCGGCCCAGCGCACGCGCTCCACCGCGCCGGGGGCGGCGCGCATGCCGTCGCGAATGTGCGCGCCTTCAAAGGCGGGGCCGGAGGCCGTGGAGCAGGTCAAAATTTGCCCGCCTGCCGACAGGCTGATTTCGGTGTTGGTGCCAATGTCCACCAGCAGCTGCACGGCGGAGGGTGCATCGAAGTCGGAGGCCAGCAGGGCGGCGGTGTGGTCGGCGCCCACGTAACCGGCGATGAGGGCCGGAAGGTGCAGCATGGCGCCCGGGGCCAGATGCAGGCCGAGCGCCTCGGCGGGTAAATCCAGCGGCTGCGAAACCGCGGCAATGTAGGGGGCCGTACCCAGGGGTTCCACCGGCAGGCCGCACAGGAAATGGTGGATGGCGGTGTTGCCCACCAGCACGCCTTCGACAATTTGCTCCACGGCGGCCCCGGCCTGCGCGCACAGGCTTTGCGTCAGCTGGTTGAGGCTTTCCACCAGGCGCGTTTGCAGCACGGTGCGGTTTTCGGGGGCTTTATTGGCATAGGCAATGCGGCTGATGACATCCTCGCCGTAGGAGATCTGCGGGTTCATGGCGGCGGCCTGAGCCAGGAGGGCGCCGCTTTCCAGGTGGACGAGGAAGGCGGCCAGTTTGGTGGAGCCCATATCCACGGCCAGCCCCAGGGGGGGCGTTTTGGGCGCGGCGGCAGACAGCAGGCGCGTGAACTCGCCTTCATCGCGCAGGGCCAGCCGCACCTGCCCACCGTGAGCGCGCAGCGCGCGGCTGAGGGCGTTGAGCGTGGGCAGGTTGGCGTGCAGCGGGACGGCCAGAGCTTCGGCGGCGCGGCGCAGATCATCGCGCAGATCCTGTTGGCTGGGCAGTGGCAGACTGAGATCCACAGCGCGCACGGCGGGGTCAAAATCGGTGCGGGCGTTGTGCCCTTCGGTTTGCAGGCGCGCCTGACTGAGCAGGGATTCGGGAGGCACGTCCAGGAGGACGTCGCTGTACGCCAGTGCCTGGCAGGCCAGGCGCATCCCCGCGGCCAGATCGGCGGGGGTGAAAAGGGCTTGTTCGTCAGCCGTCAGCGGGCTAAGGCGGCCCTGCACCAGGCGCACGCGGCATTGGCCGCAGATGCCCGTGCCGCCGCAGGCCGCCAGCAGCTCCACGCCCGCTTTTTGGGCGGCGCTCAGCAGGTCGCTGCCGGAGGGGATCTGAATGCGGCGGCCGAAAGGCTCAAAATCAACCGTGACGGGTGTGCTCATGCGGTGGACAGGCTCAGGCAGCGGGATGCACAGCCTGGGCGACGGCCTGAAGATGAGCCGGGCTGGTTCCGCAGCAGCCGCCCACCACCTGCGCCCCGGCCTGCACCCACAGCGCGGCCTGCGCGCCCATTTCGGCTGGGCTGAGGCGGTAGATGGGGCTGCCTTCTGCGTCCACCTCGGGCAGACCGGCGTTGGGCTTAAACCACAGAGGCAGATCTGTGGCGGCGCGCAGCTGGCGCAGGGCCTCCAGGTTTTCATCCAGACTGCGCCCGCAGTTAATCCCCAGCACCTGAGCGCCGAGGGGAGGCAAGGTTTCGGCCACCTGTGAAGGCTTGACGCCCATCATGGTGCGTTTGCCGCGGTCAAAACTGAAGGAGCACACCAGGGGGATCTCGACGCTGACCGAGCGCACAGCCCGCAGCGCGGCGCTGGCTTCTGTCAGGTCAAACTGCGTTTCCACCACGATCAGATCCACCCCGGCTTCCACCAGGGCGCGAGCCTGTTCGGCAAAGGCGGCCTCGGCCTGGCTTTCTTCCAATGGGCCGAGGGGTTTCAGCAGCTGCCCGGTGGGGCCGATGGAGCCAGCCACCAGGACGCCGCTGCCCTGGGCGGCCTGGCGCGCCAGGGAGACCGCCGCATGGTTAAGTTCGGCGGTGCGCTGGCCCAGCCCGTGGCTTTCCAGGCGCAGAGAGGTGCCCCCAAAGGTGCAGGTGAGCAGGATGTCGGATCCGGCGGCGATGAAATCGCGATGCAGGCCCAGAATTTCCTCCGGCTTGTCAAAGACCCACACTTCGCCGGGCAGGCCCACCGGCAGGCCGCGCTGCTGCAAATTGGTGCCGGTGGCACCATCGGAGACCAGGATCTTTCCGTCTTTCAGGCGCTGTAAGAACGCGGGGGTGGGCATGGGGGAACCTCCTCAATAGGGGATCTCGGAATTGTTTCCATTGTACCTGAGAATTGCTTTCTTAAAAAACGCCTGGCCTATTGAATTTTACTTGTCATGACAATATAATATGCATAACAGGTGTGTGCCCATGCCAACTGCCCCCAACCGATCTTTCACCCCCCTGTACTATCAAATTGAACAGGATCTGCTGCGCCAGATTGACAAAGGTGAGCTGAAGCCTGGCGACCAGCTGCCCTCCGAGGCGCAGATATCGCGCCAGTACGGTGTCAGCCGCATCACCGCCCGCCGCGCTCTGGAAAATCTGGTGCAGCAGGGCATTGTCTACAGCCGCCAGGGGATCGGCAGCTTTGTGGCGTATGCGCGCATCCGCGAGATGTCCGGCTTTCGCAGCTTCAGTGAGGACATCGCCGCCAAAGGTCACCGCCCAAGCTCGCGGGTGCTTGAAATGAACCTGGAGGAGCCGGAGGCAGATGTGGCCCGCCGGCTGCAGCTGCCGGAGGGCGGTAAGATCTACCGCCTGCACCGCATTCGCCAGATGGACGATCAACCCGTGGCCGATGAGGTGGCCTATCTGCCGGCTCACCTGTACCCCGGATTGGATCAGTACGATTTCAGCCGCGCGTCGCTGTATGAAATCTTCCGCACTCGCTATGGGATCAACCCCACCTGGGCTGACGCCGAAATTGAAGCCACCTTTGCCGCGCCGGATCTGGCCCAACGCCTGGGGCTTCAGCCCGGCGACGCGGTGTTGGTGGCACTGCGCCAGACCTATTCGGCCACATTTGAGGTGATTGAACTCGTCCGCTCGGTGTACTGCGGCAGCCGCTTCACGTTTTTCACCGGCCGCCAATTCATCGGGTAATACCGTCCAATTTGTTTCACCCACCCTAAGGAGGTCGTATGTTGTCCAAGTTTCGCCCTGTAATGGTTGTGTTGTTGGCTGCCCTGCTGCTCAGCCTGGTAGGCTGCGCGCCGAAAGCGGCTGCGGATGGCCCCAAGACGGTGAAAGTCTTGACCATGCAGCAAGCTGGGCCGACGCCGGAAGAAATGAACGAGATTGTGGCCAAATTCAACGAGGCCAATCCCAACATTAAAGTTGAGATCGAGTATGTTTCTTACGACGCCCTGCATGACAAGATCGCCACGGCCATGGCCACCAACCCGCCGTCTTATGATGTCGTTCTGGTGGATGATATCTGGTACGCGGAATTCGCCAAGGCAGGCTATCTGTGGGATGTGACGTCCAAGATTGACGCGCAGACCAAAGAAAAAGTCTTTGCCGCCGCTTGGGACATCACCACCGTGAACGGCATCACCTACGGTATGCCGTGGCTGTTGGACGCCAAGTATTTCTTCTACAACGAAAAGATCCTGGCCGATGCGGGCTTCTCGGCTCCGCCCAAAACCTGGGAAGAACTGGTGGAGCAGTCCAAGGTGATCAAAGAAAAGGGCCTGGTGGAATATCCCATCGCCTGGTCGTGGGGTCAGGCTGAAGCCGTGATCTGCGATTATGTGGCCCTGCTGTTCGGCAACGGCGGTTCGTTGGTAGACGCCGAGGGAAAGCCGGCTTTCAACAATGAGAAGGGTGTGCAGGCGCTGGCCTGGATGCTGCAAACCATTGAGGACGGCATCAGCAACCCGGCTTCGGTCTCCTATGTGGAAGAAGATGTGCGCAATGTCTTCTCGCAGGGCAAGGCCGCTTTCGCCGTCAACTGGCTGTATATGTACGAACTGGCCAACCTGAACCCGGATGAATCTCAGATCACTGGCCAGGTGAAGTTCGGCCTGATGCCGGCCTTCGCGGGCAGCGGCGTGGAAAGCGCCACGATCAACGGTTCGATGGGCTTCTCGGTGGTGGATAAATCCCCCAATCGCGACGCGGCCTGGGAGTTTGTCAAGTTCCTGACCAGCGAAGCCATTCAGAAAGAATACTCGGCCCACCTGCTGCCCATCTGGAGCGGCAACTATGAAGGCGAGGCTCTGGATTCTTTGACCAAGCTGAACGAAGCCACGCCGGTCACCGTGCCGGCTTTTAAGGCGCAGTTCCCCTTCTCGCACGTGCGCCCAAAAGTTCCGTATTACGCGGAAGGTTCCAAGGCCCTGCAGCTGGCCATTCAGGAAGCCCTGACCAAGCTCAAGACCCCGCAGCAGGCGTTGGATGACGCCGCGGCCAAGTGGGTCGAACTGCAAGCCAAGTAACTCTGTACCCAAACGGGGGGTGAGGGGCAGCTGTCCCTCACCCCTTTTTTTGAGCCAACCCTTTTGTTGACCCGTCCGGCCATTGCGGCGGCGCGGTCGTGATGGATGGTGCGATGACCCAAGCCTCAATTCCCCGCAAAACGCTCAACCTGCGCCAGCAAGAGATGCGCGACGGCATGTGGATGCTCTTGCCAGGGATTTTAATTATCTTCATCATCACCCTCATTCCGGTGCTGTACACCTTTGTGCTGAGCTTTACCAACACCCCGCTGTCGAACCCACGCCCGCAGGATTTTGTCGGGCTGGCCAACTATCTGTCTTTCTTAAAGAGTCAGCAATTCTGGCAGGCCATCTGGCGCACGTTCTACTTCACCGTGGTTTCGGTGGGGGCTGAACTGGTGTTGGGCCTGGCGATCGCCTCGCTGATCCACAGCCGTCCGCCGGGCTGGAAATTCCTGCGCACCAGCCTGATCATCCCCTGGGCGGTGCCCACCATCGTCAACGGGGCCTTGTGGCGCTGGATTTACAACGCCGATTACGGCGCGCTGAACGGTCTGCTGATGAGCCTGGGGCTGATCACCAAATACCGCGCCTGGTTGACCGAACCCGCCACGGCCATGAACCTGGTGATCATCGCCGACATCTGGCACAGCCTGCCTTTTGTGGCGCTCATTTTGCAGGCGGCCCTGGCCACCATTCCAGTGGAGATGGAAGAGGCGGCGGCGGTGGATGGGGCCACGGCCTGGCAGCGCTTTTGGCTGATCCGCATTCCCCTGCTGCAGCCCGCCATCCTGGTGGCGCTCATCATCCGCACGGTAGAAGCCTTCCGTGTGTTTGACATCATTTATGTTATCACCCAGGGCGGCCCCGCCTTTGGCACGGTGACGATCTCCTATTTGACGTATTTGGAATCATTCTCTTACGGCCATCTCGGCTCCGGCTCGGCGATGTCCTTCTTAATCTCCCTCTTTACCCTGGCGATGGCTTTGATCTACATTCGCCTGTTCTATCGGCCGGAGGTGCGCGCATGAAACGGAATCGCAAAACGCTGCAAACCGCGAGCAAGCTGTTCCTGATGCTCCTGATCTTGCTGTTCATCTACGCGCCCCTGGCCTGGCTGCTGCTGTCTTCGGTTTCCACCCGCGCCGACCTGCTGGCCACGCCCCCGCGCTGGATCCCCGAGCATCCCACGTTGCAGAACTACCGTAACATCCTCATCCCCGGCACGGCTGTGTCGGAGGTGGCACGCACCTTCAAATTCACCCTGGTTAACTCCTTCCTGGTGGCCACCGCCACCACGGTGATCTGCCTGTTTGTGGGCTCGCTGGCGGCCTATGCCCTGGCGCGCCTGCGGATTAAGTACCGCAACACCATCTTCATGGGTATCCTCAGCGTGCGCATGATCCCTGAGATTTCGCTGGTGATCCCGCTGTACGTGGCGGCGGCCTTTTTGGGCTGGCGCGATAAGCCCATCATCCTGATTGTGACTTATTTAAGCTTTGCCCTGCCCTTTGCCATCTGGATGCTGACCACCTTCTTCGAGACGGTTCCAATCGAATTGGAAGACGCCGCCCTGATTGACGGCAGTTCGCGCCTGGGAACCCTCTTCCAGGTGGTGCTGCCGGTGGCGGCCCCGGGGATTGTCTCTACGGCGCTGTTCACCTTCCTGTTGGCGTGGGATGAGTTCTTCTTTGCGCTGCTGTTCACCAGCACCATCCAGGCCAAAACCGTGCCGGTGGCGATTGCGGAATTTACCGGCCGCTATGCGGTGGACATCACTGCCATGATGACCGGCGGCGTGCTGGCGGCCTTGCCCCCTGTGATCCTGGCCCTCATCTTCCAGCGCTATATCGTCAGCGGCCTGTCAGCGGGGGCGGTGAAGGGATGAGCGCGGGGCCTGAAATCACGGTAGGTGTCGACCTGGGCGGCACCAACGTCCGCGCAGGGGCGGTCACTGCGGAGGGGCAGCTTTTAGAATGGGCCGAAACCCTCATCGAGGCGCGCCGCGGGCCGCAGGCCGGGGTGGAGCGCATCGCTTCTCTGGTTGAAAAAGTGTCCGCTGGCCGCAGACTGCTGGCTGTGGGCATTGGCGCCACCGGCCCCATTGACCGGCAGCGCGGGGCCATTCAGAACCCTTACACCCTGCCCACCTGGGAGGATGTGGATATTGTCCAGCCGCTGCGCCGGACCTTTGGCGTGCCGGTGGCCTTAGAAAATGATGCTGATGCCGCTGCGTTGGGCGAGTGGTGGCAGGGGGCGGGACGCGGTGTGCAGCGCCTGCTGGCAGTGACGGTGGGCACGGGCATTGGCACGGCCTTCATCTACCGCGGTCACATATACCGCGGGGTGGACGGCTGGCACGGAGAGGGCGGGCATATCCGCCTGGACCCCAACGGCCCTCCCTGTTATTGCGGTGGACGCGGCTGCTGGGAAAGCCTGGCGGCTGGTCCGGCCATCGCCCGCGATTTGCAGGCGGCCGTGCGCCAAAAGCCCTCCTCGCAGATGCTGGCGTTGGCGGGCGGCGAGATCGCCCGCGTGGACGCGGCCGTGATGGCTCAGGCGGCCCGTCAGGGCGACCCGCTGGCTCTGGAGTGGACGGCGCGGTTCGGGGGCATTTATGGGACGGGGCTGGCCAATTTGATTCTGCTGCTCCTGCCGGATGCCATTGTGCTGGGCGGCGGGGTAATGCGCTCGTTTGATCTTTTTGAGGAACCGATTCGCGCGGCGGCCGCCAGTGTGCAGCCGGTGGTGCCGGCTGCGCGGGTAATCATTCAACCGGCCCAATTGGGCCAGCAAGCCGGGGTATTAGGCGCAGCCCGCGCGGCCCTCGACCTGCTTCAGGAGACGGCATGACTCTTCATCAAAACCTCTATTTGCAGGACATCTTAAGCGAACCGGAAAGCCTGCGCACCGCTTTGGACCGGTACACAGCGCAGACGATGGCGGATACGGCGGCGCGTCTGAAGCGCGGCGAATTTTCCAACGTGGTACTCACCGGTATGGGCGCATCTTACTGCGCGGCCTACCCCACCTGGCTGCAGTTGACGGCGCTGCCCATCCCCGTGTCGTGGGTGGAGACTTCGGAACTGCTGCATTACGCCCCTGGCCTGGTCAATGCCCGCACCCTGCTGGTGGTGATTTCGCAGTCCGGACGCAGCGCCGAGATCCTCAGCCTGATCTCCGGCGTGGAGGTGGCGCGCCCAGCCTTGCTGGTGGGTGTGACCAACGATCTGGAAAGCCCCCTGGCCCAGCAGGCCCAGGTGGTGCTGCCGATTTATGCCGGGCCGGAGCGCACGGTGAGCACGCGCACCTACCTGAACAGCCTGGCCACCCTGCTGCTGGCCGCCTGCCAGCTGCTGGAAAGCCCGCTGGAGCCGGCACGGACGGCTTTGCGCGCGGCAGCAGACAGCGCTGAGGCTTTTTTGGCGCATTGGGAAGAGCAGGTGTCTGTGCTCCGCCACGGTTTGGGGCTGCCGCAGCGCATGATCATCGCCGGGCGCGGGTCTTCTTTGGCGGCGGTAATGAACGGCTCGCTGATTCTTAAGGAGGCGGCCAAGGTGACGTACGAGGGCATGAGCGCGCCCTATTTCCGTCACGGCCCCCTGGAATTGGCGGATGAGCATTTGACTTTGTGGATGTTTGCCGGGGCTGCCAAAACTCGCGATCTGAACCGCGATCTGGCGGTGGAGACGCAAGGCTGGGGGGCGCGGGCGCTGTGGGTGGACAGTCAGCCCGACCTGGAGCTGCAAACCCTGCTGATCCCTGCGGTGGATGATTTGGCCCGGCCGCTGGTGGAGATTTTGCCCCTGCAGTTATATTCTCTGGCGGCGGCGGAACTGAACGGCATGGAGGCCGGCAGCTTCCGCCGGATTGGCAAAGTGACCGACCGGCAGTAGCTTTTCTTACCCTGAAGCGGCTTTTGAATGCCGGGGGTTGGCCTTCATAGGTCAATCCCCGGTTTGCAATTCGGGGCGCAGACTGGGGGTTTTAAGATACAGCAGGCTGAGGCCGAAGGTGATCAGCAGAACGATCCCGGCGGTCAGATAGGGCAGACCGATGTTGATATCAAACAAACTGCCCGCCCATAACGGGCCGACGATGCGCCCCAGGCTCATGAAGGCGTTGTTTAACCCCATCGCCATGCCCTGACCCATATCCGTGCTTTTCGAAACGTCTGAGGAGATGGTGGGGCGCAGCATGGCGTTGCTGAAGACGAAAAAGCCCACCGTCAGCAGCACGCTGGTGTAGCTTTTGGCCTGCAGCATGAGGATAAAGCCGACGGCCGAGGCCAGCAGCGAGGCTTTGATGATCCAGTTCTCGCCCAGGCGGCGTGTGGCGGGGCCGGTGAGCGCGCCCTGGATGACGGCGGAGACGATGCCGATGACCATCATGATGGTTCCCACCTGAGCCGGGCCGTAATCAAAGCGGTGCTTGGCAAACAGGCTGAAAATGCCCTCAAAGTTGGCCAGAGCGAAATTGACCAGGAAAGACAGGAAGAATAAAAAGCCCATCGGCCCCCACAGCGATTTCCACATCAGGCCCAACTGCGGGCCGGCGTAGGTTGTTTTTGCGCTGCGCTGTTCGGCGGGCAGCGACTCAGGCAGCACCCACCACACCAGAAGCAGGGCTGCCGTGGAAAGGGCCGCCGCCACGAAAAACGGCATGGAAAGTGAATAACTGCCTGCCCAGCCGCCGATGCCGGGGCCTAAGATCATGCCCACGCCCATCGCCGCGCCGATGATGCCCATGCCGCCGCCGCGGTTCTTCTCACTGGTGCTGTCGCTGATGTAAGCCATGGTGGTGGGCAGGGTGGCGGAGGAAAGGATACCGGAAAGCGCTCGGGCTGCGATGAGCATCCACAGGGAGGTGGATAGGCCAAAGAGCAACTGAGCCAGGGCGTTGCCCAGCACGCCGATGAGAATGACCGGTTTGCGGCCAATGCGGTCGGATAAACTGCCCCAGATGGGGGAGAAGATGAACTGCATCACGCTGAAAATCGCCATCAGCACGCCCAGGGCGGTGCCGTTAGCTCCTAAGTTCTCTGCGTAAAAAGGCAGGATGGGGATGATAATCCCAAAACCCAACATGACGACAGCCATGGTGAAAAACAAAATGGCCAGATTGCGATTGATCTTCATAACCAACACCTGTATGTGCACAAGATTTTATAATTACTTCGTACAGCTAACAAATTCGTCCGGAATTGTATGCCAATCCTCTTCTGGCGTCAAGGAGAGCGTGCGTATATAAAAACGCACCCCAGCCTTCGGGCTGGGGTGCGTTTTTGATATTTCGGAGCTGCTGCTTACTGGGGCGGCAGGATGACCGTGTCAATCACGTGGATCACGCCGTTGGAGGCTTCGATGTCGGTGAGGATCACCTGCGCGTCGTTGATGTAGACCTTGCCGTCTGCAACCTTGACGGCCACTTTCTTGCCCAGGACGGTGTCAGCTTCGCTCAGTTTGACCACATCGGCGGCCATGACCTTACCGGCGACCACATGGTAGGTGAGGATGTCCACCAGTTTCTGCTTGTTCTCCGGCTTGAGTAGATCTTCAATCGTGCCGGCGGGCAGCTTGGCGAAGGCTTCATCGGTGGGTGCAAAGACGGTGAAGGGGCCTTCGCCTTGCAGGGTTTCTACCAAACCGGCGGCGGTGGCAGCGGCCACCAGGGTCTTGAAGCGTTCATCACCAGCGGCAATATCCACGATGGTCTTAGGCGGTTCCGGAGTGGGTTCCGGCATGGGCGCCTCGGTGGGCTGCAACGGGGGCGGTGGGGCGGTGGGGGCAGGGGTGGCCGCCGGAGCGCAGGCTGCCAATACCAGGCTCAGGACAATCAACGTTCCGATCAGGGTCTTGCGGGTGCCTTTCATGATTTTGTTTCTCCTCTTTGTTCCTCTAATAGTGATTGGATGCGTCTACCTGTAAAATGTTCATGTATAGGCTTATTATGCGTGACGAGGGGGACGAAGTCAAACCTGCATACCGTTTTGTATAATGTTTTTGTATAATATTTGTACGCCGCCTTGTACACCCTTGCCCCCGATTGGGCCGCAAAAAAAGCGCGCGTATTTAAAAATCCCTCATTTCTGGCATATACGCGTCAGGCTCATCGTGCTATACTGGTATCAACATGGAAATTCGGAAAGGAAACGAGAACATGCAGCGCCCACCGCAAATTGATGAGATTGATAAGCGAATTGCTGATTTGCTGGTCGAAAATGGCGAACTGTCCTGCGCTGAGATTGCCGCGCGCCTGGGTACGCTGACCGAACGCGCCGTGCGCTACCGCAAGGAACGCCTGGTGCGCCAGGGTTTCATCCGTATTTCGGCCATTTCCAACCCGCGCGCCCTGGGGTACACGGTGACAGCGGATGTGTTCATTGTGGTCGAGCCGGGGCAGGTATTGGCCGTGGCGCGCCACCTGAGTACCTATGAGCAGGTTACCTATGTGGCCTGTTCGATGGGCGAAACCGACGTGTCCATTCAGGTGGTGGCGCGTTCCAACGAAGAGCTGCATTATTTCGTGACCGAAACCATCGGCAAAGTAGCCGGGGTGCTGCGCACCACCACGATGATCGTGCCGCTGGTGATTAAGAATGTGTATGACTGGCAGATCCCTCCATCCAACTGCCGTTCAGAGCCGATTTCCTAAGCAGCCTTCCCTTTTTCATTAAACCCGCGAACCGGCCGAACCTGTATAACCCCATGGCCGGTTTTTATTTGTAAGCTGTGTGAAGGGTTTGTATACTTCAAAAGGGGAATGTTCCCAACGGGAGGCTGGTATGCAAACTTTGCTGGGAAAACATTGGCACCATCTTCCGGCGGCGGAAGTGGTACGGCTCTTGGACAGCAACGCGGAGCGCGGGTTGGACCGCTTTGAGGCGGAACGGCGCATTAAGCACTTTGGCCCCAACCGCCTGACCCCGAGCCAGCGTAAAAGTGCGCTGATGCGCTTTTTGGCGCAGTTTAACAACCCGCTGCTGTACATCCTCATTGCCGCGGCGCTGGTGACGGCCGTTCTCAAAAGCGCGGTGGATGGGGCGGTCATTTTTGGGGTGGTGCTGATCAATGCCCTGATCGGCTACTTGCAGGAGGCCCGCGCGGAACGGGCGATTGAAGCTTTGACGCAGGCCATGTCCACTGAGGCCGTCGTGCTGCGTGCGGGGGAACAGCGCCGCATCCCCGCTGAGGAACTGGTGCCGGGGGATCTGGTGCTGCTGGCGGCGGGCGACAAAATTCCTGCAGATCTGCGCCTGCTGCGCGTGCGCGATTTGCAGCTGGCCGAAGCTGCGCTGACGGGCGAGTCGGTTCCGGTACTGAAACACAATGAGGATAATTTACCCGAGGAGCTGATGTTGGCGGAGCGGCGCAACATGGCTTACGCGGCCACCTTCGTCACCGCCGGGCAAGGCCTGGGCGTGGTGGTGGCCACTGGCGATAATACCGAAATCGGCCGGATCTCCCGCCTGATCGCCGAGGCATCCAATCTGGAAACCCCGCTCACCCGCAACATCGCTGCCTTCAGCAAGCTGCTGCTGTACGCCATCCTGGCCCTGGCGGCGCTGACCTTCTTGATCGGCGTGGGACTGTACCGCCAGCCGCCGGTGGAGGCCATGCTGGCGGCCATTACCCTGGCGGTGGGGGCCATTCCCGAAGGGCTGCCCGCGGCGCTGACCATCACCCTGGCGATTGGGGTGGCGCGCATGGCGCGGCGGCAGGCCATCATCCGCAAGCTGCCCGCGGTGGAAGCGCTGGGGAGCGTCACCGTGATCTGTTCCGACAAAACCGGAACGCTGACCCAAAACCAGATGACGGTGCAGCAGGCCTTGGGCGCGCTGGACCGCTGCGGCGGCGGGCGGGCCTGTTACACCTTCAGCGGATTGGGCTACAATCCTCAGGGGAAAGTTCAGGTTCAGGATCAGCCCGTATCCTTATCAGATGATGCCGCCCTGCGCGAGGTGTTGACGGCGGGGGCTTTGTGTAACGACGCAGGGCTGGTGCTGGAGGACGGCCGCTGGAACGCCAGCGGTGACCCCACCGAGGCGGCCTTGCTGGTTTCAGCCCGCAAGGCTGGGCTGGATCTGGCGGCTTTGGCGGCGGCCCACCCGCGCGTGGATGTGATTCCCTTTGATTCGCAAAATCAATACATGGGCACGCTGCATGCCTTCCCAGAGGGGCAGCGGCTGTATGTGAAAGGCGGGGTGGAGGCTGTTTTACTGCGCTGCGTGCGGGCTTTGGATGCGGCAGGCCAACCCGTGCCCCTGGATGTGGGCGCCATTCACACCGCGGTGGATGAAATGGCTGCCCGCGGGCTGCGCGTATTGGCCTTTGCCCGCCGCGATTTGCCCGCTGCGCAGACCCAAGTGCGCGAAGACGACGTTGAGCGGCTGACCTTTTTAGGTTTGCAGGGCATGATGGATCCGCCGCGCCTGGAGACGGCCGAGGCGGTGCGCAAATGCCAGCAGGCCGGTATCCGCGTGAAGATGATCACCGGCGACCATGCCCTGACCGCCCGCGCCATCGCCCACCAGATTAGCCTGGTCTCTGACCCGCAGGCCGAAGTGCTGACCGGGGAACAGCTGGCGCGGCTGAGCGACGACGAATTGATTGAGGCAGCGGTGCACACGGATGTGTTTGCGCGCGTTTCACCGGAACAGAAGCTGCGTCTGGTGGAGGCTTTGCAGGCGCGCGGCAACGTGGTGGCCATGACTGGTGACGGGGTGAACGATGCCCCAGCCCTCAGGCAGGCCGATATCGGCGTGGCCATGGGCATCACCGGCACCGAGGTGGCCAAAGAGGCGGCCGAAATGGTGCTGACCGACGACAATTTCGCCACCATTCAGGCCGCGGTGGAAGAAGGGCGTGGGATTTTTGACAATTTGACCAAGATCATCGCCTGGGTACTGCCCACCAACCTGGGCCTGGGGCTGATCATCCTGCTGGCGACCTTCCTCAATGTGCCGCTGCCGGTGCTGCCCATTCAGGTGCTGTGGATCAACATGACCATCGGGGGGGTCCTGGGGCTGGTGTTGGCCCTGGAGCCCAAAGAACCGGATATCCTGCTGCGTAAACCGCGCGACCCGCGCGCTTCCATCCTTAACCCGGTGCTTTTAGGGCGGGTGGTCATTGTGGGGCTGCTGGTGATGGCGGGTGCCTTTGGGCTGTATGAATGGCAGATGCTGCGCGGGGTTCCGTTAACCGAGGCGCGCACGGTGGCCATCAATGCCGTGGCCTGGATCATGATTTTCTATTTGTTCAACTGCCGCTCACTGACCCAATCCATGTTCGCCATCGGCGTGTTCAGCAACCGCTGGGTATGGATCGGTGTAGGGGTGATGGTGGTTCTACAGGCGGCTTTCACCTACCTGCCGGTGATGAACCACCTGTTTGATACCGTCCCCATCTCGGTTTTGGCCTGGGCGGAAATTTTGGCCGTCAGCCTGCTGGCCTACGGCGGGGTGGAGCTGGAGAAATCCCTGCGGCGGCGCGGGCAGTGAGATTTGGGGAGGAGTATGAGGACTCGACGCATCCTGCAAGGAATTTTCTGGGTGGTGGTGTATCTGGCGCTCACCCTGGCACCTTTGCTGATCCTGCTGGTGGGGCAGCGCCCTCCCGGCCGGGCTTTGTACCGCGATTTTTCGGTGGCGTTGGGCTTTGCGGGCCTGGCGATGATGGCCCTGCAGTTTGCCCTGACCGCGCGCTTCCGCTTCTTAAAAGCGCCTTACGGCAGCGACATCGTCTATTTCTTTCACCGCCAAATCTCGCTGGTGGCCTTTGTCCTGATTTTGGCCCACCCGCTGCTGCTGTTTGTGTTTGACCCGCAGACTCTGACTCTGCTGAATGTGTTCAGCGCTCCCTGGCGGGCGCGCGCGGCGGTGACGGCCACGCTGGCGCTGATCGCATTGGTGCTCATCAGCATTTTCCGCAAGCAGTGGAAAATTGAATACACCCAATGGCGTATCTGGCACGGCTTTTTGGCGGCAGCGGCTGTGGGACTGGGGCTGGTTCATGCCGTTTTGGTGGGCTATTACATCAACACCCCTGCCAAACAGGTCTTGTGGGTGGGGTACGGCCTGTTTTGGGTGGGGCTGCTGGTGTGGGTGCGTGTGATCAAACCGATCATTCTGCTGCGGCGGCCCTATGTGATTGAAGAAGTGCGCCCGGAGCGCGGCAGCGCCTGGACCCTGGTCATGCGCCCCGACGGCCACCGCGGCTTTCGTTTTCAGCCCGGGCAGTTTGCCTGGATCACGGCGGGCAGCTCGCCCTTTGCGGATGCGGAACATCCCTTCTCCATCTCCTCCAGCGCCGAAGACCCTCAGCGCCTGAGCATGACCATCAAAGCCCTGGGTGACTTTACCCGAACGGTGAAAGATTTGAAACCCGGCCAGCGCGTGTATCTGGATGGACCCTTCGGAGCCTTCAGCGTGGACCGCCACCCCCATGCGCGCGGGTTTGTGTTCATCGCCGGGGGGATCGGCATTACCCCCATGATGAGCATGCTGTCCACCCTGGCTGACCGCGGCGACCGGCGGCCCCTGTGGCTGCTGTACGCCAACCGCGACTGGGAAAGCGTGACCTTTCGCGAAGAGATAGAGACCTTACAACAGCGCCTGGATCTGCGGGTGATCCACTTTTTGGAAACTCCCCCATCGGACTGGCAGGGTGAGACGGGCTTCATCAATGCAGAAAAGCTGACCCGCCATCTGCCCCCAGAGCGCACCCAAAATATGTACGAAATGTTCATCTGCGGGCCCAAGCCGATGATGGATGCGGTGGAAAAAGCCCTGGTGGAGATCAAAGTTCCGTTGGGCGATTTCCACTCTGAACGCTTTGATATGGTCTAAGCCAAGAGGAGGACGATATGCGGCAGCGTTTTACGACCTGGTTGGCGGTGGGCATGGGGGTGGTGATTGTGATTGCGGCGCTGATTTTTGCCCTGGTGCAAAGCATACCCTGAGCCGCGGCCTGGTGCACCTCACAAATGTATGCGGCCTCACCCCTGGGGCGTGGGGTCGTTTTCTTGTTCCGCCACCTCCGCCAGTTCGTTGCGCGTGAGCTGCTGCGCGGGGATGCCCAGGCGGAAGGCGGCTGAGGCGATGGCATGTGAGGCCACCGGCGCGGCCAGCAGGAGCAGCCCGATGAGGACAATATCTTTACCCGGGGAGACTGGCGTCCAGAACAGACCCGCCACGAGCAGCAGCACCACCCCAAACACGCTGACTTTGCCGGTGGCATGCAGGCGGGTATACACATCCGGCAGACGGATGAAGCCGATGACACCGATGACGGAGAAGGCTGTGCCAATCAGCACCGCCAGGATCACGATCACACCAAAAAGAGTTTCCATCGCCGTCACCTTATCTTATAAAACGCGCTGATCGGCCAGATATTTGGCCAGCACGATCGAAGCCATGAAGCCCAGAGCGGCCAGCCCCAGGGCTACGTCAAAATAGATGCTGGTGCGTTCGATCAACGCGATCAGCACCAGCACCGCCAGGGCCAGAGTCCCCACCAGATCGGCGCCGATCAGGCGGTCAATCACATTTTGGCCGCGCCACACGCGCCAAACGCACACGCCGGTGAGGATGATGTGTACGGCCAGCGAGAAAACCAACGTGCGTTCCACCCAGATTTCGATCACGACGCCTCCCTGGTTTCACTGCCTTCACCGAGGATGGTTTTAAGCATGGCGCGGTGCTGGCGCAGCAACTCAACGCGCTGGGCCACCGACAGGCTCATATCCAGACAGTGGGTGTACATGCCGCCCTGCTCGTCAATGGCTATCACCAGTTCTCCGGGGGTGAGGGTGATGGCATGGGCGCTGAGGGCGGAGATCAAATCAGACTGCTCTTCGCAGGGAATTTTCAAGATGGCGGGCTGAATGGGAAGTTTGGGGTTCAGCACAATGCGCGCCACCTGGATGCCGCTGCGGATCATATCCACCAGGAGGATCCCCAGGTAGCGCAGCAGGGTCCACAGAGCCAGCGGTAGGGTTTGAATGCGTTCGGGGCGCTGCCCCATGCGCAGCAGCAGCATGATCCCCAGGGCGATGAGGGCGGCGGCGATCAGGTTGCTGGTGACCAGACTGCCGCTGAGGGCCAGATAGACACCGGCCAGCAGAAAAAAGGTCAAAATGCTGCCCATTTAACCTCCTAAAACCAGGGCGATGTAGGCGGCGGGGTTGAGCATCCACGTCACCGCCTGCATGCAAAGGTTGACGAACGGTTCGGCCCAGATGCCGAGCACCAAGGAGAGACTCACCAGGACGGCAGGGGCCAGCAGGCGGTCGCCCCCTGCTTTGGGCTTGATCTCACCCTGGGCGGGCAGCCACCAGATGTTGCGGTAGGCGCGGGCCACGTACACCAGCGAAAACAGGCTGCCCGCGGCCAGCCCGGCCAGCGTCCAACCGTCCCCCAGCGCCAGGCCGCTGCGCAGCAAAGTCAGCTTGCTAATGAATCCATTGGTGGGGGGAATGCCGGCCAGGGCCAGCCCGCCCAGCAGGAACAGCGCGCCGCCCAGGGGGGTGAATTTGCCCACCCCGCGCAGCGCGCTGAAGGCGGCGGATTTGACCGGCGCGCGGCTGGCCGTGGCTCCGGCGATCATCAGCAGGGCCGATTTGATGAGGCTGTGGTTGATGATGAAAATCAGGGCAGCCGTCAGCGCCAGGGGCGTGCCCCACCCGATGCCCACCAGGATGAAGCCGATCTGCCCCAGGGTGGAATAAGCCAGCATGCGCTTGGCGTGCTGCGCGCCCACGGCGGTCAGCCCGCCGAAGATCACCCCTACCAGACCAGCGGCGATGAGAAAGGCGCGCAGTTCCGCGGCGAAGGGCACAAACCACAGGGTGGTCATGCGCAGCAGGCCGTACACGCCCACCTTGACCACCACCGAAGACAGCATGGCGCTGATGGCGGTAGGAGAGACAGTGTGAAAATCGGGCTGCCAGAAATGGAAGGGTGCCACGGCGCTTTTCACCAGGAAAAACACCACCAAACAGGCGGCGGCCACCCCCGTCAGCGGGCGGGTGGGGTCGGCAGCGATGCGCGCGGAAAGATCAGCCAGGTTGAGAGTCCCATAGGAGACGTACAGGCTGCCCGCCGCCACCAACAGGAACAGGGAGGCCAGCAGACTGATGAGGAAATACTTGTAGGCCGCCTCCAGCCCCAGGGGGTCATCCGAGATGGCGGTGAGGGCCGCCCCGGAGATGACCAGCAGCTCCGCGAATACGAACAGGTTAAACAGGTCGCCGGTGAGGAACACACCGGTCAGGCCGGTGGAGAGGGTCAGGAAGAGGGGGTAGAAGGTGGGATAGCGCGAGCAGCGGTCGTTGCAGCCCAGGGCGTAGATGAAGCCTGTGGACAGCACCGCCTGGGCCATGACCACGAACAGCGCGGAGGTCAGATCTGCCGTCAGGCTGATGCCGTAAGGGGCGGCCCACCCGCCCAGTTGGGCCACCTGCGGCCCGTGAGCGTACACGCGCGCCAGCAGGTACAGGCTGGCGGCCAGGGCGGTGAGGATGACGCCCAGCGAGCCGTAAGCCTGAACACGGCGGTGGTGGCGCAGCAGCAGCCCCACGGCGGCCCCGGCCAGGGGGATGATGACGGGAAACAGCACCCATTGCGGTTGGTTCATGGGCCTTATCCTTTCAACTGGCTGACGTCATCGCTGTCGCCGGAGCGGTAGCGGTGGACGATGCCGGAGAGCATGGCGGTGATGAAAGCAAAGCCGCCCATGCTGATGACCACGGCGGTGAGCACCAGGGCTTGCGGCAGAGCGTCGCTGTGCTGCAGCGGGTCGCCCACATAGGCGGGGACCAGGCCGCGGTAGGCGCCGGTGGACAGCAGGAACAGGTTGATGGCGTTGGAAAGGATGATCAGCCCCACGGCAGAGCGGATCAGGTTGCGGCGCAAAAATTGATACAGCCCAAGCGCGAACAGCAGGCCGATGGCAAGAGCGGTGAGCAGTTCCATAGGTTAGCCTCCTTGCCGGGGGTCGGCTTCTTCCCCAAAGGCCAGCGTGTCTAACATGCGCGCTGCGCTGCCCAAGACCACCAGGAAGATGCCGACTTCGAAAAAGAAAGAGGTGCTGAGGGCAAAACCAGGGGGCAGACTCAGCCCCCACAGTTCGCCAAAGTCCACCGCGCTCAAGAACGACCCGCCGATCCAGGCTCCCAGGGACGCGGAAACCAGCACGGTGAGCAAACCCGCGGCCACCAGGGGGGTGGGATGCAGCCAGGGCAGGCGGCGGCGGGCTTCGCGGTTGCCGTAGACGATGTGCCACAGGCCGGTTGCGAGGGCCACCATCACCCCCGCGGTGAAGCCGTCGCCGGGCTGGTCGTGGCCGTACATCATATGCACCACAGCGATGACCATCGAGAGCGGCAGAATGGCGTCCGTCAGCAGCCGCACCAGGGCCGAAGGCCTCTGGCCGCCGATGCCCATCAGGAAGGAGCGGTGGGGTTTTACGTCCGCGGGCATTTCATGCGCGGCGCGGTACAGGCCCAGCCCTCGCCGCAGCAGGGTGTAAACCCCCAGGCTGGCCACGGCGAAGACGGTGATTTCGATCAGCGTATCAAACCCGCGGAAATCCAGCACAATGGCCCCCACCACGTCGCGAGCGCCGGTGAGGGGTTTGGCGTTGGCCTCATAGAAGGGGGTCACCAGCGAAACGCGCGGGCGCGAGGTCAGGCTGATCAGCGTAACCGCAGCCATCCACAGGCCGCCCGCGGCCGCCAGCAGAGCATCGCGCAGCGAGCCAGAGGCCGTGCGGCGGTCGTTGGCCTGCTCACGCAGGGGACGGGGGATGCGGCGCAGGGCCAGGATGAGGATGGTGGTGACCAGCAGATCCACCACAATCTGCACCAGGGCCACATCCGGCGCGGGTTCCAGCGCAAAGAGGACCGCCACGCTGAGCCCCGAAGCACCCAACGCCAGAACGGCCATCAGATCGCGCTGCAAAAAGACGCTGGCGGCGGAGGCGCCCACCACCAGCAGCAGGGCAAACAGGCGCAGCACCCCCAGCCCGCCCGCCAGGTCGGGGGTGGGGACGGCCAGGGACTGGAAGACGATGGGCTGACGCAGCAGGGCGTAGGTTACCAAGAGGCTGGATGCGGCCAGCATCACCGCCAGGTAGCGGCGCAGTTTGCCGCTTTGCGTGCGCAGGGAGATCGCCGCGGCGCGGTCCAGCAGGCGCAAGGCGGCGCGGGCCGGGGTTTCCAGGTTGGGGCGGCCGGCCCAGGCCGAGAAAAATTCCTGATCCGCGATGACTCTGGAACGGCGGTAGAAAAGGAACAGCCCCAGGCTGACGGCGATGACGCTGAGCACCAGGGGCGGGTTAATGCCCGTCCACAACGCCAAAGAGACCTTTACCGGCCCGCCGAAGGCTGCGCTGGCGGCAGAGGCCAAAAAAGCCGCCACCGGTTCCGGCTCGGGCAGGCTGGTGAGCAGCACCGAAAGCCCGGCGGGTACGGCGCACAAGGCCGCCACAGGCCAGGCCAAAGGCCGCGCTGGGGGTTGGGCGGCGGGACGTTCGCCGAAGAAGGTGTCAACCACAAAGCGCCCGGCCTGGGCCAGAATCAAAGCTCCGGCGATGACGGTGCTGGCGGTGAAGACCGTGCCGGTGACGGGCGGGATATTGGGGTGGGTGACGGCGGCCAGCAGGGTTTCTTTGGCCAGAAAGCCGAACAGGGGCGGCAGCCCAGCCATGCTCAGACCGGCAACGACGGCTGCCAGACCCAACCCGCGGTGGGTTTTCCACAGGCCGCCCAGCTTTGTCAGATCGCGGGTTCCGGCCGCCAGGTCCACGGCGCCGGCGGTGAGAAACAGCGCGCTTTTATACAGGGCGTGGGCGGTGACGCCGATGACAAAGCCTTTGAAGGCGACCGGGCTATCCTGCCCCAGCAGCATCATCAGCACCCCCAGTTGGCTGATAGTGGAGTAAGCCAGCAAGGCTTTCAGATCGCGCTGGCGCAGGCCTAGCCAGGCCCCGGTCAGCAGGGTGATCATGCCCGTCAGGCTGAACAGCCAGAACCACAAATCGGTGCCGCCCAGGGCGGGGTTCAGCCGGGCGACCAGATACAGGCCAGCTTTGACCATGGTGGCCGAGTGCAGGAAGGCGCTGGCGGGGGTGGGCGCGCTCATGGCCCCCGGCAGCCAGAAATGGAAGGGGAATTGGGCACTTTTGGTGAAGGCTCCCAGGGCGATGAGCACCAGGGCCAGCGGGTAGTGCGCGTGGGCGCGCAAGGCGGGGCCAGAGGCCAGTATCACGCTCAGGCGTGTGCTGCCGGCCATCTCGGCCAGGAGCAGCAGGCCAAACAGCAGCGCCAAGCCGCCCCCGCCGGTGATCCAAAAGGCGCGCAAGGCCCCGCGGCGGGCGGCCTCATCCTTGTGCTTAAAGCCCACCAGCAGAAAGGAAACCACACTGGTGCCTTCCCAAAAGATGAACAGGGTGATGACATCCCCGGCCAGCACCAGTCCCAGCATGGCAGCTGTGAAGAGCATCAGCAGGCTGAAAAAGCGTGGCGCGTCTTCGGGGTGATCTGCAAAGTAATATCCGGCGTACAGCACCACCAGCACGCCGATGCCGCTGATCAGCAGGGCAAACAAGGCCCCCAGGCCGTCTAAGAGGAAGGCGGCCTCCAGCCCCAACGAAGGCATCCACGGCAGGTTCAATCGCAGCGGGATTCCGGCGGTGATGCGCGGCAGCACAGCGGCCACGCTGAGGAAGGCAGCCAGCGGCGCCAGAGACACCAGCAGACCTAAACGCACAGATGAGCGTACAGAACGAGCCCACAGGCTCACCCCCAGGGCGGCGAGCAAACAGAAGAGGGGCGCGAAGAAGACCCACGCCAAAAAATTCATATTCCCATCCTCTCTAAATGATGACGGCGGCGTTTCGATGGTGGTCAGGCCGGCCGTTTCAAACCGTTCCTCCATTTTATTAAATCAGGCTGGGGTGGTAATCACCCACCCCAGCTTGATTTAAGGCTGTGCGATGAGCTTCTTATATTATAGGGTCATATGCCCAGTTCGGCGCGCAGGCGTAGATAGTTTTGGATGCGTTCGCGCGACAGCCAGCCCAGAATTTGATTTTCGGCGAGGACAGGAGCCTGCGACAGACTGCTTTCATCCATTTTTTGCAGCGCGCTGAGCAGCTCGGCCTGAGGTGAGAGCACCAGCAAGCTCTCTCGCGGCGACATGAGCTGCCCCACGGTGACGACCGGCCAGGCGGCCCGCGGCACGCGCACAATATCTTCCAGCGTCACCCAGCCGCGGATGCCGTTGCCCAGGCTGTCGGTGACCAGCAGAACGCGCTGGCTGCCGCTGAGGACGTGTTCGCGCACCACCTGTTCCAGGGTGTGGTGGGCGGCCGCGCTGTCGACGCGGCGGTCCATCACCTCGGCCACAGTCAGTCCGCGCAGGGTCTCCTGCAGGCTGGTTTGGGCCTTGCTGGAGGCAGCCGCGTTGCGCAGGAACCAGCCGATGAAGATCAGCCACAGGCCGTTGAAGGCGCCGCCGGTGAGCAGCGAGAACAACCCCACGCCCATGAACGCGTAGCCCACCCACTGCCCGCCGGTAGAAGCCATCTGCGTGGCGCGGGCGAAGCTGCCGGTGCGCATCCACACCAGAGCGCGGAAAATGCGGCCGCCGTCCAGGGGGAAGCCGGGGATGAGGTTGAAGACCGCCAGCATCAGGTTAATGCGCGCCAGCCAGGCGGCTGGAACAGACGCTTCAGCCAGCCAGCCCTGGGTGAGGAAAGCTGCCGCGCCGAAGATCCCCGCCAGGGCCAGGCTGACGGCGGGGCCGGCGGCAGCGATGCGCAGCTCGGCTCCGGGGCTTTGCGGGTCGCGGGTAATTTCTGCCACGCCGCCGAACAGGAACAGGGTCACCCCGCGTACAGGAACCTGATTGCGCAGGGCAAAGTACACATGCCCCAGCTCATGCAGCAGCACCGAGGCGGCAAACAGCAGACCGGCCGCGGCACCCAGCGCCCAGCGCAGGGCAGGGGCAGCCTCCGGCAGGCTTTCTGCCAGCACGCCACCGGCCAATGACCAGGTGACCAACCCAAAGATGATGAACCAACTGAGATCCAGACGAACGGGAACTTTCCAGATCGTCGCGATTTGTATGCCGTTTCTCATTTCCTGCCTCCTTTCGAGGTACTGAACCCAAAAGTTTCAACCGTTAAGGGTTTGAATATTTATCTTAATTTTCATAATAATAACGGATGCAAAATGGAAATACAAGATAATATGGGGCGAATTTATACATTTCTTATACAAGAAATGGATTCAAGCCTTCACCCCTCAGCGCTGGTGCTTGCCGCAAAAGCCGGGGCCGCACGGCGGCCCCAAACCTGGGCGGCCTCTGGCTTTTCAGACCCTCGAATCTATGGTACAACGGTGCGTAAGTGGTACATTATCTCCTGCGGAGGGATCGATCATGCGAGTTGGATTAATCGGCAGCGGCGGACGTGAACATGCTCTGGCTCGGGTTCTGGCACACAGCCCGCATCCAGAGCGGTTGGTGGTGTATTCCAACACCCCCAACCCCGGAATCCGCCCTTTGGCGGGGGAATGGATCAAGGGCAGTTTGAACGATGCTCAGGCCGTGGCGCGGGCTATGCTCGCCGCGCATGTGGACCTGGTGGTGGTGGGGCCGGAAGCGCCGCTGAACGCGGGTGCGGTGGACGCGCTGCGCGCCGCGGGCATCCCCAGCGTGGGGCCGACCCAATCTCAGGCGCGCCTGGAAGGCGATAAATTCTTCATGCGCGACCTGCTGCAGCGGCGGGTGGGGTGGGGCGCGCCGCAGTGGTGCCTGGCTCGCAGCCGCGCCGAGGTGCTAAGCTTTTTGGATGTGGTGGGCGAAGTGGCCGTGAAGCCTTTGGGCCTGACGGGCGGCAAAGGAGTGCAGGTGATGGGCGTGCATTTGCACGACGCTCAGGAGGCGGCCGCCTACGCCGACATCTGGATCCAGAAAGACGGCAGCGTGCTGTTGGAAGAGCGCCTGGTGGGCGAAGAATTTTCACGCATGGCTTTTGCCACCGACAGCGGGGTTTTCCCCATGCCCGTGGCTCAGGATTTTAAATATGCTTATGACGGCGACCAGGGGCTGATGACGGGCGGGATGGGAGCCTATACCCTGGCTGACGGCGGTATGCCCTTCCTGCTGCCCGAAGAATTGGCCGAGGCAGACCGCCTGATGGTGGAAACCCTGGCGGCCCTGGCGGAAGAGACCGGCCAGCCCTACCGCGGGATGCTCTACGGCCAGTTCATGGTCACGGCCCGCGGGGTGCGCCTGATTGAGTACAACACCCGCTTTGGCGACCCCGAGGCGATTAATCTGTGCGCGCTGCTCGAATCGGATGGCGTGGAGCTGTTCTCGGCGCTGGCGGCGGGCAGTCTGCAGGTTGGGCAGGTGCGTTTTGCCCCGCAGGCTTCGCTGGTGAAATACCTGGTGCCCCAGGCTTACCCTGGCCCGCTGCCGGGGGATGTGTATTTTGATTTCGATACGGCCCGCGCCCGCAAGGCTGGTTTTGAGGTGATCGTCTCCTCCGCCGCGCTGGAAAATGGGCGCTGGAAGGCGCTGGGCTCGCGGGCTTTGGCGTTGGTGGGGCTGGGCGAACACCCCGGAGCGCTGTGTGAAAAGATGGAAGCGCTGCTGAGCGAGATAGAACCCCCTGAACTGCGCCACCGCCGCGACATCGGCGCCTATGCCACCCTGGAAACCAAAGCCGCGCGCATGCGCGCCCTCAGGCCGGTGTTATGATCCGCGCGCAGCATTTGCAGCGCGCCTGGCTGGCTGAGCTGATTGCCGCCCCGGGGCTGACGGGGCGCGAGCAGCCGGTGGCAGACTGCCTGTGCAGGCTTTTGCCGCCTGGCTGGGAGACGCATACAGACGCGCTGGGTAACCTGGTGGCGGTGCGCCCCGCGGCTGGGCCGCGGGTGATGCTGGCGGCGCATATGGATGAAGTTGGGCTGATGGTGCGCGGCATCAGCGCGGACGGTTTTCTGCGCGTGGAGCGTATGGGGGGCGTCAGCACGCGGGCGCTGCCCGGCAGCCGCCTGACTTTGTGGACCGAAACAGGCCATTTGGCGGCGGCGGTGGGGCTGCCCCCTGCCCATCTGGACACGGGAAAACCGCTGCCCCTGGAAGAGCTGTTTATCGATATCGGCGCGCGTTCGGCCCAAGAGGCGGCGCAGTGGGGGGTGCAGGTGGGGGATGGGCTGACCTGGGATGGGCCTTTGCAGCCTTTGGGCGGCACGCGCGTGCAGGCCAAGGCGCTGGACGACCGCCTGGGCTGCTTTGCCCTGCTGACCCTGGCACACGTGCTGCCGCCCACCCCGGCTCAGGTGCTGCTGGCCTTCACCGTGCAGGAAGAAACCATGCTGGCGGGGGGCGTGCCGCTGGTGGCGGCCTGGCAGCCGGATCAGTTGATCGGCGTGGATGGCACCCTGGCCTCGGACACCCCCGATTTCCAGGAACCAGGCGGCGGCATCCGCCTGGGAGGCGGCCCGGCGCTGAAGTGGATGGACGCCATCCGCGGCAAGCTGGCGGCCTTTGTGCCCGATCTGGCCCTGGCGCGGCGGCTGCGGGCGCTGGCAGCGCAGGAAAAGCTGCCCCTGCAGGATGAAGTGGTGAGCGGCATCAGCACGGCGCTGACCCCGATGGTGTACGCCGGGACGGGCGTGCGCGCGGCGGCCCTTTCGCTGCCGGTGCGCTACCACCACGCGCCGGTGGAACAGGCCGATCTGGAGGATGTGGCCGGGATGGTAAACCTGCTGGCGGCCTTTTTGGCGCAGGCAGGGGGCGCATGAGCCCAACTCCGGCCCGTTTTGTGCTGTGCTTTTTGCAGCGCGGCCGGCATGTGCTCATGCTGCTGCGTTCCAACCCGCCCAACCGCGGCCTGTGGAACGGCATCGGCGGGCACATTGAGCCGGGGGAGACGCCGCGGGCGGCCTGCCTGCGCGAGGTGCAGGAGGAGGCCGGTTATCAACTGGGCACGGTGCGCTTTGCGGGGGTTCTGACCTGGAGCGGCTTTGAAATCTCAGACGGCGGTCTGTACCTGTTCACGGCGCAGGCTCCCCCAGGCCCATTTCGCGCTTGCACGGAGGGGCGGTTGGCGTGGGTGCCGCGCCGCTGGGTGTGGACGGCCCCGGCGGTGGTCTCCAATCTGCACCATGTGGCCCCGGCGGTGCTGGGTGGGGCGAGGCCGCGGGAATATTACTTCGCATATCGCGGCGACCAGATTGTGGATCGGGCAGTGCGTTCCCTGCCGGAATGGGCCAGCCCGGACGTGCCCTGGTGAAAATGGGGGTACGTTTGGGGAAAAATATGATACAATTTGTTCGCCGGATAAATACGACAAAATAAGTCATCTCTATCGCTTTACAGGTAGATATGGAACCTCTTTCTTTCCCCAATTTGTTGGTGCTGTTTATCACCGGGCTGACCACCGGCGGGCTGAGCTGCCTGGCCGTACAGGGCGGGCTGCTGGCCAGTTCTCTTTCTCACCAGGTGGAGCGCAATGTGGCCGCTGCCCCGCGCCGCTCCGCGCAGCTGGCTGCGCCCATCGCGGGTTTCTTGCTGGCCAAGCTGGCGGCTTACACGCTGCTGGGGTTTCTCTTGGGAGCCTTAGGCTCCGTGTTTCAAATGACCCCCCTGACCCGCGCCGTCTTGATGCTGGCAGTGGGTGTGTTTATGATTGGCAACGCCCTGCGCCTGCTGGACGTGCACCCCATCTTTCGCTTTTTCAACCTGGAGCCGCCGAAATTCCTCACGCGCTACATCCGCCGCAAAGCGCGCAGCAGCAGTGAGGGGCTGCTGGCCCCCGTGTTCTTGGGCGCGCTGACCGTGTTCATCCCCTGCGGGGTGACGCAGACCATGATGGCTCTGGCGGTGGGCGCGGGCAGCCCGTGGGCGGGGGCGGCCATCCTCTTTGCTTTCACCCTGGGCACCAGCCCGGTGTTCTTCGCCGTGGCCTACCTGACCACCCAATTGGGCGCGCGCCTGGAAAAGAACTTCCGCATCTTTGTGGCCGTGGTTACCCTGATTTTGGGCCTGGTGACGGTGGACGCGGGCCTCAACCTGGTGGGCGCACCCTTTGCCGTCAGCCGCCTGTGGCAGGCCAACAGCGCCGCTCCGACCGCGGCGGCAGCCCCCGCGGACGAGAACGCCCCCCTGGTTTTGGAAGCTCTCAATGACGGCTACGCGCCGGAGGTGCTGCTGGCCAAGGCCGGGCAGCCGCTGGAGCTGCATGTGGTCACCAACAACACCCGTTCCTGCTCGCGGGCTTTTGTTATTCCGGCGCTGAAGGTGGAAAAGCTGCTGCCCGCCACCGGAACCGAAATCATCCAGATCCCGCCGCAGACGGCTGGAACGGTGATGCCCTTCACCTGTTCCATGGGCATGTACGGCGGTCAGATCCGCTTTCAATAGGGGGGTGTATGCGTACGGTTCGTTTTCGAGTTGCCGATATGCACTGCGCTGCCTGCGTGATGCGCCTGGAAGGACTGGAGGATGAACTGGAGGGGGTGGAACGCGTGGAGGCCAGTTATCACCGCCAGCAGATGGAGGTAACTTTTGACGAGGCGTGCCTGCTGTTGGAGGCGATCGTAGCGGCGGCGGCCCAAAAGGGCTATCCCATCCAGTTGATCGAATGAACCTCACGCTTCTCCCTTCGGGGGGAAGCGTTTTTTCTTGTCTGCCCAAACGGGTAGATTTGCGGTTTCGCGCCAAGCGGGATATACTAAAAGTACACCTGGCAAGCCTTTCGATCATCACCGGCCAGCGTTGGCTGGGGCTGCCGCGTAGCTTGCCGCCTGGCGAGGAGTGTTATGCTGCCGCTGCGCGATACCATCCATTCTCGCACATTTCCGATTGTCAACTGGCTGCTGATTGGGGCCAACGCCCTGGTGTTTTTCTTCGAAATCAGCCTGAGCGCCCCGCGTCTGGAGGGTCTGATCGCCCGATACGGGCTGATCCCCGCTCAAATTGATCTGCTGAATCCCCTCACCTGGCTGCCCTTTGTGAGCCATATGTTCTTGCACGGCGGTTGGTTCCATTTCCTCAGCAACGTGTGGATTTTGTATATCTTTGGGGACAACGTGGAAGACCGCCTTGGGTCGGGTCGTTATTTGCTGTTTTATTTGCTGGGGGGTGTGGCGGCAGGCGGACTGCAGACGGTGGTTAACCTGGGCAGCACCGTCCCAGCCATCGGCGCCAGCGGGGCCATCGCCGCGGTGATGGGCGCATACTTTTATTACTTCCCGCAGGCACGGGTCATCACCCTGATCCCCATGTTTATCATCCCCTGGTTTGTCGAAATCCCCGCGGTGATCTTTCTGGGGGTCTGGTTTGTGTCGCAGCTGTTTTCCGGCTTTCTTTCGCTCAACACGGCGGGGGGTATGGCCATGGGCGGGGTGGCCTGGTGGGCGCATATTGGCGGCTTTGTCTTTGGGCTGCTTCTGGCAATGATCCTTTCTCCGCGGCGGCGCGTCCCGCGCACCTATGCGGATGAGTATTACCCCTGGTAAAGCCTGGATAAGGAGCGTGTATGGATCTGCTCAATTTGTTTTGGATCTTTCTGGTCATCGCCGCGGTCACACCGGTGATCCGGCAGCGCATGTTGGATGCCAGCCGTCTGCGGCTGATGCGCAGCCTGGAAGAGAAGCGCGGTTCGCGCGTCATCGCCCTGATCCACCGCCAGGAGAGCCTGTCATTCTTGGGCTTTCCCATGGCGCGCTACATTGACATTCAGGATTCCGAGGCCATTTTGCGGGCCATCAAGCTCACCGATGACGATGTGCCCATTGACCTCATTCTGCACACCCCCGGCGGGCTGGTTTTGGCGGCAGAGCAGGTGGCTAACGCTCTGGCGCGCCACCCTGCGCGCGTTACGGTTTTTGTGCCCCATTACGCCATGTCGGGCGGCACGCTCCTGGCCATGGCCGCGGATGAGATCGTGATGGACGAAAACGCTGTTTTGGGGCCGGTGGATCCGCAAATTGGCCAGTTCCCGGCGGTGTCTATCCTGGCGGCGGTGGCTCAAAAAGATGTGAACCGTGTGGATGACGAGACGTTGATCCTGGCGGAGGTGGCCCAGAAGGCCGTGCGCCAGGTGGAGGCCACGGTGGAGCGGATTGCCTGCTGCCATTACACCCCGGAGACAGTGCAGCAGTTGAAAGAGGCTCTGGTTTCGGGACGATGGACTCATGACTACCCCATCAGTGTGGAAGAAGCGCGCTCTTTGGGGCTGAACATTTCCACGGAGATGCCTGCGGAAGTGTACCGCCTGATGAACCTCTTCCCTCAGGCGGCAGCGCGGCGGCCTTCGGTGGAGTATATCCCCATGCCTTACCCCACCCGTCCGGCGGCCCCTGAGACGGGCGAGCGCAAGAAATGAACGGCTGGTTGGATCTTTTGTGAAAGGAAATTCCATGAGCGACTCTATCCCAAATTTGGTGGATGTGAATACCGCCTCGGAAAGTGAGCTGCGCAGCGTGCGCGGGATTGGCAAAGTGCTGGCGCAGCGCATTATGGCGGAGCGGCCTTTCGCCGCGCTGGAGGATTTGGCCCGCGTTCCGGGGCTGAACGCGGTGAAGGTGGCGGAATTGCGCAACCAGTTAACTGTGTCGCCAGGCGTTTCCGCGGTGGTGCTGGAGGCTGCATTGGATGAAGCACCCGCGGCCCTGGTGGATGAGGCCCCAGCCCCCGTTGAGCAGCCCGCGGCTCCGGTGGAAGAGGCCCCGGCGCTGGTTGAAGCGGTGTTGCCGCCCGTGGAAGAGGAGCTGAGCGCGCCTGCGAAAACCCCGGAGGCCGCACCCGCCCTGTCTGCCGAAGCGCTGCCGCCCCTGCCCGCCGAAGAACCCGCTCCCGCGGTTCAGCCGTCGGAACCGCAAAAGCCCGCGCCCGCTGCTCCCGCCGCAGCCCCACGGCCGGTGACGCGCCGAGAGCTGGTTCTCACTGCGGCGGGGTTCAGCCTGGCGGGTATGCTTTTGGGGGTGCTGTTGATCCTGGGCTTGCTGGCTATTACCAGCGGCGGCCTGTCTTTTGTGACCCAGGGGCGTTTCAGCCAGACCCAGGCGATGGTGGAAGATTTGGATCTGCGCCTGGGTTTTGCCCAAAGCGAGTTGGAAACCCAGCGCGGACGGCTGGAACGGGTGGAGGCCTTGGGCGGGCGTGTGTCCGCCGTGGAACAAAGCCTGGATGAGGCCCGCCAGAGCCTGGAACGCGCCCAAAAAGACCTGGCTGCCTTGCGCCAGGAAACCGATTTGATGAGCGAACGGGTGGCGCGGGCCGAAGCGCGTACCGAGACCTTCCAGCGCTTCCTGGAAGGGTTGCAGCGCGTCCTCAGCGAACTGCCGGCCATGCCGTGACGGGAGGCTCTATGAGCATGGAATCCACAACACCCCCGGCGGGCGGATCCCCTTTGGGAAGGGCGTTTTTGGCCTTTCTGCGCGCTTTGGGCCGCCTGCTGCTGATTTTGGTGGTGACCGCAGCCATCGTCACCGCCATCTATTTGGGGGCTGAAAGATTAACCCGCGAGGTGAATCAGGCCTCGGTGATGGCCCAAACCCGCATGGATCAGATGTCCACCCGCCAGGCGGGCGACCAGGCGCAGGCGGCCACGCTGCGGGCGCAGCTTCAGGCCGTGGAAGGTACCCTGCAGGCGGCCGAGGCGGATCGCCAGGGGCAGGCCCAGGAGTTGGAACGCGCCCGCACCCAGGCGGCGGCCTTGCAGGCCACTGCCGATGCAAACGCCTGGCTGGTGACCCTGGTTCCCTACCAAAGCACGCAGATTGGGTCGTTGATCTTAACTTCGCAAGTGGGGCAGGCCGTTCTGGACGAGCTGCAGATGCAGCGCATCTGGCAAACCGCCCTGATGCGCGTGGATTTGGCCCGGCGCTGGACGGCGCAGGCCAACTATGGGCTGGCCCAAAGCGAAGCCCGCGCCGCGCGGGATCTTTTGGCCGGGGTGGACCCGGTCTCTTTGTCAGAGCCGCGTGCGGCATTGCTGCGGGTGTGGCTGGAACGACTGGACGGCGTCATCCGCGACCTGCCCCAAAATCCATGGCTGGCCACGCAGGATCTGGAAGCTGTCTGGAACCTGATGTCGGCGGGATGGGACGTGGCGCAGCCTGAGGCGGGCACTGCTACCCCCTGGCTGACGGTAACCCCTGACCCCGGTCAGTTATCCACGACCCCCTGGCCAACCGCGACCCCTGTTCCGGCGCAGTATTCCGCGACCGTCACCCTGATTCCTACCTGGACCGCCACCGGCGCGATCACCCCAACCCCTATTCCCTAGGAGGGCCAAATGACAGAAACTTTGGAGCCAAAACCGGAAGAAACAACCGAAAAAACGGAACTGACCGCTGAGGGTGAACTTCCCGTGCAGCCTGAAACGGAAGAGATTCCCGAGGCCGCTGCGGTGGAGGGCGAAGCCCCCGCTCAGCCCGAAACAAGCCAAAGCCCGGCGGCGGAGGAAGCTCCCTGGCTGGGAGAGGCGGGAGGGGAAACCCCTGCCGCGCCGCCCAAACCGTCGATCTTCCGGCGTGTGATGGGCTTTTTGTTCAACCCACAAACCCGCCTGGGGCGTGGAATGCGCGCTGCGGTGCGCATCGCTGGGGTGACGGTGGGATTGCTGGCTTTGGGGTTCCTGGCGGCGGTGCTGCTGCTGTGGCGGCCCAGCCAGCAGACTTTGGAGCACACCCAGGCGCAGTTGACCGACACCCAGGCCCAGCTCAGCCAGGCCCAGGAACAGGCCGCCAGCCTGGAAGCCCAATTAACCGCAGCGCGTGCGAATCAAGAGCAGGCGCAGAGCCTGGCCGCTCGCAGCCAGACGCGCGCGCAGGTGCTGAAGGTACTCTATTCGGTGACTACGGCGCGTATGGCACTGGAACGCCGCGACGGGCAGATGGCGCATAAATCTCTGGAAGACGCCCAGGCACGGCTGAACGAAAGCCTGCCCGGTTTGCAGGCGCTCAGACCGGCAGACGCAGAGCGAATTGCCGGCCGGTTGGATCTGGCCCGCAGTGAGCTGCCCCGCGACCCGGCCACCGCCGCCACGGATCTGGAGATTTTGGACCGCTGGCTGCTGGAGCTGGAGGCCGCCTTGCAATAGCGCAGTGAATTCTAGAAAGAAAAAATCCCCGGTGACCGCTGCTGCGGGCCGGGGGTTTGTTTTAACAAAGAGGGGGACTCAGGGCAGATGCCAGACGGTCATTTCATCAATGCGCACGGTGAATTCGGTGTCGGCGGCAGGGTTGACGAAGACGCCGAAGGCGCCTTTGGTGTAGGAGGTGTCGCTGACGCTGCCGACCTTGATGCCGTTGACGTACAGGTCAAACTGGTTACCGGTGGCCATGACGCCCAGGCGGTTCATCTGGTCGGCGCCGGCGTTGATGGCCTTATCCGCCTTCCAATAAATCAGCATGGTGGCTTTGCCCTTGGGTTTGGCCTCGCCGTCCCATTTCCACACGGCGAATTTGCCCTCGCAGGAAACGGCGAAGAGGTAGCCGCGCTGGGGGTCGCGCAGGTTGGGCACGCGGAAGATGATGCCGTAGTTGTCGGCCTTGTCGCATTTCTGCGGGGCAGCTACCATCTCAATGTACATATCCGGCACGGAGTCGATCAGCGGCAGCCGCCAGCCGGAATCTTCGGTGAGGCCCTTGAGGAACATGGAACCATTCTTGAAGGCCACTTCGGTGTAATCACTGGCACCCGTGGGCCACACCCAGGCGTCGGCGTCGTCCAGGGGGTCCTGCGAGGTGGGTTTGCCCAGGCGCGCGCGGGGGTCATCCGGAGGGATGACGGTGGCCGTGGGCGTGCCGCCGGGGGTGAGGGTGATGGGGGCGGTGGGGCTGCCGGGCGTGCCGGGGAGCGAGGTGGGCGCCGCGGTGGCATCCGGGCTGCCGCCGCCGGATTGGTTCTCTTCGGCAGTGGGCGAGGCTTCGGGCTCTTCGGTGGCGGTGGGTTCAACCGTCTCGGTGGGCTGTTCTGTAGCGGTGGGTTCCAAAGTGATTTCGATCACTTTGGGTTCGGTCGGTTGGCTGGTGGCGGTGGGGGGCTCCGTGGGGCCAGGGGTGTTGCTGGGCATGCCGGTCAGGATGGCAGCCACCTGGGTGGCCATGTCGCTGTCCGACATACCGCCAGCCCCGCCGCTGCAGCTGGCGAGCAGCACGGCTGCAATCAGAAGCAAGGGCAGCATCTTCTTCATAAGCGTATCTCCTTAAGTATGAGTTTCCGTGCGCGCCGCAACCAACCGGCGTAGGCTGGATGCGTGCAAAAGGCGTGCCAGGGGCGCGGATGAGCCTACAGTTTGTAGCCGATCATGCGCAAAAAGCCCTTGCGCCATTCGATTCCATCTTGCTGCTCGACGCCCTGGGGTTTACTGCCGTCAATCACCCCCAAAATGCCGCGCCCGCCGTCCTGCTCGGCCACAATCACCTGAGTGGGGTTGGCGGTGGCGCAGAAAATGCGGCAGACTTCGGGGACATTCTGCACGGCTTTGAGCACGTTGATGGGGTAGAAGCCGGCTCCCAAAAAAAGGATGAAGCTGTGGCCGGCTCCCACCGCTAGGGCGTTCTTCTGCGCCAGGGCGATGAGATCGGGGTCATTGCCGCTCCAGCGCACCAGACAAGCGCCGGACGCTTCGCAGAAAGCCAGCCCAAAGCGGATGCCGGGGACGCTGTTGATCAGGGCTTCGTGGATGTCTTCAACGGTCTTGATGAAGTGCGATTGCCCCAGGATGAAATTGATCTCCTCAGGCTTTTCGATGGGAACGAGGGATAGTTCCATACAGCTCTCCTGTGAAGCAAATTTCTACTGCATATATTCTACATGGGTGTGCCCCAGGAAACAAGACAGAAACGGCCTGCTTTGCGTATATCCGTTCTAAGAATCGCTTTCTGGGTGCAGTTCGGGTACAATCGGCGCATGAACACTTTGCTGGAATGCCGTTGGTTGGGATGCGTGGAGTACGCCGCAGGCTGGGAGTTGCAAAACCAGCTGGCGGTGGAGATTGCCGCGGGGCAGCGCGGGCCGGTTCTGCTGCTGCTGGAACACCCCCATACCTACACCCTGGGACGGCAGGGGCATGCCGAACACCTGCTGTGGGACGCCGATCAGCTGCGCCAGCAGGGGGCTGCCGTGCATTGGGTGGACCGCGGCGGCGATATCACCTATCACGGCCCCGGTCAGTTGGTGGCCTACCCGCTGCTGCGCCTGGCTCCGCCGGGCTGGGTGGGCGAGCGCCTGCCGCAGGCCGATTTCACCGGCTATCTGCGCCGCCTGGAGGCGGTCATTATTCACTTGCTGGCGGAGTACGGCGTGGAGGGGCAGGCGCGCCCCGGGCTGACTGGTGTGTGGGTGCGGTTGGGGGACGGGGAATGGGGGAAGATCGCTTCCATTGGGGTCAAGGTGGACGCGCGCGGCGTCACCCGCCACGGCCTGGCCCTTAATCTGGCCCCCGAGATGCGCTACTGGCAGGGGATTGTGCCCTGCGGTTTGGCGGGCGTGCGCATGACAGCCCTGGCGGAGCTGATGGCCGCCCCGCCGGACACCCAGGCGGCGGCGCGTGCTTTGGCGCGCGTTTTTGCCCGCGTGTTTGACTTGCCGTCGGTATGGGCGGAGGACGGGAGCGAAAAATAAAGACGACCCCGCATCGCTGGGTCGTCTTTTTGTGGATTCTGCGGTTCGGGCGTCAGTCGCCCAGGGAAAGTTCCATCTCGACGGCTTTGTGCTTGTGGCCGTTGTTCTTGGCGCGCATGGCGTCTACACGGCGCTGCAGATAGGGCACAAAGTAGCCGTCATAGCGTTCCTGCAGTTCGGGAATTTTCCAATCGTTGCCGGTGATGATGTGGCGGCAATTTTCGCTGCCGCACCCGCACACAAATTCGTCGTAATCCGTGCTGTCGCACATGGCGTAGTCGAAGCAAACTTCTTCATCTTCACGGATGTCCCGCATGGCGACCATGCAAATCTGGCCGCTCAGCCCGGCGTTGGGATCACAGGAATGGTTCACGTAATCCGCCGGATCCCCTTCCACCAATGGAAGCAGGTAAATGTGATCTTCTACTTGCAGACCATGCTGCGCTCGTTCGGCGGGGATGTGTTCGAGCATCTCTTCGGTCACAACCTCACCGCCCCACACACACAGGATCTCACCTGCGCTAATCGCCTCTCGGGCGAACAATCCATAGCTGCCCTTCTTTGGGCAAGAACGTAACTCCATCTTGGGAGACGTGTAGGAAGAGGTGGGAAATTTTTGCATTCGAGCTCCTTTACCTGAAATCTAATAGTTTGCCGGTGGGGACGTTGCCTTTCGACAGTTTGGGGGACATAAATCTTCCTTTGGTAAACACGGGTCAGGTGAGGTTTTGCACAGAGAGATGTGTAGGCAAAAAAAATAGTGACCCTCCCCACCCGCGAACGGGGGCAAAGAAGATCGCTATAGGGCAAAACCCAGACGATACGCTATTATATGCAGAATTTCTCAAAATGACAATCTCTTTTGGAGATCAGTTTTTAACAAATTTGTCAAGTTTCAGTGCACTTCCAGGCCGGTCAGACGGCTGAGGCCCCAACGCAGCAGGGCCGCGGGTAAGATGAGGGCGGCGTGGATGGCCAGGCTGATGCCGAAAACCCCCGCCAGGGCGTGCAACCCCTGGTTCAGGCGGGGGGCCAGATGCGCCAACATCCACTCTCCCGCCCCGGCCAACACGGCCAACCCCACCAAGGCCCCCAGCCCCAAAAAAAGCGGCAGCCAGGCGCGCCGGTCCGAAGCCGAGGGCAGCATGGTGCTGCTGACGGTGAGGGCCAGGTAAAACCACAGCCAAAAATCGGGGCGGTGGGGAATTTCCTTCAGCCCCAGCCACAGACCGTTCCAATCCCCGGCGAAGGCCAGGGGCGGCAGCGCGCCCAGGCCCAGCGGCCCCAACCCCAACCAGGCGGTGACCAGGGCGCCGGTGATCAGGGGAGCGGTGCCGATGGCAGCTTCGCGCAGCACGTCGGCCTGGGCAGTTTCTACATACCCCAGGCGCAGCCGCCCGTCGGGCAGGGCCTGGGGCAGGAGGGAAAAGCTGCCGGTGCGCACCCCCAAAAGCCGCGCGGTCAGGTAATGGCTGCCTTCATGCAGCAGCACACCGGGGAAGAACAGCAAAGAAAAAAGACCCAGCGCCACCTGCGGGCGCCGGGTCAGCAGCAGAAAAAACGCTTGAATTTCGCGGTGCAGTCTGCGTTGGACCCACAGGAAGGGCAGGAAACAGGCTAAAAGCCAGATCACGCCGTCCCAGGTGGCCAGGCTCACTGCGCGGCTGCCTGCACGATCTTGACGAAGTCGGCGGGTTTCAGGCTGGCGCCACCCACCAGGGCGCCGTCAATGCCGGGCATCTGGAAGAATTCAGCGGCGTTTGCGCCGGTGACCGAGCCGCCGTAGAGCACGCGCATGGCGTCGGCCGCGGCATTACCGAAGACTTCCTGCAGGGTGGGGCGGATGATGCCGTCCACCACGGCGTTGGCGTCGCTGCCGCTGGCGGCGCGGCCCGTTCCGATGGCCCACACGGGTTCATAGGCGATCACCAGGCGGCCCACTTCTTCCACGCTCAGACCTTCCAGCCCACCGCGCACCTGCCCAGAGACGACTTTGTAGGTCTGGCCGCTCTCATTTTCCTGAAGGGTCTCGCCCACGCACACGATGGGGGTCAGACCCGCGGCCAGGGCCGCCTTAAGGCGGCGGTTGACGGTTTGATCGGTCTCGCCAAAGTAGGCACGCCGTTCTGAATGGCCGAGGATGACGTATTGGCAGAATTCCTTCACCATCGCGGGGGCCACCTCACCGGTGAAGGCACCGGAGGCTTCCCAATGCATATTCTGCGCGCCCAGGCCCACCGGCCCGCCCGCCAGAAGTTCGGCCACGGTGCTGAGGGCGGTGAAGGGCGGGCAAATGACCCGTTCCACCGTTTCTACCGCGCGCAGACCCGGCAGCATTTCGCTGACCAGGGCGCGGGCTTCGGCCGCAGTCTTATTCATTTTCCAGTTGCCAGCTACAAAAGGTTTTCTCATCACACATTCTCCCTTTCTGTGGAGTTTAGATTTTTAAACCAAAGGTTTAATTCAGGCTCTGCTTGGTTTCTTCGACCAGTTTCAACAGCCAGCGCGGCAATTTATCTGGTTCCTGCAGCATATCATTCAGGATGAATCGGGCGGCGTTCACATCGCCCAATTTGATATTCAGCTCAGCTTCTATCAGCCGTGTTTCAGGGAAATCGCGCAGGATTTTGGGCGTGTCCAGGGCCTCTTCCAGGTCTTGATGGGCGGTTTCCAGTCGGCCGTGGTGCAGTTCAAAACGGATGCGCGCGGCGGTCAGCAAGGGGTCGTCTGCGTTGAGGGCAAACACGTCATTGGCGGCGGGGTCTTTGGCCGCTTCAAAGACGATCTCGTGCGCGGCGGGCAGCTTGAGCAAGGCCAGATCTCCCGGCAGGCGGCGCTCCTTTTCCAGCAAGAAGAAGGATCCCAGTACCCAGGCGTTTTGTTCGCGAATCACCTGAAAGCCCTGCTCATAAAAGGTAATGTCTCCGGCAGCCTTCGCGCGCATTTCGCTGAGGCGTTCGCGGGCCAGTTGGGGGTTGCCCTGATCCCAGGCGGTGATGGCCTGCCGCAGCGCGTTCAGAGCCGCTTCGCGGTCGCTGGTCGAGATCGTGGGGGCAGGGGTTTGGCTGGGGCGGTTATCAAACAGGGCGTACAGGGTGGCCATTGCCTCGGGTTCAAACTGATCCGGCACGAGAGTCAGCAGACTCTGGGGGTTGAAATCAGGGTGGTTAACGCTGGTGGCTATGGCCTGGCCGGTTTGCACCTGGGAGACAAATCCTTCAGTTTCCGTCATCATGGAACGCAGCGCCATGAACACGCACAGCACGGTGATTACCAGCAGGCTGATGCCGCAGCCCAGCACCCATTTGGGGGGACGGCGCTTTCGGGGAGTGTCTGTTTCCAGGGAAACGGACACTTTGGCGGCAGATTCCAGCGCAGGCATGGGCGCGGGGGTGGGGTAGTGATGCGGAGCAGCCTGGGTGGCGTCCAAGCCGACCTCACCCGCCAAAACATCTTCGCCGCCGGGAGCTACTGCGGCGCGGTAGGCTTCGACCAGGCGGCTCATGGAGGCAAAACGGTCCAGGGGGTCTTTGGCCAGGGCCTTGAGCAGGACGCGCTCCACCGACGCAGGAATATCCGGGTTAACCTCGCGCGGGAGGGGCAGGGGGGTATAGATGTGATCGTGGATGATGGCGAAGGGGGTGTCGGCGTTGTAGGGGACGCGTCCCACCAGCATTTCGTACATCATCACGCCGAAAGAATAGATATCGGAGCGCGCGTCCAGATCGGGCTTGGAGAGGGCCTGTTCGGGGGACATGTATTGGGGCGTGCCCACCATACGGTCGGCGGTCAGGCTGCTTTCGCCGGTTTCTGCCATACGCGCCAGGCCAAAATCGGTCAGGTACAGCTGATTGTCTTGAGCCACGAGCACATTGGAGGGCTTAATATCGCGGTGGAGCACGTTTTGCTGGTGGGCATAATCCAGCGCGGCCCCCATTGTCTCGATGATGCGCAGAATTTCGCTTTGCGGCAGACGCCCCCGCTCCAGGCGGGCTTTGAGGGTTTCGCCCTCGATAAATTTCATCACCAGATACGGCCGGCCTTCATGTTCGGCAAAATCGTAGATGGGCACAATGTGGGGATGGTCGAGCCGGGCCACCACACGGGCTTCGCGTTGAAAGCGCGCCAGAAAGCTGGGGTCTTCCATGAAGGCCAGATGCAGAACTTTGATGGCGACGTAACGGTCCAGGGCTGCATGGTAGGCCTTAAATACCGTGGCCATGCCTCCCTGACCTAATTGCTCCGTCAGACGATAAGGCCCTACGGTTTCACCGATCACAAAGGGCATGCACAACCTCCTGCAGCGGTTGGGGGAAAATGGACAGGGTGAGCCTGACAGTAGATTTTACCAGAAAGCGGGCCAAGTGGGCGGGAGACATCATACCGACAGCATTTCTTCTAAAAAGGCTTGCCAGGTGGGGTTGGGGTGCCAGATTTGGTGCACATCTTCCAGGGCCTGGGACAGGGGCAGACCCTGGCGCAGCACGCGGAAGAGGCAGACGAAAACGGAAACCCGCATGTTCATAACGCAGTGGACAAAGATCCTCTCCTCAGGGTGCGCCTCGAGGGCAGCGAAAAAGGCATACAGATTTTCGGCGCTGGGTTGTTCCCAAATCACCGGCACGGCGTGGTAAGTCATGCCGTGCTGGCGCGCGAGGTCGGCTTCCTCTGGGATGGCGTTGGGCGATTCGGGTACGGCCAGGTTGATGACCACCTGATAGCCCGCAGCGGGCAGGGCGGCCAGTTGTTCGCGGGTGGGCATGCCGCCCGTGCCCAGCCGCTCGGAGATTTCCAGGTAATTGAGAATGTGCATCCACAGCGGCGCGCTCATCTCAGGCCGCCTTTTTTCCAAAAACGACGGGCAGCAAGGGCAAGGCCAGCAGGTTGAAGGCGGCAAAAGCCAGAAAGGCCATCTGGAAGCCGAAGTTGTCCGAGAGGAAGCCGCTCAGCCCCAGGCCAATGCCCTGGCCAATGTTGGTCACAGCCATGAGGATGGAGAACATGGAGGCGGCGATTTGCGGCAGGGTAAAGCGCATGGCCAGGGCGAAGTAGAGAGTCTGGTAAGCTCCGTAGGCCAGTCCAAAAAAGGCCACCAGCACCCAGGCCAGAGCGGCGCTGGGGGTAAAGGCCAGCAGGACAATGGCCCCCAGGCCGACCGCCATGCAGATCAGCGCGGCGCGGCGGTGGCCCGCCCGACTGTATAACTGACCGCCGGTGACCCCGCCCAGCACCACCCCCAGGCCCCAAACGGTGGTCAAAAATCCGGCGGTGCTGAGGGAGATGTTGAAGGTGGCCTGCAGGAAGGGGTTCACCAACTGGTTGGCCCCGGCGATGATCAGGAAGAAGATCATCCCCAGGCCGGCCAGGGCCAGCACCGGGCCTTGTTGGAAGGCGCGGAAAGCGCCCCATTGGAACTGGCGATCCACCGGCTTGGCTGCTTCGCGCACGCCCAGCACCAGCACCAGGGGCAGCAAAGTGAGCGCAGCCAGGCTCCAGAAGACCGCGTTCCAGGAGACATGTTGGGCCAGCAGCCCCACCAGCGAGGAGGTGACGATGACGCCCACCGCCCGCCCGCCGACCATGAAGCCCTGGATCAGGCCTTGCTCTGATTCGGGGGTGGTATCCAGCGCCAGACCGTCAGTGCAGGTGTCGTAGAGGGCCATGCCCATTTGCAGCACGAAGGCCAAGACCACAAAGCCCCAGTAATTTTGGGCAGGGTCAATCCACGGGGCTATAACCAGGCAAAGGGTCTGCACCAACAGCCCCAGCAGGATGTAGGGTTTGCGGTGGCCCAAGCCCAAAAGGTTGACCCGGTCGCTGAGCATGCCTAGAAAGATCTTAATCACAAAGGGAATCAGCGCGATGGTGGCGAAAATGGACACATCCGTCATGCTCAGCCCTTTGGAGAGGAAGTACAGGGCGTTGAGGGCGGTGAAATAGGCCAGGATGGTTCCTTGCGCAAAATACAGCAGCCCAAACATGGCGTAGCGGACGGTTTTGGAAGTGTGCATGAGGTGGGTCTCCCTGAAATGGGGTGAAATCAGCGCGGGCCAGGCTTGCACTGCTGTTGATTATACTGGCGGGCGCGATTTTTGACGGCCGAAATGGGGGGTGCGCTTTTATAAATCAGACAAAAATCATCTATAATTTACCCGCGCGCATTTCAGCATTTTTGGGAGAAGAAGACATGAAGGTGGATCAGACAGCCCGTGTGGAACAGGTGTTGGCGGCCTCTCAGGCTGATTCGATTGCCGCGGAGGCTCAGGGCAGAATCGAAGTGACGCTGGAAGGCGTGGTGGGCGATAAGCATTACGGTTTTACCCGCCCCGCGGATGCGCGCACGCCCTGGTATCCGCGCGGAACGCCTATCCGCAACACCCGTCAGCTGTCCATCGTCTCGGTGGAGGAATTGGCAGAGGTGGCCAACGCGCTGGGCATTCCCGCACTGCTGCCCGAATGGCTGGGGGCCAATCTGCTCATCTCTGGCCTGCCCAACCTGACCCAACTGGCGCCTGGCGCGCGCCTGTTTTTTCCCGGCGAGGCGGCGTTGGTGGTGGTGGGTGAAAATGCGCCTTGCCGCGTGGCGGGGGCAGAGGTGAACCGCCACTTCCCCGAGCGCACCGATCTGACCGGCGCTTTCCCCAAGGCGGCCGTCCACCGGCGGGGGATCACCGCCTGGGTGGAGCGGGCCGGGTGGATTGCCGCCGGGGATGTTTTTCAGATTGGGCGCTGAGGCGCGGATTGACTTATTGCGCCGTCCAGCCGCCGTCCACCAGCAGCACCGTGCCGTTGACCATGCCGCCGGCGGGTGAGGCCAGGTAAATCACCGCGGCGGCCACATCCGCGATGGTGCCCACATGACCAATGGGCAGCCGGTCCAGCACCCCGCGCAGATACTCGGGGTTATCCAGGCGTTCGGCAGTACCAGGGGTGTAGATGAAGGTGGGGGCAACGGCATTGACGGTCACCCCGCGGGCAGCCCATTCCAGGGCCAGCACTTTGGTAAGCAGGTTGACGCCGCCTTTGGATGCGCTGTAGACGGCGTGTTCGCGGATGCCCACCACCCCAGCCTGAGAGGACATGTTGATAATGCGCCCGTGCCCCTGTGCCAGCATGACTCGCCCGGCGGCCTGAGCGCAGAAGAACAGCCCTTTCAGGTTGACGTCCATCATTTCATCCCATTCGGCTTCGGTGACCTCCTCGGCTTTTTGATTGGAGCCCAAGCCGGCGTTATTGACCAGCACGTCCAATTGGCCGAAATCGCGCTGAACGGCCTGCACTACGCTTTGGATCTGGGCCAGATTGCGAACATCCAGCACGTAGGGTTGGGCTTCGCCCCCCGCGGCGCGGATTTCGGCGGCCAGGCCTTCTAAAGCCGGCAGGCTGCGCGCGCATAGGGCCAGTTTGGCCCCAGCCCCCGCCAGCGCCTTGGCCAGGCCGTAGCCGATGCCCTGGCTGGCTCCAGTTAACATCACCACCTGGCCAGACAGGCTGAAATTGGGTTGAAATTCGCTCATCATAATCTCCTGTTGGACGGTGAAATCCTCTGCATTCATTGTACAGGCGAACCATAAAAAAACAGGGCAGGGCTGCCTGCTCCCTGCCCCGTTGGGGGACTACGCCAGAAGAAAGTTTAGAGCATGCCGCTTACCAGGGCCAACAGCAGGCCGCCGGCGATGACCGAGCCGAGCTGCCCTGCGGTGTTGGAACCCATGGCGTGCATGAGGATGAAGTTGTTGTAATCTTCCTGCTGGGCCATCTGCGCAGAAAGCCGCCCGGCCATGGGGAAGGCGCTGATACCGCAGGCGCCAATCAGCGGGTTGATCTTGCCGCGGGTGATGAAGCTCATCAGCTTACCAAACAGCAGACCAGCCACCGTATCCAGCACGAAGGCCAGCAGACCCAGCAGCAGCACCATGATAGTTTGCCATTTGATGAAGGAGGCGGCGGTCATGGTGGCGCCGATGGAGAGGCCCAGGAAGAGGGTGGTGACGTTGATCAGTTCATTCTGGGCGGTCTTGTTTAGACGCTCCACCACGCCGCTTTCGCGCAGCAGATTGCCCAGCATGAGCGTAGCAATGAGGGGGGCCGCATCGGGGGCCAGAATGCTGACGATGACGGTGACCACCAGGGGGAAGGCGATGACAACCCGCTTGGAAACGGGCCGCGCGGTGTATTCCATGCGGATCAGGCGCTCTTTGCGGGTGGTCATCAGGCGCATGACGGGCGGCTGGATGATGGGAACCAGGCTCATGTAGGAATAGGCCGCCACGGCGATGGCCCCCAGCATTTCGGGAGCCAGTTTGCTGGCCACGAAGATGGCGGTGGGGCCGTCAATGGCGCCGATGACGCCAATGGAGGCCGCCTGATTGAGGGGGAAGCCCAGCAGGGTGGCCAGAATCAGCGTACCGTAAATGCCGAATTGTCCGGCAGCGCCCAACAGCACCATGTGGGGCATGGCCAGCAGCGGGCGGAAATCAATCATGGCGCCCACACCGATGAAGATCAGCAGGGGGAAAAGCTCGGTTTTGATGCCGGCATCGTAAATCACCTTCATCATGCCGGATTCAACCGACATCCCCAGGTTAGCCAATATGCAGCCGAAGCCAATCGGCAGCAGCAGCACGGGTTCGTATTCTTTCACCACGGCCAGGGCGATCAGGATCAGCCCGACGACGATCATGACCGCGTTACCCCAGGTGAAAGAAGTGACGCCGCGCGAGATATCTTGCAGCAGTTGGGTAAAGTCCATCAGACCGCCCCTTAATCCGCAAATTCCATCAATACCTGACCATGCCGCACGGCCTCGCCGGAGGAGACGAGCACGTTGGCAATTTTTCCATCGCGGTTGGCGCGGATGGCGTTCTTCATTTTCATCGCTTCCAGCATGCAGAGTTCCTGGCCGGTCTTGACCGTGTCGCCGGCCTTGACCGCCACGGAGAGGATCACGCCGGGGATGGGGGCCTGGACGGCTTTGGATTTATCCACAGCCGGGCCGCTTGCGGCCGCCGCTGGGGCGGGGGCGGCAAGGGTGGGCTCGCAGCCGGGTTCCGCCGCGGCGGGGCTCAGCTCTGCGCTTTCCTCCGCGGGCCAAACTTCGAAGGTCTCGCCTTCGAGGGTGGCCAGGATGGGGCGGGCGTTCAGGTCGCCGACCTCGACATCATAGGTTTGTTCATCAATTTTGACACGAATTTTCATCGCTGATTTCCTCGAGATCGTCGGTTATAAGATTGCATCTGCTGGGTCAGCTGGCCAGCGCGCAGAACGGCTTGCCAGGCGCTTAACCCGCTGGCGGGGGCAGCCGGACTTGCGGCGCGCTGGCGCAGGGCCAGGGCCACAGACACCGCCAGGGCCGCTGCGCGCGCTTTGCGCGGGTCGGTCAGCGCGGGGGGTTCATCGGCAGCTTCAAGTGCCGCGCCTTCTTCCGCAGCCTCTTCCCGGTCCGCACCCAGGCGCACCATCAATTCCATCAGCCCCCACAGCGCCAGGATGGCCAGAAACACCAGGCCCATACCGATGGCGGTGATTAACAGGGCGTTGATCAGCGCAGGTCCCATCACCAATCTCCTTTATACCGGCATGTTGCCGTGTTTGCGCGGCTGGGGCTGAACCACCTTAGTGCGCAGGGCTTGCAGCGCGGCGATGACCAGGGGGCGGGTTTCGCGCGGCTCGATGACATCATCAATGTAACCGGCTTTGGCAGAAGCGTAGGGGTTCAGGAAGCTCTTGCGGTATTCATCCGTCAGGCGGGTGCGTTCGGCGGCGGGGTCGGCAGCGGCATCGATCTGCTTGCGGTAGAGGATGTTGGCAGCCCCTTCGGGCCCCATGACGGCGATCTCGGCGGAAGGCCAGGCGTAGTTGACGTCACAGCCCATGTATTTGCTGCTCATCACCACATACGCGCCGCCGTAGGCCTTGCGGGTGACGATGCTCACCTTGGGCACGCTGGCGACCGAATAGGCATACAGCACTTTGGCGCCGTGGCGGATGATGCCGCGGTGTTCCTGATCCACGCCCGGCAGGAAGCCCGGCGAATCCACAAAGGTGACCAGGGGGATGTTGAAGGCGTCGCACATGTGCACGAAGCGTGAAATTTTATCGGCAGCGTCAATGTCAATCACACCGGCCATCACGCTGGGTTCCTGGGCCACAATGCCCACGGGCATGCCGCCCATGCGTGCCAGGCCGGTGATGGCATTGCAAGCGAAGGTTTTCTGCGTTTCCAAGAAGGAGCCGCGGTCTACCACACGGTTGATGACTTCGTGCATGCTGTAGGCCAGGCCAGGATCCAGGGGCACAATCTCATTGAGAGCAGGATCCATGCGTTGGGGGTCGTCCTGACTGTCTTGAGCGGGGGGATTTTCGATGTAATTGGCGGGGAAGTAGCCCAGGGCTTTGCGGCACAGGGCCAGGGCTTCCTGTTCGCTGGAAGCCATCAAATGGCAGGTTCCGCTGACGCCCAGGTGAACGGCGGCGCCGCCCAGGCCTTCGAAATCAATGATCTCGCCGGTGACGGACTTAATCACTTCAGGACCGGTGAGGAACATGTAAGACTGCTGATCCACCATGATGATCAAATCGGTGACGGCGGGGGAATAAGCCGCGCCGCCGGCGCAAGGCCCCAGCACCAGGCTGATTTGGGGCACAACGCCGGAATAGAGGGCGTTGCGGCGGAAGATTTCGGCGTAGCCGCCCAGGCTGTGAACGCCCTCCTGGATGCGCGCGCCGCCTGAATCAATCAGGCCGATGATGGGGGCGCCGCTGGCCACGGCCAGGTCCATCACGCGGCAGATCTTGCGGCTCTGCATTTCGCCCAGGGCCCCGCCGTTGACGGTGAAATCCTGCGCGTAGGTGTACACCGTACGGCCTTCGATCATGCCGTAGCCGGTGACAACGCCGTCGCCCAGAAATTTTTCATCGTTGATGCCCAGTTCGTCCGCCTGCTGCACGACGAAGGGTTCCAATTCGTGGAAAGTACCGGGGTCCAGGAGCAGTTCCAGGCGCTCCCGCGCGGTCAGCTTGCCTTTGGCATGCTGCTTTTCAATCCGGCTCTTCCCGCCGCCCTGACGGGCTTTTTCCCGCATAGCGCGCAGTTCAAGGATTCGGGGATCTTCTTCTGGCATAAGAATTCCTCATGAGAAATGGATTAGATCGGATCGGAGGGTCACAAAAATACACCCCCCAGGGGGGATCCGCCCGCAATCATTGTATCAATCCAGAGGGTCATTTCATTAAGAGTAAAGCACTCAATTTGCCTGATATTAATCCTGAGTTGAATCGTAATAAAATGGCCTGGCGCGGCTGCAGCGAGCCTCAGGTTAAGTTACAATAGCGCTTGTGACGCACGAAATTCCCACCCTCCCGCGGGTATCCCGTGCACCGCGCACGAAAACTGTGCGGCGCTGGCTGCTCTTTGCGGCGGCGGCTGGCATGGGCGTTTGCCTGGGCCTGCAAATTTTGTTGGTTGGTGCGGGTTTCATCGCGCCCTGGTCAGCGGCCGCCTGGCTGGCCCCCACCCCCACGGTCACGCTTACCCCTTCGCCCCTGACCAGCCTCACAGCCTTGCCCAGCCGCACCCCTCTGCCGCGCCCAACCGAGACGCCAGCCCCTACCTATACCTCGCTGCCCACGTCCACGCCGGATTCCAGCGGCTGGCGCGAATGGCCGGTGATCCCGACGGCCAACGCGCATGTTGCGCAGATCTTCGCCTTGGGTCAGCAGCGCGGGGCTAATCCGCGCGCGTTTTCCAAGGTGGGCGACAGCAACAGCACCATGCCGTTTTTCCTGGCCTGTTTTGACCAGGGGCCGCGAGGGTATAACCTGGGGGCTTACACCGATTTGCAGCCGGCCATCGAGCATTTCGCCGGGTCGTTTGCGCGCACCAGCCGTGTGGCGCGCAACGGGCTGACCGCCACGGGGGCGCTTTCGCTGGACTGGGGGCAGGACGGGGCCTGTTTGGAAAACGAATCCGCACTGGCCTGCGAATACCGCCTGTACCGTCCCAGCTACGCCTTTGTGGCCCTGGGGACCAACGATGTGAATGAAGGTCCGGTGCTGTTTGAACAGAGCATGCGCCGCATTTTAGAATTCACCCTGGAACAGGGGATTGTGCCCATTGTGGCCACCAAGGCGGACAACCTGGAAGGGGACGAGAGCTTTAACGGCATTATCGCCCGCCTGGCGGTGGAATACGATCTGCCGGTGTGGAATTTGTGGCGGGCCACGCGCGGCCTGCCGGGCTTTGGGCTGCGCGAGGATGGGGCGCATTTCACCTATTCCCCCACTACCGGCGGGCTGTGCCAGTTTGACCGCTGGCAGCTGCCCGAATACGGCTGGCCAAACCGCAACCTGACGGCTCTGCAGGCCCTGGACGCGGTGTGGCGCATGAGCGCGCCCTGAGGGGCGTTACCCTACGCTGAACGCAACAATTTTGAAAGTTGAATTTGGCGCCGAAATGAGTACAATGGCTTTAAAGGGATTCCCAGGCAAGGTGTCCCCACGTTTTTGGTATGGATGGGAGTGGGTATGCGTAAGGCAGTCTATTTAATTTTGGCGTTGAGTTTATTGGTCAGCGGATGCAGCCTGCAGCGCACGGGGTTATCTGCGGCGCCGATCCCGGTACAGGCACAGGCCCTTGCGGGGGATTTGTCCGCCGCCCCCACGGTCACGGCCGCGCCCCCGAAAGCCGCACCCACCACCACGCCTACGTCAGTTGCTGCTGAGTCCAAAAAGGACTCCGGCGTGGATGTTGGCCCAGATACTTTTCCAGCGGGGGTCAATCCACTCACCGGTCTGCCGGTGAAAGACCCCGATGCGCTCAAGATCCCGCCAGCGTTGGTTTCGATCACCAATTTTCCGCCCTCGGCGCGCCCGCAGGCCGGGTTGTCCTTCAGTCCGGTGGTGTATGAAATGTACATCGGCGAAGGCACTTCGCGTTTCCTGGCGGTGTTTTACGGTGATTACCCCACCCTGTCGGATGCAAAAGATAAAGATCAATCCAAGAATCCCGCGGTGGGGCCGGTGCGCTCTGGGCGCAAGCCTTATGAGGCCCTGCGCAAGCTGTACAACGGTTTTTTGGTCATGGCTTCGGCGGCGGAGAAAATTGCCCGCCAGTTGAATTACGTCACCAATGTGTTTGGCAGCGACAGCGATGATATCAACAGCGCGATGGTGGATGTGACCCGCCTGGAAGAGGTAGCCCGCGCCGAGCAAAAGCGCCTGGGCGATACCCAACTGAGCGGGCAGCGCTTTGCCACCACGCCGCCGGAGGGCGGCAAGACCGGCACGGTGCTGTGGCTGCCGTGGAGCTTCCTGAACCAGGTCTTTTGGCGCTACGATGAGAAAACCGGCGGCTACCACCGCTGGCAGGACAACGCCGACGGCAGCACCTTTACCGAGATGACCGACCGCCTGACCGGTGAGCCGCTGAGCTTTGAAAACGTGGTGGTGCTGTTTGCCGATCACCACGCCGAGGCTGAGACGGTGATTGACATAGATTTCCTGTACATCACCAAGATGCCGGCGGTGGTCTTCCGCGACGGGCAGATGTATGAGGTATTTTGGAGTACGCGCAACGAAACCTACGAAAAGACCACCGGCAAAATTCGCCCGATCCGCTTTGTGGACGCTCAGGGAAATCCCTTTCCTTTGAAACCTGGGCAAACTTGGGTTATGGTAATTGGACGCGGAATTCAGTATAATGAAACTGTTGATTCAACAGCATATTTTGACCTGAAAAAGAAAACCCAACCCGGCTCCGGCATCTGGACTTTTCACTATTATGCCCCGCCGGTGGAGACACCCTAAACCTCTCTTTGCCCACTTCCCAAGGCAGCAGCGGATCTCCCCTCCCTCCCGCTGCTGCCTTCTTTTTTGAACTCGTTGTGAAAATTCTCCGCCTTTCCGGTATAATAGAATTTCTGTCCTTCAATTGCCTGCTTAGCAAAGGGGTTGATCCGTATGCAATTCCAACTGAATTCGCCCTACCAGCCCACCGGCGACCAGCCTGAAGCCATTCAGCAGCTGGTTGAAGGCTTGCGCAAAGGATATCGCAATCAGGTTTTGCTGGGCGCAACCGGCACCGGCAAAACGTTCACCATTGCCAATGTGATCCAGCAGGCGCAGATGCCTGCTTTGGTCATCGCCCACAACAAAACCCTGGCCGCCCAACTGTACGCTGAGTTTAAAGAGTTCTTCCCCAACAACGCGGTGGAGTATTTTGTTTCTTATTACGACTATTACCAGCCGGAGGCTTACGTTCCGGCCCACGACCTTTACATTGAAAAAGAGACGCAAATTAACGAAGAGATTGACCGGCTGCGCCTGGCGGCGACCGCTTCGCTCATGTCGCGGCGGGATGTGATCATCGTTGCTTCGGTTTCCTGCATCTACGGCCTGGGCGATCCTTCGGCCTACGGTAAGGTGGTCATCCATCTGGAGACGGGGACGATTTACCGCCGCAATGCCTTGCTGCGCCAATTGATTGAGAGCCAGTATCAGCGCAACGATCTGGAAGTGCGCCCCGGCATCTTCCGCGTGCGCGGGGATACGCTGGAGGTCTTTCCGGCGTATGAAGACCGCCTGGCTTACCGCATCACCTTCTTTGGGGATGAAGTGGAGCGCATTTTGGCGGTCAATCCGGTGACGGGCGAAATTGTGGAAACGCTGTCTCAGGTGGATATCTACCCTGCCAAGCACTACATCGCCCAGGAAGACCGCCTGAAACAGGCCATCACCGATATTGAGAATGAGTTGGAAAGCCAGCTGGCGTACTTCCGGGCTAACGAGAAACTGCTGGAGGCCCAGCGTATTGAACAGCGCACGCGCTACGACCTGGAAATGCTGCGCGAGGTGGGTTACTGCTCTGGGATTGAGAACTACTCCCGCCATCTGGATCAGCGCGCGGCGGGTTCAGCACCCTGGACTTTGATGGATTACTTGCCGAGCGAGTATCTGCTGATCATTGACGAGTCGCATATGACCATCCCGCAGGTGCGCGGCATGTTTAACGGCGACCGTTCGCGCAAGAGTACTCTGGTGGAATTTGGCTTCCGCTTGCCCTCCGCGCTGGATAACCGCCCGCTGACCTTTGACGAATTTGAAGCCCACAAGGGCTACACCGTGTATATTTCGGCCACCCCCGGCCCGTATGAGATGAACCTGACCGACCAGGTGGTGGAACAGATCATCCGCCCCACGGGTCTGGTGGATCCAGAGCTGGAGGTGCGGCCCACCCAGGGGCAGGTGGACGACCTGCTGGGCGAAATTCGCAAGCGAATTGAGATTGGCGAACGCACTCTGGTGACCACGCTGACCAAGCGTATGGCCGAGGACCTTTCGGAATACCTGATGGAGCTGGGCATTAAGGTGCATTACCTGCATTCGGAAGTGGAGACGCTGGAGCGTATCGGCATTTTGCGCGATCTGCGCCTGGGCGTGTTTGACGTGGTGGTGGGCATTAACCTGCTGCGCGAAGGATTGGACCTGCCGGAAGTCTCTCTGGTAGCCATTCTGGACGCGGACAAAGAAGGCTTTCTGCGCTCCGACACCGCCCTGATCCAGACCATTGGGCGGGCGGCGCGCAACGCCCACGGGCGGGTAATCATGTACGCCGACCGCATCACCGATTCGATGGCGCGCGCGATTGACGAAACCAACCGCCGCCGAGCCAAACAGCAGGCTTACAACCAGGAACATGGCATTGAACCGGCGACCATCCTTAAAGCCATCAAAGACATCACCGCGCGCCTGTCGCCCTCGTATGTAGCCGAGGCGCGGGCGGAATATCAGGCCGGTGCGCACGGCGGCGCCGGAGTGCTGCCCAAGAATGAGCTGAAACGGGTGATCGCGGAGATGGAAAAGCAGATGAAAGAGGCGGCGCGCAACCTGGAATTTGAGCGGGCGGCCGCGCTTCGCGATCAGATGTATGAATTGAAGCTGATGCTGGCCGAAGAGAGCCAGGTGCCGGAATGGCAGAAGGCGCGCCTGCTGGCCAGCAGAAACGAACCTGACGACGCCTGATGGAAAGGCAAAGATGGCTGTGTTACCGGCGCTGACGGTTTTACCGGGGGAATTTACGGTGTGCCGCCTCGACCCGCGGGCGGAATTGCCCGCGGAGGGGGCTGTCGGGCCGTTTTGGGCGGCGGTGCGCACGGCGGAGGAGCTTTCGTTGGTGGTGCCGCAGGCCGCGGCTCCTGCGCAGGGGCACTGTGAAGGCGGGTGGCGGATTCTGCGGGTTTCCGGCCCTTTAGATTTTGGCCTGACCGGTGTGCTGGCGGGGATTGCGCGTCCCCTGGCGGAGGCGGGCATCAGCATTTTTGCGATTTCGACGTTTGATACCGATTATGTCCTGGTCAAAGCGGACACGTTGGATGCAGCCTGCGCTGCGCTGCGCGCGGCTGGTTATCCGGTGGTGTGATCTCGCGAAAATCCCCCATTAAAGGTTGAAACCAGTAAAACAGATTGGGTACGCACCCTGGCCGCAAGTAGGGTTTTGGTTGGTCAGATGTCCATTTCCGCGCCGCTGCGGCTTGCTTTGCAGTATCATTTTTGCAACTCTTGGCTTTCATCTGCGTATACATGGATAGAGGCAGCCGTCTCATTTTTGTGCTGTTCAGGAGCGAAAATCATGCGTAAGAACACATTATTTTGGGGAATCGTCATCACCATTGTCGGCATCGCTCTGCTGGCGAATTCCATTGGGGCACTGCCCCAGGGCTGGCTCAATTTCTTTTGGGCGGGCCTGCTAATCTTTGCGGGGCTGTGGTTTTTGATCAGCCCGCGCCTGTTTAAGCCCAACCGGGAAGAAGAGACCCTGGATATGCCGTTGGAAGGCGCGCGGCGGGCTTCGATCCGTTTTAACCACGGCGCCGGGCGGCTTGCGGTGCGGGATGGGGCTGGGGCGGGCGCGCTGCTGCAAGGCACCTTTGTGGGCGGGGTGCAGCCCACGGCCGAGCATGTCGGCGATCTGACCGAGGTCAACTTAAAAGCTGAAGACCTGGTGATTGTCCCGGGCCTGTTGGGCACGGAGGGTTACTCGTGGGACGTGCGTCTGACGCGCGAGATTCCGTTGGAGCTGAAATTTGAAATGGGCGCCAACGAGGCCCAGGTGGATTTGACCCACCTGACAGTCTCTGACCTCAAGGTGGAAATGGGAGCCAGTTCGCTGGTGGTAATGCTGCCGGAACGGGCAGGCATGACGCGCGTGAAGGTGGAATGCGGCGCGGCTTCTGTGCGGCTGCGCGTGCCTGAAGGTGTGGCGGCGCATATTGAAATTTCGTCAGGCCTGATGGGTGTGGATGTGAACACCAGCCGCTTCCCCAAGCGCAACGGTTTTTATGAATCCGATTTTTACGCTACGGCCGCCAACCGTGTGGATATCTCTGTCGAGGGCGGCGCGGCTTCTATTCAAATTCAATAAGCCTCACTTGTTTACAGAAGGATGGGAATCATGAAAGCACGAGATTGGCGTACAATTTTAGGGGTAGGCCTGATCGCTTTGGGCGCGCTGGCGCTGCTGCAAAGCCTGGGAATTTTGTCTCCCTCCGGCAGCATGGCGGCGGTTCTGTTCGGCGTGTTATTTGCCCTGGGCGGGCTGGCTTTCCTTTCGGTAGTGTGGGGCAACCGCACAGAGCATTGGTGGGCGGTGATCCCCGGCATGGTGCTGCTTTCGCTGGGCGGGCTGATACTGCTGACGCAGTTCTTCCCTGCCTTTGCGGATAAGGGCGGCGGGTTCTTCCTGGGCGGCATCGCTGTGGCCTTCTGGCTGGTGTATGTGCTGCGCCGTGATTTCTGGTGGGCGCTGATCCCGGCTGGGACGCTGACCACCCTGGCGGTGGTGGCCACGCTGGAAGAGTTTGCCTCGCTCGAAAGCGGCGGCGTTTTCTTCTTGGGCCTGGCACTCACCTTTGCGCTGGTGGCCCTGCTGCCCAAAGAGCGTATGACCTGGCCCTGGATTCCGGCGGGTGTTTTGCTGGTGCTGGGCGTGGGTGTGCTCTTCTCGGCGGGTGCGCTGGTGAATTATATCTGGCCGGCGGCGCTGATTTTGGGCGGTGTGTACCTGATCTTCCGCTCCATTCGTGGGTCCTGAGGTGAACATGAACCGTTTGTACCGAATTCGTAAAGAAGCCATGCTGGGCGGGGTATGCGCGGGGCTGGCGGAATACCTGAACATTGATGTGACCATCGTGCGCATTTTCTTCCTCGTGTTCACCTTGACCGGCGGCATGGGGGTGGGCATTTACCTCCTGCTGTGGATTTTGCTCCCGGTGAAGGATGAGCCGGATGTACAGGGCGATTTTGGCGACCGCGCCCGGCGGATGGGTGAGGAATTTGGCGAGGCCATGCGCCGTTCGGACGCCAACCGCGCCCGTTGGGTGGGAATTGCCCTGCTGCTGGTGGGTGTGTATTTCTTGCTGCAAAGCCTCAACATCCCCTGGCTGCACTTTTTGCGCGGGGAAGTGGTGTGGGCGGCGCTGTTGATTGCGGCGGGCGTGGCTCTGCTGACCCGCAGTTTGCGAGGGAGTTAACCATGTCAGAAAAAACCTCTGCGAAATGGGAAGTACGCCGGCGGCCGCACAGTATCTTTTGGCCGTTGATGATGATCCTGGCAGGCGCGCTGCTGCTGCTCAACACCTTAAACGTCCTGCCGCAGACCACCTGGAGTTCCATTTGGCGCTTGTGGCCGCTGCTGTTTGTGGTGGGCGGCCTGGACGGCCTCTACCAGCGCGAGGGCTTCGCGGGCAATGTGATTTTCATCGGCTTTGGCGTGCTGCTGCTGCTTTCGAACCTGGGGATGGTGACTGCCAGTTCCTTTGGTATCCTGATCCGCTATTGGCCGTTTTTCATCATCGCCTGGGGCCTGGACCTGCTCATTGGCCGCCGTGGGCTGCTTTCGGGCCTGTTGGGTGTGGGCCTGGGGCTGGTGGTGGTAGCGGCGCTCTTCTGGCTGGTGCTGTCTTCGTCGGCGGCGGGCCTGGTGGTGCAGGGTTCCAATTTCTCCCAGCCGCTGCAGGGCGCAACCAGCGCGGATGTGAGCCTGGATTTTCCGGTGGGTTCGTTGAAGCTGGAGGGTGGGGCCGCCGCAGGTGATTTGATTTCAGGCGTTTCCAGTCTGCCTTCTAATTTGCGTTTGACTCGGGATTATGTGGTATCGGGCGGCAAAGGTAGTCTGCGCGTGCATGCGGCGGGCGATACCACCACTTTTCTGGGCTTCAACCGCCAGATGGGGTTGGATTTCACCCTCACCAAGGCTGTGCCGTTGTCCCTGCGCACCCATCTGGCCGTCGGTGAGCAGCAGGTCGATTTGAGCGACACCCAGGTGAACGAGGCAGAGGTGGAAATGGCCATCGGCGAATCCACGCTGACCCTGCCGGCCCAGGGGCCTTTGGACGCCAAGGTGAAAGTGGCCATCGGGTCGGTGGTGCTGCGGGTTCCGGCGGGTGTGCATGTACAAATTGATGCCGACACGGGCATCACCGGCATTTCTCTTCCGGCTGGCTACAGTAAAAACGGCCACAGCATCTATTCCCCCGGGGCCGAAGACGCGGCGGATGTGCTGCGGGTACGCGTGGAAGTCCCGATGGGCAGCCTGCGCATCATCACCCTGCCGTAATGGCTTCTCCGCAAGGGTTAAGATATCACCGCCGTCTGGACATGCTGTCCGGCGGCGGTTTTTTGATGAGAATCTGGGTTAAAAGCAGTTCGCCAACCGATTGAGGGGGGCAACCGGTTGACGAACTATGATTATAATATCACGCTTATTGAAGTTTTTCAACTACCTGGAGCTTAGAGTTTTCTCATTTTTTGAGGAAAAGTTCCTGGAACTTTTTGGCAGGGTCTTCGTCTTAGGTACATCAAATGGTTCCGACTAAGGAGGACACAATGAAACGAAGTTTTGTGGTAATGATGATGATCGCTGTTCTGGCTCTGACTTTGGGCGCCTGCGCCCCGGCAGCTTCCACGGCTGCCCCGGCTGCCAACGCGCCCGTTCGCCAGATGACCGCCAACGGCGTAGGTGAAGTGTATTTGACCCCGGATTTGGCCTACGTTTCTATTGGTGTGCAGAACCAGTCGCCCAATGTGGCTACGGCCCTGCGTGAAAACAACCAGCAGGCCCAGGCTGTGGCGGACGCACTTAAGGAATTGGGTGTGGAGAGCAAAGATATTCAGACGAGCTCGTTCAATATCTTTCCCATGCAGCAATACAGTCCCACGGGTGAGATGACGGGCGTGGTGTACCAGGTGAACAATACCGTGTACGTAACCGTGCGCAGCTTGCAGGTGCTGCCCGAACTGTTGGATAAAGTGGTCTCTGTGGGCGCCAATACCATCAACGGCATCTCGTTTGATGTGGCTGATAAGAGCGCGGCAGTTTCTGAGGCGCGCAAACTGGCCATCGCCAATGCCAAAGCCAACGCGGTGGAATTGGCCAGTGCGGCTGGGGTTGAACTGGGCGACCTGATGAGCCTCAACTCCTACACCTCCGGAGCGCCCATCCCGGTGTTTGAAGGCAAAGGCGGCATGGCCATGGACGCGACCGCTCCCCCCGTTTCGGCGGGCCAACTGCTGATCACTGTGAACGCTGATTTGACCTACACCATCCGCTAACCCCTCGGTTTTCCCCCTTCCCACCCCTCTGGTACCTGTGCCAGAGGGGTATTTTTTTACAGGATGACCGAAAAAAATACCGCCGTGAGGGTTTTCTTGCGGTCATCTTAGGGTAGAATGGAAACGAGCCAGTTCTCATATTTCAACTTAAGAGTAAGGGATGAACACTATTTTCCTGGTTCGCCACGGTGAAAATCTGGCGAATTTGACCAAAGAATTTTCCTATCGAAAAGTAGACTACGCATTGACACCCAAAGGTGTGCTGCAGGCGCGCCAGACTGCAGAGTTTTTCCGCAGTCAGGCCCTTGACCACCTGTACTGCTCTCCGCTGCGGCGGGCGCGCCAGACCGCTGAGATCATTGGGGCGGTGGTGGGCTTGCAGCCGGTGGTGATTGAGTCTTTCCGTGAGGTGAACGTGGGCGATCTGGAAGGTGTGCCCCCCACAAAGGACGTGTGGGAAACGCACGACCAGGTGGTGGAGGCCTGGAAAGCAGGCCAATTGGACGTTTCCATGCCCGGCGGCGAAAATTACTATTCGGTGTGGGCGCGTTTTCAAGACGGGCTGCGCCAGATGTGCGCCGGTAAGACCGGCCAGCGTATGGCGGTGGTCGGCCACGGGGGCATGTTTTCGTTCTGTTTGCAGGATTTATGTCCGGATGTGGATGCTTTGGCGCTGCGGCGCGGGCCAAACCAGAACTGTTCTGTCAGCGAAATTCGCCTGGCGGAATGCAACGGCCGCGTGCGGGCAGATCTGGTCAGCTGGTGTCGGGTGGAGCATCTTTCCGGCCCGGCGGCTCAATTTGTATTGGGGTTTACCACCCCGCAGGATTTTGACTCATCCGGGAGGCTGATCCGGTGAGGCGTGTGATTCTGGCTTCGGATAACCCGGCCAAACTGGCGGCAGTACGCAGCGGGTTTCAGCGCATGTTTCCCGGCGAGGATCTGGTTTTTGAGGGTGTCAGCGCGCCTTCCGAGGTTTCAGAACAGCCGTTTTCGGATGCAGAAACGCTGCGGGGGGCCTTTAACCGCGCGCGCAACGTCGCCCGCCTGAATCCGCAGGCGGATTTTTGGGTGGGCGTGGAAGGCGGGGTGGAAGAGATGGGCGGCGGGCTGGCAGCTTTTGCCTGGGTGGTGATTTTGGCCGAGGGCTGCTCCGGCAAGGCACGCACAGGGGCGTTCTTCCTGCCCCCAGCGGTGACCGAATGGGTGCGGCAGGGGGTAACCCTGGGTGAGGCGGACGACCGCGTGTTTGGCAGAAACGGTTCCAGCCGCCAAAATGGAGCGGTAGGGCTGTTGACGGGCGATGTTTTGGACCGCGCCGGGTTGATCAGCGAGGGGGTTGTGTTGGCCCTGATTCCGTTCAGGAATCGGGATTTGTACGGGTAGGGGCTGTCCGCAGCGGCGGCTTCACCGATGAGACGTGAACTGGAGGGAAAGATGTCTGTGAAACCGATTCAGGTCGATGATTGGCTGCTGCGCTGCTGCAGTCTGTGGGGCAAGGATTGGCTGCTGCTGACCGCCGGGGATTTTGCCAGCGGGAAGTTCAACGCCATGACGGTGGGCTGGGGCAGTTTTGGGCGCATGTGGAATAAGCCCTTTGCGCAGGTGGTGGTGCGGCCCACCCGCTACACCTTTGAATTTATGGAGCAGTACGACACGTTCACCCTGTGCGCTTTTCCCATGCAGTACCACGAGGCGCTCAACCTGCTGGGAACGCGCTCCGGCCGGGATGGGGATAAGATTGCTGCGGCCGGGCTGACGCCGGTGGCTGCTTCCTGTGTGGCGGCTCCGGCCTTTGCTGAGGCTGAGATGGTGGTGGAGTGCCGCAAGCAGTACTGGGATGATATGGATCCCTCGCGGTTCATCGCGGATGATATCGCCCGCCATTACGCGCTGAAGGATTATCACCGCATTTACTTCGGCGAGATTCTGGCGGTGCTGGGCACCGAAAAATACCAGGCTGTCTGAGGTGGGCTGAGGACGGATGATGGGAGAGGCGCGCCAGCGGTGTGCCCCTTTTTTATTGCGCCTCTCAACATGCGAGGGCGCAGCGATCTCCCTGTAATAACGAGGTGAGACCGCCGTGCCCCCTCAGTTTGGGGGCGCGGCCTGGAGATCACCGGCCTCGCGGTGACATGCCGCCAGATGAGCAAGGCGGCTTCGTTTTCAAAGAATGGGGGTACAGGACAGGACACGATTGGCACTTTCGCTGTCCCAAACCCACGGCTATTTCTTTCAAAGTCTACATCAAATCTTCATCAAATCTTCATAAGTTTTGGGTATGCTGGAGTGTGTTAGAACCCGTACAAATTGAGATTCTCTTTTAGGAGTAAAACCATGAGTAAAACCGTTCGGTGGATTTTGATCAGCGCGGGTGTGGTGGCCGTTTTGGCTTTGCTGGCCGCGCTGGCTTTTGGCATGGGCACGCGCTGGCAGCGGATGAGCAGTTTCGTTGGGCCGTCTTGGGGACATCCCATGATGGACCGCGACTGGGGCCGTCCAGGGTTTGACGGGCCGCGCGACTTTGACCGCGGCGGTATGCACGATACCTATAACCCTTGGATGATGAACAGCCGCATGGGCGCCTGGGGCGTGTTGGGCGGCCTGTTCCTGCTGGGCCGTCTGGTGTTCCCGCTGGCCCTGCTGGGGCTGGTGGCCTGGGGTGTGGTTGCCCTGGTGCGGCGCGGTCGGCAGCCTGAGATTATCTCAGCCCCGACCCCGCCCCCGACGCCAGCGGAAAGCGTTCCCACAGCCGTTTGCGGGCAGTGCGGCAAACCGGCGCAGGAGGGATGGAGCCACTGCCCTTACTGCGGAAATTCTTTATAGGTAGGTTCTCCCCCCGTTTAACGCCCCGCCCTCACCGGCGGGGCGTTTGTTTGTGCCCGTGATATAATTGGAGTTATTTACTCTGAATATATCGAGGCGCGCATGTCCTTCGACCGTTTTGGCCGCCATATCCATTACCTTCGCATCAGCCTGACCGACCACTGCAATTTGCGCTGCCGCTACTGCATGCCGGAGGATATGACCTTTCGCCCCAACGCGGAAATGCTTCAGGATGATGAGCTTTTGCTGCTGGTGCGCCTGTTCGCCAGCCTGGGGTTTGACAAGCTGCGTCTGACCGGGGGCGAGCCGACCGTGCGCGCGCAGATTGTGCCCCTGGTGCAGGCCATCACCACCACCCCGGGCATCCGCGCGGTGAGCATGACCACCAACGGGGTGCTGCTGGGCAGACTGGCCCAGCCGCTGAAAACCGCTGGGCTGCAGCGCGTGAACATCAGCCTGGACACCCTCAACCCGCAGCGTTTTCACCAGCTGACCCGCTGGGGATCCCTGGATCAGGTATGGGAGGGGATTTTGGCGGCGGAGCAGGCCGGACTGACCCCGCTGAAGCTGAACGCGGTGGTGGTGCGCGGGTACAACGAAGCTGACGTCCCCGATCTGGCGGGCCTGACCCTGACGCACCCCTGGCAGGTGCGTTTTATCGAAATGATGCCGTTTGCGGGGGAGACGGACACCCAATTGAACCATGTGGTACGCGCCGAGGAGATCGCGGAGCGGATTGAGGCCGCACACGGCCCCTTGCAGCCGGAGAACGACGGCAAGCTGGATGGGGAAGCGCGTGTTTTTCGCCTGCGGGGGGCGGCTGGACAGGTGGGTTTTATCTCATCGGTCAGCGCGCCGTTCTGCGCGGCCTGCACGCGGGCGCGGCTGACCGCGGACGGCAAGCTGCGCCTGTGTTTGCTGCGGGAAAAAGAGGTGGATCTGCTCACCCCGCTGCGCGCGGGGGCGGGCATAGACGAACTGCGCCAGTTGATCCTGGACGGAGTATGGCGCAAACCCTGGGGTCACGGCCTGGCCCAGGGGGAGGTGGCCCTCAACCGTACGATGAGCGAAATTGGGGGTTAAGACAGGGGCTGAATCAAGACCCCGGCCTGTTTGAGGGCGGCGCGCACCACGCGGGCGTTTTCCACCGCGCGGGGATGGTCTCCGTGCAGACACAGGGTTTCTACCATCCAATAGCGCGGCTCGCCGCCGGTTTCCACACGCACCCCTTCGCGCGACAGGCGGATGGCCTGGGCGGCGATATCGGCGGGATCCTCCAAAAGGGCCCCTGGCAGGCGGCGTGAACGCAGGCTGCCGTCCGGCTCGTAAGCGCGGTCGGGGAAGCCTTCGCCAGCCACGCGCAGACCTGCATCCAGGCCGGCGCTGAGCAAGCGCGAACCGGCCAGCCCCACCAGCACCAGTGAGCGGCTGAATTTGGCGGTGGCACGGGCAATGGCTGCGGCCAGAGAGGCGTCGCGGGCGGCCTGGTTATAGAGCGCGCCGTGCGGTTTGACATGGGTTATATCGGCCCCCACCAGGCGGGCAAAGGCGGCCAGCGCTCCCAGTTGGTAAAGGGTGAAGGCGGCGGCTTCTTCCAGGGTAAGGTCCAGGTTGCGGCGGCCAAAGCCTTGCAGGTCAGGGTAGCCGGGGTGCGCCCCAATGCGCACGCCTTGCTGGGCTGCCATCTGCACCGTGCGCTGCATGACCACGGGGTCGCCCGCGTGCAGACCGCAAGCGATGTTGGCCGAGGTGATTAAAGGCATCATAGCTTCGTCATTGCCGAGTTGATAGGCTCCGAAGCTTTCTCCCAGGTCGCAGTTTAAATCCATGGTGGGATCCTCTTCCTGAAACAAATGTTGACCGGGCGGCAGATCAGGTGACGATGACGCGGGTTCCGTAGCCGCGTTTTTCCACCTCGCCGTATTCGGTGACGGGCGTGGTCCAGCGAAAAACCCAGCGGGCTTCTTCGGGACGCAGGTTCACACACCCGCGGCTCATGGTCATGCCGTAATTGGTGTGCCAGTAAGTGCCGTGGAAGGCCACCCCCGTGCCGTCGAAAAAGGTTGTCCAGGGTACGCCCGGCAGAACGTAGGCTTCCAGGTCGTTGGTGAGTTGGCCTCCGCCCATGTGCTTGGACGGCATTTTGGAGATCACGCGGAATTCTCCGGTGGGCGTGGCGGTGGGGATGCCGTTGATCGAGCGGTCACGTTTGAGCACGCCGGTGGATACTTTCGTGCTGAAGACCAGCCGGTCGTCTTCGTAGGCCCACATCATCTGCTTTTCAATGGAAACCTCAATGCGCTTCTTCTCCGGCGGAACGTCCACTGCCAGGGGCGACATTTCTTCGGGGCGTACGATGCGCAGATGTTCGGCAGGCACGTGGTATTCTGCGTCGTTTAATTCGTCTTTGAGACGATACCAGGGGCCGCCGTCGGGGCCTTCATCCAGGGCGATGACCCAGTGCAGGGAATCGCAGTACAGGCGGTAGACTTCGGTCCAGGTGTCGCGCGGCCCGGGCATGTAAGCCTGGGTGAAGGGCACGCTGACTTCAGCCAGCAGCCCTCCGGCGGGGATGCGCTCGACCACCGGATTGAGCTGTTCGCGCACGGTTTGCAGGCGGGCCGAGTGCATATAGCCGCCCCACACACGGTACCACACCGGATTGTAGCCGGGGCCTTTTTCAGAGATGACCTCATAGTACACATTCACCAACTCATCGCGGTAGCGCTGCTGGACAATGCGGCTGGTGTCGTCGGGCTGGGCATACACGCTCACCGATGCGGCGGCGACACGCACAACGAACCCCGTCTCGTTCCCAGCCTTTTGGGGGGCGAAGGGACGAAAAGCCAGGCTGCCCAAACTGAGGGCGGCCAGCTTGATAAATTCACGGCGGGTATAAGTTCTTTTCATGATGTCGGAATTATACCAAAAATGTCTGGTTGCGGCGCGGCCGGCTGTCCGGCGGCGGGGGACGTTGCCCAAGCCCTTGGGCTTGCCTCGAAAATTGAGCCGTGATACACTTTTATCATGCCCAGAAATATCTTGGTGGCCAGTCCGTACGCGACCCTGGGAGACCTGCTTCGAGAACAGTTGGATGACGGCGAACGGTTCCAGGTGGTTGCAGCGCAGACGGGGAATGAAGCCCTGGCTGCGGCCAGCCAGACCGCCTTTTGTCTGGCTGTTTTGGATTCGGATCTGATTGATTTCACTTTGGGCAGCCTGGCGCAAATCTTACAGGAACAGCAGCCGGAGATGCAGTTCGTGATCCTGGAGGCGCGCAACGCCGGTGTTTTTCTGGACGATCTGCCCCCCCACACCCTGCTGCCCCGCACATTATCCCCTGAAGAGACGCGCTACCGCATTCTCAGCCTGGTGGACGCAGAACATACCCTGCCGCCGCGGGCGGTTCTTCCGGCAGACCTGGCCTGGCTGGAGGAAGAGGGGCTGCGCGAGACGCGCTTTGCCTCGCTGCTGTTGCAGACCACTGCTCAGGGGTTGGTGGTGGCGCAGCCGGGGCGCTGCCTGGCCTGTTCGGCGGGAGTGGCGCTGGCTGAGGGGCAGGAGATTGCCCGCCTCTTGCAGCGCCAATGGAACCGCGAAACCCGCCGCGATCTGGCCCGCCACCTGTATCTGCCGGAGCGCACCCAGGCTCATTTTCTTTACGCCAGCCCAATTGTGGCGGATGTGCTGCTGGCGGTTTTGTTTGAACCCGGCACACCCCTGACGTATGCCCGTCAGCAAGTGCGGCGGTTGATTGAAGGGCTGCCCAGCCCACCCCCCGCTGCGCAGATTTTGGCGGTGGAAGAACCCCCTGTTGCTTCAGAATCCTTTTTAGAACGGCTGCCGGAAGTTGAAGGCGAAGATTTGCCCCTGACCGAGGCGGAACAGATCAGCCTGGCGGAGCTGCTTTCGGATCTGCCATCCCCGGACCCGGAGGAGAGCGGCTCCGCCATGCCCGGCTGGGAACCAGAGCTGCCGCCCGCTGTGCTGGATTGGAACCCCCCACCCCCGCCAAAAAAGCCCGATACCGGCCCCTTGGAACAGCTGCTGGGCGAATCTGCCTGGGAAAAAGCAGCCGAGGCGGATGGAGCGGCGGGCCTGGAAGCGCCTGATGTGCCGGAAGAGCTGAACAGCGAATGGAGCGCAGAGGAAGCCAGCCCAACAGCCCTTGAGTCGGCGGCGCCGGTGACTGTGCCAGTGCCTGCCGAAGAAATCACCTTGATGGCGTTCATTGAGACGCTGAACGAGCCGGTGTCGGAGGACCTCCCGCTGCCGGAGGCTGAGTTGGAAGA